>CAKSWT010000007.1 GCA_934512135.1 uncultured Oscillospiraceae bacterium
CAGCCTGATTATTTTAGCACATCCTTCCGTATCTGTCAAGAACTTTTTTCTTGATTTGGAAGGATTCTGAGCTGCGGACCCTTGTTTCGGGCCGCTCTCTCAAGTGCTCAGATATTATAATCCACCCCTCCCTTTTTGTCAACTACTTTTTTCGCTTTTTTCAACATTTTCCGCATCCCCTACCCATAGTGCCCACACGCCAAAAATGACCCAAAATATAGCCTTGATTTCCCAATTATGCCACCAGGGACTGTTCCTCCATCCCCACTCCAGCAGAAATGCGGCGCCGCACATCCCCGCAGCCGCCCACTTCCCTTTGATACCGGGAATCAGTTTCTCTACGCTTTCGGTCACAGCGCTCCCCACCATCAGCAGGATACAAAAGCTCCCCATCAGAACAGCGGCTGCGACCAGCGCCTCCAGCCGCAATTGGTTTCCAAACAGCCGAATGGTCTGCACCGCCGAGTACACCGGGTACGTCGCTTCTTCCGCTAATCCCTGTCCCAGCGTTCCGAAGGTCAACCAGCTTAATCCTACGGCGGTCCCCCCGCTTCCGCCGTACCAAGCCCAGGCTTTTTTGTCCATTTGACCCCGCAGAGGCCACCAGGGCGCCGTGGTCAGCATCGCCAGCCCACATTTCCCCCAGGACACTTCCCTCGGCTCCAGCGCCGTCCAGGATATATTCGTCAGGCTAAGCAGCAAAATCGCACCGAAGAGTATCGCCAGGCACATTCCGAGCCCATTGGTCACCACCGTTCTGCAGGGCTGTTGGCTGGCTGTGGCACGCCAGAGCAAAAGCATCAATCCCAGAGAAACAGCCGGAAATGTGGAATCCTCCGGGAACGCCCCCTCCGCCAGCTGCAAAACCGCCGCCAGCAGCGCCACACCGCCAAGAATCGTTCCCAGGTTTGCCCCCGCTGATGATGTGCTCCGTCTTTTTTTCGGCAAAAATAACAGTGCCGTCCCCAGCGCCCAGCCCAAGAGCACGGTCTCCCATGAGATTCCCGCCATCACCGTGGCCCCCAGGGTCACTGTCGCCCCGAATGCGGCCTTTCTCCGTTCCATGAATCTCCTCCTGTTCCACCAAGGGCAGCTCCGCCGGCCTCCCAAGGAGCTCCCCATTTTGCAGCTGAGCCAAATTCGTCAGTTGCGGCGTCCGCCGTTCCCTGGCGGCCAATACTTTATTTAATAAGGAAAGATCCCCCAACGTCTCCCGGGTCCCTGGCCAGCCATAGACATTGGCCCCCACTGGTAGCTGCTCCGGCAGGTTCCGCGAGCTCCACAGTTCTTCCGCCCCGTGACAAAATATCACCCGCCGCGCCTGGCGCAAAAACAGCTGCCCCGGGACAGATGCCTGGAGCTTTTCCACCGCTTGTTCTGCCGTGCGCCCGTGGCCGGTGTATCCATCGGCGGAGAGCCATAGCTCCCCACGTTTGACCTCTACGGCTACGGTTTCCACCACCGTCAGCTCCCCCGCATCCCGCATCTCAAAGGGCCATAAATTCCACAGCTCCGCCCCCAGCAAAATTGCAAGGGCAATTCCCCACTTTCTCACGGTTTCACCTCTGATTTCTCCCATTGAACGGGCTGAGCTTCCCATCTCGTCGCTTTTCCGTCACCAATCGGGGCCGCATCAGCACATGCCCCGCTCCGTCTGCCCCGAGATAAGGCACTCCCAGGCTGCTAAGATCCCCCAGGTGAATCAGCAGCAGCATAAACACCATGGTTCCTCCTGCCAATCCCCCCAGCACACCCCCAAGGGCAATGGCAAACCGCCAAACCCGGACGGCATCTGCAAAGTCCCGCTCCGGCAGAGCAAACCCACAGATCCCCGCTGCCGCCACCACAATCAGCGCCGCCGGGGAGATCAGGCTGGCCTCCACTGCCGCCGATCCCACCACCAGTCCGCCAATAATAGACACCGCCTGGCCCAGATTTTGGGGCAGATGCAGCCCCGCCTCCTGGAGCAGCTCAAAGGCAATCAGCAGCAAAAGCACTTCCCCTCCCGTGGACAGCGGCACAGACTGCCTGCTTTCCACAATGGCGCGCAGCAGTACCAGCGGGATCATTTCCTGATGATACAGACTGATGGCCGCAAACAACCCCGGCATCAGCAGTGCCGCCGCCAGACTGACAGCCCGCAGCACTCGAATCGCCGAGGCCACCACATAATTTCCCCCACGGTCCTCCGGAGACTCCAAAAAATCCGTCAGCGTGCAGGGCAGCAAGTACCCCAGCGGCAGCCCATCCACCAGGATTCCCACCCGTCCCGCCAGCAGTCCCCAGGCGAAGCGGTCCGCCCGCTCTGTAAAGATCATCAAGGGAAAGGCCGTTTTTCGCCCGCCGGTCAAATATTCCTCCACCGCCGCCGGCGTCAACATTCCGTCTATCTCAATTTCGGCAAGCCGTCGGGACACCGCCTCCACCAGAGCGTGGTTGGTGATCCCCGCAATGGAGCACAGGGTCACATTGGTAAGACTTCGCCTGCCCACCACCTGCTCCTCCAGCCGCAGCTCCGGCGTACGAAGATGCCGCCGCACCAGGCTGGTGTTGGTCCGCACCGTCTCCGTGAAGGCGTCCTTGGCCCCCTTGATGGTGTTCTCCACCTCCGGCTGAGAGATGCCGCGTTTTTCTCCTGTTTTGACCTCAAAGGCCGCCGCATCACCCTCCGCAAACAGCACCACACAGAACCCGTTGACCAGCTTGCTCACCGCATCGTCCATATCCAGGACCCGGCTACCCACGGCATTGTAAATCACCAGCTCCTCCGCAAGTTCCCCATCCAGGGGCCCATCCGCCATCATCAGCGGCTTGACCACAAAATCGGACAGCTCCGAGCTGGATACCAGGCCATCAATGGAGTACACCCGGATCGTCTGGCCCCGGGACCGGATCTTCCGTATTGTAAAATCCCCGGCCCCCTGAAAAATTGCCTCCAGGTTTTCCCGGGTCACAGGCACCGGGTACATGGGCCGAGGGCGGGGATGGGGCACGTTGTCCATGGAAATCACCTCCATTTCAGTATTCCCACGGTCCGGAGGATTATACGCAAAAACCGCGCCCCGGCAGATGCCGAGGCGCGGTGTTAACGCTAGTCACAATAAATCAGTCGGTTTCCCAGGGCTGCGCCGTGTGCGCCACCCAGATCTCATGATGGATGGTCCGGCCCGGCTTCACCAGGTCCTGCTCACCATGATGCTTCCCTTCCTGATAATCGTGGGAGTAGGTGGCTTCGCAGATGGCTCTGTAATACCAGTTGTCCTCACCGGCTGCGTTCTTTTCCGTCAAATCGGTAAAGGTGCGAATCTTGGTGCCGTTGGTGGGATCAATGATATCCTCCATCTCCACCACACGGTCCATGGCCCGGTTAATCATGGTGATGGTTTCCGCACGGGTGATTCTGTCCTCGGGACGGAACTTGCCGTCGCCGTCGCCCCGAATCCAGCCGGCCTTCTCCGCCAGCATGATATACCCCTTGGCCCAGGAGTTCTCAATGTCCGTAAAACTGGTGGACGTGGCGCTGGTCTCGCCGGTAAACAAGGCAACCACCTTTGCCAGCTCTTCTCGGGTAATGGGTGCATCCGGGCAGAAGGTTCCGTCGGGATAACCGTTGAGAATCCCCGCATTGGTAAGGGTCGCCACCGCATCGGCGTACCACTCATGCTTGTCGGTGTCGCTGTACTTATCCAGCGCATTCACATCGTCGTTAGTCTTTCTGGTGTCCTCATCCAGCAGACGGTAGAAGATCATCGCCACCTCTGCCCGGGTGATCTGTGCTTCGGGCCGTACGTCTCCCTCGGGATAACCGATGATATAGGCAATATGGTCCTCTCGGTTCAGCTTTGCCCACACCGCCGTAAACACGGTGTCCTCCAGGATGTCCATGGTGATGTCCTTGTCCCAATGCTGGAAGGTGTAAGTATACTTCTCATCCGGCTGCTTCGCAGGCGTGGTAATTTCCGTGGCCTGGTCTCCGTGGCAGACAAATTCTTTTCCCAGCTCAAGGCCGCCCACGTCCTCCAGCCAGGTGACCAAATGAACCAGAGGCTTCACCGAAGGCACCGGGAAATAGATGTGCTTCTCCTGCTCCGGGATGGTCAAATAGGTCTCGCCGTTCATCGGATAAAGGGTTGCGTTGATTTCCTCCGCTGTCATGGTGGGCTCAAAGGTACCGGGGTCCACCCGCACCTGATAGGTGGTGGTATAGATGGTACCCACGTCCGGATCCGCCGTGCCACCTGCCAGCGTCCAGGTGTAGGTGTTGTCCTCGCCCTTGGCCAGATCGCCGGAGTTTACCATCTGGAAATTCTCCCCCAACGGATCCGTAACCGTCCAGCCGGAGCCCTGAATCACCGTCTCAATGCTCTGGGCAATGCTTGCAAAGGCGTTATAGAGTCCGTCTGCGTCATCTGCATTGTAGGTAAACTTGTCGCCGCTGGAGATGCTGTTTTTCAGGAAATCGCCCACGGTGGGACCGTACTCCGGTCTATCCCAGGGCCACCACCCGTATTCCACCCAGGTAGTTTCATCCTTGGCGCCGAAGCAGACCGTATAGACCGCAGCAGTTTTCCGCAGTTCCGCTGCAGTTTTGGCCGTTGCGTTGTTGGTCTCCCTGGATCCTTCACCGCCGTCTCCGGCAACCCTGCCATTCTTATTGTAGAAGGTAGGAACGCCGTCTGTCATGGCAACCACATTTTTAACCGACGCATCCTTCACGGCATCCTGCTTCAGCAGCTGATCCGCCTGATACAGGCCGTCGTCCAGGTTGGTGCCGCCATCTGCATACATGGCGTCAATGGCAGCGTTGGCGGCATTCCGGCCCGCCTCTGTGGACACGTCCGTCCAGGGCAGCGCAATCATCCCTATGTTTGCAAAGTCCACAATGGCCAGATACCGGTCCGTCGCCTCCGGGGGACCCTGATAGCTGGCTACAAAATTCTTTGCCGCCGCCTTGGCCGCCTGCATACGGTTACCCCTCATAGAGCCGGAGGTGTCCATTACCAGTACCGTGGCCGCCTTTTGAAAGGAGATTTCCTGGGTATGGGGCACAATCACCTCTAGGGTAATCTTGTAGGTGTTGGCGTCCTCCCCAGGCTCTGCGATTTTGCTGACGGTGATTTGGCTGGCCTCGTCCTGCACGGTCCCGTCGGTGTTTGCGGTATAGTACACCCCAGCCGCATCATAGAAGCCATAGGAAATACTCCGATCCTGGTCTGTGGTCACGTCTGTTGCCAGCACACCCACGGGGAGCAGGGTCATCAGCATGGCAAACATCAGCATCACAGACAATAAACGTCTTTTCATGTATCTTTCCTCCCTTAGTTTAATTTCTCTATACACAGCGCACCCCTACACGCAGCATATACAAGTTTTATTTGTAAATGAATTCATGCTTTATGTCCTGACTTTCTTTACAGGGTTTTACTGCCATTGATGATATGTTACTTCCTCAGTACCATTTAATTGGTATCTACAATATATCACTTTTCAAGATTGAATGCAATAGTTTTCCATCTTAATTTTTATTTTTTCTCATCCGCCAGGTATCTTTTCCCAGTCCAGTCCAATTAGGCCGAGCCATCCCCTATTGACACCTCAGCCTCCCATCCCTATAATAGTAGCAATTCCATTCTCAGGAGGGACCCCATTGAACACCCTTGCCACCCGGGAAAAGCGCATGATTGTGCTGATCTTCTTTACACTTCTTTTCATCTGGGGAAATTCTCTAATGCCCGGCACCGTCTCCAGCGGTTTGAGCGACTGGGTCGGCCACATCCTCAGCAAGCTGCTGGGCGGCGCCGTGGATACCACCAGCGGCCACGGCGTTCTTCGCAAGCTGGCCCACGGCACGGAATACCTAGTGCTGGGCCTAGAGCTGACCACATTGCTGCGGCTTTGGCTCTGCCGCCCCTGGAGCCTGCCCCTGCTCTGCGGCACCTGGGCCGCCTTGCTGGATGAAACCATCCAGCTGTTTGTGGACGGCCGAGCCGGACAGCTTCGAGATGTGTGGATCGACCTGGGAGGCTTCTGCACCGGCATGGCGATTTGCCTGGTCCTGTCCTTCCGGAGGAGACACAAGACGTCCTCCTAAACGCAAAAAGAACTGCCCACCCCATTGGACAGTTCTTTTTGCGTTTCTTCGTGGTTTTTTCCAAAATTCAGCGGTTTCTCTCTTGCAGGTCTGGGCAGTTTCCCGTATAATAATGTCTGCGAAGGACCCCATTAGGTGGTTCTTTCGGCGCTTATGACCATAACACCCTAAAAGGGGAGGATCGTTCCATGAAATACAGAAAGCCCGACTACACCGACCAGTTTTACTGCACCGCAGATAGCTGTCCCGCCACATGTGCCGCGCCCCTGGACATGACCTGGACAAAATCTCTGGGTACCTACTGTGAAGGAGGGCTGTCCCTGGCCTGTCCTCGGGCGGCGCAGCTGATTCTGCTGCACCAGGACCCCACCCACTATTCCACCCATACCGATGACACCCCAGGCCAGGCTCTGGACGGGGAAACCGGCTCCCAATTAGAGCTGCTTCTGGACGCCCGGAAAACGGTGGAGCTTTTGCTGCAAAACCGAGCCATGGCCCTTCGTCCCCGGGTGGTGCTGGCCCTTACCTACTGCGCCGAGCTGGAGCCGCTGCTCCCGGCAAAAAACCGTTTTTCCTATGAGGAGCTGGACTGGGGCTTTACGGAGCAGCCTGTTCGGCAGTTCCAGGTGCTGGTCAATCTGGCCGGTCATTGGGAGCTAAAGCGCAGCGATATGTGCAATCTTTTGTGGGATCTCAGTCAGCTCTGCACCCAGGACACCGTGCTCTCTGCGCACCTTACAGAGACCTTCCACCGCTTCCAAACCATCAGCGGGGAGGAATACCGGCTGCTGCGCAGTGAATTTGACCAGTATCTCGCCCCCCGGGACCATCTGTTTGAAAACCTGATGCTCTATTATATTTATCGCTACTTTATGAATACCCGGGATTTGACGACCGTGGCCCCCGGCGCCAAGCTGATGGCCCTGAGCTTTTCCGTGGTTCGCACCATGGCGTCTCGAATCTGGCAGGAAACCGGCAGCCTCACCGACGAAGCCTTTCTCGCCCTGTGCTGGCATTTTGCCCGGTGCTTCGAGGAGAATCCCGAGGTGTCCCATGGGGTCTATCGCCGGCTGTGCGATAACCCCCTTTACAGTTGGGAGCGTCTCCAGCGTCTACTGTGGAAATAGGAGGATCTTATGAAATCGATCAAACGCATTTTACTTACCGCCCTGGCCGCCGCCCTGCTGACCGTTTCGGCCCTGGCAGCAGAGGATTGCCACACCATGTCCCAGGACTGGTTTGGCCCCCAGGGCACAGACGCCTCCCTGCTGGACACCGCCCTTCCGTCACAGACCGCAGAGCGCTTGGACGCACTGCTGACAGAGTACTTCTCCCTTCGTGCCGACAGCTTCACCGGAACCGCCGCCTCTATACGGTTTCAGGCCAATGCCGATTTACAGGCAGATCTCCAGCAGCGCCCCCAGGAAATTGCCTCCCTGGCCCAGCGGATCCATGCCAAAATCTTGGACGCCGATGTCCGCAGTCAGGTTCTTTCCCTTCAGGAGACCCAGGACGGCCTAATCCTCACCGTCTATGAGTGGACCTTCTTTGATTATGACGACCTCTCCGACGGCCTGGGCGGCAGAGACACCGCCGGATATGGCACCACCCACACCATGACTTTTTCCTATGACGACCGGGGCGACCTGATTCTTTGTTCTGACGTCTGCGACGAGGAGGATGTGCTCAACACCGCCGAGGCCTCTCCCGCCCAGGGGAGTCAGTCCTCCCTTCGGGCCGCCGGTTATTACAGCGGCTACGATCCGATTCAGGCCATTGTCTACGCAAACACCTATGTCTCTCCCAATCCTCCCGACGGCGGCGAGGACACCAGCTACTACAACCCGGAATACCGTGACTTCAACGGCCACGGCGGCGACTGCACCAATTTCACCTCCCAATGTATCTACGCCGGCGGAATTCCCACCGACAGCACCTGGGAACCCTATACATACGCCTGGGTCAACGCCGACGGCAGTATGAACTATTTTTCCAGCAATTACGGGAAAAAGCTCCGCCGCGTAACCGCTTCCCAGGTCTACCCCGGCAGTCTGCTCTATCTGGACCGCTACGATGACGAGTCCTACTACCACTCTCTGATCTGCGTCGGCACCAACAGCGCCGGTACGCCCATCATCAACTGCCACACTGCCGATCGCTATCACATGCCCTGGGATTACTCCGGCAAGGAGGTCACCACCGTTCAGCTCACAGACTACTGTCTTACCCAGGTAACCATGGAGCCAGGCACGCTGCTGGCCGCCTCGGCCCAGACCGTTCCCGTCTACCGCTTCTTCCGGGACCCCAGCCCCTCCGGCAGTCTGGACCTCTCCCTCGGCGATACCATACAGCACAGCGGGTGCTTCACCTACAACGGGACCACCTGGTTCCTGCTGGACCAAAGCGGTTCGGTTGCCTATGTCCCTCTGCAAGCAGGACTGCTCCCCACCGACAGCAGCGGCATTTCCTTTGGTTTGTCCGCGCAGAGTGCCACTGACAACGATCTCCTCTCTGCGCAGGTTTCCCTCAGCGGCATCACCGCCGCCACCCTGTACGCCGCAGACGCCGCCGGGACCCAGCGAAGCTACCCCATGACCGTCAGCGGTGTATCCGCCGCCTGTTCCATAGATCTGGCGTCCTTCGCCTCCGGCAGTGCCACCTTCTATGTCACCGCCACCACCTCCGGCGGGACGCTGACCAGCCAGCCGCTCTCCTGCGAGATTACCCACGCCCCCGCCGTCTCCGGCGACTGCGGCCCCGATGCCCAGTGGCAACTGGACAAGGAGACGGGAACCCTGACCATCTCCGGCACCGGCGAGGTCACCCATGGGGGCTGGACCAGATTTTCCTTTTCCACCGTTCTTCTGGACCGTCGCATTACCGCCCTGTCTGTAGACCTGTTCTCCGGCTGCCACGCCTCCACGGTTTACGGCCCCGAAGATGTCGGCCAGCCTCTGGCAGAGGCCCTGTCCGCCAGCTTCCAGGAAATCGGCTATTTCCTCGATGTACTCCCGGACCACTGGGCCTTCTCCCTGGTCAATGAGTCCGCAGACCGCCACCTGTTCAATGGCACCGCAGACAACCTGTTCAGCCCCGATGACATCATGACCCGATGCATGTTTGTCACGGTGCTGGGCCGTATGGCCAATGTGGACGACAGCCAGTACACATCGTCTCCCTTTACTGACCTGACCGATGGAGCGTACTATGTGGGCTATGTGGCCTGGGCAGCGGAGAACGGCATTGTCAAGGGCACCACCGATACCACCTTTGAGCCGGACGCTCCGGTGACTCGGGAACAGGCTGCGGCTTTGATCGCCCGGTATCTGGATTATTGCCAGGCCCAGCTTCCCCTGCGGGACGACGCCACCCAGTTCCTTGACACAGACCAGATGGAGGACTACGCTCTTCCGCACATTGAGCACATGCGTGTCACCGGCCTTATGGAGGGCGATCCCGACGGACGCTTCCGCCCCAAGGATCATCTGATTCGGTCAGAGGCCGCAGCGCTGATGCTTCGGACCGCGAAGGCCCTGGAAGCCCTCTCCTGACGCAAAAAGCTCCTCGGATTCCGCAGAATCCGAGGAGCTTTTTCTGTTTACTTTGTCTCCTCTGCCGGAGGCTGGCCTGTAACCTTTTTGGCCGCATTGGCTGCCGCGCGGGTCTGGAGCGTATCCATGGTGACCGCCGCCAGAAGCACAATGCCCAGGGCCACATACTGCCAATACTGGTTGATGTTCAGGAAGTTCATGCCGGAATTCAGCACACCGATAATCAGCACGCCCACGACCATATTGCTCATTTTGCCGCCGCCGCCGCCCATTTTGATGCCGCCCAGCATGGCGCCGGCCATAACGGTAAACTCCGCACCGATGCCCATGGAGTTGTTGACCGAGCCGATCTTACCAATGTTGACGATCTGGGCAATTCCAAAGAAGAAGCCTGCCAGTGCGAAGATCAGAATCCGCATCTTGGCCACGGACACACCGGACAGCGCCACTGCGTCCGGGTTGGAGCCCAGCGCGTAAATATTGCGCCCCAAATAGGTTTTATTCAGGATAAAGGACCCCACTGCCACCATCAAAATCATCACCAGCACCCCGGACTTCAGCGATCCCCCAAGCAGGGGAATGTTATATCCGCCCAGGATTTTAAAGCCCTCCGACAGGTCCCGATAGGTATTGGTCATGCCGCCGGAGAGCAGATAGGTAGCGCCGTTGAGCACATACTGGGTCGCCAGGGTGATGATAAAGGGGAACACCTTCAGCCAGGAATACACCAAGCCGTTGAAGGTGGACAACAGCACCGCCAGCAGGATGCCGCAGAGAATCGTCACCGCAAAATTGCTGTGCTGATTGATCAGGGCCATGGCAATGCCCACTGTGGAAATCAGGTACCCTGTGGACAGGTCCATGGCGCCGCCCAGCATAATAAAGGTGATACCAACGCCCAGAATCACCATATAGGCGTTCTGTCCCAGCACATTGAGCAGGTTGGGCAGGGTCAGGAAGGGACGGCCCACCAGAAGGGGGCACAGCACGCCAAACACTGCCAGCAGCGCAATGAGCACCAGCACCATCATATAGTCTTTCAAATAGGTAGAAACGCTCTTTTTCTTCATGGATGTTATGCCCCCATATTTTCTTTCGTCCGGTCATTGGTGGATGCCATATCCAGAATCTTCTCCTGAGAGAATTGATCCTTGGTCAGCTCTCCGGCCAGACACTTTTCTCCAAAGACCACAATACGATCCGACATGCCCAACAGCTCCTCCATATCGGAGGTAATCATGACCACGCACTTCCCCGCCTCACAGAGGCCGTTCATCAGCTCATAGATCTCATACTTGGCGCCCACGTCAATGCCTCGGGTGGGCTCGTCAAAAATCACGATGTCGGACTGGGTCGCCAGGGCCTTGCCCACCACAACCTTCTGCTGGTTGCCGCCGGACAGGGTCATGACCTTGGTATGCTTCAGATCCGGTGCCTTGATTCGCATGGCCTTCCCATAGTAATCTGCGATTTCCGCTTCCTTTTTCCGGTTGACCACACCAAAGTGGGAAATCTTCTGGATCACATTATAGACCAGGTTCCAGGAGATGGTCTCTCCCAGGAAGCAGCCCTCCCGTTTCCGGTCCTCCGGAATCAGGCTGATGCCGTACTTATGCATGGCGTCCTTGGGCGAGTGAATCTCCGCCTCTTGGCCGTTTACATATACATGGCCCCACTGCTTCTTTTCCGCACCGTAGACCACCTTCATGATCTCGGTCCGGCCGGCGCCTACCAGCCCCGAAATGCCCAGAATCTCCCCCCGGTGTGCCTGGAAGGAGATGTTTTTCACCCCGTTTCCGGTGAGATTTTTCAGTTCCAGGGCCACTTCGCCGATTTCGGCATGCCGCGGCGGGAAAGATGCCGTCATCTCCCGGCCCACCATGTAGCGGATCAGCTCTGCCCGGTTGGTCTCCTTAGTGTTCAAGGTGGTGATGTACTCTCCGTCCCGGAGAATGGACACCCGATCCGTAAGCTCAAAGACCTCGTCCAACCGATGGGAGATAAAGATAATGGCAACGCCCTCATCCCGGAGCTTCCGCACAATGCGGAACAGAATCTCCACCTCCGCGATAGACAGCGGTGCCGTGGGCTCATCCAAGATCAGCACCCGGGTCTGCTTGGACACGGCCTTTGCAATCTCCACAATCTGCATATGTCCCGGGGTCAAGTCCCGTACCAGGGTATCCGGATTGATGTCCACTCCAAAGTCATCAAAGAGTCTTTGGGCAATTTCACGCATTTTCTTCTGATTGACCAGTTTTCCCTGGCGCTCACCGTAGCAGATATTTTCCGCCGCAGAAAGCACATCAATAAGGTTAAACTCCTGGTAAATACACTCCACCCCATGCCGTCTGGCCAGCGTCGGCGTCATGGCGGAGTAGGTTTCCCCATCTATGGTGATGGTTCCGCCATCCGGCGCATGGGCCCCGGTGATGGTCTTAATAAAGGTGGATTTTCCGGCACCGTTTTCCCCGATCAGTGCGTGAACCTCTCCGGGATAAAAATCGATGGACACCTTATTCAGGGCCACCACGCCGGGATAGATTTTCATAATGTCCTTCAGCGACAAAATTGGCTGTTTTGTATCCAAATATAGTCCTCCCCTTGCCGAAGGGAACCCTTCAGCGGCTTTATCGTTGGAAAGCTGGGGCGGCGCGAGGCAATCTCACGCCGCCCCAACCGAAGTTGCAGACGTTGGAATCAGCCGCCGATATATTTTGCGTCCTTGTACTGGGCAGCAGGATTATCCTGACCCATCTTCCAGCTGGCTTCGAAGCCGTATACGTTCACTGCGGTGATGGTGTCATAATAGGTTCCGCCATAGCCGCCGATCAGCGGATCGTTCCAGGCGTCGCTGAGGCCGCAGGCGGTCAGCAGCGCATCAGCCAGGTGCTCACCGGTCTGCACAGGAGGAATGACAACCTCGCCGTCCCGCTCAATGGGGGGATCGCCATAGGTGGCATAGCCCTTGATGGCGTTGGCGGAATGGTCCGCGCTCACCGCATTGTACATCTCGGTGAAGGTGTTGTCCTCGCCGTAGCAGGGGATGACGCAGTAGTCCGCCATATCCAGGCCGTTCTGCTCGCAGTAGTCAGCAATGGCATCAGACATACCCATGGCCAGCTGCGGCTCATAGGCGATGAAGATGTGGCAGTCGGGGTTGGCACCCAGCACATCCTGGGCGTTGCTGTTGGCCTTGTTGTAGCCGTCCTTATAGGAGGAGGTGGTGGAGACCCGCACCAGCGTGTCGGAGGAATCCACAGTACCTACGATGGCATTGGAACGGTAGACGCCGTCGGCAATGTCGGTGTAGACGTCGCAGGCGACCTCGTACTTCCCGTCGGCGTTCTTGGGCACATTGCCGCCCTCGGCCACCCGCTTGGCCACCCAGTCCTCAGCGGCCTGCACCGCATACATACCGGTGATCTCATAGGCGGTGTACACACAGCCGGCGATGGTATAGTCCGTGGGCTGGGCACCCAGGTATGCCACGGCAATTCCGGCGTCAACGGCCTGCTGCACTACGTCCTTGAGCATATCCACGCTCATTGCCGCAATCATCAGCGCACCTACGTTTCCGGCTGCAATGGCATCCTCCACAAAGGAGACCTGCGCAGAAGGATCGCCCTGGGCGTCCTTCTTGACGTAAGTAAAGCCCTGCTCCTCCATCTTTGCACCCATGGCGTCATTGATCATAATGAGGCCCTCGGCGGCAGTGGTCGGCAGAATGGACCAGACTTCCTTCTGGCCATTCCACTTGAAGCTGGTGGTGGCCGCAGGCGCCGCAGCCTCTGTGGTTTCGGCAGTCTCTCCGGAGCCGACAGCCTCCGCCGAGCCAGCCGTACCGGCCGACGAGCCGGTCGTGTCGGTTCCACAGCCGGCAAATACCGTCAGCATCATGGCAACCGCCATCAGCATTGCAAGTATCTTTTTCATAATCGCTCATTCCTTCCCAGTTGCGGTATTCCGCAGTTTCATTGTTTGGAAATAAAAACACTTCCCACGAGGACATTTTATAACACCCTGTGGCTTTCGTCAAGGGAAATCCCCGGTTATTTTAGAAGTTTTCCACAACATTTTGGCGTCACTTCCTACAATATGTGACAGCTTGCCAGGTATTTCTGCACCAAACCATTCTTTTGTGCTTCCCTCGTGGAATATGTACCCTATGACAGCAAGGGACCGAAGAATTCTCGGTCCCTTGCTGCCTGTTGCTGCTTACGACTCCATCTGCCGGCCTAAAAAGCCCGCCACCGTTTGGCAAACCTTCTCCTCCGCATCTCCCATGGGTGCGGAATGCTCGTCCATCAGCACCATCACACATCCCATTAAATCCCCCTCGGACAGAATCGGCGCCGCAACCCCAAGATAGTATCCCTCCACACCGTCCACTGCCTGTAGCCGATTGCCGCCGCTGTACCGATAGGACTTTCTCCGCTCCATGATCTGTTCCAGCTCCCGGGAATTCTGCTTATCCACCAGCTCCCGCCGGGGCGCCCCGGACAGCGCAATGATGCTGTCCCGGTCGGATACCGCCGCAATCCGCCCGGTATTCCGCCCCAGGCTCTCACAAATTCGATCCGCAAATTCGCTGAGCTCCCCCATTGGGGAGTATTTTTTAAAGATCACTTCCCCGTCCTTTTCCGTAAAAATCTCCAACGGGTCGCCCTCTCGAATTCGCAGTGTCCGCCGGATTTCCTTGGGGATCACCACCCGTCCCAAGTCGTCAATTCTTCTCACAATACCGGTTGCTCTCATATATGAACTTCCTCCGTTTTTATTTGTTTGCAGGGCTAGTATTTGCCTCCGGTGGGCTTTTATGCGAAGGGTCCCATTCCATATTTGTCCATTGTTCAAGCCATCACGCCGCAAAATCTTTCCCTGGGGTTCAGGTTTTCCTTCCATTTTCCCGTAAAACGGTGTATTGTATAGACAGAATCATTAAGTGTAAAACGGAGGGATTCCACATGGCACCTGCTATGAAATTCAATGACACCCAGCGGCTTCAGGCGTTGATTGACGGATACCGGCAGACCTTCCATCAAACGCCCGCCCGTTTTTTTTCCGCCCCAGGCCGGACGGAAATCTGCGGCAATCACACAGACCACCAGCGTGGTCGGGTTCTGGCTGCGGCAGTGGATCTGGACACCATCGCCGCCGTGGGACTCAATCCCGCCCGGGAGATCTGCGTCCAATCTCAGGGCTACCCCCTTTGTCGGGTTCCCTTGGATCAGCTGGCGCCAGATTCGTCGGAATTTGGCACCACCACAGCCCTGGTGCGGGGGGTTGCGGCAAAATTCCAGGCAATGGGCTGTCCGCTGGAGGGGCTGAACGTCTATGTGACCTCCCAGGTGCTGCCCGGCTCCGGCCTCTCCTCCTCTGCCGCCTTTGAGGTGCTGATCGGAACCATCCTCAACACCATGTTCTTCGGAGGCGCCGCTTCGGCCGCCCAGGTGGCCCAGATCGCCCAGTATGCGGAAAATGTGTTCTTTGGCAAGCCCTCCGGTCTTATGGACCAGATGGCCTCCTCTGTGGGAAATCTGGTGGAGATCGACTTTTTCCATGCGGATCAGCCCAAGATTATACCTCTGGACTTTGACTTTTCCGCCACCGGCCACGCCCTGTGTATCATTGACAGCCGGGCCAGCCATGCGGACCTGACCGATGAATATGCCACCATCCCCGGGGAATGCCGGGCCATTGCGGCGGCCCTAGGGCACACGGTGCTGAGCCAGGTGCCCGAAGGGGATTTCTATGCCAAGCTCCCCCAACTGCGCGAATCCTGCGGGGACCGGGCCGTGCTCCGGGCCATCCACTACTACCAGGAAAACCGCCGGGTCTCCGAGGCGGTTGCCGCGCTGAATGCCGGGGATTTTGACCGTTTTCTGAGCATCATTCGAGCCTCTGGCCGCTCCTCTTATATGTACCTGCAAAACGTCTCTCCCACCGGTGCCGTAAAAGATCAGGCCATGGCCGTAACGCTGGCGCTGTGCGAGCACTATCTGGCCGGGGCCGGGGCGTTCCGGGTCCACGGAGGCGGGTTTGCCGGGACCGCCCAGGCCTTTGTTCCCCTGGATCGACTGGACGCCTTCCGCCGGGGCATTGACGGTGTCCTGGGACAGGGCTCCTGCCACATTCTCTCCATCCGCCCCCAGGGCGGCGTAGAATTGGAGGTTTAAAATGGATACTTGCGCTTATATCGACGCCTTGGTGTGCTACGCCATAAATCATGGCCTTGCCCACCCTGACGATTGGACCTATTTGGTCAACCGGCTTCTGGAGGCCATGGCCTTGGACGACTACACCCCCTCCCAGGGCCCTCTGCCGGAGGATCTGCCCACCATTTTGGAGGGACTGCTTTCCGACGCCGTGGCCCGAGGCCTCTGCCAGGATAATATCACCGCCCGGGATCTCTTTGACACAAAGCTCATGGGCCTTGTGACTCCGGCCCCCCACCAGGTCCGCCAGATGTTCCGGGAAAAATATCAGGAAAGCCCCCAGACCGCCACAGACTGGTACTATCAGTTTTCTCAGTCCACCAACTATATCCGTCGGGACCGAATTGTCAAGGACCTGCGGTGGACCTACGAAAGCGACTACGGTCCTCTGGACATCACCATCAACCTCTCCAAGCCGGAGAAGGACCCCAAGGCCATTGCCGCCGCCAAAAATGCCCCCCAAAGTGCCTATCCCAAGTGCCAGCTCTGTGGGGAAAACGAAGGCTATGCCGGCCGCATGAACCACCCCGCCCGGCAAAATCACCGGATCATCCCTCTGGACATCGCCGGATCCCCCTGGTATTTCCAGTACTCCCCCTATGTCTACTATAACGAGCACTGCATTGTCTTCAACCGGGAACACATTCCCATGGTCATTGACCGATCCGCCTTTCAGAAGCTCCTGGACTTTGTGACCATTATGCCCCACTATTTCGTGGGCAGCAATGCGGACCTGCCCATTGTAGGCGGCTCCATTCTCAGCCATGAGCACTTTCAGGGCGGCCACTACACCTTCCCCATGGAGCGGGCTCCGGTAGACATGCCCCTGGTGTTCCAGGGCTTTGAGGATATTTCTGCGGGAATCGTCAAGTGGCCCATGAGCGTCATCCGCCTTCGAAGCCGAGACCGGGGCCGGCTGACCGACCTGGCGGACAAAATTCTCACCTGCTGGCGGAGCTATACCGACCAAGCCGCCTGGATCCTTGCAGAGACAGAGGGCATTCCCCACAACACCATCACCCCCATCGCCCGACGCCGCGGCGCCGACTACGAGCTGGATCTGGTTCTGCGAAATAATCTCACCACGGAAGATTATCCCCTGGGAATCTACCATCCCCACCGGGACAAGCACCACATCAAGAAGGAGAACATCGGCCTAATTGAGGTCATGGGACTGGCGGTGCTTCCGGCCCGGCTGAAAACCGAGCTTACCGCTCTGGCCGATGCCATGGTCACCGGAAAAGACCTTCGTGCCGATCCTATGCTGGAAAAGCATGCGGATTGGGCCGAAGCCCTGATGGCCCGGTACACCTTCACCCGGGACAATGCCCTAGACCTGCTCCTTCAGGAGACCGGCCGGGTATTTTCCGCCGTGCTGGAGGACGCAGGCGTCTATAAGCGGACCCCTGCCGGTCAGGAGGCCTTTCGGCGCTTTGTGGACGCCGTGAACCGTATATGACGACCTTCCCTGGTGCCTGCGGAGCAGGCACCAGGGATATTTTTCTTGACAATTCCTTTCTTATGCTGTATGATACCATCAATTCGTTCAGTTTATGAACCAATCACAGAAGCAAAGGAGGGTCCCCCATGGACACCGTCTCCAGCGCCTCTGGCGAGGCCCTGCTCCGGGCCTGGCTCAGCCTCACCGCAAACATCTGCAATCGGCGCATGGTCTCCGGCTTGACCTTCAATGAAGCCGTGGTCTGCAATCATTTGCTCCATCAGGACACCGCTGCACCGGAGGCTCCCCTCACCGCCACGGCCCTGTGCGAAAAGACCAGCCTTCTAAAAAGCCAGATGAATCAGGTACTCTCCTCCCTGGAGCGCCAGGGCTATTTAATGCGTCGCCGCTCCCACACCGACCGGCGGCAGGTGGAGCTCCATCTGACGCCCGCGGGAGTCTGCGCGTACCAGGAGGCCCATCGGGATGCCTCGTGGCTGCTGACGCAGCTGGTGGAGCAGGTGGGCGCCGATCACATCCACACCCTTACCCTCCAGCTGGAGGAAGTGTCCTCCGCCATTCAGGCCATTCGCCAGAAAGGAACGTCATGTCAATCAGAATCTTAACGGACTCCGCCGCCGATCTAGAGCCGGAGGAGTTCTCCAAGTACCATATTTCCCTGGTTCCCCTGTCCATCACCGTGGACCAGCGCATTTACCGGGCCGACCTGCGATTCAACAAAAGCGATTTTTTCCGGATGCTGGAGGCCTCCCCCATTTTCCCTACCACCTCACAGCCTGCTCCGGCGGACTTTGAGGCCATTTTTGAGGAGGCCCGCGCCGCCGGAGACCAGCTGGTGTATATCTCTCTTTCCTCCGCCCTCAGCGGCACCTATCAGTGCGCCGCTGTCGTCAAGGCCATGGGAGAATACGACAACGTCCACCTGGTGGACAGCCGCTCCGCCACCTTGGGGCAAAAGCTCCTGGTGCTCCACGCCGTGTCCCTTCGGGATCAGGGCTTTTCCGCCGAGGAAATCGCCAGCCGTCTGACCGCATTGCGCAGCCGCATTCGGATCTACGCCGGTTTGGATACCCTGGAATATCTGCAAAAGGGCGGCCGGCTCAGCAAAACCGCCGCCGGGCTTGGCACTCTGGCCCGGATTAAGCCGGTGGTCACCATCACCCAGGAGGGGACCGCCGCCGTTGCAGGAAAATGTCTCGGCAGGACAAAGGCTATGAGCCAGATCGCCGCCCTGCTGGAGGCGGCGCCTCCCGACCCGGAGTTCCCCCTGCTGGGCGTCTACGGCGGCAGCACGGAGAATCTGACGGCGCTGCGGCTCCGGCTCCAGCAAAAGGGCTTTGTCATCCCTCAGGATCAGTGCTTCTCCCTGGGGCCTGTCATCGGCGCCCATATTGGTCCCGGCGCCTACGGCGCCGTCTATATCGCCGCCGGCTAAACGCAAGGGCGCCGCATTCTGCAGCGCCCTTTTCTTATTCTTTTGTTTCTTCGTCGCTGCGAAATGCGAAGAACCGTTGCCCCAGATAGTTCAGGCACACAAACAGGCACATGCCCACCACCATGGCTCCGTTTTCCTGGATGGTCTTTCCTGCCCCGGACAGCGCCCAGGCGGTCAAGGGCTTGGCCACCCCGTAGGCGATGAGATAGCACACGGTGATATTCACCACAAACCGCGCCACCACACGAATGCCCTTCTCTCTGCTTTGGAAGGTAAAATACTTGTTCAAAAAATAGCTGAGAATGCTTCCAAACACATAGTTTGCCGCCGACGAAACCCAGTAGCCCAAATGCAGCAGATTATAGCACAGAAACATCACCGCCGTACCAAACAAGGTATTGGCGACGCCCACGATAATAAACTTCCAAAAAGTCTTGTCCAACAGCTTTTTCAGCATGTCCCTTCCCCCTCTGCGGCGCTGCCGCTTTGCCCCGGCGCAGGCTCTATGGCAATTATTGTAGCACGCTCCGCCGAAAAAGTAAACGGAGGAAGTTCTTTCAGGAATCTTCTGTCCTATGTTGCATTTTCGCAAAAGAAATGTTACAATGTTTGTAACTTTTTGTCGAGAAAGGAGCAGCAGAACATGAAACAACGGATTCTCTCCCTCTGTCTGTGTCTGACCCTGCTGATGGGCCTGGCTGTGCCCTTCGCTGCCGGGGCCACAGATGCGGAGGGCTCTGACGACCCCATGTACTGGCGAGCCACCCATTTCACCCTTCCGGAGGAGGTCCCATCGGAGGACAGCGCCGTGATGAACAGTCTGCGGACTGCCCCGGGCAACAAAACCTTCCAGGACTTCACCCCCAGGGCCCTGGCCGACGGCGAATCTCTGGAGCACGGCATAGACGTCTCCGTCTGGCAGGATGAAATTGACTGGGACGCCGTGGCGGAAAGCGGTGTGACCTTCGTCATCATTCGCGCCGGATACCGGGGCTACGGCACCTCGGGCAACCTGGCAAAGGACGGCCGGTTTTCCGATCACATCAAGGGTGCCCTGGCTGCCGGGCTGAAGGTCGGCGCCTACATCTTCTCTCAGGCCATCACCGTGGAGGAGGCCAAGGAGGAGGCCCAGTTCCTGATGACCCAGGTCAAGGGCTATGACCTGGAGCTTCCCCTGGTTCTGGACTATGAATACGCCTCCCCCAACGGCGCTCTGGGCGGCCGGCTCTATGACGCCCACCTCTCCAAGGCCCAGGCCACCGAAGTGTGCAACGCCTTTTGCGATGAGGTAGAAGCGGCAGGCTACGACAGCATGGTTTATGCCAATCCCAGCATGCTGGAGCAGCAGCTGATTCCCGAGAAGCTCGGCCGGCTCTGGCTGGCCCACTATACCGAGAAGACCAGCTATGAGGGCGATTATGAATACTGGCAGTGCAGCTCCCGGGGCAACATCCCCGGCATCGACGTGGCGGTAGACCTGAACTTCTGGTTCCGTCCCGGCAGCCAGCCCACCCAGGCCCTTCCCTTTCAGGATGTTCCGGTGGGAAGCTGGTTCTACGAGGATGTAACACGGGCCTATGACGCCGGAATCATCCAAGGCGTCTCCAGCACCAGCTTTGCCCCCAATGACCCGCTGCTCCGAGGCCAGATCGTCACCATGCTCTATCGGATGTCCGGCAGTCCCAAGGTCTCCACCGAGCCCACCTTCCAGGACCTGACGGAGGACTACTATAAGGATCCCATCGCCTGGGGCCAGTCCACCGGTCTGGTACTGGGGTATTCCCAGGAGGAATTCGGCCCCGAGGACCAGATCACCCGGGAGGATCTGGTGCTGCTGCTCTACCGCATGGCGCAGCAGCCCTCCGCAACCGCCTCCCTCTCCAACTTCTCAGACGGCGACAGCGTCTCGAGCTATGCCCTGGACGGGGTAAAGTGGGCCGTTAGTGTCGGACTGCTCCGGGGCTATGAGGACAACACCCTCCAGCCCCAGGGCCACGCCAACCGTGCCGAGGCCTGTGCCCTGCTGACCCGGTATCAGGACCTAAGTCAAGATTGACCTTCTTCCACAGGCGGAACTCCAAAACGGAGTTCCGCCTGTTTGCCCCGTTCAGAGCACATTTGGGAGGGAACTTGCCGTTTTACACGTTGATTCCTGCCCCGGTTTTCTCTATAATGTAGGTATCGAACTGTATAAAGGAGTTGTTCCGTATGGTCAATCGCTACGCCCATCTGCTCTCCCCCTTCCAGGTTGGGAATGTGACCTTCCGCAACCGGCTGTTCACGGCCCCCATGGGGCTCCACGCACTCCAGGGTGGGGAGCTTTACCCCACAGAGGCCATTATCGCCCACTATGCAAACAAGGCAAAGGGCGGCGCCGCTGTGGTGACCTGCTCCGGCACCGGCGCCTATCCTGTCACCCCGGACCGGGACCACCTGGCCTATGACCTCTATATCGGCCACAGCCAGCACTATCTGGCCCAGCTGGCCGATGCCATTCACTTCTACGGCGCCAAGGCCTCCATGGAAATCCAGGCCGCCACAAAGGAGCCGGGCTATTACGTCTCCGGCGGCCTAATGGTTCCCGGTCCCGGCATGATCCCTGGCCAGCCCACCAAGGAACTAACCAAGGAAATGCTGGCGGACATCAAGCAGAACCTCAAGGACCAGGTCAAAATTCTCAAACGCATCGGCTACGATATGTGCATGCTGCACATGGCCTACGACATGGGACTTTTCGGCGGATTTTTAAGCCTTAAAACCAACACCCGCCAGGACGAATACGGCCCCCAGAGCCTGGAGAACCGGCTGCGGTTCCTGAACGAGTGCTGCGACGCCATCCATGAGGCGGCGGGGAAGGATTTCCTTATTGAGCTGCGTATGAGCGGCGAACTGCCCGAGGGCGCAGGCTTTACCATCGACGACGCCTGTGAGATGGCAAAGCTGGTAGAGGGCCATGCGGACATTCTCCATGTCCACGCCGCCACCGGCTGGCAGGCCCACTGCATGAGCTTTGAGCCGGACACGCCGAATCTCTGGATGGCCCAGCGCATCAAGGAAAGCGGCGCCAACATCCCTGTTTTGACCATCGGCGGCTATCAGGACCTGGATGAGATGGAGGACGCCATTGCCTCCGGCAAGGCGGACCTGATCTCCATGGCCCGGGGCTGGCTGGCGGACCCGAATCTGGGCACCAAGGCCTACGAGGGCCGTGGTGAGGACGTGGTGCCCTGTGTCAAATGTATGCGCTGTCACGACTCCGCCTGTATCGACGGCATCACCTTTGTCTGTACCGTCAACCCTGTCATGGGCATCGAGCATGTGCTGGATCAGATAGACAAGCCTCCGGTACGGCAGAAAAAGGTTGCCGTGGTAGGCGGCGGCCCGGCCGGAATGCAGGCCGCCCTCACCGCAGCACATCGCGGCCATCAGGTCACGCTGTTTGAGGAAAAGGACGTGCTGGGCGGCCAGCTGAACTTTGCCGACTATGCCCAGTTTAAGCATTCCCTGGCCAAATATAAGGATTGGCTGATTGATCAGCTCGGAAAATCCTCTGTGGAGGTGGCCCTGGGCGTTTCCGCCACCCGGGACATGCTGGTAAAGGGAAACTATGACGCCGTCATTGCCGCAGTGGGCGCTTCTCCCTTGATTCTTCCCATTCCCGGCGCAGAAATGGCAGTCCCCGCCCCCCAGGTTTACGGGCAGGAGGATTCCCTTGCCCGGTCTGTGGTTGTTATCGGCGGCGGCCAGGTGGGCTGTGAAACTGCCCTCCATCTGGTGGAGCAGGGCCATGACGTGACCGTGCTGGAGATGCAGGAAAAGATTCTGGCGGACGCCTCCGCCTCCTACCGGAACCGACTGACCAGAAATATGGGTTACCACGATAATCTAAGCACCGTCACCGGCGGCCGCTGCACCGGCATCACCGCCGCCGGGGTCACCTATGTGGACCAAGAGGGACAGGAGCATCTGCTGCCCTGTGAAAGTGTCGTCATGGCCGCCGGCATGCGTCCCCGCCGGGAGGCTGCCAATGCTCTGTATGACCCGTCCTACCGGCTCTACACCATCGGCGACTGTGACAAGGCCGCCAATGTGCAAAAGGCCGTCCGCGCCGCCTTCTCCACCGCCATCAGCCTGTAATCCCATCGCTTTGCCGCCAACGGGGCGCTCCCTCAGGAGCGCCCCGTTGGCGGGTTTAGTATATTCTCGTGGACTTTCCGGTGGCCGGGTCTAGCCGATAAATCCCCCGCTTCCCATAGGGGGTGTAATAGTAAATCCCATAATCCGAGACAGAAAGCTCCGTCATGCTGATCTGGTTGGTATACTGCTCCTCCGGAACCAGAGTCCGCACTTCTCCCGTATTCAGATCCATGGTCATAAAGCTTGCGCTGGTTCCGCTCCACAAAATCGGCGTGGAGCTTTCAAAATACATAAGATCCCCATACCGGCACCACACCGCAATTTGGGTATTGCCCTGATAGAGCTGCTTTACCGTTCCGTCCGGCTCCACCCTGAAATAGTACACCGTTGGCAGAGCATCCTCGCCATTTCCCTTGATAAATTCCAGCAGGGCAAACTCCTCATCACACCACACCCTGCTCCACTGGGCGTCCTCCGGCACCTGGGCCTGCACGTCCTCCAGCCGGAATGTGTCGGCTCTGCCGTCTGCGGTCTCATTGTCCTTCGGGTCATCGCACCAAATCTCCTGGGCGGTCAAATTTTGAAAATACACCCTGCCCCCAGGGTCTATGGCGCAGACATCGTCCTCCGTGCGAAGCCGGATCCTCTGCTCCCCGGATTCCAAATCCGTTTCCCCCAGAACATTTTCCGTGCCGTCGTCCTCCGGCATTGCCTCCGGCCGATACAGCCAATAGGCCACCCCGTCGGCTACGTCCAGCAGCGTCACCGTCTCATATTGGTCTGTCCCGATGGTCCCGATCGGCTCCAGGCCCTGCTCTGTAACCCGGCAGAGCTCTCTGGATCCCGAGGCTATGGCAAAGGCCCCCTCTGTGGTGTCATAAATGGACCAGTCTCCATTGCAGATACGGCGCACCCCGCCGGTGTCCGGGTGATAGCTAAGAAGGCTGTCGCCGTCGCAGAAATAGAGCACCCCGTCCTCCCAGGTCATATCCTGCCAGGTCCGGTCATGGTCCGAATTTACTGCCGGCCGCACTGCGTTTTCCTCCACGGGCGTAGGCGCAGGGGTTGGTGTTGTTCCTTTCGCCGCTTCCGTGGGAGATGGAGCGGCCATGCTCCGGCCCTCCGTTTTTCTCGGGCCTCCCAAAAGCAGTCCCAGGCCCACCACTGCGCAGCACAGGCACACTGCAATGGAGCCCCATCGCATCCACCGCCGGGGCATATTCCGCTGTATATTCGCCTCCTGAACCAGGTCGTCTCCAATATACTCCATGGCATCCAGCAAATCATCTGGCCGCATCCAAAGCCCCCCTCTCCTCGAGATAGTCCCGCAGCCGCCTTCTGGTTCGAAGCAGCATGCTCTTCGTCTGGCTCTGTCCCAAGCCAAAACTTCTGCATAGCTCCTGGATGGAATCCATGTACCAATACCGGCGGATAAACACCTGCCGCTCCCGCACCGGGAGCATTCGCAGAAACTGGTCTATACACCGGCCAAGCTCTCTGGCCTGAAGCCGCTCCTCCGGGGAGCCGCCGCCGGGAATACAGCCCTCCAGCTCCTCCAGGGCCAGGGTCATCACATCGCCCCCTCGCTTTTTCGTCCGGTCCCGACGCCAGCGGTCGATGGAACGCCGCCGGGTGATTTGCCCCAGGAACCCCTGGAAATTCACCGGCCGCAGCGGCGGCATGCTGTTCCAGGCATCGTAGTAGGTATCATTGAGGCTCTCCTCTGCATCCTCTCGGCTGCGGAGAATGTGAAACGCTATGGTTCGGAGATATGCGCCGTATTTCCGCTCCGTCTCCGTCACCGCCTCCTGGGCCCTCTGCCAATACAGGTCAATGATTTCCCGATCCTCCACTGCTCCGCCCTCCTTTCCTGTTTCCTCATCCTTATTGTCGCAATCTGCGGGATATTGGTCGCACCTTACCGCAATGATACTACAGCACTGCGGAAAGTACAACTTCCAAGCCCCCTTTCCCTGTACAAACGCCCTGCCGCCTGCTATAATGGAGACAATATCGCGCCGTTCCCGGCAAAAGGAGTCCTTCCCTTGGAGATTTATCTTGACAATGCCGCCACCACGAAGCCCTGTCCCCAGGCCGTGGCCGCCATGACCGCCGCCTTGACGGAAAACTGGGGCAACCCCTCCGCCGTCCACCATCGGGGATTGCAGGCGGAGCAGGCGGTAAAAGAGGCCCGCCAGCAGGTAGCCGATGCCTTGGGCTGTGCGCCGGACCGGATCTTTTTCACCTCCGGCGGCACAGAGGGCGACAACTTCTCCCTGTTCTCCGTGGCCCAACGTCTAGGGAAGCGGGGAAGGCATATCATCACCACCCAAGTGGAGCATCATGCGGTACTCCACCCGGCGGCGGCGCTGGAGGCCCAGGGCTTTTCCGTGACCTACCTTCCTCCTCAGCCTGACGGTAGCATCTCCAAGAAGGACCTAGCTGCCGCACTGCGGCAGGACACCATTCTGGTTTCCGTCATGATGGTCAACAATGAAACCGGAGCCGTCAATGACATCGCCGCCATGGCCCGGATGGTCCATCAGAAGTCCCAGGCCATCTTCCATACCGACGCCGTGCAGGGCTTTTTAAAGATCCCCTTTCGGGCCTCCTCTCTGGGCGCCGACCTGATCACCGTCAGCGCCCATAAAATCGGCGGCCCCAAGGGCTGCGGCGCCGTCTATGTGGACAAGTCGCTCCACCTGCCGCCGTTTATCTACGGCGGAGGCCAGGAGAAAAACATGCGCTCCGGCACCGAGAACGTCCCCGGCATTGTGGGCTTTGGCGCCGCCTGCGCCGCCCACACCCAGGACCTTCGGGGGCGTCTCCGGGAGATGGCTGCCCTTCGGGACCGGTGCATTACACAGCTCCAGGCCTTGGTCCCCGAGGCGGTTCTGATTGGGTCCCACAGGGCTCCCCACATTCTCTGCCTGGGCGTCCCCGGTCTCCGCAGTCAGGGAATCATCGGCGCCCTGGAATCCCAGAATATCTATGTCTCCGCAGGCTCCGCCTGCTCCCGAGGCCACCGAAGCCATGTGCTGGAGGCCATGGCGGTGGATCCGGTGCTGATTGACGGCTCCATTCGGGTCAGCCTGGGCTTTGAAACCACCCAGGAGGACATAGACCGATTTGTTTCGGGACTGCGGACCGCCATTGACCAGCTGACATAGACAAAAAATCGTACCGGCGGGAAAGCGCTACTTTCCCGCCGGTACTTCTTATTTTTATTCCTCTGGGACCACCGCAATGCTCAGCTCATCCAGCTGAGACTGCTCTACCACAGAGGGTGCGCCCATCATAACGTCCTGGGCATTCTTGTTCATGGGGAATGCAATGACCTCCCGGATGGATTCCTCTCCGGAGAGCAGCATAACCATCCGGTCTACTCCAGGGGCAATACCTGCGTGAGGAGGCGCCCCATAGCAGAAGGCGTTGTACATCGCCGGGAACCGGGCCTTGACATCCTCCTCTCCCAGACGTACCATCTCAAAGGCCTTGACCATAATCTCGGGGTCATGGTTTCGCACGGCGCCGGAGGACAACTCCACCCCGTTGCACACCAGGTCATACTGATCGGCCAGAATATCCAGCGGGTCCATCTCTCCCCGCTCCGCCTTCAGCAGGGTTTCCAGGCCGCCGGAGGGCATGGAGAAGGGATTGTGGCAGAATTCCAGCGCTCCGGATTCCTCTCCGATCTCATACATGGGGAAATCCACAATCCAGCAGAAGGCATAGCGCTCCTTGTCCATATGCCCCTCGCAGGCCGCACCCAGCAGCTTCCGCATAACGCCGGCGGTCTTCTGGGCCTCGCTGCGCTTGCCGGCGGACAGGAATACCAGCGTATTGGGCTGGAGCTCCAGGGCCGCGATGACCTGCTCCGCAACGGCAGGGTCCCCATTGAGGAACTTGGCAATTCCACCGGCGATGGCGCCCTTTTCGTCCACCTTAAACCAGTAGGGCTTCTGCCCGGCCTGGACCTCTACCTCGGCGCAAAGCTTATCGATGGCCTTTCGGGCCAGGGTGCAGTTGGAGACCGGCACAGCCTTCACCACATTGCCCTCAAAGGGCCCAAAGCCGATGCCGGAGAGCAGCTCGGTTACATCCTGCACCTTTAGATCAATCCGCAGGTCAGGCTTGTCGGAGCCATACTCCTCCATGGCCTGCCGATAGGGGATCCGCTGGAAGGGGGCAGTGGAGGCAATGTTATAGGTGCCGTATTTGGCGAAAATGGGCGGCAGCACATCCTCCAGCACCGCAAACACATCCTCCTGGCTGGCAAAGGCCATCTCCATGTCCAGCTGATAGAACTCGCCGGGAGAACGGTCCCCCCGGGCATCCTCGTCCCGGAAGCAGGGCGCAATCTGGAAATAGCGGTCAAAGCCCGCCGTCATCAGCAGCTGCTTAAACTGCTGGGGCGCCTGGGGCAGGGCATAGAACTTTCCGGGATGCTTTCTGGCAGGCACCAGATAGTCTCTTGCTCCCTCAGGGGAGGATGCGGTGAGAATGGGGGTGGTGATCTCCAGGAAGCCGTGGTCCGTCATCGCCTGCCGCAGGGCGGCCACCACATTGCACCGCAGAATGATGTTCTGCTTCACCGCCGGATTCCGAAGATCCAGATAGCGGTATTTGAGCCGCTGAGTCTCGTCGGCCTCCCGGCTGCGGTTGATCTCAAAGGGCAGCTCGTTATAGCGGCAGCGGCCCAGCACCTTGATCTCCGTGGGCACCACCTCCACCTCTCCGGTGGGGATTTTCTTGTTCTTGCTCTCCCGCTCCCGGACTAGGCCGGTTACGGAGATGGTGGACTCCTTGTTCAGGGGCTTGATCGCAGCCATCATATCCTCGGACTCGATCACCACCTGGGTGGTGCCATAGAAATCCCGAAGTACCACAAAGGCAAAGTTGCTGCCGACCTCCCGGACGTTTTCCATCCACCCCACCAGGGTGACGGTTTTTCCCGCATCGGCAAGCCGCAGCTGGCCGCATGTATGGGTTCTGGACTGAAACATGTTATTCCTCCTGAAATATTATTCTACAATGACCCTTCCGCCGGCCCGGGTTTCCAGCTCCCGGCGGATCAGCCCAATGGCCTCCTCCACAGAGACGGTCACCTGTTCTCCGGTGGCGAAGTTTTTCACAGACAGCTTGTTCTGGGCAATCTCATCCTCTCCCAGCAGCAGCGCAAAGGGAATCCCCAGCTTGGAGCAGTAGGACATCTTCCCCTTGAATTTCTTTTTCTCGCTGTAAATCTGGGTGCGGATTCCGGCCTCTCGAAGCGCCGTAGCCGCAGTGATGGCAGGGCCCATATCCTCGGTCATGGGCAGCACCAGCACATCCGCCGGTGCGGTGACCAGCTGATTGTTCAGCATTCCCTGCTCCTCCAGCACATAGAACAGCCGGGTGACCCCAATGGAAATGCCCACCCCGGGCAGCGGCTTGTCGGTGTAGTACTCCGCCAGGTTGTCATACCGGCCGCCGGAGCAAATGGAGCCGATCTCCGGATGATCCAGCATGGCGGTCTCATAGACGGTGCCGGTGTAGTAGTCCAGGCCCCGGGCGATGGTCAGATCTACCCGGAAGTTCTCCTGGGGCACCCCGAAGGCCCCCAGATACTGGGCCACGGTACAGAGCTCGGAATAGCCCTGGTCAAACATCTCGTTGCGGCCCACATAGCCCTTCAGGGCCTCCAGTACCTCCTCGTTGCTGCCGTCAATGGCGATAAACCGGAGAATCTCGTCGGCGGCCTCTTCCGAAACCGCTACATCCTCCACCAGAATGGTTTTCACCTTATCCGGGCCGATTTTGTCCAGCTTATCCACCGTGCGCATGACCTCGCCGGCCTTATCCTGAAGTCCCAGCATGGCATAGAAGCCATTGAGGACCTTCCGGTTGTTCACCCGGATCTGGAACCGCTTCAGCCCCAGCCGGGAGAAGGTCTGATAGATAATGGAGGGGATCTCCGCCTCGTTCATGATATCCAGCTTCCCGTCGCCGATGATGTCAATGTCGGCCTGGTAGAACTCCCGGAACCGTCCCCGCTGGGCCCGCTCCCCCCGATAGACCTTGCCGATCTGAAACCGCCGGAACGGGAAGCTCAGCTCGCCGTAGTGAAGGGCCACATATTTGGCCAGAGGCACTGTCAAATCAAACCGCAGGGCCAGGTCGCTGTCCCCCTTCTGGAACCGGTAGATCTGCTTCTCCGTTTCTCCGCCGCCCTTGGCCAAAAGGATCTGCGCGTCCTCAATGATCGGCGTATCCAGCGGCGTAAAGCCATAGAGGCTGTAGGTCCCCCGAAGGACCTCCATAAACCGCTCCATCTGCATCTGCTTCTGGGGCAGCAGCTCCATAAACCCGGAGAGGGTGCGTGGTTTTATCTTGTCCATATTCAAATTCCTTTCCAGCATGATGATAAAAAGCCCCCGTCCCCCTTGGGACGAGAGCAAATCTGCTTCGTGGTGCCACCCAATTTCGGCGGAATCCCGCCCTTTTTGTTCCGTCTGGTGGAACCCCCCTGCGACTTCGGCTAGAGCCTTATACGCCCGCTCCGAAAATGTCCTTCCCGAACCGCTCTGCGCAGGCTTTCAGCCTATGGCCCGCTCTCTTTGGCAGAGGAATCATTCGGTACTGCTTTTTCATCTTCGCGTTGCCTTCATTGTAGTGCAAATTCAGGCGTTTGTCAATTTCCCCGGGGAAATTTTTCTGGCATATCCCCCGGGATTGCGGAATATAATCCTATGAGACCAGCAGGGAGGGATATGCATGGCAGAAAAAGAACTATCCACACTGGCCGTGGGTCATCGGCTCACCCTGGACAGCCGGAATCAGCTCACCGTCACCGGAGTATCCGACGTAGAGAGCTTTGATGAGACCACAGCCGTTCTGGAGACCAGCCGGGGAACTCTGGTGCTGCGGGGCCGGGAGCTCCATGTGGAGCAGCTGAATCTGGGCTCCGGGGAAGTGCGGATCTCCGGGGAGCTTGACAGCCTGATCTATGAGGAAAGCGTCCACACCCAGGGGAGCTTTCTCTCCCGGCTGTTCCGATGACGGTGGACGTGAGCCGGCAGGCCCTGGAATTTGCGGTCTCCGGAGGCCTGGGGCTGGTGCTGGGCGTGCTCTATGATTTGGGCCGGGCCCTTCGCCGGGAGCACCGGGCCCTAACGATACCGGCAGACCTGGGCTTTGGCCTGCTTTTCTTCCTGTCGGTATGGATTTTGTCCCTGTATACCTATGGGCTGCGGCTGTACACCTGCCTGGGGATTTTTCTGGGGGCCGCCGTGTATTTTCTGACCTTGAGCCCGCCGCTTTTGCGGCTTTTTCGTCGCTGTTTCCAGGGGATGGGGCGACTGCGCCGGAAAATCCTCCGGTTCATGAAAAAAAGTGGGATTTTTTTGCGAAAACACGCAAAAAAACTCTTTTCATCTTGGGGAAAATCGGTTACAATAAAAGCAATACCATTTTCTCTGAACCGAAGCCATTCCAGGGAGAAGCCCTTATGAAGGGCTTGCTCGGTCGGCTCCTTGCGGCCATGCTGGGCCTCTATCTTTCCTTTGGCATGTGTCAGGCTGCGACAGGCCTTGCGGAGGCCTCCGCCCAAGGGGCGGCGCTCCGAGCTGAGCGCGACACGGTGGCCGCAGAGATTCAGCGGCTGCGGCAGTCCGTTCCCCGGTCGGAGGAGGAGCTCCGGCAGTGGGCCTTTTGCCGTCATGGACTTGTGTCTCCCGGGGACATTGTGTTTCTGGACGGAGGATAATGGTGCGGGTGAGACACCTAGGCTGTCTCAAAAATAAAGGAGGATAAAACCTTAGTATGGAGCTTGCAGTAGGAGCAATTTTGGAAGGAAAGGTCACCGGAATCACGAAATTTGGCGCGTTTGTGTCCCTGCCCGGGGGAAAGACCGGCATGGTACATATTTCGGAGATCGCACACGCATATGTCAGCGACATCAACGAATACCTCAGTGTTGGTCAGGACGTCAAGGTCAAGGTCATTGCCGTTGACCCTGCCGGAAAGATCAATTTGTCCATTAAAAAAACCACGGAGCCCCCTCCGCGTCAGCCCCGTCAGGACCGTCCTGACCGCGGCCAGGATCGCGGTGATCGTGGAAGCAGCCAACGCCGCGGCGGCTACGACAACCGCCGGAGCAGCAGCCCCCGGAGCAACGCCCCCCGGAACAGCGGCCCCAAGGAGCCGCAGACCTTTGACGACATGCTCAAGCAGTTCATGGCGGATTCGGACAGCAAGATCTCTTCTATTAAGCAGTACTCCGATCACCGCACCAAAAGCAAGAGACGCCAGTAATCTATTATCACGGCAGAGGCTCGCAGGGCGGGCCTCTCCCTTTTCCATGGAGGGTTTGTCCATGACACGACGGTTGCTGCTTTGTTTGATGATCCTAATGGCGCTGCTGGCCGGATGCGGCGCTCCCGTGGAATTGGCGGAGGCTTCCGCCGCCGTGACGGAGTTTCAAATCCCCCTGTATACCGACGCCACGCCGGCTGTTCTATGGGGCCGCCAACAGCTCAGCGCCCACGCCCAGGCGGCCTATGACGACATGAGCGTGGCCATCGCCTGTCACCAGGAGGGGCCGTTGGTGGTAGACGCCGACAACGACGAGATTCCCCTGATTCTCACTGCCCTGCGCATTGACCACCCGGAGTATTTCTGGTTTGACGGGGAGGCCTCCTTTGTCACCACCACCCTGGCAGGCCACAAGATCCGCACCGAGTGTACCTTCTCCTATACCATGCCCCTGGAGGACATCCAGGCCGCCCATCAGCAGGTCCAGCAGTACGCTACCGCCTGTCTGTCCTCCCCGGAGGTGGCCGGAGCCCAGGACGACTACCAGCGAATCCTGGGGGTATATCGCTATATCATTGGGCATACCGACTATGTGCTCTCGGAAACGGACCAGAGCATTGTCAGTGTCATGGGCCGGAATCAGGCCACCTGTGCCGGCTATGCCAGGAGCTTTCAGTATCTGATGAGCCAGTTGGGCATCCCCTGCACTCTGGCGCTGGGACAGGGCACCTCGGGAGAGTCCCATGGCTGGAACATGGTCCAGTGCGACGGAGACTGGTATCAAATGGACGTGACCTGGGGCGATCCGGTGGGACCGGACGATCTGCCGGGAGACGGCATTCAATACACCTATTTTCTGGTCACCGACCAGGAGATCTACCGGGACCACACCCTGGACTGTGACCTGCCCATGCCGGTCTGCACCGCCACCCGGGACAACTACTTTATCCGTTCCGGGCTGCAATACGACAGCTGGGACCTCGACGCCTTTGACAGGGCCCTGGGCCGGTGTGCCCAGGCGGGGGAGGAATGGTTCTCCGTCCGGTTTTCCAACCGGGAGACCTATGACAGCGCAGTAAACACCCTGTTCCGCGACGGAGCCATATGGGAGGTTTTGCAGCGTTGGGACGCCACACTGGATTCCCAGACCCGTGTCACCTACACCCAGAACGATCTATTCTACGAAATCTCCGTTCAGCTGGACGGAAACATCCATACAGGGAGGGACAACTCGTGATAGAGTCCATTGTCATCGTCCTGCTGGTCGCCTTGGATCAGCTGGTAAAATATCTGGTCCGTACCAACATTCCCCTGGGCGGACAGGTGGATTTCCTGCCCCATGTGCTGGGCCTGACCCATATTCACAATACCGGGGCCGCCTTTTCCATGCTCTCCGGCGCCAGATGGTTCTTTGTGGTGCTGACCACCGCCTTTGTGGTGTTTGCCCTGTGGGCGCTCTATGCCAAAAAGATCACCCATCCCCTGGGCCGCTGGACACTGGTGCTCATTGTGGCCGGAGCCCTGGGCAATTTGATTGACCGGGCCCTGTTCGGCTATGTGGTGGACATGTTTGAGGTGCTGTTTATGCACTTTGCCGTGTTCAATGTGGCGGATATTTTCGTGGTAGTCGGCGGAATCCTGTTCTGTGTTTACTACGGATTCCTCCATGACAAATGGAAGGCGAATTCGGCCCGGGAGCAGCACCATGACGATTCTCTGTGACCGGGACGGGCTCCGGCTGGATGCGTTTTTGGCGGATTCCCATCTCGGCCTCACCCGCTCTGCCCTGCAAAAGCTCATGGAGACTGGCGCCGTCACCGTAAACGGCGCCCCGGTTCGGAAAAACTACAAAACCCACGCCGGGGACCGCATCGAGGTGACGCCCCCGGAGCCGGAGCCTCTGGAGATCCTCCCGGAGGACATTCCTTTGGACATCCGCTATGAGGACGAGGATGTCATGGTCCTGAACAAGCCCAAGGGTCTGGTGGTGCATCCGGCCCCCGGCCACTGGACCGGCACCCTGGTCAGCGGGCTGATGTATCACTGTAAGGACCGTCTTTCCGGGATCAACGGCGTTCTCCGGCCCGGCATCGTTCATCGAATCGATATGGACACCAGCGGTCTGCTGATTGTCGCGAAAAACGACTTTGCCCATCAGGCCCTGGCTGCCCAACTAAAGGATCACACACTGTCCCGAATCTATGAGGCCGTCGTCGTGGGGAACATCCGGGAGGACCAGGGCACCATTGACGCCCCCATCGGCCGCCATCCGGTGGACCGAAAGAAAATGGCCGTCACGGAAAAAAACAGCCGTCCTGCGGTGACGCATTTTCAGGTGCTGGCCCGCTATCCCGGCTACACCCATCTGCGGCTCCGGCTGGAAACCGGCCGGACCCATCAGATCCGGGTCCATCTGTCCTGGAAAAACCACCCCATCCTGGGGGACTGTGTTTATGGCCGCGGCAAGGAGCTGGGCCTTACCAGTCAGTGTCTCCACGCCAGGACCCTGTGCTTTCTCCATCCCCGCACCGGAGCACCGGTGACCGTCACCAGCGAACTGCCTGAATATTTTGAGACGGTGCTGAAAAAACTTGGCACACCTTCTGATTGACATCCTTCCCGTTTCCGATTACAATGGAGAAAAGCTGCAAAGTGAATACGTCTTCGGGGTGCCGGACCTTCCGGCTGAGATTGCGTGAAACGGCACGCGGACCCGTGAACCTGATACGGATCATACCGGCGGAGGAAAAGACATGAGCTTCCACACCTACTCGCTGCATTGCTTCCGTGTTTGCAATGCAGCCTTTTATTTTGTAAGGAGGAATCTCTATGAAAAACCGTACCCCTGTCCGCGGCCTTTGCGAAGGCGCCATTATGGTGGCCATCGCCCAGGTGCTGAGCTATGTGAAGCTGTGGGAGATGCCCTGGGGCGGGTCCATCGTTCTGTCCATGGTGCCCCTGATCCTGTTCTCGGTCCGCTGGGGCCTGGGCAGCGGCTTGCTGGCCAGCTTTGCCTTCGGTGTGCTGCAGTTTATGTTCGACGGCGGCTTCGCCATCGGCTGGCAGTCCATCATCGGCGACTATCTGCTGGCCTTTACGGTGCTGGGCCTGGCCGGACTTATGAAGGGAAAGAAGCTGGGCGTATTCTGGGGCACCCTCATCGGCGGCTTCGCCCGTTTCCTGGTCCACTATGTGGTGGGCGCCACAGTCTGGGCGGAGTACATGCCTGAGGAGTTCTTCGGCATGACCATGACCTCCCCCTGGATCTACTCCCTGCTGTACAACCTGGCCTATATGCTCCCCAACATTGTCATCACCCTGGTGATCTTCGCACTGCTGTACAAGCCCATGGGCAAGTACCTTCGCGGCGAGGACATGGGCTGAGCCAACGATAAAAACGCCTGCGGCCCGATGCCGCAGGCGTTTTTTATCCTGTGGGAAAGGCCGCCCGGCTTTTCCCATAATCTCTTTCCTCATGCTTCCATACTTCGGCGACCAGGGCAGCGGGACGGATCCATCCGCCACTGGCAGACCTGACATCCCAGGCACTTTCCCGGCTGCTGCCCGCTCAGGGCCTTCCGGGGCCAATCCGGGTCCACCAGAGCACTGCGGCCGATGTCTACCATATCCACCGCCGTCTGCTCCAGGATGCCCTCGGCCTGGGCCGGGGTACAAATCCCGTTCACCGCAAAAACCGGAACAGACACCACCCGCCGAATTTCCGCGGCCCCTCGAATCACATCCCGAAGGGCCGGATCCCCCGGGGCGGTCAGGTCCATTTCCCCGGCAAACCCATAGGAAACATCCAGAAATTCTGCACCTCCGGCCTCCAGGGCCTGGGCGTGGGCCATTCCCTGGGCCAGCCCCGGCTCAAAGGCGCCCAGCCGAACTCCCACCACAAATCCTCCGGCGGTACAGGCACGAATGCCGTCGAGAATCTCTCGGACCAACAGGGTGGGCTCCCCATAGGCATCGGTTCGGCGGTTCACCCTTGGATTTAGAAACTGGCACAGCAGATACCCATGGCATCCATGGAGCTCCACTCCGTCATAGCCCGCCTGCTGAGCCCGTCTCGCCGCCGCAATGAAGTCGTCCCGAACCCGGCAGATCTCCTCCCGGGTCATCTCCCTTCCCCTTCGTTCTCCCTGGGGCGTCTGGAGCCGATATGCGCTGGGACAGAGGTGCTGCGCCCCTACGCTGACCAGCCCCCCGTGATGGAGCTGTACAAATATCGGACAGCCCGCCTGATGAACCGCCTCCGTAATGGCCTGCAGTCCGGGAATTTGGCGGTCAGACCAGATTCCCAGCTGCCCCGGTGAAAGCCGCCCCTCTGGGCTGACGCAGGTGGCCTCTTGGATAATCAGCCCCGGCCCTCCCTGGGCCAGGGCCCGATAGTGGGCCACATGGGCTTCCGTGGCCTGGTTGCCCGGTCCTCCGGCTCCATAGAGCACCATAGGCGGGATACAGATGCGGTTTCGGACCGCTACGGCGCCGATGTTCAGCGGCGCCCCCAGGGATGTTACCGATGCCATGTGGTCCCTTCCTTGGCGTCCACCAGCACGATCCCCATATCCTTCAGCTGATCTCGGATCCGGTCTGCCTCTTCGAAGTTTTTGGCCTGCTTGGCCGCCGTCCGAGCCGCCACCAGTGCGTCGATCTCTGCGTCCTGCTCCTGGGAACCAGTGGCCTCCTGCTTCTGGGCCGCCGCCTCCAGCAGGCCCAGCCCCAGCACCTGATCAAATTCCTCCAGCAGCAGCCTCTTGGTGCCGTCGGAGATTTTTGCCTTGAGCACATCGTACAGGGCCGTCACCGCCAGGGAGGTGTTGAGATCGTTGTCCAGGGCCTCCCGGAAGCTCTGCCGCAGGGCCTCTGCCTCTGCCTCTTCCCCCTGGGCCTGATCGGCCCGGAGGGCTCCGATTCGGCTCACCAGCTTTTCATAGGCCGTCTGGGCGTTGTCCAGGTTTTCCCAGGAGAACATCAGCCCCCGGCGATAGTGGGACTGGAGGCAGAACATCCGATAGGCCAGCGGATTATAGCCCTTCTCCTTCAGCAGAGAAACCGTCAGGAACTCCCCCTTGGACTTGCTCATCTTTCCATGGTTGGTGTTCAGATGGTGGACATGGAACCAGTAATTGCACCATTTGTGGCCCAGATAGCTCTCGGACTGGGCGATCTCGTTGGTGTGGTGGGGGAAGGCGTTGTCGATTCCGCCGCAGTGGATATCCATATATTCCCCCAGGTGCTTGATGCTGATGGCAGAGCATTCAATGTGCCACCCGGGATAGCCCAACCCCCAGGGGCTCTCCCACTTCAGCTCCTGATCCTCAAACTTGGACTTGGTAAACCACAGCACAAAGTCCGTCTTGTTGCGCTTGTTCTCGTCGGCCTCCACGCCCTCTCGGACACCCACCGCCAGGTCCTCCTGGTCGTGGTCTCCGAACACATAGTACTTGTCCAGCTTGGAGGTGTCAAAATAGACGTTCCCTCCCGCCACATAGGCGTATCCCTTGTCCAGCAAGCCCTGGATCATGGTGATAAACTCCGGGATGCAGTGGGTGGCAGGCTCCACCACGTCAGGGGTCTTGATGTGCAGCGCCTTGCAGTCCGCAAAAAAGGCGTCGGTGTAAAACTTGGCGATCTCCATAACGGTCTTGTGCTCCCGCTTGGCCCCCTTGAGCATTTTGTCCTCGCCGGTGTCCGCATCGGAGGAGAGATGGCCCACATCTGTGATGTTCATCACCCGTTTCACATCGTAGCCCAAATACCGCAGGTATTTTTCCAGCACGTCCTCCATGATATAGCTTCGGAGGTTTCCAATATGGGCAAAATGATACACCGTAGGGCCACAGGTATACATTTTGACTTTGCCCGGCTCATTGGGGATAAATTCTTCCTTGGCTCTGCTGAGGGAATTATAGATCTGCATGGTCAGTTCTCCTTTTCCTGATTTTCCTTCCGAACCGCCAGGTCCGGGGCGTCAAATCCGTAGTTGTTTTCAAGATTCTTGGTGTACTGTTCATCCAGCTGCTCTTCCAAATGCTCGATCCGGCTGAGCAGGCTGTCCATGGTCTTCTGGACCGGGTCCGTCACATGGATCTGATCCACATCTCCGGCGAAGTTCACCTTCTGTCCGGCGATCCGGACAATTCGGGCCGGCACGCCCACCGCCGTGGCGTCATCGGGCACCTCGGAAAGCACCACGGAATTGGAGGCGATTCGGCTGTTGTTTCCCACCGTAAAGGGCCCCAGCACCTTGGCGCCGCAGCCAATGAGTACATTGTTGCCGATGGTGGGATGCCGCTTCCCCTGGTCCTTGCCGGTACCTCCCAGGGTGACCCCGTGGTACAGCAGCACGTCATCCCCCACCTCGGCAGTCTCTCCGATGACAATGCCCATACCGTGGTCGATGACAAAACGCCGGCCAATGGTGGCTCCCGGGTGGATCTCGATGCCGGTGATGTGACGGCTCAGCTGGCTCACCAGACGGGCCAGGAACCGCAGCCTGCGGCAGTAGAGCCAGTGGGCGATTCGGTGATTGATAATGGCGTGAACGCCTGGATACAGGAGAAAAATCTCCAGCTTGGACCGGGCCGCCGGATCCCGGGCCTGATAGGCGGAAAGTGTTTCGTTGAGTCGCTGAAATATCATAGCTACCTCCCATGCTAAAGCAAAAATCCCCGCCTCCTGAATTGTTCAAGAGGCGGGGATGAATCCGCGGTTCCACTCTGATTTATCACTTTGGCATTGACGCAGCCTCACGGGGTCTCCCCTCGCTCCCGGGCGCACTTCACGGATGCCTTTCCACCGCGGCTCTCAGCCGGTGACCGCAGCTCTCTGAGAAAGGGGCCTTCCACTACTCTTCCCGTTCCACGCGATATTCACTTACTGCCATCATATTACCACGACTTAAAAACCGTGTCAACATCATTTCTTCATGTCGAGAACATCCCAGTTTTTCACGAAGTATTCAATGCCGGAAACCAGGGTGGTCACAACAATCACAATGGTTACCACCCAATCCAGCACCGCCGAGGTGGAAAACAGCAGCATCACACACAGGCCCACCATGGTGCAGGCGGTCTTGATCTTGCCCAGCCAGGCCGCCGCAATGACTCGGCCGTTCTCCACCGCCACCAGTCGAAGCCCCGTCACCGCAAACTCCCGGGTCAGCACAATCATCACCGCCCAGGCGGGCATTCTGCCCCACTGGATAAAAATCACCATACAGGAGATCACCAGGAGCTTGTCCGCCAGGGGGTCCAGGAACTTGCCGAAGTTGCTCACCTGGTGATAGCGGCGGGCGATATACCCGTCTACGAAATCCGTGCAGGAGGCCACAATAAATACAATCAGCGCGGGAATGGAGTATCCCAGCAGCAAGAGAACCATAAACACCGGGATCATTATCACCCGAATCAACGTGATTTTACTGGCTGTGGTCATGCCTCTTCCTCCACTGCGGTGCCAATGAGATCTCCGTCCATGGTCTCCTCAATGGCCACCTGTACAAACTCTCCGGGCCGATAGCGCCGCTCCGCCTGGAAGAATACCATGCCGTCAATCTCCGGGGAATCCGCATAGGTCCGTCCAAATTGGCACTCTGCCAGCCGGTCATAGCCCTCCACCAGCACCTCTACTGTGGTGCCCACTTTGGACTGATTGTAGTCATCCATAATCCGGCCCTGGAGCTCGGAGATAATCTCCGCCCGACGCTCCGCCACCGCCTGGGGAGGATACTCCATCTTTGCCGCCGGTGTCCCCTCCTCCGGAGAGAAGGCAAAGCAGCCCACACGCTCCATTTTCTGCTCCTTCAGGAACTCACACAGCTCCTGGAACTCCTCTTCTCCCTCTCCGGGCAGACCTGCAATCAGGCTGGTCCGAAGCACCAGTCCAGGGATCTTCTCCCGCAGATGAGGCAGCAGCCACTGGAGATATTCCTTGTTGCCCCGGCGATTCATGTGCCGGAGAATCTGGTCGTTGCAGTGCTGAATGGGAATGTCCAGATAAGAGCAAATTTTCTCCTCCTGGGCGATGGTGTCAATCAGCTCCTCATCCATTTCGTCCGGATACAGATAGTGGATCCGGATCCAATGCAGGCCCTGGATCTTGCACAGCTCCCGCAGCAGCTCTGCGAGGCGGCGCTTTCCATAGAGGTCGATTCCGTACCGGGAGGTATCCTGGGCAATGACGATCAATTCCTTCACGCCCTGGTCTGCCAGCATCTGCGCCTCCTCCACCAGGTCCTCAAACCGGCGGCTCCGGTATTTTCCCCGGAGGGAGGGGATCACGCAGAAGGCGCAGTGGTTATCGCAGCCCTCGGCGATTTTCAGATAGGCGTAGTAGTCCGGGGTTGTGAGCACCCGGCCCACCTCCTCCAGTGCTCCGTCGATGTCGTCGAAGCGCCGGGGCTGGTCGCCTCCCAGCACATCGTCCACTGCGGAAACAATATCCGTGTAGCTGCCGCAGCCGAGGATTCCGTCCACCTCCGGCAGCTCCTCCATCAGCTGATCCTGATACCGCTGGCTGAGACATCCGGACACCAGGATCTTTCCGATCTTGCCCTCCTTCTTCAGCAGCCCCAGCTCCAGGATCTCCTGGATTGCCTCGCTTTTGGCGCTTTCAATAAAGCCACAGGTGTTGACGATGGTCACATCGCTGTATTCCACCTCTGTAGTGATCTCATAGCCCGCCTCATGCAGCAGGCACAGCATCTGCTCGGCATCCACCTGGTTTTTTGCACAGCCCAGGGATACCATTGCGACTTTCTTCCCCATATGGAGACCTCCATTGTTTCTATGTTTTGCGATCTTCGATCTCTTCCAGCCTGTCCTCATAGCGCCGCAGGGCGCTGCGAATTTCCTCCCAGTCATGGCCCCGGCGCTGCAAAGCCTGCACGGCCCGCTGGATTTCCTTTTGGTCCGGCGGTTCCCCGCGAAATCGCTGTTCCAGGAACCGGTCCACGGCCTCGGACAGATCCGGCAGCCCCTCCAGGGCCTCCTCCCAGTACTCCCTGGGAATTCCCTTTTGGTACAGCTCCTGGCGGACTCTGCCGGGACCATAGCCCTTGGCGGCACATCGCTGTACCACCCGGCGGGCCATGGCGGCATCATCCACCGCCCCCAGCTCCCGAAGCCATTCCACCGCTTCCCCGGCATCCTCCGGGCGCTCTCCCCGTTGAATCAGCCGGCGGCGCAGCTCCTTCTCCGAAACGCTGGTGGCAGACACGATTCGCAGGGCACGATCCTTGGCGGAGGCCCGCTGAGCAGAATCCAGCAGCTGTCCCAGTGCCTCCTCGCTGAGGGTCATCCCCTGGTACAGTCCATGCTCCGTCACCACACGGGTTGCCGCCTTCATTTTAGTCCCGTCGTCAAACCACAGGGTCACCCGGCTGCCGTCGGTTCCCACAGCGGTGATCTTCTGTAGGATCATACGTCGATGTCGTCATCATCGTCGAAGTCGTCGGCGGAGATATTCACTGCCTTTGTGGCCGCCGTAGCAGGTCCGGCCGCTGGGGCCTCCTTATGTTTGGCCCGCTTCTCCTCCTGCTGCTTGGCCACCGCCCCGCGGATTGCCGCCTCCAGGGCCTCCGCCGCCTCCGGATTGTCCCGGAAATAGGACTTGGCATTGTCCCGACCCTGGCCGATGCGCTCGTCTCCAATGGAGAACCAGCTGCCGCTCTTCTGCACCAGGTCATACTTGACGCCCAAATCAATGAGCTCGCCGGTGTGGGAGATGCCCTCTCCGTACATAATATCAAACTCCGCCTCCCGGAAGGGCGGCGCCACCTTATTTTTGACCACCTTGACCCGGGTGTGGTTGCCCACCAGCTCGCCCCCTACCTTCAGGCCCTCGGTCCGCCGGATGTCCAGCCGCACAGAGGCGAAGAACTTCAGCGCACGTCCGCCGGTGGTGGTCTCGGAGGAGCCGTAGATCACGCCGATTTTGTCGCGAATCTGGTTGATAAAGATGACCATACAGCCGGTTTTGGCAATGGACCCGGCCAGCTTCCTCAGTGCCTGGGACATGAGCCGGGCCTGAAGGCCCACTGCGGCATCACCCATTTCGCCCTCGATCTCCGCCCGAGGCGTCAGCGCCGCCACCGAGTCCACCACCACGGCGGACACGGCGCCGGAGCGCACCAGGGCGTCTGTGATCTCCAGGGCCTGCTCGCCGTAGTCCGGCTGAGAGATCAGAAGGTTGTCAATGTCCACACCCAGCGCGGCGGCATATTCCGGATCCAGGGCGTGCTCTGCATCCACAAAGGCCACCTCACCGCCCTGCTTCTGGGTCTCCGCCAGCACATGCAGGGCCAGCGTTGTCTTACCGGAGGACTCCGGCCCGTAGATCTCCACAATACGGCCCTTGGGCAGTCCCCCCACTCCCAGCGCCAGATCCAGTGTCAGGGACCCGGTGGGAATCACATCCACATTCATATCCGCCTTGTCCCCAAGGCGCATAACCGTCCCCTTGCCGAAGTTCTTTTCAATCTGCTGCAGCGCGGTTTCCAGCGCTTTTTTCTTATCCGCAGCCGGAGCTGCCGCCTCAAATGCCGGTTTTTTCGATGCCATGCTTATTCCTCCCTGGTAGGCTTTTGCGCCAGAACCGCCCTGGCCCGTTCTCCGCTATCCCGGACCAGTCTCCCCAGCACATACCCATGTTCCATTAAAATCTGGCACACCGACGCCTCCTGCCCCATGCCGAACTCAAAGCAGAGATACCCGCCTGGCTTCAGAATCGGTGTGAAATTCTTCGTAATGGCCCGGTAATAGTCCAGGCCGTCCAGCCCGCCGTACAGCGCCAGCCTCGGCTCAAAATCCTTCACCGAGGTGTCCAGATGCTCCATCTGTTCTGCGGTGATATAGGGCGGGTTGGAGACAATCAAATCGTATTTTCCCAGGAACCGCGGCGGTTCCTCCCGCACGTCCAGCTCAATGCAGCTGACCCGCCCGGCCAGGTGATTGTCCTGAATGTTCTTTTTGGCCACCCGAATGGCCTCCGGGGAAATCTCTCCCAGCGTCACCCGGGCATCCTTCACCTGGGCGGCAATGGCCAGGCCAATGCATCCTGAGCCGGCGCAAAGATCCAGGATCCGGGGATTCTGGGGCAACTGCAGGGACTTCCCAATGGCCAGCTCACACACTGCCTCGGTGTCGTCCCGGGGAATCAGCACATCCCGGGTCACGTTTAAGGTGAGCCCGTGGAACTCCCACTGTCCCAGAATATAGGCCAGGGGCTCTCCATTGATATGCCGCTGCACCAGTTCATTGGTTTTGTCAATGTCCCGCTGAAACACAGTCAGAGGAAAATCCGCCACCAGCTGCGCCACCGTACGGTCCGTGGCCACGGCCACCAGCTGACGGGCTGTAAATTCGGCGGTCTCTCCGTCCACCTGCCGCAGCAGCTGGCGGGCCGCCTTGTAAAGATCATGATAACTGCACTTGACATCCATGGCTTACCAGTCGTCCGCCCCTTCCTGCTCCGGAATCACTTCCTCCATGGCAGCGATCGCACACTGAATCATACTGTCATCGGGCTCGTTGGTGGTAAACTTCTGGAACCACATGCCCGGCGCCGTCAGCGCCCGGGTAAAGGCATTATCGTGGCGCCCCACCAGACGGTTGAATTCATAGCTGATGGCCACCACCGGGAACAGCAGCAGCAGGTGGCAAAACATCCGCAGCAAGGTGTTGCCCACCTGAATCACGCTGCCCACCAGAATGCTGATGATAATCACCACAAAGAGAAAGCTGGTGCCGCAGCGGGGGTGGAATCTGGTGCAGGGCCGAACATTTTCCACCGTCAAGGGCAGCCCCATCTCGTAGCATTTGATGGTCTTGTGCTCCGCCCCGTGGTAGGAGAACACCCGACGCATATCCGGGAGCTTGCTGATGGCGGCCATATACCCGGTGAAAATCACGATTTTTACCAGGCCCTCGCAGAGATTGCGCAGCAGGTAGTTGTCATGGATGGGCCGCACCAGCCCCACCAGGAAGGTGGGCAGCAGCATAAACAGTCCCACCGAAAACAGGATGCCCATCAGCACCGCCAGGTAGATCACCAGGGACTCCAGCTTCTCCGAGCTGATATGGCGGCCGAGCCACTGCTCAAATTTGCTTGGCTGGGCCTCCTCTTCCTCCGGGTAGAAGGACGCGGAATACATCAGCGCCTTGACCCCGGCCACCATGGAGCCGCCGAAATTCACAACCCCGCGGATCAGGGGCCACCCCAAAATGGGATACCGGTCCTTGATAAAATGCAGCTCCTCGGTTTTCAGGACGATTTTCCCATCTTGATCCCGTACGGCAATGGCCTGCCGGAAGGGCCCCCGCATAAGGATTCCTTCGATGAGCGCCTGACCTCCGATGCTTGTCCGTTTTTCTTGATTTGCCACTGTGTAATTTCCTTTCTTTTCACCTCCCATGGCATCATACCACAGGAGGTGTCCCATAAATCGGATTATGCCGGCAGATGAATGGTGACTTCACAGCCCCCTTGGCCATCGGCGGCGTTGGCAATGTCCAGCTGGCCGCCGTGCATGGCGACAATCTCCTCGCAGACCGCCAGGCCGATGCCGCTGCCTCGGGCCTTGGAGGACCCCTTGTAGAACTTCTTTTTCACCAGAGGAAGCTCCTCCTCCGGGATGCCGGGGCCGTAGTCCCGAATGGTGACGGCTACCTCTCCCTCGCCTCGATGGATGCCGCAGACCACCCGGCCTCCCTCTCCGCCGTATTTGGCGGCATTGTCCAGAATATTCAGGAATACCTGCTTCATCCGCTCCGGATCGCAGCTGACCTCCGGAATCTCCTCGTCGGTTTCCTCATAGACCAGCTCGATTCCGTCCTGCTTCAGCCGGTTGCCGTACATAAAAATCGTGTCCTCAAAGACCCCGCGCAGGTCTGCCTGCTCCACGTTGAGCTTAAACCGTCCGTCCTGAATCCGGGAAAACTCCAGCAGCTCCTCCACCAGGGAGGTGAGCCGTTTTGTCTCCTTGAGCATGGTGATGATGCCCCGGCGGGTCTCCACCGGGTCCATGGCCTCTCCGGAGATCAGTGTCTCCCCCCAGCCGGAAATCGCCGTAAGCGGCGTCCGAAGCTCATGGGAGACAGAGGACAAAAACTCCGACTGCATCTTTTCGGTCTGGGAGATCTGAAGGGAGAGGTTGTTGATGGCCCGGGCCAGTTCCCCGATCTCGTCGTCCCCCTCCGCAAACTTCTTTTGAATCTGGGTGCCATAGCCCCCTGCGGCGATTCGCTTGGCGGTCTCGGTGATCTCTCCCACCGGCGTCACAATGGAGTGGATAAAGTACATGCCGGTAAACCAGATCAGCAAAATCACCATCACCGCCAGCAGCACCGCTGCCCCGCTTAAAATGAGGATCTGTCTGTCCACCAGCCGGAGGCTGGTCACATACCGCAGCACCCCTGCCACCTCGCCGCCGGAGTAGGCCACCGGTCCGGACACCGCCATAATCCGTTCCCCGGTTCCCGGGTCCCGGCCGGTGTACACGGTGATCTCCCGGTTCTCAATGGCCCCTCTCACATCCTCTGTCTGGGGCCGTGTCCCGGCGGCCAAGCCAAAGGAGGAACTGAGAATCTCACCGTCTCCGCTGAGGAACTCCAGCTCCAGGGTGTTTTTTTCATCGAAGTCCTGGGTAAATTGATAGATGCTGTTGTAAAACTCCTCGTCAGAGGCGGATACATAGTTTTCAAAAAAATCCGTGGTGGTCTTGAGCTTGGCCTCCAGGCCCCCTCGCATGGTGCTGTAGTAAAAGCCCGAGATGGCCAGCGTCACCGTCGCAATGGCCACCACGACCACCGCCGCCATAATGCTGACGTTGTTGACCAGCCAACGGTGTCGGATTCCGGAAGTTTTTTTCATGAAATCAGGCGCCCCACTTATAGCCATAGCCCCACACCGTTGTAATATACACCGGGTTGGAGGTATCGTCCTCGATCTTAATCCGCAGCCGCCGAATATTGACGTCCACGATTTTCAGCTCTCCGTCGTAGTCCCGGCCCCAAACTGCCGCCAGAATATCCTCTCGGGACAGGGCCCGGCCGGGGTTCTGCATAAACAGCTTCACAATGGAATACTCCACCTGGGTCAGCTTAATCTTCTCCCCGCCCTTTTCCAGGGTACGGTTTCGGGTATTGAGCACAAAGGGCCCCTGCCGGATTTCCTCCGTAGGGGTGTTGGCCTCTCCGCCGATCCGCCGGTACAGGGCATCCACCCGGGCCAGCAGCTCCGCCGGGGAGAAGGGCTTTGTCACATAGTCGTCTGCCCCGGTCATCAAGCCCGTGACCTTATCCATCTCCTGGGTTCTGGCGGTGAGCATAATAATGCCGATGGACTTATTGGTGGCCCGCACGGTACGGCAGACCTCAAAGCCGTCCATACCCGGCAAATTGATGTCAAAAATAGCCACGCCGGTATCCGGGTTCTTACGGAGCAGGTCCAATGCCTCCTCCCCGGTACCGGCCTCCATGACGTCATATCCGGCTCTGCGGAGGTTAATGACCACAAAGCCGCGAATGCTGACCTCATCTTCCAGAATCAATACTTTTTTCATGGTTTGTTCCCTCTATTTCATGAGTTTTGGGCGTCTCGTCCGGCCTCGGACGGACTGCTGCCAACAAGATGAAACATCTCCGACACCTGGGAGATATTCACAGTCCCCTCCCAGGTCTCCGCTGCGGCCAGTGTCACCGCATACATCGTCTCGCTGTCATTGTACAAAATCGTCAGGCTGTTTTCCTGGGCGTAGGTCTGCCGCCGGCTTCCCCGCAGGGTATACAGCGTCAACATCTCCTGGGGAGACTTTCCCGTTTCCCTCCGGAAGAAGGTCACCGTACTCACATCCTGAGACTCTGCCTCCCCCTTGACGGTCAGCACCTGGCTCCACGACTCCGGCAGCTTCATATACCATTGCCCTGCGCCATCCTGATAGGTGCTGTAGGAACGGCTCCAGCGCTCCGCCCCATCCAGGCTGTACCAATCCACCACCTGCTCCGCTGCGGTATCCCGGTCATAGGCGGGAAGGGTCCGGACCCGAGGCAGCTCCAGACATCCGTCCTCATCCAGATCCGCCGGATAAATCAACCGGCCCTGGATGGTGGTGACATCCGACTGCTCCCAATGGATTTCGTGGAGGGCCCGGTCTTTGACGGTAAGGGCCTCTACCAACAGTCCCCCCTCCCCGGATACCCCGGAGAACACCACGCCCCGAACATGCTCCGACAGCACGCCCGTTTTTACATTCCGAAGATTTTCATAGGAAAAGGGCAGCTGCGTCTCTCCGATTCTCTGGAGCTGGCCCTTCTGCCCGTCGTAGCATTCTACCGTGGCGGGGCCATCCGTTCCGCTGCCGCCTACACAAAGCATTTCCATCAGACCGTCATTGTCCAAATCCGCCAGCGCATACCTGGCGCAGCCCACATTCAGCAGGGTCTCCACGGTGCCGTCCTGATAGCCGGTGACCTGTACCGCCTGGGCCACAGATTCGCTGACCTGATAGGTGACCACCAGCTCCAGATTCCCCAGGCCGTCCAGATCCACATATTCCACGCTGGACACCGCCGCACCGGCGCCGTCGATCACCGCCGCCGGCTCGTAGACCCCGCTGGCTTTGGAAAAAATATAAATCTTCACCTGGCCGTAGTCGGCGCCCCGGAAGAAGGCAACGGCCTCGTCCTGCCCATCCCCATTCAGGTCCATCAGCTGGACGGGCTCCTGTCTGGCCCCGGCATTGGGGGCCGCATAGTTGTATCCCTCCGCCAGCACATCATTCAGGGCCTCCTGCAGATCGTAATAATCCTCCGTGGCCCGGGGCAGGGCATAGAGCTCCTGGTAGGACAGCCCGGAGCATCCGGTCAAAGCCCCCAGCAAAAGCACCAGGGGCAGAACTCCCACGATTCGTTTCAATGTCCGCCCCCCTTTCAAATCCAGATAACTATACAGGCTAATTATATCACATTCTGTTACGGATTCCTAGGCTTTTTGTAAATTCCTCCGGGGATTTTTAACCCCCTGCGGAGGTCTCCGCAGGGGGTCGCTTCTCTATTTTGGCACAACATTTTCCTGACCCAGCTGCTCCGTCAGCTCCGCCAGCAGCATCGGGTCCATCAGGCACAGTGTCCCCACTCGCTGGCGGGTATCCGCATAGAACAGTACGGTTTGGGTTCGCCCGGGGAACATCTGCAAAATCGCCCGGATCTTCCTGTCCTGGCGGCTGCCCATGGTGTCCAGCCGAAGATATAGGGTCTTGATCTGCTTCTGGGGCACCGGCTGGGCCTCCGGCGCCTCCGTCCCCACATCCTCCAGGGGAATGGCGCTGTCCGTCATAAGCTGGGGCTCCTTTTCATCTCGGACAGAGATCCGCCCCTTTACCAGCACCGCCTGATTTTCCACCAGGCAGCCTCCGTACTGTCCCAGCACCCGGGAGAAGCACAGCAGCTCCATGGATCCGGTGTCATCCTCCAGGGTGACATAGGCCATCAGGGAGTTGTTCTTGGTGGTTTTGCTCTTTACCCTGGTCACCACCCCCGCCAGAGCCACCGTCTGTCCGTCCTGGAATTTTCCGGTTTCCGTCTCCCCAAAGGCCCCCAGCACCGAGGCAATGGTCACCGCCCCGGCCTGCCGCACCTTCTCCCGGTAGTCGTCCATGGGATGTCCCGAGAGATACAGTCCGGTGGTCTCCTTTTCCATGTTCATCTTTTCCCGGGCCGACAGCTCCGGGATGTCAGGCATCGGCACCGCCGTCTGGGGCCTGTCCTCCTCCTGCTCCAGCATATCAAACAGCCCCAGCTGTCCCTCCAGATTCCGCTTTCTACTGTCCGCCACAGAGCTCATCACCAGCTCATAGACCTGGAGCAGCTGGCTGCGGAAGGCGCCAAAGCAGTCCATGGCCCCGCATTTGATGAGATTTTCCACGGCTCGCTTGTTGAGGTCCGCATCTGCCAGCCTCCGGCAGAAATCCTCCAGGGAGAGATAGGGACCGCTGCGCTCCCGCTCCTCCATGAGCTTTTTCACAAAGCCCATGCCGATGTTCTTTATCGCCCCCAGGCCAAATCGAATGCCTGTCTCTCCCACGGTGAACTGGTCGTCCGAGGTATTCACATCCGGCGGCAGCAGGGCAATATTCAACTCCTTGCACTCGGCGATATATTCCGAAATCTTGGTGGTGTTGTCCAGCACCGAGGTCATCAGCGCCGCCATATATTCCTTGGGATAGTGGCATTTGAGATAAGCCGTCTGGTAGGCCACCAGGGCATAGCACACCGCATGGGCTTTATTGAAGGCATAGGAGGCAAAGTCCAGCATCTGGTCGTAGATGGCGTTGGCCGTGACCTCCGGCACCCCGTTTTTCAGCGCACCGCAGATGCTCCGCGCCGGGTCTCCGTGGACAAAGGTCTGCCGCTCTGCCTCAATGACCGCTTGCTTCTTTTTGGACATGGCCCGTCGAATGTTGTCCGCCTGGGGCAGGCTGTAGCCTCCCAAGCTCTGGAAGATTTCAATGACCTGCTCCTGATACACAATGACGCCGTAGGTAACCGCCAGAATCGGCTCCAAGGAGGGATGCGCATACTGCACCGCCTTGGGGTTGTGTTTGTTGGCAATAAACTTCGGAATGGCATCCATGGGTCCCGGCCGATACAGGGCCACAATGGCGGTGAGGTCCTCCACGCTCTGGGGCTGGAGTCCCACACAGACTCCGGTCATGCCGGTGGACTCCATCTGAAACACGCCGGAGGTCCGTCCGGCAGAGAGCATCTCGTAGGTAGCCTGGTCCCCGTCCTGGATTTGGTGAATGTCAAAGTCCGGCACCCGCCGATGAATGAGCTTTTCCGCATCGTCAATGACCGTCAGGTTCCGCAGTCCCAGGAAGTCCATTTTCAGCAGGCCCAACTCCTCCACCGTGGTCATGGTATACTGGATGACCACCGTGTCGTCGTTTTTGGACAGCGGCACATAGTGATACACCGGTTCCTTGGTAATGACCACCGCCGCCGCATGGGTGGAGGTATTCCTGGGCATCCCCTCCACCTCCATGGCCGTGTCAATGAGCTGTCTCACCTTGGGCTCGGCATCATAGCGGGCCTTCAGCTGGGCAGACATCTTCAGCGCATCCGCCAGCGTGATGTTCAGCGTCCCCGGCACCAGCCGGGCCACCTGATCCACCTCCGCATAGCTCATGTCCAGCGCCCGGCCCACGTCCCGGACCGCCCCCTTGGCCTTCATGGTGCCAAAGGTGACAATCTGGGCCACATTGTCCTTTCCATACTTCTCCGTGACATAGTCAATGACCTCCTGCCGCCGGTTGACGCAGAAGTCAATGTCAATATCCGGCATGGTCACACGGCCGGGGTTCAAAAACCGTTCAAAGTACAGGCTGTATTTCAGCGGGTCCATATCCGTAATATCCATGCAATACGAGACCATGCTGCCTGCGGCGCTGCCGCGGCCCGGTCCCACAGGGATCCCGCTGTTTTTCGCAAAGCCCACATAGTCCGCCACAATGAGGAAGTAGTTCACAAACCCCATCTGCCGAATCATGTCCATTTCATACCGAAGCTGCTGCTTCTCCTGTTCACCGCCCTCCGGGTACCGCCGGGCAAAGCCCTCCCAGCAGAGCTTTTCAAAATACTGGTCGTTGGTATAGCCCTCCGGAGGGAAGAAGTCCGGCAGGTGATAGTGGCCGAACTCGAAGTCCACCTGGCATCGTTCCGCAATCCGCGCGGTGTTCTCCAGGGCCTCCCGGTCCTCCGGAAACAGCGCCGCCATCTCCTCCTCGCTTTTGATGTAAAACTCCTGGGTCTCAAACTTCATACGGTCCGGATCGTCCACGGTTTTCTGCATTTGGATGCACATCAGCACATCCTGCATGCTGGCATCCTCCTTGGTGATATAGTGGGCGTCATTGGTAACCACCATGGGCAGTCCCGTATCCCGGGCGATCCGCCGCAGGCCCCGGTTCACCGCAGGCTGCTGGGCGTATCCGTGGTCCTGCATCTCCAGGTAAAAATGGTCCGGGCCAAAGATGTCCGCCATCCTTTTTGCCGCCTCCAGGGCCCCGTCGTAGTCCTCCGACAGAAGCTTCCGGGGCAGCTCTCCGGCCAGGCAGGCGGACAGGGCAATCAGCCCCTCATGATGCTCCTCCAGCAGCGCATAGTCCACCCGGGGCTTGGCGTAAAAGCCATTTAAAAAGGCCTGGGACACCATATAGCAGAGGTTCTGGTAGCCGGTCATGTTTTCGCACAGCAGCACCAGATGATAGCTCTCGTTGTCAATGCCGTGAACTCGGTCATGGCGGCTTCTAGGGGCCACATAGACCTCACAGCCGATGATGGGCCGCACCCCCGCCGCCTTGGCCGCCTTATAAAAGTCAATGACGCCGTACATGGCGCCATGGTCTGTAATGGCAACGGCAGTCTGTCCCAGCTCCTTCACCCGGCCCATGAGCTTGCCAATGCGGCATGCCCCGTCCAGGAGGCTGTATTCCGTATGCACATGCAAATGGACAAAGGCCATTGAACTTCCTCCTTTTCCGGCTATGGGTTCTTCCGCCCCGCCCGCAGACGCATCCAGCGCTCCGCCGCCCGCAGGGTCCGCTTATCATTCTCAAAGGTCAGCGCCCGAAGGGCCTGCTGATAGGGGAGCACCAGGACCTTGAGAAATTCCTCGGGGTTGCGATGGGCCTCCTGCCGCTGAAACTCCGCCAGAAAGTACACCACCCGCTTGTCGTTGCCGTTTGGCATATGGTACAGGACCGTCCGGCGGAATCCGGGGACGAGTCTGGCCGTAACGCAGGTCTCCTCCCGGACCTCCCGAAGGGCCGTTTCCCGCTCACTCTCTCCCTGCTCCATATGCCCCTTGGGCAGACCGATATAGCCGCCCTTTACCAACACATAATACCGTGCCTGGTCCTTCTCCGTAACCAGCACCGCACCGCAGGATCGCTCCAGCATGCCCCTTCCTCCCCTTCTTACTGCCTGCTCCGTTGAATCAGGCTCCGCATTCGGTGGCTCAGGGCCGGCTTGCTCACCGGCGGATCCACCAGCGCCGCCAGCTCTGTCAGCGTGGCCTCAGGGTATTCCTCCCGCAGCCGGGCCGTTTCCCGCAGCTTCTCCGGCAGCTGCTCAAACAGTCCCCGGTCCCGGAGAATTCGAATGGCCGCCAGCTGTTGCTGGGCCGCGTCCACCGCCTTGGAGAGGTTTGCCGTGTCGCAGTTCACCCGGCGATTGACGCCGTTTCGGATTTCCTTCTCCATTTTCGCCTGAATGATTTTCATGGCGCAAAGAGGTGCGCCGATCATGGTGAGGAAGTCCACAATCTGGTCGCTTTGCTTAAAGTAGAGTACATTGCTTCCCGCCCGGTGGGTGTCCTTGGGCTCAAAGCCCAGCTCCTGCAGCACGCTCCGGGTCTCGTCGCTGACCTTCAGATGGCCTGTCACCAGCTCCAGGTGGTACCGTTTGTCCGGATCCGTGACACTGCCCCCGGCCAAAAAGGCGCCCCGTATAAAACTCTGCTTACAGCAGGGTTCCTCCAGCACCGCCAGATTCACATGGAGCGCCATGGCGGCGTGCTCCTGGCCGAAAGCCGTGAAAATCGCCTGGAGCTTTTCCGGGTCGTCGATAACAAAGGCATGCTTCCCCGGCTGCTCCAAAGAGGGAAATTGGTCAAAATCCACCCCAAAGCTCCGGCGGAACAGCCGGGGCAGCCGCTCGGCAAAATGACGGTTTTCCGTAACAATCCGAATCTCCTGCCGGGAGAAGGTGTTGCAGTAGAGCAGAATGCCGTAGCACTCCGCCGTCCGGCAGCACTTTTTCTCCGGAAAGTCCCGGCAGAGTTCTTCCCGCACCTCTGAGGCAAATGACATGTCGATCACCTATCTTCGTCTGCTTTTTCCCCGCCGGTACCACAGCTCCATAATGGCCGCAGCCAGCAGCGCCGGGTCATGGCGGGCGTATTCGCTGTTTTCCGACAGCAGCGGCGCCGTAAACAGCTTCGCCCCCTGGGCCTCCACCGCCTCCCGGTTCACCAGCATCACCTCCGCTCCCTCCCGGAGGTACTCCTCCTGAAGGTGCCTCGGCACTGGGCTGGAGTTGGCCAGGCAAGCGTCCACCACCCCCTGGGCACTGTGGCGCATCAGCTCCCGGAGATGATCCGCCGCAGTGTAGCCCTCGGTCTCCCCGTCCTGGGTCATCAGGTTCATCACCATGACCTTGTACGCCTTGGAGGCCAGCACTGCCTCCGTTATGCCCTGGACCAGGAAGTTAGGGATAATGCTGGTGTAGAGGCTGCCTGGGCCGATCAGAATCAAGTCCGCTCTGGAAATGGCCTCCAGACTCTCCGGGAAGGCCTCCGGATGCTCCGGCATCAGCACCACCCGGCGAATCCGCTTTCTGGTCTCTTTTTTGTGGTAAAAAATTGCGCTCTCCCCCAGAATGGAGGACCCGTCCTCAAACTGGGCCTGGAGATGGATATCCTCCTCCGTCACCGGCAGCACCCGGCCGGTAATGGCCAGGACCTGACCCATCCGCCGCACCGCCTCAGCAAAGGATCCGCAGATCCCGTTTAAGGCCGCCAGCAGCAGATTGCCAAAGTTCTGCCCGGTCAGCGACCCCTCGGCAAACCGATAATTCATCAGCTGCTCCATGACAGGCTCCGTATTGGCCAGGGCCAACACACAGTCCCGGGCGTCTCCCGGAGGCAGCATCCCCAGATCCTGCCGGAGCATTCCGCTGCCGCCGCCGTCATCCGCCATGGTCACAATGGCCGTAATATCCCGAGAATAGTGCTTGAGTCCCCGAAGCATGGTGGAAAGGCCGTGCCCGCCTCCAATGGCAACAATCCGTGGGGCGCCGCCGGGGGAATACAGTCTCACTTCTTCTTCCATGGTCCCCTCCTGCCTGCAGCTCATCCGCGGCCTACGTCCCGGTGGTTTACCACCGTGGGGTATCCCCGCTTGGCCACATACTCTCCCAGTTCCTTGGCCACCGCCACAGAGCGGTGCCGGCCGCCGGTACAGCCAACGGCAATCATCAAGGAGGTCTTCCCCTCCTCAAAATACAGCGGCAGGGAAAAGGCCAGCAGATCCTCCAGCTTGGAGAAATAGTCCCTGGTCTGCTGGTAGGAGAACACGAAATCCCGCACCTCGGGCATCATGCCCGTTTTGGGCCGCAGCTCTGCGATATAGTAGGGGTTCGGCAGGAACCGCACATCAAACACCAGGTCCGCATCCATGGGCAAACCGTATTTAAACCCAAAGGAGATGATATTCACCACCATAGCCCGCTGGGGCTTGTCCCCCTCAAAGAGCCGGATGATCTCGCCGCGGAGCTGTCCGGTGGTCAAGGAGGTGGTGTCGATGATAAAATCCGCCCGGGCCCGCACCTGAGTCAGCAGCTGCTTCTCCTTCTGGACCGCCTCCGCCAGCGGCGTGCCGTCCCGGCTCAAGGGATGGGAGCGCCGGGTCTCCTTGTAGCGCTTGATGATGGTATCGGCCTCCGCCTCCACAAACACAATGGAGTACTGGCAGCCCATGGCGTCCAACGCATCCAGGCTGCCCAGCAGCCCCTCAAAATTTTGTCCGGCCCGCACGTCACTGACCAGCGCCACCCGCTCAAACCGTCCCGTGGTGGCCAGGCAGATCTCCGCAAACTGCTGAATCAGCTCCGGTGGCAGATTGTCCACACAGTAGTAGCCCAGGTCCTCCAGCACCGAGGCCACCTTGCTCTTTCCGGCGCCGGACTGCCCGGTAACGATCAGAAACCGCATGGCCGCTTCACCTCCATCACTCGGACCTCCGGCTCCAGCCGGATGCCACTGCTTCGATATACTTCCTCCTCCACCTGGGCCATCAGGGCCAGCACATCCTCACAGGTGGCCTTCTCCCGGTTGATGACAAAGCCCGCATGCTTCTCGCTGACCTGGGCGCCGCCGACCCTGCGGCCCTTTAGCCCTGCCTGCTCAATGAGCGCTGCTGCATATCCCTCCTTGGGCCGTTTAAAGGTGCTGCCTGCCGAGGGATATTCCAGCGGCTGGGAGGCGCGGCGTTTGCCCATCAGCTCTGTCATCCGGGCCCGAATGTCCTCCCGATTTCCCTTTTGCAGCTGGACCTGCACCCGCAGGATCACGCAGTCCTCCTCCATAAATCGGCTGTGGCGGTAGTCCAGATCCAGCGCCGCCGCAGGGATCTCCTCTGTGGTGCCATTGGGGTACATCACCGTAACCCCAGCCACCACCTGCTTCATTTCTCCGCCATAGGCTCCCGCATTCATATAGATGCCGCCGCCCACGGTTCCGGGGATCCCATGGGCAAACTCCAGCCCCGTAAAGCTCCGCTCCATGGCAAAGGTGGCCAATCGGGCCATGGTAACGCCGCATTCCGCCTCCAACAGGCCGTTGCCCAAATCGACAATGGCCGTCAATCCGGTTCGAGTCTCGATCATCAGGGTGTCCAGGCCCTGGTCCGGGGCCAGCACGTTGGTGCCCGCGCCCAGCACCATGGGCTTCACCCGGTACTGGCCGCTCAGCCGAAACACCTCTCTGAGCTGCTCCTCCGTCTCAGGAAACACCATCACAGCCACAGGGCCGCCGATCTGAAAGGACGTGTGGCGGCACAGCGGCTCTCCCTGCTTCAGCGGCACACCGGCCAGCTGCAAATCGGTAATCATTTCACGCAAATGTTCCATAGCAAGCTCCTGTTTTCAAGTGGGTATGGTTTTTTTCTATTGTACCACAGGTTCTGCCGGATGTCACGAACTTCTGCGCTTCCCCGGTGCATCCCGCAGCCTGTTCCTCCGAAAAAAAGTCCCGCCGCAGGAGCACTGCGGCGGGACAATCCTTTGGAATTAGAGTTTGATTTTCTTCAGCACCGCAGCGCACCGGGGGCAGAGCTCCGTCTCCGGATCCACCGCCTGGCTGTGCACCCAGCAGCGGCTGCACTTAGGCGCCTGGGAAGGCGCCACCGCCACGGTCACACCGGGGAAGTTTTCCCCGGCCATTCCCTGGCCCTGGCCCTCTGCCACCGTGACCTTGGACACGATGCAGATTGCCGCCAGATCATGATGACCCATAGCCTCAAAGCTCTTCCGGCCCTCCTGGCTGAGATACAGGGTGATCTCCGCGTCCAGAGGCTTGCCCACGGTTTTCTGGGCCCGGGCCTGCTCCAGCGCCTTGTTCACATCGGCACGCAGCGCAATGACCAGCTCCCACTGGGCCGCCTGTTCGGGGCTGAGGCACAGGCTCTCATCATCGCAGGGAATGTCGTTGAGCAGCACGCAGGAGTTGTCGTCTCCGGCTCCATGGGGCATCGCCGCCCAGATCTCCTCGGAGGTGAAGGCCAGCATGGGCGCCAGCATCCGGGTCATGCCGTCCAGAATCCGGTACAGGGTGGTACGGGCAGCCCCACGCTGCTCCTCATCCCCGCAGTACAGCCGATCCTTGATAATGTCCAGATAGAAGTTGGACATATCCAGCACGCAGAAATTGTAGATGGCACGGTAAACCCCGTGGAACTCATACCGGTCATAGGCCCCACGAACTGTCTTAACCAGCTCGTTGTACCGGGCCAGCGCCCACTGATCCAGGGGCTCCAGGGCCTCATAGGACACCTGATCCGTATCCGGTCGGAAGCCGTCCAGGTTGCCCAGCATATACCGGGCCGTATTCCGAATCTTCAGATAGGCCTGAGACAGCTGCTTGAGAATGTCCTTGGAAATACGCATATCCTGGGTATAGTCCGCCGAGGCCACCCACAGGCGAAGCATATCCGCACCGTAGTCCTTGATGACCTCCTCCGGGGCCACCGCATTGCCCAGCGACTTATGCATGGCCCGGCCCTCGCCGTCCACCGTCCAGCCGTGGGTAATGATCTGCTTATAGGGCGCCACGCCCTTGGTGGCAATGGAGGTCAGCATGGAGGACTGGAACCAGCCCCGATACTGATCGCCGCCTTCCAGGTATACGTCTGCCGGGAAGCGGAGCTCCGGCCGCTGGTCCACCACAGCGGCGTGGGTGGAGCCGGAATCAAACCACACGTCCATGATGTCGGACTCCTTGGAGAAGTGCTTATGGCCGCACTTGGGGCACACGAAGCCCTCGGGCACCAGCTCGTCAGCGGTTTTTTCAAACCAGATGTTGGAGCCGTGGTCATGGAACAGGTTTGCGATATGGTCAATGGTCTCGGGGGTCACAATGTCAGCCCCGCACTGATCGCAGTAGAAGATCGGAATGGGAACGCCCCACTTCCGCTGGCGGGAAATGCACCAGTCGGAGCGCTCGGTAATCATGGAGGTCATTCGCTCCTTGCCCCAGTCTGGCTTCCAGGAGATGCCGTCGCAGGAATCCACCGCAGCCTGCTTGATGGCATCCACCGAGCAGAACCACTGCTCCGTGGCCCGGAAGATAATGGGCTTTTTGCAGCGCCAGCAGTGGGGATAGGAGTGGACAATGTCCTCCCGGGCCAGCAGCGCACCGCTCTCCTCCAGCACCGGCAGCACATAGTCGTTGGCCTTGGAGATGTGGACCCCGTTAAACTTTTCATCGGTCATGACACCCTTGGCGTTCACCGGCACGGGAACGCCAATGTGCGTCAGCCCCGCCTTGTCGTACTTCTGGCAGATGGCAAAGTCGTCGGCGCCAAAGCCGGGGGCCGTATGGACACAGCCGGAGCCGGCGTCCAGTGTAACGTGGTCGCCGCAGAGCACCACAGAGTCAATATCCAGGAAGGGGTGCTGGGCCGTCATCAGCTCCAGCTCCGCGCCGGGCAGCGTGGCAATGACCTGATAGCTGTCGATTCCGGCAGCCTTGGCCACCTCTCCTGCCAGATCCTTGGCCACAATGTAGACCTCGCCGGAGGCCACCTTCATGAGCACATATTCAAAGTCGGGATTCACGGAAATGGCACGGTTGCCCGGCAGCGTCCAGGCTGTGGTGGTCCAGATCACAAAATAGGTTTGATTCAGGTCCGTCAGGGAGGCCAGCTTGCCCCGGTCATCCTTGACCTTGAACTTGACAAAGATGGTGGTACAGGGGTCGTCCTGATACTCGATCTCCGCCTCGGCCAGCGCCGTCTCGTCGGTATAGCACCAGTACACAGGCTTCAGGCCCTTATAGATATAGCCCTTCTCCGCCATTTTGCCGAACACGCGAATCTGCTCCGCCTCAAACTCAGGCTTCAGGGTGAGATAGGGATTCTCCCAGTCGCCCACCACGCCCAGTCTCTGGAATTCAGACCGCTGCCGGTCCACATAGCTCAGCGCATACTCCCGGCACTTGTCCCGGAACTCCACGTCGCTCAGCTCGTCCCGCTTGATCTTCTTATTTTTGAGGATCGCAGACTCAATGGGCAGGCCATGGGTGTCCCAGCCGGGAATATAGGGCGCCTGATACCCGGTCATATTCTTATAGCGGACGATCATGTCCTTGAGAATCTTATTGAGCGCCGTGCCAATGTGGATGTCGCCGTTGGCATAGGGAGGGCCGTCGTGGAGAATAAAGCTGGGCTTCCCCTGGTTGTGCTTCATGAGCTTGTGATAGGTTTCCACCTCGTATTTGCCGTTGAGGAGCTCCGGCTCCCGCTTCGGCAGGCCGGCCCGCATGGGAAATTCCGTGACGGGCAGATGAATTGTCTTGTTGTAATCCTTCGCCATTACCTGTTGATCCCTTCTTCTGCCCCTGGGCAGATTGTATGTATTCTCTCCCCGTTACCGAACGGGTTCCATGGCCCTGGTGTCTCCCAGGCTCTGGGGTTCGCTGCCGCCCTTTGGCGTACCCTCCGCCAAAATGCGGGTAATGTTCTCCTCAATCTGACGCGCCACATCCGTGTCGGTCTTCTCCGGCTTTTCCGCCGGATTGGCAGCCTTGGGCGCCTCGGTCTGAGCCTTCGCCCGCTTCGGCAGCGGGTTCTTTCCACCGCTGCCAGTGGAGAGCTTCGCCGCCGTCTTTTTCTCGGTGCTCTGGGTGGTGAGGTCCATCTGCTTGATCTGCTCCAGCTGGGACAGCTGACCATGGACCCGGTCCTCGATCTCCGCAATAAACTTGGCCGCAGCCTGCTTGGCCAGCTCCACCCGCTGGGCCTCCGCCGCCACCTCGTCCTGAAGCTCCTGGCTTCTCTGGCGGAGCTTTCCCTCGGTGTCCGTAATCATTTTGGCGCTTTTCCGCTGAGCCTCGCTAATCAGGTCATCCGCCGTCTTCTGGGCGGCCAGAAGGGCGCGGTTGATGCCCTCCTCCTGCTTGCGGTATTCCTCCAGCCGGTCAACCAGCACCTTCATCTTGCTTTTCAGCACGGCATTTTCCTTGTAGAGGGTGGCATAATCCTCGGCCAAAGGCGTCAGAAGCTCCTCCACAGAACTCATGCTGTATCCGCCGAACACAGCCTTTTCCAGACTGCTGCTTTGTTCCTGAATCTCCTGTGGCGTGAACATACCATATCTCCTTTCAAAGAGCGAAAGGGCTCGGTGCAGCACCCAGCCCTTACGACTTTATTTGTTTAGGCGTTGAGCTGTTCTCCGTTCTTGGCGTCATCCACGCCCACATCCTTGGGGGCAATGATGATCACGCTGGTGGACGCCTTTTTGATGGAGCCGTCCAGGGCAAAGGCGCAGCCGCTGAGGAAGTCGATGACCCGGCGGGCCACCTTCTCGTCGGTGTCCTCACAGTTGAGGATCACGGTATCCCCCTGGCAGATGTGCTTTGCAATCACCGTGGCGGCGTCAAACTCCTCGGGCTTGACCAGCACCACACGATATTTGGAATTGTCAGAGACCGCACCCATATTGATCGGTGCAGCGGACGTTCTGGGAATATCCCCAATGCCCATACCGGAGCCCATGGTAGCACCCATGGCGGCGGCGGAGCCCATGGCGGCAGCGCCACCCATCCCCATCACCGGATCCGGCGCGGCCGTCGGCGCCGCCTCTGTGGGACGAGCATAAGCGGGCTCATCGGTATCCATGTCGAGATCGGAATCATCGTCGATCAGCGCGCTGTCGTCATCATAAGGCCGGGTCAATTTTTTCAGTTCGTCCATAATACTCATGGCAGTGTCCTCCAAATCAATTTTTTACGTATTGTCTCGCGCCAAAAATGCGGGTACCAACCCGGATCATTGTAGTACCCTCCTTGATGGCATCGGCAAAGTCGTCACTCATGCCCATAGATAGGCAGTCTATGCTAGTATTATCGTATTTTTTCGCCTTTATGTCAACATAAAGCTGATACATTTTCGCAAAATATCTCAAATTTCCGCCATTTTCCACGGAAATCGGTGGAATCGTCATAAAGCCTCGGAGCCGAAGGTTGGGATATTCCCTCATTTGGGCCGCCATCTCGTCGGCCTGCTCCGGAAGAATCCCGCTTTTGGCCGTCTCTCCGCCAATATTGACCTCCACCAAAATGTCCTGGCGAAGGCCCCGCTGGGCTGCCAGCCGGTTCAGCACCTGCATCAGCTCCGGAGAATCCACCGACTGAATCAGATCCGCCACTCCCACCAGAAACTTGGCCTTGTTCTTCTGCAGGTGACCAATAAAGTGCAGCGGCGCCCCGGCATAGGCCCCTTGGGCGTTTTTCTCCTGGAGCTCCTGCACACGGTTTTCCCCGCAGATGTCCACCCCGGCGGCGATGGCCTCTCGGACCCGCTGGGCATCGTTCATTTTTGTGGCAGCCAGCAGCTTGACCTCTCCGGCGGGGCGTCCCGCCTGGGCCTCTGCCCGCGCCATTTCCTCCCGGATCCGGGATACGTTTTCACGAATTTCATTCATCGCTATTGCCTCGCTCTTATCGGTGGTCCAGAAGCACCTGGTCTCCGGGCCGAAGCCCTTCTCCGGAGGGTTCCAGGGCCGCAACTGTCTGTCCCTCTGTCTCCCGGAGGATCGTCACAGGCTGAAACTGCACCGCCTCTCCCACCAGGCGCCAGACACCGGTTTCTTCTCCCACAGTATATACTGCCTCCGCCGGAATTTCCACCCCTGTTTTCGGTTCCGGCAAAATTTTTACCGTCATGGTTCGGGTCTGAGCCGCCTCCGCCATACACGCCTGGCAGGAAAACAGAACCCAATCATCCCGCACCGCCTGCACCGTCAGGGTCACAGGGGCGGCATTCACCGGCAGCTGTGCCTCCAGCCTGTCCCCCGGCTCCAGCGCCATGGGCACCTTTCCCCGAAAGTACCAGGTATCTCCCAGAACCAGCCGCCCCACGGTCTCCTCTGGCAGGGGCTTTAGCGGCAGGGACCAGCCGCCCCAGGGATCCTCCGGCGTCAATCGCTCCTCCAGTCCGTCGGTCCAGGACACAAATATCCCGGACTCCGGCGCGCTGATGCTCTGGTGGAAGCCCCCGGACTGCATCTCCAGGGCTTCCTCCCCCTCGGAGAGCCGCCGGGAGACGTCCTGAGACTCTCCCAGCACCAGGCCGGCCACCTCCTGGGCGGCGCTGATACGCCCTGTCCCTTGGGCCGCCGCCAGCTGCCGGATATGCTCCCTCAGGGCCATCCGCCGGGTATAAAGGGGCTCCTCCGCAGCCTGTGCTCCCCGCTGGAGCAGGTGCAGCGACAGGGCCTCCTCCCCCAAGGACCGTCCCGTCTCCCAGCGGACCACCGTCTGTCCCGCCGCCACCTTTGCGCCGTCCTGGACCTGGCAGAGCCAGCTGCCCTGTTGAGGGGCGTACAGGGGATATTCCCGCCGAATCACAACCCCCTGCACCCAAATGGGCTCCTGGCTCTGATACAGCGTTGCCTCTGCCGTTTTGGGCCGCTCCGGCACCAGATGCATTATCTGTCCCAGAAGCAGGCATCCCAGAGCCCCAAGCATTCCCATCAGCAGTATATTCCGTCGTCCAAATTCCATGGCGCATCCCTCCAACGTTGAAGTTCTGCGCCCATTGTATCACGCCGGCCCGTCGAAAAAGGGGATTTGCGCCAGGGACTCCCGAAGGATCGGCTCCAGGCGCACCGGCTCCCTTTGCTCCATCCAATGAATCCGCGGATTCCGGCGGAACCAGGTCCTCTGGCGCTTGGCATACCGGCGGGACTCCCGCTTCACCAGCTCCACCGCCCGCTCCAGGGACTCGCTGCCGTCCAGCACCGGGAAGAATTCCTTATACCCAATGGCCTGCATGGCCGTACAGCTTCGGGGCACCCCCTGGTCCAGCAGCCGCCGGATTTCCTCCAGCAGCCCCCGCTCCAGCATTTGGTCCACCCGTCGGTCAATGCGCCGATAGAGCTCTCCCCGGTCCAGAAAGTCCAGTCCCAGCCACACCGGCGTATATTTGTCCGGCACCATCTGGGTCTCCCGGTTGTGCTGGGTGATGGTTTTCCCCGTCTCCTCATAGACCTCCAAGGCCCGGATGATCCGCTTTCGGTCTGACAGATGCAGTCGGGAGGCGCTGTCCGGATCCACCTGACGAAGCCGTTCCAGCAGGGTTTCCACGCCGTATCCCTCCGCCAGGCGCTCCAACTCCTCCCGCTTTCCCGTGGAGGGGCAGGGGGCAAAGGTCCGCCCCGCCATCAGCGCATCCACATACAGTCCCGTTCCTCCGGCGATCACCGCAGTCTTTCCCCGGGAGAGAATGTCCTGGAGAATAGGGTCCGCCATCTCCACATACCGGGCCGCCGAGAAGGTCTCCTCCGGCTCCGCCACGTCGATCATATGGTGCCGGACCCCCTCCATTTCCCCGGGGGTCACCTTTGCGGTGCCAATGTCCATGCCCCGGTAGAGCTGCATGGAGTCCGCAGAGACCACCTCTCCATCCAGGGCCTTGGCCAGGGCCACTGACAGCGCCGTTTTTCCCGACGCCGTGGGCCCTACGATCACAACAATTCGATCCATAGTCTTATTGTATCCCATCCGCGGCTTTTCCAGCCACATTTTTGTCAGCCTGCAATCAGGAAATACAGCAGCACTGCGGCACCCAAAAGAATCCGGTAGACGCCAAAGGCCGAGAAGCTGTGCTTTTTGACATAGTCCATCAGCCCTCGGATGGCCAGCAGCGACACCACAAAGGCCACCACGCTGGCCACAATCAGGCATGCCACCTCTGTTCCGGCAATGCCGGTGCCCCCCTTGATAAACTTCACAGACTTCAGCAGGCTGGCTCCCAGCATGGTGGGAATCGCCAGGAAGAAGGAGAACTCTGCGCCCACAGGACGGCTGAGTCCCAGCAGAATCGCGCCAAGAATGGTTGCGCCGGAACGGGAGGTCCCGGGAACCATGGCAAGCACCTGAAACATTCCGATTCCGAAGGCCGTCTGATAGGTAATCTTGTCCGTGCTTCGAATCTTGGGCCGGCGCTGCTGATTCCGGCGCTCCACCAGAATAAAGGCCACGCCATAGACAATGAGCATAATGGCAACCACCACATAGTTGTAGAGGTGGGCATCCATCCAGTCATCCAGCAGAAGCCCCAGGATCATCGAGGGAATGATGGCCACGATGACCTTAAACCACAGAACCCAGGTCTGCTTTTTCTGTACGTTGTTTTTCTTGGGGGAGAAGGGATTGAGCTTGTGGAAGAACAGGACGATCACCGCCAGAATCGCCCCCAGCTGAATCACCACGTCGAACATCTCCATAAACGCCTCTGACGCATTGAGCGGCAGCAGCTGCTCCAGCAGGATGAGATGGCCGGTGGAGCTGATGGGCAGCCATTCTGTAATGCCCTCCACAATGCCGTAGATAATGGCCTTCAGGATTTCAAGAAACATGGTATCTCTCCTTCTTAAGATCGTTTAAACTGCCGCTCCAGGTTCCCCCGGGTCAGCGTGATGCACACAGGTCTGCCATGGGGGCAGTATTTGATGTCGTCACGGCGCATCAGCTCCGCCACCAGCGCCGAAAGCTCCTGGGGATCGGTTTTCTTCCCACCCTTAATGGCGGCCTTGCAGGCAATGGTGTGGAGCAGATTGTCATGGACTGTAGCGGGATCCAGCCGCCGTCCCCCCAGCAGGTCCTGGGCCAGGGCCGACAGACAGGCCTCCGCGTCCTTTTCGTCGATGTCTGCGGGAATGGCCCGGAGAATCAGTGTGCCGCCTCCGAAATCCTCCACCGCAAAGCCCAGCTTTTGGAGGGTCTCTCCGTGGTCCAGCAGCGTGGCCGTCTCCTCCTGGCCCAGGGACGTCTGCACCGGAGTCAGAAGCATCTGGGACATGATCTCATGGGTCTGCGCCTTGAGCTTCTCAAAGAGGATCCGCTCATGGGCCGCATGCTTGTCAAAGAGCAGCAGCTTGTCTCCCTGCTCCACAATAATATATGTGTCCATGGCCTGGCCAATGATTCGATAGGGCTCCGCCCGGGAGGGTTTTTCCGCCTCCCTCTGCGGCACTTGGGGGCGAGGCGGCTCCGGCAAATCCAGCGCCGTCTGTGCTTCCGTGACCGGAGGCCGGGGCTCCTCTGGCACTGCCGTCTTTTCCGGATGCTGCACCGGAGCCGGGGTTGGGACTGGGGCCGGGGTTGGGACTGGGGCTGGGACTTTCCCCTCCGATGCGACGGGCACCTGCTGGACGCTGTCCCGGACCGCCTGTACCGGGCCGCCGGAGGGCTGCCGGGACAATGTCCCTAGAAACGACTTGGCCGCCGCCTGTTCCCGCTGGCTCAGCCCCTTGGTCTCCCGGCGGAATTCCTGGGTATTCATGTTCCGGTAGAAGTTTTCCTGAGGCGGCAGCTTCTGCTGGGGCACCGTCATCTCCGGCCGGTCCGGGGTTCGGCTCAGCGTCCCCAGCACCGTGTAGTGAATGGCGTCAAACACATCCCCTTCCCGGAGGAACTTCACCTCCGTCTTGGCCGGGTGGACATTCACATCCACCGCCGCCGGGGCCACGGAAATATGGAGCACACAGATGGGGAACCGTCCCACCATCATCTGGTTTTTATAGGCCTCCTCCAAGGCAGAGGACATCATGCGGGACTTCACATATCGGCCGTTTACAAAAAAATGCTGATAGCTCCGGCTGCCCCGGTTGGCCGTGGGCTTTCCCACATAGCCCTGGACCGTGACACCGTCGGAGGTCCCTCGGACCTCCACCATCTCCTTGGCCGCCTGACGGCCCATGGCCGCATAAATGGCGGAGATGAGCTTGCCGTCCCCGGGGGTGGTCAGCTCCGGCTTCCCGTCTCGGATAAAGCGGAACCCGATCTCCGGGTGGCTCAGGGCCTGACGCTGGACCGCTCCGGCAATAAAGCTCCCCTCCACGCTGTCCCGCTTTAAAAACTTCATCCGGGCCGGCGTATTGTAAAACAGGTCCCGAATGATAATCGTGGTCCCCTGGGGGCAGCCTGCCGGGGAAACGTCCAGCACATTGCCGGCCTCCACTCGAACTGCGGTCCCCTCCGGAGCCTCCTGGGATTTGGTCAGCAGGTCTATCTTGCTGACCGCACTGATGGCCGCCAACGCCTCTCCCCGGAACCCCATGGTGACAATGCCGTCAAGGTCCTCCGGTGCGGAGATTTTAGAGGTGGCGTGGCGAAGAAAGGCTGTGGGCGCATCCTCCGCGTTCATCCCGCAGCCGTTGTCGGTGACCCGCATAAAGGTAATGCCGCCGTTTTTAATCTCCACAATAATCTGGGTGGCGCCGGCGTCGATGGCGTTTTCCACCAGCTCCTTAATTACGGAGGCCGGTCGCTCCACCACCTCGCCGGCAGCGATCATATCCGCCAGCTGTGGAGACAGCTTATGTATTTTTCCCATAGTCATTCACCCGATTCTATGTAGCAGGGAAGATGGATGGCGTTACACGCCCTGGCCCATAACCCACATGGACAGGGCATTGATGATCATGTGCAGCAGAATCGGCGCCCAAATGGTCCCCGCATACTCATAGCAGACACACAGCGCCACGCTGGGCAGAAGATACAGCAGGAAGTTCAGCATCAGGCTGGTCAGATCCAGCGTCAGCACATAATTCATAATATGGATGCCGGAAAACAGCACCGCCGTCACCACATAGGCCACAATCCGGTTCTTTTTCCGCAGATTCCCGAACACCAGCCCCCGGAGCAGCGTCTCCTCGGTAATGGGCGCCAGAAGCACTGCCGCCACTGCCATGGTGGAGTAGCTGCTTTGGGCAATGGCCCGGATGTTGTCGTCGTTGGGGGTTTTGAGGTTGGGGACCAGATGGCCGTAGACCATGGACAAGGTGCCCTGGCAGGCCGCATAGATGCAGTAGCCCAGCAGGATCCCAACCAGGCCTCGCAGCGGCCGGTCCGCCACCTCCGGCAGGGAATAGGACAAAAACCGCCGGAAGAGCACTGCCGTCACCAGAAAGCATCCCAGAAAATAGGCCTTATTCAAGGTCAGTGTGCTGATGCGGACCCCCATCAGCTGAAGCAGAAGCTGTGTCAGGTCGCTCATGAGAAACAGATAAACCGCCAGCCATATCAGTCCGCCAATGATCTCATATCGGCGCATCTGCACCGCAAAGGGTCGTTTCATATCAGACGTCCTCCGCCATTTTCTTCAGCTCAAAGAGCACATTCAGCGCCTCAATGGGCGTCAGCGTCTCGATGGTAATGTCCCGGAGCTTCTGGGCGATCTGACTGCCGCCTACATCCAGAAAGCTCACCTGGGCCTCCGGCTCCGGCTGTGGAGCCCTGCAGACCCCACCGGCGCTGCCGGTTTCCAGCTCCTTGAGAAGATGTCTGGCCCGGGCGATCACCTTATCCGGAATTCCCGCCAGCCGGGCCACCTCAATGCCGAAGCTGTCGTCTGCCGCACCGGGGATAATCTTCCGCAGGAAAATTACGGTTTCGCCCCGTTTCTTCACTGCGATATTGTAGTTTTTCAGGCCCGGTATCTCCCCCTCCATGGCCGTAAGCTCATGGTAGTGGGTGGCAAAAAGCACCTTGGCCCCCAGCTGCCGGGAACTGGCGCAGTATTCCAGCACCGCCCGGGCAATGGCCATACCGTCAAAGGTGGAGGTCCCCCGGCCGATCTCATCCAAAATCAGCAGGCTTCTGGCAGTGGCATGCTGGAGAATCTCCGACACCTCCATCATCTCCACCATAAAGGTGGACTGCCCCGCCGCCAGGTCATCCGAAGCGCCGATCCGGGTGAACACCCGGTCACAGATTCCAATCCGGGCGGACTTCGCCGGCACAAAGGAGCCGATCTGGGCCATCAGCACAATCAGCGCCACCTGGCGCATATAGGTGGATTTTCCGGCCATATTGGGGCCGGTAATCATGGCCACTCTGCTGTCTGTGGTACCCAGGGAGGTGTCGTTGGGCACAAACAGCGCATCCTTCAGCATCCGCTCCACCACAGGATGCCGTCCGTCTGTGATCTGGATCTCGTCGGACAGGTCCACCTCCGGCTGCACATAGCCATAGGTCACGGCCACCTCCGCCAGAGAGCAGAGGGTATCCACCACGGCCACGGCGTTGCAGGTGGCCTGGATCCTGGGGGCGTGGTCTGACACATAGCCCCGAAGCCGGGTGAAAATCTCATATTCCAGGGCGGTAATTCGGTCCTTGGCCCCCAAGATGGTGGCCTCCAGCTCCTTGAGCTCCTGGGTTATGTACCGCTCGCAGTTGGCCAGCGTCTGCTTCCGGATGTACTCCTCCGGTACCTGGCCCTGATAGGCCTTGGAGATTTCAATATAATAGCCGAACACCCGGTTATATCCCACCTTGAGCTTCGGAATTCCCGTCTTTTCTCGCTCGGCGTTTTCGATGTTGGACAGCGTTCCCTTGCCTCCGGACATCACGTCCCGCAGCCGGTCTACCTGGTCGTCATATCCGTCCCGGATCATGCCGCCCTCCCGGACGGTAAAGGGCGGATCATCCACAATGGCCCGGCTGAGCTCTGCGCAAAGGTCCTCCAGCGTATCCAGATCCTGCCACAGGCCTGTCAGCAAAGGGGTGGTCATTGCGCTCAGCTGCTGTCTCAGCTGGGGCAGCACCGCCATGGCCCCGGCCATGCTGAGCAGATCTCTGGCATTGGCCGTCCCGGCTACAATCCGCCCCATGCTCCGCTCCATATCGGAGATCTCCCGAAGGGTGATTTGCAGCTCCTGCCGCTCCACCCCCTGGTCTACCAGCTCCCGGACCGCATCGCTGCGCTTTTGAATCTTGACCGGATTCAGCAGCGGCTTTTCCAGCCAGCTCCGCAGCATCCGTCCGCCCATGGCGGTTTTCGTCTTGTCCAGGACCCACAGCAGGCTGCCGCGCTTTTCCTGATTCCGCAGGGTTCCCGTCAGCTCCAGGTTCCGCCGGGCCGTCAGGTCCAGCTCCATAAACTCCCCGGAGACGTAGTACTCCAACTTATTGATATGCCGAAGCTCTGATTTTTCGATTTCCCGGAGGTGGATCAGCAGTCCGCCGCAGGCCATCAGTGCCGCGGGGCTCTCTCCCAGTCCCAGCTCCGGCAACTGCGCCGCCCCAAACTGAGCCAGAACGATCTCTGCATCCCGGGTCCGGTCGAAGAGCGTCTCCGCCCCTCTCTGGACGCTGCACCGGATCCGCGCCCGAAGGGTGTGATCCAGGGTTTTCTCCTCCACCGCCTCGCCCCCCAGCAGCACCTCCGCCGGGGAGAATCGGCCCAACTCATTGATGATCTTTCCCAGCGCGCCGCCGCCCCGGCCGTCTGTGGCGTAGAAGGCGCCGGTGGATATATCGCAGAAGGCCACGCCCCAGTCGCTTCCGGCGCCCACCACACAGGCAATATAGTTGTTCTTGCCCTCCTCCAGCATGGAGCTCTCCGTCACGGTACCCGGGGTGATAATCCGGGTGATCTCCCGCTTGACCAGGCCCTTGGCCAGGGCCGGATCCTCCATCTGCTCGCAGATGGCCACGTTATAGCCCCTGCCCACCAGCCGGGCGATATAGCTTTCGCAGCTGTGATAGGGGACCCCGCACATGGGCACCTGGGCCTCGGCGGACTTATTCCGGTCCCGGGTGGTCAGGGTCAGATCCAGCTCTTTGGATGCCAGCCTGGCGTCCTCATTGAACATCTCATAGAAATCGCCCAGGCGAAAAAATAAAATACAATCAGGATTCTGCTCCTTGATTTCCAGATACTGCTTCATCATGGGAGTTAGCTCCGCCACGGTTTTCGTCCTCCTTTATCGTTCCCACCAAACTCCAGGTGGTGCTTCCCGTAATGGCCACCCTTTGGAACGTCCCAATCTGATCTGCCGTTCCCTTCAGCCGCACCAGACGCCCTCCGTCCGTGCGGGCGGTGAGACATTCTCCGTCGGCGCCGTCCACCAGCACCCGGAGGGTCTTTCCCACATAGGCGTTATGCTTTTCCTGAGAAATCCGGTTCTGGAGCTCCAGCAGCCGGTCAAACCGCACCTGTTTCTGCTGCCGGGTAAAGGGATCCGGCATGGCCGCCGCAGGGGTCCCCTCTCTGGGGGAGAAAATAAACGTAAACAGCGCGTCAAAGCCCACCTGCTCCACCAGCTTCAGGGTGTCCTCAAACTCCTCCTCCGTCTCTCCCGGGAACCCCACGATCACATCGGAGGTCAGCACCAGCTCCGGCATCACCTTTCGGGCATAGTCCACCAGGGAGAGATACTGCTGGGCATTGTAGCAGCGGTTCATGGCCTTCAGCACCCGATCATTTCCCGCCTGGAAGGGCAGATGGATGTGCTTGGCGATTTTCGGCGAGGCCGCCATGGTGTCAAAGAGCTTTTGGGAGGCATCCTTGGGATGGCTGGTCATAAACCGAAGGACAAAGTCCCCGGGCAGCCCTGCGAGCATTTTCAGCAAATCCGCAAAATCTACCTGCAGGTCCAAATCCTTGCCATAGGAATTGACATTCTGGCCCAAGAGGGTTATATCCTTGTAGCCTGCGGCGATCATCTCCTGAACCTCCCGGCGGATGTCCTCCGGCTGGCGGCTCCGCTCCCGGCCCCGTACATAGGGGACGATGCAATAGGTGCAGAAGTTATTGCAGCCGTACATAATGCTGACCCAGCCCTTCAGGCCTCCCTGCCGCTCCACCGGAAGGCCTTCCACGATATTTCCCACCTCCGGGGTCACAAACTGCCGCTTCCCCTGGGTGAGTGCCTTGTAGAGAATCTCCGGCAGCCGCCACTGGGCGTGGGAGGTCAGCACCCCGTCCACATGGGGATAGCTTTTTTTCAGCCGGGCCACCACCGTTTCCTGCCCCGCCATGCAGCCGGTGAGAAAAATCTTTTGCTCCGGGTGGCGGCGCTTGGTGTGGGTCAGTGCTCCCACGTTGCCAAATACCCGCTGCTCCGCATGCTCCCGGACGGCGCAGGTGTTGATGAGCACCAGGTCCGCTCCCTCGGCCTCCTGCTGATGGGCGTAACCCATCTCCCGGAGCATCCCCATCATGCGCTCACTGTCGGCCTCATTCTGCTGGCAGCCGTAGGTGTCGAGATTGGCCGTGGGAGCAATCCCCCGCGCCTGCCAGTACTCCCGGACCCTTCTGGTGTATTCCCGCTGAACCTCCAGCTGCTGCTGGGTAATGATCTCCGTATTCCCGGCCATATGCGCTCCTCCGTGCTCTATTGTTTCGGGCCCGCCGCAACAGGCAGACCTCCGCATCATAGTAGGATATTTTATCAGTTTTCCAGAAAAAAAGCAAGTCCGGCCCCAGAAAAAGCAGCCTCCCTTGGGGAAGGCTGCTCAGCTTATCAAAAACCTCGTAGAGTTTCGCCGCCGCAGCGGCGAAATAGAGTCAAATCATTTTCCGCCGGGGCGTGTACATGGCGGAAAATACATCTCGGCCTGAAAGTGTGGCTTTTGTGCGCTTTGCGCACAAAAATGCGCGCATCAGGCCGCAGTCCCTATGCCCCAAAAGCCTTCCGGCTTTTGGGGCAGTCTCAGCAGCCTCCCTTGGGGAAGGCTGCCTGCCGTTTACTGCTCCTTGGGTGCCTCGGCGATCATGTCCGAGACTCCGTTTTTAAAGTTCTCGCCGTCCTGGGCGCTGCCATAAACCCGCACCTGCACCGGCTTCCCCGGCTCCAGGCTGCAAACGCCCAAAATGCTCTTGGCATCCACCGTATATCGGCCGGAACACACATCAATGTCCACCGGGCTCAAGCTGGCTGCGGTCACAAACTGCTTCACATCCTGCATGGAATGGAGCAATACATAAAACTCCGTCATAAAAATCCTCCTGAATTGGGTCTTTTCTTCTGTTTGTTCTTTCGCTATAATATACCCAGTGAAGTATACCACAAATCGCAAAAAAGTTCAATTCAGGAGCGGCATATGAAATTTGCAATTTACACCTTGGGCTGCAAGGTCAATCAGTATGAATCCCAGGCCCTGGAGCGGGAGCTTCTCCAGCGGGGCTATGAGGAGGGCAGCTTTGACGAGCCCTGTGACCTCTATATCGTCAACACCTGCACCGTCACGGCGGTCAGCGACAAAAAATCCCGGAACGCCCTGCGCCGGGCCAGGAAGCTCTCTCCCGACGCGGTAATCGGCGTTTGCGGCTGCTACGCCCAGGTGAAGCCGGAGGATATGGAACGGCTGGATGTGGATGTGGTGGGCGGAACCGGACAGCGGAGTGAGTTCATCCGGCGCATGGAGCAGTTCCGCCGGGACCGGCAGCACTCTGTTCTGGTGGACAACGCTTTTCGCCGTCGGGAATTTGAGCAGCTGGAGGCCGGCGGTCTGGGTGATCGTACCCGGGCCATGCTGAAGGTCGAGGACGGCTGTGTAAACTTCTGCACCTACTGTATCATTCCCTATGCCCGGGGGGCCATCCGCTCTCTTCCCATTCCCCAGGCCGTGACGCAGGCGCTCCGGCTGCGGGAGATGGGCTACCGGGAGATTATCGTCACCGGCATTGAAATTTCCTCCTGGGGACAGGACCTGAAAACCGGAGAAACGCCCCAGGATCTGATTGCCGCCATCTGTCAGGCTGTGCCGGACCTGCGGATTCGCCTGGGCTCTCTGGAGCCGCGGACGGTGGACCAAAGCTTCTGCGACACCCTAAGGGGATACGCCAATCTCTGTCCCCAGTTTCATCTGTCCCTGCAAAGCGGATGCGACGCCACCCTGGAGCGGATGCACCGGAAATATCATACGGCCCGGTATCTGGAGAGCTGCCGTCTCCTGCGGGAGGCCTTCCCCAACTGCGCCATCACCACCGATCTGATTGTGGGCTTCCCCGGTGAATCGGAGGAGGAATTCTCCACCACCCTGGAATTCCTTACCCAGGCAAATTTCGCCGCCATACACATTTTCCCCTATTCCCGCCGCACCGGAACCCCCGCCGCCGACATGCCGAACCAAGTCCCCAACGTCCAGAAGGAGCAGCGGGCCGCTAGGGCCGCCGCAGTAGAGCGCCGGCTCCGCCACGACTATCAGGCCCGGTTCGTCGGCCAGACCCTTCCGGTTCTCTTTGAGCAGAAAAATGAGGCGGGCCTTTGGACCGGGCACACCCCCAATTATCTGCTGGTAGCCGTTCCCGGCGCAGACCTCCACAATCAAATTCTGGACGTCCGCATATCCGGCGTCACGGACCAGGGCCTGACCGGGACCCTGGTGTAATGGGCCCGCCCCTTTCTCCGGAAAACACATCCCCGCCGGACGGAATGTCCGGCGGGGATCCGCTTGTCAAAAACCTCGTAGAGTTTCGCCGCCGCAGCGGCGAAATAGAGTCAAATCATGTTCCGCCGGGGCGTGTACATGGCGGAACATACTTTTCGGCCTGAAAGTGTGGCTTTTGTGTGCTGTAGGCGCACAAAAATGCGCGCATCAGGCCGCAAGCTCTATGTCGGAAAAGCCTTTCGGCTTTTTCGACAGTCTCATCCCCGCCGGACGGAGTGTCCGGCGGGGATGTGCGTACTTTATTGGTCTTTCAGCATTCTGCGGACCCGTTCGCAGCGCAGGATCACCCCCAGGATATGCAGCGCACAGCGCTGCAGCTGGGCAATGGTGAGTCTTTCCGCATAGCGGGCCAGGCCGCGGTTCTCCGTCTCCGTCTCCAGAGCCAGCGCATCTGCCAGCTCCCGGACCACAGAGGGGCCACCGGGCTGGATCATGTCATTTCCGGCGCACATGGACAGCGCAGGCATGCTGATCCCGCCGCCCCAGTCCGTCATCACCAGTCCCTTGAAGCCCCACTCGTCCCGGAGCACCGCCGTGCACAGATCATAGTTGTTGGCGGAGGGCATCCCGTTGATGTCGTTGTAGGAGGTCATCACACAGTAGGGCTGGGCCTGCTTCACCGCCAGCTCGAAGCCCCGGAGGTAGATCTCCCGCAGCGCCCGCTGGGTAATCAGATCATTGGAGTTGGCCCGCAGGGTCTCCTGGTTGTTTCCGGCATAGTGCTTGATGGTAACGCCAACTCCGGCCTGCTGCACCCCCTTGGTAATGGCTGCGGCGCAGAAGCCCGCCACCAGAGGGTCCTCGGAGAAGTATTCAAAATTCCGTCCGCACAGGGGATTCCGATGGATATTCATGCCGGGTGCCAGCCAAATGTCCACGCCGTACTCCACCATTTCCCGCGCCACCGCCTGGCCAAAGCGCTCCAGCAGCGCCCCGTCCCAGGAGCAGGCAAGCAGTGACCCCACCGGGAACGCCGTGCACAGCTGCTGCCGGATCACCTCGCCGTCCTCATCCTTGACCTGCTGGGCAATGCGGATCCCCGCTGGGCCGTCTGCCAGAGAGATGGGCGGGATGCCGTATTTCTCCCACAGGTCCGCCGTTTCACCGGCGGCGCCAGGCACCTGCATGCCCCCGCCACCAATCATCCCGTCAAAGGGCGGGTGGAAATCCGGGTCCTCCTGAACGCTGTCCGGCAGCCCGGACAGGTCCATGCCAATGCCGCACGCCAGGCTGCACAGATCCGACGCATCCATGGACGCCACAAACTCCCGGAGGGAGCAGGTCCCCTGGTATGCGTCCTTCAGCCGGAGGTCTGTCCGACCCCGGCGCAGCGGCCGAGGGGTCTCGGTGTATTTCTGCTTCACCGTGCGGAACTCCCGCGCCGGCACCCGGACCGCGTGGGCCTTGGCAAACTCCAGCTCCTCCGCCTCCCCGGGGTAGGAGTACCGCTGAACCCCCTGGGCCGACAGCTTGGAGAAGTTCTCCGGCACATGGCCCAGCCGGTCCGCAAGCACCAGGGTCACGGCCCCGCCGGGAAGATACACCGCCCCCACCACAGAGGTGGCCCGGCTGTCGGTGCCCAGCCGAACATAGTAGTAGCCCTTCTCCAACACGTAGCTGTAGCGGGTCTCGTCAAAGGAGGCCACATCCGACAGCCGGAACTCCAGGGTCAGCTCCTGGCTCTCCCCGGGCTGGAGCAAGCGGGTCTTGCCAAAGGCACACAGCTTCTGCATCGGCTGCTCCATTGTCCCCTCCGGACAGGACACATAGACCTGGACCACCTGGCGCGCCCCATAGACATCCCCGGTGTTTTCCACCGTGGCCGTCACGGAGATCCGGTCTCCGGTGACCGCCAGGGAATAGGCGGTGATCTCCGTTTTGCCATAGCCCAGGCCATAGCCGAAGGGATACAGCACGTCCTGATTGAAGGTATCGAAATAACGATAGCCCACAAAAATGTCATCGGTATAGGCCACGTCCACCTGCTCCTGGGTCTGGCCCATAGTGGTGTTCACATTGCCGTTGAAGTGCTTTTCGGAATAGGCTCCCGCCGTCGGAAACTGGGTATAGCCAATGGGCCAGGTATCCGTCAGATGGCCGGAGGGCATCACCGCTCCGGTGAGCACGTCTGCCACCGCCCCGGCATCCTGTCCCGGCAAGCCCATGAACAAAACGGCGCTGAACTTGGAGGCGTAGTCTCCCAGCTCCAGATACCCGGCGGTGTTCAACAGCAGAATGGTCTTTTCGAAGCTGTCGGTGATCTGATCCATCAGCTCCTTCTCCGCCGCCGTCAGGTAGATCATACCGGGCTCCGCCTGCATGTCCGCCCCCTCTCCCGCCACACGGGTGAGCACCATAATGGCCGCCTCGTTGCCAATGGCAAAGTTGCGGACCTCCTCATTGGTCAGAGGCATCTCCGGATTGAAGTAGCCCTTGGGCTCCATAAACCCTTCCACGCACAGATTTTCGTGTCCCAGCCCCCAGCTGCGGTATTTCCGGGCCAGCAGACCGTCTACCCGGAGGCTGTCTGTCTGGGTCAGTCCGTCCAGCAGGGAAATCGTTTTCAGATTGTTGACGTTGCCGGACCCGGTGCCGCCCTTGACCGTATAGATCTGGCCCACACCGAACACCGCCACATTCACCGGCTCCTCCGGGGAGCCCAGCAGCGGCAGCGTATTCCGAATGTTCTTCAGCAGCACCATGCTCTCCGCCGCCAGGCTGCGGCTGATGGCTGCGTTTTGGATCATACGCGCAGATGCTTCCATCTTGTACGCCTCCGTTTCACATTTTTTCGGTTTAACTATACACGAAAGCGCCCACCTTCGCAACTAGTTTTCATTCCGCCCAGAAAAAATGCCCCTTTCGGGGCATCTCAGTTTGTCAAAATACCTCGTAGAGTTTCGCCGCCGCAGCGGCGAAATAGGGCATTTTCCGCCGGGGCGTGTACATGGCGGAAAATACATCTCGGCCTGAACGTGTGGCTTTTGTGCGCCGGGGCGCACAAAAATGCGCGCATCAGGCCGCAACCCCTTTGTCGGAAAAGCCTTTCGGCTTTTTCGACCGTCTCAAATGCCCCTTTCGGGGCATCTAAACCGGCCCAAGGTCCTGGCACAATCTGCGGCTGCGCTCCGGAAGGCAGACAGCCTTCGGACCGCTCTGGTTACGTCGCCTCCACCGGAACCCGGGAAAAGTACTGTTCCAAGCAGTATTCCATGATTTTCTGTCGGGTGACAATGCCGATAAAGCTGTTCCGGTCATCCACCATGGGAACGAAGTTTTGACTGACCGCCATAGCCAGCAGCTCCTGGGGATTGGTGGAAACCGTCACCGGCTGATAGTCCTTCCGCCGGGCCACCTCCATAACCGGCCGGCCCTCCGCGTCCTTCATATTCATCATGTAGTTGTTTTTAATGGCCCAGAGCAGATCCCCCTCGGCAATGGTCCCCACATATTCTCCGGTTCGCTTTAATATGGGAATGGTGGCGAAGCGGCTGGGCTCCATACGCTCCAGGGCCTGACGAATGGTAAAATCCTCGTAGATATATGTACAGCTGGCTTTGGGTGTTAAAAAGAACAGAACGTTCACGCTGTGCCCTCCCTCTTGTGATTGTTTCCCCCATGCGCCGTCTGTCTACCGCCGGCGCACCTTGGCATTCCCCAGGATGATCTCCATGGAATGCTCCATCGGGTTCTATTATACCATGGCCTGCACCAGAAAGGAATGACAATTCTGTGAATTCTGGCGGCGCAGAAATGTACCGCCGCCGGATAAGGATCCGGCGGCGGTACCGTGGTCTTCGATTATTTGCTGAGGTTAAAGAAGGCTTTTTTGCCCAGATACTGTGCGGAATCCTCCAGCTCCTCCTCAATGCGCAGCAGCTGGTTGTACTTGGCCACCCGATCGGTACGGGAGGGCGCACCGGTTTTGATTTGGCCAGCGTTTACGGCCACCACCAGGTCTGCAATGGTGGTATCCTCGGTTTCCCCGGAGCGGTGGGACACCACTGCGGTGTACCCTGCCCGGTTGGCCCGCTGGATGGTATCCAGGGTCTCCGTGAGGGTTCCGATCTGGTTGACCTTGATGAGCACGCTGTTGCAGACGCCCAGGGAAATACCCTTGTTCACCCGCTCCACGTTGGTCACGAACAGGTCGTCACCCACCAGCTGGACCTTGTCCCCCAAGGCATCGGTGAGCATTTTCCAGCCCTCCCAGTCGTTTTCGCCCATGCCGTCCTCAATGGAGATAATGGGGTACTTCTCTACGAAGCCCTTGTACATCTCCACCATTTCCTCCCGGGTCATGGTCTTTTTGGCCTTGGGCAGATCGTAGCAGCCGGTCTCCTGGTTGTACCAGTCGGAAACGGCGCCGTCAATGGCAATCATAAAGTCCTCGTAGGGCTTGTAGCCGCTGAGCTCCACTGCCTTCACAATGGCCGCCAGGGCATCCTCATCCCGGGCCAGGTTGGGCGCATAGCCACCTTCGTCGCCTACTCCGGCCGCAGGGGTCCCCATATCCTTCAACACGGCCTTGAGCTTGTGGAATACCTCTGCGCACATCTGCAGGGCCTCCGACCAGCTCTCCGCCCCTACGGGCATAATCATAAACTCCTGAATATCCACATTGTTGGTGGCATGCGCCCCGCCGTTGAGGATGTTCATCATAGGCACCGGCAGGGTCTTGGCGTTGACGCCCCCCAGATAGCGGTACAGCGGCACACACAGGGCCTCTGCCGCAGCCTGGGCCACCGCCATGGACACCGCCAGAATGGCGTTGGCGCCCAGCCGGGACTTGTTGGGGGTGCCGTCCAGCTCGATCATGGTCTGGTCGATCTCCGTCTGGTTCAGGGCATTCATGCCGATGATGGCATCGGCAATCTCGGTGTTGACATTGGTCACCGCCTTGGTCACCGCCTTGCCGCCGTAGGCCTCACCACCATCCCGAAGCTCACAGGCCTCATAGATCCCTGTGGAAGCGCCGGAGGGCACCGCCGCCCGGCCCATAATGCCGCCGTCCAGATAGACCTCCGCCTCCACGGTGGGGTTCCCCCGGGAGTCAAGCACCTGGCGGGCATGTACATCGAGAATTTCAAGATACTGTTTCATGAGAAGTCCTCCTAATTATGTCGGGGCAAATCAGACCGTTTCCTGATTGGCCGCATTGATAATACGCACAAATTTCTCCGGATCCAGGGACGCGCCCCCGATGAGGCCGCCGTCAATATCCGGCTGCGCCAGGAGCTTCTCCGCATTTTCATCGTTCATCGAGCCGCCGTAGAGAATGGAGGTGGCCCGTGCCGTTTTTGCCGCAGACATCTTTCGGATCACCGTCCGGATATGCTGGCAGACCTCCTCCGCCTCCTCCGGTGTGGCGGTGAGGCCGGTGCCAATGGCCCAAATGGGCTCATAGGCCACCACGATCCGCCGGAGCTGCTCCGGCTGGACCCCGGCCACCGCCAGCTTCAGCTGCATGGAGATGTGCTCAAAGGTCACGCCGTTTTTCCGCTGTTCCAGGCTTTCGCCTACACAGAGAATCGGGGTCAGCCCCGCCTCCAGGGCCGCCAGGACCTTTTTGTTGATCTGGTTGTCTGTCTCTCCCATGGCCCGGCGCTCACTGTGCCCTAAGATCACATATTTCACCCCGGCATCCACCAGCATCGGCGCGCTGATTTCTCCGGTGTACGCCCCAAAGGTCTCCGCATGCATGTTCTCCGCCCCGATGTTCACCCGGGTGTCCCGCATGGCGCGAACCCCCGCCGGAATGCAAATCGCCGGCATACAGAGCACGATCTCACACCAGCGCCCCCGGGGCAGAATCCGCCGGAGCTCCATGCCAAAGGCACGGGTCTCAGAGGGGGTTTTATTCATCTTCCAGTTGGCCGCGATTACGGTCTTTCTGTATTTATGGTTCATGGTTTGCTCCCTTCTCAGGCATCCAGCAGCGCCGCCACGCCGGGCAGCTCCTCCCCGGCAAAGAACTCCAGGGACGCACCGCCGCCGGTGGAAACATGGGTAATCCGATCTCCATAGCCCATCTGCTCCACAGCCGCCGCAGAATCTCCGCCGCCGATGATGGTCACCCCCTGGCTCTCGGCCATGGCCTTGGCCACCGCCTCGGTTCCCGCCGCAAAGGCCGGGAACTCAAACACACCCATGGGGCCGTTCCAGATCACCGTGCCGGCCTGTCCAATAATCTCTCCGTAGATCTCCCGGGTCTTGGGGCCAATATCCAGTCCCATCATATTGTCCGGAATCTCCCCCTCGGCATAGATCACCGGCTGAGCATCTGCCGCAAAGTGATCCGCCGCCACCACATCCACAGGCAGGTGGATCTGGACTCCCTTTTCTTCGGCCTTCTTCAGCAGCTCCAGACAATAGGCAAAGGCGTCCTGCTCACACAGAGACGTGCCGATCTTGCCGCCCCGGGCCGCGGTAAAGGTATAGCTCATGCCGCCGCCGATGATGATGTGGTCTGCCAGCGTCAGCATATGGTCGATGACGCCGATTTTGTCGGAGACCTTGCTGCCGCCCATAATGAGCACCAGGGGCCGGTTGGGATCCGACAAGGCCTTGCCCATCACCTCCAGCTCCTTTTTCACCAGCAGGCCACTGTAGGCCGGCAGGAAGGAGGCCACGCCCACTGTGGAGGAATGGGCCCGATGACAGGAGCCAAAGGCGTCATTCACAAACACCTCCGCCAAAGAGGCATATTCCCTGGCCAGCTCCATATCGTTCTTCGTCTCGCCCTTCATAAACCGGACGTTCTCCAGCAGCAGGATCTCTCCGGGCTTCAGGGCCTTGGCCTTTTCCTGGGCCTCCGGTCCCACCACATCGGAGGCCAGCTCCACCGGCTTCCCAAGGAGCTCCTCCAGGCGATTCTTGACCACCTTCAGAGAATACTTTTCCTCATAGCCGTTTTTCGGACGCCCCTTGTGGGAACAGAGAATCACCGCAGCCCCCTGATCCAGCAGCAGCTGAATGGTGGGCAGGGTCTTGCGAATGCGGCTGTCGTCGGTAATCACGCCGGCGTCGTCGGTGGGGACGTTAAAGTCGCAGCGCACCAGCACCCGCTTTCCCTTCAGGTCCGTATCCAAAATGGTTTTTTTCTGATAATTCATAGGGAGACCTCCTTTAAATCGGATCATCATTACACAACAGATTCCCTCTGGTCTTTCATTTTTCCATAGCCCAACATCCCGGGGAATCCCAGCTGCCGCAGGGCCTCATAGACCACAATGGCGGCGGAATTAGAGAGATTCAGGCTTCTGGCCTCCTCCCCCATGGGGATTTTCAGGCATCGCTGCCGGTGTTCCTCCAAAAAGGGCTCCGGGAGTCCCCGGGATTCCGGCCCAAACAGCAAAAAGTCACCGTCCTGGAACGATGCCTCTGTATAGGCCCTGGGGGCCTTGGTGGTCAGCATCCACATGGACGCCCCGGAGTTTTTCTCCATAAAATCCTCCAGGCTGTCATAGATCACCACATCCAGCAGATACCAATAGTCCAGCCCCGCCCGGCGAAGGGCCTTATCGGTGATCTCAAACCCCAGGGGGCGGATGAGATGAAGCCGGGCGCCGGTGGCGGCGCAGGTTCTGGCGATGTTTCCGGTATTCTGATGGATCTCCGGACAGACCAACACAACATTTAGCATAGTATGCCCCTTTCCTGGGACCTCATTCCTGAAATCGGCTAGGACCATTGTAAATCAATCCATTTTAAAATTCAAGGAAAAAATTCGGTTTTTTCAATTTTTTTCTGAAAAAAACTGATTTTTTAATGTTTTCAATATCTCATGACCTTTCAGACGTCTGATACAAGCTAGGCCGGTGGCAGGTTTTACCTTGCGGAGTTTTTCGAAACATAGTACAATAGGCCGGAATCCATCAAATCTGACAGAAGGGACGGATGCCCAATGGCACATCTTGCGATATTTTTCGATTTGGACGGGACCCTGACGGACTCCGGAGAGGGCATTATCAACTGCGCCCAGCTGGCGCTGCGGCACTATGGAATTCCCGCCGAGGACCGTCAGGCCCTGCGGGCCTTTGTGGGGCCGCCGCTTCGGGAGAGCTTCCCGAAATTCGGCGTTCCCCAGGACAAGGTGGAGGAGGCCATGGTGCTCTTCCGCAGCCGGTATTTCACCGTGGGAAAATTTGAAAACACCCCCTATCCCGGCATCCGGGCGCTGCTGGAGCAGCTTCGGGGCGACGGTTTCCCCCTCTATGTGGCCACCTCCAAGCCGGAGTCCACTGCGGTGGAGATTCTGGAGAAATTCCAGCTGGACGGCTTCTTCGCCCGAATCTGCGGCGCCACCATGGACAGCAGCCGGGACTCTAAGGAGGACGTGCTCCGGTATTTAATGGCCCAGCTGCCCCAGGGGCAGCCTGCCGTCATGGTGGGCGACACCATCTACGACGTAACCGGTGCGGCAGCCTGTGGGCTTTCCACCATCGGCGTCAGCTGGGGCTATGGCAGTGTAGCGGAGATGGAGGCCGCAGGGGCCAAGGCCATCGTTGACTCTCCCCAGGCACTCTACCGGCTTCTTTCTCAACAATTCTCGGCCCTTTGATCGAAGTTTGCTTCTCAATTGATACGATTCTGAAATAATTGACATTGTTTTGTTCTTGACATTGTCCTGGCTCCGCGCAATACTATGGTATAATGTGTATTCTGTGAAGATCACTTCATATCTCCCACGGAATTAAATTCCATTGGAATGGAGGCTTTCCCATGCGTTATCGTCCCTACCGCAGCACCGGGATCCGCACCTCTCTCCTGGGCATGGGCTGTATGCGTCTGCCCAATATTCATGGGGACCGGAGCCAAATCGATATCCCAAAGGCCGAGGAGATTCTGGACCTGGCCTATCAAAGCGGCATCAACTACTTTGACACCGCCTATGTCTACGGCGACGGCGCCTCGGAGCGCGCCACCGGCAAGGCCCTGTCCAAATATCCCCGCGAAACCTACTACCTCACTGACAAAATGCCCGCCTGGCTGCTGAACACCAAGGAGGACGTGGCCCGTATTTTCCAGGAGGAGCTGGATCGGTGTGGTGTGGAGTACTTTGATTTTTATCTCTGCCACAACGTCAACGATGAGAGCATCCACCGGTTTACCGACCCGGAGCTGGGGGTAATTCCCTATCTGGAGGAGATGCAGCGCCAGGGGAAGATTCGCTATCTGGGCTTCTCCTCCCACGGTTCGCCGGAAACGCTGCGGAAATTTGCAGCCCTTCGGGACTGGGACTTTGCCCAGATCCAGCTGAACTACCTGGACTGGGAGCTCCAGCAGGCCAAGCAGCAGTATGAGATTCTGACGGAACGGGGCATTCCCGTGATGGTGATGGAACCCGTGCGGGGCGGCCGCCTGGCCTCCCTGTGTCCCGAGGCGGACGCACTGCTGAAGGCCCTTCGGCCGGAGCTGTCCATTGCCTCCTGGGCCCTGCGCTTTGTGGCGGACCTGCCCAATGTACAGGTGGTCCTCAGCGGCATGAGCACCCTGGAGCAGCTCCGGGACAATCTGGGCACCTTCTCCCAGGAAAACCCGCTAACCCCGGAGGAGCGGCACACCCTGGAGGAGGCCCTGTCTCTGTTCCGGAAAAAGTTCACCATTCCCTGCACCGGCTGCGGCTACTGCTCCGGCTGTCCCATGGAGCTGCACATTCCGGAGTTCCTGAAGGCCTACAACGAATATCTGATCTCCGGCTCTCCCATGGCCCTGGATTCTGTGCTGGCCGTTCCGGGAGACCAGCAGCCAAAGGCCTGCGTGGGCTGCAACCAGTGCGCCGAGCACTGCCCCCAGCACATCGACGTGCCGAAATGCATGATGGAGCTGGCCCGGACCCTGCATCAGCGGGACCCCTGAAACAGCCATCTCATATTCTTGACTTTCCCATTATGCAACCCTATAATAATGTCTATTGAACCAACTGGGTGTTTCCAACTCTTTAATTTACAGGAATGATACTATGAAATTATTCGGCAATTCTCACTCAAAAAAGCTCAACCCCTCCGGGGATCCGTCTGATACCCCGACATCCACCCAGAGCTCCGGCAAAGCCATTGGTCGGCGCATTTCGGCATTTTTCCAGGGTCTCTCCAATCGCGGGCTGATGATCTTCTGTGCCGTTTGCTCCGCGGTGGTGGTTCTGGCGGCTGCGGCCCTGTGCGTCAACTACTTCCTGGACCTCATCAACTACCAGGCGGCCAACAGCGACTACTTTGCCACCGTCAAGGCCGGCGAGGCCCTTCCCGAGGAGAGCCCCATCAACTCCAAGCTGGCGGCGCTGGACGCTGCGGAGGCAGCCTCCTCTCTGGAGGCAAGCCCGGAGGAGCTGGCCAAGTGGAACGAGCATCTGAATGCGGTGGTCTCCGACGACTCCACCTATCAGGTTCCCATTTCCGAGGACGTCTACAACATTCTGCTGGTCGGCTCCGACACCCGTGTCTCCGGCGCAGTAGGCCGCTCTGACGCCATGATCCTGGTGTCCATCAACCAGAAAACCGAGACTATCTATCTCACCAGCTTTCTGCGGGACTGCTATGTTCACATCCCGGACTACGGCAACACCCGGCTGAATCACGCCTTCGCCTATGGCGGCCCCGATCTCCTGGAGGAGACGCTGGAGGAGAACTTTAAGGTCCATGTAGATCGGTATGTGGCCGTAGACTTCTACTCCTTTATGGACGTCATTGACACCTTGGGAGGCGTTTGGCTCAACGTCACCGACGACGAGCGGGAAATCACCAACGACTACATCTGGTCCATGAACAATCTCATGGACGAGGAGTGGAGCAGTGACTATCTCTGGTCCTCCGGCTGGCAGAAGCTCAACGGCAAGCAGGCCCTCTGCTACGCCCGAAACCGGTATACCGGCAACGACTATGAGCGGACCCAGCGCCAGCGGACCATTATCAGCCAGATCATTGCAGGCGCCATGAGCGCCTCCCCGGCCACCCTGGTGGACCTGGCCCAGGTCATTCTGCCCCAGATCACCACGGATATGGAAAAATCCCAGATTCTCTCCTACGCCGCCAACATTGGCGCCTATCTCAACTACGACGTGGTGTCCCAGCAGATTCCCGCCGCCGGTACCTACTCCGGCGCCACCATTGACGGCATGAGCGTCATCAGCCTGGATCTGGACGACAACATTGAGTATCTCCAGGGCACCATTTACGCCGGCACCGAGTACGGCTTCCCCATCCAGGAAACCCAGGACGCCGCGGATTATGACACCACCGGCTATACCGAGGAGGAGGACGAAACCGACTCCAAGCCCTCGGCCAGCGCCTCCCCGAAGCCCAGCGCCTCTGCAAAGCCCAGTGCTTCCGCAAAGCCCAGTGCCTCCCCGAAGCCCAGCGCTTCCGCAAAACCCAGCGCCTCTGCAAAGCCCTCGGCCAGCTCGAAGTCCTCCGCCGGAGTGACCACCACCGGAGACTGACTTTCATTCCCTCGGCCGCACCGTCTGATCGACGGTGCGGCCTTTTTCCGTGAAAAATTTCTTAATTTTTCGGGGGATTCTTGCATTTTACCTGGATCTGCTGTATGATATGCCGTGCATTTACTTGGATTTTACCCATATTTCGATAAATCCACAACCCCAGGAAAGGAGCTAAATCATGTCCGAACACACTACGCCGACTTCGGAACTTCAGGATTCCACGGCGTCCGAGGAGGTCCTCTCTCCCAATCAGCCTGCCGCTGACCCCAGCACGGAGGCCTCCGATTCTTCTAAAGAACGCAGCAAAATGCCCCTGACCGGCCCGGTCCTCCGCAGGACCCTGTGGCGGGAATGGCGGGGAAGCCTGCTGCTGTTCTGCGTTATCAGTATATATACCGAGGTCTGTCTCCATCTGTGCGTCTACCACAGCCTGGACAGCCGCATTCTCTATCCAATCTTATTCGCCTTGATCGGCGGCGTTTTCTGCTCTCTGGTTACCGCCCCGCTGCCAAAGCTCCCGGGCCGGATCCTGTCTGTGATCTTAATTGTAGCCCAGGTACTCTTTGCCGAGGTCCAGCTGGTCTATCACGCCATCTTCGGCAACTTTATGCCCATCAGCCAGGTGCAGATGGGAGACGGCGTTGTGACAAACTTCGGCCGCCAGATCCTGTACGGAATCGGTCAAAATCTTCTTCCCATCATTCTGCTGCTGGTTCCCATTGCGGCGGTGGTCCTGGTACTGATCTTCCGGAAAACCCCTCGCCATCGCCTTCGCTGGAAACAGGAGCTGACCTCTCTGGGTGTTCTGGCCGGGGCCCTTTGCCTGACCTTTGGTCTGATGCTCACCGGCCGGGGAGAGACCTTCTCCGTCTATGAGATCTTCACCAATGTCAACACCTCCACCGACACCAGCTATAAAAACGTCGGCATGCTGGCCACCACCGGCCAGGAGCTGAAGTATATGCTGCTGGGGGTGGGGGATGCGGATGTGGAGTTCAACAGCGTCTCCCTGGGCACCACCACCAAGCCGGAGAAATACTCCAGCCGGGAGTACAACGTTCTGGAGGACATTGACTTCCAGAAGCTCGCAGCGTCCACCCAGGACGAGACGTTAATTGGTCTGGACACCTATCTCTCCACTGTGGTTCCCACCCGGAAAAACGACTATACCGGCCTTTTGGAGGACTATAACCTTATCACCATCTGCGCAGAGTCCTTCTGCCCCTATTTTATCAGCGAAGAGCTTACCCCCACACTCTACGAGATGACCCAGACGGGAATCCTCTTCCACAACTACTACGGTACCTTCCAATCCGTTACCACCAACGGCGAATACACCATGTGCATGGGGCTCTATCCCGACATGTCCCGCACCAAGACCTCCTCCAGCTTTGACGTTTCCGGCTCCAACTATATTCCCTTCTGCCTGGGCAACGCCCTGAAGGAGGAGGGATACCAGACCTGGGCCTACCACAACTACATCGGGGACTTCTATAATCGGAACATCACCCACGTCAATATGGGCTACACCTTTAAGGCGGCGGATTCCGGCCTGAACATTCAGGTGGACTGGCCCTCCTCGGATCTTGAAATGATGGAGGCCTCCGTGGACGACTACATCGACAGCGACGGCCCATTCCACGCCTACTATATGACCTTCAGCGGCCACTATCAGTACTCCTGGGACAACGCCATGAGCGCCAAGAACCGGGACAAGGTGGAAAACCTCCCCTATTCCGACCCGGTAAAGGCCTATATTGCCTGTAACCTGGAGCTGGAATACGCACTGGAATACCTGACCCAGCGTCTGGAGGAGGCCGGCATTGCCGACAAGACCTGCATTGTCCTCACCAACGACCATTATCCCTACGGTCTGACCGAGGAGGAGTACAACGAGCTGGCAGGCCGGGAGCTGGATACCACCTTTGAAAAGTACCGCAACTCCTTTATCTGCTATGTGCCCGGACTCCGGGAGAACATCGACGTGGATGACTACTGCTCCACCGCCGATATTCTTCCCACCCTTCTGAACCTTTTCGGGGTGGACTATGACTCCCGCCTGCTCACCGGCACTGACGTGCTGTCCAACGGCGTCCATGTGGCGGTGCTATCCGACGAGTCCTTTATCACCAAGGATTTCCGCTTCGACGCCGGCACGGAAACCGTCATTCCCACCAGAGAAAATGCGGAGATCAGTGAGGATACGCTGAACATGTACCGGCTGTATGTGGACAACAAGTTTAAAATCTCCACGGATATTCTCAACAGCGACTACTATGCCCATGTGTTCCAAAGAGAGTCCAAGGCGCACACCCTGGAGGATACCGTGGTGTTCAGCGACATCACCAGCATCTTCAATCAGGCCAGCGTCCTGTATATGTACCGCAACGGCTATGTGGATCCGGAGAGCGAGGATACCTTCGGCGGAAAGGCCGTGGCCACACTGGGCGAATTTGTCGACGTGCTCTACCGCATTTCCCAGCGGCCGAAGGCCTCCAACGCCGCACTGCCGGAGGGCTATGAGGACGAGGACTTCAACGGCTCCGTCTATCCCTACTATGACGCGGTGTGCTGGGCCTGGGAGAATGGCCTCATTCTGGATGAGGACCGATATACCAGCTACAAGAATAGCGTGGACTACCGCACGGCGGCGCTTATCATCTATCGCTACGCCCAACTGTCCGGGGTAGACACCACCATTGCCGATCCGGAGCTGCTGGCCCAGCGCATGGAGGAGAACCCACGGCTGACCCAGGAGACGGTGGAGGCCATGATCTGGTGCGATCAGTGCAACATCACCACCCGGGACAGCGAGCTTGACGAGCTGTTTGCCAACTACAACACCCGCCTGAGCCGCTATCAAATGACCTCCTTCCTGTTCTATCTCTGCACCTATGAGCTGGATTTGAACAATCAATAAGCGCAAATCCGCCTGCCGGCACTCCGGCAGGCGGATTTTTCTGTTTTTTTCGTTTTCCCGTGACACTTACACCCGCAAAACCGTTATCTCCATGAACGCACCGCGGGGCGCGTGCCCAACCAGGAAAGGAGGATGCCCTTGATCCAGCAGCTGTATGAAGCTCTGTACCAGGAGCTGATCCGCTATTTCACCGGCAGAACCGGCAGCTCCGCCGCTGCGGAGGACATTGTCCAGGAGACGTTTCTTCGGGCGCTGGCCCACACGGATCAGCTGGAAACCATGACACTGCCTCAGTGCCGCGCCTGGCTCTACCGCACAGCAAAGAACCTGTCGGTGGATCAGTACCGCCGGCAAGTCCCGCACCAGGGATCTCCCCCGGACACCGGAGCCGAAACCGATTTTTCCGGCGTAGAGGTGGCCCAGCTTATTGGCCGCCTGTCTCCTCAGGACCAGGCCATTTTTTCCCTGCGCCACATCAGCGGCTATAATGCCACGGAAATCGGTGCCATGCTGGGGATGAAGCCCTCCCATGTCCGTATGCGGCTGAAGGCCGCCCGAACGATTTTGATGAAGGAGCTGAACTGATATGAACCTTACCATCAACTGCGCACTCTGCGATATGCGCAAGCTCACCCAGGAGGTGCTGGACGCCTATTCCGTAATTACCGTCAACTGCGCCAGCGTCATTTCCTCCCCGGCCACCCAGTCTCTGCTGGCCGGACACCCCGTAGTCATGAATGCAGGCAATATTTTGTCCATTCCCGAAGATTGGGAAGTCATCACCAGAAACGGCAGCGTCACCATTGACGGCAGCGCCATTCCCGAGGCCCCCGTATTCCTCCAGGTCAACGGCACACTGATCCTCCGTCCGGAGGCGGCCCCGGCTCTGGCACAGTACCGGCACATTGATGTCAACGGCCTGGTTCTCTGCCCGGATTGCCTCGCCGGCATTATGTCCCGGATCTCCGTCAACGGCCGCAGCGAGATCTATCCAAAGGACGCCGTCCTGCTGGACCGCCGTTTTCAGTTGGATCAGATCTTTGCCCTTCGCGCAAAGCCCGGCACATACTTCCTTCCCAATATGCTCGTTGCCATGGATTCTCGGGTGGATTTAAAGCAGCTCCGGGCTAAAGGCGTCACCATACTCACCGACCGGGTCCTTACCACCCAGAGCATGGTGGAGGACCTTTTGCCGCTGGTGCCGGACAGTGCCACCGTAACCGTCGTCCCCGACGGTACCCGCTACCTTGCCGATGACCTAATCCTTGACGCTCTGGCGGTCAAAAAATACGGCCCCCGGCTCTATGTCAGCGGTGACGTGAGAATTCCCGCTCCTGGAGCGGAGGCCCTTCGCCAGATGAAATATCTGTATATCAACGGAGATCTCGCCGCCCCGGAGGCTCTGGCCGATTTGATCTTAGATTCCGGCATCTGCTATGACGAGCTTCATCTGGAGCCGGACTTCTCCGGACTCTGGATCCGGAACCAGGCAGATGTGCTTGTGGATGCAGCCCTGCTCCGCGGCCACCCGGAGGGAATCCGGATCACCGATTGCACCTCCGTCACGCTGACCGAGGACGTGACCACTGATCTGCTGGAGCCCCTTTCCATTGCCGACTGCGGTATGGTTTCCTGCTCAGAGGCCCTCCAGGCTGTTTTGGCTCTGCACTGCCAGGACGTGGGACGGATTGGTCCTGCCCGGGAGGATCCCTCCCAGAACGCTGTAATCAACACCGCCAAATACGTCTTTTAAGGGTACGCAAAGCGGGGGCGCGGCAAAATTGCCGCGCCCCTAGCTTTTCCATTTCACGCATCCAGCTGGATTCCCAGCCCCTCAAACTGCATATTGAAGTACCGGGCGTAGATGCCGCCCACTTCCATCAGCTCCCGGTGGTTGCCCTGCTCCACCACACCGCCTTCGTCAATGACAATGATCCTTTCTGCGCCCCGGATGGTGCTGAGCCGGTGGGCGATGACCACCGTCGTACGCCCTACGCTGAGCCGGTCCAGGGCCTCCTGGATGTGCTTCTCCGACTCGTTGTCCAGGGCCGAGGTGGCCTCGTCCAGAATCAGAATGGGCGGGTTTTTCAAAAAGACCCGGGCAATGGCAATCCGCTGCTTCTGGCCGCCGGAGAGCCTGGTCCCACGCTCTCCCACATAGGTGTCATAGCCGTGCTCCAGCCCGGTGATGAATTCATGGATATTGGCCCGTTTCGCCGCCGCCTCGATCTCCTCTTGGGTGGCGTCCTTTTTTCCGTAGGCGATATTCTCCCGGATGGACCCGGCAAAGATATACACATCCTGCTGCACGATACCAATGGCCTCCCGAAGGGACTTCAGCTTCAAATCCCGGACATCGTGCCCATCCACCAGAATGCTGCCGCCCTGGACATCATAAAACCGGGGCAGCAGAGAGCAAATGGTGGTCTTTCCGCCGCCGGAGGGCCCCACCAGGGCGCAGGTGGCGCCTGCGGGGATTTGAATGTTCAAATGGGACAGAACCTTTTCCTTTCCGTCGTAGGAGAAGGTCACGTCCCGATACACAATATCTCCACGGACCTCTTCCAGGGCCTGGGCATCGGGCTTTTCCCGGATGTCCGGCTGGGTCTCCATAATCTGATGGAACCGTTTAAAGCCTGCATAGCCCTTTTGGAGCATCTCCGTAAAGTCCATAAGCTGCGTGATGGGACTGACAAAGATGGAGATATACAGGGCGTAGATAGCCAGGTCTGCCACCTCCAGGGAGCCCCTCGCCACAAACACTCCGCCGGAGATCACCACCACCACGTAGAGCATTCCCTGCAGGAAGTTGTTTCCTCCCTGGAACATCCCCATGGCCATATAGCTTTTCTCCTTGGACTTTCGATAGCGGCCGTTGGCCCGGTGGAAGTTCTGCTTTTCCCCCTCCTCCGCCGCAAAGGTCTTGACCACCCGAATCCCTGCCAGGGAGTTTTGTACTCCGGCGTTTACCTCTGCAATTCGCTCCCGGTTCTCCGTAAAGATCCGCTGCATCTTCTTCTGGCGGATTGCCGTAAACACCACCAGTACCAAGGTCACCGCCAGCAGACACATGGTCATGGGAACATGAATGGTGAGCAGCAGAATAAAGCTGCCGATAATCTTCAGCGAGCACAGCAGCAGGTTCTCCGGGCCGTGGTGGGCCAGCTCGGAAATGTCAAAGAGGTCCGACACCAGACGGCTCATCATCTCTCCGGTGTTGTTGCCGTCATAGTAGGAATAGCTCAGGGACATATACTTGTCAAACAGATCCTGGCGCATATCCGTTTCCATACGGGTGCCCATAATATGGCCGTAGGAGGTCACATAAAACTGGCACAGAGCCCGTAGGGCATACCAGGCCAGCAGCGCCGGCAGCAGCCACTTTAAGGCCGCCATAATAGAGGCCGCAGACCCGGAAAACAGCCCCTCCGGCAGCCTCCGCAGAATCAGCGGAAAGCTCAGATCCACCACGCTCAGCACCACGGCACAGAGGGTATCCATCAAGAAAAAGTTCCGATAGGGCTTGTAATAGGACACGAATCTTCGAAAAATGGACATATTTCTTCCTTTCCTTCTCTCTCACCTATGGCGGCCTTCCGCCGCCGATTCCGCCTCTCCCAGGCGCTTGACCGCCGCAATCACCCCTCGGGGGGTCAGCTCCGCCACATCCAGCCCTCGCTCCCCATCCAAAATGGCCGTCAGGTCATGGGCGTCAGAATTGGAAAGGAAGCCCCCGGAAAACCGGTATTGCTCCATCAGCTTCTGCCGGTCGCAGCCCACGGTGGTCTCATAGACCTGAAATCCCATGGCCGGATCCACCAAACCCATGGCTCCGATTAGGGAATAGCTGGCCCGGTCAATATGCGCAGGCACCGCCAAACCGTCGTATTCCTCCAAAAGCCGCTTCACCTCGTAGATGCCGATGTCCGCACCGAAGGCCAGAATCTGCGTCTCCTCCTCCAGGACCCGGTCCATTTCGTCCATCACATACTGATGTCCAAAGACCTTGGGCCGGTTCTTCCGCTGGGGGAGCCGGGCATAAACATACTGGCGAAAGGCCTCGGCCCGCTCCAGATCCGGCAGCAGGCACAGCACATGGATGTCCTCTCGGGTGGTCAGCTCCATGGCCGGAACCACCAGCACGCCGCACTGCGCCCCCACCGCCACCGCCGCAGGGACATTTTTCGTGGTGTTGTGGTCTGCCAGGGCAATCACCTGCAGTCCCGCCAGTGCCGCCATGTGCACCAGATTATTGGGGGTCATGTCGTCGGCCCCGCAAGGTGACAGGCAGGAGTGTATGTGCAGATCGTAAAATACGTTCATCCCAGCAGCGCCTTAATGCGCCAGCAGAGCTGATACTCATCCATGGAACTGCCCAGCAGGGTCACGCCCTGCTTTTCCGCCCGCTCCAGCAGCTCCGCATCCGGGGTGACTCCCTCTGAGAGAATGGTGCAGGCCGTATCGCAGAGCACCGCCACCGCCGCCACATTCTGGTTGGACATAATCGTCACCCAGGCGGAATCCGCCGGGCATTTCCCCATGACCCAGCTGAGAAGGTCGCCGCAATAGGCAGTCTCGATCTCCCGATCCTCCTCCTCCATGTAAAACACCTGTAGCTCCAACTGATCGCTAAGTTCCTTCACTGTCATGATAAAGCTCCTCTCTCAGTCCAGGGGCCTGCGGTAGGGCGGCGGTACAAACTCGTCGGACTCCTCCTCGTGGCTGCGTCCCTCCCGCATGGCACGAATGATGTTGAAAATACAGTCCCCTTCGTCGGCAAAGCCCTCCGCCACGTCTCTGGAAAAGGCCCGGCAGGAGGGGGCGCCGCAGTTGCCGCAGTCAAACTTCGGCAGGGTCTTGTAGAGGCGCTCCGCCGCCACCTCGATTTGCAGCGCCTGGGCAATGGTATCCGCAATCTCTGTATTGATCTCCTCCAGCTCAAAATCCCAGCGCACCCGTTCCCGAAATTCCTCCGGCATGGTCAGCCGCTGCCGCTCCAAATGCTCCGTCAGCCGCCGCATATGCAGCTTGGCCGTAAAGGGATTTTCCACGGTCAGACAGCCGCCGAAGCAGCCCTGGGTGCAGATGGACGTCTCCACCAGCTCCGCCTCGCTGAGCTTTTCATCCTCGATCTCGCTGAGGATCCGCTGGGCGTTCTCCGCCCCGTCCACCGCCAGCGCCTCCCGCTCCGGGAACATGTCGCTCATGCCGCCGCTGCGGCCCCAGCTCATGCCCAGCTGTCCCGCCCGGACATAGTCCCGCTGCGGCTGCTCCACCGCCTTCATGGGACTCAGCAGCCGCACATAGATGTCATTCATCGGCAGCACATAGTCCACCACCGGCTTTTCCAGGCCAATGGGCTTGTAGACCCGAGTATTTTTGGCGGGGCAAGGCGAGAGCAGGCCGATTCCAATCTCCTGGGGCTTCAGCCCTGTTTTCCGGACGGCCTCCTTTCGGGCAGCCACGGCGGTCATCTCAAAGGCGCAGAGGCTGTCCACCACATTGGGAATCAGCTCCTGGTATTCCATGGCCACCAGCCGCACCACCGCCGGGCATTCGGAGCTGATTTTCGTGACCTCCGGGGTAAACAGCAGATCCTCCCGGCGCCGCCACAGATCCGAGAGCATCTCCGCCCCCACAGCATCCGGCCACACGTCGTCAAAGCCCAGCCGAACCAGCCCCTCGTTTACAATGTTCATATCGTAAAGATTTTTGAACTGTCCGTAAAAGCTGGTGTCCGGAATCGCAATATTGTATCGATAGCCCTTTAGCTGGTCCAGACTGTCCGACCGCACGGAGAACGCATGATGGGGGCAGACGCTGACGCAGCGCCCGCAGTCGATGCAGCGGTCGTCGTAGATCACCGCCTTGCTTCTGGTCACCCGGATGGCCTCTGTGGGGCACACCTTCACACAGACCGTACACCCGGTACAGCGGTCTTTATTAAAGATCACCGAATGCTTCACTTTGGTTCACCGCCAATATAGATCACCATGGTCACGGTGGTTCCCACGCCCAGGGTGGTTTCAATGTTCATTTCGTCTGAGTTTCGCTTCATATTGGGCAGACCCATGCCTGCCCCAAAGCCCATATTCCGCACCGTAGAGGACGCCGTGGACCAGCCCTCCTCCATGGCCTTGTCAATGTCCGGGATGCCGGGGCCCCGGTCCTCCAGGCGAATGACGATCTTCTCCTCATCCACCTCCAGATAGGCCCTGCCTCCCTCGGCATGGATGACCATATTGATCTCGCCCTCGTACATACACACCACCGCCCGCCGCACAATGGCAGGGGGGAGCTTGAGCTTTTTCAGTACCCGCTTCACCGCAGTGGACGCCTCGCCGGCTGCGGAAAAATTATCTCCGTCAATTTCATAGGAAAGCTTCACTGTATCCATGTTTAAGATCCTCCTTAGCGTAGGCCCAATCCGGCCTCATAGAGCCGCCCGCAGGCCGTGAACATCCGACATCCTGTCAGCAAAACGATCATATCCCGCTGACGGGCCATCTCCACCACCTCTTCCGGGGGACATTTCCCTCGGACAAAGATCACCAGGCCGATGTCCATCATATCCGCCGTGCGGATTACCTGCTGGTTGATCAGCCCTGTCAAAAGACAGTTGATCTCATCCGGACATGCCAGCACATCGCTCATCATGTCACAGGCAAAAACATGCTCTATGTCCTCCTGCAATTGCCCTTCGCCGCAGAGCACCTGGGCCTCCAGCAGATCCCGCAGGACCGAAATTTGCATGGTAAATCCCTCCTAACCGGCAGCCTGCGCCCCCTTCCGGGCCGCCCCGCCGGTTTCCCGATACTTATGCTACATTATATCACTAAATTGCTTGCCGTTTCAACTGTATCTTTGGGTATTTCCCCAGTACGGCCTGCATTGACAAAATCTTTTCACTTCACTATAATAAAGAAGAGCGTTTCATCGGCAGACATCTGTCTCCGGGACGCACTATTTTATGATTTAGGAGTGACCAATCTATGGCAGCTTACGATCGAATCTACAACTTCTCCGCCGGCCCCAGCATGCTTCCTCTCTCTGCACTGGAACGCGCCTCCCGGGAAATGATGAACTACGGCGGCAGCGGCATGTCAGTCATGGAGATGAGTCACCGATCTAAAGTGTTTCAGAAGATTTTTGACGACACCCAGGCAAAGTTCCGCCGGCTGATGAATGTTCCCGAGGGCTATAAAGTTTTGTTCCTCCAGGGCGGCGCCTCCTCCCAGTTCTCCATGGTGCCGCTGAACCTCATCGGAAAAACCGGCAAGGCCGACTATGCCGTCACCGGCAACTTCGCCTCCATCGCCTACAAAGAGGCGAAAAAATACGGTGAGATCCACCTGGCCGCCTCCTCGGAGGACCAAGACTTTACCTACATCCCCACCCAGGAGCAGCTGGTTCTCTCCCCTGACGCCTCTTATTTCTATTACTGTGCCAACAACACCATTTACGGCACCGAATGGCAGTACGTCCCCGAGACCGGCGCCGTACCCCTGGTCTGCGACATGTCCTCGGACATTCTCTCCCGGCAGGTGGACGTGAGCAAGTACGGCATCATCTTTGCCGGCGCCCAGAAGAACATGGCGCCCGCCGGCCTGACGGTGGTCATCATTCGGGAGGATTTGGCCGGCCAGGAGCTGCCCTTTACGCCTCTGATGATGAACTACAAGACCATGATCGACAAGGACTCCATGTACAATACGCCCCCCTGCTGGTGCATCTATATGCTGGGGCTGGTTCTGGACTGGGTAGAGGACCAGGGCGGCGTGGCCGGTATGGAGAAGATCAAGCACGGCAAGGCGCAGATGCTCTATGATGTCATTGACGGCTCCCGGCTGTTCACCGCTGCGGCGCAGCCCGGCTCCCGCTCCAACATGAACGTGACCTTCCGCACCGGAAACGCCGATTTGGACGCCAAGTTCGTGGCGGAATCCACCGCCGCAGGATTCTCCAATCTGAAGGGCCATCGGAAGGTCGGAGGTATGCGGGCCTCCATCTACAACGCCATGCCTGTGGAAGGCGTGGAGAAGCTCTGCGACTTCATCCGGGCATTCGACAAGAACAACTGAGGGAGGACACGATATTATGTATACCATTCAAGTCTTAAATAAAATCAGCCCCCTGGGCCTGAATCAGCTGGAGCCCAAGGACTTTACCGTTGCCGGAGAATGCGAGAATCCCGACGGCATCCTCGTCCGCTCCGCCGACATGCATGAGATGGACTTCGGCTCCAATCTCCGGGCCATTGCCCGGGCCGGTGCCGGCACCAATAATATCCCCCTGGATAAATGCGCCGAGGCCGGTATCGTCGTGTTCAACACCCCCGGTGCCAACGCCAACGCAGTAAAGGAGCTGGTGATCGGGTCCCTGGTGATCTCCAGCCGTGACATTGTCGCCGGAATCAAGTGGTGCTGGAATCTCACCGAGGCCGACGGAGACGTGGAAAAGCTGGTGGAGAAGAAGAAAAGCCAGTTTGTGGGACCGGAGCTTCTGGGCAAAAACCTGGGCGTCATTGGTCTGGGCGCCGTGGGCATCAAGGTGGCCAACGCCGCCACAAAGCTGGGCATGAACGTCTACGGCTATGACCCCTATCTCTCCGTACAGAACGCTCTGGTTTTGGACTCCTCCGTAAAGGTGGTGGATCTGAAGACCATCTACGAGATGAGCGACTATATCACCATCCACTCCCCTCTGCTCCCCTCCACCAAGGGCATGATCGACGAGACCTCCATCAACTCCATGCGCCACGGCGTCCGTATCATCAATCTGGCCCGAGGCGGCCTGGTGGACGACGGAGACATGCTGGCTGCCCTGGCCAGCGGCAAGGTGGCCAGGTACGTCACCGACTTCCCCAACAACACCTTGGTGGGCAAGCCCGGGGTCATTACCATCCCTCACCTGGGCGCTTCCACCCCGGAGAGCGAGGAGAACTGCGCCATTATGGCCGCCCAGGAGCTCAGAGAGTATCTCCTCACCGGCAACATCCGCAATTCCGTAAATATGCCCGCCGTGGAAATGGCCCGGTCCGGCGAGGCCCGCCTGGGCATCATCCATCGGAACATCCCCAAGATGCTCTCCAATATCGTCACTCTGCTGTCCGAGGAGGGCGCCAACATCGAGAACATGACCAACAAGTCCCGGGGCGACTATGCCTACACCCTGATTGATTTGGGCCAGGTCATCACCGCCCAGACCCTGGACCATGTGCGGAATCTGGAGGGCGTTCTGCGGCTGAGAATTATCAAGTAATTCGTTACTTTTCCCTTCTTCTGTGTTACAATAAGGGGGCGTCGGGTTCCGACGCTCCCTTTTTCATCTGATTTCAGGAGGCATCACCATGGCAAAAGACATGACCCAGGGCAAGGAGTGGCGGCTCATTTTATCCTTTACCCTGCCGCTGATTGCAGGGAATCTGCTGCAGCAGGTCTATTCTCTGACAGACAGCCTGATTGTGGGCAACTTCGCCGGACAGGCGGCGTTGGCCGCCGTAGGCACCAGCTTTCCGGTCACCTATCTTCTGCTGGCCCTGGCCACCGGGCTGACCAACGGTGTCGGAATTATGGCCGCCCAGTTTTTCGGCGCGAAAAACGCCGATTCCTTCCGTAAAAATCTGTCCACCGCCTGCTATACGCTGTTTGGCGCCGGGGTTCTGATTACTGTTTTGGGCATTGCCCTGAGCCGCCCCATACTGGCGGGACTGCTCCAGACAGACGCCTCGATTTTAGCGGACGCTCTGCTGTACCTGCGGATCTACTGCGTGGGACTGCTGTTCCAGTTCGCCTACAACACCTTCGCCTCGGTGCTCCGCTCCATTGGTGACAGCCGCTCTACCATGTATTTTCTCCTGCTGTCCACGGTGCTGAATATCCTTCTGGACCTGATCTTCGTGGCGCACTGGGGCGTCGCCGGTGTGGCCTGGGCCACAGTGATCGCCCAGGGCATCTCCGCCGTTACCGCAGGCGTCTACCTGTTCCGGCGGGTGGAGCTGGCCCGATTTGACAAAGGCGATTTTCGCTTTGACCGGACCATGTTCACCATGTCTCTGCAGCTGGGAATCCCCACCACCGTTCAGCAGTGCTCCGTGGGGCTGGGCATGGTGCTGATGCAGCGGCTCATCAACTCCTTCGGCGTGGACACCACCGCCGCCATCACCGCCGCCATGAAGCTGGAGAGCTTCGCCATGGTTCCCATTATGATGTTCTACATGGGCCTGTCTAACTTTACCGGACAGAACATGGGGGCAGGAAACATCTCCCGCATTCAGCGGGGCTACCACCAGACCATGGCCATGGCCATGGTGGCCTGCGCCGGGATCATTCTCCTGCTGATTTTCGCCGGTCCCTATGCCGTGGGCTTCTTCCATATGAACCAGGCCGCCACTGCCATCGGGGTAGAATACCTTCAGACCCTGGCCGGATTTTTCCTGATCTTCTGTGTGATGTACATCACCAACGGCGTGCTCCAGGGCAGCGGCGACGTGATCTTCCCCACCCTGGGCAGTCTCACCAGCCTCACGGTTCGGGTGATTGTGGCCAATCTCATGGCCCTGGCGCCCGCCATTGGCTACCGCTGCATTTTCTACTCCATTCCGGTGGGCTGGGCCTGTGGCACCGCCATCGTCTTTATCCGCTATCTCACCGGACGCTGGAAGCAAAAAGGAATCGTAGAAAGGGCGGCTTAAGATGCCCCTGGGAAAAGAGATTTCCCAAGGATTTCGTATGTACTTCCGCTTTTACCGCAATCCAGGAAGAGGTGTTTTTTGTGTCTGATATCATTGCCGCTATCTCCACCGCCCTTGCCCCCTCGGGCATCGGCATTATCCGCCTGTCCGGGCCAAATTGCGCCCCCTTGGCAGACCGGATCCTGACGCCGGTATTCGGTGTCCCCCTGGCCCAAGCCGCCCCCCGAAAGCTCTGCCTCTATGATCTCCGGGACCGCAGCGGGCGGGTGATTGACCGCATTCTCGCCGTCCAGACCCCCGGCCCCGCCAGCTACACCGGCGAGGATACCGTAGAGCTCCAGTGCCACGGGTCCCCGGCAGTGCTCACCGAGGCTCTGGCCCACCTGTTGGCCCAGGGCGCCCGGCAGGCCGGCCCCGGTGAATTTACAAAGCGGGCCTTTCTAAACGGCAGAATGGACCTGACCGCCGCAGAGGCGGTGATCGATCTCATTGAAGCGGAAACCGCCGACGCCGCCGCCAATGCCGCCGGTCAGGTGGGCGGCGCCCTTCTTCGAAAGCTCACCCCCGTCTATGATGCACTGGTGTCCGTGATGAGCCACTTTCACGCAGTTCTGGACTACCCGGACGAGGACATCGATGCCTTCGATCTGGAGAATTACACCGCCCTGTTGTCCCGGCAGCGGTCCGTTCTGGAGGCTCTCCTTGCCACGGCAGCCCGTGGTCAGGTGGTAAAACACGGCATCAAGGCCGTGATTCTCGGCCGCCCCAATGCGGGAAAATCCAGTCTGCTCAACGCCCTGGCCGGCTATGATCGGGTTATTGTCACGGAGATTCCCGGCACCACCCGGGATACCGTGGAGGAAAAAATCCACTTGGGCTCCCTGGTGCTCCGACTGATCGACACTGCGGGAATTCGAACCACCCAGGACCAGGTGGAGCAGATCGGCGTCACCCGCGCCCTGTGCGCCGCCCAGGAGGCAGATCTGGCGCTGGTGGTATTGGATGGCAGCCAGCCCTTGGGTGCAGAGGACCACCGTGCCATAGAGGCCGCCCGACAGGCCAAGCATGTGATCTGCGTTCTCAGCAAAGCGGATCTGCCCCAGGTGCTGATTCCGGAGCAGTTGGATTTCGATTCGGTTCTTCCGGTCTCCTCTCGAACCGGCCAGGGGCTGGAGGCCCTGACCTCCGCCGTGGAGAAGCTGTTTGCCTCCAACGTCCCCTGTGACGGAACACTGCTGACCAATCTCCGGCACCAGCGGGCCATCACCGTGGCCCGGGACGCCATGGACCGAACCCTTGCAGCCCTAAGCGCCGGCACCACCCCGGACGCCGTGCTGCTGGAGGTGGAGGAGGCCCTGGCAGCCATTGCCGATGTCACCGGCAAGTCCATGCGGGAGGACATTACAAATGACATCTTTTCCCGGTTCTGCGTCGGGAAATAAGCGGTTTTCCTTGACATTGCTCCACAGGATGAGTATACTTACTTTTACGGAGTAAACCATTAACACTAAAAAGCGCAAAATTTCTTGCGAAAGGATGCTGTCCTATGCCTATTACGGATCTGCTGGAGCGCAACGCCAAGCTCTACGGCCAGGAAACCGCACTGGTAGAGATCAACCCGGAGATTCAGGAGAAGCGCCGCCTCACCTGGAAAGAATACGACCTGATTATGCCTGCCCCCACCACCGCCTACCGCCGGGAGATCACCTGGCAGGTCTTTGACGAAAAGGCGAACCGGGTGGCAAATTTTCTGTTGGACCGGGGCATCGGAGCAGGCAACAAGGTGGCGATTCTGCTGATGAACTGTCTGGAATTTCTGCCCATCTACTTTGGCATTCTCAAAACCGGGGCCGTGGTGGTCCCGATGAATTTCCGTTTCTCCGCAGATGAGATCAAATACTGTCTGGAGCTTTCGGACACAGACGTGCTGCTCTTCGGCCCGGAGTTTATCGGCCGGGTGGAGGAGATTGCCGGAGAGATGGAGGACAGTCGGCTGCTGCTGTATGTAGGCGCCGGAATCTGTCCCACCTTTGCGGAAAACTATGACCAGCAGGTGGTGAACTTCTCCTCAGTGGCCCCGCTGGTGGCCATTGAGGACGAGGACGATGCGGCCATTTATTTCTCCTCGGGTACCACCGGCTTTCCCAAGGCCATTCTGCACAATCACGAGAGCCTGATGCAGTCTGCCCGCATGGAGCAGAAGCATCACGGCACCACCCGAGAGGACTGCTTCCTGCTGATTCCCCCGCTATACCACACCGGCGCAAAAATGCACTGGTTCGGCTCTCTGATCTCCGGCTCCAAGGCCGTGCTGCTTAAGGGTACCACCCCCAAGGCCATTTTGGAGGCCGTCTCCCAGGAGAAATGCACCATCGTCTGGCTGCTGGTCCCCTGGGCCCAGGACCTGCTGGACGCCTTGGACCGTGGGGAGCTGCATCTGGAGGACTACGAAACCAGCCAGTGGCGGCTGATGCATATCGGGGCCCAGCCGGTACCCCCTGCTCTGATTAAACGCTGGCTTCAGTACTTCCCTCACCACAAATATGACACCAACTACGGCCTTTCCGAATCCACCGGCCCGGGCTGTGTCCATCTGGGAATGGACAACCTCAACAAGGTGGGCGCCATTGGCGTGCCGGGCTACGGCTGGCAGTGCCGGATTGTGAAGGAGGACGGCGTGACCCCGGTTTCCCAGGGGCAGGTGGGCGAGCTGTGCGTCAAGGGTCCCGGCGTTATGACCTGTTACTACCACGACCCCCAGGCCACCGCCCAGGTCCTCTCCCCGGAGGGCTGGCTCCGCACCGGTGACATGGCCATGCAGGACGCCGACGGCTTCTACTTCCTGGTGGACCGGAAAAAAGACGTGATTATCTCCGGCGGTGAGAACATCTACCCGGTGCAGATTGAGGACTTCCTCCGGACCAACCTGGCAATCAAGGACGCCGCCGTCATCGGAATGCCGGATCTCCGGCTGGGCGAGATCACCGCCGCCATCATTGAGGTGAAGGCCGGCTATCAGCTCACCGAAGAGGAGGTCCGCCGATTCTGCATGGAGCTCCCCCGCTATAAGCGTCCCCGAAAGATTATCTTCGCGGCGGTCCCCCGGAACGCCACCGGAAAAATCGAAAAGCCAAAGCTCCGGACCATCTACTGTGTGGAAAATCTTGTAGCCGCCCAAAACGGCATCCGGCTGTAACCGGCGCATCGCCCCGTCTCCAGGACGGGGCGATTTTTTCCGACAGATTCCATTTTCCCACTTTTCCCCTTGGTCGGTTTGTGGTATACTAGCCATATCAGTGATTGTAATAACACAAGGAGGACATTATGACCTATCAGGAAGCGTTTATTGAATTCATGGTTCGTTCCGGTGTATTGACCTTTGGCGATTTTACCACCAAATCCGGCCGTAAAACCCCTTATTTCATCAACACCGGCAACTACAAAACCGGCGCCCAGGCAGATGCCCTGGGTAATTACTATGCCGCCTGTATCCACGAGCACCTGGCCGAGGCCGGCGGGGCAGACCTGCTCTTTGGTCCCGCCTACAAGGGCATTCCCCTGGCGGTCACCGCAGCGGCCAGCCTCTATCGGAACTACCAGGAGGACTACGCCTACTGCTTTAACCGCAAGGAGGCCAAGGACCACGGTGAGGGCGGCAATATGGTCGGCGCAAAGATCCACGCAGGGGACCGAGTCGCCATTGTGGAGGATGTGGTCACCGCCGGCACCGCAGTCCGGGAATCCATTGCCCTGTTCCAGGGGATCGCTCCGGTGAAGATCACTGCTCTGTTTGTCTCTGTGGACCGTATGGAGAAGGGAACCGGAGAACGCTCCGCCCTGGATGAGCTTCGGGAGGACTACGGTATCTCTGTCTTCCCCATTGTTACAGTGCGGCAGATCATCGACTATCTGCACAATCGGCCCATTGACGGAACCGTCTACATCGACGACGCCATGAAAGTCAAGATGGAAGCCTATCTTGACACCTATGGCGCCAAAGCATGACAGCCCCCGCCTCCCCGGACAGCGGGGCAAGGGATAACATCCACCAGGGTCACCGGGCCCGCCTCCGCCAGAGCTTTCTGGACCAGGGGCTGGATCCCCTCCCGGATGTAAATGTTCTGGAGCTGCTGCTGTTCTACGCCATTCCCCGGCAGGACACCAACCAAATTGCCCACCGGCTTATAGACACCTTCGGCTCCCTGGAGGATGTATTTGACGCTCCGGTGGAGGAGCTTGTGCGCCGAGGCGGTCTGACGGAGAATGCGGCCACCCTGATTAAGCTCACCATCGCCGTCACCCGCCGCTACCGGATCCGTCGGGCCAGCACTGACCTGATTATGAGCAATACCCAGAAATACGGCGCTTACCTGGTCCCCCAGTTTATTGGCGCCCGGGACGAAATGGTCTATATTATGGCTCTGGACGCCAAGTGCAAAATGCTGGGCTGCACCAAGCTCTTCACCGGCACCGTAAACACCTCCAGCCTGTATGTCCGCAGCGTGGTAGAGTATGCTCTGCGGATGAAGGCCACCTCTATTGTCCTGGCCCACAACCATACCAGCGGCGTGGCCGCTCCCTCCCAACAGGATTTGGCCATTACCATCCAGATTAAGGATGCCCTGGAGTTGGTGAGTATTTTTCTGGCCGACCACATCATCGTGGCAGATGACGACTTCGTTTCCCTGCTGGAAAGCGGCATGATGAGCCGCTGAAAATCGTTTACAAATTGTTCACCGCTTTTTTAGCACTCTCCCCTTGACAGTGCTAAGAATCGTGCTATACTGTAATTGAACTTAAGAGAGAGGGTTCCAGAAGGGACCGGATCTCAGGGTTCACTTCCGCAGACGCGGAAGGGCAACGCAGTTCGCCCCGAGAAGAAATGTTCTCCTCCCTCTACGAACCGAGAATTTTGAAATTGGAGGAATGACTTATGTTGCCTAGCATTTTTGGTGAGAATTTGTTCGATGATATGTTTGATATGGACGCGATGTTTGGTCGCCACAACCCCCTGTATGGCAAGCATGCCAAGAACCTGATGAAGACCGATATTCGGGAAACCGATGACGCCTACCAGCTGGACGTGGATCTCCCCGGATTCAAGAAGGATGAAATCCATGTGGAGCTGGAGAATGGGTATTTGACCATCTCCGCCGAGAAGGGTCTGGACAAAGACGAGACCGACAAGGAAGGACGTTATATCCGTCAGGAGCGCTACGCCGGTGCCATGAGCCGGAGCTTCTACGTTGGGGAAAATCTCACGGTGGACGATATGAAGGCCAAGTTTGAAAACGGAATTCTTCAAATCTCCGTGCCCAAGAACACCACGAAGGTACTGCCCCCCAAGAACACCCTGACCATTGAATAATTTCATACGACTTTCCATGCTAAGGGCCGCCCCTTCGGGCGGCCCTTTTTCGCAGCCGTCCCGAAGAGCGGTTGCTATTTTTATCATTTTCCGTTATCATAATACCACAATCATTTGAACTCGTACCATTGACCAAAAAGGAGTCCTTGCCATGGAACTTACGCAGCTTCGCTACTTTCAGGCCGCCGCCAAATATGAGCACATCACCCAGGCCGCGGCAGAGCTGTACACCTCTCAATCCTCCCTCAGCAAGACCATCGCCCGGCTGGAGCAGGAGCTGGGACAGACGCTATTCGACCGGGTCGGCAACCACATTCGTCTCAACAGCTCCGGGCGGCAGTTTTATCAGGCGGTGAATCTGATCCTCCAAACCCTGGATGACAGCGTGGCGGAGCTGAAGCAGGAGACCGGCTCGGTCTCCGTGGCCGCCTCTATGCCGGGGATTCTGCCGGACCTTATGGAGCGCTTCCGCAGCGATCATCCCAACGCCGCCGTGCTCCAGCGGCTGATGTCCGCCGAGGAGATGCTCCGGGAGCTCACCCGGTGCGAATTGGATTTGGCTGTGTCCCACCAGCCGCTGATCCACGACAGTGTGGACTGGAAGCCCCTGTACCGGGACGAGATCATCGCCGTGATCTCCAAAGCCCATCCCCTGGCAGGTCAGTCCTCCGTTCCCCTGTCCGTCTTGGCCCAGGAGCAGTTTGTGGCCAACAACGCCGGATTTGGCATCCAACAGCTGCTCAACCGGCTCTGCGCCCAGGCAGGCTTCCTCCCCCACATCACCCTGGAGTGCAACGAGCCGGAGCTGCTCTATAAAATCGTCGCCGGTAATCAGGCGGTGATGCTGACCCCAGCCCTGCCCTACCTGTGGAAGTCTCTGGCCATCAAGCCAGATCCGCCCTTTCAGTTCGTCACCGCCCTGCGCATCATCCAGCCGGACCCCACCGTGGAAATCGGCGTGGGCACCCTCACCGGACGAAAGCTCCTACCCACCGCCCAGGATTTTTACTGGCTGCTGGTCAACTCCTTTGCCAAGCTTCAGGCCGTCCGGGACAGCGGCAGGCCCATCAGCCGGAAGGACCTGATGCAGGCCATTGCCTTTGTAAATCCGCTCAATCCCTTGGACCCCGGCCCCTCTCCCCAGGAAGTATGACTTTCAAGGAATGATTCCATGCAAAAACGCGATTGTCACGACATGACTTCTCCGATATAATGTGAAGTAATCTAAACAATAGGAGGTCAAGTCCATGGAAATCAGCACCTTTGAACTGGAACGGCTGCTGGAAAAACAGCTGGCACAGCGGGCCTGCCAAAACCTCATTGCCCGGTTCTGCCACCTGCATACCGCCCGCCGGGTGGAGGATATTATGGCCATCTGGTCCGATGCCCCCGACGCCCGTCTGGAGCAGCCCTGGGGCGTCTACGACGGAAAGGAAAGCGTTCGCCGGTATTTCTCCCAGGAATGCCCCAACGACCCAGTGGCCCGCAAGGGCGATCTGCTCGTTGACGCTCTCAGCACCCCTGTCATCGAAGTGGCCACAGACGTGAAAACAGCCCGAGGCGCCTGGTTCTCCCAGGGCATTCGCACCGAGAAGAAAAACGGGGAGCCTCTCTGCAAATGGTACTGGACCAAGCAGGCTGTGGATTTTCGCCTGGAGGAGGGCCAGTGGAAGATCTGGCACATGGCCATCTTCCCCCTGCTGGAGGCAGACTACGAGACGCCTTGGTATGAGATGCCCAAGCTGACCCAGGCCGCCTTTGCCAAATATCAGGCAGACCGCGGCCCCACCGCCCGGTATCTCTGGAGCTTCCACGAGGATAATCAGTATCCTCTGGGACATCCCGCCACACCCAAGCCCTATGACAACTTCGACCTGGAAGTCGGCTATGGCTATTAAGGAGGGCAGCACAATGATGACATATGATGAGATGTACCACGAGTACAAAAAGCTCGCAGCCGCAGACGAGATCCGCAACCTGGTGTCCAACTACTGCTTTGAGCACAACTGCGCCCTGCAGATGCGCTACTTCCACAAGTGGTCCAAGCGGGAGGATATTCGCCACGAGATGCCCTGGGGCAACACCACCGGCCACAAAAATCTGGAGTATAACAACCCCTGGCACGACGTAATTCGGCACCCTGACGATGCGGAAAATATGAAGGGCGGCGCCATGTTCATCCACTCCACCACCACCCCGGTGATCGAAGTGGCCGACGACCTGCTCTCTGCCCGTGCGGTATTCCTCTCCCCCGGCTTTGAGGGTGTGGCCGCCAAAAAGGGCGGCACTTGGGCCTACAGCAAATATGCCTACGAATTCCTCTATGAGGACGGCCAGTGGCGAGTCTGGAAGTGCCGGATTTTCCCGGTATTCCGCAACGACTACTTTGACGACTTCGGCAAGGTGGCCGAGGAAGACATGACCAAGATGGCCCATGTGGGAATGGAGGACTTCCACGCCTTCTTCCGCTATGGTCCTGACGTGATTATGCCCAGAAACGAGCCGGATCCTCCGCGGCCCTATGACGCATGGGCCCCGGGCTGGAATTTTGGAACGGACTAAGGAGGGATTCTGATGAACATGGATATCAATAAGGCCGCCCAGGCCGACGCCCAGAAGGCTGCCCCTGGAGAGCGCTTCAATCGGATCGAAAACCCCAAACGAACCCAGGAGGAAATGAGTCTCCAGTTCCAGCGGCTCAAGGCCGCCAGAACCTGTGAGAACCTGGCAGGCACCTTCTCCTACCTGTTCTCTGCCAACCGCATGGAGGAGTTGGCCGGTCTTTTCGCCCATACCCCCCAGGACAAAATCACCATGCCCTACGGCGTGTATCAGGGCGCCGACGCCGCACAGCGTTGCTTTGTAAAGGATATGGTAGATTTGGATGACCCCGACGAGGACCGCCGGGAGGCGCTGAAGGGCCGGATGATGATCTCCGACCTCTGCACTCCTCTGGTGGAGGTGGCCGGGGACGGAAAAACCGCCAAGGGCCTGTGGATTTCCCCCGGCCTGGAAGCTCACCGCACCGGTGACGGCAGCCAGGGCTGGTGGACTTGGTGCAAATTTTCCGTGGACTTCCTGCTGACGAAGGAGGGCTGGAAAATCTGGCACCTGGGCAAATATCTGTACTTCTCCACGGAGTACACCAAGAGCTGGGCCAAGTCTCCCAAGCACATTTTTGCCCCGGACTCCATCACCGCAGACGCTCCCGCTCCGGAAACCTATTACTATACCCCGGAGGCCGTCTATCCCGATGAGGAGCCTGCGATTCCCGTGGCCTACGACACCTGGACCGACTAACCCGTGAAACAAAGTCCCTTGCGCTTCTCAAAAGCGCAAGGGACTTTGTTTCATTACAGCACCTTGGACAGGAAGGACTGGGTCCTGGGATTCTGGGGATTTCCGAAGATCTCCTCCGGGGTGCCGGACTCCTGGACCACGCCGTCGTCCATAAACAGCACCCGGTTGGCCACCTCCCGGGCAAAGCCCATCTCATGGGTCACCACCACCATGGTCATGCCCTCGTCGGCCAGCTGGCGCATGACCTCCAGAACCTCTCCCACCATCTCCGGGTCCAGCGCCGAGGTGGGCTCATCAAACAGCATCACTTCCGGATGCATGGCCAGGGCCCGGACAATGGCAATCCGCTGCTTCTGGCCGCCGGACAGCTGGGAGGGATAGGCCATGGCCTTGTCCTCCAGCCCCACCCGGCGGAGAAGTGCCATGGCCTCCTCCTTGGCCTCCCCCTTGGTCTTGAGCTTCAGCCGGACTGGCGCCAGGGTCATATTGTCCAAAATATTCAGGTTGTTGAACAGATTGAAGTGCTGGAACACCATGCCCATTTTCTGGCGCATTTTGTTGATGTCCGTCTTGGGATCCGTCACGGAGACGCCGCCAAAGAGGATTTCTCCGGAGGTGGGAATTTCCAGCAGGTTCATGCAGCGGAGAAACGTGGACTTGCCGGACCCGGAAGGCCCGATAATGACCACTTTTTCTCCCTTGTCAATGTGCTCGTTGATGCCCCGGAGCACTTCCAGCTTTCCAAAGCTCTTATGTAAATCCTTTACATCAATCACTGGCCCGCAGCCTCCTCTCCACAATCCCCATCAGCCCCGAAAGGATCATCACCATGGCAAGATACATGGCCGCAATGCCCACATAGGGCATAAACGCCTGATAGGTCTTGCCCTGGACCAGCTGGGCCGCCTTGGTAAGATCCCGCAGGCCGATCACCGTCACAACAGACGTGTCCTTCAGCAGGGTAATAAGCTCATTGCCCAGGGCCGGAAGAATGTTTTTCACCGCCTGGGGAATGATGATAAACCGCATGGTGGAGGCATAGGGCAGCCCCAGGGACCGGCCGGCCTCCATCTGTCCCCGGTCAATGGACATAATTCCGCCCCGAATGATTTCAGACACATAGGCGCCGGAGTTGATACCAAAGGTCAGCATGGCCACACCGATCTGATTTCGGGTGCTGGCGAAAATGACAAAATACATAATCAGCAGCTGGACCATAATCGGGGTACCACGGATCACCGTGGTATACACCTGGCATATTGTGTTCAGCACCCCCAGGATCGGGTTGCGGCAGCCGGGACGCTGCTGGTCGTGGGTGGTACGCACCACCGCCACCAGGATTCCCAAAATGATGCCCAGTACCAGCGCCAGCGCCGCCACCTGCAGCGTAACACCAATGCCCTTCAGGTACAGCAGCCAGCGGTCACCTTCCAAAAAGCTCTGGACAAAGTCGTCCTTCAGGCCGGAGAAAAATTCCGCCATGTTCTTGCTCCTCTCTTATGGTTGTTGCCCACCTGGGGAGAAATGTTTGGTAAAACCAGACAAGGGGGCGGTTGCCCGCCCCGTTGCCCTTTGCATGTTTTCTTACTCTGCCTTGATGTACTTGTCCAGGATGGACTGAACCGTGCCGTCATCGGTCAGCTCCTTCAGGGCGGCATTCACCGCATCCCGCAGGGCGGTATTGTCCTTGCTGACGCCAATGGCGTAATCCTCGGTGACATACTCGGTGTCCAGAATCTTCAGGCCGGCATTCTGCTTCACAAACTCCTGCGCAGGCTGGCTGTCGATGACCACCGCGTCAACCTTGCCGCTGACCAGTGCCTGAATGGCGTTGGCGCCGTTGGGGAACGCCGTGACCACGTCCTCGCCGTAGTCGTCGGAGCAGTAGATGTAGCCGGTGGTGGACTCCTGGCAGCCGATCAGCTTGCCCTGGAGGTCGTCGATGGTCTGGATGTCGGAATCCTCCGGCACAATGACCACCTGCACGCCGGTGGCATAAGAATCGGTAAAGTCAACATTCTGCTTCCGCTCATCGGTAACGGTAAGGCCGGCCATGGCAATGTCGGATTTGCCGGTCTGCACGGAGGTGATAATGGAACCGAAGTCCATATCATCCACCACCAGCTCCAGGCCCAGCTTCTCTGCGATCTTCCCGGCGAGCTCCACGTCGATTCCCTCGAAGGAGCCGTCGTCCGCCACCATCTCATAGGGAGGGAAGGCGGCGTTGGTGGCCATATGGAGCTTCCCGGCCTCTACCACGGTGAACTCACCGGTAGCAGCAGTCTCAGCGACAGAGCCGGCAGCCTCAGCAGCGGAACCGGCAGTCAGCGCAGGATCCTGGGTCTCCACGGCCTGGGTCTCCACAGCCTGAGTCTCCTGTGCGCTGTCCTTGGCGGACTGGGTGGAAGCGGCGGAATCTCCGCAGCCGGCCAGCATAGAAAGGCAAAGAGCACCGCTCAGTGCCATGGCAAAAAACTTTTTCATGATGAAATCATCCCTTCAATTTATGGATGCGTTTCGCCGACCCTTCGGCGGACACATTCAGTTTCATGATGCCATTATAGCAGTTTCTTCGGAAAAATTCACTAATATTCATAATATTCATGAAAATATTCGCTTTTTCCCTGTTGTACACAAAATTATTCAGGGAAATTCAGCGGTCCTATGGCAATATTACCCCATCAGCAGGGTCAGCACCGCCTTTTGGGCGTGGAGCCGGTTCTCCGCCGCCTCAAAGATCTCTCCGGCATGGTCCTCAAAGACCTCCGCCGTAATCTCCTCTCCCCGGCGGGCGGGCAGGCAGTGCATCACCATGACGCCGGGCTTTGCCCCGGCCAGCAGCGCTCCGTTGACCTGGTAGGTCCCGGAAAAGACCTGCTCCCGCCGCTGCCGCTGGTCATCCATGCCCATGGAAGTCCAGACATCGGTATACACCACATCTGCATCCTTAACCGCCTGTTCCGGCTCCCGAACCAGTTGGAACCGATCTCCGTATTCCGCCGCAAAGTCCAACACAGCCTGGGGCGGCTCATAGCCTGCCGGACAGGCCACCGACACCTGCATGCCCACCTTCAGGCCTCCCACAATCAGACTGGAGCACATATTATTTCCGTCGCCGATGAAGCTCAGCTTCAGTCCCTCCAGCAGAGGATTTCTCTCCCGAATGGTCATCAGATCCCCCAGGACCTGACAGGGGTGGGAGAAATCCGTCATGCCGTTGATTACCGGCACCGTGGCGTACCTCGCCAGCTCCTCCAGCTCCTCCTGTCGGAAGGTCCGGTACATAATGCCGTCGCAGTACCGGCTCAGGGTGCGGGCGGTGTCCTCCACCGGCTCGCCTCTCCCGATCTGGGTATCGGCGGCGGTAAGATACATGGCGTGACCGCCCAGCTGGAACATGCCGGTCTCAAAGGACGCCCGGGTCCGGGTGGAATTCTTGGCAAACACCATAGCCAGCACCTTTCCCGCCAGCTTAGGGTGGGAAATGCCGTGCTGCCGGTCGTATTTCAGCTGATCCCCCAGATCCAAAATCGTGAAAATGTCCTCGGTACTCAGATCCAGCAGCTTTAACAGATCCTTCTTCACCGTCGGCTCACCCTTTCTGTCCCAGCACCTGGGCCATAATCTCCAGACCCCGGTCCATCTCCTCCCGGGAGATCACCAGGGGAGGCAGCAGACGAATGGTGTTGTGCCCGGCTGTCAGGCACAGCAATCCCGACTCCACCAGCTTCTGGACCAGCGCTCCGGCCTGACAACCCTCCCGCAGTCCTACCCCCAGCATCATGCCCAGGCCCCGGACCTCCTGCACCTCAGGCATTGCCTGGAGCTTCTCCTTGAGATAGGCGCCCTTTTCCCGCACCTGGGCCAGCATTGCCTCGTCCAGCTGCTCCAGCACACTGAGCGCTCCGGCGCAGCAGACGGGATTGCCGCCGAAGGTGGTGGCGTGGGTGCCGGGAGTCAAAACCCCCTGGGTCTTTTCCCCGGCCAGAATCCCCGCCAGCGGCAGTCCTCCGCCGATGCCCTTGGCAAAGCTCATCACGTCCGGGAGAATATCATACTGCTGGAAGCAGAACAGGCTGCCGGTCCGGCCCACGCCGGTCTGCACCTCATCCACCGCCAGAAGCCAATCCTTCTCCCGGCACAGGGTCTGCAACTGCCGGACAAATTCCCGCTCCAGAGGCAGCACGCCTCCCTCACCCTGGACCAGCTCCACCATGACAGCACACACATGTCCGTCATCCAGCGCCTGAATGGAGGCAATATCATTGGCTTCTCCGTATACAAAGCCCTGGGTAAAGGGGAAGAAATACTGATGGAACACATCCTGGCCCGTTGCCGCCAGGGTGGTGACCGTCCGGCCATGGAAGGAATCCCGCAGTGTGATGATGGTGCTCCGGCCCTGACCGTACTTGTCGTAGGAATACTTCCGGCAGAGCTTAATCATCCCCTCGTTGGCCTCGCCGCCGCCGTTGGCAAAGAAGGCCCGCTTCATGCCGGTTCTGGCGGTCAGCGCCTCTGCCAGACGGATATAGGGCTCCGTATAAAACAGGTTGGAAGCATGCTGGAGCTTTGCGGCCTGCTGGGCAATGGCCTGAATCCACTTCTCGTTGCCATAGCCCAGGCAGTTGACCCCGATGCCGGAGGCAAAGTCGATATAGGCCTTCCCCTCGGGAGAATACAGGGTTGCACCGTGGCCATGGTCTATGGCCACAGGGAACCGGCCATAGGTCTGCATCCCATGCTCCGCATCCAGGGCCATCAGCTCTTTGGTTGTCATATGGATCATCCTTTCCGGAATAACATCTTGTCAATAGATCATTGTACCGACGCCGGCGTCTGTGAGCAGCTCAATGAGCACCGAGTGCTCGATCCGGCCGTCCAGAATATGGGCCCGTCGGACGCCCCGCCGGACGGCCTCCACACAGCACTGAATCTTCGGAATCATGCCGCCCTGAATCACGCCCTCCTTCACCAGCACCGGCACCTCGGAGACACGGCACTTGGAGATCAGGGTTTCCGGGTCCTTTACGTCCCGGAGCAGCCCCAGCACATCTGTCAGAATAATGAGCTTTTCCGCCTGGAGTGCCGCCGCCACCTGGGCCGCCGCGGTATCCGCATTGATGTTATAACACTTTTCCCCGTCGGCTCCCGCCGCCACTGTGGAAATTACGGGAATATAGCCCGCCTCCAGCACGTCGGTAATGGGCCGGGTATTCACCCCGGTGATCTCACCCACCAGGCCGTAGTCAAAGCCGTCTCCGGACTTCTTCACTGCCTCGATCATTCTTCCGTCCATGCCGCACAGCCCCATGGCCTTGCCGCCGTACTTGTCGATCAGGCTCACCAGGTCCTTGTTGACCTTGCCGCAGAGCACCTGCTGGACGATTTCCATGGTTTCCCCATCGGTATACCGAAGTCCGTTGACGAACTCCCCTTTTTTCCCCACACGGCCCAGCATATCCGAAATCTCCGGTCCGCCGCCGTGGACCACCACCACCTGAATTCCCAGCTGGTGGAGCAGCACAATGTCTGAAAGCACCGCCCGGCGGAGATTTTCACTGATCATGGCGTTTCCGCCGTATTTCACCACAATGGTCTTGTGGGTAAACTCCTGGATGTAGGGAAGGGCCTCACTGAGTACCCGGGCGCGATCCATAATACTAAGGTTCATGATCCATTACTTCCTCTGTCTTAGGTTCTATAGTCGCCGTTGATCTTCACATAGTCATAGGTGAGGTCACAGCCCCAGGCGGTGGCGAAATGCTCTCCCTCGTTGACGTTGATGCGAATCTCCACCTCAGGCTGGCTCAGGACCTTCTTCGCCAGATCCTCGTCAAAGTCCAGCCCCTCCCCGTCCTTGCACACCAGGATCTCTCCTGCGGCGGAGGCAAAGGTCACGCTGACATATTCCGGCCGGAAGGGGGCCTTGGAATAGCCCATGGCGCAGAGCACCCGGCCCCAGTTGGCATCTGCGCCAAACATGGCCGCCTTCACCAGAGAGGAGCGAATGACCTCCATGGCCAGCTTTTCCGCCACTTCGTCGCTGCGGGATCCGGTCACTGTACAGGTCACCAGCTTGGTGGCGCCTTCGCCGTCTCCGGCGATTTTCTTGGCCAGCTCCGTGCAGACATAGTTCAGCGCCCCCAGGAACACCTCATAGTCCTCGCTTTTCCAGTCGATCTCCTCATTGCCTGCGGCTCCGGAGGCCAAAATGCAGCAGGTATCATTGGTGGAGGTGTCTCCGTCCACACTGATCCGGTTGAATGTGACCTTGGTGGTGTCGTACAGCGCGTTCTGGAGCACATCGGCGGAAATGGCACAGTCCGTGGTCAGGAAGCAGAGCATGGTGCCCATATTGGGGTGGATCATTCCGGATCCCTTGGCAATGCCGCCCAGCCGGACCTCCTTGCCGCCAATTTCAAAGGACACGGCAATCTCCTTGACCTTGGTGTCTGTGGTCATAATGGCCTTTGCCGCCTCCAGGGAGCCGTCCCGGCTCAGCAGTGCCGCCAGGGTGGGGCAAGATTTCTCGATTACGGAGACGTTCAGCGTCTGTCCAATCACCCCGGTGGAGGCCACGATAAAGTCCTCCGGCTTCAGCCCGGTGGCTGCCGCCGCCGCCTCACACATCTTCACGGCATTTTCATGGCCCAGAGGCGCACAGGCGTTGGCATTGCCGGAGTTCACAATGACCCCTCGGGCCACGCCGTTTTCCAAATGCTCCATGGTCACATAAATGGGGGCGGCCTTCACCCGGTTCATGGTGTAGACGCCGGCGGCAGTGGCCTCGCCCTCACAGAGAATCATGGCCAAATCGTTCTTCTCGGGATTGCTGCCGGCCTTGACCCCGGCGTGGACGCCGGAGGCCTTAAAGCCCTTTGCGGCAGTTACGCCGCCGGAAATCAGTTTCATAATAATTCCTCCCGTTCCTCCGCTGCCAGGTCAACCCGCCTGCCGCAGCGCAAGATATTTGCTTTTGAGATGACGTCCCAGGTAGATCAGTCCCATGGAGCCCGCCGCTGCCAGCAGCAGCCGGGGGACAGAGAACACAAACCACATGGGAGTGGAGAGCTCCGGCTGCGGTCCGATACCGTAGTACCACAGCCGATTGTAGTAGGTAATAACGGTTCGATGGAGGGCAAGAATGGGAATGGTGTTCTGTCCCAGGGCCAAAAACACCCGGGAGATTTTCCAGTGCTCGATCAGACGGCTCAGCCGCAGCAGCACACAGGGCCCCAGGACACCCCCCACAAAATAGATCAGGACCCCCCAGTCCCCGTGGGGACCGTATGCGCTCATCAGCATGGAGGTGGTCATGGCCTGATTCCAGATTCCAATGGCCAGCACTGCCGCCGCCGCCGCCAAATAGGCCACCGGCTCCAGCCACCTGTGCCTCCACTGGCGCTCCAGCAGGTCAGTCTGCCGAATGCCCCAGCCTGCCGCCATCAGAGCCGCCGCCAAAAAGCAGTTGTTAACATTCCAGGGCAGCCGAAGGGGCAGATGGTTGAGCAGCGCCGTGACCACCAGGCAGGGAACCACCAAAAACCGGAGCTTCCAGCCGAATTTACGCCGGAGCCACAACAGCACCAGAAACGCCGCCGAAGCCGTGACCATGGCCGTGAGGAACCATAGCGGGTAGTTGTAGGGGGTGAAAAAGTGCAGGGACGGGGTGGTATCCCCCATCAAAATAACCCCTTCCGAATAGAACACCCCGAAGATCTTTTTTGCCGTCTGCCGCAGGGCTTCCTTTCCCTGATCCTGAAGATACGGCACCCAGTCCAGAACGTACAGCACCATCAGCGCTGCGTTATAGCCGAAATAGGGTCGGAGCAGAGGCTTCATCCGCTTTTTCAGCTGCTCCCAGATGGGCTCGCCCTTGTCCTTCCACAAAAACCCTGCGGTCAGGAAAAACAGCGGGATCAGCAGCACATATCCCACGGTTCCCGTATAGGGGGCGCCGTCGGCGTGGACCGAGATGATCCACAGCATGGCGATCCCCTTCGCCACATCCAGATAATCCTTCCGTTTCTTTGCCTCCGCCATTCCACGTCTCTCCCTTGTATGTACTAGGAAAATTGTATCACAGGCTCAGGTTCTCGTCTATACCCATCATAATATTGAGGTTCTGGACGGCTGCGCCGGAGGCGCCCTTTCCCAGATTGTCAAACTGCGCCGCCACAATGGCCTGGGTCTCATTGCCGCAGACAAAGATATTCAGATCGTTGGTTCCCACCACATTGTTGCTGCCCAAACAGCCTCCGTGGATCATGTCTCCTCCCATCACCGGGGCCACATGGATGTTTCTCTGCCCTGCGTAGAAGTCTGCGTAGGCCTTCTGCAGCTGCTCCAGGCTGCCTCCATGGGGAAGCATATCAAAGTACAGCGGAATGGTCACCAGCATTCCCTGGGGATAGTCGCTGACAATGGGGCAGAAAATAGGCTTCCGGCGCAGGCCGCAGACCTGCATCATCTCGGGAATATGCTTGTGGGAGAGATTCAGGCCATAATGCCGGGGTGCATCATACTCCGGCTCCCGGTCCGGGGATTCATACTCCTGAATCATCTTCTTGCCGCCGCCGGTATAGCCGGTCAGGCTGTGGGCGCACAGGGGATAGTCCGCCGGAAGAATCCCCATCTGCACCAGGGGATAGACCAGAGAGATAAAGCCTGTGGCATGGCAGCCGGGGTTGGCCACAAATTGTGCCGTTTCAATGGCCTTTCGGTGCTGCGGCGACAGCTCCGGAAAGCCGTAGGCCCAGACGGGATCCGTCCGATGGGCCGTGGAGGGGTCAATGACCCGGGTGTGACTGTTTTCCACCATGGCTGCCGCCTCCTTGGCCGCAGCGTCCGGCAGACATAGGAACACAAAATCCGCCCGGTTGATGGCGTCCCTCCGAGCCTCCGGATCCCGTTTCAGCGCCTCCGGCAGGGTAATCAGGGAGATGTCCTCCCGCAGGCCCAGACGTCCCTCGATTTGCAGGCCCGTGGTGCCGGCCCGGCCGTCAATGAATACCTTCGTCATGGTCCCCCTCTTTTCCGTCATAGGGTGCGCCGGAGGCGGCGTGAGTCTCTACAAAGTCCTTGATATACGCAATCTGCCGCTTGACCTCCTCCTCCGCAGGGCCGCCCATGACCTTCCGGCCATTGACACAGGTCCGCAGGGCCAGGGCATCGTAAATATCCCCGTCAAACAGCCCGGACACCGCCCGGAAATCCCGGAGGGTCAAGGTATCCAGGGTGTCCCCGGACTTCAGGCAGTTGTTTACCAGCCGTCCCACAATCATGTAGGCCTCCCGGAAGGGCATGCCCTTTCTGGTGAGATAATCGGCGCAGTCCGTGGCGTTGATAAAGCCGCCGGAGGCCGCCTTCTGCATATTCTTGGGCAGCAGGGTCATGGTTTTGACCATGGCGGAGAACACGGGAATGCACATCTCCACCGTGTCAATGGCGTCAAACACCGGCTCCTTATCCTCCTGCATGTCCTTGTTGTAGGCCAGGGGCAGCCCCTTCATCACCGTGAGCAGGGTAATCAGGCTGCCGTAAACCCGGCCGGTCTTGCCCCGAACCAGCTCTGCCACGTCGGGATTCTTTTTCTGGGGCATAATCGAAGACCCGGTGGAATAGGCGTCGTCCATTTCCACAAACTTAAACTCCCAGGAGCACCAGAGAATGATCTCCTCAGAGAACCGGCTCAGGTGCATCATCAAAATGGAGCAGGCGGAGAGGAACTCCAGGGCAAAGTCCCGGTCGGATACGGAGTCCATGGAGTTCTCCGTGGGCTTCCGAAAGCCCAGAATGGCCGCCGTGCGCTCCCGGTTGATGGGATAGGAGGAGGTGGCCAGAGCACCGGCCCCCAGGGGGCACTCGTCCATGCGCTCCAGGCAGTCCTCCAGCCGGGTGATGTCCCGGCGGATCATATTGGCATAGGCCATCATATAGTGGGCAAAGGTGGTGGGCTGCGCCCGCTGAAGATGGGTATAGCCGGGCATAACCGTCTGGGTGTTGCCCTCCGCCTTGGCAATGAGGACCTTCTCCAGATCCAGCAGCATGCCGATAATCTTCGGGATTTCCTCCTTCACATAGAGCCGGAAGTCCACCGCCACCTGATCGTTCCGGCTGCGGCCGGTGTGGAGGCGCTTGCCGTCGGGGCCGATCCGCTGGGTCAGCATGGCCTCGATGTTCATATGGATGTCCTCATTCTCCAGAGAGAACTCCACCTTGCCGTCCTCAATATCCTGAAGAATGGCCAGGAGCCCCTGTACAATGTCGTCGGCCTCCGCCTGGGTGATGACGCCCTGCTCGCCCAGCATGGTGGCATGGGCAATGGAGCCCCGAATGTCCTGCTTGTACAGCCGCTCATCAAAGGTAATGGAAGAGTTAAAGTCGTTTACCAGGGTATCGGTCTCCTTCTGAAACCGGCCTGCCCATAATTTCATAAGTGTTGTCTCCTTTCCGCCCATTCCTTGGGGGATGCATCAGCAGCAGGGCCGGGGCCCTGCTGCTGTACGGCGTTGCGCAAATTTACAGCTTGCCCTGCTCCCGCAGTGCCTGAACCGTATCCGGCAGACCCCAGAGATTGATAAAGCCCTGGGCGTCCTTCTGATCGTAGTCGCTCTCGTTGAAGGTCACAAGCTCCTCAGAGTACAGGGTGCAGGGAGAGGTGACACCGGCGGTAATGATATTGCCCTTGTAGAGCTTGAGCTTTACGGTGCCGGTCACATACTTCTGGGTGTCCACCGCAAAGGCCTGAAGGGCCTCCCGGAGCGGAGTGAACCACTTGCCGTTGTACACCAGATCCGCAAAATCCACCGCCAGCTTGGACTTCATGTGCTTGGTGTCCTTGTCCAGGGTGATCATCTCCAGCACCTCATGGGCCCGATAGAGGATGGTGCCGCCGGGCGTCTCATAGACCCCCCGGTCCTTCATGCCCACCAGCCGGTTCTCCACAATGTCCAACAGACCGATGCCGTTGGCGCCGCCCAGTTCATTGAGCTTGCGGACAATATCGCTGGCCTTCATCTTTTCCCCGTCCACAGCAACAGGCCAGCCCTTTTCAAAGTCCAGCGTCACATAGGTGGCCTGATCCGGCGCCATGGCAGGAGAAACTCCCATCTCCAAAAAGCCCGGCTTGTCATACAGAGGCTCGTTGGCGGGGTCCTCCAAATCCAGGCCCTCATGGCTCAGATGCCACAGGTTCTTGTCCTTGGAATAGTTGGTCTCCCGGGAGATCTTCAGTGGCACGTTGTGGGCCTCGGCATAGTCGATCTCCTCGTCACGGCCCTTGATGTCCCACTCCCGCCAGGGGGCGATAATGGTCATCTCCGGCGCAAACCGCTTAATGGCCAGCTCAAACCGAACCTGGTCGTTGCCCTTGCCGGTGCAGCCATGGCAGATGGCGTCCGCCCCTTCGGCCTTTGCAATCTCCACCAGCTTCTTGGCAATGATGGGCCGGGCAAAGGCGGTGCCCAGCAGATAGTCCTCATATTTGGCCCCCATCATCATGGAGGGGATGATCACGTCGTCCACCATCTCGTCGGTGAGGTCCGCAATATAGAGCTTGGAGGCGCCGGTTTTGATGGCCTTCTCCTCCAGTCCGTCCAGCTCAGAGCCCTGGCCCACATCCGCAGACACGGCGATAATCTCAGGGTTGTTGTAGTTTTCCTTCAGCCACGGAATGATAATGGAAGTATCCAGTCCGCCGGAATAGGCGAGAACGACTTTTTTGATTTCCTTGGTTGCCATAATAAATAGCCTCCTATGTAATATGTTGTGCCATAATTTTCTTCGTGGGTGTATGGTATCACAAGCAGGTCCCTTTTGCAAGGGAAAACATGCATAACATTGCGCTTTTATACGATATTATTTTGTCAATGTCCACATATATACGCATTTATTCATTTTATAGTGAATATTTAAAGAGGATTTTCATTCAACGCCGAATAAAGCAGGTCCAGATTTTCATCGGAGTGCTCCACCTCTCTGGAATAGAGGCTCGCCGCCTCCCGAACCGCCTCCTTTTCCTCTCCTCCCGCCAGGGTCAAAATCGTCGCCACAGAATACACGCTCAGGAGCACCTTCTCCCGCAGAAGCCCGTCCCAAACCGCCCGAAGCACATAGCGATAGAGAAAATACCACAGCAGCCGACTGCCCAACTCCGAGGGATGGTCCCACTGTTCCCGGTCCCACAGCGGTACCATCTCCTTCAGCCGTTTCGGAAGCCGATCCGAAGTGAACTCCATCTGCTCCATCGCCCTCCAAAATCCCGGAAGATCCCACCGGACGGGGCCCACCGTCTCTCCAACGGCTCTGAGCATATCCCCCAAAGGCGCCCCGGACGCCGCAAAGGCCAAAAGCTCCTGCCGATAGTCCAGCAGCTCCTGGAGATAGGCTCCGTCGGGCCGGTCCTCCTCCGGAGCCTGCTCCGGGGTCTGGCAGGTAATCAGCTCCAAGGGCTCCTCCAGCAGCAGCCGGGCCGCCTCCGGACAGGAGATGGACAGGCAGGTCTCCCGAAGCTCGCCATATTCCTCCACAAACCTGGGATGCTCCCGGCAGGTGGTGGACAAGCAGCCCTCTCCCAGGTCCAAAATCAGCCGGCACAGGCCCCGGCTATTTAAAAAGGGGCACCTTCCGTCCTTTAGGGCAAAGAAGGTATACCCATCCTCCCGGCGAATGTGCTCCTTCAGCTCCCGCCCCAGAGCGCCGGTCACCTGGGCATAGACCTTCAGGGACTCCCGGTCCAAGTCGATCTCCCAGCCGGCACAGCAGGTATCTGGACAGCTTCCCGCCAGACACTGAAAATCCCGAAAACAGGACAACCCGGTATTCCTCATCTCATCCCGTCCTTTCCTCGGCTTTTCCCCCTAAAACCTGGGGTTTTGGCAACTATTTCTGTTAGAATTCTAACATAGCACAAAGTCACCAGCCAAAAATGTCACATTTGGTAGTAAAAAGTTCATATTGTAGGTTTTTGTCTATTGGCCATACGGATATTGTCCGTTGACAAAAAAGTGGCAAATGTCGATAATTGTGGAGCGTTTGTATTATAGCACATTTTAACCGCACATTGACCTGAAAGGAGAACAATAATGTCAAGCGTAATTGGTTTATTGGGTATTCTGGTGGCTTTCTTTATCGTCATCTACTTTACCTATAAAGGATTTCACCTGGCCTATGTGGTGATGGTGGCCTGTCTGGTGGTACTGGTCACAAACAACATGCCTCTGATTCAGACCTTCAACGAGACCATCATGCCTCAGGTGGGCACCCAGGCGGCAACGCTTTTGCCCCTGTACCTCTTCGGTGCCATCTTCGGAAAGATGTTTATCGATTCCGGCGCGGCCCATTCCCTGTCCCGCTTCCTGCTGAACCTGCTGGGCAAGAACGCCACCGCCCAGAAAAAGCGGATGATCGGCTTTCTCTGCGTGGTGATTATGAACATGGTCTTTAACTATGTGGGCGTGGATCCCTTCGCCTCTCTGTTCACCATGATCGGCATCGCCACCGGCGTCATGTATGAAGCCGACATTCCCCGTAAGTATATGCCTGTAATGCTGGTTCTGGGCTCCTCCATGGGCAACGTGCTCCCCGGCTCTCTGGCTGCCCCCAACATCATGTGCCAGGGCATTCTGGGGGATTACGCCGTCAACTCCTGGTCCGGCACCGTGGCAGGTCTTGTGTATGTGCTGTTCGTGGTGGGCGCTTCCGCCTTCTACATCAATCGGCGCATGTCCAAGGACGTCCAGAGCGGCATGAAGTTTGAATACGGCCCGCTGGAGCCTGCCCAGGTGGACGAGAGCCGCCTGCCTCCCGTGATTCTCACCATTCTCCCCCTGATCCTGATCCCCGTCAGCTACACCCTGTGGCTCTCTCAGGCCGCCTGGATGAGCATGGCTGTGGGCTGCGTGGCCGGCATTTTCTGCTACGGCATATACATCCCCAAGAAGAACGGCACCAGCCGTGTGATGACCGTGGTGGATTCCATGAACGACGGCGTCACCGTGGCCGGAATCCCCGCCATCATTCTGCTGAACTACACCCTGGGCTACGCCATTGAGGCCGCCCCCTCCTTTGAGACCATCAGCAACTTCTTTATCAACATGCCTGGCCCCTCTCTGATTGCCCTGTCCGTTATGGCCATTCTGCTGTTGGGCGCCGCAGCCTCCGCCTCCGGCATGCTGATCGCCGCCATGGCCGCCGCCAACACCTTTATCCCCACCCTGGGGGTAAACGCAGGCTGCGCCTACCGAGCCCTGCTGCTGTCCACCACCGTGCTGGACTCCCTTCCCTTCGCAGGGGCCATTGTGGCCATGATGAGCATCACCGGCATCAAGTACAAGGAGGGCTATCCTCCCATCGCTATGACCACCATGCTGTTCACCTTTATCGGAAATGTTCTGGCCGCAGTGCTGATGACCCTGCTGCCTATGCTTCCCTAAGCGCCAAAGGGGGCTGTCTCACCAAGAGACAGCCCTCTTTGACTATGCAGCCTCCATTTCCCGTCGGAGCTTTTTCATGCCAAGAATATAGGCCGGAATCAGGAAGCAATCTGCCAGAATCCAAGCCGCCGGACTGGCGATGCACACTGCGGTGTATCCGATCACCGGCACCAGCAGCAGGCTCACGCCGCTTCTGGCCACCATCTCAAAGACCCCTGCAAACACCGCCATCTGGGAATATCCAATGCTCTGAATCAGAAAACGGATGATGTTCACCAGAGCCAACGGAATGTAAAACGCGGAATTCAGCACCAGGAACTCCTGGGACTTCCGGAGGATTTCCGTCTCCCCGGCGTCCAAAAACAGCATGGAAAGGTTGTCCCCAAAGAACCACAGCACCACAAAGGCGATCACGGAATACACCACCCCCAGCAGGATGCAGTCCTTCAGTCCCCGGCGGATTCGGTCCAGCCGGCCTGCCCCCAGGTTCTGTCCGCCGTAGGTGGCCATGGTCCCGCCCATGGCGTCCAGGGGACAGCACATCAGGTTTCCAACCTTTCCGCCTGCGGTCATTGCCGCAATGCTAACCGGCCCCAGGGAGTTCACTGCCGCCTGAAGGATGAGACAGCCAATGGCGGTAATGGAGTATTGCAGCCCCATGGGAATGCCCATGCCGCAGAGCCGCTTCACATAGTCCCCCCGGAATTTCAGTGCATCCCGGTCCAGCCGCAGCATATCAAACCGCCAGAGCATATACCCCAGGCACAGCAGCCCGGAGATCAGCTGGGACAGCACCGTTGCCCAGGCGGCTCCCGCCACCCCCATCTGAAAGCGGATGATACACAGCAGATCCAGCCCCACATTCAAGAGGCTGGAAAACACCAGGAAAAACAGCGGCGATCTGCTGTCCCCCAGGGAGCGGATAATCCCGGAGAGGGTGTTGTAGAGGATTGTCACCGGGATTCCCCAGAAGATAATCACGATGTAATCATAGGCCTGGGAAAACACCTCCTCCGGCGTATTGGTCCAAAGGAGTATTTTTTTACACAGGAGCACCGTCACCCCGGTCATTACCACCGAGGCAATCACCGACAGCCAAAGAATATTCCCCACATAGCGCCGCAGGCCCTCCATGTCCTTTTCTCCAAACTTTTGGGCCACAGGAATGGCAAATCCGGAGCAGACCCCAATGCAGAACCCCAGCACCAGAAAGTTGACCGACCCGGTGGAGCCCACTCCGGCTAGGGCATCCACTCCGAGATATTTTCCCACCACCACGGTATCTACCATGCTGTAAAACTGCTGAAAGAGCAGCCCCAGCAGCAGCGGCACAAAGAACCCCAGAATCAACCGCATTGGGCTGCCGCTGGTCAGGTCTTTTGCCGACGAATGTTTCTTCATCATCTATTCCCTCGCACACTTAGATTGAGACCATAGTTTACTCACAGCGGGAGAGAATTGCAAGATACAAAATCTCCAAGATTCCGGGAGATTTTTCGATTATTTGTCGGTAAATCCGCCGATATATGGCATCAGCCCTCCAGGGGCTCCACGGTCAGGACGACCTGTCCCCGATAGGTCCCCGGTTCCGGGGGCATTTCCACCCCGTCCACCGTCATGGTCAGCCGCTTTCCCTCCGGGGCAATCACCGTCGCCCCCTGGGCAATGGTGTATTCCCGGCAGCTGCCGCCGACCGGTACCATGGTCAGCCCGTTCTGCTGCATGACGTCCAGCAGAATCTCCGCCGCCTGCCGCCGGGTCAGGGGCGGGTGCTCCACCCGGAAGGTCTCCAGATCTGCCGGAGGATGCCCCACCAGCCTCGCCGCCTTTGCCACCCGCTCCACCATTTCCTCGTGGGAAACCGGCAGCTCCGGGGAAAAATACCATTCCCCCTCCTGCTCCAGGGCCGGGAAAATCCCCAGCTGGTAGCACACGGAGATTCCCACCGAGCCGGCGATCTCCGGCCCATCCTTCAACTGCCAGGAGAACTCCGGCTGCTTTTTATGTTCCATATCACTTTCTCCTTATTCCGCCGCCCTGCGGCCTGATTGATCTCCCGCCTATTGTAATGACTTATTGTGCTTCCGTCAAGGGCTCTCCGACTGCCGGAGAGCGACCGGATTCGACGGGTTCTCCCTCCGCAGATGTGGTATACTCCTAAGCAGTTAGGCTGTCCTTCGACAGCCCGGGAGGTGATCCTATGGTCCGTGCTTCGGAGCACAGGCTGTTATATCTGCCTATTCGCATGGTCCAGACCCAGGCCCCGGTCCGGCAGTTCTCTCCGGTGGGCCTTCAGGAGCTTGCCGCCAGCATACAGCAGGTGGGCATTCTCCAGCCTCTGACGGTTCAGCGCCACGGGGCACAATATCTGGTGGTCTCCGGCACCCGGCGGCTTTTGGCCGCACGAATGGCAGGCGTGGACGAGCTTCCCTGTCTTCTGCTGGACGATGCCCAGGACCCCGCCCTCATTGCCCTCACCGAAAACCTCCAGCGGGAGGACCTGTGCTATTGGGATGAGGCCCAGCTGCTCCAGGAATATCTCCGCCGCAGCGGCCTCACCCAGGCGGAGGCTGCCCAGCGCCTGGGATGCAGTCAGTCCGCAATTGCCAACAAGCTTCGGCTGCTTCAGCACAGCCCCGCCGTCCGTCAGGCCCTCCGGGAGCTGGGACTGAATCAGCGCCAGGCCCGAGAGCTGCTGCGGCTTCCCTCGGAGGAGAGCCGGCTCTACGCCCTTCGGGAAATCTCCCTGCTGGGGCTGAATGTGGCCCAGACCCAGCGGTATATCACCGCCTATCTCTCCAATATGGCCCAGCCCCAGTCGGAGAAGTTTCGCCGCCACGACGCCATGGTGTTCCTGGACCGGGTCAAACGGGACGCCGCCGCCCTGGACCGAAGGGGTGTCTCCACGGAGCTTCGATGCCAGGATCAGGGGGACAGCATCCTGCTGACCCTGCGCATTGACAAGGCAACTCAGTAAATTTCACAATTTGCCCCTTTCAGTTTGTGCTATTTTCCATAAACATCAGGAAGATGACACGATATAATACAGGCAGAAATCATCCAATGGGCCTTGGTTCCATTGGCGCACCCCAGAAAGGAGACAAATTTTATGGGCATTTATGCAGTCACCGGCGGCTCCAGCGGCATCGGCGCAAAAACCGTGGAATATCTGCGGGCACAGGGCCACCTGGTATATAACATCGACGTGAACCACGGCGATATTTCCGCAAATCTGGCCACTCAGGATGGCCGTCAGCAGGTCATTGACAGGCTCCATGCGCTCTGCACCGAGGGCATGGACGGGCTGGTCTGCTGCGCCGGCGTGTCCAATTCCTGCGGCAACCTGAAGCTCATTATTTCCCTGAACTATTTTGGCGCCGTCCGGCTGGCCGAGGGCGTATTTGATCTGCTGCAAAAGCGCCATGGCTCCTGCGTGGTGGTGGCCTCCAATACCATCTCTCAGGGCGCCGCCCGAATGGACGTGGTCAACCTGCTGAACAATCAGATGGACGAGGCGCGCGTTTTGTCCCTGATGGACATGCTGGACGGCAAAAAGGACGCCCATGCCATGTATGTGGCCACCAAGTATGCCCTGGCTCGCTGGATGCGCCGGGCCTCTGCGGACTGGGCCTCCCTGGGCGTCCGCATCAACGCCATTGCCCCGGGCAATGTGGAGACGGCCATGACCGCCAAGCTGACCCCTCAGGAGCGCGTGGCTGTGCTGGCCCTGCCCATTCCCACCCTTTACGGCGAGGACAAGCTGATGGACCCGGCAGACATCGCCAGCTCCATTGTATTCCTGGTCTCTCAGCAGGCCCACGGCATCAACGGCATCATTCTCTTCTGCGACGGCGGCACCGATGCGCTGCTGAACACAGAGAAGGTCTATTAAGGAGGAACCAGCCATGATTGAAAAATACGTTGACGCCATGCTCAAGGGCGACTACAAGGCCTTGGCCGCTTGCTTTGCCCCCAAGTGCCGTTATTTCGACTATTGCCCCATTGGAACCAGCCGGGACAACTATCATGTCTATGGACGAAATGCCATCGAGATGTTCTTCCACCACAAGTTTACCTTCCGGATTCTCTCCATTTCGGATCCGGTCATTGAAAGCGAAACCTCTGCCAACTTCCTGGTGGCCTACGGCGGCACATACCTCTACGCCCGGGCAACCATTGAGCTGGCCACTGAAGACGGTCTGATCCAGGAGCTGACGGTCCGTCCCGCATAAATTTCAGCGCCGCAGGAAGGAATTTCCTGCGGCGTTTGCTTTTTTTCGCCGGATTTGCTACAATGGCTTTATAGGAGGCGACTTTGTATGGAAGATATATACGGTGATTTCTGGGCTGCATTCCTGGAGGAATCCAGCACCCCAAACACCACGGTTTTGGAAAACTACATGTACTTCGGCAACAGCGAGTCCTCGTCGGTTGCCGCAGTGGAGCAGATGCTCCGCGGCGAAAAGACCGCGGTGAGTCGCTGCATTTCCTACTTTTTGACCACCAATCAGCGGATCCCCCAGACCGGCGACTACACCCTGGTCACGGATTTTTACGGAAATCCCTGCTGCATTTTCCGCACCCTGGCCGTGACCATTGCGCCTATGCCGGAGATCTCCGACGCCCTTCGCATCCAGGATACCCCGGAGCTCTCCCCGGCGGAGTGGCTCACTCTGCGTCAGCAGGAATACCGGGATTTGGCCCAGCGCTTTGGCTTTCACTATCACGAGGAGCTGCCGGTACTCATGGAGACGGTGGAGCTGGTCTACCCCGTCAAATCCTAAACCCAGGAGGAAATTATGATTACTTCCCATCTCTTTGGCACCCTCACAGACGGAACCCCCGTCACCCGCTATCGCCTCACCGGAGGCGGCGGCGCCTATGCCGACATTTTGGACTACGGCGGCACCATCCAGGCTTTGGTTGTTCCGGACCGGGAGGGCCGCCCCACCGACGTGGTTCTGGGCTACGACACCCCCCGGGAATACCAGGCAGGGACCCTGTACTTTGGCGCCACCATCGGCCGCCATGCCAACCGCATCGGCCGGGGCCGGTTTACCTTAGATGGCGTGTCCTATGCCCTGGACTGCAACTGCGGCCCCAATCACTCCCACGGCGGCCTTCAGGGCTTTGACCGGCGGATGTTCACCGGGGAGATTCACGGCGACCTTCTACAGCTGCATCTTATCTCTCCCCATGGGGACCAGGGCTATCCGGGTAAGCTGACTGTCACCGTAACCTTCTCCTTTTCCCCGGACAATGTGCTGACCATTCGCCACCAGGCCGTCACAGACCGTGCCACCCTGGTGAATCTGACCAGCCACAGCTACTTTGACCTCAGCGGGGGGCAGAATCCCATGGGCCAACTGCTCCGGCTCCCGGCGGAGGCCTTCACCGAAAACGATGAAAATACCCTGCCCACCGGGAGAATTCTTCCGGCAGCAGGGACAGCCTTTGATTTTTCCGTGGAAAAGCCCGTGGGCCGGGACATCGACCTGCCCCAGGAGCAGCTGCGCCGCTGCCGAGGCTACGACCACAACTTCGTGCTGAGCCCGGGAGGCGTTGCGTCCCTTCGCAGCAGGGAGACCGGCATCGCCATGACCCTGGAAACGGATCTGCCCGGGGTCCAGCTCTATTCCGGGAACTATGTAGAAGGCGTCGGGAAGGGCGGCCGGATCTATCACCCCCGGGACGGGGTCTGTCTGGAGCCCCAGTTCTTCCCCAACGCCATGGCCATGGATACCTTCCAAAAGCCCATTCTTCGCCCGGGGCAGGTCTACGACCACAGGATTCGCTACGGATTTTCCCGTCTTTGACCCCAGCGGAGCGGCGGCGGAATCGTCACAGGATCAGCTCCGTCACAAACACCGTCACACAGGACAGCACCGCAACGGTAAACAGACTTCTTCCCCACCAGGCCAGAAGAATGCCCACCACCAGGGCCAAGGCGCCGGCCACGGGATTTGCCGTGGCCTCCACAATGGCCGGGAAGGTCATCACCGCCAGCGTCACATAGGGCACATAGTAGAGGAAGGACCGGAGAAATCGGCTGGTGATCTCCCGGCGGATCAGCGTCAGCGGCAGCACTCGGATGAGGTAGCTGACGCCTGCCATCACGAAAATATAGAGATATGGATTTCTGGTCATACCGGCGTCTCCTCCTCCGCATTCTGCTCCCGGACGGGAAATAGCACCGCCGCTACTGCGGAGATTCCCACCGTCAGTACAATAATCCGTGTTCCGGAGGACCACGCCGCCGTCAGCGGCAGCACAGAGAGTCCATAGCTCAGCACCATGGAAGCGGCCACCAGCACCGCGACAATCCGGCTTTTTCGGGCGGGGGGAATGATAATGGCCAGGAACATGCCATAAAGTCCCACGCTCAGCGCCGAAACCAGGTTCATCGGCAGGAGATTTCCCACCATCACCCCAAGAAACGTCCCCACGCACCAGCCGGGCAGCGCCACCACCACCACGCCGTAGGTAAAAAAGGGATTCAGCCATCCCGGCGACGCAATGCTCACCCCGAAGATCTCATCGGTGATGTCAAAGGCCATAAGCATTCTGTGGAAAATTCCCGTCTCCGGCCGGAGCTTCTGGGTCAGGGCGCAGGACATCAGCAGATACCGGGCGTTGGCCACCAGAATCATAATGGCCATTTCCAGATAGGTGCCGTTTTCCGCGATTACCGTAAACCCCGCATACTCGCCGGCAGACGCATTGGTGAGCAGACTGGCCAGTCCCGCCTGAAAGGCGGTAAGTCCCGCTCGCTTGGCGGCGATTCCCAGGGTAAAGGAAACCGCAAAATAGCCCAGGGTAATGGGAATTCCCATGCGCATTCCGCTGACAAAATTCGTTCTGTTGTTCTCCGACATACTGATTCGCTCCTTTGCGAATAGGGTGCACCGCTTAGCATACACCAAAATTCCCCCTGCGTCGAGGTCTTTTCCCACAAAAATCCACGGTTTCTGAATTTTCGTATAGATTCCGAACGTCAAAATGGATTTTCTTCATTCTCTTTGTGTCATTTTCACAAAATCATTTGGATTCGAAAGAAAAATGTGCTACAGTGAAACCATCTATACTGAGAAAGTGAGGAATGAACCATGGACCCCTTCAAAAATATGCCCACCCCCACTGCGCCGGAGCCGGAGGTAGAGGCCCGGATGGCCGAAGCGTCCGCCTATACCGTCATTGGAGCGGCGCACACCGACCGTCGGACCGACAAGACCTGCTTTGCCTCGACCCCCGCTGCCGGCTCCTCTGCCATTTACGCCCGGGACGGCGGCACCGTATATCTGAACACCCCGGAGATCCACGGCTGGGGCGAAATGACCCAGGAGGACCTCCGCCAGGAGCTGGGCAGCAAATACGGCTTCTGCGCCGCAGTGCTTTCCAATCAGAAGACCAGCCATGTGACCCTGGTCAATCCGAAAATCGTCTGCCATGAGAGCTCCACCGCCAATGGCGCCTATGCCATATTCGGCGGCGCCGTGGTCATCGAGGGAGGCACCATCCACACCTGCAACCGCCAGGGACACGGCGTAGATGCCTCCTACGGAGGCCATGTGTACTGCAACGGCACGGTGATTCACACCGGCGGCCAGAACTCCGGGGCCCTGGCCACGGATTTTCAGGGGGGCTATATCACCGTCCGGGACATTCACGCCACCACGGAGCTCCCCGGCTCCCCAGGCATCTATACCGCCGGAAAGTCCATTATCTCCGCCTACAACTCCACCTTTGTCTCCAAGGGCTGCGAGGCCGTCATGGTGGCCCACTCCCTGGGACACACCTATCTCTATGACTGCGATCTCACCGGCACCGTGGGCCTCAACACCCACAATTCCATGAGCCCGGAGTATTCCTACATCCATATGTTCGGCGGCAAGCTGGCCTCCACCGTTGGCAGCCTGCTCTGCGCCGAGGACGGCAAAGCCATCATGAATCTGGACCATGTGTCCTTCGCCACCCCCGCAGACGGCAACATTGCCTTTGCCAAGGCCGGCGGCCGGCTGGTGGCCAATCTGACCGGCATGGATGTCGCTGGCAATGTGGACCGGGAAAATACCTCTTACCTGGAGTTGAACCTTCAGGGCACCAAGCTCACCGGCCAGGTAAACGCCACCGCCTTGTCCCTGGACGAGACCTCGGCATGGACCGTCACCGGTCACAGTACGCTGGCAGTCCTCAAGGTCTCCCCCGGGGCCAAAATCTCCGCCAGTGCCCCTGTCACCGTCACCTACGGCACTTTGGCCCAGGGCACGGTGCTTCCCCAGGTTCCCAACGTCACCTTCCGGGCAGACCCTGCCTGTGGGGACGACTATGCGGCCAAGAAGATGATGCCGCCTCCGGATATGCCCGGGGGACCCGGCATGCCACCTCCCCCGCCTATGAAATAAAAAGGAAAAAACCGCAAAGGCCCTATTGACAATCGTTGGTTGTCGTGGTATCATGCATTCATACTAATTCCGTAGGAAATGAGGCGATGCTTATATGATGTCCACTGCTACACGGATGGAAAGACGATGTTGCCGCCCGATGAATATTACTGCTTGACAAAACCATTCATTAGGACGAAAAGGAGTTACAAATTATGAGCATTTATCATTCCATTACTGAACTGATCGGCAACACCCCCCTGGTGGAGCTCACCGGCTATGAGAAAAAGCACAATATTCCCGCCCAGATCCTGGCGAAGGTAGAATTCTTCAATCCCGCCGGCTCCGTAAAGGACCGGATCGCCGCCGCCATGCTGGAGGACGCGGAGGAAAAGGGCCTTATCAACCAGGACACCGTGATTATCGAGCCCACCTCCGGCAATACCGGCGTGGCCTTGGCTGCCTTTGCCGCCGCCCGGGGCTACCGGCTGATTATCACCATGCCGGAGACCATGAGCGTAGAGCGCCGCCGTCTGATGACTGCCTACGGGGCAGAGCTGGTGCTGACCCCCGGTCCCAAAATGGTAGACGCCATCGCCAAGGCCGACGAGCTGGCAAAGGAGATCCCCAACAGCTTTATTCCCGGCCAGTTCACCAACCCCGCCAATCCCAAGAAGCACTATAACACCACCGGTCCTGAGATTTGGAAGGACACCGACGGCAACGTGGATATTTTTATTGCCGGCATCGGTACCGGCGGTACCCTCTCCGGCGTAGGCAAATATCTCAGGGAGAAAAATCCCAACGTCCAGATCATCGGCATCGAGCCGGAGGACTCTCCTGTGCTGACCCAGGGCCGTGCCGGTGTTCATAAGATTCAGGGCATTGGGGCAGGCTTTATTCCCGACACCCTGGACACCAAGATTTATGATGAGGTCATTCCGGTAAAGAACGAGGATGCCTTCCAGGCTGGCCGGGAGGTGGCTAAAACCGACGGCATTTTGGTGGGTATCTCCTCCGGTGCCGCCATCTGGACCGCCCAGCAGGTTGCTGCCCGGCCGGAGAACAAGGGGAAGCGGATTGTGATTCTTCTGCCGGATACCGGCGAGCGCTATCTCTCCACCGCACTGTTCGCAGAATAAAATTGCTTATGTATGGCGCACTGCAGAATTGCAGTGCGCCTTTGCGCTGTTTGACTTTCCGGCGGGGACTATGGTATAATGAGGCGGTCTATCAATCCTCTTCCTTGGAGGTACACTATGCAAGCAATTCATAACAGCCTTTTATACGCGCTCTACTGCCAGGTCCGCCTTTGGCTCTCCGCCCAGTGGGAACGCAGCGCCGTGGTCCATTTTCTGACCCACCAGCGTACGCATCCCCCTGTCTCCGGATTGAGCCGTCCCGCCTCCTGGCTGCGGGAGCGCTACTTTGCGCTGTTTCGGCGGCTCCATCTGGACCGGCTTCTGGAGGGAAGTATCTTCCTTCACCCTTTGATTTTCGCCGCCCTGGCCGCGGTATTGGCACCCCTTCTCCCCACCATGGGGATTTTTGCACTGGTCTGCGGCGCCTTTTTCTCCCTGATGCTTCTCCTTGGCAAACGGCAGGCCCCGGTGCTCCGCGCCACCCCCTTAAACGGCTATGTGGTGCTCTACGCGGCGGTATATTTTTACGCCACGCTGACCTCTACCTCCGTCCGGGGCAGTCTGTTTCCCGGACTGCTCACCATTGCCTTTATTCTGTTCTTTCTGGTACTGGCCTCCTGTGAGCCGGATGGCGTAACGCTGCGCCGTCTGTTGGGCGCCATGGTTGCCGTAGGCGTTTTGGTGTCTCTCTACGGATTCTATCAGGCCCTGTTCCCGGAAAAGTTCCGCAACGTCTGGACCGACACGGATATGTTCTCCTCCATTGCCTTCCGGGTCTATTCCACCCTGGAGAACCCCAATGTGCTGGGCGAGTATTTTCTTCTGGTGATTCCGCTGGGGGCCGCTCTGCTGCTGACCGCCAAAACCTGGCCCAGGCGGATTCTCTGGCTGTTGGGCTGCGGCATCATGGGGGTCTGTCTGATCCTTACCTATTCCCGGGGCTGCTACCTGGGGCTGCTCTTTGCCGCCGCAATTTTCCTGGTGCTGCTGGACCGGCGGTTTCTGGTGGTGGGTATTGTGGCCATTGCCCTCTCCCCTCTGTATCTGCCGGAGTCGGTGCTCTCCCGGTTTACCAGCATCGGCAACATGGGCGACACCTCCACCTCCTACCGGGTCTATATCTGGATGGGCACTCTGGCCATGCTGAAGGACTACTGGCTCTGCGGCCTGGGTCCCGGAACGGAGGCCTTTAACGTGATTTATCCCAAATACGCTTACAACGCCATCACGGCGCCCCACTCTCACAATCTCTATTTGCAGCTTGTGTGCGACACCGGAATCTGCGGACTTGCGGTTTTTGTACTGCTGATGATCGGGTTCTATCGGATGATGTTCACCGCCATTGCCCAGGAAACGGACCGTTCCGCCAAGATCTTTCAGATTGCAGGGGTATCCGGTGTATCCGGCTTCCTGCTCCAGAGTATGACTGACTACACCTTCTACAACTATCGGGTCATGCTGCTGTTTTGGGTGATGCTCGGTCTGTCCGTTCTGTTCTGCCACATGGGGAAGAAACACACCCAGGAGGCCCAACCATGATAAAGGTTCTCAACATTCTCACCGACAGCAACATCGGTGGCGCCGGCCGCTGCCTGGTGAATTATCTGAAATATTGTGACCGCAGCCGTTTTTCGGTTTCTGTGGTCCTTCCCCGGGGCAGCCTGCTGATTCCGGAGATTCAGAAGCTGGACATTCCGATCATCGAGGCGGAGGGCATTGCAGAGGCCTCTTTCTCCCTGGGGTCCATTGCCACGCTGCACCGCATCATTCGGGCCCAAAGGCCGGATATTGTCCACACCCACGGCTCCCTCAGCGGCCGAATTGCCGCCCGGCTGTGGGGCGCAAAAATCGTCTATACCCGGCACAGTGCGTTTCCCGTCCCCGGCTATCTCCGGCGAGGGCCGGGCCGCTGGTTGAACGGGTCCATCAATAACGCTTTGGCAGACCGAATCATTGCCGTCAGCCCCGCCACGGCGGAGAATCTCACAGACAGCGGCGTCTCCCGGAAGAAGATCACCGTGATGATGAACGGCGTGGAGGCCCTTCCCCGAAGTGCCCCGTCGGCCTGCCGGGAGCTTCGCCAGTTGCTTCACCTTCCCGACGGGGTGTTCACCGCAGGGATCCTGGCCCGGCTGGAGCCCTACAAGGGCCATATGCTGCTGCTGGATGCCGCCCGGGAGCTGGCCGATCAGGGCCGGGAGTTTCGGATTCTCATCGGCGGCAGCGGCTCCCAGGAGGAGGCCATCCGCCAGGGCATTGCTGCCAGGGATCTGGACCGTCAAGTGCTGTTTTTGGGCTTTGTCCAAAATGTACCCCAGATACTCAGCATTCTGGATGTGCAGCTGAACTGCTCCTACGGAACGGAGGCCTCCAGTCTGGCCCTGATTGAGGGGATGAGCCTGGGGCTGGCCACCGTAGCCAGCGACTATGGCGGGAACCCCTGGCAGGTGGACGACGGGGTCACCGGCCTGCTGTTTCCCAGCGGCAGCAGCCATGATCTGGCGGTACAGATCGCCCGGCTGATGGATGACCCGGCCCTGCTGCACTCCATGCAGAACCAGGCGCTGGAGGCCTATCGCACCCGGTTTACCGGGGATATCTTCGCAAAGAACATCGAGTCTGTGTACCAGCAGGCCATTGACAGGAAATGAGGTGCGGATTATGGAGCAGTCTCCCAAACATCCAAATTTTTTTGACATCGTTTTTATTGTTTTAATTTTGGCCCTGGCCGCCGGGGCCTACTGGGTCAGCCACGACAGTACCCGGGACAAGGACCTGGTCTCCCGGAGCTATGTGATCGAGCTGGACCACATTCAGGAGGACATGGTCCAATATGCCGCCCCAGGGGACAGCGTCACGGACAATGTGAAAAACCAGGCCATGGGAACCGTAACCGCCGTAGAGGTCGTGCCCTGTACGGTTTCCGTCACCGATGAAGCCACCGGCACCATAAAACAAGTCCCGGTGGAGGGATATGTTTCCCTGCTGCTCACCGTCCAGGCGGATACCACCGAAACGGACAGCCAAATCGCCACCAAAGACGGCTATGTGCTGCGGGTGGGTACGTCGGTGTCCTGTTCTGTGGGAGCCTTGACTTCCGCCGGATATATCCTCAGCGTGGACCGATAAGGAGGGCCTTATGAAAAAACATCGTTTGACTTGGATCGACGGTCTTGTCATTGTCATTCTGGTTCTGCTGGTGGCCGGGACCTGCGTAAAATTTTTGGTAAAGGACAACTCCTCCGCCAAGCAGACCGCCCAGGAATTCACCTATGTCCTAAAAATTCAGGGGGTGCGCCATTACACCGCAGAGGCTCTGGCCGTAGGCGACACAGTCTACGACAATGCAGGAAAGGCCTCTGTCGGCGTGATCTCGGAAATCGAGATGACCCCCGCCGTCACCACCATCGGCTACCCCGACGGCACCGTGGCCGAGGGCACCGTGGAGGACCGCTATGACCTCTACGTCACACTCACCGCCCAGGGCTACCAGGAAAACGGCGCCATGAAGGTGGGGACCTATGACATCCGCGTCAATGGCACCAACACCTATTACACAAAGTACTCCATCTGGACCGCCACCGTGGCCGAAATGAACGCATGAAAATACTAATGGTATTGATGGGTCTGGACATTGGCGGCGCCGAGACCCATGTGGTTGAACTTTCCAAGGAGCTTCGCCGCCGGGGACACGAGGTTCTGATTGCCTCCAACGGCGGCGCCTATGTGCCCCAGCTGGAGCCATGGGGCATTCGCCATGTGGAGATGCCCTTGAACCGCCGCTCCCTTCGGGCCATGGCCGTCTCCCTGCATCGCCTGCGCAGACTGATTTGTCAGGAGCATCCCGACTTGGTCCACGCTCACGCCAGAATTCCCGCCTTTCTCTGCGGAATCCTCCACCGGCAGCTGCATTTTCCTTTTCTCACCTCGGCCCACTGGGTCTTTACGGTGACGCCGCTGCTCCGACTGATGAGCAACTGGGGCCAGCATACTGTGGCTGTCAGCGAGGACATCCGGCACTATCTCTGGGAAAACTACAGCATCCCCGACGACCAAATCTCCGTGACCATTAACGGCATTGACACCGACACCTTTGCCCCAGGCCAGAATCACCCGGCCCTGCGCCAGGCGCTGGAGCTGGAGGAGGGCCCTGTGATCTGCATGGTCAGCCGGCTGGATGAATCCAGGGCCCTGGCTGCTCAGGCATTGATCGATATTATGCCAAGGCTCTGTGCGGAATTCCCCACCGCCCAGCTTCTCCTGGTGGGAGACGGGGACTGGCGGCAGCGCCTGGAACACGCCGCTCAAACCGTCAACGACGCCCTGGGACGGAAGGCCGTTGTAATGACCGGACCGCGCACCGACGTGGCGGAATTGGTTGCCCTGGGCCACGTCTTTGTAGGGGTCAGCCGGGCGGCACTGGAGGCCATGAGTGAGGCAAAGCCGGTGATCTTGGCCGGAAACGAGGGCTATGGTGGAATTCTGACCCAGGCGTCCCTCCCTCAGGTACAGCCCACCAATTTCTGCTGCCGAGGCTGCGGTCCCGTTACCCGGGATGCGCTTCTGGAGGACCTAACGACCCTGCTGTCCATGGACAGTCAGCAGCGTCAGGCCCTGGGGGACTTTGGCCGGCAGCTGATCCTGGACCAATATTCCGTCCGTCGAATGACAGAGGATTATCTGGCCGCCTACCACGCCCTGCTCCACCCGGTTCCGCCCATTCGGGCTGCAATCTCCGGCTACTACGGCTACAGGAATCTGGGCGATGACTCCATTTTGCTGTCCATCAGCCGCCAGCTGGCCACACTGGATCCCCCGGTACAGCTTACGGTGCTGTCCCGCAATCCCCGGAAAACCACCGCCAGCTACGGCCTTCGGGCCATCCCCCGGTTTTCTCCTCTGGCCCTTTGGCGGACCCTCCGCCGCTCTGATCTGCTGATCTCCGGCGGCGGCAGCCTGCTCCAGGACCACACCTCTGCTCGCTCGCTCCAGTATTACCTGGGCGTTATTCACCTGGCCCAGCATTTCCACCACCCGGTTTTTCTGTGGGCCAACGGCATTGGCCCGCTGTACCGCCCCGCAGGACGGGAACATGTCCGCAAAACCCTGGTGGACTGTCACTGCATCACCCTGCGGGACAGCGACTCCCTGGCCACCCTTCGGGCGCTGGGCGTCACCCGCCAGGACGTAACCGTCACGGAGGACCCTGCTTTTTTGCTAAACCTCCCTCCCAAGGAGGATTCTCTGGAGGCCCTTCGCCAGCTGGGCCTTTCCATGGACACCCCCTTGCTGGGGATTTCCGTCCGCCGGACCGACGGCATGGCCCAGTCTGTGGATCAATTTGCCCGGCTGGCTGACCGCATGGTTCGGGAGCTCCATTGCCAGGTGGCATTTCTGGTGATGCAGGAGCCCGGCGACGCAGACATCAGCCGGGAGATCCTCCGCCGGATGGAGGAACCGGCGCAGCTGATCAGTACGCCGGACCGCCCCGAGGACATGCTGGGAATCATTCGCTGTATGGATGCCCTGGTGTCCACCCGGCTCCATACCATTATATTTGCCGCCAAGGCCCGGGTCCCGGTGGTGGGCTGTGTCTATGACCCCAAGGTGGCCTCCTTTTTGAAAACCCTCCAGATGCCCCACTGCGGCACCCCAAAGGACCTGCACCTGGATGACGCCATGGCGGCGCTCCAGACCATGCTCTCCCACCGAGATGCCATCCGTCAGCAGTTGGACCGCCAGGTATCCCAGATGGAGGCCCACGCCGGTGAAACCCTTCATCAATTTCAGCAGATGCTAAAGCAGCAATAAACAGAGCCCGGCGTAGAGAGGTACGCCGGGCTCTGTTTATCCATACATCTCACCGTGTTCCGCAGCGGAATTACGGAGGAAACGAACCGCCAAGGCCCGCAGACGCAATTGTACGGCGTTCCCTTAAAGCGCCGACTGGCCGATCTTGGGCTTTGGCCCTCCCAGCGCCTCCAACACCGTGGCGCCAATGTCTGCAAAGGTCTCCCGAAGGCCCAGAGGCCCTGGGGTGATGCCCGGATGCCACATCAAAAACGGAATGTGCTCCCGGGTGTGATCCGTCCCCCGATGGGTGGGGTCGCAGCCGTGATCCGCCGTAACCACCAGAAGGGTCCGGTCGTCCATGGCCTCCATAATCTCCGGCAGAAAGTCATCAAAGGCCTGCAAACCGGCTCCATAGGCTGCCGAATCCCGGCGGTGGCCCCACTTCATATCAAAGTCCAGCAGGTTGACAAAAATCAGCCCGTCCTTCTCCCGGAGCGCCTCCTTGGCCCGGGCCATCCCCTCAAAATTGTCCGAGGTCTTGACCCGGCTGGCAAAGTGTGCCTCCGGGAAAATGTCCACCGGTTTCCCGATGGAATGGATGGCGATACCCTGGCGGGTGAGCAGCTCCAAATCCGTCTCCTCCGGGGGCATTGCGGCATAGTCGTGGCGGTTGGCGGTGCGGGTGTAATTTCCGGGCTCCCCCACAAAGGGACGTGCAATCACCCGGCCCACACCGAAGCCCAGCTCGTCTACCAGGTTCCGGGCGATTTCACACCACCGGTACAGCTGCGCCAGGGGAACCGTCTCCTCATGGGCCGCAATTTGGAATACACTGTCTGCCGAGGTGTAGACAATGGGCCTTCCGGTTTTCTGGTGCTCCTCTCCCAGCCGCGCAATGATCTCCGTGCCGGAGGCCACTTCATTCCCCAGAACTCCCCGTCCAATGGCCTTTGTAAAGGCCTCCATCAGCGCCGGAGGGAATCCCTCCGGGAAGGTGTCGAAGGCCCGCTCCGTGGGCACACCCATGATTTCCCAGTGCCCCACAATGGAATCCTTGCCCTTGGACAGCTCCAGACACCTTCCATACCGGCCCACCGGGCTCCGTCCTGTGGAAAATTGCTCCATACCAGGGAGCTTCATCAGGCCCAGGTCCTCCAGATGGGGAAGCGCCATCCCCGGATTTGCCAACATGGTGTGCTGAACCGTTGCCGCTCCGGCATCTCCGTACGCCGCCGCATCCGGCAGCGCACCAACCCCCACGGAGTCCAGCAAAAACAGCAGCACCCTCTGAAATCTAGCCATACGATCACCTCACCTGTTTGTATCTGTATCCTACCACGAATTGTGCCCGGTTGCAAGTTTCCGGTTGCAATCCTCCGGGAAATTCGGTAGAATACAGATAGTTTCAATTCTTACAGAAAGGATGAATCACCATGATTTCCCCACAAGAGCTTTTGGATAAAATCGGCGGCGTGTTCTACTTCGCCACCGTAGAGGAGGGCGAGCCCCGGGTCCGCCCCTTTGGCTTTGCCATGGTCTTTGAGGACCGGCTGTATCTGGGCTGCGGCACCCACAAGGCCGCCTATGCCCAGATGCTGAAAAATCCCCATGTGGAGCTGTGCGCCTTCCATCAGGGCGCCTTTCTTCGCATCCGGGGCAAGGCCGTGATGGACGACCGCCCCCAGGTCCAGGCCGCCATGTATGAGGCCGCCCCTTTCCTGAAGGACACCTACAACCAGCAAACCGGCCACTATCATATGTGCTTCTACCTGGAGGACATGTCTGCCATGGAGTTCCGGGGCGCCGAGGCCATCCTCCTGACCTGAACCAAGCTGCTCCAAACGCCAGGAGGCTTCGGGGCATAGCGGCGGCAGAACGCTGCACGGTCTCCTGACAAGCTGAAATGTCCGGCTGGAATACTCCAGCCGGACATTTTGTTTTCGTTAGATCTGGGAGGCGGTGCCAAAGGCGGAACGCATGCACTTCTGCACGTTTCCGGGCTTGTCGCAGTCGCCAATGACCACACTGTAGGGCACAGCAGAGGCCAGCTCCATGGCCTCGTCGCTCTTGGAGGTCATGCCGATGGCCAGCAGAACATTGTCCGCCATCTGCTTCTGGGGCTTGCCGTCGGGATCGTCATAGCAGACCCCGTCTGCCTCAATGGCGGTGCACTTCACACCGGCACGGTAGGCAAAGTTGGCGGTATGTCTCCAGTAGTTGACCACCATATTCCGGTAGTGGGCATGGGGGGCATCCAGGATCAGGTCATACTGCATCTCCAGCACCGTGACCAGGTGACCCAGCTCCGCCAGATACAGGCCGGTCTCCACGCCGATTTCGCCGCCGCCGATGATGGTGACGTTCTTGCCCAGCGTATCCTCATGGCCGTAGATGTTGGCGGCATAGGAGACGTTCTTTCCGTCCTTGCCGGGAAGCGGCAGAGAGGAGGGCTCCGCGCCCAGGGCCAGGGCCAGGACCTCAAAGTTCTCCTGCTGCAGCAGCTCCTTGGTGGCCTTGGTGTTCAGCTTCACATGGACGCCCAGGCGGTCCATCTCCCGGATCATGTACTCCATGAACTGACGGAGGGGCCACTTAAAGGAGGGATACTTGGCATGCTTCAGCATACCGCCCAGCTCTCCGGACTGCTCGTACAGGGTCACATCGTGGCCCCGCTCCGCACAGACCCGGGCAAATTCCATACCCGCAGGGCCGCCGCCTACCACGGCAACCTTCCGCTTTGCGGCGGCGGGCTTTACCATCCGATCGATCCGGTCCTCCAGGCCCAGAATGGGGTTCACAGAGCATACCGTCCGGAACAGGTCGGGCCCGTTGGGCACATGACACTTGTTGCAGCGGATGCAGGGGACAATGTCCTCCTTGCGGCCCTCATAGACCTTCAGACCGTACTCCGGGTTGTTGATCCAGCTGCGGGCCATGTAGATGAGGTCCGCGCCGCCCTCTGCCACCAGGTTGTTGGCGATCTCAGGATCCTGGAATCCGGCAGAGGCAGCCACATACATCTGAATGCCCCGGTTTTTGATTTCCTTGCAGACATAGCGCATTGCATCAATATAGGGGGCAGGCTTGTCCTCGGTGGAGGTGAAGCCCAGGGGATGCTGGGGATCCATATCTCCGGAGCGCAGGTGGAAGATGTCGCAGACACCCTCCATCATCTTGGCCAGCTGGATGGTGTCCTCCTTGGTATAGCCGCCGAACTCCTCCTCGTCCACGCTGAGCACGCACTCCAGGGGGAAGCCACGGCCCACCGCCTTCCGAAGGGCGGTGAACATCTCCACCAGGTACCGGCCGCGGCTCTCCACGCTCTGGGGGCCATATTCGTCGGTACGGTCATTGGTGATGGGAGAAAGGAGCTTTGCCATGGGGTTATTCCGATAGCAGCAGTACACGGACACCATATCAAAGCCCAGGGCCTTGAGGTCCTTTGCCTGCTGGGCATAGTCCTCAATCATGGCCTGGAGATACTCCTTGGTGTAGGAGGAGGGGTTCTGCTGAGGGCCGCCGTCCATCTGGGCGTGGAGGTCCCCCTCTGCGCCTGCCACGCCAAAGTCCTTATGCTTCGGGGTGGTGTCCTCCATGGGCATGGGAGGCATATCCGCAGGAGGACCGCCGGCCCCCTCAGGACCCTCGCCGGGACCGCCGGGACCACCAGGGCCACCAGGGCCGCCGGGTGCGCCGGAGGGCATTCCCATGCCACCCTGCATATTGGCGGGGCTCATAATGTACGCACTGGTTTTCGCGCCATAGAAGTGAATGGCGTCAATGAGCTTACAGAAGTAGTCCTGGGCATTGGCGTCGTTGAGATCAAACAGGTTAAAATGGCAGGGGGTGTTGTCCAGAGCGCGGCCCATAACCGGCATGGACTTCTCATAGAGATGGTTAATGGTCACCACAGAGGCGCCGTTCTTGGCGCGGCCCGCAAAGTGGGAAATTACCTTCTCCGTGGGGTTTTTCTCGGTGCCCTGGAGAAAATGGGGCGTGGAGGCCGAGGAGAGCATACGATTCTTCAGCACCATGTTGCCGATCTTAATGGGGCTGAGGAGAGACTTGTATTTGAGTTCCATGGAATCTTCCTTTCTTGTATGGATAGCTCTATTATACCATGCCCCTTCGGGAACACAAAACGACCTTTGGTCATTGAACTATGAATTTAATTCATTGACCAAAGGCTCTTTTCCCTGTATAATCAGAGTGCTTATGAAATTAATTCCCGGAGGTGTTCCCATGGAACTGACACAGCTTCGTTATTTTGTGCTGGTGGCGGAAAACGGCTCCACCGCCCGGGCGGCGGCGGCGGCCATGGTTTCCCAATCCACCATCAGCAAGTCCCTGCTCCATCTGGAACAGGAAATGGGCCTGCCCCTGTTTGACCGGGAGAGCAATCGCCTGGTGCTCAACCCCGCCGGACAGGAGTTTCTCCAGCAGGTCCGCCCCATTCTCACCGCAGTCAACAAGCTCCCGGGGTTCGTCAAACAGCGCCATCAGCCCCGGCAGCAATACCGGATCAATGTCTCCGCCGCTCAACCTGCCATGGCGGGCTTTGTCCACCGATTTTTGGAGCAGGAGCCCACTGCCCAGATCATTCTCACAGAGGAAAGCTGGATCGACGACTGCGACCTGTCCATTGCCTCCGGCCCCTCCGGCCGGCAGGAGGACAGCGTCCGGCTGCTGGAGGAGCGGCTGCTGCTGGCTGTGCCCCGGCGGCTGCTAACCGGCCAGTCTTCCCTGTCTCCGGCCATGCTGGAGGGCCTGCCCCTGATTCTCCCAGGGGAAAACACCGCCCTCCGGGGGCTGCTGGACCGACAGCTGCTGACCCTTCCCGCCGTGGTGGAGATCCAGGCCGTTGTCTCCGACGGTACGACCCTGCGGCAAATGGTCCAGGCCGGAGACGGCGCGGCCTTCTGGCCGGAGATCACCTGGCCCAGGCCGGATCCTGCGTCCACTGTACTGCTCCCCCTGACGGGCTTTTCCCTTCACCGGGAGCTCTATGCCCTGTTTCCCCCTCAGCGGAAACGGAAAAACGGCCAGCGGCTCCTGTCCGCCCTTACGGCATACTTTGGGTCGCTGGCGGATCAGCGATCATGTGCTTTGCCCCCAGCTCCAGACAGCCCATAATCTGCCCTGAAAACACCTCCGCCGAGGCGGGGTTCCGCCCCTCCAGCCACCGGATAATGGCGCAGAGAAACGCATCGGCATAGAACGTGGCCGCAAACTCAAAGCGCTGCTCCCCGGCATCGGCAGGCTGATCCAAAATTCCCATCAGTGCCGCCTGGACGATTGGGGTAATGGCCTCCCGAAAATACTCCGGGAAGGAGTTTTGGCCGCGTATCGCCAGGGCCGCCCGGTAAAATCCCCGATTGTCGTAGAAATACCGGCACAGTTGCTCCAGCATTTTCCACTCATCCTGTGTGGGCGATTCTTGAAGGGTCTCGATAAACTCCGTTTGGAAAATCCAGTTCACCAGGTCGTACTTGTCCCGGAAGTGGTAATAAAAGCTCTTACGGTTCAGGCCGCAGGCCTCACAGATGTCTCCCACATTGATCTTCGCAAAGGGACGCTGGGCCATCAAATCCTTCATGGCCGCTGCCAGGGCGCGCTTTGTAATGTTGGAATAGGACATCACTTACCTCCCTGCTTCTCGGCTTTGGGAACGTTCTTCCGCAGGATCTGGGTCAGCGGCAGGTCTAGAAGATTGCCGTTTTTCCGCATTCCCTCCCGATTGATTCCCTGGGCGTCTCCGTTTTCCAAAATACTCAGCATGCATCCGTCTCCGGAGATTACCTGGTCAATATACAGGCTGTCTCCCAGGGCCTCAATCAGCACAAAGGGATACTTTTGGGACATTCGGATTTCCTTGGCCCTTTGATAGATGCCCTGTGACTGGGCATAGGCCCCCTCATTCTCGGGAATCAGCAGCACCGCCACCGGCCGATAATCCATATAGCGTTCCAGCTGCTCCGGGGCAACGCAGCTGTCATCCCGATAGATCTGGTGTACTCCGTAAAACAGCTCCTCCCCTGCCAGTGCCTCGCAGGCCTCCATTCCCTCCTCTCCGGTTTCCACCGAAATATAGAGGTTATTGCAGGATTTCAGCGGCTCCAGGGACTGGGACAGCAGCTTGCTTCCTGTGGTCACCAGGAAGAATGCGCATCTGGGGAAGCGCTCGGACAGCTCCTGCACCATGGTCAGGGACACCCCACGGTCCAGCAGTCCATAGACATATACCCCCTGCTCCATTCCCTGGTGAATCATATGGGTAATTGCCGCCTGATCCAGGGCCCCGCCGCAGACCATGGAAATCGCCCAGGGAATATTGTAGCCTCCCAGCTTTTCCGTCTGTCGAATGGTTTCCGCGCCCCTGGTCAGCCCCTCATAGCCCAGGTTGATGCCAAAGGTCTTGATGTGGGCCGGGTCCACCTGTCCTGCCAGCAGGTCCAGCAGGTCATAATATGCGCTCTCCTCGTTTTCCAGCATACTCTGGGCCATCTCCAAAAAGGGCTTTTGAAATCTTCCTCTGGAAAATGTCACCCCCAGATCCACCAGATTTCGCAGGCTTCTTCTGGGATCCCTCCGAAGCTGACTTAGGGTCCGGTTCACCGCCCCTTCAATGAGGATCCGGGTGAAATCACGATTGGACATAAAATCCCTCCTTACGGCCTATTGTATCTGGAATCCCCGCTGCCGTCCAGTCCTTCCGGGACAGAATTTGGATTTTGTCATAAAATTGGACAACTGGCCGGTCTGTCCTGTTTTTAGGCAAACCGTCTCCCTTGAGCGTTCTATTTCCTCTGGCCTTTCCTATAATGGAGGGTGAATACAGGAGGAGGCCTTCTATGACAAAATCATCGACATGGGCGCGCTGTTTATCTGATTCTTCCACTATATTCCAGTGCGCCATGGGGCAGTTCCTGCGCTGCTTCCCACCCCGGATCAGCGGGAGACAGTAACCGCAGAATTCGAAAATTCCGAAACACCAAGCCCATCTTCTCCATGGACTTCCAGAACGACGCGGAGTTTGTCGGGGGCTGCCTCCCTTGATTGTTACAAATCATTGGGAGGCAGCCCCTTTTTATGTCTGCATCCAGGCGTCGTAGCGGGCCTCAATGCCGCACGTCGGATTGGGATAGATCTTGCACAGCAGCCCCCGCAGCTGGTAGGCGCCTCCCACCGGGTCGCAGGGTGGATCTCCCACGGTGAGAATATTGGCGTTGGACTCCCTCCAGCCATACTCCGGCGCCCCTGCCTCCGGATACCACCAGCCCATTTCGCAGCTGATTACCCTTGGGTCCATGTCCGGCAGCAGCTTCGCCTTTTGGGTGATCCGTCCCCGGAGGGTCTCAATATACACCCACTGCCCCTCCTCTATGCCATAGGCTCTGGCGGTATCCGGATGCATGGAAACCAGGGGGAAGGGATGCAGCCGCCGAAGCGACTTGATCTGCCGATTGTTGGAGATAAAGAAGGGCTGGGTTCGGCTTCCGGTGGTGAGAATCAGCGGATATTCCCGCAGAAGATCCGGACGGCTGACGGGGCTCTCCGGAATTTCCTTCCAGTCCGGAAGGGGATCGGCCCCTGCCCGCTCCAGACGGGGGGAATACAGCTCGAATTTTCCCGTTTCCGTGGGGAAGCCCCGACGCTTATACCTGTAGTACTCCCGCTTCGGCGCAATCCAGCCCAACTGCCGGAACTGTGCAAAGTCCATTCCGGCATATTCCTTTCGCCGGTGACCCAGCTCTCCCAGAATCTCGTTTAATATGTCCTCCTGACACGCCGCCCCATAGTCCAATCCCATATGCTGACAGAGCTCCAGAAAAAAGTCCTCGTCGGACTTGCATTCCCCCACCTGAACCGTCTTTTGCATACACAGCGCCGCCACGTCTCCAAACTCCGGCATACAAAACACACTGTCCACCTCCGGCCAAAGGGCCGCAGGCAGCACAAGATCCGCCAGCTCCGCCGTGGGCGTCATAAAGAAGTCCATGTACACAAACAGGTCCAGATGCTGGAGGCACTCATAGGTATGACGGCTGTCCGGTACGGAAATGAGTGTGTTGTTGGCATTAGAAAACAGAGCACGAATGGGGTAGGGCTTTCCCGTTTTCATGGCCTCCAGCACCAGCTGCGGGTGGGCAAAGAGCTTGGGTGTGGCCGTTCCGTCGCAGAGGGGATAGCCCCCGGAGATGCACTTTTTCACCATCTCCGGCGACAGCCGGTCCAGCAGAATATCCGCCGTAGGCGCAATTTCCATGCTCTCCACAAAGCCTCCGGGCACGTCGTAATTTCCCGTCAGCGCCGGGATCATAAAAATCGCCCGGCAGGTCTGGAAGGCGTTGGTGCTCTGTTCAATGGCGCAGCCCCACTCCAGCCCCAGGGGCTTGATTTCCGCAATCAGATGGGCCGCCTCCAGGATTTGGTCCTCCGGAACCCATGTGATCTTGGATACCCGGGAAAGATCAAACTTCCGACACCGCTCTGCCAGCGCCGAAAAGCCATAGGTGTATTGCTCCACAAACTCTCGGTGGTAGAGCCGTTCCGAAATGATGATGTTCAAAATTCCCATGGCCAGGGCCCCGTCCGTTCCAGGCCGAAGCCTGAGCCACAGTCTGGCCTCCCGGGTCAGCTCGTTGGGCTTGGGATCCACCACGATCAGGGGAATTTTCTCCCGCATGGCGTCCTTGATGTGGAACTGCAATTCTCCGTCGGCGCCGGATATGGCCGGATTCGCCCCCCACACCAGAATACCGCCGGGTCTGGTGCTCCCATAGTAGTCCACGCCGGCGAATACCCCCGCCGTAAAATCTCCCGCGTTTTTCCGCGGACCCAGACAAATCAGCGCCCCGGAGGACGTGGCATTGGGCGTCCCCAGCACATTGCCAAAGCGCCAGAATTGGCTGAGGTGGTGCCGCCCGGTTCCGGAAATCAGCGCAACGCTTTCCGGACCGGTCTCCTCCCGAATTTGCCGGAGTTGCCGGGTGATCTGGTCATAGGCCTCCTCCCAGGTGATCCGTTCCCATGTTCCATGACCCCTGGGTCCAATCCGGCGCATCGGATACAGCAGCCGGTCCTTGTGATACATCTGCTCTATAATGCTCATGCCCTTGACACAGCCCCGGCCGTGATTCAGCGGTCCCTCCGGGTCCGGCCGCACCTGCACCACCCGGCCCTGCTCCACCGTCACCAGATACATACATCCCCCGTGGCAGCCCCGGCAGGCCGCCTTCCATACCTTTCCCATTGCAATCCCTCCTGGACGCATTATATCGGATTCTTCCCCCAGTTGCAAGAAATCCTCTTCCTTTTTCGATTGGTGCTATAGTCTATATCAAAATCCGCATACTTAGGAAAAGAATTGAACCTTGCATGGTTCCCCATAACGTGGTACCATATGCTTAGAATCGCAAATAACAAGGATTGAAGGAGGATTCTCTATGCGCTATCAAACCCTGCTGTCTCCCATTATGGTAGGCGGACAGATCATTAAAAACCGGCTGACCTATCCCAACGCCTCCCCTCACTTTCTCCAGGGCCCTGAAACCTTCCCCGCAGAGGGCTACCGGGCCTTTGCCGCAAACCTGGCCAAAAACGGCGCCGCCATTGTGAACTTTGCGGAATGGGCGGAATATCCCCAGCAGCGCATGGGCCCCATGGATATGGATATGACCCACATGCAGGCCTTTGACATGACCGACCCCGCTGTACACAACTATGTGTCTCAGATGTGTGAGGAGGTACATTTCTACGGCTCCAAGATCATTCTCACCACCTCCCTGGCCTATCCCGAGGGCTTCACCCTCTATGGCGGCCGGGGCATGGGCCCCCACGGCAAGCCCACGGAGAAGCTCCCTGTAGAGCGGATGCATGAGGTGGTAGAGCTGACGGTGGCAAAGCTCCGCCGGTACCGGAACCTGGGCTATGACGGCGTCAGTTTCCGGGCGGACATGCTGATGAACCCCGGCGGACAGCGGGACGATCAGTATGACGGCGGCACTGTGGAGAACCGTACGCGCCTGTTCCACGAGGTATGTACCGCCATTCGCAAGGCCTTTGGCAAGAAGTTTATCATTGAGGCGGTGCTGGCCTGGGAGCAGAACAACGGCTACGGCGGCAACGCCAAAATGGGCGGCGGCTACAATGAGGACGACGCCATAGCGTTTATTCGGCTCTTTGACGATGTGGTGGATATTCTGGAGGTCCGGGAGCATGACGGCTGTGCCTCTCATCCCACGGGCTACAACTTTGTTCAGGGCGTCCATCCCGCAGTGGATTTCTGCGCCAAGGTCAAGAAGATGGGCTTCCATATGCTTATGAAGCCCATTGGCGGCTTCCAGGAGCCTGACGAAATGGAGCGCTACCTGATTGAAGGCAAGTGCGACATGTTCGGCATTGCCCGCGGCTTTATGGCCGACGCGGAATACGGCAAAAAGCTCTATGAGGGCCGGGGCGAGGATGTCACCCCCTGCCTCAAGTGCAACAAATGCCACGGCGTCATGCTGCCGGAGCCGGATCCCTGGACGTCCGTCTGCTCGGTGAACCCCCTCCAGGGCCTGGGCCACAAGCTTCACCGGCTGGTGGAGGAGAGCGCCACCCCCAAGAAGGTTGCCGTCATCGGCGGCGGTCCTGCCGGAATGCGCGCCGCCATCTATGCCTCCCAGCGGGGCCACGATGTGACCCTGTATGAGAAGTCCGGCCAGCTGGGCGGTCAGCTGTTCCACAGCGACTACTTCCCCTTTAAATGGCCCATCAAGAACTTCAAAAACTGGCTGATCTACGAGCTGGGCAAGTCCGGCGCCAAGGTTGTGATGAACACGGCGCCCACCCGGCAGATGATCGTGGCTGAGGGCTACGACGTGGTTCTGGCTGCCACCGGCGCCAAGGTCAACATTCCCAATATCCCCGGCCTCAAGGACGAAAACGGTGCCCTGAAGCCTCAGTATATGTCCTGCCTGGACACCTGTGGCCGAGAGCCGGAGCTGGGCAAGCATGTTATTATTGTGGGCGGCAGCGAGGTCGGCACAGAGACCGCCATGTATCTCTGCGGTCTGGGCCACGACGTCACCGTGCTCACCCGTCAGAAGCGCCTGGCCCACAACGCCTCCGGCCTCCACTACATCACCATGGCCTTTGTAAAGGCCGGGCCCAACGGCGAGGCCAGAGAGTCCGCCGCCTGGGAGGCCTATGACAACCTCACCGGTATCACCGGGGCGGAAACGGTAAAGGTAGAGGGCAACACAGTCACCTATCGCACCGAGGATGGGGAGCACACCGTTTCCGGTGACAGCATTGTCATCTGCGGCGGCATGACCCCGCTCACCGCCGAGGCCTTTGACTACTCCGGCCTTACCACAGAGTTCTACGCCATCGGTGACTGCAACGGCGCAGGCAACCTGGAGGTCTGCAACCGGGAGGCCTATTCCAGAGCGATGATCCTGTAAAAAAACACAGTGCCGCCCTCTACATGGCAGGGGGCGGCTTTGCTATAACCTCAGGTTAATCTACTTGGTTTTTCGGTATTGGCATTTGCGCGTAATTTCGATATGATAAGAACAGGAAATGAAAAGGATGTGATCTCATGCCAAATCTTCACGCAGCCTGGCGGACGCCTCCGGCACCCATTGACCCGGCTCTGATTCAGGAAACCCGTTCTGTGGACGTGGTTGTGGTGGGCTTTTCCCATGCGGGAACTGCAGCAGCTCGTGGGGCCGCAGAGGCCGGGGCCTCGGTAATCGCACTGGACCAGCAGAAGCAGCGCCTGTTTCATGCCGTAGGCAATGACCTGGGCCATATTAACTCCCAGTTTTTGGCCCAGCGAGGAGTTCCCCATGTGGATGAGCTGGAGTTTTTAAACGACTGGCAGCTTCGCAGTAACAATCGATCCAACCCCAGGCTGGTGCTTCAATTTGCCCGGGAATCCGGACCATGCTTTGACTGGCTGATTGCGCCTCTGACCCAGGCCCAGCGGGACGCCATTCTGGTGACCCACTGGCCCAGCCATCCCCAGTTCACCGGTGATATTTCCGGCTTCAAATTCTGGCCCGGCTGCGCCCGATTCCCCGGAATCACAAGCCTTACCAAGGTTGCCCAGGCCAATCAGGAGGCCGCAAAAGCGCTTGGCGCGGAATTTCTCTATGAGACCCGAGGCGAACAGCTGATAAAAACCGACGGTCGGGTTACCGGCGTCATTGCCAAGCGGAAGGACGGAACCTATATTCAGCTTAACGCTCGCAAGGGCGTCATTCTGGCTGCCGGGGATTTTTCCAAAAATCCCGAAATGGTGGAGGACCTCTGTGACGAGATCACCTCTCTGAAGGACCCGGGCCAGGTGGTGGCGGCCTCGGTGCGAGGACAGGACGGAAGCGGCATTCAGATGGGCGTTTGGGCGGGAGGCCGGATGTCTCCTGCTCCCATTGCCACCATGGGGGCCAACTATTTCTTCCCCAACCAGGTCATCGGGACCACTGCCGCCCTGTGGCTGGACCGGGAGGGCAACCGGTACTGCAACGAAGGCTTTGGCGATGTGGTGCTCTCCGGAGTGGAGGGCGCCCGGCTCCCCGACGGCTATGTGACCTCCGTATTTGACAGCGACCTTGAACGCTGGCTGTGCTACCAGGCTCCGGGACACAACGCCGTCTGGACCGGGGATGACAGTGAAATGAACCAAATCCGATTTTTGATGGAATCCGCCCGAAAGGCCGGACCGGAGGGCTGTTCCCTGAATCTGCACGCTCCCCGAGGGGGCGACGCAACCCGAGCCATGCCGCCGGACATGGGTGCTCCCGGCGGTCCCGGTGGTCCCGGAGGCCCCGGCGGTCCCGGTGGTCCTGGAGGTCCTGGAGGTCCCGGAGGCCCCGGCGGTCCTGGCGGCCCTCCCGGCGGCAGATCCGATCCGAAGGAACGGATGTACTGTGCCAACACCCTGGAGGAACTGGCGGAATATTTGGGCTTTACAGGCCAGAGACGGGAGAATTTTCTCCGGTCCATTCAGCGGTACAATGGCTTCTGCGCCGCCGGACGGGACGAGGACTTCGGAAAGGATCCCAGAATTCTGCTTCCCGTGAACAAGCCCCCATACTATGCCTTCCAGCGCCACACCCAGATTGGTAATGAGTTTTTGGCCACCGTAGATGGCCTCTGGACCGACGAGCGGCAGAATGTTCTGGATATGAAAAAAGAACCCATTCCCGGACTCTACGCCACCGGAAACTGCTGTGGCCGCCGGTGGGGCATCCAGTATTCCACGCCCATCCCCGGCGTCTCCATTGGCATGGCCTGGACCCTCGGTCGGCTCTGCGGTCAAAACGCGGCCCAGGGATAAGTACGCTCCTCTATATTTGATACAATATCGTAATACATCAGTGTCTCCGAGGAACACAAATTGTATGGCATCGCACAAACCAGCGTTTGACAAATTGTTAGGATTGGTATATGCTACATGGTGAATTCCTTTGGAATGGAAAGAGAGATATCGGTATATTTGAATGGAGGAGTCAACAATGGCAAAGGCCGACATACTGTTTGACAAAACAGAGTTCGTGCTCCGCATGGCCGATAAGCAGGCCATGACCATGAACATCCGAGCGGATCAGATCACCACCATCACCTTCCAGCCCACCATGCAGAAGAAGCTCTTTAAAAAGGTTCCTTCCGAGGTCATGCTGATTAAAATGAAGGGTGGCGCCGGTCCCGGAGGCGGCCCTGGCGGCCCCGGCGGCGGGGCCAACGACGGAATGCCCATCACCAAGGAAGCCCTGGAAAACAAGGAAAAGGGCTCCTGGGAGAAGGCCAAAACCCAGATGAAGAAATTTGCCAAGGACAACAACATCACCATGCATGAGGAATCGGAGCTTTGGGAGCCTCCGAAGATGCAGGGCGGCATGTAATTTCTTGGTTCCACGCGGCAAAGCAGCAGGCAATCCATAGGTTGCCTGCTGCTTAACTGTCGAAAAAGCCGGAAGGCTTTTCCGACATGGGGATTGCGGCCCGATGCGCGCATTTTTGTGCGCCTCCAGCGCACAAAAGCCACACTTTCAGGCCGAGAGGTATGTTCCGCCATGTACACGCCCAGGCGGAAAATGATTTTACTCTTTTTCGCCGCTGCGGCGGCGAAACTCTATGAGGTTATTGACAAACCGAGCAGCAGACAATCCACGGATTGCCTGCTGCTCTTTGCATTTTAAATTATTCCTCCTCGGGGCCGGTCAGCGCAGCGACGCCGGTTTCACCGGTCCGAACACGGATCACATCCTCCACGTCATACAGGAAGATCTTTCCGTCTCCCACATGGCCGGTATACAGGGCGCTCTTGGCGGCCGCCACCACAGAGGCCGGAGGCACAGTGGAAACCACAATGTCCACCTGGAGCTTAGGCAGCAGGTTCATATTCAGAGGAACCCCTCGATAGAACTCTGTCTTGCCCTTCTGGACGCCGCAGCCCATTACCTGGGTCACTGTCATGCCTGTTACGCCGATTTGAGCCATCTGGGCCTTCAAGGCCTCAAACTTAGACTGGTTGCACACAATGGTGACCTTTGTATACTTGGTGCCGTCGGCCTTCTCTGCCTTTGGCGCTTTGACTACGGGAACGGCCTTTTCCACAGGCGTGGTGCCGGTCACTGCCACAGCAGCTGTATCGTCAATGCTCATGGAGGTTGCAGGCACCCAGTCAGCATAAGCGGAGGCCAGGCCATGCTCGGAGATATCCAGACCCTCGATCTCATCCTCGGCGCTGCACCGGAGACCAATGGTTTTCTTAATGATGGTAAATACAAGCGTAATCACAATGGCCGTGTAGGCGATCACCACAAGGACACCCAGAACCTGAACTCCAAAGAACCGGAAGCCGCCTCCGTAGAACAGGCCGCCGTCAGTGGCCAGCAGGCCGGTGAGAATGGTACCGGTGGCACCGCAGACCCCGTGGACAGAAATGGCGCCAACCGGATCGTCAATTTTGACCACCTTATCAAAGAACTCCACAGAGAGAACCACCAAAATGCCGCAGACAATGCCGATCACAGCGGCGCCCACAGGAGACACCATATCGCAGCCTGCCGTAATCCCAACCAGACCGGCCAGCGCGGCATTGAAGGTCATGGAGACGTCCGGCTTGCCATAACGGATCCAGGTGAAGATCAGGGTCACCACACATGCAACTGCAGCCGCCATGTTGGTGTTGAAGAAAATCAAGCCGGCGGAAACAACTGCCTCGTCGCTGTCCATGGCCACAGTGGAGCAACCGTTGAAGCCAAACCAGCAGAACCAGAGAATGAACACGCCAAGGGCCGCAATGGAAAGGTTGTGGCCGAGAATGGCCCGGGGCTTGCCGTTCTTATCGTACTTGCCAATCCGGGGACCGAGCATTGCCGCGCCAATGCAGGCACAGACACCGCCCACCATATGGACCGCAGTGGAACCGGCAAAATCATGGAAGCCCAGCTGGCTGAGCCAGCCGCCGCCCCAGATCCAGTGGCCGGAAATGGGATAAATGAACAGGGAAATACAGGCGGAATAAATGCAGTATGCAGAGAATTTCGTGCGCTCCGCCATGGAGCCGGAAACAATGGTAGCAGATGTAGCGCAGAACACGGTCTGGAAAATTACAAAGGCCCACTTGGGAACCCCTGCGGGAAGCACCCCTGCATAGTCGCCCATAATCAGGGGATCAAAGGTTCCAAACACGGCACTGCTGTACCCAAACATCAGGCCAAAGCCAATCAGCCAAAAGCAGGGGGTGCCAATACAAAAGTCCATGAGGTTTTTCATGAGAATATTGCCGGTATTTTTCGCCCGGGTAAAGCCTGCCTCGCACATGGCAAAGCCTGCCTGCATAAAGAACACCATGGCAGCACCCAACAGCACCCATATGGTGTTAACAGATGAAAATTCCATCACATTTTCCTCCCAACATAATTTGAGATTCGACTTGAATGGCCAATTCAAATCAAAAAAGGCGCTGATACTCCGATTTCTCGGTATCAGCGCCTTTGCTTGATGGACTTAGTATAAGCATCTGTTTGGAAGATGTCAAGATGAAATTTCATTTTTTCGATATTTCACCAAAGAAAAGCCATGTCAGGCATATTTTTATGCAATTTGCATGTTTGCTTCCTTCACTTTGTGTGGATTGGGCGTCTTTCTCAGGCCTTGTCCTGTTCAAAAGCCTCCAGAAGTCCGTTTTCGCCGTATTTCAGCGCACGGTTCACCCGGCTGATCGTGGCGCTGCTGGCACCGGTGTTGTCTACAATCTCCGTATACACCTTGCCGTCATACAGAAGGCGGGCCACATCAAAGCGCTGCTCCATCGCACGAAGCTCTGTAATGGAGCAAAGATCCTGGAAAAAGCGATAGCATGCTTCCACATCATCTAGGGCAACGATCTGTTCGTAGAGGGCCATGCTCGCCTCTTTTGAAGGTTTTTTAATCACCGAAACCCCTCCTCTTATTATTTAATGTTATTCTATCACGTTTTGCTTGCGGCGTAAACCATAATATGTGGTTTTCGCACTTTAAAGAAAAATTGTTCTAGTCAAAAAAACCGCTCCCCGATTGGAGAGCGGAATTTGATGTTGGCATTACCTATTTTCACATGCAGTCACCCACACACTA
>CAKSWT010000008.1 GCA_934512135.1 uncultured Oscillospiraceae bacterium
GTTTTCAGCGGAGAAAACGGCCAGAGCCAACGCGCATTTCGAGTCAGCCCCGTTATGACCACTTCGATACCTCTCCATGTATGTTAACTCGGAAAACCGAGATTAACGCAAGTATTCAGTTGTATTAGAATTCCTATTAGAACTCACGGTGTGCCTGCGGCGGGCGAATGCCCGAAACCCGCACGGTTAAAGGCTTTTCGGAAGATAGACTTCTGTTAGCCGAAGGAGATTTCGAGTGCTGCACCTTCGGTCACTCGGGCAACTCTACAGGTAAACCGCAGCAGGCAACTGCCGACCTAAATAAAATACATGATTTTCTACGATTTGTCAAGGAAAAGTCAAGGGACAGATAGAATGGGATGTCATTGCGAGTTGAGTTCCCGGTAGGTTCCTGCGATTAGGACCACTGCAATGAGAAATGTTAGAATGTCGGATACCGGCATGGAGTAGAGCACGCCGTCCAGCCCGAAGAACCTGGGCAGCAGCAGTGCGAATCCAACGCCAAAGGCCACTTCACGAATCACGGAAAGGGCAGTGGAGGCCGCAGCTTTGCCCATGGCCTGTAGGAAAATAAAGCAGGCCTTGTTGATGCAAGCCAGAACGATCATGCAGAGATAGATACGAAAGGCCTTCACTGCAAAGTCCGTATAGTAAGCGCTCTCGTTGGCGGCACCGAATATCGAAATCAGCTGTCGTGGCATTCCTTCCACCAGCAGCAGGGCAGCGGCGCCAACACAGGCCTCTGCAATCAGTAGGTGAGTAAACAGGGAAGCAACGCGATTCCGGTTTCCGGCGCCCATATTATAGCCCACCACGGGAATACATCCGGCGGACATGCCAACCACAATGGAGATGACAATTTGAAAGAACTTCATGACGATTCCCACCACGGCCATGGGAATCTGTGCATATTGCGCCTGACCAAAAACTGTGTCCAGTGCGCTGTATTGGCGGATCATGTTGTTAATGGCTGCCATGGCGGCTACCAGGGAGAGCTGAGAAAGGAAACTGGTCAGGCCAAGAGAAAGCGTGCGGCGGCAAATCGTCCGTTGCAGGCGAAAATCGCGCTTGTGAGGGCCAATGACCTTCATGTGAACCAAATACCAAACGGCAAGAACCGCCGTGAGCGCCTGTCCCAGAACGGTGGCGATGGCCGCGCCCATCATGCCCCACCGGCATACAAAAATGAGGACAGGGTCCAGAATTATGTTAACAACAGCCCCGGCCAACGTAGAGCACATGGCGAACTTTGGACTGCCGTCGGCTCGAATAATGGGATTCATGGCCTGACCGAACATATACAGCGGAATGCCCAAGGTGATATAGAAGAAATACTCCTGGGCATACTGATAGGTCTCTGAGTTTACTGTTCCGCCGAACATAGAGATGATCGGGGCGGAGAAGAGGAGATACAATGCCATCAGTATGAAACTCACGGCAAGGACCATGACAATGGAGTTTCCCACACTTGCTTTTGCGGTATCCTCCTCGCCACGGCCTAGACTGATGCTGACAAAAGCGCAGCAGCCATCTCCAATCATAACCGCTAGAGCCAGCGCCACTACCGTGAGCGGAAAAACCACGGTGTTGGCGGCATTGCCAAAGGAGCCGAGATAGCTGGCGTTGGCGATAAAAATCTGATCTACAATGTTGTACAGCGCACCGACCAGCAGAGAAATAATACAGGGAACCGCATATTGCAGCATCAGCCGGCCAATCCGTTCCATTCCCAGCGTTTGATGTTCCATTGGATAAAATCCTCCTGTTCATAGAAAAAACGTGTAGCATCTGCCAACCGGAATTACGCAGATGCTACACGTTGATGCCGCTAATCATACAAGATTTTATCGAGATTTGCAAAGGACATTTTCACCAAAAATTTCTTCATGCGTTAGACAAACTGTATGGCGCAGCCAAGGGTGGCTGCACCATGGGGATTACTGTTTGGATTTGCCCAGGTACAACTCCTTGACCTGTTCGTTGGCCAGTAGCTCCGCTCCGGTGCCCTGAAGGGAGATGCGGCCGGTTTCCATGACGTAGCCGTAGCTGGCCACCTTCAGGGCCATATTGGCGTTTTGCTCGTTCAGAAGCACTGTAGTGCCCTGTTTGTTGATCTCTTGAATAATGGAGAAGATGCTCTGGACAATGATGGGGGCCAGGCCAAGAGAGGGCTCATCCATCATAATAATTTTTGGCTTGGACATCAGCGCCCGGCCAACGGCCAGCATCTGCTGTTCGCCACCGGAAAGGGTGCCGGCGGCCTGCCAGGAACGCTCCTTCAGCCGGGGAAACAGGGCATACACCCGTTCAATATCATCCTTGAGACTGTCCTTGCGCATATAACCGCCGATTTTCAGGTTCTCCAAAACGGTCATATCCGGGAACACATGACGGCCCTCGGGAACCAGCGTGATGCCCTTGGACACGATGTCGGTGGTGCTTTGGCCCAGCAGTTCCTCTCCATCTAAGGTGATGGAGCCGCTTTTGGCCTGGACCAGACCCACAATGGAGCGAAGGGTGGTGGACTTGCCTGCGCCGTTGGCACCGACCAGCGTAATGATACTTCCGTCCGGAACGTCCAGGGAAATGCCCTTGACGGCCTCAATGCCGCCATAGTTTACATAGAGATTGTCAATTTTAAGCATCGCTGCTCACCCCCAAGTATGCGTCAATGACCCGCTGGTTGCGCTGTACCTCGGCAGGTGTGCCGGAGGCAATGAGCTTGCCGAAATCCAAGACATAAATGCGGTCGGAGATCTGCATGACCAGGTCCATGTGGTGCTCGATCATAAAAATGGTGAGATCATATTTGTCCCGAATTTCCAGAATAAAATCGGTGAGCTCCTGGGTCTCCTGGGGGTTCATGCCTGCGGCGGGCTCATCCAGCAGCAGCAGCTTCGGATTGGTAGCCAGGGCCCGGGCAATTTCCAGGCGGCGCTGGAGTCCATAGGGGAGGGAACCGGCGATCTCATCCTTCAGGTGCAGAAGATTTTGCTCCTCCAGCAGGGCGGCGGTTTCCTCCCGCATCCGCTTTTCTTCGCTGTAGCTCAGGCGGAAGGTGGAGGTGAACCAGTTGTGCTTGGCACGCATGTGCTTGGCAATCAGCACATTGTCAAAGACCGTGAGCTGGGAAAACAGACGGATATTCTGGAAGGTACGGGCGACGCCCAGTTTTGTAATTTTATCCGGGGTGGGACTGAGAATGTGGGTATATTCTCCCAGGTGCTCGCCGGAATACAGCCTCTTCATTTTGCCCTGGGGGTGGTTTTCCACCATGGGCTTACCCTGGAAGGACACCAGGCCGTTGGTGGGCTCGTAGACGCCGGTAATGCAGTTGAAGGCAGTGGTTTTGCCAGCGCCGTTGGGGCCAATGAGCGCCACGATCTCGCCCTGATTTACATCCAGACTCAGACCGTTCACCGCCACCACGCCACCGAACTGCATGGTGACGTTTTCCACATGCAGAACGTTCTCACTCATTTCGCCACCTCCTTGCTTGCGGTTTTTTGACGCTTCCGAAACAGCTCAGGAAGCTCCTTGGTGCCCATGATGCCCCGGCGGAAGAACAGCACCACAATCATAATAATCACAGAGAATACCACCATGCGGAAGCCGTTCCGCAGCAGAGGCACCTTCGTCTGACCGGTGGCTGCAAAATAGATGAGCCAAATCAGGACCAGACCGCTGACTCCCGCCCCGATGCCATAGGGCAGACGCGCTTTGGCCTTGGGCTTCACCAGCCGGAACACCATCATGGCCAGCAGAATTGCAAAGATCACCGCCATAACGACCACAAACTGAGTGCGGCCTGCGGTGGAGAGGATGGTCTCCTGATCCAGGAAACGCAGCCACCACTCGCTGCAGGCGATGTACAGGAAGGACGCCAGGATACTGCCGGAAATGGAGCCGATGCCGCCGATGACCACAATCAAAAGAATCTCATAGGTCATGGCCGACTTAAAGATGGCAGCCTGAACAGAGGTCTGGTACATGGCCAGCAGGGCGCCGCCGATTCCGGCAAAAAACGAGGAGATGCAGAAGGAGAGCATCTTGTGCCGGGTCAGGTTGATGCCCATGGCCTCGGCGGCGATTTCATCCTCCCGAATGGCCTTAAAGGCCCGGCCATAGGAGGAGTTAATCAGCAGCAGAATCACAGCCACACAAATACCAACCACCAGGAAGTAGGAGATGGTGGACTGAAATACCGGGAATTTCCGAAGGAGGTTGGAGCCGTTGGTAACAGGGCCCAGGACGTTCCACTGGAAAACTGCCCGGATAATCTCCGCAAAGCCCAATGTGGCAATGGCCAGATAATCGCTCTTTAGGCGGAGCACCGGGAGACCGATGAGAAAGGCAAAGGCGGCAGCCACAAGGCCAGCCAGAACCAGCGCCAGGGGAACGGGAAGCGTGAACTGAATTACGCCGCCGTCAAAGTACTGATACACAGAAGCCCGGTCGGCCACGGGAATGGTGAAGATGCCGTAGGTATATGCGCCCAGGAGCATAAAGCCTGCCTGGCCCAGAGAGAACAAGCCGGTGAATCCGTTAAGCAGGTTCATAGAAACTGCAATCAGCGCATAAATGGAGCCTTTTTTCAGAACCATAAATAGCATATTCCAGGAGGGAGGCGCCAGCTTCTCGGCAATCCCCACAAAGAGGAACACGGCAAGGACGATACAGGCGGTAATCAGTGTGCCGCGTTTGTTTTCAAATTTTTTCATGGCGCACCTCAAACTTTCTCTGTGGCTTTTTCACCGAACAGGCCGGTGGGCTTAACCACGAGGATGATAATCAGCAGCGCAAAGGTCACGGCGTCGGAGAAGGTCGCCAGCCCCAGGTTCAGGTTGATCCCTGCCATGGCCAGCATCGCCTCCAGACCCTTGACGATGTTTTCACAGATGCCGATGATGAATGCGCCAATCACAGCGCCGGGAATAGAGCCGATGCCCCCAAACACCGCAGCTACAAAGGCCTTCAGACCGGGCATGGCGCCGGAGGTATAGGTGACGGCGGTGTAGTTGGTGAAGTAGAGCACAGAGCCGATGGCGGCCAGGAAGGAGCCGATGACGAAGGTGGCGCTGATGACGGCGTTGATTTTGATGCCCATCAGCTGAGCCGTGTCATAATCCTTTGCCACAGCCCGCATGGCCATGCCAATCTTTGTGTGGTTGATGAGCATAACCAGGCCAAAGACCAGGGCAATCACCAGGAAGGGGGTCACCAGGGTGACAACCTTTGTGGTGGCGGGGCCGATGCTCACGGAGTTGGAGATGCCGGGAATGGTGGGATACTGCTGAGCCAGTCCGCCGGTGATATAGGCGGCCAGGTTTTGCAGCAGATAGCTCACGCCGATGGCGGAGATCATAATAGACATCCGGGGGGCGGAGCGCAGGGGCTTGTAGGCCACCCGCTCAATGGCAAAGCCGATGATGACCGTTAAAATCAGCATCAGCGGCATGGAAATATACAGGGGAAGGGTGGTACTGAGATAGACCATCATGACACCGGCCACCATAAACACGTCGCCGTGGGCGAAGTTGATGAGCCGAAGAATGCCGTAGACCATGGTATAGCCAATCGCAATCAGCGCGTACTGGCCGCCTACGGAGATTCCCGACAGCAGGTAGGGAAGAACGACACTCATGGATAAACCTCCTAAATGATAGATTTGAGCTGTCTCGAAAGAGACCAGTATGGGCTAGGTTCCTTTCGAGGCAGCCCAAAGTGAGAGCATCGGGAAAGCCGGAGACCCTGTAGGGTCTCCGGTTGGTATTGTGATTATGGGTGCTTATTCGACGCCCTGCTCACGAACCAGATCCCATGCAGCAGTTTCGGTGTTGCACTTTTTGATGAAAGCGGTGGTACGGTTGGCATCGCCGGTCTCGTTAAAGGAGATCTCGCCGGTTACGCCGGTGTACTTCACAGAGGGGAGGGCAGCCTTCACGGCGGCGGGGTCGGTAGAGCCGGCAGACTTCAGGGCCTCCAGAGCCACGAAGTAAGCGTCATAGCCCATGGCGGACACGGCAGCCAGCTGATCGTTGCCGCCGTTGTTGGCGAGGGCTGTGGCATCGGAGTTGATGTACTCCTTGATGCCCTTATCGAAGTCGGGGTTGCCGCCCTCCTGATAGAAGGTGGTCACATAGATTTCAACATTGGTGCCCTTCGCGGCGTTGGCAACCACGTTGGAGTCCCAGGTGTCGCTGGCCAGCAGGGGAATGCCCAGGCCCTGGACGTTTGCCTGCTCCACAATGTTTGCGGCGGCCTCAATGGAAACCGGGGCAAAGAACACGTCGCAGCCCTGGCTCTTGGCGTTAGTGACGTAGGAGGTGAAGTCGGAGTTGCCCTCGGGGAAGGTCTCATAGACCACTTCGCCGCCCAGCTTCTCAAAGGCCTCAATGAAGTAGTTGCAGACGCCCACGGAGTAGTCGTCGCCGAGCTTAGCCAGGCAGTAGGCCTTCTTGGCCTTCAGATCGCCGTTGGCGAAGTTGGCCAGGACGGTGCCCTGGAAGGGATCCAGGAAGCAAATACGGAAATAGTGGTCGTTGCCTTCGGTAACCTGGGGGTTGGTGCAGGTGACGCCGATGGCGGCAACGCCACCGTTTTTGAACACGTCAGAAGCGGCAATGGCAACAGCGGAACCATAGGAGCCCAGAACCACGGATACACCGTCGGACACCAGCTGCTGGGCAGCGGAGGGACCCTTATCGGTGGAGGACTGGTTGTCCACGATCTCCAGCTGGACGGTGTAGGTCTCGCCGCCGATCTCTACGGTGGGCTGAACCTTGTTGGCATACTGAATGCCCAGAGTCTCCTGCTTGCCGCCGGCGCCGTTGTCGCCGGAAGCGGGCTCATAGACACCAATTTTTACGACCTTGCCATCGGTGGCGGCCTGAGTTGCGGCAGCGGCATCTGTGCCAGAGGCAGCCGCGGAACCGGCGGCTTCTGTGCCGCAGCCCGCAAAGGCGGTGACCATCATGGCCGAGGCCAGGAGCATTGCCAGAACTTTTTTGGAAGTTTTCATGGAATACTTTACTCCTTCACATGTTATTTCCGCTGGATGAAATCCTGCAGATTTTTGATGTGAACATTATACCGCAGTCAACTTGCAAAAATCAACTGTTTTTTTTGGGTCAATCCGGCAAAACCCGAAAGAAAGTGAATTTGCATGACTTTATTCTTGCGTGTTTTCTGGCGGGAAACAATCACATGGACAAATGTACGCCGCAGAAATACATGCATGAAATATGAAAAAAGCACCCCTAAAAATTCATGAAAATTCACCATGGCCGCCCAGAGAAAGAAACCATCGAGAATGGGGGGCATTTGCAGGATGCCATGCAGAAGGGACGTTTCTACGGGGAGGGAAGGTCCACAAGCATTTGAACACGGTTATAAAAGCTGGACCGGGACCCGCTGGCATCCACATCAACGGTGACGATTTTTCCCTGGGGGAGCCTTCGACCCAGGCCGGGGTAGTATCCCTTTCCACAGACGTGGCCGGGCAGACAGCCGAAGGGGTGGATGGCCAAAACCTTTGGACAGCCGTGATGGACCATAGATACAGCCTCCGCCCCCAACAGCCATCCGTCTCCTACGGTAATCCCCATGGGAACGTAGGGGGCGGCCTCCTGCTTCATCACGCTGAAATCTGGCGCGGCATGGAAGCGGAATTGGCGCAGCGCATCCAGCATGTCCCGTTGGAGCGCCAGAAGCAGGCGGCTCAGACCGGAATAGAGGACCCGGGAGGGGCCGGCTTCCGGCCGGTGGGAATCCAGGTAGTATTGCACATACCAGCTCAGCCCGTCTACATAGGCCTCGCAGTGGCAGGATTCCAGATAGGAAAGCACGCTCCAGTTGCCCAGGTGGCAGTACTTGGTGTAGACATCGCCGATGATGCCGATTCGCTGTTTGGGGACACCGGAGCGGGGGAGTGCGGTAAAGGATTGGGCTATGCGCAGGAAGTTCTGACGCATGTGACGAAGGGTCAGGTGGGAGCCGGATTGAAGATCCTGCCCCAAGGTCTGAAACCACTGCTGGCGGAGGGCTTCTGCGGCTCCGGGGACGGCTTCATAGGGGCGGGTTTGATTGCACAATAGCATCAGAATATCCCCATAATACATGGCAAACAGCGCTCGCCAGACCATGGACAGGTGAATGGGAACGCAGTGCCCCCGGTCCAATCCCTTGACATTCATGGACAGCACCGGAACCTGAGAAAATCCTGCGGCATGCACGGCTTTCCGCAGGGCGCTGATGTAGTTGGAGCCTCGGCAGGCGTCTCCCAGCGTAGGCATCAGCAGACAGGTGCGGGATAGTGGATAATCTCCGGAGCCAAGTGCCCCAAGAAGCTGGCCCACATTCAAGATACAGGGATAGCACATATCGTTGTTGACGTATTTCAGGCCAAGGTCGGTGATTTGGGCCTCGTTGGACAGAATCACAGGGTGAAAGGCGCTGGAATACAGGGCATATTGAAGCAGGGGGAAATGGTCGTCCAGCATGGCGGGCACCAGTAACAGACGGGCCCCCGGGGAATAGTCAATGGGACGCATGGATCCACCTCCAAAAAGCCGCAGGACAGCTGTGGCGCTGCCCTGCGGTGGTACTTATATGTATCCGAGGCTGCGGATGAGAAATACCCACAGGGTCAAGGTGATGCTGGACAGAACCGTGGCCGTCATGACCACACTGGCGGAAAGCGTTTCGTCGCCGCCCATATTCTTGGCCATAATATAGCAGGTCACCGTGGTGGGGGAGGCCAGCATAATCATAATGGCCACCAGCTCGCTGCTGCGGAAGCCCATGGCAATGGCCACCGGGAACACCAATGCCGGGATTATGACCAGCTTCAGCATGGCTGCGGCAACGGTAGGGCCGATTTTCTGAAGAGCTTCCCGGCCCTTGAAGGTGGCGCCCAGAACCAGAAGGGCCAGAGGGGTGGCGGTGGAGGCCACATAGCCCACGGATTTGCTGAGGATCACTGGCCAGGGGAGCCCGCACAAGCTCCAGACCATACCGGCGGCGATGCCGAGGATGATGGGGTTGGTTATGACGCCTCGGAGGGTTTTCTTCATCACGGCACCGCTGAGCTTCCCCTCTGCGGAGGAGACAGTGAGGATGATGACCGAGTAGATGTTAAACAGAGGTACGGCCGCCACGATCATCATAGGCGTCATGCCAGAGGTCCCGTAGATGTTTTCCACAAAGCTGATGCCGAGAATGGCGGCAGAGCCCCGGGCTGCGGCTTGGGAAAAGGCGCCCACCATGGATTTGTCCTTTAAAAACAGTCGGGCAATGAGCCAGCAGGCGGCGAACATAAAGGTAGTGGCGGCCATGCAAAACAGGACAAAGGGCCAGGAGAAGTCGGAGCGGATGTCCATGGTGGCAATGTCCCGGAACAGCTGCACCGGAAGGGCCACCTTGAACACAAATTTGTCGGCAACGGAGGCGAAGCCCTCGGTGAGCAGGCCGATACGCTTCAAAAACCCGCCCACCAAAATGATCACGAAAATTGGCATGGTGACATTCAGACTAAAAATAAAGTTTTCCATACGGCGGCGCTCCCCAATCAGCTCATCTGAAGACTGTCCACCACGGCCTCATGCCGCCAGGCCATGTTTTGAATTTCCAGCAGGTTTAGGGTGCTGTACTTCTCCAGAATCATGTTCCGCTGGACGTCGTAGAGCGGACCCTCGAAGGGGTGGACCTTGCCGGACTGCACCAAATCTTTGAAGATGTTTAGCAGCCGAATGGCGTTGTGTCCCATAAAGGAGTCCACGCCCAGCACATCCAGCAGTCCGGTATTGAGGCCCCAGCCAAAATGAACGGAGCTGTCCATGCCGCTGCGGGTGATGTCCAGAATGGAGTTCTTCGTGGTGAAGCTGTCTCCCACCATCTGATTGTACACCACAGACCAGTCCACGGCGGCAGCGCCGATGCATTCGTTGGGAAATCCTGTATGGGTCTGGAGTAGATAGAGCTGGGCATAGACCCCGGGGAAGCCCTTCCGAACCTGGGGGGTGTGCATCTGATGAAGGCAGAGGGCGATGTCAACATTCTTTTGGGCCAACAGATACCGTGCCTCTGCATGGTCCTGCTCTGTGGCGTTGGGACGGTACATCTCCACGTTGATGACCTTTGCGGTGGGATTCACCAGCTGAGCCCCCACGGCAAAGGCGTTGAGATCACAGGTGGTGTCTTGCTGGAACATGGGGGTGGACATAAAGCCTACCAGTCCGGTTCTGGTCATGGAGCCGGCCATTACACCGCAGAGGAAAGATGCCTCAAAGAATTTCGCAAAATAGGTAATCATGTTCTTCTTCGGCTGTGCCCGGTCGCAGTTCAGAATGGTCCGGTCCGGGAATTCCAAAGAAAGACGCAGGGCCCCGGCAGACATATTGGGACTGGTGGCAAAGAGAATGTCTGGTTCCTCGTCCATTAAGGCGCGAAGGGAGTTGTAGGAGCTTTCCCCGCTGGGAACAGAGTATTTGGTAATCACGGAAATCTTGTCCCCGAGCGTCCGCTCCAGGCGCCGCCGGGCGACGTCATGGGAATAGGTCCAAAGGGAGGTTTCCGGGGTTCCGTCGAAGGCGAAGGCGACCTTTAGCTTCCGAGGACGCCGGGAGAAGAAGGACAGGGGCGTCTTTTGAGAGTCATATCGCATTTCCACCGTGTTGACGGTGTTGGGGTCCTTGACGGAAATGAGCTTGAACTGTGCCTCGCAGCTCTTGACCTGCTCCCGAATGGTGGAAAGGGAGCGGAAGGGCTGAAACCCATAGATTTTCACATATTCCAGGAAGGCGTCGCCGGAGGTGATGGGGATGTCGCTAAATCCGGCCTCCTTATAGCAAACCCGGAAGGATTTAAATGCGGTGTTGATGAGATCGGCGGTGGAGCCCTCGGCCTCCGGATGCTCGCTCTGCCATCCCTCCACCAGACTCACCAGCTTGGTAAAGCTGCCGCGGTAGGAGAACCATAGATTATCGAAGGTGGCTCTGCGGTCAAAGTCCAGAAATTCGTAGTAGATGGAGACCATCTTGTTGTTCTCGTCCCGCTTGGGGATGAGACGGGTGACTTTTGCCTCAATGGCGACGGCCCCCAGATATTTCAGAACGCTGACCCGCTTGTTGCCCTCCTGGACAAAGTAGCGGTTGATATATTCATAGACCTTGATGGGCTCCCGGATGCCCTCGGAAATATGAGAGTTGTAGAGCTTCATCCACTTGGCGCCGAATTCCGTGTTTTCCGGAAGAAGGGGCATAAAGTTGCCTGCAAAGGCGTTGCTTCGGGCGGAGGTCCGGGTCCCGATGATCTTGTTAATGGGGATTTCACAGGTCCCCAGGTTAATTTCACCGGCGATTTCCACATTCCCAATCAGGTCGTCCAAAATCAGAAGATACCCCTTGTACTCAGAGTCCGCGTGATCTGAGACAAAGCGTCGGCCTATGGCTCTGGCCTGTTTATAATTGGAACTGCTGTCGTAATCGGCCATATCATTTCCTCCTCTCAAGGGAAGTGCGTTTTATAAGGGTAGTATACCACAGGTACCCCTTGAATGGAATCGGCAAACCATGAAAAATCCCCAGGAAAATTTGTCATTCTCCTGCCAAATTGCCGGAGCGCACCGTGGCCGGGAGCCTAAACGGGGAAGGGGAGAAGGGACTTCCCATTCCTTTTTTGAAAAACCTACTTTCTTTTTGCGGAGAAACCGGGTATAATGTAATATGGTTAATTTTGCGCTGAGTTTTTCGGCGATTTACAGATAGGGGATAACATTATGACTAGAACCACAGCCAGAGAAATTGCCATGCATCTCGTCTACGAGATGGACTATCACGACGAGCTCCCGGAGGAGCTGATCGAAGCGGTATTCTCCGACGGGTACTACCCCAGACTGGCAGAGGAGACTGATCTCTACCAGGAGAAGCCCAACGAAAAGCAGATGAAGTATATCACCGAATGCGTTCGGGGGGTATATGTGAAGCGGCAGGACATTGACGCCATCATTGAGCGCTATGCCGTGGGTTGGAAGGTAAGCCGGATTTCCAAGGTGTCTTTGGCGGTGCTCCGGCTGGCCATCTACGAGATTCTCTATGTGGAGGATGCTCCCACCGGCGCCGTAATCAACGAGGCGGTGGAGATTGCCCGCCGCTATGAGGAGGAGGACAAGGTGTCCTTTATCAACGGCGTTCTGGGCTCCTTCGCCCGGGATCAGAAATGACCGTCCTGGGCTTAGATACCAGCAACTATACCACCTCTGCGGCTCTGTACGATGGAGTAGAGGGCGCCAATTCCGGCCGTCTGTTGGAGGTAAAGCCGGGGGAGCTGGGCCTTCGTCAGAGCGATGCCCTGTTTCAGCATGTTAAGCGCCTGCCGGAGATTGTGGAGCGGCTGCTGGATGGCCGGCACCCGGAGCTGTCTGCCGTGGGAGCCAGTACCCGGCCTCGGGCGGTGGAGGGCTCCTATATGCCCTGCTTTCTGGCGGGACAGTCCCAGGGGCAGGTCCTGGCCCAGACGCTGGGTGTGCGGTTTTACGGCTTTTCCCATCAGCAGGGCCACTTGGCGGCGGTATTGCATCAGGCAGGACGCATGGACCTGATGGAGCGGACCTTCCTGGCCTGGCATCTCTCCGGCGGCACCACGGAGCTACTGTGTGTACATCCCGGACTCCAGGCGGAGAAAATCGGCGGCACGGAGGATCTGTCTGCGGGACAGCTGATTGACCGTACCGGTCAGGTTCTGGGACTGGATTTCCCTGCGGGAAAGGCGCTGGACCAACTGGCCGGAGACGTAAAAAGCCGGGGGTTCCCGGTGAAGGTCCGGGATATGCGGTTTTCCCTGTCGGGCATGGAGAACAAGGTTCGGGAGATGGGGACGGCCCGGACGCCGGAGGAGACGGCGGCCTTTGCCCTGGCCTGTGTCAGCCGGGCAGTGGAAACGGCCACGGAACAGGCCAAGGGACGGTACGGGGACTTGCCGGTGGTGTTTACCGGCGGTGTGGCCTCCAATCGGCAGCTGCGCCGGCGGATGGTCCCGCTGGGGGGTGTATTCGGTCCGCCGGAGTATTCCACCGACAATGCGCTGGGCATTGCGGTGCTCACCTATCTTGCGGAGATACAACATGGATGATTTGATTTTAGAGGTCAGCCAGGTCAATGCCTACATCAAGGAGATGATGGACGGGGATTCCCTGCTGGGGGGCCTCTGTGTCCGGGGAGAGATTAGCAATTATAAGTGCTATCCCTCGGGGCACCACTATTTTACGTTGAAGGACGGGGAAGCGGCGCTGAAATGCGTGATGTTCCGGTCCAGTGCCGCCCGGCTGCGGTTTCGTCCGGAAAATGGCATGACCGTGCTGGCAGCCGGACGGATCACCGTCTATCCCCGGGACGGGGCCTATCAGCTCTACTGTGTATCCATGAGCCCCGAGGGAGCGGGGGATCTGGCCCTGGCCTTTGAGCAGCTGAAGAAAAAGCTGGAGGGGGAGGGGCTGTTCGACCCTGACCATAAGAAGCCCCTTCCGGCATTTCCGGGCAAGATTGCCGTGATTACCTCCTCGGCAGGGGCGGCCTTCCACGACATCCTCCGGGTGCTGGGACGGCGGTACCCCCTTACGGAGGTGACGCTGCTGCCGGTGCGGGTTCAGGGGACGGAGGCCCCCCAGGAGATCGCCGGGGCCATTGACTACGCCAACCGCTATCAGGTGGCGGATCTGATCCTTACAGGACGAGGCGGCGGCTCCATGGAGGATCTGTGGGCCTTCAACGAGGAAATCGTGGCCCGGGCCATTTATCGCTCGGAGATTCCGGTGATTTCCGCCGTGGGCCATGAGCCGGATGTGACCATTGCCGACTATGTGGCGGACGTCCGGGCGGCCACACCCTCCAACGGGGCGGAGCTGGCGGTGCCGGACCAGGCGGAGCTTCGGACCATGCTCCACGGCTACCAGACCCGAATGATTCAGACCATGGGCAAACGATTGAAGCTCTCCCGGCAGCAGCTGGAGCTCAGGAAGAATGCCCGGGTGCTTCAGTTGCCCACCCGTTATCTGGAGGATCGGCGGCAGCGGCTGGACGGTCTGATGGACCGGCTGGGCCGAGCCATGCTCCAACGGGAGAATTTGGCCCGGGCAGAGGTGCTCTCCCGGCAGCAGAAGCTGAAGGCCGCCTGGGAGCAGAGCCTTCACGTCCGGCAGCGGACGGCCGGGACGCTGGCAGCCAGGCTGGATGCCATGAGTCCGCTGAAGGTGCTGTCCCGGGGCTACAGCATTACCGAAACACCATCCGGCAGCGCCGTCCGTTCCGGGGCGGAGCTGAAACCCGGTGACCATATCCAGATTCGATTTGCCCAGGGCCGCGCGTCGGCCACTGTGGAACAAGTGATGGAGGACTGAACATGGCAAAGAAAAGCGCCACCTTTGAAGAATCCCTCCAGCGGCTGGACCAGATTGTCACGGCCCTGGAAACCGGCGAGGCCTCTTTGGAGGAGTCCATCGCCTTGTTTGAGGAGGGCACAAAGCTCTCCGTGAAATGCACCGAGCTTCTGGACCAGGCGGAGCTGAAGGTTACCCAGATGATGAAGGGGCCGGACGGCGCCCCGACGGAACAGGAGATCGACAATGTCTGATAAGACCCTTTCCCGGTATCAGTGGCTGGTGGAGGAGTATCTTTCCCGGCAGTTCACCCAGTCCGCCCCCTACGGCGTTCTGCTGGAGGCCATGCGGTATAGCCTTCTGGCCGGGGGAAAGCGCCTTCGCCCTGCACTGTGCATGGCCTTCTGCGAGGCCTGCGGCGGCAGCGCAGAGACGGTTCTGCCTGCTGCGGCGGCAGTGGAGATGATCCACACCTATTCCCTGATTCACGATGATCTGCCCTGTATGGACAACGATGACTATCGCCGGGGCCGACTCACCAACCACAAGGTCTACGGCCAGGATGTGGCCACATTGGCGGGGGATGCCCTGCTTACTGCGGCCTTCCGGTATCTGACGGAGCTACAGGCTCCGGCGGAGCGGGTGGTCCGCTGTGTGGCCCTTTTGTCTCAGGCTGCCGGAGAAACCGGCATGGTGGCAGGACAGATTTTGGACCTGGAGGGGGAGAAACGCCCCCTGTCCCGGGAGGAGCTGGAGCAGGTCCACCGGCACAAAACCGGGGACATGATTCGTGGGGCCTGTCAAATGGGGGCGGTACTGGGAGGCGGCTCGGAGAAAGAGATCGCCGCCGCCGGCGCATTTGCCTACGCCCTGGGCATGGCGTTTCAGATTCGGGACGACATGCTCGATGAAATCGGCTCCCAGGCGGAGCTGGGCAAGCCCATCGGCTCTGACCAGGAGAACCATAAAAGCACCTTCGTGACCCTGCTGGGGCTGGAGGCCTGCCAGGACCTGGTGGAGCAGGAAACCGCCCGGGCGGTGGCAGCCCTGGAAACCGGGGACTTCCAAGATACGTCCTTTATCGTCTCTCTGGCCCGTGGCTTGACATCTCGGATGAAATGATGTATAAATGTTCGGAAATCCGTTGAAAAAACCCGTGATTATGGTATAATCATGTAGAAACGGAACTAGAACAGAAAAGACAGGTTGTGTAATTTTGAATCTTTTGGAACGAGCAGAGGATCGGGACCAGTTCCTGGCCTTTGGACCGGAAGAGGATCAGGCCCTGTGCAGTGAAATAAGGAGCTTTCTCATCAACAGCGTCTCGAAAACAGGAGGCCACCTGGCCTCCAATCTGGGCGCTGTTGAGCTGACCATAGCCCTCCATAAGGTCTTTGACCCCTATGTGGACCGCATTGTGTTTGACGTGGGACATCAGAGCTATGTCCATAAAATGCTCACCGGCCGGGTGGAGGGCTTTGCCCATCTTCGGCAGCTGGGAGGCATGGCAGGCTTTCCGAAGCCCTCGGAGTCCCCGGCGGACGCCTTTGTGGCGGGGCACGCCTCCAATTCCGTGTCGGTAGCGCTGGGAATGGCTCGGGCCAGGACCCTTTCCGGAGGGGACTACAGCGTAATTGCCGTCATTGGTGACGGCGCCCTTACCGGAGGCCTGGCCTACGAGGGACTCAACGACGCCGGCCAGAGCAGAGAGCCGCTGATTGTGATCCTCAACGATAACGGCATGTCCATACAGCCCAATGTGGGGGGCATCTCCAAGTTTCTGGCCCGCCAGCGGCTGAAGCCCTCCTATCTCAGCTTTAAACGGGCCTTCCACGCCTTCACCAGCCATGCGCCCGGGGGAAAACACCTCTACCACGTGGTCCACCGAATCAAGCTCTGGATGAAGAATGCCCTCATCGGAAGTAATATGTTCGATGAGATGGGATTTGTGTACCTTGGCCCGGTGGATGGCCATGACATCAAGAAAATGACCTATCTCCTCCGGCAGGCCAAAGACCTGGCTTGTCCCGTGCTCCTGCATGTGACCACCACCAAGGGCAGGGGCTACAGCTATGCCGAGGAGAGCCCTGATGAGTTTCACGGAGTTTCCAGCTTCAATGTGGCCTCCGGCCAGAGCAAAAGCTCCGGAGGGGAGTCCTTTTCCGGGGCCTTTGGAAAGACCATGTGCGCCATGGCCGAGGAGGACCACCGGATCTGCGCCATTACCGCCGCCATGGAGCAGGGAACGGGACTGACGGAGTTTGCCCAGCGGTTTCCCAAGCGATTCTTTGATGTGGGCATTGCCGAGGGCCACGCCGTCACCATGAGCTGCGGCATGGCCAAGCAGGGAATGCTTCCTGTGGTGGCAATTTACTCCACATTTCTCCAGCGAGCCTATGATATGCTGATCCACGACGCGGCCATTGGAAATCTCCATGTGGTATTTGCAGTGGACCGGGCGGGGCTGGTAGGGGCCGACGGAGAGACGCACCATGGGGTATTTGACCCCTGCTTTCTCCGTACCGTGCCCCATATGACCGTGCTGTCCCCCGCATCCACCGAGGAGCTCCGAAAGAGCCTTCACTATGCGGTGTATCAGGTGGAGGGGCCGGTGGCGGTACGCTATCCCCGGGGGGGCAATGAGACCTACGGAGACTGCATTTTGGAAAATACCCTGCTTCGGAAGGGAGGAGATGTGACCATTGTCACCTACGGCCCGCTGGTCTGTGAGGCCATGGACGGGGCGAGAATCCTCTCCCAGTGTGGCATTCAGGCGGAGATCGTAAAGCTCTGGCAGATTTCCCCGCTGGACCTGACTCTGGTGGAGGAGTCGGTCCGAAAAACCGGGTATCTTCTGTGTCTGGAGGAGTGCGTGTCCTCCGGCTGCCTGGGCCAGGAGATCGCCGGGAGGCTGCTGGAGCGGGGCGTCCCCACCAAAGGCGTCCGTCTCCTGAATCTGGGAGAGAACTTTGTGACCCATGGCACCGTGCCACAGCTCCATGCCCTGATGGGCATCGACGGAAAATCGGTGGCTCGGGCGGTAAAGGAGCTGGTTGGATTTGAAGAAGGAACGACTTGACCTGGTGCTGTGCCAGAAGGGGCTGTGCGACAGCCGCACCAAGGCTCAGGCGCTGATTATGGAGGGCCTGGTGTTTGTGGGGGAGCAGCGGGTGGATAAGCCCGGGACCCCGGTGGACCCGGAGGCCTCCATTGAGGTCCGGGGAAAGCTCTGTCCCTATGTGAGCCGGGGAGGGCTGAAGCTGGAGAAGGCCCTGGATTATTTCGGGGTAGACCCTACAAATTATGTGTGCAGCGATTCCGGGGCATCCACCGGGGGCTTTACCGACTGCCTGCTCCAAAAAGGGGCCAAAAAGGTCTTTGCAATTGACGTGGGCTACGGGCAGCTGGCCTGGAGTATTCGCAGTGACTCCAGAGTGGTGGTTATGGAGCGGACGAACATCCGAAATGTCACCCCGGAGGACATCGGTGAGCCTCTGGACCTCAGTGTGGTGGACGTGTCCTTTATTTCCCTGAAAATCGTTCTGCCGGTGATTCAGAAGCTCCTGGGACCCAAGGGCCAGGTGCTCTGCCTGATCAAGCCTCAGTTTGAGGCGGGCAAGGACAAGGTGGGAAAGAAGGGCGTGGTTCGGGAGCTATCCACCCATATTGAGGTGCTGGAGAGCTTTCTGGCCATGGCCCGGGGTTTGGGCTTTACCGTGGTGGACCTCACCTATTCCCCGGTAAAGGGTCCTGAGGGCAATATTGAGTTTTTGGGACATCTGTCCCTGGAGCCGGTGGAGGCCAAGGCGTTCTCCCCGGAGCAAGTGGCCCGGGAGGCCCACGAAACGCTGAAGGGGTGAAGGCCATGAAGAACATCACACTGATGCCCAATCCCTATCGGGACCGGGGCTTTCAGATCACCCGGGAAGCGGAGCGTATTCTGAAGGATCACGGAGCCCAGGTGCAGATCTGCCTGCCCTTTCACGTGGACCGGAGCCATGAGCTTCCGGAGAATATACGGTTTGTCACCATGGAGGAGGCGCTGCGGCGCTGTGACCTGATGATTTGCTTTGGCGGCGACGGTACCATCCTCCATGCGGCCCGTCTGGTGGGCAATCGGGACGTCCCCATGCTGGGGGTAAACACCGGCACAATGGGCTTTTTGGCGGAGCTGGAGCACGATGAGCTGGAGCTGCTGCCTCAGGTCCTGGAGGAGGGGCTTACCTACGAGCGGCGGATGATGATCCATGTGGCGGTGAAGCGGAACGGCCGGGTGATTTTTGAGGATAACGCCCTCAACGACGCCGTCATTACCAAAGGGGCGGTGGCCCGGGTCATTCAGCTCACCGTGGACTGTGACCAGACCGAGGCCATGCGTTTTGACGGAGACGGCCTGGTGATCGCCACCCCCACCGGCACCACCGCCTACTCCATGTCCGCAGGGGGTCCCATTGTGGAGCCCACGGCCCAAAACATTATCGTCACGCCCATTTGCGCCCATGCCATGGGTATCCGCTCTCTGGTGCTGATGAAGGACCGGGTGGTTACCTGCCGGGTGGGCCGCATTGGCAAGCGCAGCGCCTTTTTGTCGGTGGACGGGGGAAAGGCCGTGCGGCTGAGCGCTGAGGACAGCGTGGTGGTTACCACCTCCCGCCGGTTTGTGCGGCTGGCCAAGATCAAAAACGCCAGCTATTACGGAACGCTTATCAATAAATTTCAGGGGTAATTGTCTATGAAAAGCCAGCGTCAATCCAAAATATTGGAACTTATTGCCCAGCGGGACATCGAAACGCAGGAGCAGCTTTTGGCTGCCCTGGAGGAGAACGGCTTCCGCAGTACTCAGGCCACCATTTCCCGGGACATCAAAGAGCTGCGCATTGTCAAGGAGCTCTCTGCCGTCGGGACCTATCGGTATACGGTTCAGCAGAATGAGGCGGCAAACTTTTTCTCCCGGCTCAACAACATCTTCCACGAGTGCGTGGTCAAGCTGGACTATGCCCAGAATATCGTCATCATTAAGACGCTGCCTGGGCTGGCCGCTGCGGCCTGTTCTGCGGTGGACGGCATGGATACCCCTTCTGTGGCGGGCACCATCGCCGGAGATGATACGGGCCTGATCGTCATGCGGGATTCGGAATACGCCCGGGAGTTCTGTGAGGAGCTTCGGGGGATCATCAACAGAGCGAGGTAACGACTTATGCTGGAGCTGCTGCACATTGAGAATATCGCTGTCATCGAACAGGCGGATATCACCTTCCAGCCGGGGCTTAACGTCCTGACCGGTGAGACGGGTGCGGGCAAATCCATCGTTATTGACGCCATTTCCGCCATTCTTGGCCAGCGGGCCTACCGGGATGCCATCCGGACCGGCACCAATCGGGCCAGAATCTCGGCGGTGTTTCAGGGGGTGCCGGAGTACCCCTGGTTCCGGGAAAATGGCATATCCCACAGCGAGGAGCTGCTGATTCAGCGGGAGATTTACGCCGATGGGCGGAACGTCTGCCGGGTGGGGGGCCAGCCGGTGACGGTGACCATGCTCCGAGGCCTGGGGCAGCAGCTGATTCAAATCCACGGCCAGCATGACTCGGCCCAGCTCTTTGACGAGGCCAATCACTTGGGCGTTTTGGACGCCTTCGCAGACCACGAGGCGCTGCTGGAGCAGTATCAAAGGGCTTATCGAGAAATGGACGATCTGCGAAAGGAAATTCGCAGCCTCACCATGGACGAGGCGGAGAAGCTCCGGCGCGTGGAAACGCTGAAATATCAAATCCAGGAGATCCAGCGGGCGGAGCTCCACCCGGGAGAGGACCAGGAGCTGGAGCAGCAGCGGAACCTCATGCGTTCGGGAGAAAAGCTCCTTTCTGCGCTCAATCAGGCAGCGGAGGCCCTATATGGCGGGGAGGACACCGATGGCGCTGCGGCCCTTACGGCCCAGGCGGCCCGGGCGCTCTCTGGGGTGTCCGGGGCATCCCGGGAGGTGGAGCGACTTGCCACCCTGGTGGAGGAGCTTGGCTACAGTGTCCAGGATGTAGCGGAGCAGGTCCGGGATGTGCGGGACAGCTTCGACTTTTCTCCCGGGGCCCTGGAGGCCGTGGAGTCCCGGCTGGATGTGATTCATCGGCTTCGCCGGAAATACGGCGCCGACTGTACGGAAATTCTGGCTTATCTGGATCAGTGCGTCCGGGAGCTGGAGGCCATTGAGGTCTCCGACGATACCATTGCCCGGCTTCAGAAGGTCCTGAAGGGGAAAAAGCGGGCAGCCCGCACCCTGGCGGATCAGCTCAGCGCCTCTCGACAGGCTGCGGCAGAACGATTTGCCGCCCGTCTGGTGGAGGAGCTTCGGCAGTTGGATATGCCCCGGGTGCAGTTTTGCTGTGATCTCACACCCAAGGCCCATCTGGACGAGACCGGTGGAGACAACTGCCGGTTCCTGATGTCCGCCAACGTAGGGGAGGAGCTTCGGCAGATGAGCCGTGTGGCCTCCGGCGGTGAGTTGGCCAGAATCATGCTGGCGATGAAAAATGTCATGAGTGAAAAAGACCAAATTCCCACCATGATCTTCGACGAGGTGGACACCGGCGTCAGCGGACGGGCCGCCCAGAAGGTGGCGGAGAAGCTCCACCGGGTGTCCCAAGGCCGGCAGGTCCTCTGTGTGACCCACCTGCCCCAGATTGCCGCCATGGCGGATACCCATTTCCTCATTTCCAAGGCGGAGCAGCAGGGGAGAACCTATACCTCTGTTACGCCTCTGGACCGGGAGGGGCGGAAGGCGGAGATCGCCCGACTGATCGGTGGTGCGCGGATCACCGAAAACACCATGAAGAGCGCAGAAGAAATGCTTCTCCGGTGAGCCACCTCCTTCACCGGAGAATTTCATGGAATTTTGCGAAAAACACTTGACAATCCTCCTGCGGCATGGTATTATAACCGAGCTGTCTGAGACAGCACAATATCTGGAGAGATGGCTGAGCTGGCCGAAGGCGCACGATTGGAAATCGTGTAGGCGTTAATAGCGTCTCGAGGGTTCGAATCCCTCTCTCTCCGCCAAGCCGCCGCAGGTGTTTCCACTTGCGGCGGCTTTTTTGCAATGGGAAAAGTAAATGTGTAAGGAGTAAATGTATGAAGCGAGAGTCATTTCAATCCCGGCTGGGCTTTCTGCTGGTCAGCGCTGGCTGCGCCATCGGCATCGGCAATGTCTGGCGGTTCCCCTTTGTGGTGGGGCAGAATGGCGGCGGCCTGTTTGTGCTGCTGTATCTGGTCTTTCTGGTGATTATGGGTCTGCCGGTGCTTACCATGGAGCTGGCTGTGGGACGAGCCAGCCGGAAAAGTGCGGTCCTGGGCTATAAGGCCCTGGAGAAGCCTAAGAGCAAGTGGCATATCCACGGCTGGTTTGCCATTCTGGGCTGCTATATCCTTATGATGTACTACACCACCGTCTCCGGGTGGATGCTGGACTATTTTGTAAGGTTCACCGCCGGTACCTTCCGGCACGGCATGGAGGCCTCCGCCGCAGAGGCTGTGTTTGGCCAAATGCTGTCGGATCCCCTGGAAATGGGACTCTTTATGGTCATCACCGTGGTGACGGGCTTTCTGGTGTGTAGCCGGGGGCTCCAGAACGGCCTGGAAAAAATCAGCAAGTACATGATGAGCGCATTGTTGGTCCTGATCGTGGTGCTGGCTATTCACAGCCTCACGTTGTCCGGCGCCGCTCAGGGACTGAAATTCTACCTGGTGCCCAATCTTTCGGCAGTCCGGGAGGTGGGGATTGGCAGCGTCATTTCTGCGGCCATGAATCAGTCCTTCTTCACCTTGAGCCTTGGGGTGGCAGCTATGGAGATCTTTGGAAGCTATATGAACAAGGAGCACACCCTGGCAGGGGAGGGCGTTCGAATCTGCGCCCTGGATACCTTTGTGGCGGTACTCAGCGGCCTGATTATTTTCCCCGCCTGCTTTAGCTACGGCGTGGAGGTGGGGGCCGGTCCCAGCCTGATCTTCCAGACTCTGCCCAACGTGTTTGTGAATATGGCCGGGGGCAGAATCTGGGGGGCCCTGTTCTTCCTGTTTATGACCTTCGCCAGCTTTTCCACGGTGATTGCCGTGTTTGAGAATATTATGTCCTTTTGTATGGACATGTTCGGCTGGAGCCGAAAGAAGGCGGCTCTGGTCAACTGTGTTGTGATTCTGATTGCCTCCATGCCCTGTGTGCTGGGATACAACCTCTGGTCTGATCTCCATATCATCGGAGCCCGGGATGTGCTGGACAGTGAGGACTTCCTGGTGAGCAATCTGCTTCTGCCCATCGGCTCTCTGATTTATCTGCTGTTCTGTGTGTCCAAGTGGGGCTGGGGCGCCAGGAACTACTTCAACGAGGTCAATACTGGTCGGGGCCTGAAGCTCAAACCCTGGCTGAAGCCGTACTTCCAGTTTGTTCTGCCCATTCTGATTCTGATCATTCTGATTCAGGGGCTGCTGCCGTAACGAAATCCGCCGCAGAGGCTGTCCTCTGCGGCGGTCCTTATACCAGCCCCATATTCTTTGCCAGTCCATAGGCCTCTTTGTCATAGAGCACCAGATATACTGCCATCTGGTGAGTCTGGAGAAAGTCCCGGATGGTCTCCACGGCCACCTGAATTGCGGCCTTCTTGGGGTATCCGTACACACCGGCGGAGATCAGCGGAAACGCCACAGATCGGCAGCCCTGCGTCGCGGCGAGGGACAGGGACCGGCGATAACAGCTGCGCAGCAACGCCTCCTCGCCCTGCCCGCCTCCGTGCCAAATGGGTCCTACGGTGTGGATGACGTATTGGCAGGGCAGACGATAGCCTTTTGTGAGCTTGGCGTCCCCGGTGGGGCAGCCATGAAGGCTCCGGCACGCCCAAAGCAGCTCCGGCCCGGCGGCCCGGTGAATGCAGCCGTCAACGCCGCCGCCTCCCAGCAGGGTCTCGTTAGCGGCGTTGACAATGGCGTCTACCGCCAGAGTGGTAATGTCTGATTGTATGATCGACAGTGGCATAGCCATTCCTTCTTTCTCTGGGTTTTCTCCATTGTAGGGCTCCCGGAGGGGGTTGTCAAGGGCGGTTTTTGTTGACGCAGGGGCGTTTTTGCGGTATGATGTCAGGGTTGTCGAGAGCATTCGACATTTTTGGGAGGAACGAGAGATGAAGTTATTTGTGTATGGGTATCGACCCTATGACGAGGAAGAGGCCTTCCGCCGCTATGCGGAGCAGTTTGATGTGACGGTTGGTCTGTGCGAGGAGCAGCCCTCTATGGATAACGCCGCCTTGGCGGAAGGGTATGACGCCATCTCTATCGTCTCTACGGAAATGCCCCAACAGCTGATCGTCCGGTTTCGGGCGCTGGGCATCCGAATGATTTCCACCCGTACGGTGGGCTACGACCACATTGATCTGAATACCGCCAAAACCGTGGGAATCCATGTGTCCAACGCCACCTATAGTCCCTGTGGCGTGGCGGATTACACAGTGATGCTGATTCTCATGGCCCTGCGCCGCTGCAAGCGCATCCTCCAGCGGGCGGATATTCACGATTTCACGCTGCCGGGAATCATCGGCCGGGAGCTGCGCAGCTGCACCGTGGGGGTTCTGGGCACCGGGAAGATTGGCCGGACGGTGCTGGAGGATCTGTCCGGTTTTGGCTGTCGGCGTCTGGCCTACAGCCGGACCCCGGACCCGTCCCTGGGGGTGGAATATGTGTCCCTGGATGAAATTCTTGCCCGGTCCGATGTGCTGACCTTTCATATGCCCCTAAACGAGGCCAGCTATCATCTCATCGACCACGCCGCCATTGCCAAAATGAAGGACGGGGTGGTGCTGGTGAACACGGCCCGAGGGGGCCTGATTGAGTCCGAGGCCTTGATCGAGGGGTTGGAGTGCGGGAAAATCGGTGCAGCGGCTCTGGATGTGCTGGAAAACGAGGCGGGACTGTACCATCAGGATAAGCGCTGGGCGCAGATTCGCCACCGGGCCATGAGCATTTTAAAGGATATGCCCAATGTGATTGTCACTCCCCATATGGCCTTCTACACCCAAGAGGCCATTGATGACATGGTGGGCCACAGCGTGGAGAGCTGCGTGCTGGAGCTCTCCGGCAAGGAAAACCCCTGGCGGGTGGTGTGAGAAAGGAAAGCCTATGAATTATGTCTGTGAGGGCGGCTACCGCTCTTTTGTCTGTCTGGATTTTGAGACCACCGGCCTGTCCGGCCAAAAGGACCGGGTCACGGAGATTGGCGCGGTGAAGGTCCGGGAGGGAGAGATCGTTCAGCGATTCTCCACCCTGGTGAATCCGGGCCGGCCCATTCCGCCCCGGGTGGTGGCGCTGACGGGAATCTCCAACGACATGGTGGAGGATCATCCTAGAATTCAGGAGATTCTCCCGGTGTTTCTGGGATTTTTGGGGGACCTTCCCCTGGTGGCCCACAATGCAAAGTTCGATTGCAAGTTCTTAGAACGGGATCTGCTGGGTATGGGCCGCAGTATTGAAAATCCTGTGGCGGATACGCTGCAGCAGGCACGCCTCCGCTGCCCCGGATTGCCCAGCTATAAGCTGAGCTACCTGACGGAGCACTTTTCCATCCCTCTGCGGGATGCCCACCGGGCCTGGTGCGACGCCGAGGCCACGGCGCTGCTGTATCTGCTGCTCCAATCCGTATAGAAAAAGAGAAGTCGCGGACTGCCGCCAAATTTGGCGGCAGTCCGCGACGTTTAGTTTCGGTTTAGCGTCAGCGCCCCGGTGGGACAGGTGTGGACACAGGCGGGCAGCAGACCGGCCTCCACCCGGCCGACACAGCCGTCACACTTGAGGATTTTCCCGGTTTCCGGATGAAAGGAGATTACACCAAGAGGACAGGCTGCTGCGCAGGCCTGACAGCCGATGCACTGGTCGGTGTTCGCCTGGATTAGACCTCGGTCATCCCGGTAGAGACAGCCGGAAGGACATACCTTCATACAGGCCCCGCAGTGGACGCAGTGGATAAATTGGTAGTTCAGCCCCTGCCCGGTTTCCCCCAGCACCAGACGGCAAAGGGGGACGGCCTCCGGGGAGACGTCCCGCTGGTCCAGGCAGGCCATTTGACAGGCTTGACAGCCGGTACATTGCGTTTTGTCATAGATGATTTTCATGGTCGTCCTCCTTTCGCACCCGGCAGCGGATGCAGCGGTAGCCGGGGAAGCCGGAGTAGGGATCCCGGTGATCGTAGCTGAGCAGACTGTTGGCATCGGCCTCCCGATAGCCGTGGTACAGACTCACCATGCCCTGGGGCATGGTCACCGTAGGATTGGCCAGAACCCTTACAGCACCGTGCTCGGTTTCGATGAGGATGGAATCTCCCGCTGCGACGTCCAGAGCCGCTGCGTCCTGGTGACTCAGGTCTGCCGAGGGATTTGGCCGGAGCGATCGGGGAGAAGGACAGTCGTGGAGCCGGGAGTGAAGCCCTCCGGGGATTCGGATGCCGGTGGAGAGAATCATGGGAAACGCCATTGGGTCCGCACCGTCTTCGGAGGGGCGATAGGTGGGCAGAGAGTCCAGCCCCGGAACCCCCAGATCCCGGAGAATGGTGGAATCCAGCTCGAATTTTCCCGTGGGAGTTTGGAAGCCGTGCTGTCCCGGAGGCACCATAGGAAGCCCGTCAATTTTCTGAGGCAGCTCCGGATGGGCCTTGAGGGCATCCAGATCAATGGGGGTGTTCCGGAGCATATAGCGGATACAGGTGTCCCGGTCGCTGCGGAGGAGAGGATCCTGGATATCCAGAGCCCGGGCCAGGTCCAGAATAATCTCGTCGTCCCGGCGGGACTGATAAAGAGGAGCAACTACCGGCTGGGTATACTGGGCATGGCCCCCGCCAAAGACCTTGAATTCGCCTCGCTCGTAGGAGGTGCAGGCGGGAAGTACAATGTCTGCATACTTGGCGCTGTCGGTGAGGAACAGGTCCACATCCACAAAGAACTCCAGGGAGGCCAGGGCCTGCTCCATTTCCCGGGATCCGGCGAACATCCGCATGTTCATCCCGTGGGCGTAAAGGGCCCGCAGGGGATAGGGCTTCCCGGTGAGGATGGCCCGGGGCAGGTCGCAGGCCTGCATCTCTCCGATGAGCTTATGCCACAGAGGGAACCGTTCACAGCCAATGGGCAGCGGCCCGTTCTTGGGATAGGTTTCCACGGAGAACTTCGGCTCCAGCGTTTCAAAGCCGCCAATGGAGTGGGCGTAGGTGAGATAGGTGGGAAGCATGCCCCCGGGACGATCATAGCTTCCGGTGATGGCGGATAGGGCCATAACGGCCCGATGGTTCTGCATTCCGTTTTTAAAGTGGACCAGAGAGGCATTGGAGGGATTGATGGCCAGAGGCAGGTTTTCTCCCACCATTTGGGCGGCCAGACGGATCTCCTCCGGGGTCAGCCCGGTGATTTGGGCGGTCTTCTCCGGGGTAAACGCCTCCACATAGTCCCGATAGGCGGGAAAACCATATACGTTGTCCCGGATGTAGTCCTGGTCAATCCAGCCCTGATGGATCAGCTCTCGGCCCAGTCCCAGGGCCAGGGCTCCGTCGGTGCCGGGCTTCACCCGGAGGTGAAGGTCACAGTTTTCTGAGGCAGGGGTGATTCTGGGATCGATGATAATAACCTTCATGCCTCGCTTCCGGTTGTGCTGAAGCCCGCCGTTCATCAGATAGCTGGAAATGCCGGGATTGGCGCAGAAGCCCAAGAATACCCCGGCATGGCCCAGATCCGGCTGGACCATCTCCGCCCCGGTGGCGCATTTCCAGGACATAATGGTGGAGGTGAAGCAGGAGGAGGATTCACTGCCGTAGTTTACGGAGCCAAAGCTGTAGCTCAGCCGCTGTAGAAAGGGCCGGTACCATTTTTCATAGCCGGAGTAGAACGCCACGGCGGAGGCACCGGATTCGTCCTTAATGGTATTGAGCCGGCGAGCAATTTCTTCCGTTGCCTCCTCCCAGGAGATGGGGACGAAGTTTCCCTCGCCTTTTTTGCCCACCCGGCGGAGGGGAGTCTGAATCCGGTCTGCCCGGTAGACATAATCCTTCCCAGACAGTCCCCGGGCGCAGAGCTTTCCGTGGTTGGTGGGATGGGCGTCGGTGCCCTCTATTTTAATAATCCGCCCGTCCTTTACATAGCAGGTGACGCCACAGTGGGGGCCAGGGGCGCAGATGTCGCAGAAGGTGTTGTGCAGGGTGATCCCTGTGTCGTCTCCCGGGAGCTTTGCCTGGAGCCGAGAATTTGTGAGCATCGTAATGCCTCCTTGGTGGTTTTTCCCCCACAGTATAGCACACTTTATGGAGTTTGACCACCTTCCAATGCGTCTTTCAGCTTTTGCAGGGCTTTTTTCTCAATGCGGGATACCTCCCTCCGGGGCGGGGAAAAACCCTCCGGCTCTCGACAGGAAAACTCCAGGCAAAGGGTTCCATCCCGGAAGACCAGAGCCCGAGCAACCAGCTGGCGCAGGACGGTCTGATTTCGGAACAGGGAACGCTGCTCCGCCGGAACTAAATCTCCGCACAGCGCCTCCACCTGGGACACCACGGCCTCTGTGACCAGGTTTTCCCGGACCGTCAGCCCCGGGCAGGCATCCTTATGCCGCTGTCGGGTCCGGCAGATCAGGTACAGTACCTCCTGGCCTGCGGCATTTCGCCGAAGGGTGGCCCCCAGGGGGCGGCCGCAGACCCCACAGTGGACAATGCCCTTGAGGAGAAATTCCCGGGACCCGGTTCTGGTGTGAGCCCGGGCAGAAAGCTGGCGTCCTACGTCCTCAAAGGTCTCTCGGTCAATGAGCGCCTGGTGGGTATTGGGAACCACGGACCAGGCGGAGGGCGGCTGTCTTCGGCATTTCTTGGATTTGTAGCTGACCTTGACGCTGCGGCCCTGGACCATGGTCCCCAGATAGGTCTCGTTCCGCAGGATCTCCCGAATGCGTTCCGGGGACCAGACCCCCTGGGGGCGGAGGCCTCCGTAGACCGAAGGGCAGGGGATGCCCTCGCCGTTCAGTGCCGTGGCAATGGCGGCGCAGGTCTCTCCGGCACAGGCGCTGTGGAAAATGCGGCGGACCACTGCCGCGGCCTGAGGGTCCGGGATAATGTGGTTTCGGACCTCAGGGTCCATCTGATAGCCGTAGACCGGCTTTCCTCCGATAAACAGCCCTTTTTTCTGCTTATCATGCTTGACCGCCTTGATCTTTTTGGAGATATCTTTGGCGTACATGTCGTTCATAATGGCCCGGAAGGGGGTGATGTCGTTGGCAGAGGACTCCACGCCGGTGTCTACGCCGTCCAGCAGGGAGATATACCGGACTCCGTGCTCCGGGAAGTACCGCTCCATATAGTGCCCCGTAAGAATATAGTCCCGGCCCAGACGGCTTAGATCCTTGGTGAGAACCAGATTCACATGGCCCTTTTCAATGTCCCGGAGCATTCGCTGAAAGGCCGGACGGTCAAAATCCGTGCCGCTCCAGCCGTCGTCGGTGTAGCGGTCGTAGACGGGGATGCTCCACCGCCGGGTATATTCCTCCAACAGAGACAGTTGGTTTTGAATGCTTTGAGAGGGGCCCTCCTGCTGATCCTCCCGGGAGAGCCGGATGTAAAGCCCGGCCCGGCAGCCGGTAAAGTCCTTCACGGTGCCTCCAGAGAGGGAAATAGCCGGGACAGCAGCTGGGACAGAGCCGGTCCCTCTGGGGTAAAGACGCATTGTATGGTGTGCAGTGTTTTCAAGGGAATCCCTCCTACAAAAGATTTTGAGCGTTGTGATATGCCAAGCGGGATCAGAGAATCCTATTAAAAATGTATTAAACCGAAAAAAAGAGCTTGAAACAGCCCGGGAAATGTGACATAATCATGTGGAAATTGTAAAAGTGCGGTGACGATATTGCAAAAAATCAGAAAATTCTGGTCGGCGTTGTGGCTGCCGGCCTTGTCGATTGTGCTGACATGCCTGTATCCCTGCGCCTTTCTCTATGCCCATAACGTGGAGGAGGCGCCGGTTTCCAGCATGTTCCCCTTTTTCGGACTGTTTCTGCTCAATGCGCTGGCGGTATGGCTGGTGCTGATGGCCATTTTACGGCGGCCCTCTGCCGCCGGATTCCTTACGGATCTTGTGATGCTGGTGGTAATCAATTTTTCCGCCATGTTGGGGGGGCTGCGGGATCTGATCCCCAGCCTTCCGGCGGAGGTTCTGCTGGCGGTGTTCGGGGTGCTGCTGGTGGGGATCTTGGTTTTGCTGCTGGTAAAGAAGCCGGTGATGCGGATCCCCTGTGTGCTGGTGTCCCTGGCCTTCGGGGTGCTGACGCTGGGGTGCTTTGTTACCGCGACGGTGTTCTCGCTGTCCAAGGGGACCCCGAAGGTTGATGGCTCGGAGCCCTTTGCCTCCTACGAGCCCATGACCTTTCAGCGTGGCCAACGGCCCAATGTGTATTTCTTCCTCTATGACGGCTACGGCGGGGTGGAGAATCTCCAGCACTACTACGACTACGACAATGAGCCATTTATGAAGGAACTGGAGGACCGGGGATTTTCCGTCTCCCGGACCAGCCATAACACCGAGTCCCTGAAAACCGTCACCATTGTTCCCAATTTGATGAATCTGAACTATGTGATTCACGGAGACATGACCACCGGGGAGAGAAACGCCTTCCTGGTGATGCCCAATTTGTTCCGAACCTTTGCGGATAACGGGTATCAGCTCAACCTTATCAACCATCTGAATTATTTTGGCGCCGAGGGCTGCCATGTGCTCACCCACAAACAGTCTCCTCAGACCATTTCGGACTTTCTCCTGGCCAACAGCGTCTACTCCCAAAGCGGAGAAATCAAGAAGGAGCTCAACCGCTTTATCAAGGCGGACTATGTGGAAAACTATACCGGCCCGCTGTTTGATGCATTGGAGGCGGAAAAAACCTGCTGGCAGGACGTAGGGGATGGGCCCACCTTCACGCTGGGCTATATTCAGTCCCCCCATGCCCCTACCATTTTGGACAAAAACGGAAATCTTGTGGATAACTACACCCATGTGGGCTGGCAGTGGGACCGCCACGAGCTGTATCTGGGGCAGTTGGAGTTTATCAGCAGTGAGATTCTGGAGATTGTGGACAACATCCAGGAACATGACCCCGACGCCATGATTATCATCCAGTCTGACCACGGCAGCCGCCAGGCCAACCACTACTACAACATGGGAATCTGGGATACCTTTGATCCCAAGGTGGAAAACCTCTTTATGCAGAACACCTTGAACTGTGTGTACTACCAGGGAGAGCGCTTTTCCATTGAGGGGCTGACGGGGATCAATACCATTCGCACCATCCTCAATCAGGTCTACGGCACGGACTATGAGATGATCGAGCCGAAGATCTACTCCAAGGGCACCTTTGAAAAATAATCCTCCGCCGGAAGCAACATCGCTTCCGGCGCTGTATTTGCCCCGGTCCCGGGGGGATACATAGCTCCGGGAGATCCCCAGCTGCTGAGCTACCTCTCGCTGGGGCAGCGGCGTTCGGCTGCCCAGACCATAGCGCCACAGGACCACCTGCCGCTCTCGGTCCTCCAGCACCTGATCCACCAGGGCACGAAGGCGCTGGGTCTCGCTGCGGAGATGGGCCGTTTCAAACATATCCTCATCGCTGCACAGAACGTCCATCAGGCTCAGGGCGCTGCCGTCGCTGCCGGTGTCAATGAGGTCGGAGAGGCTCATGTCTCCGCTGGTTTTTCGCTGGGCGCGGAAGTACATCAGAATCTCATTTTGAATGCACCGTCCCGCATAGGTGGCAAGCCTGGCTCCTTTGCTGCCGTCAAAGGTAGAGATTGCCTTGATGAGGCCGATGGTGCCGATGGAGATGAGATCGTCCTGATCTGCGGCAGAGGCGTAGTATTTTTTCAAAATGTGGGCCACCAGCCGAAGGTTTCGCTCCACCAGAATGTTTCGGGCCTCCAGATCGCCCTGGGCGCTGAGGGCCAGATAGTGCTGCTCCTCCTGGGCAGTGAGGGGCTTGGGGAAGGAGCCTGTGGGAGTGGTGAGCCGCAGGGAATAGAGCAGCGAGTTGGCGGTCAGAAGCAGAGTTATCATAATGTCACCTCCGTCTATCCTATGTGCCCTCTGCCTGTCCTCTGCACGGAAAACCGCTTTCTTTTCGCGGGAAAATCATGTATAATGATTGTCGGTGATGCAAGTGAACTATAAAATGACCATACAGTACGACGGAACCCGGTATTCCGGCTGGCAGCGTCAGGGAAATACGGAGCATACCATCCAGGCGCGGGTGGAGCGGGCGCTGACGGAACTGCTGGGGGTACCGGTGGAGGTCGCCGGTTCCGGTCGAACAGATGCCGGAGTCCATGCCCTGGGACAGGTGGCCAATTTCCATACGCAGGCGCCAGTGCCTGAGGACGCACTGCTCCAACTCAGCGGGCTGCTGCCTGGAGATATTGCAGTGACCCGGTTGAGCCCGGCGTCTCCCCGGTTTCATGCCCGGCTCAGCGCCCGGGAAAAGACCTATCGCTATACGGTGTGGAACAGCCCTATTCCCGATGTGTTCGGGCGTCGGTTCCAGTACCAGTTGGGGGAACCCCTGGATGATGAGGCCATGGCCCAGGGGGCGCGGCTACTGTTGGGAACTCACGATTTTGCGGGGTACTCCACCGGACGGACGAAAAAAACCACAGTGCGGCATCTTCGAGATATTCGGATCTGCCGGGATGGGGCAAAGGTCGAGATGTACTTTACCGGCAACGGGTTCTTGCGGAATATGGTTCGTATTCTGGCGGGGACCCTACTGGAGGTGGGGCTGGGAATGCGCACACCGGAAAGCGTGACAGAGCCGCTGGAGACCGGTGATCGCCAGCGGGCGGGAGCTACGGCACCGCCCCAGGGACTGTGTCTGATGGAGGTGGATTACGGATGAATATTCAAATCTATGGGGTGTCCAAATCAGCGGATACCCGAAAGGCCGAGCGGTACTTTAAAGAGCGACGCATCAAGTTCCAGTCAGTGGACCTTAAGAAATACGCCATGAGCGGACGGGAGTTCGACAGTGTGCTCCGGGCGGTAGGCGGCATTGAGTGCCTGGTGGACTGGGAAGGAAAAAGCCCGGACCTGGATCTGCTTCGCTATCTGGCGGAGGACCGGGACAAGGAGGATAAGGTCTTTGAGAACCAGCTGCTTATGCGGCTGCCGGTGGTGCGGAACGGAAGCAAAGCTACGGTGGGCTATGCCCCGGAGGTTTGGGAGAACTGGGAATGACGGAGCTACGAAGGCTCTCCGGAGTGGGCCGGGAGACAGAGCAGGACCTGTTGGCCCTGGGGTATTCCACCATAGCATCCCTTAAGAACGCAGACCCTCAGGTGCTTTATGACCAGGAATGCGCCATGAAGGGAACTGTGGTGGATCGGTGTCAGCTGTATGTCTACCGGTGTGTAGTATATCAGTGCAGCACCCCTGACCCGGAGCCGGAGAAGTGCCGGTGGTGGTATTGGAAAGATAAGTAAGGAGGAAAATCATGTCCGAAACAATTTTGACCGAACGGCTGGGCCGGGTGGCGGTGGTATATCTAAACCGCCCGGAGACCTTGAACTGCTTTAACAATGAACTGCTGGAGACCCTGGCGGAGACCCTTGAGGCCTTGGATGCGGATCCGGAGGTGCGCTGTGTGGTGCTCACCGGTTCCGGACGGGCCTTCTGTGCCGGAGGAGATTTAAACGTCCTTATGGACTGTGACAGCCAGGAGAAAAGTGACGAGAATATGCGTGTGGCCAATGAGGCGGTCACGGTGCTGTTCCGGATGCATACGCCCACTGTGGCCATGGTAAATGGCGCAGCGGCAGGTGCGGGATTTAATCTGGCGCTGGCCTGCGACCTGATCTTTGCTTCGGAGAAAGCAAAATTTATGCAGTCCTTCGTGAACGTGGGTATCGCCTCAGACTGCGGCGGCCATTATCTTCTGGAGAAGGCGGTGGGCCGCCATCTGGCCAAGGAGCTGATGTTTACCGCTCGGCCGGTCACCGCCCAGGAAGGGAACGCCTTGGGGTTTGTCAACCGGGTTTGCCCGCCGGAGGCCCTCCGGGAGGAGACCCTTCGGTTTGCCGCAGAGCTGGCGGATAAGGCTCCGCTGGCCATTGCGGCCTCCAAGCAGCTGCTGAATCGGGCGGAGGAGCTGAGCCTGGAGGATGTTCTGGCGGCGGAGAAGGCCCAACAGGGGCCGCTGCTTCTGTCCCACGACTGCAAGGAGGGCATCGCCGCCTTCCGGGAGAAGCGGAAGCCGGAGTTTACCGGTGCTTAAGGTCCAAGGGCTGCGGCTTCGTCCCGGAGAAGCGGAGTCGGCGCTCACCCAGAAGGCTCAGCGGGAGCTGGGCTGTGAGATCCAGGGATTTCAGGTACTCCGCCGGTCGGTAGACGCCCGGAAAAAGGATGATATCGCCTTGGTTTATGCCATTGCCGTGAAGGTGGCCCATGAAAAGCAGGTGCTGAAGAAATGCCGCAGCAAAAAGGTGTCCTTCTATGAGGATGCTCGGTATGCCTTCCCGGTGACCCGGCTTCGGCTGCCTCGCCGTCCTGTGATTGTGGGAATGGGGCCCGGAGGGCTGTTTTGCGGTCTGATGTTGGCCCGCGTTGGCGCTCGACCCATTTTGCTGGAGCGGGGCCAGGATGTAGATACCCGCACCGAGGATGTGGCGGCCTTTTGGTCCTCCGGTACACTGTTGCCGGAGAGCAATGTGCAGTTTGGAGAGGGCGGGGCCGGAACATTCTCCGACGGAAAGCTCAATACCGGCGTCAACGACCCCAGAATGGAGTTTATCCTTGCAGAGCTGGCGGCGCACGGTGCGCCGCCGGAGATCCGCTATGATGCAGCGCCCCATGTGGGAACGGACTATCTCCGGCAGGTGGTAAAGTCCATTCGGGAGGAGCTGATTTCTCTGGGGGCGGAGGTGCGTTTTCGGCACCGGCTCACCGGGATTTTGACCGAGAACGGTGCCCTTCGAGGACTTCAAGTTCAGGGACCGGAGGGGATATATACCCTGGAGACGGACAATGCGGTTTTGGCCATCGGCCACAGCGCCCGGGATACGTTCCAAATGCTCTACGACGCCGGTGTGCCCATGGAGCCGAAGCGGTTTGCTATTGGCGTCCGGATTGAGCACCTTCAGCGGGACGTGACGATAAGCCAGTATGGGGCGGAGATTGGGGGACTTCCTGCGGCATCCTATAAGCTCTCCTGCCACCCGGACACGGGCCATGGGGCCTTTTCCTTCTGCGTCTGCCCGGGAGGACAGGTGGTGGCGGCCGCCTCGGAGCCGGGACGGCTCTGCACCAACGGCATGAGTCTTCACGCCCGGGATGGGGAGAATATCAACGGAGGACTGTTAGTGTCTGTGGGGCCGGAGGACTTCGGCTCGGACCATCCACTGGGAGGAATGGCGCTCCAGCGGAGGCTGGAGGAAGCGGCCTTCCACCTGGGAGGGGAAAACTACCATGCGCCGGCTCAGCTGGTGGGGGATTTCTTGGCGGGCCGTCCCTCTGCGGGCCCGGGACGGGTACAGCCAAGCTACCGCCCGGGAGTTACCTGGACGGATTTGCACCGCTGTTTGCCGTCGGTGATTACAGATACTCTGGAGGTGGCAATTCCAGTCCTTGGGAAAAAGCTCCGCGGCTTTGATGACCCGGAAGCGGTGCTCACCGCAGTGGAGAGCCGCAGCTCCAGTCCGGTGCGCATTTCCCGCGATGATACCGGACAGAGCGCTGTCCGTGGGCTGTATCCCTGCGGGGAGGGAGCGGGCTACGCCGGAGGGATTATGTCCGCTGCGGCAGACGGCATCCGAATTGCGGAGCGAGTCTGCGCCAATCAGTGATTTTTTTGTCGAATTTCCTCGATTTCTTTTTCTTTCCCAATGGAGAAAAATGTGCTTTAATGGTGACAGAAAAAGAACAAAGGAGCGACAAAAGTGAAACAAATTCTGGCAATCGAACAGACGGCATCCCTTCCCGCCGGAACCGTCCATCTTCGCTATCGTCTTCTGGCAGAGACGAAGCATGCGGGAGAAGCCCACTACAGCGCCGCGGCGGAAATCACAGAAACCGGCGAGTGGAGCGCCGTGCTGGACCTCACCACCAACCGAACTCTGGCCTTGGAGTTTCTCCGGCGCATATCCCAGGGCACGGTAACGCCTGTGACACTGGTGGAGGTGGCAGAGGACTTTGTGGCGGAGATTTGAGGAAAAGGCTGGACAAGCGGCGAATTTTCTGCTATGATGAGGTCAATTATGTCAACGGAGGCGGTATTGACCATGAAATGCCCGTATTGTTCCTATGAAGAGAGCAAGGTTGTGGATTCCCGGCATTCGGAGGACGGTCTGTCCATCCGCCGCCGGAGAGAATGTCTTCAGTGTGGCAAGCGGTTCACCACCTATGAGACTGTGGAGAGCTTGCCGATCATTGTGGTGAAAAAGGATGGGCGCCGGCAGACCTTTGACCGAAACAAAGTACTTAACGGTATGGTCCGGGCCTGTGAAAAGCGGCCGGTACCTATGGCCAGCCTGGAGACGGCCACCGGGGAGATCGAGCAGATTGTTCAGAACTCCCTGGAGCGGGAGGTTCGCAGCGATTACATTGGGGAACTGGTGATGGAGCGGCTCAAGCCGCTGGACGAGGTCAGCTATGTGCGGTTTGCCTCGGTATATCGTCAGTTCAAGGACATCAACAGCTTTATGAACGAGCTGAACAAGATTCTGGCAGAAAAGTAACGAAGGCGGCGGCTGGGTTCAGCCGCCGCCTTTTCCTGAGGAGGGGAGTCTATGGAAATACCTATCATCTATCAGGATCGGCGCATATTGGTGGCGGTGAAGCCTGTGGGGGTGCGGTCCACCAATGAGCCTGGGGGAATGCCGGAGCGAATCCGCCAGACACTGGGGCAGCCGGAGGCCTGCGTCCGGACGGTCCATCGATTGGATCAGGTGGTAGGAGGATTGATGGTGTTTGCCAGGTCCCAGCGGGCGGCCGCAATCCTCTCCCAGGACATCCGGGAGCGTCGGTTTGAGAAACGTTATTTTGCTGTGGTCCACGGAGTCCCGGAGGCCCCGGAGGGGAACATGCGGGACCTGCTCTGGCGGTCGCCTCAGGAGCGAAAGACCTATGTGACGGATACTCCCGGGAAGGGGGCCTTGGCTGCGGAGCTGTCCTATAGGACGCTGGAAACGGTGTCGCACCGCTCCTTGGTGGAGATCGCCTTGGGAACCGGGCGGACGCATCAGATCCGTGCTCAGTTTGCCGCCAGAGGGATGCCTTTGGTGGGGGACGGAAAGTATGGGGCTCCGGAGGAGGGGAGAGGGATTGCCCTCTGGTCCTGCTTTTTAGGGTTCCGCCACCCGGAGACGGACCTGCCGATGACCTTCTTCCTCCGTCCGCCGGAGACGGACCCATGGATGCGATTTTCCAATTGGACAGCAGAGAGCGACCCTTCAGAGGACAAATAAATACCAGAAACGGCCCGTGCCGGCTGCGCAGAATTGCGCAGTCGGTTTTGCGTTTTTGACGGGAGAATCTTGGGCGGGAAATCCAAACTTTTCTGCCGCTGAGTCAAAGAGTACTGCAACGGCAGGGGAGGGGATAACGGGAGAAGGAGACTACCAGTGATTACAAGACTGTAACTTTTTGAGAAAACGACGGTGTTTATGTAAACTTGCGTAAACTGTCGAAAAGTGCGGATGAAAGCACGAAATAACAATGTTACGACGTGCGCGAATCAAGTCGAAAGTGTTACCGTTATGAAACTAATTCAAAAATCGTTACGAGATAGCGACGTCAAAGTGCACAAAATTAAAAGCATAAAGCTGTACAACACCTCTATAAAAACGACTAGATGTGGTAAAATTCGACGAGAAGAACACAAATTCTTGATTTCTGCTCAAAAAATATTTACATTTTGTAATTGACATTCGCGCAAAGAACGTGTATGATTTCAGCAGACAAAAGAAGTTGATACAGGTTTCATTCAAAAATAACGAGCGAGGTTTCCGATATGATCCATAAACTACGAGTGATATGTCCTACTTTCGTGGTGTGCCTTGCCGTGATGGTGTTCTGTGTATTTGGGATGGATTCCAAGGCTGCGTCAGTTCCCTCCGGCGAAGAAAGCGCCACTGCGGTGACCTATACTGCCGATGCCTGGTCCGACGGCGGCATGGCGGAGCCCACGGCGGCAAAGCCGGAGCGGCTGGAGCCCACCGATAGTCCTTCCGATACGGACACTGTTCCGGCCCAAGCCCATCGGGACAGCGGCTATCAGCTCCAGGATGAGGAGCGCGTCATGGTGGAGCGAATCGTCATGTGCGAGGCCGGCGGAGAAGGGGAGAAGGGCCAGATGATGGTGGCCCAGTGTATTCTTGAGGGAATGCTCCGGTATCATTACTCCATTGACGAGTACATAGACAACTACAAGGTCATGATCACCAGCTATGACAACGTCACCGACGAGGTGCGGAATTCTGTCTCCCGGGTCTTTGACAACGGCGAGCGGGTCATTCCCGACAAGGTGGACCTCTGGTATAACCCGGCCATCACCCCCTCTGACTGGCACGAGGAACAGCAGTATGTCATCACCGTGGGGAGCCACCGGTTCTTCTGGATGATCGACAATAACAACACATGATGGTTATTTTGCAAAACGGCTGAGGAGTTCTCAGCCGTTTTTCTTGGGCTTTTTGTGACTTTTACTGAAAGTTTAAAAACATTACACAAACTTTGCTTTTGCCCTTCCGCTTTTCGACGTTTTCTGCTATGATATGAGCGAGGGGATATGCATGAAGATATTCATAGTGGAAGATGACCCGGAGATTCGCGAGCTGGAGAGCTACGCCCTTCAGGCCAGCGGCTTTGAAACCCGGTGCTTCCCGGAGGGGGAGAGCTTTCTCCGCGCCCTTCGTCAGGAGAAGCCAGCGCTGGTACTGCTGGATGTGATGCTCCCGGGGGCCAATGGGCTGGAGCTGCTAAAGCAGATTCGCAGTCAGGCGGATACAGCGTCTTTGCCGGTGATCCTGGTGACTGCCAAATCCACGGAGTTGGATACGGTTCGAGGCCTGGATATGGGGGCAGATGACTATATTGCCAAGCCCTTTGGAGTGATGGAGCTGGTGAGCCGTGTCCGGGCCAGGACTCGGAATCTGGAACCGGCAGACAAAGTCCTTCGCTTCGGTGGCCTGACCCTTAATGAGACAGGACGCAGCGTTCTGGTAGCGGGGAAGCCTTGCGAGCTGACCTATAAGGAGTTTGAGCTGCTGGATCTGCTGATGATCAATGCCGGACGGGTTCTGAGCCGGGAGATTATTATGGAGCGGATCTGGGGATATGATTATGGTGGGTCCAGCCGAACCCTGGACATGCACATCAAGACGCTTCGGCAGAAGCTGGGGCCCTGCGGCCCGATGATCCATACGGTGCGCAATGTGGGCTACCGTTTGGAAGAGCTTTCATGATCAAAACAATGCAGGCGGGGCATGCCCCGTCCTAATTTTGGATGAGAACTGAGGAAGTGGAAACTGAATGTCGATTTATGAAGTGTTCATGCTTCTCGGAGGCGTGGGCCTGTTTCTGTATGGCATGACCATGATGTCCGCGGGACTGAAGAATGCCTGTGGAGAAAATCTCCGGATCATTTTGGAATATGCCACAAAAAACAAGCTGGTCAGCGTTCTGGTGGGCATTGCCATTACCATGCTGATTCAAAGCTCCTCCGCTACGGACGTGATGGTGATCGGCTTTGTTAACTCGGGGCTGATGTCCCTGACGCAGGCCATCGGTGTCATTATGGGTGCCAATATCGGCACCACCATTACCGCCCAGATCACAGCCTTTAACCTCAGCAGTTATGCGCCTTTGATTCTGTTCGTAGGTGCGGTGATGTACCTGTTTATGAAGAAGAATCTTGTCAAGCATATCGGTGCCGTTATTATGGGCTTCGGTATGCTCTTCTTGGGCATCGCGCTGATGAAGTCGGCCATTACGCCTTTGGCAGAGACGGAGGCCTTTGTGGCTTTTGTGTCCACCTTGTCCAACCCATTCCTCACGGTGGTGTTCGGCGTTCTGTTTACTGCGCTGCTCCAGAGCTCTTCCTCGGCCACGGTTATTTTTCAGGCCTTTGCTGCCCAGGGAATCGTCACCTACCACACCACGGTGTATCTGGTTATCGGCGCAGCCATCGGCTCGGTGACTCCCAATCTGCTGGCGGCGCTGACGGCCAACCGCAACGGCAAGCGCTGTGCGCTGCTGAATCTGCTGTTTAACCTGTTCCGGGCGGCCCTGCTGTTGGTGCTTATTACGGTGTTCCCGCAGATTCTGACGGCGATTCAGAGCCTGTCTCCCGGAAATGTCAGCCGTCAGATCGCCAATACCCATACCATTTTCGCCATTACCGCAGTGATTTGTATGCTGCCCTTTACCAAGCATATTGTTCGGCTATCGGAGCTGCTGCTGCCGCTGCATCCCGATGAGGCTCGGCAGTTTGAGGAGCGGAAGCTTATCTATATGACCCAGACCGGCGCCATTCCGCCGGCTGTGGCGGTGAGCCAGGCTCGTCGGGAGATTGCCCGAATGGGGAAGATTGCCCTGGACAATCTTCGCTTGGCGGTGTCCTGTTTCTTTGAGATGGATGACGAAAAGGCTGGCGCAGTGGAGGAGAATGAGGACACGGTGAACTACCTGGACCGGGCCATCATCTCCAAACTTGTGGAGCTTCGAACCTTGGATATGTCCCCGAAGGATTTGGATCGGGTCTACCATATGACCCTGGTGGTGGCAGATATTGAACGAATCAGTGACCATGCAGAGAATATTGTGGAATACGAGGCCCAGCTTCGCAGTCAAAAGGTGGAGTTGTCTCAGGAGGCCCTGAGTGAGCTGCAGCGCCTTGCAGAGCTGTCCCTGGATTCTGTCCAGCTATGTCTGGAGATCTTCGCCCAGGAGGACTATGAACGGCTTCAGGAGGCAGAGGACTTGGAGGATCTGGTGGATGACACCCAGGATGCGATCATCCAAAACCATGTGAAGCGCCTGATGACGGCGGCCTGCAATCCGGTGGGCGGTGTGATCTTCACGGATATGGCCACGGACCTGGAGCGCTGCTCCGACCATGCCATTAACATCGCCACAGCCCTCAGCCCTCGTTCCTCTTAAATCAAAAAACGACAGACCGCCCCCGGCAGGAAAACTCCTGCCGGGGGCGGATTGCTGAAAGTACGCTGTCAGGGCGTATGAGTTACGCTGCCGGGCGTTTACTGCGAAATGGAGAGAGAGTCTACTTCGCCGGGATTGGCGGCTGACCAGGGGTACAGAGGGCTGCCACAGCCGAATTTACAGCTACGCCGAGGAGGGCTGCTTCAAGGGGATAGAAGCCGCTGCCATGGCCTGGCGAAGGAGCGCTTCCTGCTCCGGCTCCATCTCACACAGCGGCATCCGCAGGGGACCGACTTCCATACCCATAAGATTCAAAGCCGTTTTAATGGGGATGGGATTTACCTCGCAGAACAGGGCGTCGATCAGCGCACCATAGGCCAGCTGCATAGATGCGGCCTTGGCGTAGTCGCCGGCAAGACAGGTGCCGGCAAGCTGTGCGGTCTGGGCCGGAAGCAGGTTTGCCAGTACGGAGATGACGCCCTTGGCGCCTAAGGCCATCAGTGGCACGATTTGACTGTCGTTGCCGCTCCAAACATTCAGGTCGCAGGCGGCCAGCGTGCATCTGACCAGCTCGGTACTGCCGGAGGCCTCCTTGATGCCGTTGATCCTGGGATGGCGGCTTAGCTCCCTGTAGACCGGTACCGACATGGAAACCCCGGTCCGGGAGGGAATGTTGTAGACAATGCAGGGAATGTCCACCTGGTCAGCAATGGTGGTGTAGTGGCGAATCAGCCCCTTGGCGCTGCATTTGTTGTAGTACGGCGTCACCAGCAGCAGACCATCGGCGCCGCAGGCCTGGGCCTCGCGGCTCAGCGCCAGGGCGTGGGAGGTGTCATTGCTGCCGGTGCCTGCGATCACTGGGACCCGTCCGGCAGTGTGCTCTACGGCGTAGCGAATTACAGCCAGCTTTTCGTCGTCAGAGAGCAGGGCGGATTCGCCGGTGGTGCCGCAAACGGTGATGGCGGCGGTCCCGCCGGCCAGCTGCAGGTCAATAAGCTCGCCGAGTTTTTCCCAGTGGATGCTTTTGTCAGGATGCATAGGCGTGACAATGGCCACGCTGGAACCGGTAAACAGGGGTGTTTTCATGGTATGCACCTCACACTGTTTGGGTTGGTGTTCGGATTACTCGATATACCCCTCGGCGCACAGAAGCTCAGCCAGCAGCACGGCACCGCCGGCAGCCCCCCGCAGAGTGTTGTGGGACAGGCACACGAATTTCAGATCATACTGGGTATCGGGGCGGAGCCGTCCCACGGAGATTGCCATGCCGCCCTCCAGGTCTCGATGGAGCCGGGTCTGGGGCATGTCGTTTTCCTCAAAATAGTGGATGAACTGCTTGGGAGCATGGGGAAGTTCCAGCTCCTGGGGACGTCCCTTAAAGTTTTTCCACAGCTCCTTGATCTCGTCAAAGTCCACCGGCTGATCAAAGGAGGCGAATACTGCGGCCATGTGGCCGTTGGACACCGGGACCCGAAGGCACTGGGCGGTTACAGAGGGGCTATCGACGTTGACAATCACGCCGTTTTCCACATGCCCCCAGATCTTCATGGGCTCCTGCTCGGACTTTTCCTCCTCGCCGCCAATATAGGGAATCACATTGTCCACCATTTCCGGCCAGGTTTGGAAGGTCTTGCCTGCCCCGGAAATGGCCTGATAGGTGCATACCAGCACCCGGCTAAGGCCGAACCGCTCCTTGATTACAGAGAGGGCAGGGACATAGCTCTGGAGGCTGCAGTTGGACTTTACGGCGATAAATCCCCGCTGGGTGCCCAGGCGTTTCTTCTGGTCGGCAATTACGGCCAGGTGCTGGGGATTGATCTCCGGGATGACCATGGGAACGTCCGGGGTGCCGCGATGGGCACTGTTATTGGAGACCACAGGACACTCCAGCTTGGCATAGCGGTATTCCAGAGCCTGAATCTGGTCTTTTTTCATGTCCACGGCGCAGAAAACGAAGTCCACCAGACCGGCAATCTTCTCTGCGTCTGCGTCGGCGTCCAGGACCACCATCTCCTTGGCCCAGTCGGGGATCTCCTGGTCCATACACCATTTTGCGCCTACAGCCTGGGCATAGGGCTTTCCGGCGGAACGAGCAGAGGCGGCCAGAACTACCGGCTTAAACCAGGGATGGCCGTCCATCAGTGTGATAAACCGCTGTCCCACCATGCCTGTGGCCCCTACGATTCCTACGTTGTATTGTTTCATTGCAAATCGCTCCCTTTCCAGCATAGCTGAATGTTCAAAATATGTTCCAAAATACCGGTGAAAAAGCTTCCCGTGTAAACGGAGTCGGCTCAAAAAGAGGAGGGCATATGCCACACACTGTTCAAATGTGGACTCCTGAAATTTTTTATATACTAGCACAAAAAAACAAGGCCTGTCAAGGGAAAACCCAGGGCCTCGCCCCGGGGAAGGGAAGCGTCAAAACAGGTCGAAGAACTCTTTTGCGCTGTTTTTCTCTGTTGACAGATCCCGCTTTACCGCCTCCAGCACCACCCGGCAGACATATCGGTTCACGGATTCACCGCGAGCTTGGGCGCAGTAGGAGATCAGTCTGCGGCTGCCCTTGGGGAGCGCCATGTTGATGCGGTCGTAGTGGGTGGCGGTGTATTTGTTGTTGGCACGAATTTTTGCGTCGCTGTTTTTCTTTGCCATAGAGATCACCTCTCTGTCAGAATACCACAAGATCTGTTTCTTGGCAAGATACAATGAAACATTGGATATAATTTAATGAAACATTGTATCCAATGGGAGTTTTTTCGGGATTTTCAGAAAACAGTTGCGTTCCAGAGCGGATTGTACTATGATAATACCGTCCGGCCTCACGACCGGATATTTCGGTGATTAAAGAGGAATTCGTCGTGAAAACACATGACTTTTACTATGATCTTCCCCAGGAGCTGATTGCCCAGACGCCTTTGGCTCGCCGGGATGGCTCCAGACTTTTGGTGCTGGACAAGGCCACCGGGGAGATGTCCCATGAACATTTTTACAATATCACGGAGCATCTGAATCCGGGGGATACGCTGGTTCTCAACGATAGCCGGGTGCTTCCCGCACGGCTCATCGGACACCGGGTACCCACCGGAGGCGCGGTAGAACTGCTGCTCCTTAAGGACGTGGGCGACGGGGCGTGGGAGTGCCTGGCGCGTCCCGGACGGAAGCTGAAGCCCGGAGGAGAAGTCTCCTTTGGAAACGGTGAGCTCACGGCAACCATCCTGGAGGACCTTCAAGAGGGAAAGAAACGGGTACAATTCCACTATGAAGGCATCTTCCTGGAGATTTTGGAGCGCCTGGGGAAAATGCCCCTCCCGCCGTACATCAAGGAGGAATTGGCAGACGGGGAGCGGTATCAGACCGTGTATTCCCGGAACATGGGGTCCGCGGCAGCGCCCACAGCGGGGCTCCACTTTACCAAGGAGCTGTTGGATCAAATCCAGGCCATGGGGGTGAATCTTGCCTACGTGACCCTCCATGTGGGACTTGGAACCTTCCGGCCGGTGTCCGCCGAGGAGGTTACAGAGCACCATATGCACAGTGAGTTCTGCATGATGTCCCAGGAAACAGCGGACCTGCTCAATCGCACCCATGAGGCGGGGAAGCGCATTATCTGTGTGGGAACCACCTCCTGCAGGACCCTAGAATCGCTGGCGGATGAAAACGGACGGTTTCGGGAGTCCAGCCGCTGGACTGACATCTTTATCTACCCGGGCTACCGGTTCAAGGCGATGGATGGCCTTGTGACCAATTTTCATTTGCCGGAGAGTACCCTGGTGATGCTGGTGTCCGCCTTTGCGGGCCGAGAGCACATTCTCAACGCCTACCGCACAGCGGTTTCGATGAAATATCGGTTTTTCAGCTTTGGCGATGCGATGATGATCGTCTGAGCCGGAACGGAAGACAGGAGCATGTTATGTTTCGAGTGTTAAAAACCCAAGGCTTGGCCCGGAGAGGCGAGTTTACCTGCCCCCATGGCACGGTGCAGACGCCGGTGTTTATGAATGTGGGGACCCAGGGAGCCATTAAGGGAGCCCTCAGTGCAGGGGATCTGGAGCAGATTGGTACCCAGATTGAGCTCAGCAATACCTATCATCTCCATCTGCGCCCCGGGGATACTGTGGTGAAGGCCATGGGGGGCCTCCACAAATTTATGACCTGGAAAGGTCCTATTCTCACGGATTCCGGGGGATTTCAGGTGTTTTCTCTGGCGGGGCTCCGGAAGATCAAGGAGGAGGGGGTGACCTTTGCCTCCCACCTGGACGGCCATAAGATTTTTATGGGACCGGAGGAGAGTATGCAGATTCAGTCCAATCTGGGCTCGGATATTGCTATGGCATTTGATGAGTGTGTGGAAAATCCCGCGCCCCGCCCCTATGTGAAGCAGTCTGTGGAGCGGACCCAGCGGTGGCTCCTTCGGTGTATCCGGGAGTTGGAGCGGCTCAACCAGCTGCCGGATACGGTGAATCCTGGTCAGGTGCTCTTTGGCATCAACCAGGGGGGGACCTATGACGATCTTCGGGTCTGGCATATGGAGCAGATGAAGGACCTGCCCCTGGGGGGCATTGCCATCGGCGGCTTGGCGGTAGGGGAACCCACGGAGACCATGTACCACATTCTCGATGTGCTCGCCCCCCATACGCCGGTGGATAAGCCGCGGTATCTGATGGGGGTAGGTACGCCCAGCAACATCATCGAAGGAGTTGCTCGGGGCATCGACTTTTTTGACTGCGTCATGCCTGCCCGGAACGCCCGCCATGGTCGGCTCTTTACCTGGCAGGGGGCCGTCAATATGAAAAACGCCAAGTATATCTATGATGAGAGGCCCATTGATCCGGAATGCCGCTGCCCGGTTTGCCGCCGGTACAGCCGGAGCTATATTCACCACCTGTTCAAGGCAGAGGAAATGCTGGCTATGCGGCTGTCTGTGATGCACAATCTCTACTTCTATAACCACCTGATGGAGCGGATCCGGGAGGCCATTGACCACGATTCCTTTGACGACTTTCGGGCGGAGTATTCTGAAAAGCTCTCCAGGAAAATATAGCTTGCATTCTGCGGCCTGAGAACGTATAATAGTACCTACTGAATAAACCACATTACGGTTTAATATCTTATCGGAGGAATGTTACATGAACGCATTCAACGTGGTGCTCACTGAGACTGCCGCTACCGGCAGCACCGCCACCACCCTGATTTCCACGCTTCTGCCCTTTGTGATTCTGATCGTGGTCTTTTATTTCCTGCTGATTCGGCCGGAAAACAAGAAGAAGAAAGCCCTTAACGAGATGCGTGACGCCCTGTCCGTAGGGGACGAGGTCACCACCATCGGCGGCATTGTTGGCCGCGTGGTCCACATCAAGGACGATCTCATCACCATTGAGACCAGCGAAGACCGCGTCCGCATTCAGCTGACTCGCTGGGCTGTTTCCACCAAGGGCACCCAGACCACAGAAAGCAAGTAATCCCTGCGGCTCCTCTCGCATACTCTGTTTTGAGAGTACGGCGAGAGGAGCTGTTTTATGAAATCATCGGAATGGACGGGAAGTCTGAAGCCGGTGCTTACCGGAGCTGCGGCAATGCTGCTGCTGTCTATGGTGCTGGCGGGGATTTTGGCGGCCCTGATGGAAACGGGAAGGGTCCCGGTGCGCGATCTGGGAGTTCCGGCTTGCGGGATTACGATCCTGGCGGCTTTGGCTGGGGCCTGGGTCTGCGGGAAGGGCGTTTCCAAGGCGAGATTGCCTTTGGGGCTGGGAGCCTGTGGGCTGTATCTGCTGACGGTTTTTGTACTGCGAGGGCTGATCTTCCACAGCGTGGGGGAGCGGCTGTGGCAGATACCGCTGTGCGCGGTGCTGGGAACGCTGGCCGGGGCGATGATCTCGGCCGGACCTCGGAAAAAGAGCCCTAGGAGAAGATAAAGAAATACGTTGAAATTCGGAAAAACCTGTGCTATAATACCTGTATAATACCACAGAGGAGGGAATCTGATGATGAAGCATGTGAAAACGCTCAACGGCGCTACCCTGAAGGAGAGCGCTTGCAAGGGCGGCTGCGGCGAGTGTCAGACGTCTTGTCAGTCTGCCTGCAAAACTTCCTGCACTGTTGCTAACCAGAAGTGCGAGAACAAGGATCGCTGAGTTCATCTGTGGTTCTTACCGCAAACCAGGGGAGGGACTATGTCCCTCCTTTTCGTTGCCTATTACCTGATGTTGTCTGGAGGATCAATCAATAATGGTACATACTTTTTCTGTGCTGGGATGCTACATTGCAGTGGACGTGAACAGTGGTGCGGTGCATGTGCTGGACCAGCTGAGTTATCGGCTGCTGGAGGCCGCCGGAGACCATCCGGAAACCATGCCGGTGCTGCCGGATGTGGACCAGAAGGAGGCAGAGGCTGCTTGGGGTGAGCTGATGGAGCTGAAGGAACAGGGGTTGCTGTTTACACCTATGGACTATGTGGACCCGGCAGAGGCTGTGCCCAAGGATGCGCCGGTAAAGGCACTGTGTCTCCACGTTTCCCATGACTGTAATCTCCGGTGCAAGTACTGCTTCGCATCCACTGGCGATTTTGGTACCGGCCGGAAGATTATGCCCCCGGAGGTGGCGAAGCAGGCCATCGACTGGGTGGTGAAGAAATCCGGAAAGCGCCATAATATCGAAGTGGACTTCTTTGGCGGCGAGCCGCTGATGGCTATGGATACGGTGAAGGCGACAGTGGAATATGCCCGGGCCCATGAGGAAGAATGGGGCAAGCATTTTCGGTTTACCATGACCACCAACGGTGTTCTGCTCAGCGACGAGTATATCAAGTACTTTAACGAGAACATGGACAACTGCGTGCTGTCCTTGGATGGCCGGAAAGAGGTCAATGATAGAAACCGTCTCACGGTCAACGGCAAGGGGAGCTATGACTATATTGTGCCGAAGTTCCTGAAGCTCATTGAGCAGCGGGATAAGAACAAGGACTACTATGTCCGCGGTACCTTTACCCGGGACAATCTGGATTTCTCCAACGATGTCCTGAGCATCGCGGATCTTGGGGTGGACAGCATCTCTGTGGAGCCGGTCACTGCGGAGGATTCGGATCCTTACAGCCTCCGGGAGCAGGATCTGCCCCAGATCTTCTCGGAGTATGAGAAGCTGGCGAAGATTATGCTGAAGCGGAAGGATTTTAATTTCTTCCACTTCAACGTGGATCTGAGCCAGGGGCCCTGCGTCATCAAGCGGATGCGGGGCTGCGGTGCCGGATGTGAATATGTGGCGGTGACGCCCGATGGCGAGCTCTATCCCTGTCACCAGTTCGTAGGGAAGGAGGAGTACCGGATGGGCAGCGTCCTGACCGGGGACTTCGACCAGGAGATTGCGGACCGGTTCGCAGGACTCAATATCTACACCCGGGAGGACTGTCAGAGCTGTTGGGCACGGTTCTACTGCAGCGGCGGATGCTCTGCGGCGAACCTCAACGCCAACGGCGACATGAGAAAACCCTATCAGCTGGGCTGCGATATGCAGAAGAAACGTCTGGAGTGTGCCATTGCCATGAAGGCAATTGAAGCCGGCGCTGCAGAAATTCCGGAATAATCGAAGAAGTAAATAAAATTCACGCCCCGTGCAGGAATGCATGGGGCGTGATTCATTTTCTATATTCGGTGTAATTTCAAGGGGTTCGACCACAAGATATGGAGAAAAGACCGTCCAAACGTAGCTCCGAGTTACGGAGTTTACATAATGGAGTAAACATAATATTTTGGCATAATGAACAAAAAATCAAAAAAGGATTGATATTTCAGCTGGTTTAAGGTATATTATGTATGCAAAGGAAGAATGACGTTGTGCATAAGTCTGTGGAAAAAATAATTTTCCACAACATATGGTATACAGAGTCGGCTGTCCCCATAGCATCTATGGGGGGATGACCATGACAAGGGAATTGCCGTTTGCGCGTCCTGAAAATGAGGCGAGCCGGGCCAACATACTGAATTTTTTCCTGTTTTTGACGGGTGCGACCCTGGGTGCGGTTCTGACGACAGCCGGGGCTGAAGCGCTGGGGGCAGATGCCTGGCCACTGGCACAGCAGAATCCGTTTGGACAGATATTGCTGGCGGACGGGAGACTTTTGGTCCTGCTGTGGCTGTTGGCAAACATGCCTGTGGGCGCCATGCTGGTGCCGCCGCTGATGGGGCTGGAAGGGGTCCTCTATGGCGGGGCCTTCGCCTTTGTGACTGCACATCTGGGTGCGTTTGGAGCCGGGCTTCTAGCGGTGAAGTGGATGTTCCGGCTCTTGCTGGTGCTGCCCTATGGATTCCTGCTGGGGGCCTGGTCAGTGGGGCGAAGCCTGCGGAGGACAAGCGCCGAAGGCGGACGGGTGCTGCTGGCAACGGCGGCGGTGCTGCTGGTGGCGGCGCTGCTGGAGTACGAGGTGGCCGGCCGGCTTGCGGCGGCCTATTATTTGAAGTTCGGAGTATGATTACGGTATGAAGACACATCTTGCTGCGTATCAGCACTATTTGGAAACCGAAAAACACGCCTCTGCCAACACAATCTCCTCCTACATGCGGGATCTAAGGCAGTTTGCGTCATATTCCGAGGAACGACAGCTGCAAGTGGAGACAGTCACCCAGGGAAATGTCAGTACATACCTGGATTATCTGGCCGGTCAGGGGAAGTCCAACGCCACAGTATCCCGGTGCCTGGCCTCGCTTAAGGGCTTTTTTGGGTATCTCCTCCGGGAGGGCATTGTGGATGTCAATCCGGCCATTCATGTGGCCACGGCCAAAGCGGAGAAAAAGCTCCCCCAGGTCCTCACCGGCAAGGAGGTAGAGCGGCTGCTGGCCCAGCCCAAGTGCACCGATATGAAGGGCTACCGGGACAAGGCTATGCTGGAGCTGCTTTATGCCACCGGCATCCGGGTCACGGAGCTGATTTCGCTGAACATCTCCGATGTGAACCTCACCGGAAGTTTCATCCACTGCGAAAGCAAAGGAAAGGAGCGGATTATTCCGCTGTATCCTGCGGCGGTGGACGCCCTGGCAGTCTACATTCAGAACATCCGCCCGCAGATGATTGCGGACATGGACGAGACGGCGCTGTTTGTCAATGTCAGCGGCGACCGCATGAGCCGCCAGGGGTTTTGGAAGATCGTCAAGAGCTATCAGGAGAAGGCTCACATCGACAAGGATATTACGCCGCACACCCTGCGGCACAGCTTTGCCACGCATCTGCTGGAAAACGGTGCGGATCTCCGTTCCATTCAGGAGATGATGGGCCACAGCGACATTTCCTCTACCCAGGTTTATGCGCAGCTGGTGAAGCAGCATCTAAAGAGCGTATATAATAAGAGTCATCCCAAGGCTATTTAAAATCCGCCCGACCGCGCCTTTTTGTGCGGCCGGGCCTTCGCCTGTTTTCGGGCCGGAATCAGATGTTGCAAAGTGGAAAAAGATTTGATATAATGAGGTAATCGCCTTGAGAGGATGATAACCATGATAAAAAGCATGACAGGCTATGGCCGCGCCCAGGGGAGCTTCTCCGGCGGCGAGATCTTGGTGGAGGTTAAATCCGTCAACAACCGGTATCTCGACTGCGGCGTAAAGCTGCCACGGGTCTATGCCTTTGCGGAGGAGGCTATCAAAGGTCTGGTTCAGCATACGATTTCCCGGGGCAAGGTGGACGTGTTTGTCAATATCAATGCCGCCGGCGCCCAGAATATGAAGATTTCGCTGAATGCCCCGGTGGTAGAGGGATATCTTGCCGCACTGCATCAGCTTACGGAGCAGTATGGTGTCCAGGATGATATTTCCGTGAGCACCCTGGCTCGGATGAATGACCTGTTCCTGGTGGAAAAACAGGAGGAGGACGAGAAGGAGGTCCAGGATGCCCTCTTGGCGGTGGTGGCCCAGGCGCTGTCTGCCTTTGACGCCATGCGGACCGCAGAGGGACAGGCCCTGAAGGAGGATCTTCTTCAGAAGGCCGACGAGGTATTGGATATGGTGGCCCTGGTGGAGGCCCGGAGTCCTGTAACTGTGGAGGCCTATCGACAGCGTCTTACCGCCAAAATGCTTGAGGTGCTGGAGAATGCGGCGGTGGACGAGGCACGGATTATTCAGGAGGCTGCCATTTATGCGGACAAGGTTGCCGTGGACGAGGAGACTGTCCGGCTTCGGAGCCATGTGGATCAAATGCGCACCATGCTCTCAGAGGGAGGCGTCATTGGGCGGAAGCTGGACTTCCTGCTGCAGGAGATGAACCGGGAGGCCAATACCATCGGCTCCAAAGGAAACGATGTGGAGCAGGCCCGGAATGTGGTGAACATCAAGTCTCAGCTGGAGAAAATCCGGGAGCAGATTCAAAATATCGAGTAGGAGTCCTGCCGATGAAACTCATGAATATTGGCTTTGGCAATATGGTTTCGGCAGATCGTCTGCTGACAGTGGTGTCGCCGGATGCGGCGCCCATTAAGCGCCTGGTTCAGGAGGCTCGGGAGCACGGCATGCTCATCGATGCCAGCTGTGGCAGAAAGACAAAGGCTGTGCTGGTGATGGATACCGATCATGTGATTCTGTCGGGACTGTCCACAGAGGTGATTGCCAGGCGGGCAGGATTTGACGTGACTGAGGAGCAGACAGAGGAGGAGTAGGGATGGAACGCGGAAAGCTGCTTGTGATCTCGGGGCCGTCCGGCGTGGGGAAAAGTACGGCCATTGGGGCGGTACGCAGCCGTCACCCGGAGATGTTTTTTTCCATCTCCGCCACAACACGGCCCAGACGGGCCGGAGATGAGGATGGCGTGACTTATTGGTTCAAGACCCGGGAAGAATTTGAGCAGATGGTTGCCGACGGCGCATTTTATGAGCATGCGGAATATGCCGGGAACTGCTACGGAACGCCCAAAGCTCCGGTGGAGGAACGACTCAGCCGGGGGATCGACGTGATTATGGATATTGATGTGCAGGGGGCGCTCCAGATTCAGGAGCGCTGTGAGGACGCAGTGCTGATTTTCCTGGTGGCACCCTCCTATGCCCAGCTGGAGCGTCGGCTTCGGGGCCGTGGGGATACCTCTGAGGCAGATATGGAACGCCGGCTCAGCAAGGTTCGCTGGGAGTATTCCCAGGCGCCCCAATACGATTATATTGTGATTTCCGATACGCTGGAGCGTACCGTGAATGATATAGAGTGCATTCTGACGGCGGAGAAGCTCCGTGCCGGAAGAAAGATGAAATTACTGCAAATGGAGGAATCATTATGATGCTGTATCCACCGGTCCCTCAGATGCTCAAGAGCGTCAAGAGCCGTTATCTTTTGGTGAATGTGATTGCGCGGCGGGCCCGCCAGATCGCCATTGAGGCGGAGGAGTTTAAGGTCCCCCTGGACAAGAAGCCTGTAAGTCAGGCCATCGACGAGATTGCCGAAGGAAAGATCACAGCGGAAGTGAAGGACGAATACCTGCGCTGAGCTTGGCGGAAGACTGATCCTGCCTCGCGCCGGGGCCTGAAGGATCAGGCTGCGGCGGGAGGCTTTTGTCCGTACCGAGGAGGAGGCGGAAGACATGACTGTTGCAAAGATCGTTGTGGCTGCCGCCGTGTATGCCATTGACAAGCCCTATGATTATCTGGTGCCGGAGACCCTGGTGGAGGCGGTGAAGCCGGGAATGCGGGTGGTGGTGCCCTTTGGAAAGGGAAACCGCCGTACCGAGGGCATAGTCCTGGGGCTGGAGCCTCTGACAGAGCGGCGAAACCTGAAGCTGGTGGAGTCGCTTTTGGATACGGAACCGGTGCTGGACGGAACCATGCTTCGACTGGCTGCCTTCCTTCGGGAACGGTATTTTTGCACGTTTTTTGACGCAGTGCGGGCCATGCTTCCGGCGGGGCTCTGGTTCCACGCCAAGGACAAGGTGGTGCTCACTGCGTTGGGCCAGTCGGCGGAGCTGGAGGAGAAGCTAAAGCGTTCGCCGGAGGCCCGTCAGGTGGCCCAGTGCCTTCGGGATATGGGAGGTCAGGCGGAGGAAAAGGCCCTTCGAGACCAGCTTCCCCAGGAGGTCCTGGACAAGGGGATTGCGCAGCTTCTGAAAAAAAAGATGGTCATTTCAGAGGGGACGCTGGTCCGCAATGTGGGAGACAAGACGGAACAAATTGCCTCCCTGGCGGTGGATTCCGAAGAGGCAGAGGCCTACGCCAAGACCCGCCGCCGGGCGCCGATGCAGAAGGCGGTGCTGGATATGCTCTGCCTGCTGGGGAGCTGTTCCGTCAAGGAGCTGCGGTATTTTACCGGTGCATCCACGGCCTCTGTCCGGGCCCTGGAGCAGGCGGGGGTCGTGACCCTGAGCCATCGGGAGCTGTTTCGGCGGCCGGAGTATCACAGGGGCCAAGGCCCTACGGTACTTCAGCTCAATGAGGAGCAGCAGCAAGCCTATGAGGGCATCCGACAGGATCTTGGGCCCGGAGGTAAGGTGAGCCTGCTGTACGGCGTCACCGGCAGCGGAAAGACCGTGGTCTACCTCCGTCTGATTGAAGACTGCCTGAAAATGGGCCGCAGCGCCCTGGTGCTGGTGCCGGAGATTGCGCTGACGCCCCAGCTGATGGAGACGTTTATGGGCCAGTTTGGAGACCGGGTGGCGGTGCTCCACAGTGCCTTACAGATGGGACAGCGCTATGACGAGTGGAAGCGCATTCGGGCAGGAGAGGCCACCGTGGTGGTGGGGACTCGTTCGGCAGTGTTTGCGCCGCTGCGGGATCTGGGGCTGATTGTGGTGGATGAGGAGCATGAGCACACCTACAAGTCTGAAATGAACCCCAGATACCATGCCCGGGAGGCGGCCATTTGGCGGGGGATGCAGGAGCATGCGGCGGTGGTCCTGGGCTCGGCCACGCCCAGCATGGAGTCCATGTACCTGGCCCAAAAGGGTACCTATCGGCTTTTTTCCATGACAGGCCGCTATGGAGGAAGGAGCCTTCCGCAGGTGGTGATGGCAGATATGAAGGAGGAGCTGAAAAACGGCAATTCCTCGGCCATTTCTGCCCGACTTCGGGAGGAGATGGAGCAGAACTTTCAACGGGGAGAGCAGACCATTCTCTATTTAAATCGCCGGGGGGCCAGCCGGACGGTGCTATGTCCCATATGCGGTCATGTGCCCAAATGTCCCCGCTGCTCGGTAAGCCTTACCTATCACTCTGCCAATCGGCGGTTGATGTGCCACTACTGCGGCTATTCCGAGCCGGCTACGGGGCAGTGCCCCGTCTGCGGCAGCACCTATCGGCAGGTCGGCACCGGTACCCAGAAGGTGGAGGAGGAGCTCCACAGCCTTTGGCCCTGGATTGAGACCATCCGGATGGACGCCGATACCGTCACCGCCACCAATCCCCACGAGCAGATTCTCCGACGGTTTCAACAGGAGAAGATCCCTGTGCTCATCGGGACCCAGATGGTCACCAAGGGACTGAATTTCCCCAATGTTACGCTGGTAGGGGTGCTGGACGGGGACAGCGCCCTGTACACCGACAACTTTCGGGCGGCGGAAAACACCTTTTCCAAGCTCACCCAGGTCATCGGCCGGGCCGGACGGGGTGAGGCCAGCGGACGGGCGGTGATTCAGACCATGACCCCGGAGAATCAGGTATTGCTCCAGGCGGCCAGCCAGGATTACGATGCCTTTTACGCTACGGAGCTGCCCCTGCGGCAGATTCGGGGATGTCCCCCTTTTGGAGACGTGTTCCAGGTGAAGTTCCTGGGAATGTTTGAAGGGGAAGTGGCCCAGGGTGCCCTTCGGTTCCGTCAGGCCCTGGGCAGTGCCTTGGGCCAGGGGGAATGGCGTCAGGAAAAGATTGTGGTGATGGGTCCGGCGCCATCTCCGGTGGTCCGGGTGATGAACCGCTATCACTACCAGCTGACCATTTTGGCCAAAAATTCAAAGCAACTGCGCGCTCTGCTCTCCGTGCTACTAAAATGGTTTGCCGGAGACCGGGCCAACGGACATATTACAGCTTGTGTGGACGTCAATCCCCTGAGCTGAGAGGGAGGAACAATCAAATGGCACTAAGAACCATTCTGACAACGGAGCATGACGAGGCGGCCCTGCGGAAGCATTCCCGTCCGGTGACGGTATTTGACAGCCGGATTCACAAAATGCTCGATGACATGACCGAAACCCTAAAGGACTCCGGTGGCGTGGGACTGGCTGCGCCTCAGGTGGGCATTCTGCGGCGGATGGTGGTGATTGAGCGGGAGGACGGCTCTATTCTGGAGCTGATCAACCCCGAGGTGATCGCAACAGAGGGAGAGCAGACCGGGGCAGAGGGATGCCTGAGTCTTCCCGGCGTCTGGGGAGAGGTGACCCGGCCTATGACCGTCACCGTGAAGGCCCTGGACCGGAACGGAAGTCCCTTCACCGAGACGGCCTCCGGCTTAATCGGCCGGTGCTTCGTGCATGAGTGCGAGCATTTGGACGGTATTCTGTTTGTAGATCGGGCCGATCACATCTTCACCCAGGAGGAGCTGGAGCAGATGGACGAGGACGCTCTGGAAGAGGAGGAGACGGAGGCGTGAGGATTGTCTATATGGGCACTCCGGAGATTGCCCGGGTTTGCCTTCAGCGTATTTACGACGACGGCCACGAGATCGCCGGGGTCTACACCAAAATCGACACCCCCAAGAATCGGGGCATGAAGCTCACGCCGTCTCCCGTCAAAGAGTTTGCGGTGGAGCACGGTCTGACGGTGATCCAGCCGGCGACGTTTCGGGAGGACGCCGTGGTGGAGGCGCTGGAAGCGCTTCGGCCAGAGCTGATTTGCGTGGTGGCCTATGGGAAGATTCTGCCCCAGCGGGTGCTGGACATCCCCAAGTATGGATGCATCAACATTCATGCCAGCCTGCTGCCCAGCCTCCGGGGGGCAGGCCCCATTCAGTGGAGCATTTTAAACGGCGATCGGGAGACCGGCGTTACCGCCATGTACCTCTCCGCCGGGATGGATGAGGGGGACATGATCGACAAGGTCGAGGTGCCTATAGACGATGAAGATACCACATCCACCCTTACGGATAAGCTGGCCCAGGCGGGGGCGGAGCTCCTTAGTAAAACCGTGGATGCCATTGCCGCCGGAACCGCCGGACGGACGCCCCAGGACCCGGAAAAGGCCACCTATGCGCCGATGCTCCGGAAGGATATGGCGCCCATCGACTGGACGAAGACGCCCCGAGAAATCTCCTGCCATGTGCGGGGAATGATTCCATGGCCGGTGGCCACGATGGAGTTGGGGGGCAAAATCTGTAAGGTCTACAGCGTGAAGTGCCTAGACAAAACCACGGACCGGCCTGACGGTACCCCGGTGGCCGTCACAAAGAAGGGCCTAGAGATGGCCTGCGGCGGCGGACAGGTGATGCTGGTGGAAGAAATTCAGGCCCAGGGGGGCAAACGGATGCGTTGTGCGGATTATCTCCGCGGCCATCCCATTGCCATGGATCAATGACCAAGAAAGGAACGACAGCCATGTCTGCACGGGATACCGCCCTGGGGGCGCTGATTGCCTGCCGGACCTCCGGGGCCTGGGCTGATGCAGTGCTGAAGGATCGGATAGATTCCCACCGGCTTTCGCCCCGAGACGCGGCGCTGTGTACCACGATTTTATACGGCGTGCTGCAAAATCAGGCGCTGCTGGACTACTATTTGGACAGCTTCCTCTCCGGGAAAAAGCGGCTGCAGCCGGTGCTACGGGATATTCTCCGAGTGGCAGCCTATCAAATGATCTTTCTGGACCGGGTGCCGGATTCCGCCGCAGTGAATGAAGCGGTGGAGCAGGCGAAAAAGCGATTTGGTCCTCGTGAGGCGGGACTCTGCAACGGCGTGCTGCGGAGCCTGGCCCGGGGAAAGGACGGCCTTACCCCACCGGCGGACTACGCCATCCGCTACAGTCACCCGGCCCCGCTGGTGGACCTGATGAAGGCGTCCGTGGGCAAGCGTCTGGGAGAGATCCTTGCGGCGGACAACAGCCGTCCTGAGGTCTCCGCCCAATGGAATCCCCTGAAATGCTCCCGGGAAGAACTGCTGGCAGCCTGGGAACAGGAGGGCGTCCGTGCCGAGGCTCATCCTTGGCTTCCCGGCTGCTTCCTGCTCCAGGGAACCGGTAATGTCTTGGAATTGAAGACATTTCAGCGGGGATGGTTCCAGATCCAGGATGCGGCGGCCCGACTGTCGGTCCAGGTGTTGGGACTGAGGCCCGGAGAGCGGGTGCTGGATCTGTGCGCCGCCCCAGGCGGAAAATCCATGGCTGCGGCGCAGGCGATGGACAATCAGGGGGAGATTATTTCCTGCGATGTCCACGGAGGCAAGCTGCCGGAGATTGCCGGAGCGGCAGCCCGGCTGGGAATTTCCATTGTGACCCCGATGGAGAACGACGGCAGTGTGTTCCGTCCGGCGTGGGCAGAGGACTTTGACACGGTGATTGCCGATGTGCCCTGCTCGGGGCTGGGGGTAATTCGGAAAAAGCCGGACATTCGTTACAAGGCGCTGGAGCCTATGGCGGAGCTGCCAAAGCTGCAGCGGAGGATTCTGGAGCAGGCGGGAGGCTATGTCCGCCCCGGAGGACAGCTGCTTTACAGCACCTGTACCATTTTGAAACGGGAAAATCAGGAGGTGGTCCAGGACTTTTTGGACCATCATCAGGAGTTCCGGCCGGAGACGCTGGAGCTGCCCCAGGGCCTGACCCAGGACCAGGAGGGAATGCTGACCCTTTACCAGGGGATTCACCAGTGTGACGGCTTTTTCCTCTGCCGCATGAGGAGACTTCCATGAAACAGGACATCAAATCCATGAATCTTGCCCAGCTGGAGACGTTTTTTGCAGAGCTGGGGCAACCGAAATTCCGGGCGGGACAGGTGTTTTCCTGGCTCCACCGGGGCGTAACCTCCTTTGAGAAGATGACCAATCTGGCAAAGCCTTTGCGGGGAGAGCTGGCAGATAGATTTTATATTTCCGTGCCGCAAGTGGTGAAAAAACAGGTGAGTCAGCGGGACGGGACCATCAAATACCTTTGGCAGCTGGGAGACGGGAACTGCGTGGAGACAGTGCTTATGCAGTATAAGTACGGCAACACCGTCTGTGTGTCCTCTGAGGTGGGCTGCGCCATGGGCTGTGCCTTCTGTGCCTCCACTTTGGGCGGATTGGTGCGCCGGCTGACAGCGGGAGAAATACTGGATCAGGTGCTTTTCACCCAACTCGACAGCGGGAAGCCGGTGTCCCATATTGTGCTGATGGGGATCGGGGAGCCACTGGATAACTTCGATTCCGTAATGCGGTTTCTGGAGCTGGTGAATCATCCCAAGGGAATGAACATCAGCATGCGCCATATTTCACTTTCTACCTGTGGACTCACAGAAAGAATTGACAAACTAGCCCATCTTCATTTACAATTAACCTTGTCAGTATCCCTTCATGCGCCGGATGACGAGACAAGAAACAAGATCATGCCGGTAAACCGCAGCTGCGGAGTGGATCGGCTGCTGGAGACCTGCCGAGGCTATTATGCCGAGACCGGCCGCCGAATCTCCTTTGAGTATGCCATGATTGACGGGGTCAACGACACCCAGCGTCAGGCACAGCTGCTGGGGAAAAAGCTCCGGGGAATGGGCGCCCATGTGAACCTGATTCCTCTGAACAATGTGGAGGAGAGCCCGTTGAAGCCCTCCACCAAGGAAAATATCCGCCGCTTCCAGCAAACCCTGGAGCAGTCGGGGATCACCGTCACAGTGCGAAGAAGTCTGGGCGGAGATATTGACGCCTCCTGCGGACAGCTTCGAAGGAAGCAGATGCGCGGAGGACAGTGACCGCGAGAAGGTGGTTTTATGAAAATTTGGGGTGCAACCGATCAGGGAATGGTCCGCAAGCAGAATCAGGACTATTACCGCCATCAGCGTCTCAACGACACCCAAACCCTGGCCGTGGTATGTGACGGCATGGGTGGCAGCAAGTCCGGCGACGTGGCAAGCCGCCTGGCCTCCGAGGTGTTTTTGCAGGACGTGGAGCAGTCTGTTTTTCCGAATATGGAGCAGGCGGACATTGTGGAAATGCTGGTGGCCGCAGTGAAAAACGCCAATCGGGCTGTGTATGAGCAGTCCAAGGTCAGTGCGGATTTCGACGGAATGGGCACCACCTTGGTGTCGATTTTCCTACAGGACCGGGATGCCTATATCCTCAATGTCGGCGACAGCCGGTGCTACTATGTGGCGGGGGATGACATCTCCCAGATCACTGAGGACCACTCGGTGGTGGGCCTTATGGTGGCCCGGGGCCAGATTACCGAGGAGCAAGCCAGGAATCATCCCAACAAAAACCTGATTACCCGGGCCGTTGGGACGGAGCCGGATGTGGAGTGCGACTGCTTTTACCTCCAACTGGACCGAGGCGAAAGCCTGCTGCTGTGCTCCGACGGCCTTTCCAATATGGTCACGAAGCCTGAGATCCTCTATGAGGTGACCCACGGGGACTGTGAAGAAGAAATCTGCGGGCGACTCATTGAGATTGCCAAAAAACGCGGCGCACCGGACAATGTGACGGTGGTGCTGCTGCAATACTAAGATAACATCATTGCTAGGGAGCGATGTCTATGGATAAATATATCGGACGGCTGCTGGATGGCCGTTATGAGATACTCGAGGAGATCGGCCGGGGCGGCATGGCCGTGGTCTATCGGGCCAGATGTCACCGGCTCAACCGCTTTGTGGCGGTGAAAATCCTCAAGGAGGAGCTCAGCCGGGACGAGGACTTCCGCCGCCGGTTCCATGCGGAGAGCCAGGCGGTGGCCATGCTGTCCCATCCCAATATTGTGGCGGTGTACGACGTGAACCATTCCGGGGATGCGGACTATATCGTGATGGAGCTCATTGACGGCCTGACTCTCAAACAGTATATGCAGCAGCGGGGCGCCCTCAACTGGCGGGAGGCGCTGCATTTTGCCACCCAAATCGCCAAGGCGCTGGAGCACGCCCATTCTCGGGGAATCGTCCACCGGGACATCAAGCCCCACAATATTATGATTCTCAAGGACGGCAGCGTCAAGGTGGCCGATTTTGGCATTGCCCGGCTCAATTCCTCCCAGAATACCCTGACCCGGGAGGCGCTGGGCTCCGTCCACTATATTTCCCCGGAGCAGGCGAAGGGCGCGCAGGTGGATGCCCGATCCGACCTGTACTCTCTGGGCGTCGTGATGTATGAAATGCTCACGGGACGGCCGCCCTACGACGGGGAGTCGCCGGTGGCCATTGCCATTCAGCATATCAACTCCACCCCTACGCCGCCTCGGCAGCTGAACCCCAGCATTCCCCTGGGACTCCAGCAGATTACCCTTCACGCCATGTGCTCGGACCTGTCGGCCCGGTATGCCTCCGCCACGGCAATGATCGAGGACCTGGAGGCGCTGCGGAAGAACCCCCAGGTGGTGTTCCGCTTCAATGCCGGCCCCGGCGGGACCACCGCCTATGTGGATACGCGGCAGATTGCCGCGGCCCAGGCTGCGCAGCAGACCCAGCGAAATCCGGGAACAGCGGGGACCGCGGCAGGCGCCGGTGTGGCCCAAAACCGCCCGCAGAATCCCCCTCAGCGCCGTGCCCCGGTGGATCCCCATCAGGCGGCCCGACAGAAGGCGCGGACCATGGCGGAGAAATCCGTTCAGAACGCCGGTTCTCGAAACCGGAATTACAACCCCGAGGACTATTACGAGGAGAGTGAGGACGAGGAGGAGCGCCGCTCCAGCAAGACGCCCATTATCATTGTCTCGGTGCTGTTGGTGGCTGTGATTATTCTGGCCGTGGTGCTGCTGCGGTCCACCTTCGGTGGCAGCGGCAGTGGGACGGTAGAGGTGCCGTCCTTCTTGGGCAAGAATATTCAGGACGTGCTTGCCAGCGATGCCTACCCGGATTTTAATCTGGTAGAGGGAGAGCATGTCTACAACGAGAAGTATGACGAGGGCCAGGTTTGCGATCAGAGCATTAAAGGGGGAAAAAAGGTAGTTGCCGGTACGACCATCCGTCTGACGGTCTCCAAGGGCCCCCAGACCTCCACTATGCCAAATCTCATCGGGAAAACCCAGCAGGAAGCGGTTTCGCTGCTGGATCAGCTGGAGCTGAACCTCAGTGTCAGCTATGAGTTCCAGGAGTCTGACGATGTGGAAGAGGGGAAGGTCATCTCCACGGAGCCGGTGGCAGGAACCACCCTCAGCTACGGCGGCAGCGTAAAAGTGATTGTGTCCCAGGGAGAGGGAACCACCACGGTGACAGTCCCCAGCGTAATTGGCCTAGAGGAGCAGGATGCCATTGACGCCCTGGAACGTGAAAACCTGAAGGTGAAGGTCACCCGGGTGGAAAATGAAGCAGACGAGGGCACCGTGTTCTACCAGAGTATTTCCGGCAATACCGAAGTGCCGGAGGGAACGACGGTGAGCATCAAGGTTTCCCTGGGGCGGGCAGAGCCGTCTCCCAGTCCGTCCCCATCGGAGACGCCTACACCCACACCTACCGCTACCCCAGAGCCCTCCTATGAGCCGGAACCCACAGAAACACCTACTCCCTCGGAGGAGCCGACACCCACCCCCTCGGAGGCCCCTCCGGTGGTCAGCGGCTCCGGCAATATCACCCCCGATGAGTGAGCCGGTCAGTATACAGGAGCGCCAGGGTACCATTATCCGTGCCCTCAGCGGCTTCTATGATGTAGATACCGGGGAAGCGGTGGTCCGGTGCCGTGCCCGGGGAAAATTCCGGAAGGAACGCATCACCCCTTTGGTGGGCGATTGGGTTCGGTTTCGGATGAGCGGAAACGATGGCTATGTAGAGGAGATTCTCCCCAGGAAAAACCGTTTTGTCCGACCGGCGGTGGCCAATGTGGATGCGCTGGTGATGCTTGCGGCGCAGGTGAACCCGGTGACTGAGCCCTTCCTGATTGACCGGGTGGCGGCCATTGCTGCCGAGCAGCGGGTAGCGCTGATTTTGGCACTGAACAAGTGCGATCTGGACCCGGCGGATACCCTATATGCCATCTACCAGAATACGGGCATGACCGTCCTGCGTATCAGCGCAAAAACCGGTCAGGGAGTGGAGGAGCTGCGGCGGATTCTTCAGGGGAAGGTTGCGGCATTCACCGGGAATTCCGGCGTGGGAAAGTCCAGCCTGCTCAATCAGCTGTTTCCGGAGGCACAGCTTCCTGTGGGAGATGTCAGCGAGAAGCTGGGCCGCGGTCGGCACACCACTCGGCATGTGGAACTGTTTTCCCTGCCGGACGGCACCAAAATCATGGATACCCCGGGGTTTTCCGCCTTTGATACGGATCAGATGGATCTGGGGGCACCGGAGCAGCTGGCGCTGGCCTTCCCGGAGTTTGCGCCCTATTTGGGCCGGTGCCGGTTTGACGACTGTGCCCATGTCAAGGAAAAGGGCTGCGCCGTACTGGAGGCACTGGCGGAGGGAAAAATCCACCCCAGTCGCCATGCCAGCTATGTGCGGCTCTACGAAAAGGCAAAGGAGCTGAAAGCGTGGGAGCGAAAAAAGGACTGATTTTCGGCTCCAGTCCCTGTGGGAGCTGGGAGTTCCTGAGACCCTATCTCCGCTGGCCGGATGTGGTGCTGGCGGCAGACGGGGGACAGCTGGCGGCCCAGGCCGCAGGCTTTACCCCCTCGGTTTATATCGGGGACGGGGACTCCGGCGGAGTGCCGCTGCCAGGTCAGACCCAGGTGCTGCTGCCGCCGGAAAAAGACGTCACCGATCTGGAGGCGGCCTATGACTGGGCCAGAGATCAGGGCGTGAAGGAACTGATCCTTACCGGCTGCACCGGAGGCCGGCTGGACCATCATATGTCGGCCATGGGGCTGCTGGAGACTGCCGCCCGGGAAGGGGTCCAGGCCGTGATTCTGGATGAACGGAACCGGGTGCGGTTTCTGCTGCCGGGGACCTATACCCTGTCCCGAGGTGCCTATCACTATTTTTCGCTGATCCCCGTGGATCCGCTGCTAGAGGGTGTCAGCATCGCCGGAGCAAAATATCCCCTTTTCTGCCGGGACGTCCGGCGGGGGGACAGCTTGACCATCAGCAACGAGGTTTCCGCCGAGCAGGCGGAGGTATCCTTTACCGGCGGCTGCTGCTATCTGGTGGAAGCCAACTGAAGAAGATTTTTTACGCCCCCTGCATAGAATATGCAGGGGGAATTTTTATGGTCAGAAGGAAAGATTGCGCCGGAATGGCCTTGGTGGCGCTGGGGACGGGGATGATTTTGTCCGTGCTGCTTCGAGGTGGACTTTGCCCGGTGATCCTGGGGGTGGGGTGCATTCTTGCCGGGGCGGTGTGTATGAAATAGCTGGTCTAGCTTGGGCCTGAGGCGAATATAATTTCTTAGAGATCGGAGCCAACAGCTCCGGAGATAAGGAGTGAGTTCGCTGAAACTGGAATTTTTGACAGAAGCAATGGAGTATCTCCGGCCGGTGCTGCGGGAGACGAAGACGGCAGAGGAGACGGCAGAGGCCATTATCCCGGACAGCTGCCCGGATATTACAGAGATTCTCTATACCGGAGGTACCTGCTTTTTACGGGGACGGGAGCTGAGCGAGGGCGGTGCCACAGTGTCTGTAGGGGTCAGTGCCATGGTGCTGACAAAGCCTCAGGGGCGGGACAGACCGGAGGTGGTAGAGGTGTATCTGCCCATGACCCTGCACCTGGAGCACTCGGCTCTACGGCCCGGGCTGATAAGCTGCGCCCAAGCGGAGCTGCGCCGGGTGGACAGCCATATGGTAAATCCCAGAAAGGTTCTTGTGCGGGCCACGGTGGCGGTGACGCTTCAGGTTTATGAGGACTGCCGGGAGGAGCATCCCACGGCCTCCGCCCTGCCGGGGATTCAGCTTCTGGAGTGCCGGGAGCCGGTGAAGCTCCTGACCACCATGGGAGAGAAAAATTACACGGTGGAGGATTCTGTGGGGCTGACCCCGGAGGGGACCGGTACAGTGCTGGCGGATTATCAGGTGGACATCCGTCATACAGATGCCCGGCTCACCGGGACCCGGGCGGTGCTCAAGGGAAATATCTACATCACGGTGCTGTATCTCACGGACCAGGGGACACTGAAAAGCGGTCAGGCGCAGCTTCCCTTCTCTCAGTATATTGATCTGGGAGACTGCCAGGAGACCGACGAACTTCAGCTGACCAGCTGCCTCACCGGGGCGGATGTGGAGCTGAATTCTGAGGGCGGGCTGAATGTGACGCTGCAGATGCTGTCCCGGGCGGAGGTCTGGGCAAAGCGGGAGGTGCGGTATTTGGCAGACCTCTACGCCGTCGGCGGAGAGGCTCAGCTGGAGCGGCAGAACGGTACCTACGAATCCCTGCTGGATCGGCAGTATTTTCCGGTGGTGGGCCGGGCTGCGTTGCCTGGGGCAGACGGGGAGACCCCGGCTCTGCGCTGCTGCCCGGGAGAATTGAGCCATGTACGGACCGGAGAAACTACGGAGTTCACCCTGCCGGTCAGCGTCCAGGTGATTTCCGGCCAGAATGGGGAGCTTCGAGGGGGAACGGTCCGGGTGAGCCTCCAATGTGCTACACAGGCGGCGCCTGGGTGCCGGTTTTCCGGGGAAATCACCGGGCTTACCGCCACCGCATCCCCCAGTGGAGAGGGGCTGGATATAAAGGTCAGCGGGACCCTGTGCATCAGCACCTACGGCACCACGGAGATTACGGAAATCATCGGAGGAGAGGTGACCCAGCAGGCGCCCCAGGGCAATGGGCCTGGGCTCATCATCCGCCGCAGTGGACCGGGGGAGACCCTTTGGACGATTGCCAAGCAGTATGGGACCACCATGGACGCCATTCGGCAGGCCAACGGTCTGGATGGAGAGCCGGAGGAGAATACGCTGCTGCTGATTCCGGGGACGGCGGCCTGCCACAGCCCGGTGGGGGCGTAGCATCGACGCATGGAGGAGAACGCAATGGAGAACATCTATGAGGAAATCGGTCGTCGGACTGATGGGAATATCTATCTGGCGGTGGCGGGGCCGGTTCGCACCGGAAAATCCACCTTTGTGAAGCGATTTATGGAGGAGCTGGTGATCCCCTCCATTGACAATGTCTATCATCGGGAGCGGGCGCGGGACGAGCTGCCCCAGAGCGGCTCCGGCAAAACCATCACCACCTCGGAGCCCAAGTTTATTCCGGAGACCGCCGTGGAAATCCAACCAGATGGCCAAACCCGGCTGCGGGTACGGCTCATTGATTCCGTGGGCTATATGGTGGAGGGGGCCATCGGCGCCTCAGAGGACGGCCAGCCCAGAATGGTCACAACACCCTGGTTTGACCACGAGATCCCCCTGACCGAGGCAGCGGAAACGGGGACCAAAAAGGTGATGGAGGACCACTGCACCGTAGGACTCATTGTCACCACCGACGGCAGCATCACCGACATTCCCCGAGAGGACTATCTTGCCGCAGAGGCTCGGTCCATTCAGGACATGCAGAAAACCGGCAAGCCCTTTTTGGTGCTTTTAAACTCTGTCCATCCGGAGGAAGGGGAAACAAAACGGTTGGCAGAGGAGCTGGGAAAGACCTATGGGGTTACGGTATACCCAGTGAGCTGCCTCACCATGGGCCAAGCGGACATTTTGGAGATTCTCCGGCGGCTGCTCTATGAGTTCCCGGTACAGGAGCTGGACTTCTATTTGCCTGGTTGGGTCACGGCCCTGAGAGAGGAACATCCCATTAAGCAGGGGCTTTATGAGGCGCTGCGGTCCATGGCGGGGGAGGCGGAGAAGCTCCGCCAGACTAGGGAGGTGTTTTCGCGGCTGCCGCCGGACACCCAGGCGGAAAGCATCGGAATAAAAAGCATTGATCCGGGCAGCGGCGTCGTCTCTGTGACCTTGGTGTTCCCGGAACGGCTGTTTTATCAGGTGCTCTCTCAGCAAACCGGGACGGAGATTTCCGGAGATGGGGCGCTGATGGCACTGCTGGAGGAGCTGACCCGGGTTAAGGGAGAATATGACCGGGTGGCGGGGGCGCTGGAGCAGGTCAAGGCTACAGGCTACGGAATTGTCATGCCCACCACCGAGGAAATGACCCTGGAGGTGCCGGAGATCATCCGCAAGAACGGCAGCTACGGCGTCAAGCTCAAGGCCAGCGCACCATCTATTCATATGCTTCGGGCAGACATTACCACGGTGCTCAGCCCCATGGTGGGGGATGAGAAGCAGTCGGAGGATCTGGTGAACTATCTGCTGGGAGAATATGAGGGAAACACGGAAAAGCTCTGGGAGAGCAACATTTTTGGAAAGTCCCTTTTTGATTTGGTCAGCGAGGGGCTGAACACCAAGCTTTCCAAGATGCCCGAGGAGGCCCGCATGAAGCTCAGAGAAACCATCCAACGGATCATCAACGAGGGCAGCGGTGGATTGATCTGTATTATCCTCTAGGAAGCGCACTCCGATGAGGCGGCAGGGGCCGCTTCATCGGAGTTTTTCCTTGTAAATTTCCAGATATTCGTGTACAATAATGTCAAGAATTACGATGGAATCAGGTGAAAATCTATGACATATCGAGAAAAGGCCAGCAAGCTCCGGGCACAGGGCTGCAACTGCTGCCAGGCAGTGCTGGGCTGCTGCTGTGATAAATGGGATATGGATGAGGAGACAGCCCGCCGGCTGGGGGCCTTCTTCGGCGGCGGGATGCGTCGGGGCGAGGTCTGCGGCGCCATTGTGGGCGCAGTGATGGCCTTGGGGCTTCAGTACGGTGAGGACAGGAAGAATACGCAGTCCCTGGCCCTGATGAAGCAGTTCCGGGAGACCTATGGGAGTATTCTCTGCAAGGAGCTGCTGGGGGAGGACGGGAAAAAGAAGAAGGACCTGTGTCCGGTGCTTATTCAATTCTGCGCCGAGTACTTGGAAAAGGAGTTTACAGAATGAAGAAACCTGTTGTACTGGTGATTATGGATGGGGTAGGCCTGGGAGATCGGGGCCCCGGGGATGCGGTGGCCAAGGCGAACACCCCAAATCTGTGCAGACTGATGAAAACCTCTCCCATGACACAGCTCAAGGCTCACGGAACTGCAGTGGGGCTGCCCACTGACGAGGACATGGGAAATTCAGAGGTTGGGCATAATACCCTTGGCTGCGGCCAAGTCTATGCCCAAGGGGCCAAGCTGGTGGGACAGAGCATTGCAAGCGGCGTGATTTTTCAGTCTGCCGCATGGAAGGAGCTGACGGAGTTCTGCCGGGAAAGGGGGACCCTTCATTTCTTGGGACTTCTGTCCGACGGCAACGTCCACTCCCACATCGACCACCTGATGGCGCTTCTTCGCCAGGCCAAGGCAGAGGGAATTCATCGAGTCTGCTGCCATATTCTTCTGGATGGCCGGGATGTGCCTGCCACGTCGGCCCTGATCTATGTGGCGCAGCTGGAGCGGGAGCTGGAGGCGCTCAACGATGAGACCTTCACTGGCATCATTGCCTCCGGAGGCGGACGGATGTACCTGACCATGGACCGCTATGAGGCGGACTGGGATATGGTGAAAAGGGGATTTGATTGCCATGTCCATGGGGTAGGGCGGCAGTTCCCGGATGCAAAAACCGCCATTGAAACCCAGCGGGGAGAGACCGGCTGTATCGATCAGGACCTCCACGAATTCGTCATAGCCCGGGCCGGGAAACCTGTGGGAACCGTCCGGCCGGGAGACAGTGTGATTTTGTTCAATTTCCGCGGGGATCGGGCCCTGGAAATCAGCCGGGCCTTTGACCAGCAGAATTTTGACAAGTTTGATCGGGGGGACTTCCATGATGTGAAGTTTGCCGGGATGCTGGAGTATGACGGCGATGCGCATATTCCTGCCCGGTTCCTGGTGGAGCCTCCCTGCATTGAGCATACCCTTACAGAGCTGCTGGTGGCCCATGGTGTCAACGAGTATGCCCTGTCGGAGACCCAGAAGTACGGCCATGTCACATATTTCTGGAATGGAAACCGCAGCGGAAAGGTCTCCGAGAAGCTGGAGACCTATGAGGAGATCCCCTCGGACAACTGCCCCTTTGACCAGAAGCCGGCCATGAAATGCCGGGAGATTACGGATCATCTCATTGCCGCCATGGAGTCCGGGGAATATGGCTTTCTCCGGTGCAATTTCCCCAACGGAGACATGGTGGGGCATACGGGGAATTTTGATGCGGTGGTCCAGTCCATGGAGGCGCTGGATGTGCAGTTGGGGAGAATCGAGGCGGCGGCCCAGGCAGGTGGCTATGTGCTGCTCATCACCGCCGACCATGGCAATGCCGATGTAATGCTGGAGAAAAACAAAAAGGGAGAATATCAGGTCCGTACAGCCCATTCGCTGTCTCCGGTGCCCTTTATCATGGTGGGCGGTCCGGGGAGCTTGAAGGAGGAATCGCTGGGCCTTTCCAGCGTGGCGCCCACGGTGGCAGAGCTGCTGGGGCTGCCGGTGCCAGAATGCTGGGCGCCGTCCCTGCTGGGGTAAGGGGCAGAATTTCCCGCCGCTTCACGGATTTTTCAAATTTCCTCTTGTGCTTTTGGCGGAAATGTAATAGAATATGCAGAGTGTCCTTTCAGACACGCGCAACTGACTTAAAGGAGGTCAATCCTTATGATGCGTCTTACTACAGACAAGGGTGTTGTCACCATCAGCAGCGAAGTCTTTACCAATATTGCGGGCATGGCCGCGTCCACCTGCTTCGGCGTGAAGGGCATGGCGGTCCGCTCTGTGACGGATGGCCTGGTGCATCTGCTGCGCCGGGAGGCCATGGGCAAGGGCGTGCTGGTGACGTACAATGATGACAATACTGTCTCTATTGATCTTCATATTATGATCGACCACGGTGTCAATATCGCCGCAGTGGGCCCCGCCATTATCAACGAGGTCAGCTATGTGGTCCATAAGATGACCGGTGCTGTGGTCAAGCAGGTCAACGTATTTATTGATTCCATCAGCGTTGACTAAACAACGATGAGACAGATTCTCATCCCGGAGGTGCAACACACTTGAAAGAATTTATCAGCGGGCAGGAGCTGAAGGAGATGTTCATCAGCGCTGCCGCTTCCGTTGATCGGAGCAAGCAGCAGATCAACGACCTGAACGTATTTCCCGTGCCTGACGGTGATACCGGCACAAACATGGCCCTGACCCTGGGCAATGCCGCCAAGGAGCTGAAGAAGGTGTCCGGAGACATCACCGTGGGCCGTTGCGCAGAGATTACTGCCTCGGCGCTCCTTCGAGGGGCTCGGGGCAATTCCGGCGTAATTACGTCGCTGCTGTTCCGTGGCTTCTCCAAGTACATGAAGGATAAGGTCACGGCGGACGGGGCGGATTTTGCCGCAGCCCTGGCAGAGGGCGTGGAGGCCGCCTATAAGGCGGTTATGAAGCCCACAGAGGGCACCATTCTCACGGTGTCCCGGGTCTCTGCGGAGACTGCTGTAGAGGCGTGTGCAGAGACCACCGCCATAGAGAACATTTTGGAAGTGGCGATTTTCAGTGCAAAAACCGCCCTGGAGGAAACAATCAACCAGAATCCCGTCCTGAAAAAGGCCGGAGTGGTGGATGCCGGCGGCATGGGCTTCGTGAAGATTCTGGAGGGCATGAAGGCGGCTATGCTGGGAGAGCCCGTGGTGGCCGACGAACATGCCGGGACCCAGGAGGAGACGGCTGTCGCAGTGGATATGTCCAGCATCACCTTTGCCTATGATACGGTGTTTATCGTCCGCAAGGGCGAAGGTTGTGATCTGACGGCCTACGCCGAATATCTAAACAGCATCGGTGACAGCCTGGTGATCGGGGAAGACGATGATATCTTTAAGGTCCATGTCCACACCGATACCCCTGGCCTGGCGCTTACGGAGGCGGCCAAGCATGGCGTTTTGGAACTGGCGAAGATCGAGAACATGCGGACCCAGTGCGAGGACCTGGCGGCAGGCCGCAAGGCCATCAGTACCGACGATCTGGAGGCTGTGGAGGAAGAGCTGGAGCGTGGAGAGGCCCAGAAGGAACCCCAGGGACGCGTGATCGCCCAGCCGGAGAAAAAATACGGGGTGGTGTCTGTGTGTGCCGGGGACGGAATCGCCGACATGTTCCGAGATCTGGGAGTGGACCAGATTGTATCCGGCGGTCAGACCATGAACCCCTCCACTGAGGACATTCTGAAGCGAATCGATGCCACCCCTTCGGAAGTGGTCATTGTTCTTCCTAACAATAAAAACATCTTTATGGCCGCCGAGCAGTGCAAGCCGCTGAGTGACAAGCAGGTTGTGGTGATTCCGACCGCCACAGTTCCGGAGGGCATTACAGCAATGCTGAATCTGGATCCTTCTGCCTCGGTGGACGAAAATGTGGAGGCCATGTCCACGGCGATTCAGGGCGTTACCACCATGCAGATCACTTATGCCGCCCGGAATTCCGATTTTGACGGCTATGCCATCAATGCCGGGGACTACCTGGCCCTCTGCGGCAATGCGCTCTATGGCACGGATCGTGACATCCATGTGCTGCTTCGGAAGCTGGCGGAGAAGGCCAAGAGCCTGGAGAGCGAGTTTGTCACGGTGTTCTATGGATCCGACATCTCCGAGGATGAGGCCCAAAAGGCGGCGGAGGTGTTCGCCCAGGTCTGCCCGGACGCAGAGGTCACACTTCTGGCCGGGGGACAGCCTGTGTACTACTATCTGATTTCCGCAGAATAAAATATGCAAGAACCCACGAGGCCGCTGGCAAAAGCGTGCTTTGTGGGTTCTTTGCGCCCGAAAATGACCTGGATTTTCTCAAAAGAAGGAGAATAGGAGTGCAAGTATGGACATTCTTTATGCAGTAAGCGAGGCATATCCATTTGCAAAAAACGGCGGACTGGGGGATGTGGCCGGATCCTTTCCCAAGGCACTGGCAAAGCAGGATGTGGATATCCGCGTGATTCTGCCGCTGTATGATACCATCCCGGAAACATACCGGGCCCAAATGGAGCTGGTGAGCAATTTTACCCTGGAGCTGGCGCTGGAGACTCTCTGCTGCGGGCTATATCGGCTGTACAGTGGTGGCGTTACCTGGTACTTCCTCGAAAACGACCATTTTTTCCGCAGGGGAAAGCTCTATGGCTGTGAAGACGATGATGCGCGGTTTGCGTTTTTTTCCAAGGCAGTGTGTGAAAGCCTAGCCCATCTGGATTGGCAGCCGGATGTGATTCACTGTAACGACTGGCAGACGGCGCTGGTATTGTTTTATCTTCAGGACCTTCGGCTGAAGGATCCCCGGAGACAGCTGCCCCGTACGGTGTTCACCATTCACAATGTGGAATACCAGGGGAATTTCAGCTATCACACCTTGACGGATGTATTCGGACTCTCCGGTATTCTGTTTGCGGAAGGCACAATGGAGCTAGATGGCAGCGTAAATCTGATGAAGGGGGCCATTGAGACGGCGGACTGCCTCACCACGGTAAGCCCCTCCTATGCCAAGGAGATCAAGGCGCCGGATGCAGCGGGCCCTATTGCGGAGGTCATTGCCTCCCACGATATTTACGGAATCTGCAACGGCCTGGATGACGACGTGAACCCCTTTGACTGCCCGATGATCCATCGGCCCTATGACCGGGATTCGGTGGGGGAGAAGGTGTTCAACAAGCTCTGGATGCAGGAGATGCATGGGCTACAGGTGGAGGAGACCATTCCTGTGCTGGGATGCGTCAGCCGGCTCCTGCCCCGAAAGGGATTGGAGCTTTTGGCGGATGTTCTGCCGGAGTTCCTGGCCCAGGGATGCCAGCTGGTGCTTACCGGAGATGGGCGGCAGGAGCTGGTAGACCGTTTCCTGGCATTGAAGAAACGGTTTCCGGGCCAGGTGGATCTGATGCCCTATTCCGAGGAGCATGCCGTGGAAATCTTCGCCAGCTCGGACCTGTTTTTGATGCCCTCGGTGGAGGAGCCTTGTGGTACGGCTCAGATGCAGGCCATGCGGTATGGTACCGTGCCTGTGGTCCGGGCCACCGGAGGTCTTAAAGATACCGTCCGTCCCTATGACGCCTCGCATCCGGATGGAACCGGCATCATGTTCTCTGATTACACTGCCAAGGCGCTGTCGGAGGCCATCTCCCGAGGCCTTTCCCTTTGCGAGAATCAGATGGAATACGAGGCCATGCAGCAGCGCTGTATGGCGGAGGACTTCTCCTGGAACGGTCCGGTGCGGCAGTACCTCGCCCTGTATCAAAAACTCCTGAACACAAAATAAGGGATTCCCCGGGTACAAAGGTACCCGGGGATGCTTTATACCAAGCGCACATGACGGACCCGCAGCCAGTGGGCCAGCTGGAGAAAGTAGGCAATGGTCTGTGGCGTGGTCATAAGCTGACCGTACCAGGGAATGCTGCGATTTTCCCGGCACAGGGCCAGCAGGCGGTCCTTTTGGAGGAAGTCCAACAGGGGAGAGTTGGTGCCGCTGAGCTCCTCCTGAAGCAGGCCGGATACCGCAGCCATATAGTCAGGGTTCCAGGTTTTCGGATAGGGACTTTTCTTCCGGGCAACAATGGCCTCTGGAAGCATATCCCGGAAGGCGTAGCGAAGCAGTCCCTTTTCCCGTCCCTGGTAGTCCTTGTGGGCCCAGGGGACCTGATAGAGATATTCCACAATCCGCCGGTCACAGAAGGGAACACGAACCTCTAATCCGGACCACATACTCATTCGATCCTTCCGGTCCAATAGCGTCTGCATAAACCAACGGAGGTTTAGAACCATCATTTCCTTCATCCGCCGCTCCAGAGGAGGCGTTCCCGGGGCAATGTGGGCCTGGGCAAGCGTTTCCTCATAGCGTGCCTGGACGAAGTGGGTCGGGTCCTGCCAGCGGAGAAGCTCCGGGACTGCAAAGGATGCGCGATATGCGGTGGTCTGTGCCCAGGGGAAACCTTGGATGGCCCGAATCTCCGGGTCACGGTACCAGGGATAGCCGCCGAAAATCTCATCGGCGCATTCGCCGGAGAGAATTACTGTGGCATATTGCTTGGTTTCCCGGCACAGCAGAAGCAGAGAACTGTCCACGTCCGCCATTCCCGGGAGATCACGGGCCTCTGCCGCTTCAAAGAGTGCGGAGACCAAATCGTCAGTGTCCAGGGTGATGCGGTGACCGTGAGCATCGAGATGCTGTTCCATCAAGGAAATGAAGTCGCTATCAGAGTTTGGCTGAAACTTGGTTGCGTGGAAGTACTTCTGATTGTCCCGATAGTCCACGGAGAAGGTGTCCAGATTGCCCAAATATTTCTTTGCTACGGCAGAAATGATGGAGGAATCCAGCCCGCCGGAGAGGAATGTTCCCAGGGGCACATCGGACACCAGCTGCCGCTGAATGGCATCCTCCACCAGGAACCGGGTTTTTTCGGCGCAGACCTGGAAGCTGTCATGGCATTCTCCGTCCTCCAGAGACCAATACTGCCCAAGGGTCAGCGCTTCGTCCCGGAAGCGGCCCCACTGACCCGGGAGAAGCTCCTGGACATCCCGAAATATTCCTAAGCCTGGGGTTCGTCCCGGTCCCAGGAACAGCAGATCATACAGCCCTCTGATGTCCACTTCTGGCGCAATCTCCGGGAAGCAGAGCAGGCTTTTTAGCTCAGAGGCAAAGAAGAGCTGCTTTTCTCGAACGGCGTAAAACAGGGGCTTTACCCCCATCGGGTCCCGGGCGAGGAATAAACTTCGGTCCCGGCTGTCATAGATTGCAAAGGAGAAGATACCGTTGAGCCGTTCCGGTGTCCGCTCCCCCCATACCAGGTATCCTCGAAGCAGAACCTCTGTGTCAGAATGGGTGGTAAAGTGCTGGCCCAGGACCTCCAGCTCCGCCCGAAGCTCAGCGGCGTTGTACAGCTCTCCGTTGTAGACTATGGTACAGGGACCGATGGTCATAGGCTGAAGCCCGTGCGCCGGGTCAATCACTGACAGCCTCCGGTGTAGCAGCGTGCAGCCCTTCCATTGAAAGATTCCTGCCTGATCGGGGCCCCGGCGGGCCATGGTTTGGAGTATGCCGTCATAAAACCCCATGGGCCGGGGCTTGTGGGGGCCGATCTCCCCTGCAATTCCGCACATCGCATTCCCTCCTGTTTCTTGAACTGCCCCAGACTATGCCGCAAATGACAGAACCGTGATTTCAGACTGCAAAAAACATGGATTTCCTCTTGACTACGTTTCAAAAAAAAAGTAGAATAGGCTAGTTATTTTTTTGATGCTACATATGGCATTGGAGGCGAAATGTGTGGCGGTAAAGTACATTTTTGTAACCGGCGGCGTGGTGTCTGGCCTTGGCAAAGGCATTACGGCGGCGAGCCTTGGTCGTCTTCTCAAGCAAAGGGGCTTGAAGGTGACGATTCAGAAGTTTGATCCCTATCTCAATGTGGACCCCGGTACCATGAGCCCGTTCCAGCATGGTGAAGTCTTTGTTACCGACGACGGTGCGGAGACGGATTTGGACCTGGGGCATTATGAGCGGTTTACCGACGAAAACCTCACGGTAAATTCCTCTGTGACCTCCGGCAAGGTCTATTGGTCCGTGCTGAACCGGGAGCGCAGCGGAGACTATCTGGGTGGCACCATTCAGGTGATTCCTCACATTACCAACGAGATCAAGGAACGAATCTATCGGGTAGGAAAGTCCACGGATACCGATGTGGTCATTACAGAAATCGGCGGAACGGTAGGAGATATTGAATCCCAGCCCTTCCTGGAGGCCATTCGTCAGGTGGGACAGGAGAATCCAAAAGAGGATGTTATGTATATCCACGTTTCGTTGGTGGTGACCATTCCTGGCTCTAATGAGCTGAAAAGCAAGCCTACCCAGCATTCCTGCAAGGAGCTGCTCTCCATTGGAATCCAGCCGGATGTGATCGTGTGCCGGGCCGATCAGCCCATTACCGAGGACATCCGCCAAAAGATCTCCCTGTTCTGCAATATTCAGCCTGACGCCGTGATTCCCAACCTCAACGCCCCAATTCTCTATGAGGTACCGCTGATGCTGGAGGAGGAGGGCTTAGGTCGTGTGGTCTGCCGCCGCCTGGGGCTGGACGTTCCGGAGCCTGATTTGAGAGAGTGGACGAATATGGTCCACCGGGCGGAAAGCCGCAAGGACTCTGTGGAAATCGCCTTGGTGGGGAAATATGTTCAGCTCCACGATTCCTACCTCTCTGTGGTAGAGGCGCTGACCCACGGCGGAATCGAAAACGACGTTAACGTGAACATTCGATGGGTGGACTCCGAGAAGGTCACCGATGAAAATGCCCAAGAGCAGCTATCCGGTGTGGATGGGATTCTGGTGCCTGGCGGCTTTGGGGACCGGGGCATTGAGGGGATGATTTCTGCGGTGCGCTACGCTCGGGAAAACCATGTTCCGTATTTCGGCATCTGCCTGGGAATGCAAATGGCAGTGGTGGAGTTTGCACGGCACGTGGCAGGATTGCCGGATGCCCATTCCAGCGAGCTGGCAGAGACCGTCAATCCGGTCATTGACCTGATGCCGGAGCAGCGGGATATTACGGAAAAGGGCGGTACAATGCGCTTGGGGGCCTATGCCTGCAAGGTTATGGGGGAGGATACGTTCACCTACCGGGCCTACGGCGAGCCGGTGATCTACGAGCGCCACCGTCACCGCTATGAGTTCAATAACCGCTACCGGGACAAGCTGGCCCAGTGTGGGCTGACGTTTGCGGGGCTGAGCCCCAGTGAGAAGCTGGTTGAGATTGTGGAGCTTCACGACCAGCCCTGGTTTGTGGGTGTTCAGTTCCATCCGGAGTTTAAGTCCCGTCCCAACCGGGCACACCCCTTGTTTCGGGATTTTGTGGGGGCGGCAAAGGCTCAGCGGGAGCGGTAATTGGCGCAATCACAGAAATTTTTACAAAAATTCATTTTACCCCTTGATTTTTAGCGGAATATTTAGTATAATTCCATTCTGCATGGTAGTTTAATCGGCATTTATGCCGTTTAGTCAGATTGTGGAGGAGGTGTTTTCGTGCCCAATATTAAATCTGCCAAGAAAAGAGTTCTCGTCTCTAAGGCTCAGAACGAGATGAATAAGGCCGCCAAGTCTCTGCTCAAGACCAACGTCAAGAAGTTTGAGGCTGCCGCTGCTTCCGGTGATAAGGAAGCTGCCGCCGCTGCCGCCAAGGTTGCCGTTGCCACCATTGATAAGTCCGTCGGCAAGGGAATCCTCCACAAGAATAACGCCGCTCACAAGAAGAGCAGCATTGCAGGCAAGCTCAACAGCCTGTAAGTTTTGTGAAGTCTGCCGCTCCAAATCTTTGATTTGGGGCGGCTTTTCCTTGTTCTTGTATGAAAATTGATGTATAATCTATACGAATGTCTATATCGGAGGGATCAATTCATGAATTACGCAGAAGAATCCTTAAAGCTCCACTATCAGTGGCACGGAAAGCTGGACATCGTCCCCAAGATGGAGGTCAAGACCAAGGACGATCTTTCCCTGGCCTATACGCCCGGCGTCGCCCAGCCCTGTCTGGAGATCCAGAAGGATCCTAGCAAAAGCTATGAGCTCACTGGCCGCTGGAATACCTGCGCCGTCATCACCGATGGCTCGGCGGTGCTGGGACTGGGAGACATCGGTCCCGAGGCCGGTATGCCTGTGATGGAAGGAAAGTGCGTGCTGTTCAAGGCCTTTGGCGGTGTCAACGCCATTCCGCTGTGTGTCCGCACTAAGGATGTGGACGAATTTGTCCATGCGGTTTCCCTGATGGCCGGATCCTTTGGCGGCATCAACCTGGAGGATATTTCCGCCCCCCGGTGCTTTGAAATTGAGCGGAAGCTAAAGGCGTGCTGTGATATTCCCATTTTCCATGATGATCAGCATGGCACTGCCATTGTGGTGCTCTCCGCCATGATCAATGCGCTGAAAGTGGTGGGGAAGAAAATAAATGAAATCAAGGTGGTCACCTCCGGCGCCGGTGCCGCCGGCATCGCCATTATTAAGCTGCTGATCTCCATGGGACTGAAAAACGTGGTGATGTGCGACCGTACCGGCGCAATCTATGCCGGACGGGAAAATCTCAACCCTGCCAAGGAGGAAATTGCCGCCATTACCAACCGAAACCGGGAAACCGGTACCCTGGCCGAGGTGATTCGTGGAGCGGATGTGTTTATTGGCGTGTCCTCTCCGGGCACTGTGACGCCGGAGATGGTGAAATCTATGGCCCCCGGTGCCATTCTGTTCCCCATGGCCAATCCTACCCCGGAGATCATGCCGGATGTGGCACTGGCTGCAGGGGCTGCGGTGGTGGGAACCGGACGCAGTGATTTCCCCAACCAAATCAACAATGTTCTGGCGTTCCCAGGGATTTTCCGTGGTGCCTTTGATGTACGGGCCAGCGACATCAACGATGAAATGAAGCTGGCGGCAGCCTATGCGCTGGCGGATCTGGTGTCTCCGGAGGAGCTTTCCAAGGACTATATTATCGTGCCGGCCTTTGATCCCCGGGTGGGACCTGCCGTGGCAAAGGCTGTGGCAGAGGCGGCCAAGCGTACCGGCGTGGCACGGATTTGAGATTTTAACGAGCAAGGAGGGGAAGCCCATGGCGCTTTCTGATTCTGTAACGACGCTGAAAGGGGTCGGTGCGGCAAAGGCGGCCCTGCTGGAGCGACTGGGCATCCTGACCTTGGAGGACCTGATTTCTTATTTTCCGCGGCAGTATGAAGACCGGACAAAGCTCGTGCCGGTGTCCGGTCTGATGCCGGATGTGCCCTGCTGCTTTCTAGCCACCGTGCTCACGCAGCCCCGGACCTCTTATGTGCGCAAGGGGCTGAATACCACCCGCTGCACTCTGTCGGATGATACGGCAAAGGTCCGTGTCAGCTGGTTTAACCAGCCTTGGATGAGTCGGAACCTCCAGGTGGGGGAAACTTACTGCTTTTATGGGGTGCTCTCCGGGGACGAACGGAGCCGCCAGGTTCTCAACCCGGTGGCAGAGCCTGTAGGTGCGCCGCCTGGCGTCACGCGCTGTATCATTCCGGTCTATCCTCTGACCAAAGGCCTGACCTCCAAGGCGCTCCAACAGCTGATTTTTCGTGCCCTGGAGCAGGAAATCCCTGAGGACAATCTCCCTAAGGACGTGTCCGAGGGGCTGATGCCGGTGGAGCAGGCCTATTGGGAGGTCCATCAGCCCACCACCCAGGAGCGGCTCTCTGAGGCCCGGCGGCGGCTGGTGTTTGAGGAGTTCTTTCTCTATGGCTTGGGCCTGCATATGCTCCGGGCCAGACGGGACCGGCAGAGCCATTATCCATGCCCAAAGCCGGTGCCCCAATCCTTCTATGATCGGCTGAGCTTTTCCTTGACTGGGGCGCAGCAGAGGTCTCTGGACGAGATTTCCCGGGATATGTCCTCCGGCCTGCCGATGAATCGGCTCCTCCAGGGCGACGTGGGTTCCGGTAAGACCATGGTGGCCTTGGGCGCCATGCTGCAGGCGGTGGAGAACGGATACCAGGCGGCAATTATGGCCCCTACAGAGCTTTTGGCGGCTCAGCACTACCATACCATTTCCCGGTTTCTGGAGCCGCTGGGGATCTCCTGCGTGCTGCTGACAGGGGCGGTAACCGGCGTCAAACGGCGCCGTATGCAGGATTATATTGCAGTGGGGGCCGCCAAGATTGTTGTGGGTACCCACGCACTGCTGACGGATACCACGGACTTTTATCATCTTGGCCTGGTGGTGATTGACGAGCAGCACCGGTTCGGTGTCCGACAGCGAGCGGCGCTGGCAGGGAAGGGGATGACACCCCATATGCTGGTGCTCTCTGCCACGCCCATTCCACGAACGCTGGCCTTGATCCTATACGGGGACCTGGATGTGTCGGTGATCGATGAGCTCCCGCCTGGGCGGAAGCCCGTGGAGACCTTCTTAGTGAGCACGGCCTATCGGGCGCGGCTTTATGGCTTTATTCGCCGGCAGACCCAAGAGGGGCATCAGGTCTATGTGGTCTGCCCGGCAGTGGAGGAAAATGAGGGAACCAATCTTACGGCGGCGGAAACGGAGTATCAGACGCTTCAGGCGGTTTTTCCGGATTTGCGGGTGGGCCTGGTCCACGGCAAGCTCCGCGCCGAGGCCAAGGACCACGCCATGGACCGGTTCCTCAACCATGAAACGGATATTCTGGTGGCCACAACGGTGATAGAGGTTGGCGTGGACGTAAAAAATGCCACGCTGATGATTGTTCTGGATGCGGATCGTTTTGGACTGAGCCAGCTCCATCAGCTCCGGGGGCGTGTAGGTCGGAACGCAGAAAAATCCTACTGTGTTCTGGTGTCAGACAATCGAAATCCCGACACCAGAAAGCGCCTGAACGCCCTATGTAGCACCAATGACGGCTTTGCCATCTCCCAGGAGGATCTGGATCTGCGAGGACCAGGGGATTTCTTTGGGCAGCGCCAGAGTGGCCTTCCTATGTTTCGGCACGCCTCATTGACGGAGGACATCTCTGTGCTAAAGGAAGCCCAGGAGGCGGCGGAGCGGTTTCTGGCAACCGAGCCGGACCCGGAATCGCCGGAATTTGCACCGCTTTTTACCCGAGTTCACCGTTTGTTCGCACAGGCGGACGATACGTTTAACTGAAAATCCCGTTTGACCGGCGTGGTCAGACGGGATTTTTCCTTCTGGTTGCGTTTTTGACTCAGCGGACTAAAGAAACGTGTCGAAGAAAGGGGATTATTCACTTTTGTATGCAGCCGAACCTGTCCGGACGTTCCAGGTGACTTGAGGAAAAAGAAACCGAACTGCAATGGGTTTTCCACAGTTTCCACAGGGTTATCCACAAGGCGCTCCGGGACATGGGATACACGGAAAAAATGAATATTCCGTTAACATAATCGAAGCAACGGAATTATTTTGGGTAAACCCGCAAAAACCGGGGAAAACGATTAAAATGTCAAGTCCGTCAAGTCCTCCAGACTGAGATGAGGCTGCAACGCCCGGTTGATGCCAAAGGCCAGGACCCTAGAAATCTCCCGAATCCGCCGATCAATATCGCTGGATGTGACAATCATTCCTTGAGAAGCCCGGCGCAGTGCCGCTTCGTCCGCATTTTGGCCTGCCCGCTGAAACAGATCCGCCGCCATGGTGGCTGCGTCTGTAACCGTAGGAACTCCCACGGCAATCACCGGAACTCCCAGGCTTTCCCGGTCCAGCCCCAACCGGCTGTTTCCAATTCCGGAGCCGGGGGTGATGCCTGTGCTGGAGAGCTGAACGGTGCTGCACAGCTTCTCCGTGTCTCGGGCGGCAATGGCGTCCACGGCGATGACAGCTGCGGCTTTGGTTCGTGCGGTAAGCGCACGGACGGTTTCGGCACTTTCCAGGCCAGTAGTGCCGAGGACACCTGGTACCACGGCGCTCACAGGACGAAAGGCGCCAAATTCCCGGGGCATCTTCCGAATCATGTGCCGGGTCACCAGAATGTGGTCCGCGGTAAGGGGGCCAATGGCATCCGGCGTGATCTCACGGTTTCCCAAACCGGCCACCAGCACCGGCAGGCTGGGAGACAGATCCAGCAGCTTTTGAATGGATTCCGCCAGAACCAGGACGGCGTGTTCAAAGCTCTCCTTCTCTCGTCGCAGTACCTGGCCCAGCTCCATGGTGATGTAGGTGCCCTTGGGCTTTCCCACGGCCTCAGCGGCGGCTTTTGTGCCCAGGACCACCACGGTAGTCGGAATCCCGTGCGGAGTCTCCCGACGCAGCTCCAGCCCCCGAGGAAGCTTGTTGCCGGGGCCTTCCAGAATTTTTGATTCCATGGCCAAATCTGTTCGCAGCTCCATTGGATCGCCTCCCCAGACAGCATGGCCTGTTTTGCGTAAAATATACATGGGACAAGGGCGTTGCAACTGGCGGGGAAATGGGCTATAATGGATCTGCCGAAGTGCCCCTGGGATGGTTTCCGATTGGGGCGGTGACTGCGGAATCTCAGAACAGATGTGAAGGAGGCGCTATCATGGCGTTGGTTTACTCTCCCAACGAGGAGTTCCATTTGAAGATCAAGCCCGGTGATGTGGGCCGGTATGTGCTGCTGCCTGGAGATCCGGGGCGCTGTGAAAAGATTGCAAGGCTGTTTGACGACTATCACCTGGTGGCCTACAACCGAGAGTACAAGATTTACACAGGCACCATAGACGCAGTGCCGGTCAGTGTATGCTCCACCGGTATTGGCGGGCCCTCGGCTTCCATCGCCATGGAGGAATTGGCCCACTGTGGGGCGGACACATTTATTCGAGTCGGTTCCAGCGGCGGCATGGACCCGGAGGTCCTGGGCGGCGATGTGGTCATTGCCACCGGCGCCATTCGGATGGAGGGGACCAGCCGGGAATATGCGCCTATGGAATATCCGGCCGTGGCGGATTTTTCCGTCACAGAGGCCCTGCGGGATGCTGCTAAGGCCCGGGGAAATCGGTATCACCTGGGTGTGGTCCAGTGCAAGGATGCCTTCTATGGTCAGCATGATCCGGACTCCATGGCCGTGGGCTATGAGCTGAAGAATAAATGGAGTGCCTGGGTGAAGTCTGGTGCAAAGTGCAGCGAGATGGAGTCGGCGGCGCTGTTTATTGTCGGGGCGGTCCGACGGCTGCGAGTTGGGGCGGTTCTTATGGTGTTTGCCAACCAGACCCGCCGGGAAATGGGCCTGGAGGATCCTCAGTGCTACGATACCGCAGAGGCCATCGCCACGGCAGTGGACGCAGTCCGGCTGCTGATCCGTCGAGACAAGGAGCAGTCCGGTGAATAAGAAACAGGTATGTATCCTTTTGGCGGTGGTGGCCAGCATCTGCTGCCTGATTGCAGGGATTGCCGCGGTAATTCATGTGGTGGCGGCCATTCGGGCTGGGACCGGTATACCCATGGGTATGCTGCTTTTGACCGGAATGACAGGGCTGTGTGCCGGTATGATCTGGAAAGGCGTTGGGGAAATCGAAAATTGAACAGCAGGACCCGCCGTGACTACAGGGCGGGTCCTGCTTCCATGCTGTGGGAAAAGCAGGAGAAACCCTTCCATTCCAGGGGAATTTTCCTCCAGAGAGGGCGGGAATTATCCTTGACTAATAGTGACCCGTATTATAGAATAGAAGGCGAGATTTTATCGAAAAAGAGGATTTGGTCTGTTGGCGTGGGGCAGGGGACTGCACTGTCTGACAGGCTGTTGAGGGGTTTCAAATGGTTTTTGCCGATCTGTTTTTCCTGTATGTTTTTCTGCCGCTGTGCCTGATCTCCTATTTTCTGGCCAAGGACCTGGGGAAGAAAAACACCGTGCTGATTATCTTCTCCCTGATTTTCTATGCCTGGGGGGAGCCGGTGTATGTGCTGCTGCTGCTGTTTAGCGCAGCGTTCAACTGGTTCGTGGGGCTTTTGATACGCCAGTTTCGAGATACGCCCAAGGCAAAGCTTGCCGTGGCGCTGGGCGTGACGGTGGATCTACTTTTGCTGGTGGTGTTTAAGTACACCGGCTTCCTGGTGGAAAATTTCAACGCATTGTTCCGCAGCAGTGTTCCCGTGCCGAGTATTGCACTGCCCATTGGCATCAGCTTTTTTACATTTCAGGCGATTTCCTATGTGCTGGACTGCTATTGGGAGACGGTGGAGGTACAGCTCTCCTTTAAGAAGTTCCTACTGTATCTGTCCCTGTTCCCACAGCTCATTGCAGGTCCCATTGTTCGCTACAGCGTGGTGGAGCAGGAGATCGACCATCGGACCACGACCCTGACAGACCTTAGCGAAGGCGCCATGCGTGCCATCTTGGGCCTGGCAAAAAAGGTAATTATCGCAAACAACCTCTATAGCATCGTGACCACGTTCTTTGGCAGCAATATCACGAATCTCTCCATTATGGGCTGCTGGTATACCGTCATTATCTATTCCCTGTATGTATACTTTGATTTCAGCGGCTATTCCGATATTGCCATTGGCCTGGGTCGAATGTTTGGGTTCCACTTTGATGAGAACTTTACCCACCCCTTTGCCTGCAAATCCATTGCGGAGTTTTGGCAGCGGTGGCATATTTCCCTGGGTTCCTTCTTCCGGGACTATCTCCTATACGTGCCGGTGTTTGGCCGGCCGAGAAAGTACTTCAATCTGTTCCTGGTGTGGTTCTGTACCGGTATGTGGCATGGCGCCTCCTGGAATTTTATCTTCTGGGGCCTTTATTTTGGCCTGTTTATGTTCCTAGAGCAGAAGCCCATCAAGAAAGCCATGAAAAAATGGCCCACTTGGGTCAAGCATCTCTACAGTAAAATCGTCATTATTATTGGGTTCGGTATTTTCTACTTTGAAGATCTGGGACAGCTGGGACAGTTTTTCCAGCATGTGTTTGGGATTAGTCTCTTTACCCACCATGTGGCCTTTTTTGACAGCCTCACCTGGTCCAGCTTTGTCAGCAACTGTGTGCTGATTGTTTTGGCAGTGGTTATCAGCCTGCCGGTGTTCCCAAAGATCAAGGAGTTTGTGCTGATCAATCGCAATGAGACCATCTACAAGGTGGGACGGATCGGTGCCATTGTGGGCTGCATTTTGCTCCTGGCCATTTCCAGCCTGCTGCTGGTGGATTCCACCAACAATCCGTTCCTGTATTTTAGATTCTGATGCCGTATTCAGAGATAAGAGGAGTTACGCATGAGCAATGAACCGAATCACAGTTCCAAGCGGGAACGGGCAGAGCGGGAACGCCGCTGGCAGAAAAAACGTCAGTGGAATAACCTGCGGTTTGCAGCACTGTCACTATTGTCAGTGGCTGGGGCGTTTTTGCTGATTCTGCTGTTCCTATTGGTGTTTCCCCGATCCAAGGTCTCAAAGATCGAAAACCGAAATTTGGCCACCTTTCCGAAGTTTACCCTGGCTGGCTACTTTTCCGGAGAATTTACAGAGGATATTGCCACGTGGTTTGATGATACCGTGCCCTTCCGGGACAGCCTCAAGAACATGGGATATTCCTTCAAGTCCCTGTTTGGCTTTTCCTCCAAGAATTCTATCACGTTCATCAACCAGGATGTGGTGGCCAATGATATGAATGCAGTGGCGGCATCTCCGTCTCCCACGGTCATGCCGGACAGCGCTGTGGAGGTCAGCGCACAGCCCTCGGAGGAGCCGTATCAGAAGGACTTTACCAGCGAGGATGCGGAGTTTGATATGTCCAACGGCCTGCTGGTGGTGTACCAGGACGGCCATTGGAAGTGCCTGGGACTGTTTGGCGGAGGTAGTGCGGAGAGCTATATCACAGCACTCAATACGCTGCAGCAAAAGCTGGGAGACTCCGTGACCATCTACTCCATGCCCTGCCCGCTGGCCAGCCAGTTCTATACACCGGCCAACGCTTCAGACTATACCACCGACCAGAGCGAATGCTTTGATGAGGTGGCGGCACAGCTCAACAGCAAAATCAAATCCATCAATGTCTGCTCGGTGCTGGCCAAGCACACAGAGGAGAATATCTATCTGCGGACCGACCACCACTGGGCGCCCCTGGGCGCGTACTATGCGGCACGGACCTTTGCGGAGACGGCCGGCGTGGATTTCGCAGATCTATCCACCTATGAGGAAGGGGTCAACGAGGGCTATGTGGGCACCATGTACGCCTACTCTCAGGATTCCCGCATTTTGGAGGACCCGGAGGACTTTGTGTATTACACCCCTTCAAACCAGTATTCCACCTATTTCTATGACTCCGCCTTCAACTATGAGTTTGAGTATGATTTGATTCAGGAGACGGATGTGGACAACTCCTACCTGATGTTTATGGGCGGCGACGACAAAATCGTGAAGATCACCACAAATGTCCACAATGGCCGGAAGCTCTTTATCCTCAAGGACAGCTATGGAAATGCGGAGGTTCCCTTCTACACCGGCTCCTTTGAGGAGATCTATGTGGCGGATATGCGGTATTTTAACTGCAATCTCGTGAACTTTATCCAGGACCGGGGGATTACCGATGTGCTCTTTACCATGTGCTCTTACTCCGTGGTGGGGACCAATGCGGACAATATCACTACGCTGATTGAGCAGTATCCAGATGAGCATCTTGTGGATGAGCAGGCGGAGGAGGCCAAGAAGGCAACTGTATCTCCCAGTCCGTCTCCCTCCAGTACAGTAGGAAACTCCCAGGGGAAGGCTACCCAAACAGCCACGGAGGCGTCTCCCGCTCCGAGTTCCGGGACAGATGATACATGACACGGTAACAGAAGGAAGGCTTTCCATGAAAGAATTTGAATATCCCTTTGATGGGGATGAACTGATTCGACGGAAAAAGTCCCTGCGGCGGCAACTGCTGGGGGACGGTACGTCTCGGATTCAAAAAAAGATCGCCGTGCTGGGCGGTTCTACCACCAGTGATATTGTGAAAATGCTGGAACTGTTTCTCCTGAACTACGGGATTGAGCCGGAGTTCTATGAGTCTGAATACGCCCAGTATTTTCAAGACGCTATGTTCCCACCGCAGGAGCTTCAGCGCTTTCAGCCGGACCTGGTGTTTGTCCACACCACCAGCCGGAATGTCACCAACTTCCCCGTAGTCACAGACAGCGTCCAGCAGGTGGATGCGAAGTTCGAGGGGGAGATGCAGAAGTTTACGGCTATGTGGCAGAGCCTTTCCGAGAAATTCCACTGCCCCATCATTCAGAACAATTTCGAGATGCCTCTGTATCGGCTGATGGGAAATCGGGACTGCTATGATGTCCACGGGCGGGTGAACTTCCTGACTCGGCTCAATATGGCCTTTTACAGCTATGCCCAGACCCATGACTCCTTCTATGTCCACGACATCAATTTTCTTTCCGCAGACTACGGCCTGAAGGAATGGTCCAACCCGTTGTACTGGAATATGTACAAGTATGCCATGTGCTTTGAGGCCATTCCAGCCTTTGCCTACAATCTGGCCAATATTGTTAAGTCCATTTTTGGAAAGAATAAAAAGGCACTGGCGCTGGATCTGGACAACACCCTTTGGGGCGGTGTGGTGGGCGATGACGGTGTGGATGGCATCGAGATCGGCCAGGAGACTGGCGTTTCCCAGTCTTATTATGAGTTCCAGCAGTATTTGAAGCAGGTGAAGTCCCTGGGGGTGGTGCTGACGGTTTGCTCCAAGAACGACCATGACAACGCCATTGCAGGGCTGAATCATCCGGAGGGAGTTCTTCGTCCCGATGACTTTATTGTCATCAAGGCGAACTGGGAGAATAAACACCAGAATATTGCCCAAATTGCCGCAGATCTGAATATTTTGCCGGATTCCATCGTGTTTGTGGACGACAATCCTGCGGAACGGGAGATTGTCCGGTCACAGCTTCCTGGTGTAGCCGTGCCGCCCATGGATTCGGTGGAGGAGTACATCACCACCATCGACCGCAGCGGCTTCTTTGAGGTGACCGCCTTTAGCGAGGACGATCTCAAGCGCAATGAGATGTATAAGAACAATGCGCTTCGCAGTGCCCAGATTGCCGCCTTTGGGGATTATGACGAGTATCTCCGCAGCTTGGAGATGCACGGCATCATCGACGATTTTGTTCCCGTGTATCTGGCGCGGATCACACAGCTTACCAATAAGTCCAATCAGTTCAACCTCACCACCCGCCGGTATACCACCGCCGAGATGGAGGAGGTTTACCACAGCGACGACTATATCCGCCTCTATGGAAAGCTCATAGACAAATTCGGGGACAACGGCGTTGTCTCTGTGGTGATTGGCCACAAGAACGGAACCACGCTGGATATGGACCTGTGGCTGATGAGCTGCCGGGTGCTCAAGCGAAATATGGAGCAGGCCATGCTGGACACCTTGGTAGAAAAGTGCCGCCAGGCCGGGATTACCCACATTCGAGGCTATTACTATCCCACGGCGAAAAATCATATGGTAGAAACGCTGTATGAAACCTTTGGTTTTACGCTGGTCAGCCAGGATGAGGCAGGAAACACCGTCTGGGATATGCCTGTGGAAGGCTACGAAAACCAAAATCATGTGATTGCCGTTACCGGCAACGCGGAAAACTGACGAAAGAAGGACATATCATGGATGCTAATACCATTTACCAGAAGCTGAATGTGATTTTTCGGGACCTGTTCGACGATGACTCCATTGTGGTAACCCCGAAGACTACCGCCAAGGACATTGAGGGCTGGGACAGCCTGGAGCATATCACGTTGATTGCCACGGTAGAGCGGACGTTTAAAATGAAATTCAAGATGGGAGAAATCTCCTCTATGAAAAACGTGGGCCAGATGGCACAGATCATTGCCGCCCGCACCAAGCTCTGATTCTCTCACAAAATTCACCGCAGATCTGGTTCTGCGGTGAATTTTTAAATCTATGGTTGCTTTTTCTCCGGAAATAGCGTATACTCACCCTTGGCAAACGCCAGGGCAGCGGCCCCGTGCCGTCTGCTCCAATATTGCGCTGCATCCACAGAAGGTGGAGCGGCAGCAGGAGGAATTTAATATGGAAACCAAGAAGAAAGTGAACACCAGGTATCTCATTGAGTTGGCGCTGTTGGTAGCAATCCTGCTGATGATGAACGTCACAGGACTTGCCATGATCCCACTGCCCGGACAGTACGCATCGATTATGACTGTACCGGTGGCCGTGGGCGCGATGATGCTGGGGCCTCTGGCGGGGACGGTGCTGGGTGCGACCATGGGCTTTATCAGCTTTTATACCGCGGTAAAAACCGGTTTTGCCACCATGTTTTTGGCAGGCTATACCGGCGCTACAGTGGTGGTGCTGTCGCTCCTGAACACCGTGGTGACCCGTATGCTGATGGGCTTCTGCACTGGCTGGGTCTTTAAGGCGGTCAAGAAGATCGACAAGACCAAGACCGTCTGCTACTACGTAGGTGGCATTGCGGCTCCGCTGCTCAATACGTTGTTTTACATGACTGTGCTGGTGATTATTTTCCTGAATGCGCCCACCATTGAGGCAGTGCTGGGGCCGGAACTGTTTGCGAAGCTCCATCAGAATGCCGTGCTGTTCTGCGCGGCTTATGTGGGAGTACAGGCGCTGATCGAGGCGGCTGTGGGCTGCATTATCAGCGGCTCTATCTGCAAGGTTCTGAAAGTGACGCTGAAGCGATAAAGGAGCCGATGGAATGAAAGAGATCGACATTATGGAGGTCGGCGGCTTCCGGGTGGGACATGCCCAGGACGAGGCGGCCGGAACCGGACTTACGGTAATCCTTTGTGATGAAATGGCTCCTGCGGGCCTGGATGTACGGGGCGGGGGGCCTGCCTCCCGGGAGTCTCAGATTTTGAATCCTCTGATGGCGGCCCAGGGCGTCAACGCAGTGCTGCTCTCTGGGGGCAGCGCCTTCGGATTGGATGCCGCAGGGGGAGTCCAGAAGTATCTGGAGGAGCGGAATATTGGTTTTGACGTGGGTGTCACCAAGGTTCCGCTGGTCAGCCAGAGCTGTCTGTTCGACTTGGGCGTGGGCAGTGTCACGGTGAGGCCGGATGCGGCCATGGCCTACGCTGCCTGCGAAGCGGCATCCTATGCGTCGCCCGCCCAGGGCAACGTGGGCGCCGGTACCGGCTGTACCATCGGAAAATGTCGTGGCGCCACTCGGGCCATGAAGTCCGGATTTGGCACCTATGCGGTGCAGGCCGGTGCGGTAAAGGTAGGTGCCATGGTGGCGGTTAATGCCCTGGGGGATGTATACGACACGGACGGCACCCTTTTGGCCGGTCTGCTGTCGAAGGATGGGACCCGGCCCACCAGCAGCATTCAGGCCCTCTTGGAGGACATGGACCGGGCAGGAGATCTCTTTACCGGGAACACAACCTTAGGAGTGGTGGTCACAAACTGCCGCTTTTCCAAGGCTGAGCTTGCGAAGATTGCAGGGATGACTCACAATGGGTATGCTCGGGCCATTCGGCCGGTGCATACCACAGCGGATGGCGACAGCATCTACGGGCTGTCTACCGGAACTTTGACCGGAGATGTCAATGTGGTGGGCGTCATGGCTGCCTATGCCATGGAGCATGCCATCATCCGCGCGGTGAAGGAAGCAAAGACGGCCTACGGCTTCAAGGCTTTGGCCGATCTGTAATGATGTATGCTGCGCCCCTGCACACGCTGTGCAGGGGCGCTTGCTATGGCGTGATTGCCTGCCAGGCCATCATTTGCTGCTGGGAAAATATATACTTTCGCCAAAGTTTGTGGTTTATTCATACAATTTTCAAAAAGTGTGATATAATAAGGCTTTACTGAGACTTTACACTGGAGTGCTGATTATATGTCATATTCGCGGAGATCCGTTCGTCTGGGGGCCATTGTCTCCTTTGTACTGTTGGCTGTGCTGACGGCCCAGTACGACAAATTTCATCCCCTGAAGGAGTGGGGAGACGTTTGGTATTTTATCAGTCTTGGGGCCGCCCTTCTGGTCTGGCCTGGGATTGCCGTATCCTGGGAACGGCCAAAATGGCTCCGGGGAATTCTGATGGTGGCTGCGTTTCTGCTGGTACCCATGGGGATGATGGTGGTGGTGGAGCGGCTCAACGGCAACTTTATCACCGGTTTTCTCTCCGGGGACGAGGATATTTTGGCCAACTACGTGGTGTATTTGCTGCTGTATCTGTTGGTGTTTACCGTCAGCGGCAGCTTCCGCATCAGCATGATGACGGTCAGTCCTGTTTTGCTGCTCTTTGGAGTGGCCAATATGTACGTCAAGGAGTTTAAGGGCAGTCCGCTGGTGCCTATGGATTTTAAAAGCATTACCACTGCCGCCAATGTTGCCGGAGGATATACCTACGAGATTGGCTATGAAATTCTGTTTGGAATTGCGGTGACCGCAGCGATTATGGCCCTGGCTTCAGGCATTCGAATGTCCCGGTGGAGACTCTCGGCAAAGATTATCATTCGGGGGCTGTGTGCCCTGGTCATCTGTGGAACGGCCTATACCTTCTTCTATACCGATGTGGTGGCAGATAACGGCCTAAAGCCTGACTTTTTCAATCAGACCCGGGGCTACAAAAACCATGGAGCCCTGCTGGAATTCACCTTGAATACCAAGTACCTGTGGCTGGTGGAGCCCTCGGGGTATGACCCAAATCAGGTGGAGAATATTGTATCCGAGCAGATTGCCGCCGATGGCAGCCCCAATATTTTGGAGACGGCGCTGATCCGTCAGGGAACGGACCCGGAGACGGCGAAGGATCAGGTGGAGTCTGTGAAAACCGCAGGAGAGCAGGGGATTACCCCCAATGTGGTGGTGATTATGAACGAGAGCTTCTCGGACCTTAGGGTGGTGGGAGATATTGAGACAAATATCCCCTATATGCCCTTTATAGACAGCCTACAGGAAAATACCATCCAGGGGAATGTCTATGTGTCCACCATTGGAACCGGAACCAGCAACACGGAATTTGAATTTCTAACGGGCAATACCATGGCGTTTCTTCCGGCGGGCAGTAATGCCTACCAGCTCTATGTTAAAAATCGGCAGCCGGGGCTGGTGTCCACGCTGCTATCCCAAAACTATACGGCCGATGCCTTTCATCCCTACTATGAAAGCAGCTGGAACCGGGTCAGTGTCTATGATCTGATGGGATTCCGCAACTTTATCACCATCGAGGACATGATCGACGAGGACATTCTGGACCGCTATAAATCCAGTGGCTACAGCTACAGCCTCTACAAGCGCCTGCTGAAGCAGCGTTACCCCGGTGAGAATATTATCCTTCGGCGTTATGTATCCGATGCCTACGATTTCGGAAAAATCGAGGAGATGTACGAAAATAAGGATCCGGACAAGCCGTTCTTCCTGTTTAACGTAACCATGCAGTCTCACTCCAGCTATAATCAGAAGTTTGACAACTTCGACCAGGAGGTTTATCTTACTTCCACAGAGGGGGAGTATCCCAAGACAGATCAGTATCTTTCCCTAATCAAAAAGACCGACGAGGCCTTTGAGAGCCTGTTGGACTACTTCTCCCAGGTGGAGGAGCCCACCATCGTCCTGATGTTTGGGGATCATCAGCCCTTTATCGAGGACAGCTTTTACTCAGAGGTCATGGGCCAGTCTATTAGTGAGATGGACGACGAAACCCAGCAGAAACGGTATATTACTCGGTTTATTCTCTGGGCCAACTATGACATTCCTGAGGGCTGGGTGGACCAGATCAGTATGAACTACCTCTCCACGCTGCTGCTTCAGGTGGCGGGGTTTGACATGCCGGAGTATAATGAATATTTGGCCAGCCTCTATACACGTCTCCCGGTGATCACCGCCATGGGATGCCGGGACGCCGAGGGAAACTTCTTTCAGTCGGATCATGCAACAAGCTGCAAGGACCTGGTTCAAGATTACCGTAAGGTGGCCTATAACAATTTGGCGGACATGACGCATCGGAAGGATGATTTGTTCTATCTTTCCGAGGCAGGGTAAATCAGTGGGAGTGTGACCCAATGTGAGCAAAAATCAAAATAAGACCAATGCCATGCGGCTTCTGGACGCAGCCGGTATCGAATACCGCACGGTGGAGTATGAGTATGACGAAAACGACCTGGGGGGAGCCCATGTAGCCGCCGTCACCGGCATGGACCCGGATCAGGTGTTCAAGACGCTGGTGGCCCGGGGGGACAAGCAGGGAATTCTGGTGTTCTGTGTCCCGGTGAGTTGTACGCTGGACCTTAAGAAGGCCGCCCATGGGGCAGGGGACAAGAAGGTGGAGCTGACCCATATGAAGGAGCTGCTGGGCCTGACAGGGTATATTCGCGGGGGATGCAGCCCTGTGGGCATGAAGAAGAAGTACCCCACCTTTATAGATGAGACTGCGCTGCTCTACGACGAAATTGCGGTGTCCGGCGGTGCTCGGGGGCTACAGATGGTCCTGGCTCCGGAAAAGCTCATCGACTACGCCCAAATCACAGTCTGTGATTTGATCGAGTATTGATTCTCAAGGAATTGTGTGGTACGATAACAAAAACAAAGGAGGTCAAGCACATGGACTATGAATATAAAACCAAAGGCGTATGCTCCAGAAAAATTACCTTTTCCGTGGAGGATGGCCGGGTGCGGAATGTTCACTTTGACGGCGGCTGTAACGGCAATGGAAAGGGCGTGGCTGCGCTGGTAGAGGGAATGCCGGTGGAGGAGGCTGTTCGGAGAATGAAGGGGATTACCTGCGGACCGAAGAAAACCTCATGTCCCGATCAGCTGGCCCAGGCCCTGGAACAGACGGAAAACAAGTGAACGTATCTGACGGACATTTTTTCGGATTTTCTGTTGACAAAGCCGATGTAAAGTGCTAAAATCAATACCAACAGATTCAGAAAGGAGAAAGCATGATGAAAAACGCTGTGGCCATGATGAATATGATGGAAATGCGCATGTGCTCCATGTGCATGGTTTGCTGCGCCCGTTTTTCCAAAATGCTTTCTGATGTTTCCTGCGCCTGAGGGCGCTGACCGAGAAATGATGCGGGAGGCTTTTGGGCTTCCCGCTTTTTCATGGAAAGGTGATGAAACTATGGCTCTGAATCGGTTCTATGTTCGGCTGTATTTTTGGAATGAACGAATGCGATGCTGAATATCTATGCATTCGCCCACCAATTTACACATATCGCACATAAAGGAGTAACCATGATGAAAAAATTTGCAACAAAAATTCTTGCGCTTGCGCTGGTGCTGTCTTCTCTGCTGGCACTGAGCGCCTGCGGCGGCAATAAGTCCCTGCTCATCGCCGTTCCCAACGATACCACCAATGAGGCGCGTGCGCTTCTGCTGCTTCAGGACCTGGGCTATATCAAGCTCAAGGATGGCGCCGGCATTACCGCCACTGTGGCGGATATTGCGGAGAACCCCCACGGCATTGAGTTCAAAGAGGTGGAGGCTGCGCAGATTCCCAACATCCGTCAGGATGTGGATTATGCCATTATCAATTCCAACTACGCCATTGAGGCAGGCATTGATCCCATGAAGGAAGCACTGAAGATGGAGGGCTCTTCCTCTGCATATGCCAATATTCTGGCCTGCAAGGAGGGCAATGAGAACTCCGATAAAATCAAGGCCCTGAAGGCGGCGCTGGAGAGCCAGCAGGTGGCCGATTATATCACCAACACCTATAACGGTGCTGTGGTCAGCACCGTGGATAACCCGGGCAATGGCTTTGACGACACCGTAGATTACGATGCGCTGGCAGGACAGACCATTACTGTGGCGGCTTCTCCCTCTCCCCATGCTGAGATTCTGAAGATTGCAAAAGACATCCTGGCAGAAAAGAACGTCACCCTGGACATCAAGGAATACACCGACTATGTGGTGCCCAATACCGTGGTGGATACCGGAGAGGTGGATGCGAACTACTTCCAGCATACGCCCTATCTGGATGATTTTAACCAGCAGAACGGAACCCATATTGTTTCTGTGGCTGCCATCCATGTGGAGCCGATGGGCCTTTACGGCGGAAAGCAGACCACCCTGGACGCCCTGGATAAGTAATTTGAGAAACGCTGGCTGCCGCAAAAGCGGCCAGCGTTTTCCGTCTGGTTTAATGCCTATTGTAATCAGCGGTATAGTCAGAGTTTGGTATGAGATACAAAGGAGCGCTGTGCGATGATCGAGATCAAAAACCTGTATAAATCCTTTGAGACGGCAGAAGGCACGGTAGAGGCCTTGAAAGACATCTCCCTGAAGGTGGAGGACGGCGACATCTATGGTATCATCGGTATGAGCGGCGCTGGAAAAAGCACCTTGGTCCGATGCATCAATATGCTGGAGCGTCCCACCTCCGGCCAGGTGATCGTAAACGGAAAGGACATGGGAGCGCTGTCCAATCAGCAGCTCCGAGAGGCTCGCCGGGACATTACGATGATCTTTCAGGGGTTTAACCTGCTGATGCAGCGGAATTGCTTGAAAAACGTTTGTTTTCCCATGGAGCTCTCCGGGATGAAGGCGGCAGATGCCAAAAAGCGTGCCATGGAGTTGCTGGAGCTGGTTGGTCTGCCGGACAAGGCCAAGGCATATCCGGCACAGCTCTCCGGAGGACAGCAGCAGCGTGTGGCCATTGCCCGTGCCCTGGCCACCAATCCCAAGGTGCTGCTTTGCGACGAGGCCACCTCGGCGCTGGATCCCAACACCACTCATGCAATTCTGCGGCTCATTCGGGAGATCAACAAAAAGCTGGGAATTACCGTCATCATCATCACCCATCAAATGAGTGTGGTGGAGGAAATCTGTAATCATGTAGCCATTTTGGATGGGGGCGTTGTTGCAGAGGAGGGGGCCGTGGGAACGGTGTTCTCCAGTCCCAAATCGCAGGCGGCTCGCCGGCTGGTGTTCCCCAATGACACGGACATTGAGGTGTCCAACCCCAACCACGAAACGCGCATCCGAGTGATCTTCAATGGAGCCAAGGCCGCAGGCACACCGCTGATTGCCACTATGGCCAGCGAGAAGCACCTGCTGGTAAATATTCTTTCGGCCAGCACCCGGAGCATTGAGGATCGAGCCTATGGCAGCATGCTGCTGGGCGTCCCCGGGAGCGCCAAGCAGCTGAAGGAGACCATCGAATATCTTCGGAGCGTTCCGGACATTTTAGTGGAGGAGGTTTAAGTCATGGGTAATCTGTTTTCCTCCCAGGCGGTTCAGGAGGCTCTGTATATCACCCAGCACGAGATTCCCTTTGCCATTTGGGAGACCTTTTATGTGACGGTTCTTTCCACAGCCCTTGCCGTGGTCCTTGGACTGCCCTTGGGGGTGCTGCTGGTGGCGGGAGATAAAAACGGGGTTCTGCCGCTGCCTAAGTGGCTGATGAGCATTCTGAATGTAGTGATCAATCTGCTGCGGTCCATTCCGTTTCTGATCTTGATGATTATGGTATTTCCACTGTCCCGACTGATTGTGGGAACCACGGTGGGCACTGTGGCCACCATTGTACCTTTGGTGGTGGCGGCGTTTCCCTTTGTGGCCCGGCTGGTAGAGTCCAGCCTTCGGGAAGTGAATCCGAACATTATTGAGGCGGCGCAAAGTATGGGAGCGTCTCCTATGCAGATTATTGTAAAGGTGATGATTCCGGAGAGCGTCCCGTCACTGATCTCTAATTTGACCATCGCCATTACAACCATCTTGGGCTATTCCGCCATGAGCGGCATTATTGGCGGCGGTGGCCTGGGCAAAATCGCCATCAACTACGGCTATTACCGGTATAAATACCTGGTGATGGTGGTCGCTGTAATCCTGCTTATTATTATGGTCCAGGTGTTCCAAAGTGTAGGTACACAGCTGACCACGAAAACAGACCGCAGATTAAAGCGGTAACATAGGTTCCGCTCCTTTGGGTTCAAAGGGGCGGAACTTGTTTTTTCCACTTTTTTCAGAATGCGCTTGACAATGACCTTACTGGACAGTGTACAATGGGACCAGGAGGTGAGCCAATGAAAATCAAAGAGGTATCCGAAAAGACGGGGCTGACCGTCAAGACCATTCGGTTTTACGAGCAGCGCGGCCTGATTGCCCCTAAGCAAGAGCGAAGCAATGGCCGGAGTTACCGGGATTATCAGGACTCCGATGTGGAGCGGCTGCAAATGGTGGCGGTGCTGCGGAAGTGCCTGTTTTCCATAGAGCAGATTTTGACCATGGAGCAGCACCCGGAGCTGACGCCGGATATTTTCACGGATTATCGGCAGACGCTGCTGGAACAGAGAGATCTGCTGCAACGGCTGGCCCAGAAGGCAGAGACCCTGGATCCGGAGACGCTCAATGGTCCGGAGACACTGGCACGTCGGATGACAGCCACGGCCAGGCCCCTGCCGCTTCCCAACTTGGATCGGGAGCCGAATTTTGGACAATTTGACCAGGAGACGCCAGAGGAGCGCAGAGCGGCCTATCTTCATTGGCAGAAGTACCACAGATATTATTTTCTCCGATGGCTGATTCCGCTGGGCATGACCGTTTTTGTGCTGCTGGTCATCACAGCGGCAAGCGTGGGGCGGATGGTGGAGCAGAATATCGTCTGGTATGATGCCCTGGAACGTGCCATTACCGTGGAGCTGCAGGGCGGCTACGCCGAGCCCAAATCGGATTTGAACCGGATTGGAGATCTGGCGTTCTATCGGCATCTGGACTACCTGGCCTTTGACGGGTCGGGGGCCCGAATGATGGCGCAGGATGGTGATATCTCCTTTTTGGACAGGGTGGATGCGCTAATCAGTCCCTATGTCATCCGATATGATTCCAAGCAGATTCAAGAAATGGAGGCTTGGGCGGCAGAGCACGGCATGACAGAGGGACGGGAGATCCACAGCAGTATGCTGCGGCAGCGCTTCTGGTCTGTGATTCGGGTGGGACACGCCTCGGACCGGTACCTGGTGCTGTACTTTAGGGTGTCCCCAGTGCTGGAGGCCATGGGGAGTCTGAGCCTATATTATCTTCTGGCGGCGTTTCTATGGCTCATTGCCTTTGCGCTCCGGGCTACCAAGGGCTATGGCTTCCGGGTGACATTCCTCCGAAACTACGGGCTGCGGGGCACCTGGAATGATGCCATTCTGTCAGTGGACGAGAATAACGGGAATGCCACCATGTTGACCCATCAGTACACAGGGATGAACAACCTGGTAAATATGGATTATCACAAAAAGAATGACCAATGACACAAAGAAGGCCGGCAGCACCCAAGCGGGTGCTGCCGACTTTTGTCTAGGGGTTCTGATGGAGCTTGCGGTATTCCGAGGGGAGCATATGGAATGCTTTGCGGAATTCCGCGGAAAACTTACTTTGGCTCTCATAGCCCACAGATCTGGAAATCGAGGATACGCTCTCGCCGCTTTCCCGTAATAGCCGGGCGGCGGCCTCCATACGGTGCTCCCGAATGTGGGCGGCAATGGAATTCCCGTAAACGGCCTTGAATGTGGCCTTTAAGGTGGAGGGATTCATGAGAAACTGACGAGACAGGGCCTCAATGGTGATCCGTTGAGACAGGTCGTGGGTCAGCAGCTGGTGGACCTCCTTGATGATTTGGATTTGCTCTGCCTGATACCGCCCCGGTTGGGTGTCCGGTCGGACCAGACATAGGTACAGCAGCAGCTCTTGAACTTTTAGCTTTTGATAGGCGGTCAGCAGGGGAGAGGGGATGTTATAAAATCCGGCGAAGATAGGGGCGGTTGTCTCACTGCCCGGGAGTACGGTAAAGCCGCCGTCTCGGCAGAACCGCTGACAGAGCAGAGCACCGGTGACCCCTGCCTCTTGCAGAAGGGGAAGGGGCTGCGAAGCAAAGGTATCCAAATCCACGCAGATGGACAGGCCCTGGTAAAATCCGTTGGGGAAGGTCATCGTGGAGTCGGCACAGAGGCTGCGTAGATGGACAGAGCAGTCGCCGCTGCCCAGATAGAGGGTGCTGCCGTCCCGCATCTTCCAGCCGCTGCGGCCGGTGCGGCAATAGCTGAGCTCCAGTGTGCCACCGTCGGGGTGATGATGGCAGACGGTTTGCTCCCCCAAATATTTGACATAGGTGAGGGTGATGCCGGGAAACAGGGGATAGGTCTCGGTCAGTCCTCGGCCGGCAAAGGGCTCCTGGATTACCGTGTGGCCTGCCAGGCTGTGTGTCGTGTGCACCAAAGTGTCCTCTGGGACAGAGGAGAGCGCACGGAAAGTTTGGTCCAATTCAGGATATTCCATGGGGCGCCTCCAATCAGTCCGGGCAGGAAATTTCCAGGGCTTTTTCGATCATGATATGGAGCAGCCGGCTCTGCTCGCTGTCAGAGGCGCGATAATAGACCTCCTTGCCCTGACGGCGGCTGACAATCAGCCCGCTTGCCTTCAGCTGCCGAAGGTGATGAGACACTGCGGGACTGGACATGTCCACCAGGGCCGAGAGATTTACCACGCACTCCTCGCAGTGGCACAGCAGCCAGAAGATCCGCACCCGGCTGCTATCTGCCAGCTGCTTAAACACTGCGGCAATGGTTTGAAAGTTTTCTGTGTTTTGCAGCAGCGACTGGAGCTGGACTGCCTTGCTATTATCCTCGTGGAGATGGGGGAGCATGGAGATACCGCCTTTCTGAAATGTGCCGTTTGGAAATACTTTTCACCCTTTTGGGAGAGCCGTGTCCTGGCACATTGACATTCTCTGATAGGTCCATTATAGTATAACTACAAGAATTAAACAAGTGCTTAATCGTTGAATTCAGTACTTTTTGAAAGGAGCTTTTTCGATGAAAAAAACCTACGATATTGAAGTGGACTGCGCCAACTGCGCCAACCTGATGGAGGATGCAGCGAGAAAGACGGAGGGCGTTTCCCAGGCCACTGTAAATTTTATGACCCAAAAGATGATTGTGGAGTTTGAAGCGGATCAGGATGTAAAAAAGGTCATGAAGGCGGTACTCAAAAATTGTAGGAAGGTCAAGGACGACTGCGAAATCTATTTCTAAAAGGAGCACAGACATGAACAAGAAGCAGAGGAAGACGCTGATTCGTATTATCATTGCTGCGGTGCTCCTGATTGCGCTGAATCTTCTTCCCGTTACCGGAATTCCAAGAATGCTGCTGTATCTGGTGTGCTATTTGATCATCGGCTATGATATTCTCAGAAAAGCGGGCAAGGGCATTTTGAATCGCCGGGTGTTTGATGAGAATTTTTTGATGACGGTGGCCACGCTGGGCGCAATCGCCGTGGCGCTGTATGAGAAGAGCGGGGATTACAATGAAGCAGTGGCGGTAATGCTGTTCTATCAGATTGGTGAATTGTTTCAGAGCTACGCAGTAGGCAAAAGCCGCCGGAATATCACCGCCCTGATGGATATTCGACCGGACTATGCCAACATCGAGGAAAACGGGGAGTTCCACCAGGTTGAGCCGGATGAGGTGCCGGTGGGCACGGTCATTGTGGTGCAGCCGGGGGAGAAGGTCCCGCTGGACGGTGTAATTGTAGAGGGAACCACCACACTTAACACCAGTGCGCTCACCGGTGAGAGCTTGCCCCGAGACGCAGGGGAGGGGGACGAAATTATCAGCGGCTGTATCAATATGACCGGCGTGCTGAAGGTCCGAACCACAAAGGAGTTTGGAGAATCCACCGTATCAAAAATCTTGGAGTTGATGGAGAACTCCAGCTCCAGAAAGTCTCGCTCGGAGAATTTTATCTCCCGGTTTGCGAAAATCTATACGCCAGCAGTTTGCTATAGCGCTTTGGCGCTGGCTGTGCTGCCGCCTATGGTGCGAATGGTGTTTATGGGACTGGATGGAGCCTGGAACACTTGGATTTACCGTGCGCTTACCTTCCTGGTCATCAGCTGCCCCTGTGCGCTGGTCATCAGCATTCCCCTGAGCTTCTTCGCGGGACTGGGGGGCGCCAGCAAGGAGGGCGTGCTAATCAAGGGCTCCAATTATTTGGAGGCACTGTCCCAGGCGAAAATTGTTGTATTTGATAAAACCGGTACGCTGACCCAGGGAGTCTTTGTGGTCAACGGGGTCCACCATAACCGTATGGAGGAGAAAAAACTGCTGGAGTATGCGGCGCTGGCAGAGTGTGCCTCCTCTCACCCCATCAGCAGGAGCCTACAGCAGGCTTATGCAGGGGAGATCGACCGGAGCCGGGTCACGGATGTGCAGGAGATCAGCGGCAATGGTATTTTGGCAAGAGTGGACGGAATCCAGGTGGCAGTGGGGAACAGCAAGCTGATGGACAGCCTGAAGATCCCCTATATCCCGTGTCACAGCGTAGGTACCATTCTGCATTTGGCCATAGACGGAGAGTATGCAGGACATGTGGTGATCTCCGATGTGGAGAAGCCCACAGCCAAGGAGGCAGTGGAGGCCATCCGTAAGGCCGGCGTGGACAAAACGGTTATGCTCACCGGTGATGTGGAAAGAGTAGCAAAGCAAGTGGCAGAGGACCTGGGAATCGACGAATATCACAGCGAGCTGTTGCCCGGGGACAAGGTGGATCAGGTGGAACGGCTCCTGACAGAGAAGCCCTCCAAATCCAAACTGGCCTTTGTGGGGGACGGAATCAATGATGCGCCGGTGCTGTCCCGGGCGGATATCGGCATTGCCATGGGCGCCATGGGCTCAGATGCGGCCATTGAAGCTGCAGACGTGGTGCTTATGGATGACGACCCCTTGAAGATTGCGAAGGCCATTAAAATCTCCCGGAAGTGCATCTCCATCGTCTATCAGAACATTGTGTTCGCCCTGGGAATCAAACTGATCTGCCTGGTGCTGGGGGCTCTGGGCCTTGCAAATATGTGGGCGGCCATTTTTGCGGATGTGGGGGTTATGGTGCTGGCTGTGCTCAATGCCATCCGCGCCTTGCGCGTCCATAGCTTGTAAAGAGAATCCTGCGGCGGACTGTGGAAAGATGGTCCGCCGCAATGCTTTTTCCTTGCAGTCAGCGCCTGAAAATGATATAATGTCTCATACAATGTTATGATTATACCAGGGAAAGGGACTGGGTCAATGGGACTGTTTTCTTATAAAAGCTTTTATAAACCAGGGAAGGGCGTAGAGAAGGATGCGCCGGAAAAAAACGCATTCTTTCGATTTTTCGAGATTTACGGACGGAAGTTCTGGCGATTTTTAGAGGTCAATATCATCTATGTCATAGTGCTGCTGCCAATGCTACTGACGGTGTACGCCGAGGTCTATGACACGCTTTACACCACCTTTGAGCGGCTCGGCTATACAGGGACCTGTGCCGCCTACAGTCAGGATAACCTGACGGTAACGGCCAAAGAGCCAGGCGCCAGTGGTAATGACTATGTGCTAGACGTGAACCAGAATAAAAACGGAACCTTTACGGTAACCCTGTATACAGATCGGGGGGCTGCGGCAAAGGATGCTACCAACACGGTGGATACCTGGTTTACGCTGGAGGGAGTCTCCACAGTGGAGGAGCTGGCGGCTTATGACAATGACTATGTGACCTTTTCCGGGACAGGCCCCCTGGAGGTCATCCATGATGCCAAGCTCACCGGCGGCGACGGACTGATGAGTATGTTTACCCCGCTGCTCTATCTGGCTATGCTCTACTTCGGAAGGGTTCCGGCGGCGATTCGCTGGCTGCTGCTGATCTTTTCGGTATTGGCCTATGGTCCCACCAAATGCGGTGTAACCTATGTGTTGAGAAATTACTCCCGAGAGAGCCATTCCTGGATCAGTGACATCTGGGATAAAGCCAAGGAAAACTGGAAGCAGGGAATGCTCTTCGGCGTCATTGACTGTGCGATTGCCACACTGATTGTGTTTAATATGACCTATCGGCCCAGTGCGGAGATGGCTGCTTTGGTGCAGATCTGCAAGTATGTGACGCTGCTGGTGGGGATGTTCTATGTGTTTATGCGGAAGTACATCTATCTGATGATTGTGACGGTACAGCTCAATTTGCGATCCATCATTAAAAATGCTTGGCTTCTAGCATTTATCGGAATTTTTCGCAACTTCTTCAGCGGATTGGGCAATCTGCTGATTTGGATTGTGGCATATCTGCTGATTATGGCGGTGCATCCATTCTTTGAAATCCTGTTCCTGGGGCTCCTGATTTATAGCTTTACGAATTTTATCAGCATCAGCGCTTGTTATCCGCTGATAGACAAATACCTGGTGCAGCCCATTGCGCAAATGCAGGCAGAGGAAGCGGCAAAGGCGGCAGGGGAGACCCCGGTAGCCGTGCCGGAGCATCAGTCGGAGGAAGCACTCCCAGAGGCAAAACGGGATACCAAACTGTTTTAATCATGTATAAAAGTTGCAAATATATAGTAAAATGAGGAAGATTGCTTGAATCCAGATGGAATTTTGTTCGATTTAGATGGAACACTATGGGATTCTGTGGACGAAATCGTTCAAACGTGGAATTCTGTCATTGTTCAGTATCCGGAATATGGAACGCCCATCAGTCGCCGGGATATGGAGCGGCTGATGGGACTGCAAATGAACGATATTGCGGCAAGACTGTTTCCAAACGTGGGCCAGGACCGGCAGCTCTGGCTTATGAAACAGTGCATGGCGGCGGAAAACGACTATCTCTATACTCACGGTGCACGGCTGTATCCCGGCGTTCGGGAGACGCTGACGGCGCTTCGCCGGCACCATCGGCTGTTTATCGTCAGCAACTGTCAGAATGGGTATATTGAAGGGTTTCTGCATGCCCACAGGCTGGAGCCGCTGTTTGACGGTTTCTTGTGCTACGAGGCCACGGGACACAGTAAGGGCGAAAATATCAAACAGGTTGTTGCGTCCTATGGTCTAAAGTCTCCGGTGTATGTGGGAGATACGCAGACGGATTGTGAGGCCAGCGCCATAGCGGGACTTCCGTTTATGTTTGCCGCATATGGGTTTGGTCAGGCAGCACAGTATGCAGCACGAATCGAAACCTTTATGGAGCTGGAAAAGTTGTTCTGAAACGCCATAAAACGCAACAAAATTTTTATTTTGTTGCGTTTTATGGATGGCCGCATATCTACCGAAGGAGGATAATTGGATGGATCTTCGGGACTCCCCTAGAGTGCTTCGGGACTTTTTATCGTACCACGCCACCATCAAGGGCCAGTCAGCCAAGACGGTGTCGGAGTACTATCTGGATCTGCGGATGTTTCTGCGGTATATGGTCCTCATTCGCAGCGACCTGCCCTATGAAACGGATTTGAATACGATCTCCATTGAGCATGTGGATCTGGAGTTTATTCGCGGCATTACCTTGGAAGATATTTATGACTTCTTCTCCTATCTCAGCGATGATCGTGTTTATCATCCGGAGACACGCCACCCTGGTCACGGCATCGACAACGCCGCCCGGGCGCGAAAACTGTCTGCAATCAAGTCCTTTTATAAGTATTTGACGGTACGGACAAAACAGCTGGAGGAAAATCCTGTGGCGGATGTGGAATATCCTAAGCTCCGCCGTGCCCTGCCAAAATATTTGACGCTAGACCAGGCACAGCAGCTGCTAAATGCGGTCAAGGGCACCCATGCAGATCGGGATTATGGGATTTTGATGATTTTCCTGAACTGTGGAGTACGAATCTCCGAGTTGGCCGGGCTGAATTATGGCGATGTATACAAAGATAGAATCCGTGTTTTGGGCAAAGGAAACAAAGAACGCACGGTGTACATGGGCGATGCTTGTAGAGAGGCTATACAGAAGTACAACGACAGCCTGCCGGAACATCTCCGAGAGGATGTTCGCCGTCCCCTTTTTCTCTCTCAAAAAGGCGGTCGTATGAGCACCAATGCCATTCACCGGCTGGTAAAGAAGCATTTGACAGCTGCGGGATTGGATGCGACGCAGTTTTCCGCCCACAAGCTCCGCCATACGGCGGCCACGCTGATGCTTTCCCAAGGGGTAGATGTGAAAACGGTTCAGGAGGTTCTGGGGCATGAACACCTGAATACCACAGAAATCTATACGCATATTGAAAATACGGAGCTGAAAATTGCCGCGGAGGCCAATCCCCTCTCCAAATTTCACACAAACAGCACGGATTAAACAAACCCCCGTGAATCGATTTTTTCTCGATTCACGGGGGTTCATGATTAAATCTTATTGTCGCAGCCAAGCACATCCGTGATCTTGTGCATGACCAGTTTCTTGATGTTGGCCCGGGCGGGTTTCAGATACTGGCGGGGGTCGAAATCAGCGGGATGCTCTGCCATATACTGTCGAATGGTGCCGGTCATGGCAAGGCGCAGATCAGAGTCAATGTTGATCTTGCAGACGGACATGGAGGCCGCCTTGCGGAGCTGCTCCTCGGGAATGCCCACAGCATCAGGCATTTTTCCCCCATTTTCGTTGATCATCTTCACATATTCCTGAGGTACGGAGGAGGATCCGTGAAGGACAATGGGGAATCCGGGCAGACGCCGGGACACATCCTCCAGAATGTCAAACCGCAGCGGAGGCGGCACCAGAATTCCCTGCTCGTTCCGGGTGCACTGAGCGGGGGTGAATTTGAAGGCGCCGTGAGAGGTGCCAATGGCGATGGCCAGAGAGTCACAGCCGGTGCGCTCTACAAACTCCTGGACGTCTTCGGGACGGGTGTAGGAGGAGTCCGCAGCGGATACCTTGACCTCGTCCTCTACACCGGCCAGAGTACCCAACTCTGCCTCGACCACCACGCCGCGGTCATGGGCGTATTCCACCACCTGGCGGGTGATGGCGATATTTTCCTCGAAGGACTTAGAGGAGGCGTCGATCATGACAGAAGTAAAGCCGTCATCAATGCAGGATTTGCAGGTCTCAAAGGAATCGCCGTGATCCAGATGCAGGCAGATGGGCAGACCGGTCTCAATCTCAGCGGCTTCCACCAGCTTGACCAGATAGGTACGGTTGGCATAGGACCGTGCCCCCTTGGACACCTGGAGAATCACTGGGGCATTGCACTCCCGGGCAGCCTCGGTGATACCCTGGATGATCTCCATATTGTTAACGTTAAAGGCGCCGATGGCGTACCCGCCGTCATAAGCCTTTTTGAACATTTCGGTGGATGTGACAATAGGCATGACACTCACTCCTTATGAATTGAAGTGACTACAGTATACCATTCTTTGACGCAAAAAGCAATATGGCAGTTCCGGGCAGAATAAGCAAACATATCTGGGACGTTTCGTACAAGTTGCTGATTTTCCTGAATTTTACCCAATGAGCCCTTGCGGTTTTCCCGGCTGGATGGTATCATAGAGGCAGAAAATATTAGGAGGTAATCATATGACCACTCCCCTCACCGGTGCGTGTATTTTCGGCCAGTCCGGCGGCCCCACTTCCGTCATCAACGCCAGCGCCTATGGTGTGTTTGCCGCAGCGCTGAAAAGCCCCTATATCACGAAGGTGTATGGCGCGGCCCACGGGATCAAGGGCGTATTAAACGATCAACTCTATGTGATTGATCAGGAGGATCCCGAGGAGCTGGCGCTTCTCCCCTACACCCCCTCCTCTGCCCTGGGCTCCGTTCGCTATAAGCTGAAGGACCCGGACGTGGATGACACCGATTATCAGCGAATTCTGGAGATTTTCAAGAAGTACAATGTGCGCTATTTCTTCTACAATGGAGGCAACGACTCCATGGATACCTGCTCGAAGGTGAGCCGGTATCTGAAGCGTGCCGGTTATGAATGCAACGTCATCGGCGTGCCGAAGACCATTGATAACGACCTCTACGGCACCGACCATTGCCCCGGCTTCGGCAGTGCGGCCAAATATATTGCGACCACCTGTATGGAAGTGTCTCTGGATGCAAAGGTGTACGACACCGGCATGGTCTGCATCATTGAGATCATGGGCCGGAATGCCGGCTGGCTGGCCGGTGCGGCGGCGTTGGCTTCCGCCTCCGGGGAAGGCCCTGACCTGGTGTACCTGCCGGAAATTCCCTTCGATTTGGATCAGTTTTACGCTGATGTGGAGCGCATTTATCAGGAGAAGGGCAAGGTCATTATTGCCGCTTCGGAGGGCATCCACGATAAGGACGGAAAGTTTATCTCAGAGTACGCCGGAGACGCAGCCAAGGATGCCTTCGGACATACCCAGATGGGCGGCCTGGCACAGGTCCTGGAGAGTCTGCTTAAGACCAGAATCAGCTGCAAGACTCGGGCCATTGAGCTGAGCCTGATGCAGCGCTGTGCGGCACACTGCGCCTCCCAGACGGATATTGACGAGGCGTTTGCCATGGGCCAGGCGGCTGTTGAGGCAGCTACTGCCGGACAGACCGGCTACATGGTGGCGATTCGGCGGACCTCCGACCATCCCTATACCTGGGAGACAGAACTGCTTCCCTTGGAGAAGTGCGCCAACTTTGAAAAGAAGGTTCCCTTGGAGTGGATCAACAAGGAAGGCAACGGCGTGACCCAGGCGTTTATCGACTATGCCCTTCCCCTAATTCAGGGTGAGACAAAGCTGCAGAAGGTGCATGGCTTGCCCAGGTTTGCCAAATTGAAAAAGATCTTGGCGAAGTAACGATGAAAAAACACCGGCAGCGGCCCGATTGAGGACTGCTGCCGGCGACTTCTTTATGCGGCGGTATCCGGAACAAGCTTTTGATACAGCTTTTCGATCAGAGGGAAGCTGACACCCCCTACCACATTGCCAAGGGAGATGACCAGCAGATACAGGAGGCTCTGTCCGGGGACCTCAAGTAGCTTGCCGGAAATGGCCCAGTAGTACATGTCTGCAATGCTGTGCTCTGTACCGGCCAGAATAAACACGGATACACCCAGGAAAATCGCCAGATACTTTCCCACCTCGTGAGGATTTTTGGCATAGCCGTTTACGGCCAGATAAATAAATATATTGCAGATACAGGCCAGCAGAAATACGCTGCCCAGACTGGTGGACATTTTGGACTCCACCATGGCTTTGGCGGTAATGTTGATGCCGGCCTCTGTGCCGCAGATGGCAGTGAGCCGCTCAATAGCGGCCAGAAGTGAGGTGCCTGCCAGATTTCCAACCCAAATCACAGCCAGGGAGCCAAGATAGCTGGGGTTGTTGTCAAAGATGTAACAGGCCTTTCCGGTGAATAGATTGTAGCCCCGGGTGCAGATGGCAAACAGGCCAATGGCAAACAGCAGTGCGCCTACCACGGTTCCGCCGGGAAAGGCGTCCTTGATCCGCAGGAAGACTGTGCCGCCCAAACCAATACAGATACCGGCCAGTACGGCGTAGAGAAAGGTTCCTATGTGTTTTTTCATATGCAATAACCCTCTTTCAGGAGTTTTTGGCGACGTGGTATTCCCTGGACCATAGACGTAATTGGCGTATGTCGAAAAATCGCCAGCAGACATTATTATAAAAGCAATTCCCCTGTGCGTCAAGAATCGTTAATTTCTTCACAAATTTTGTGGATTTCGGTAGGAGGAATCGCCCATGTCGATTCAGGTGTACTACCGCATCGTCAATCAGAATGCATAATCGCAGCCGGACGCAGAAATCTGCGCCCGGCTGTGCCTGTCCCACAAGAGGCGAAATTTCGTGGCATCATTATAGCAAAACGGAGAAATGCTCTGCCATAGATTCGGCTTACATTTCTCCGTTTTATCTTACCGTTTTGTAAGGTTACTTAGTCCATCTTGCACAGCTCACAAGCGGTCTTCGCAGCCAGTGCAGCGTTGTTGTATACCAGATGGATGTTGGAATCCAGACTGTCGCCGCCGGTGAGATCCTTAACCTTTGCCAGCAGGAAGGGGGTGGTTTCCTTGCCGTGGATCCCCTGCTCCTTTGCCTCTGCAATGGCCTCGTCAATGGCCTTGTTGATGACCTCGGGATCCATGGAAAACGCTTCGGGAATGGGATTCGTCACCAGCATACCGCCTTTCAGGCCCAGTTCCTGCTGAACATGGAAGGCCTTCGCCAGCTCCAGGGGGGTGTCCATCCGGTAATCCACCCCGAAGCCGGACTTCCGGGTATAGAAGGCAGGAAGCTCCTTGGTGCCATAGCCGATAACGGGAACACCGTGGGTTTCCAGATACTCCAGGGTCAGGCCCAGGTCCAGAATGGACTTCGCGCCGGCGCATACCACCATTACCGGGGTGTTTGCCAGCTCCTCCAGGTCAGCGGAGATGTCCATGGTGGTTTCAGCGCCACGATGCACGCCGCCGATGCCGCCGGTGGCAAAAATCTTAATGCCGGCCATATGGGCAATCATCATCGTTGTGGTAACGGTGGTGGCACCGTCCTCTCCCCTGGCTACTAGAGCGGCCAGATCCCGGCGGCTGGCCTTGGCAATGGCCTGACCCTTCTTGCCGAAATATTCGATCTCCTCAGGGGTGAGTCCAGCCTTCAGGCGACCGCCAATGATGGCGATGGTTGCAGGGACAGCTCCGTTGTCACGGATGATTTTCTCCACATTCAGTGCGGTTTCCACGTTCTGAGGATATGGCATGCCATGGGAGATGATGGTGGATTCCAAGGCAACAACAGGCTTGCCGGCGGCCACGGCGGCGGCAACTTCGGGGTTGACATCAAGATAACGATTCATAGGGATACCTCCATATTTATTCGAGCAAGTAGTGTTTCTTCTGAAAGGGCTTCGTTGATGGTTTCCGTTCCCTCAATGGAAATGGACGAGGCGGCAGAGCCTGCCGCGGCAGATGTTTTCAGGTCACTGCCCTTGAGATAGGCCCAAACGAGCCCCGCCACAAAGGCGTCACCGGCACCAGTGGCGTTCCGCACTGTGGCGGGAATACAGGGCAGCAACAGCATGCCACTGTGATCTGCAGCCAGAACGCCGTCTGTCCCCATGGAAATAAATACGCGGCGCAGCCCGGTGTCCAGCAGCGTTTGGGCGGCGCGCTTGGTGTCCTCCAGGTTGTGAATGGCAACCCCGGAGAGCAGCGCCGCTTCCATGCGGTTGGGCTTCAGGGTGTGGAGTTTTCCGAGGACTGGGGCGAATTTTTTCGCTTTTGTCACCGATACGGGGTCAGCGAAGATCGGCGGGATCACATGCTCTGCCAGGAAGGCAATGGATTCCTCTGGAATGTTGGCGTCTACGACTACAAGCTGTGCACCATTGAGAAGGGTCAGGTTTTCGGCAAGATACTCGGGGGAAATCTCCTGGCTAATGGCCATATCGCTGACGGCCAGAGCCATATCACCGTCCGGACCGCCCAGATAGAGATAGGTAGAGGTGGAAGCCCCGGGTACACGCTTCACCCGACTAAAATCCAGGCCACAGCTGGTACAGGTGGCGGCAATCTTTTCTCCGTAGAGGTCGGTGCCAACGGCACTGAGGATACGTGCATCCATCCCCAGCAGACTGATGTTGTGGGCGATATTGCGGCCAACGCCGCCCACGCTCATGGTGACAACACCGGGATTGGAATCGCCGGGAATCAATGGAGCGGAGCTTTTGCCGCCGATGTCCATGTTGACGCCGCCTACCACCACCACATAGGTTCCGGAGCGAAGTACATAGCCCTTTCCAGCGATAAAGCCCTTTTTCATGAGATTGGAAATGTGGACTGCCACGGAGGAACGGGTGATTCCTGCACGGTCGGCCAGTTCCTGCTGAGAAATCAGTGGATTTTCCTCAATCCAACGAAGAATTTGTCGTTCGCGCTGGGTCATGGCCCCACCTCCACTAAATAGTTGCTTATAAGATATAATCTAATGCTTAGTATACACGGTTTTTGAAAATTGTCAAGAAAAATCGTAAGACCGAACTACAAAAAATGCGCCCCCTGGTGCAGTTCCGAAATTTTGCCGATTTCGAGTGTCTGCACCAGAGGGAGCCGATCAAGAGAGACTGCCTTCTTCTATTCCGTTATTCCGGGCGCAATGCCCTCTGGCCCAGCTCCAGGGTGACCCTAGTCCCCTGCCCCGGCTGGGACGTTATAGAAATGCTGTCATCCTGAATGACAAGGGTGCTGGGGCCGTCCATGGTGAGTGTTACCGTTACTATCATGATGCGCATGGTCAGCTCCCCAAGACGGCGTCAATGGCCTGGCGAATGTTCTTGACCCGGAGAAGCTGCATCCCCTCCGGAGGGATGATTTTGGCGCTGCCCTGGTGGGGGACCATGGCCTGAGTAAAGCCAAGGCGGCTGAGCTCGCTGAGCCGCTGGGACAGGTAGTTCACGGCACGGATTTCACCGGTGAGGCCCACCTCACCAATGGCAGCCAGTCCAGAGGGCACCGGCTTGTCCCGGTAGCTGGACGCCACAGCCAGGACCAAAGGCAGGTCTGCCGCAGGCTCGGAAAGTGTCAGTCCTCCAATGACGTTGATATACCCGTCGCAGGAAGCCAGCCGCATTCCGCCGCGCTTGTCCAGCACGGCCATAAGCAGTGTGGCGCGGTTGAAGTCAAAGCCGTCGGTGGTGCGCCGGGGGACGTTGAAGCTGGAGGACACCACCAAGGCCTGAATTTCGGCCAAAATCGGACGGCTCCCCTCCATGGCACAGGCCACACAGGTGCCGGGGGCATTCAGCGGCCGGCCGGACAAAAGCATTTCTGAGGGATTCTCCACCTCTACCAGACCGCTTTCGTGCATATCAAAGACCCCCAGCTCATTGGTTGAGCCAAAACGGTTCTTTGCGGCACTGATGAGTCGGTAGGAGGAATTCCGGTCCCCCTCAAAGTACAGAACGCAGTCCACCATGTGCTCCAACACCTTAGGTCCGGCAATGGAGCCCTCCTTGTTGATGTGTCCCACCACAAATATGCTAATGCCTTGGGATTTGGCCAGGCGCATCAGGGTCATGGTGCATTCCTTCACCTGAGAGATACTGCCCGGGGCGGAGGAGGCGTCCTCTGTGTAGAGGGTCTGGATGGAGTCAATGACCAGTACGTCCGGCTTCAGGCTTTCCACGGTTTGGAGGATCTCCTCCATGCTGGTTTCCGAGAGAACATACAGCTTGTCTCCGGAAACCTGGAGTCGGACGGCACGCATTTTTAGCTGGGTTTCCGATTCCTCACCGGAGACGTAGAGCACAGTGAGACTTCGGCAAACATAGGCGCACAGCTGTAACAGCAGGGTGGATTTTCCAATGCCCGGTGCGCCGCCCACCAGCACCAGGGAGCCCCGGACGGCGCCGCCGCCCAGGACCCGGTCCAATTCCTCCATGCCGGTGGAAAATCGCACTTCGTCAGCGGTATTTACCTCTGTGAGCAGTTTGGCGGAGCGTCCGCCCAGCGGGGATCGTGCGGTGCCCTTGGCTTTGACGCTGGGGGTGATCTTCTGTTCGGTGATCGTGTTCCACTGGCCGCAGGCCGGGCACCTCCCCTGCCATTTCATGGTCTCGTTGCCGCAGGCGGTGCAGTAAAATACAGTTTTTTCTTTCATGGTACCACTCCGTGTTAAATTCCGTGTTGTTCGTTGTGTGCGAAATTGGAGGTGATGACGGCCAGAGCGGCCGCCAGATGTTTCTGATAGTCCGGGTCCTGAAGACGGAGGGCCTCCTCCGGATTGGAAAGAAAACCGCACTCCGCCAGTACCCCTGGAACCTGGGTGTGTGACATCAAATAGATATTCTTTGCCGCAGGCTTTGCCTGACGGGTGTTACCGGGATCCACAGCGGTGTTTATGGTTTCCTGGAGTAACTGTGCCCAGGTTTTACTGCCTCCCACTCCGTTAAAGAAGAACTGTGCCCCGTGGTATTTTTCTTGGGGAAATGTATTTCCATGGATGCTGAGAAACAGACTGCCTGGGTGGCTGTTTACCAGGGCTGCCCGTGCTTGTATGTCGGAGACCTTTTTCTGGGCGATGGTATGGGCGTCGGAGCCGGAAAGATCCGTGTCCATCGTTCGGGTGAGAAGGGTATGCTCCCCTAGCAGGCCGAGCACCGCGTCGGTTTTCAATGTGATGTCCAGGTTGATGTCACTTTCCCGGATCCCGTCTGCGGTGGAGCAGCCTCCATCTATGCCGCCATGGCCTGCGTCCAAAATAATGATTGGCGGGATTTCAGCGGCACCGGAGGCCATTTGAACACCGCGCAAGCCTCGCAGTGCGAAGCCGGCCAGCAGCATCAGCGACAGCACATACATACAGGAGAGAAACCTTGCTTCCCCGTGCTTCATAAAAACACCCCCATAATATCTATGAGGGTGTTTTTCGGTTATGCATCAGCGGAGACGTTTATCCTTATCCCGGCTCTTATAGATGAGCTTATAGAAAATTCCGATGTTGTTATAGCCGTTTTTATAGGCCAGAAGGCCGATAATCGGCTGAAAAATCATGGGGATCAGGAAAAACGGAGCCATTGCCCAGGTGGAGGCACTGGGCAGTGCAGCCTGAATTGCACCGATAAACACCATGAAGGGGCTGTAAAACACCAGCCACAGCACCCGGAACAGGTCGGACCAGATGCCGGAACCAAGGCTCAGCAGGCACATGAGCACAACACAGATCAGCCCGGGAATCTGGGCCAGCAGGCCGGTTTTTAGGCCGCGCTTTGGGTCATATTCCAGGTATTTATATTTTACCAGATTGTAGTCCCGCATGGCGAGCCGATAAATATCGTGATAATCGAAATATACCCACAGCACCAGGATTACAGCGGAGAGCACCCAGTAGAGCCAAAGGGGAACATTTACGGAGTTGGTGAGAACCGCGAATATAATGTACAATGCCACCGTTTTAATGCCCACATACCAGTGCTTTCGGACGAAGGAAAAATCCGTGCTGGTCATCACATTGGGGTCGGCGCTGCGGGGAGAAAATTCAGGTTTCTTGGATGAATTGCTGCTCATAGACGGCGTCCTTTCTTTGGCGTGATGCCTTATGCTCCCGCCGAAACACGGCCGATATACATAAGGCTGACAGACAACATTATAGCACAAAATTTCCCCCGTGAAAAGCTGTAATGAACATTTTACAGGGAACCTCATAGGATGCAACGAGACAACGAAAAGGAGGTTATTTTGTTGGAACCCAAAAAGAATCAAAATGTACCCTGCAACCCTGTGACCACAGGGAACCTGCCCCACTGCGGAATGCTGGCGGTACCCTATGTGCCGGTGCAGCGGAGCACAGATGACAGCTATCAGGCGGAGAAGGCCCTGGCCCGTGGCACGCTGTTCCCGGGGCTGGATCTTCCCTTTATGGAAATGGTCAATCAGTCTGTGGATATTGCTACACCGCTGAAGGAGCTGATGGCCTTAGGATTCGCAGTCCACGAGTTGGGATTGTATCTGGATACCCATCGGGACGACGCGGAGGCCGTAGCGTTATTCCAAAAGTATAATAAGCTGTACAGTGAAGGCGTGGCGGAATATGAACGACGGTATGGTCCACTGCAAATGACCAGCAGCGGGGGCCCGGCCTTTGATTGGGTGGACGATCCGTGGCCATGGGACCCTGTCATCCCTCAACCAAGGGTGCATCAACATCCGGCTATGCTGCAGGAGGATTGAGCTATGTTTGTGTATGAAAAGCGACTGCAATATCCCATCAAAATACAAACGCCGAATCCTCGTCTGGCGGCGATGATTGTGAGTCAGTATGGCGGTCCCAACGGCGAGCTGGGAGCGTCGCTTCGGTACCTGTCCCAACGCTATACTATGCCCAACGCCAGGTTGAAGGCGTTGCTTACTGATATTGGTAGAGAAGCCTCTGAAATGTTCCATTCAGAGGCTACGGCTTTTTTTGATGCTTTTGCAACCGTATAGCTCCACTT
>CAKSWT010000009.1 GCA_934512135.1 uncultured Oscillospiraceae bacterium
TACGGCACCTATGCCGACAACGGCTGCCATAACGTGCTCAATGACTGCCGAATCACCGTAGACACCCATGTTGCCATCATCGCCGGGGATGCCTGGGTGAAATTCAATGGCGGCACTGTGAAGTCCGGCCAGTACGGCGCTATGCTCCACGGTGTCCGGGGACACTACACCGAAACCACTGAATGCCACATTACCGGCGGCGACTGGACGGTTGGCGAGGCCCTGTTCTTCGCGAAGTCCGAGAACGTCTATCTGAAGGTGGACGGGGCCAAGGTCAAAACCGGAAAGTACCTGGTCCATGCCATTGTCAACGACGATGATGCAGCCACCAAGGTGCCTGAGGACATGAAGCTCAAGTGCTACGGTGTCAACGCGGTCATCGCCAACGGTGACTATCAGGGCGACATCGTCAACGACGATACCGATCGCACCATGAACGTCTCCATCCTCAACGCCACGGTGAAGGGTGTTATCACCGACGCCTATATCTCCCTGGAGGGCAGCCGCTGGACCGCTGCCGGGGATTCCTCCGTGTGCCTGGTGGGAGATGTGAAGGAAACCCAGATCGACGCGCCTGCCGGTGTCACCGTGTCGGCGGTGGCCGGCGAGGGCTGCGGGTTGCAGGGCGAATATGTCCTGGCCTCCGGCGGCATTCTCACCGTGGGCTGATTCTGCCCGCTAGAATTTGGGGCTGTCTCACTAAAAAACGAGGCAGTCCCACAAATATATGAAAAATAACAGCAGCCGGCTCTATGAAAGAGTTGGCTGCTCGCGCATAATTATGTTGTGAAACATAATGATATGCAAGCAGTGTATACAGCATACAGGACTGAATATCAAGTGTGCTTGCCCATGAATTTTGAAATGATAATCCCGTCAGACAAACCCGTGAGATTGCTCGGCGCTGTTACAGAGGAGTTGAATTAAGGAAGATTGACAGCGACTTACTCCCGGCTTGGGAGAATCGAGTACTCCCCGCGTCTGTTGTTTGCAGTCAACAAACCAACCGCTCCTATCGACGTATGGGTCTCGGTATGGGTCAAACAAAACGGGCCGCTGAAAAGCGGCCCAAAAAGTTCAGAAAGCAAGGAAAAACCGCTGATTTCTGGCGAAATCAGCGGCTATTTGGTTGCGGGGGCCGGATTTGAACCGACGGCCTTCGGGTTATGAGGGTGTCTCTGCTAAAATTCCTTGGACGGATTGCATGAAACAGCACGGAATGGACGATATTCCAGAGTATTTACACATATTCCAGCCCGTTTCGTCCAACTGGTACGCCGACGTTTTTCCGGTAGTGGGTCAGAATGTGGGTCAGCCCCCTATGCAGAAAACGCAGGGCGCACCGGCTGCTTATCACCATTTTTCTTTGCCTGCTGCACTGCCCACGTCACCCTGGTCACTTCCTCGACAAAACACCGTTCCTTGGCGGTTGCGGAATAATAGCGGATGCCAAACTGATCGCAGACGTCGAACAGCAGGTCTGTATATGCCATATCTTCCTCAGTCGGAGGCGCAAAGTAGCCGCCAGCCTCATCTGCCAAAATGTCAATCGCATATTCTTTTTCAAGCTGCTTGCTCATATCGGTTCCTCCTCGGATAAATATTTTGAAAACAAGTTCCAGGCGTCCTCATCTGCCAGCATAAACCTTCTCGGTCCTGCCGCTGACGCGCCCGGAATTGGAAGCGCGTGAAAATCCTCCGCATAATGCTTGGCTAGTGCATCCGTTTTGGCCTCGAATACAACATCGCCGCGACATCCATGGTCAATGGAATACTTGATTCCAAATGCGATCATCGCCGCGCCCACGCCATAGTATTTGCGTTCCGCCTCAATCGTAATCGTCGGATTGCTATGGGGTGCGCTTTCCAGATAAACGATATAAACATACGCATGATGACCAGAAATCTGATAGGCGCCCAGTGCCACCAATTCATCCTCTGCTGTTTTCAGGGCGTATTTATGGATGTCATCATTCTGGAGATAGGCCGAATCCCAATCTGTTTGCCACAGAGGCTGGTTGTGCGTTTCCGCAATATCCATATCTGTTGCCGGAAGAATCTTCGCTGGCACTTTGGCCCCGTCAGAGCTTTGAATGACAAATGGATTGAAATACATATGGCCCATCTCCTTGACTGAGGCATCAACCTCTCACATCTGCATTTTAACACAAAAAAGATGGATTGGCAATCATCTGTAATAGGCCCCTTGACACGCAATGCGCCAAGGGGCCATAATGCTTGTATCATTCTGATAGAATTATCCGATTGGCGCATATAATTCTATTTCAAAAAGCAATATTCCTGCGCCGGATAAAAGAGCCTGCTTTCCCAATTGCCTTGATTTCCAAGGTGGACAATCGCTCTGGTTTTCTGATGCCATTTAAGACAGCTTCCGAAACACATCCAGACTGTGCGCCGAAGCACCCACAAGATCTTCTCGTTCGCAAACAGACAGGTGATAACGTACCAGCGCATCGAAGGTTTCCTGATCCATCTTCTCCATTTCAGCTTGCAGGAATGACGTAAGTCCATCTGTCGCAACATAGTGCAGCCGATGAACCGGAAACTCCGCCATGAGCTGATCCACATCTGCCTTTGTCACATGCTCAAATACAAATTTGGAGTTGGTGTGGAAGCGGAACTTGTCATCATCTATGACGCCATCCTGCTTTAGAATCTGATATAGCCCGGTTCGGAACACCCAGTTGATGATCGGGCCGTCTGTTGTGCAGTAGGCAACCAGAATGACACCGTTCGGCTTTGTGACCCGCAGTGCCTCGGAAATGGCCTGTTTGAACTGCGCTCCCGGCTTTAGATGATACATAGGCCCAAGCATTAAGGTTACATCGAAGCTCTCGGATTCCAAGCAGGAAAGATCCAAGGCGTTGCCCTGCATAGCCTGAATAGCCATATCTGCAGTGATCTTTTCCCGAAGAATCGCCAGATTGTGTTCCACCAGCTCTACCGCCGTAACGTCATACCCCTCAGAGGCCAGCGCAATGGAATACCGCCCTGTGCCAGCACCAATGTCCAGCACGCGATCCCCCGGACGGAGGTACTTCCGAAGGTATTTCATTGTGGTGAGATACTCCACCTGTCCCCAGCGCCGCCGGGTCAGGCGGCCTTCCTCGTCATATTGTTCATAGTAGCGAATGATATCGGATTCCATGCGAGTTCCCTCCTTAAAAGCATTGAGTCAACATATTTTCATAGGGGTAGGGATTTCTGAATGATTATCGTAGTTTTACTTTCTCCTATTTATGTGTTGGCTTTAACAAATACAGCGAGTAAAGCATAGCTGTCTCTGTAAAGCCGCCGTTGTTCTCAATGGCAGCGATGTATTCTCTGCGGAACGCTGTGCGTTCCATCACACTCAAGCGTTCAAATTTCTCCTGAAAGGCTGGCGTGGATTCCATTGCCGCCCATGACTGTTCTGCCGTATTCCTCAGCACAACCTGATAGGTCCTTCTCTCAATCAAATCAAAACAAGGGGTTTCCTCAATTTCCTGTGATCTGGTATCCATCGAAACGGATGTTACAATATCTTCGGCACCGAGATACGCTTCTTTCACCTTGTTGGACGCTATATAAGCCGCAGTCTGCTCTTGAAGCATGGGATCGTACCAAAAAAGCGCCAGCAGCCCGTCCTGCTTAAGATACGCTTGGCATTTCTCAAATTTCACTGTCTTGTCCAGCCAATGAAAGGCTTGACCACAGTAAATGCAATCGTATTTGTGCTGCGGTGGAACCCAATCTTCAAAGGGGCACACCGATAGCGTCAACCGATCTGCAGGCACTTTGCGCCGCAGTATTTCTGCCATCTCCAGTGAGATTTCGTTGGCATCGATGGAGAATCCGCGTGAAAGGAAGGCTGTTGTTGCTTTGCCTGTTCCCGCACCAATCTCCATAAGCTTTGATGTTTCGGAAAGGTTCCCGGCTTCTACAATATCCACAATCATGGAGGCCGGATAGTCGGGACGAATTGCGTCATAGGTTTCCGCAATGGTGTTATATAAACTCATGGTGTTCTCCTTCTTGCCCCTCTATTTTTCAAACTGCGGAACCGTCTTCACATAAATCTGACACGGATTACTCTCATCCCACAGCTCTGGAAAACATTCAAACTCATGGAATCCCATGGCGATATAAAACTCGTTCGTCTTGTCATAGGATGCCCAACTGCCCTTTCGAACGGTTTTTACCTGGATAAACAAGTAGCCGTGCTCCCTTGCGTATTCTTCAAATGCATCATATAAAGTCCTGCCAATGCCGCCATGGTGCAGCTGCGGCAAAACGCCCATCACATAGATTTCTGCCGTGGCCGGGCTGGTTTCCTTGAGGGCGATAAAGCCCACGGGCTGACCGTCCACGATTGCCGCCCAAAGGGGCTTGTCCGCGCAGCCGTTAATGTATTCCTGCGTGCTTTCCGGGATGCCGAACCATTCCGGGAGCTGGGATAGGATTGTTTCCGCGATCTGACTTTTCTGCGTGGGATCGGTGATTTGGAGAATTGTGTGGTTTGCGCTTAGAGGCGTGATCCAATACCGTTTCAGGATTTCTCCACTCTCCTCTATCTCATCCTCAAACACCCCGCCGCCCGCAATAATCGTTCTCTCACTGGCAATGTTATCACGATAGCAGGTAAGCAAAATCCGAGACATCTTCCGGCGCTGGCATTCCTCCAGAATCAGCCTCAGCATTTCCGTCGCATATCCCTTCCGCCGCTCGGAAGGCCGCACAGAATAGCCAACGTGACCGCCGGTGCGTATTACTGATAGATCATTACCAGGATACCGCAATGTAATAATTCCCACAACTTTGTAGTCGCAGATGCGGACAGCAAGAAATGTAGTGGACGGAACACGGCCCGCCGGGCAGGTCTCTGCACGCTCCCGCAGCGCAAGATCGTCAAGCCATTCTTGAATGTTAGTGGTGCACCGGAGATTCCCGCATCCCGCAAATGCGTCAGCGTCATGAGCATTGCAGATTTCTTCACAAAATTGCAGAAGGTCTGCTTCGTATTCCATAGTGGGGCGAAGCAATTTAATGTCGTTCATTTACGTTCCTCCATCATTCAATGCGCCTGTATATCCGCCAGAATCTGCGCCGCAGCATCCTCCAATGTCATAGTCTGCGTAAAATTTTCTCCGGGAGATATCCGATATAGTCCTTCTCCTTCCACCAATCCCTCATGGCTTCTGGTCCGAAATCCGCCCGGTTGGCCTTTGTCTCATGGCGGCGCAGCGTTTCCTCAAAGGGGATGTCATAATAATAGGCGTGAATGTCCTCGGCGGCGTACTCCGACTGAATGCAGTGGAACAGTGGCTCGTAGGTTTCAGAAAACAGAATGCCCTCCAGAATGACATATTCACAGTGCTGCCGTCCATACTGCACCAGATTTATCAGCAGGGGCACCGCAGGGCCGTCCTTGGTGTCTTTGGCCCAGAGCATATCCCGACGGATCACATCTTGAGAGATCACCAGCGTCCCCCGGCCCAGCTTGCGCTGAAGCATGTGGGCAAGGGTGGTCTTGCCGCTGCCGGAATTGCCCCGGAGCAGGATGAGCTTGTGTGGGTTCTGGTCTTGGTTCACAGTGGATACGCCCCCCTCTACGGATCAAAATCTTTCGGCTTCATCATATCATAGAAAAGAAAATTCTGTCAATCAAAACAGGTATCAATAATCTTAAACATGAACGCTCTGTAAACTCTGCATTTCATCTCCAGCAGAGCGTTGACTTTCCGCTCCACGGATGTTACACTGCAACCTGACATTTAGAAAAGCAAGAATATTCATTATATTTGAAGGATTACGATATGAACGCCCACACGGGACATCTCCTGTGATGGGTCGGATCATGTTGTGATCCTTCTTTTGCTTTCAAGGATGTCATCGGGGAACCCCGGATTTGAAAACTGAATGACCGTCCAATTTGATACAGCTTCGGTAAAGCGGGCCATGACCACACAGCGGATGTGCAAGCCGCCAAGAGGCTGAAATACGGCGCAGAAAAACTGGGCCAGGAACGTGGTTGGGAAGAACGGCAGAACGGTAGGTTATCGCATCGTTTCGCTTCATTTCATAGAGAAACACGGAAATGCGCCAGAGCGCTTCCGGCAACGTTGCCAGAAGCGGTCCAAAATAGCAGGTTGCCCAAGGAACCTTTTGGCACGATTGCCGGAAAGTTCAGTTATTTTTCTCCAAAGGAAGGGTCGGCAACATTGCCATGGGTTCCCCATGCCTGCCTTTGGCGAATTCACCGAAAGCGGTCACGTCAAATTCATCCATTGGGAGGTGATGAAAACGAGCAATAAACACCGCATCAACCTTGCACTGTCCCCGGACAATCCGTTACAGAAGAAAGCGCTTACTGTGCTGTCCCAAGCCCCATCTGGTACTCGCACTACACTGATCTGCCAGGCACTTTGTGACTACCAAAAGGATGAGGCACTAGTCGAAAAGCTGCGAAGCGTAATCCGGGAGGAATTGTCGAATACCTGTATTCAGGCAGCGCCCAAAGGGGAACTGCATAAGGAAGCTATGGCAGATGATAAGAAAGCGTTGGATTTCATCCGCAGCTTACAGGGAAATTAGCGGGAATGCGCACCATGATAGGTATTAAATCAAGCAGATTTCCCGCAATGCGTATCATTGTAAGTATGAAATTCGCAGAATTTTGTCTGAATCCGTATCGCTGTACACACTCAACCGGCAATTCAATTCAAGTATTACGCAATGTACACACACACATCTCGAATAGGCGCTTCATCAATTGCACTCTACCATCGGACAACCGTAAAAACACGAAAAAAGTTGCGATTCAGATGGCAAGCATCGCAAAAATGTACATTTTTACCGCTTTCGGGCGTGCCCGAACCCCATATGCCGCCGTCGGGCGGAAGGATGAGCGGCGATGACAACATTGTCACCGCCGCTAAAGTGGACTCTCGGCAACGTTGCCGAAATAGCAAACTGAGCAAGGAGGAATCAATATCGAAGCAAAACACCATATGCACTTTGAAATGACACGGGAGCAGTATCGGCTGTTATCCGAAAATGCCAAGGCTTGTGGCCTTAGCAAGCGCGCGTACCTGATTCGCCTAATCCAAGGGCATCCGCCCAAGGCGCGGAATGATGACGAGATGAAGGCCCTACGGCGGGAGATTCATGCCATCGGCAACAACATCAACCAGATCGCCCGGAGTGTCAACGCTGGGATCGCCGCTCCGAAGGATGCCAGAGAAGCCGTGGAGCTGCTTGGACGAGTTTACGAACGGATCTATGACATGGGGCGGCGCTGATGGCGATCACGAAAATCCTGGCCCGGAACAGCGGGCTGAAGCAAGCAATCGAGTATGTTCTGAACGGAGATAAGACCCAGAAGCAGGTGCTCACAGCCCACTTGAACTGTGATCCTGGATTTGAGTATCAGCAGATGATGGACACCAAGCGAGAGCTAGGCAAGCTGGATGGGAGGCAATGCTACCACATCATCCAGTCCTTTGTTCCAGGCGAAATCACGCCGGAGCTGGCCCTGCAAATTGCCATGGAGTTTTCGTCGGAGTATCTAGCGGGCTATCAGGTGGTCATTGGAACCCACACGGATCGACACCATATCCATTCGCATATTCTGTTTAACTCTGTCAACGATGCCACGGGTGAGAAGTATCACTGTTCAAAATCAGAGTATTTCCAACAGATTCGGGCAGTATCAGACCGCCTGTGTCGGGAGCACGGTCTATCCGTTATCATTGAGGGTGACGGTCAAAAATCCATGAGCTATATTGAGTGGTTACGCCAGAGCAAGGGACAGCCCACCTACCGATCTATGCTGGAGGCTGATTTGAAATCATCCATCGAGGACGCTAACTCCATCGGAGATTTCTTCCGGCTCATGGAGCGAAAAGGCTACGAGATCAAGCATGGTAATCGTCTGGGCTTTAGGCTCCGTGGACAAGCCCACTTCATGTACCCGGAACGGAAAAATCCGCAGTATTCCGAGGATGGAATTCGGGCGGCCATTGACGGAAATATGGATGCAATCTTTATGGGAAAACAGCTTGCCGTTGTTCATCGTGAGCCGTACAAGCCCTATAAAAAGCACCCGAAATATACCGGTTTTCTGGCACTCTACTACCACTACCTCTACATCCTCAACAAAATGGAAAAGCAACAGTACCCGCCAAGGGTTATAGGTAAGATGCGTCAGGAGGTCATGCGGTTTGAGCAGCTCCGAGCGCAGTTTCGGTTTCTTAACGAGCATGGTATTTCCACCGAAGCGGACATGACAGCCTTTGTGGAAAAGGCGGAGGCTCAGTTCAAAACGCTCACCAAACAACGCACCATCCTCAATGTGCAAAAGAAAAAGCACCAGCCCCTATTTCAGGCGCTGACGGATGAAGAAGCGCTGGCCCCTGCCAAACGGCTCTATGATCAGGGGCACAGCGGCATGGAGGCGGAGGCACAGCAGTACATGGATGCAGTGAAGCTGCTGGACCGCTACGGAGAATCTCGTGAAGCATTGTCCCAACAGCAATCTGAGCTCTACACCAAATTGGCTGACCTAAACCGGGAGATTCGACAGGTGCGAAAGCAGATCAAGATGTGCGAAGAAATCCGGGCACAAGCGGCTACAATGTGGGAAAATATACGAGAAATCGAAGAGCCAGAACGTCAGCGGCAGTCCCGGTACAGAGGCCGAGCGTGAGGCCCACGCTGGCCGTTTGTGGGCTTTTCGCGTTCAACACCACAGGTTATACCATCCCAAACATCCGCCCCACGTTCTCGCAACGTGGGGCAATGCTAATTCAGGAAGGAGAATGCTATGAGCAAAATCTATACGTCCTATGACGAGCTCCCCATTATGCTATCCGTCCCACAGTTGGCCGCCGTACTAAACATCTCTCGTTTCGGCGCTTATGCACTGGTTCGTTCAGAGGGTTTCCCTTCTTTGAAAATTGGCAGCCGGATCGTAATACCGAAAGACAAATTACAGAACTGGATCAATGAGAACTGTCTGGAAAATTAGCTTGATATCATGCGGCTTCTGTGGTATATGTTGTGGCTGCGAAGGGAGTGATCATAATGGCAAAACGCAGAGCCAATGGTGAGGGCAACATCCGCAAGCGGAAGGATGGACGCTGGGAGGGCCGCTACACCGCAGGCCATGACCCATTGACCGGAAAGCCCATCATCAAAAATGTGCTGGCGAAAACGCAGGCACAGGCAAAAGAAAAGCTGAAAGTTGCCATCGAGCAGTGTACGGGCTTGGATGTGGCGAAAGGGCAGAAATACACGGTGGGTCAGTGGATGGACATCTGGTACGAATATTACGCCCAGATCAAGGTGCGGCCATCCTCTCATAAAACCTATGAGGGCTACATCCGCAACCACATCAAGCCATCCATCGGAGCAATCCCGCTGACGAAGCTGACCACGCTGGATCTTCAAAAGCTCTACCAGAAGCTATTGACAGGAGGGCGCGTAGAGCGGAAAGAATCCGAAAAGCAGTCGAAGGGCCTCAGCCCGAAAACTGTCCGCAACATCAACCAAGTAATATCTTCCGCCATGCAGCTCGCCATCCAGCAGCGCTTGATTTCCCATGATCCCACGGACGGCTGTGCGCTCCCCAAACCCGAACACCGGGAGATGCAGACCTTGAGCGCTGAGCAGCTCACAGCATTCCTTCTGGAGGCCAAGCACTCCGGTGTTTTCGAGATGTACTACATTGAACTGGCAACCGGGCTGCGCCGGGGTGAACTGCTGGGGCTCAAGTGGGAGGATATCGATTTCTCCACCCAGACGCTCCGGGTGCGCCGCCAGGTGGGACGCATCAACGGCGAGGTGCGAGAGGCGCCGTTGAAAACGAAGAATGCCTACCGCACCATTTCCCTCGGGACGGATGCGGTAGGCATTTTGAAGCAGCAGCGGGAAAAGCTACCCAGCAGTGCCTATGTGTTTCCCGGCCCCACTGGCGGGCCCATCGCCCCGGACAGCGTGCTTCATATGCTCCACCGGGTGCTGGATCGGGCAGGACTGCCAGAAATTCGGTTTCATGACCTCCGCCATACGTTCGCCACGCTGGCCCTCCAAAACGGCGTGGATGTGAAAACCGTGTCGGGAATGCTGGGCCACTTCTCGGCGGGGTTCACGCTGGACACTTATGCCCATGTGACTACGGCAGCGCAGAAGAAGGCTGCGGAGACCATAGGAGAGGTGCTGGCGGGGTAAGGCACCGCCACGTTACATGGATCAGGTTTTCAGAATTCTGAAAACCCGATTTACTTCTCTAGATAATTCTTTTTCTACCGTATGTCTCGGTGCTAGAAGTCGTACTAAAACCTACTTTCACTCCCGTATGGGTCACCGTTTGGGTCAGCCCACCACACCCCCGAAAAAACATCCTCAAAAAATTCGGAAAACAAGGAAAAACCGCTGATTTCTTGCGAAATCAGCGGTGATTTGGTTGCGGGGACAGGATTTGAACCTGCGGCCTTCGGGTTATGAGGGGCCTCGCGGGAAAGTGGACGGACACAACGGAGAAAACAGCACGCAATGGACGGAATTTTGCAGTGAAAAACCGCAAAATCCAAGAAAATTTCCATTGTGTGCTGTTTGTTTTTCGGTTCTGGGTTGGAATCTGGGTCAAGCAATTGTTCTAGTGAGATACGAATATTCTCAGAAAAAGCTGCCGCAGTATGTCTTCTGTCTATATAGCACCTGCTGGGAAAGATTCAGCGCGCCCCCAAACTGCAATCCAGTAGCTTGACGGCGTTCTTGAAGGGACTGCACGGGCTGGGGATACCCGTGAATCAAGTAGCAAGCGCTAGGTTTGATAAAACTCCAGAAAGGTTGGAACCAGCGGCGGCATTCGTTTTTGCGACCAGCAGGCAGCCATCTGTACTACGGTATTTTCCAAGTCTGTCAGGTAGAAATAGGAAAGTTGGGAGCTTGCATAATCCTGTACAACTTTACTTGGCAGAATCGATACCCCACAGCCTGCCTCCACATATAGCAGGATTTCTCCGACGCTGTCATAAAACTGAAAATTCGGAGAAATACTTAAATCGTGACACACTCGAAGCGTTGTACTCAGGCCCCGGGTGTCCCGATCCAGCAAGCAGGTCGGCAGGCACTCCGCAAGTCCGAGATAATGTTCTAATGTCTGGGCCGTCGCAATTGTCCGTGCGGCCACAATACAGAGCACATCGGTTGCCAGCGCCTGGGTTTGAAATGCTGTCGGCAGCGGTTTCTCGGGAAGCAACAGGAAACCCAAATCAACCGTGCCGTCATCAATGGAGGACAGCAGCTGCTGTAGGCTGCTGTAGGAAAACTTGAATGAAATTCCCGGATATTCCATTTGAAATTTGGTGGCGGCCTGTGTGATCGCGGTCCGCTGATAAACCTGCTCAAATCCAATATGCATTTGCTCCAGAGTAAAATCTCCCGGACCTGCATTTTTCAGCATTTGCATCGCTGAGCTGGCCCGTTGTAAAATGGATTTTGATTCTTTAAGCATAACTTCGCCAGCCAGTGTCAGCTGGACGGAGCGTCGGTCCCGCAGCAGAAGCGGGGTTCCAACCTGCTGTTCCAGTTCCGCCACCTGCTGACTGACCAAAGACTGAGAGACATAAAGCATATTGGCAGCACGGCTGAAACTCAGTGTTTCCGCAACTGCTACAAATATTTGTAGCTGCTTTAACCGAAGCCCGGAATTTAATGTTTGGATCACAGCATCGGGAGGTAATTGCATACGACATTCTCCTTGATTTATTTGGTTAATTTTATCATAGCATAAAACCTCTGCCGGATAAAATTAAGATTTCTGCTGCATCGTATAAGTAATATTGATACGCTTTTTGAAAACAGATTGCGCAAGGTGCAGGTTTTCGGTATAATGAAATCATGATCAGGAGAGGGGAATATATATGGAGTTTTTCGGATTTGAACTGCGACAGCTGCAATTTTTTGTAACGGTTGCGGAACAGAACAGCTTCAGCCGGGCTGCGGAACTATTATTCGTAACGCAGCCGCTGGTCAGCCAGCAAATTGCAGATTTGGAACAACAATTGGGGGTAGAATTGTTTGTCCGTCAGCACCACGCTTTGCGGCTGAGTGCAGCCGGCGCTGCGTTGTATCCGGAGGCACGCTCTATTCTGGAGCAAAGCGGCGCACTGATTCAAAAGGTCCAGAGTTCCGGTCAGATTGCGTCTGCTGGTTCTCTCCGGGTTGGGATAGAAGAACTGTTTGACTGGCCCTATGTGATTAATCCGTTGAAGCAGCTTCGACAGAAAAATCCGCAGATTACCTGGGAAATCAGCCACGGGAACTATCAATCACTCATACATAAGCTATTTAACGAAAAGCTGGATGTCGTGTTTGCATTGGTTCCCAACAAGAGCCTCAGTCCGAAATTACGGGTCCGACTGATTGGGAGTTCTTCGCTGTGTATTGCCGTGGAAAAAACGAAAGTGCGGGACCTTCCTCGAAGTGAATTTTTCGCACAGATGGATCATCATCCAATGTATCTCCTGAATGGAGATTACCGGGGGATCAACTGCGCCATCCGTGTATGTGCCGCGTTAAATGTATCCCCGCAGTTTTATTTTTTGGACAATATGCAGAACATTCTTCTGAATGTTGCTGCCGGAAACGGATTTGCACTGTTGCCGCAGCCTATTTTTGAAATGTATGGTGGGGACATTCTCCGGGTGGAGGAGTTTTCTGAGTATCCCGACTCAGAACTGTGCCTGGCGGCACTGTGGGTATCTGCGAGTTGCAATCCGCTGTTGCCGCAATTCCTGGATTTGTTTCCTGCCGGTAAGCGGGATTGTCAAACCTGTAAGCAGGCCTGCGCCGTTTGTAAATTTCATTTGAACGAGGACTGAGTTCCGGTTGCGCTGCGAGAGTTTTCTCTCGCAGCGCTCTTTTTATTTTTTGCCGCCCAGTCCTTGCTGCTGCCCTATATTGGCTTTGGATAGGTCGTCCAGGGCCTGCTTCTGCTCCTCCAGCCATTCGATGGAGATCTGCTCCAGCGCTGCGCAAGTCTTATCATGCTCCAGAGGCTTGAGCCCAAGGACTTCCCGCGCCTCCGCAGGTGTGGCCGCATCATTTCCATAGGCCCTTACCGCATTTACCGCCCGCTCTACCAGCATCATGTTGGTGGCCATGATTTTCTTCCCATTGTCGTCCGTACCGTAGACCACGTTGTCCTCCATGCCTACGCGGATATTGCCGCCAAGAGCCAGCGCGGTGAACATGACCGGCAGATGCCCTTTCCCGATGCCGAATGCGGACCATGTGCATTGCTCCGGCAAGCTGCCGTTTGCCTGCATTTTTCTCATTTCCGTGACCAGCATCATCAGCGCCTCGGGGCTGGCCTCCATGCCACCCATGACACCAAGGCAGAACTGAAAGTGGATGGGCTCCTTCAAATAGCCCTGCTTCCAGTATGCGCCAACGGCCCGAAGCATTCCCATATCAAAGATCTCGCACTCCGGCTTGATGCCGCGTTCATGGAACAGCTTACCGCTGTTCATCAAAAAGCTTTGGCTGTTGTTAAATACGCCGCCGGGAACACCCCAGTTGAACGTGCCAGCGTCAAAGGTACCCATTTCAATTCCAGGAACGATCTTGTGGTGCAGAACCCGTATGGCGTTGCCATAGGGAGCGTCGTTGGCTACGCGGTTGTCGCCCGAGGAAGTGCAGTTGATGATAATATCACAGTCCCTGTAGGCCCGGATGGCCCGTACCGTCTGATAGAATTTCACCGGGTCCATTACGCCGGCGCCGCTGTCATCCCGCATGTGGAGATGGGCAACGCTGGCACCCAGTTTCCAGCATTCATAGGCCTGTGCTGCGATTTCTTCCGGTGTTTCCGGAATCTGATATCCCGCCGGTGTAACTGCGCCGGTCAAAGCAGCCGTAATAATTGTTTTCTTCATACCATTTCCTCCCTGTCAAATCTTTCCGTGGAGCCTAAGTAGCTCGATCAACACCCGGTCTCTGAAATTCGAGATCGCCTGCTTGTCATGTCCGATGCAGTCCGGTAGATGTTCCATCTCCTCTCGGATGCCCTGTTCCGCCATATCGCAAATTCCCTCAGGATATTCCGTGATATTATAGAGATCCTTGAATATCCCTTCACTCATGGGCTGAAAGCGTTCCATGCCGGCCTTGACGCCGCCGGGAGAGCCCAACTCGCCTACCATGATCTGTCCAATTGACGCCCAGCGAATGCCCGGGCCGTAGACCAATGCGCGGTCCATATCCTCCACAGAGCAGACGCCCTCCGCAAGAAGGGCCATGGCTTCCCGCAGAACCACATGGGACAGTCGGTTCGCCACAAACCCCGGCTTTTCCTTTTGGAGAATAATCGGCTCTTTTCCAGCCTGACGGTATATCTCCAGGGCCTTTTGCAGGTATTTTTCCTGGGTTTGCTCCCCCTTGGTCAATTCCATCAGGGGAATCAGGTGCGGCGGGTTAAAAGGATGCGCTCCAATACAGCGTTCAGGATACTGAGAGAATGCGGCAATATCGGTAATAGACATTCCGGACGTACTGCTGGCCACTACGGCTTCCGCAGGAGCATATCGGTCAATGATTTCGAGAATCTCCTGCTTGACTTCGATTTTTTCCGGGCCGTTCTCCTGAATCAGGTCCACACCGTCAAAGGCCTCTGCCGGGTCTGTTGTGACATGAATTCTTCCCCTGATCGGTGCCGTATCTAGCGGGTCAATGCCGCCAAGGGCCACCATAGAACCGATTACCTGATCTATGGCGGCTTTGCCCCGGTGCAGGCGGTCCTCATTGGTAACATAGACGTTGCAGGGAATTCCCTTTATGGCGAAATTGACTGCAAAGCTGGAGCCGATAATTCCCGCAGCATAGCATGCGATTTTCAATGCAAGTCATCCTTTCTGCAAAAGTGATGATGAAAGACCGGGTGCAAATAGGAATCCTCAGCCGCATCATAGCACGGGGCAGGCTTCAGCGGATATCGGAATTTGTTATTTTACTTATCGCGTCCCCTTATACTGCCGCCAAACGCTTGCAATGCCAGGCTTTTTAGAATATTGGGGTAGCTTATCACATTTCCTTATAGCCCTTATCCAGATTCTTAATTTTACAAACTCCGGTATCCACGTATACAATGGCCTTGATGAAGGCCGGCGCGTAAGGGCTATTCCTGTACTGAGAATAAACAGAAAGGGAGTTTGAATTATGCCATTTGGAAAGTTTGCTGTGGATTATGAAGAACGCATCAACTTTGACCGCCTGCGGAACTACCGCAAGGAGCGCACCCGGGAAGAGATGAAAAAAGCCGGTGTCGGTGCAATTTTGACTTTCGACCCCGACAACATTCGATATATCACCGGTTTCTATGTCACGACCCCCATGCGCTGCGTGGAGGGACAGTGTGTGTTCTTCCCGGTCAACGGAGAGCCGCATCTGGTCATCGCCGATCTACCCGCCCGGCATATCCCCCGTATGCCCTGGATGGAGGGCCGGATCCACGCACTGCTGGGGTTCTATAAGCCTACCGCGGTGGACTCTTACGATCCGGTTCTGAATAACTATGTCAACTGGGCTGCGGACCTTATGAGCCAATACGGCATCTCCGATCAAACCTTGGGTCTGGACGGAACGTCCCTCCAGATGTTGTTTGCCCAGGCATTTGAGCGCAAGGGGATCAGCGTGATTCACGGAAAGCCCATCATGGACTGGGCTCGCATGATTAAAAGCGAGGATGAGATCAATATCATGCGCATTGCCTGTGCCAATGCGGAAAAGGCTCATGCGGCAGTCGCCGCCGCCATCCGCCCCGGCGTCAAGGAGTGTGAGTTGGTTGCCGCCGGTATTGCGGCGCTCTATGAAGAAGGATGTGACCATACAGAAGACCTGGTTTGTATGTCCGGCCCCAATACCAATCCCTACGGTTTGACCTTTGGTGACAGAATGGTCAGGCCGGGCGATCTTGTCTATGTGGATGTGGACGGAGACGCATTCCTCGGGTACCGCACCTGTATTTACCGCACATTCTGCTGCGGCAAGGCGACCCAGGAGCAGAAGGACACCTATCGGGAATGCTATGACATGATTTACAGCGGCATCCGGAAAATCAAAGCCGGTGTCACCGACTTTGAAGTCATGGCGGAGTGGCCTGACTCTCCAAAGTATTGGGGCTATGACACTTGGGGCGAAGTTGCGCCTCTGGCGACCGGTCACGGCATTGGCCTGACCCTTCACGACCGGCCCTTCCTGTCCTGTGTCAATCGGAATACTCCCGGTGTGGAGCCTACGGTTCTTCAGGCCGGCATGGTACTTTGTCTGGAAACCTGGACCGGCAAAAAGGGCGGGGACCACGGCGTTCGCCTGGAGGAAATGGTTCTTGTCAAAGAGGACGGCTATGAGGTTCTCTCAAAGTTCCCGATCAAGGAGCTCATGGAGTGCTGGGAGCCGTATAATTGATACGAAAACCCTGATAATATCTTGAGGAATCCTGATTGGCGAGAAATTTTGTTATCAGACGAAACCGTTTTTGCAGAAATACTTGGCATATTTTTAAAAGGGTCAACAACGTATAGCGGCGTTTTAAACAGACTTTTATTTAGGAGGAAATAACATGAAAAAGAGGATATGTGCCTTATTGCTGTGTGCAGGAATGCTTTTTGGTGTTTTAATGACCGGCTGCGGCAGCCCATCAAATTCAAACGATGCACCCGTTGCTCCCAGCGAATCTCTTTCCGGCGATGCGCCTGCTGCTTCCGCCGGTCTCGACCTCCCTGATATTAAACTGAACTACAGTTCCTGTTTCCCGGATACGCACAACTTTTCCATTCTGGATAAGGAATGGCTGGAGGAGCTGAAGACCCAGGCCAACATCGAATTCACACCCTATTGGAACAATGCGCTCGTCAGCGCCACTGCACCTTATACCGAAACTCTGAGTGGAGTCTCCGATATGACGCATATCCCTGCAGGCGCTGAATCAGACCATTTTCTAATCGACAATGCAGTCCAACTATTTTATTATGGTGAAACTGATCAACAGGTTCTGTTTGATACAGCCAGGGAACTTTTTGCGCAAACACCGGAATGGCAGGCGGAGTTTGAGGGAGTACGTGTAAATACATGGGGTGCCAGCGGCATGCTTTCCCTGCACACGACAAAACCTGTCACCAGCCTAGAGGACATTAAGGGTATGTCCATTCGATGCACCGAAGACAGTGCATTCAAACTAATACAAGCTCTTGGCGGAAACCCAGTGCGGATGCCCATTAGTGAACTGTTTGAAGCGCTGAGCAAGGGCATTGTGGAGGGCGTTGTCCTGCCTCTGGAGGCCCTGCAATCCACCAAAGTGGCTGATTTGGTCAGCTATTCGGTTCCGCTGAATATTTCCGGTGCTTACTGCCCTCATAGCTATATCAGCGATGCCTCCTATGCAAAGCTGACTGCGGACCAACAGCAGATTTTCGACACGCTGAGTCTGGAGCGCAGTCAGAAGCAAGTCGATTCGCTTGCTGAATGGGACCAGGTTGGTGTGGACTATGCCACGGAAAAGGGTGTAACTTTCAACACGCTGTCTGATGAGGATTATGCCCAAATTACCGAGTGCATGAAACAGATTGCGATAGATGCTATACAAGAACTAAATGCTGCGGGATACGATGGGCAAACCATTCATGACCGTGCTCGTACGATTTTGAGCGAACAGGCCGCTAACAAGTAATCGAACAAGCATGTTGCCTGATGGGGACGGGTTGTCTCCATCAGGTAGCCGGCATATCGTTCCAACATCAGTGAAACGCTATATTCTGAACGGTTTTCAATATGCGAACAATTGAACTCTCATTTTCTGTCAAATGGTCAAAGATATATAAATTAAATAGGAGAATGATATGCAAAAATTAAGTAAAGTCTTTGAAATCATCGGCGGCATTTTTATTATAGCTGCGGTCATTCTGGTAGCCGGTAATGTTGTGATCCGGATATTTACAGGAGGCTCTTTTAACGGTTCTTATGAATTGACTGGTTTGTTTGCTGTCATGTTTGTTGCTGTATCTATCCCGGTTGCGACTTTGCGAGGAACCCATATTTTTGTGGAACTGCTTGTTAGCCATCTCCACGGAGTCGCTCGCAAAATCACGGAATACATTGCCCGTTTTTTTGACCTTGCCCTAGCCGTCCTGTATGCTTATACCGGCTATATCCTAACGATGCAAAAGCTGGCCACTAACGAGGCTAGCTCTACGCTGAACATTCCCATTTGGCCGTTTCGTGGTCTATGGGTCTTATGTGCCATCATGATGATAATATATACAATTTATAACATTATCCTGATTGCAAAACGCAAGGGCGAGCAAAGCAGCAGTTTGGACACAGAAATAGCGGATGCGATAGAATCAGTAAAGGAGGACGAATAAATGACTCCGTTAATAATTGGCATCATCTGTTTTCTTATACTAATTGTCCTGCTAGCCCTGGGCGTCAACGTTGGGACTACGATGGCTCTGGTGGCTTTTGGCGGTATGGCATCGATCCTTACCTTGGACGCATCCATGGTCAAAATGGCTACTGTGCCATTCAGCATTATGAACGATTACAATTTTGCTGTCATGCCCATGTTTGTGTTGATGGCAAATATCATTGCCAGTACGGGTGTCGGTAAAAGCCTATACGATCTGTTCTATGTTACGATTGGCCGCTTTCGCGGAGGGTTGGCCATGTCCACGATTCTGGCCTGTGCGGTATTTGCCGCTATCAGTTCTACCACTGTGGCAACGGCGGTTACCATCGGTTTGATTGCCTTGCCTGAAATGAAAAAGATGAAATACAGCGATGCGCTGTCTACCGGCAGTATTGCTGCAGGCGGCACATTGGGCGTCCTGATTCCCCCCAGTTCCGTCATGATTAACTATGCCATCATGGCGCAAATCGGCGTAACAGAGTTATTTGTTGCCGGCATCATCCCCGGTATTATTCTGGCTGTATTTATGTGCATCGCCATTCAGTTTACCTGCATCAAAGATAAAAACGCAGGTCCGGCTGGCCCCAAATTCAGCGCAAAGGAAGCATGGACTGCGTTTATGCGGTGCGGTGAAATTATTATTTTGATCATTGTTGTTTTGGTTGGTATGTTCATTGGCTTTTTTACCCCCACAGAAGCCAGTGCTGTTGGCGCTGCTGGCGCCATTATCATCACCCTGGTGCGCCGCCGCCTGACCTGGACCAATTTTTTGGAGGCAATCAAGGGCACCCTGAAAAACACCGGTATGATTTATTTCATCTTAATCGGTGCGTTCATCATGAACTCCTTTGTAGCGATGACAACAATCCCTACTGCCCTGTCTAATTTGATTGTCGGATTGAATATGGACTATCGCATTGTCACAATTTTTGTCATTGCTATTTATTTGATTTTGGGATGCTTCCTGGACTCGCTTGCTATGGTCCTGCTGACTGTTCCTATTTTCCTGCCCGTCATGCTCTCTCTCGGCGCTGACCCCATTTGGTTCGGCATTATTGTTGTGCTTGCCATGCAGATGGGCTGCATTACGCCACCTGTCGGTATGAACGTATACGTTACGGCCGGTTTGGATAAGAGCATACCAATGGCAACTGTATTTAAAGGGATTGTTCCTTTTTTGATTGCCATGATTGCCAGCGTTGTCATTTTAATATTGTTCCCCAATCTAGCTACGTTCCTTCCCTCATTGCTGCAGAGATAACGAGCCGCCAAGCGGCATCCTGTTCGTTTGCGGCATGTATTGGATTGTCTGGGTTCTTTGATTGCACTGTAATTAGCATAGACAGAGTAAGACCCGCACTGGAATTCTTCCGGTGCGGGTCTCCTTGACCGTGGGAGTGCAAGCGTTGCGGAGGTCATTGGGGCTGACTGAGGGAAGCGGAGACGGTACGCAGAAAAAAGGCCAGGGCGGGATTTGTGTTGTCAGCGCGTCGGACCAAAAACAACCGAAACTGATACTCCGGCGCAGACAGCTCCTGAATATAAACGGATGCACAGCCGTACCCACTACTGTGGATGGCAGTTTCCGGTACCAGGTAGGTGCCGTATCCTGCGCAAACCATCATAAAAATGAGATCGTCAAGCCCTGTCTTTCTATCGCTATCAGGCGGGGCTGCCAGTTCCACCGGAGGGAGATGGAGCTGGGAAAGCATATAGTTGATGGGATGCACAAGATCTATTTTCGTATAGCGGCTGCGAAAGATCCGGATTCCAGATAGCTGCGATACAGTGATCTCTCCTTGACCGGCAAAAGGATGGTCCGGCGCTACGGCTAGTTGGTACGGACATCCATAAATAAAATCGACGCAGAGTTCCTCCAAAGACTCGGGAAGCTCGGGTTCGGGGACAAGGGCAAAATCCGCTTCGCCCCGTCGGACCCGTTCGCAGGCAGAGGAGATATCGTTATGGGGCAGGTGGACCGGAATCCACTCCACATTGGGGTGCTGAGGCTGGAACTGTCGAAAAAACGGAGCCAGGCAGGACAGATGGTTATTGGTAGAAAGCACGGAAAGCTGAAGGGAATCCTCTTGCTGCATCCGTTGGGCTCGGAGAAGCAGGTTGTCGAGACGGCCCAGAATAGATGGAGCCTCCTGGAGCAGCAGCTTTCCGGTGTCAGTCAGAGACAAGGCGCTGCCTCTGCGGATGAACAAAGGACCTCCTGTCTCCTGCTCCAATTGGGCGATACTCTTGCTAATAGTGCTTTGATGGAGAAAGAGTTCTTCCGCCGCTTTGGAAAAATTCAAATACCTGGCAGCTGCAAGGAAATAGGTCAATTGGTCAAACGTCATGGTAGCACCTCCTTGTTTTCAGTATAATGCAGGGACGTTCGGGAAACAAGAGGAAAATGAAAAAAATTCAATATATCATGCCTTTTGTTCGCTTCAAACACGAAAAATAAGCGGTATAATGAAAATATACGGAGCGGATAACGGCAATTTCACAAGTATTGCATGAAATAAATTCTGAAAGGAGAATTATCTTATGGATGGAGCCTATACTGGCACCCTGACGCGGGGACAAAAACTATGGAATGCGCTGCGTGACCGGCGAGACACGGAACCGCTTTCTCTGGAGCGGGCAAAGCTGGTCACAGAGTCCTATCGGGAGACCACGATTTTACCAACCATTCTCCGAAGAGGAGAGGCACTGAAAAAGATACTGAACAACATCCCAATCTATTTAGATGACGGTCAGCTACTGGCCGGCGACTATGGTTCCCGACCCATGGCAGCCGAGTGGTTTCCCGAGTTTTCGGTGGAGTGGGTCGCCAAGGAGATCATGGATGGACGCAGCCCCTATGCATTCGACTCGGACTCAACAGAAGTAATGCGGGAGATCTGCGAGTTTTGGAAGGATAAGTCAGCCAAGGAGACCTTCTACGCCTACATGGGTCCCGATGTGATGAAGCGCCTCTATGAATACAATGAGCACGGCTCCTGGATTTTTGCCGGATCCATGGAGGCCCAGACCGAGAAGGGGTGGCACATCCCGGATTATGCCAAGGTCGTCCGGTGCGGACTGCGGGGGATACTGGATGAGATCGAGGCGGAGCAGTCCGCGCTGCGGGTGCGCAGCAACGAGGACCTGCACAAGGACTATCTGCTGCGTGCCATGAAGACGGCGCTGGAGGCAGTGATCAGCTATGCCCACCGCTATGCGGCCCTGGCGGAGGAGCTGGCGCAGAAGGAGCCCGATCCGGTGCGCCGGGCGGAGCTGGAACAGATTTCTCAAAACTGCCTCCAGGTACCTGAGCATCCGGCCAAGACCTTCCATCAAGCCATGCAGTCCATGTGGTTCTGCCACTGCGCCGCCTTCTGGGACACCAGAACGGTGGGCATTTCCTTCGGCCGGGTGGACCAATATATGTGGCCCCTGTACCAGGCGGATGTGGCGGCAGGGCGTCTGGATCGGGAGATGGCGACCCAGATCGTGGAGTGCTTTCGAATCAAAATGTCCGCTCTGCGCAACTTCGACAATTCCTATGTGCGGCAGGCCACTTCCGGCGAGACCCAGTTCCACAATGTCACGTTGGGCGGTCAGCTGAGGGATGGCTCGGATGCCGTGAACGAGCTGTCCTACATTTGGCTGGATGCCGCTGAACGAGTGCAGAGTCCACACCCCACCCTCTCCATTCGCTGGCACGAGAACCTGGACCCGCAGTTTGCTCTGCGCGGAATGGAAATTTGCCGTCTTGGCGTGGGATTTCCCGCCTGGTTCAACGATCGGTCCGTGTTTGAGTTCCTTCTATCCAATGGCGTGCCGCTGGATGAGGCGCGAGACTACGGAGTTGCCGGTTGTGTACTTACAGTTCCCCAGCATAAGTGTGCCGTTACCTGGCCGACGGTGGTGAGTATGCCCAAGGTGCTGGAGATCACCTTGAATAACGGAGTGGACCCGGTCAACGGGATGCAGCAGGGCCTCAAATTGGGCAGTCTGCCTGATTTTGAGACATTTGAGGACCTGTTTGACGCCTTCCGCCAGCAGCTGCATTACTTCCTGCAAATCACCTCCGACTATCTGTGCCACGTGCGGGTGCATCGCTCCGAGCAGTGTCCCGACCTCTTTCTCTCCGCTCTGGTGGACGGCTGCATCCGAAAGGGGAAAAATGTGATGGCGGACGGTGCGGAATACCAGCAGTTCTCCATGTATCTCATTCCCGTCGGGCCCATCGACGCCAGCGATTCGCTCACCGCCATCCGCAGGTGCGTATATGAGGACAAGACGATTGGCAGGCAGGAGCTCCTGGACCTGCTGAAGGTGAATTTTGAAGGACATCCGGATAAGCGGCAGATCCTGCTCAACGCCCCCAAGTACGGAAACGATCAGGATGAGGCCGACGAGATGGCCGCCCGGTTCCACCGCTTCCTGGTGGACGAGATGCGCACCATCGACGGGCCTTACCACACCACCTTCCTCAGCGCCCCCCATTCCATTGCCTTCCACGGAGCAGCCGGGCGTAAATGCGGTGCGTTGCCCAGCGGCAGACTGGCTGGTGTGGCTCTGGCGGACGGTGCCGTCTCTCCCGCCCAAGGTAGCGATGAGAAGGGACCTGCAGCGGTGATTCGCTCAGCCGGCAAAGTTGACCACACACCCATCTTCGGGACACTGTTCAACATGAAATTCCTTCCATCCGCCCTGGAACGGACAGAGGATCTGCGCAAGCTGCTGGCGCTGATACGCTCCTACTTTGTGGATGGAAACGGACGACACATCCAGTTCAATGTAGTAGACCGCGCCAAGCTCCTGGATGCCCAGAAGCATCCGGAGAACTACCGCAACCTTGTGGTGCGTATTGCGGGTTACAGCGCCCTTTGGGTGGAGCTGGACGAAAAAATCCAAAATGAGATCATCGCCCGTACGGAGCAGGCCTTTTAAGGTGGACTCCATGGGACGGAAAGGAAGGACCGACCATGACAGGTAATGTCTTTCAAATCCAGCGCTATTCCACCCACGATGGGCCGGGTATTCGTACCACCGTGTTTCTCAAAGGGTGTCCTCTGCGCTGTTTTTGGTGCCATAATCCGGAATCCCAGGCTGCCACGCCCCAGCTTATGGTGAATGATCCGGCATGCACCGGCTGCGGCGCCTGCGTACAGGTCTGTCCCCTGGACGCGGTCCATCTGGAAGAGGGCCGCGCCGTGACGGACCGGACGCGGTGCCAAGCGTGCGGACGCTGCGTCCCCGCCTGCCCCGCCAAGGGCCGGCGGGTGGCCGGGACGCCCATGTCGTCCGAGGAGGTTATGGCGGAGCTGCTCCGCGACCGGAGCCTGTACCTCAACTCGGGGGGCGGCGTGACCATCTCGGGCGGCGAGCCCCTGCTCCAGCCGGACTTTACCGCCGAACTGCTGAGCCGGTGCCGGGCGGAGGGACTGCATACCGCGGTGGAAACCTGCGCCCATGTCCCATGGGAGGACCTGGAGCGCATGATCCCTCTGGTGGACCTGTGGTTTACCGACATCAAGGCCGTGGACAGCCGGAAGCACGCCCAGGGCACCGGCGTGGGCAATGAGCGCATTCTGGAGAACATCAATCGCCTGGTGAAAAGAGGCGTAGAGATTTGCATAAGGATGCCCCTGATTCCCGGTTATAATGACAGCCCGGAGGACGTGGCTGCCCTGGGACGTCACGCAAGCCGCATATTGGGTCTTCGGCTCGATCAAGTGGAGCTGCTGAAGTATAATAATCTTGGAGAGTCTAAGTTGGACCGACTAGGACGGGAGCGCCAAGAGGCCCTTCAACCTCAGTCGGAGGAGAAAATGGCAGAGCTGCAGGATGTGCTTTTCTGCAGTATGGAATGAGGAACCTAAAATGAAAGATGCAGCATATTCATTGGTGGATTTTTTGTCACAGCTGCGCTACGAACATATTCCGGCTCAGGCCCTGGAGATGGTACGACTGGACGTCCTGGACTATTTTGGGAATACATTGGGCGGCAGTAGTGACAGCGCGATTCAGTCTTGCTTGGATATAATGTGCTCTATGGGAGGTGCCGGCCAATGCCCTGTAATCGGGCACGGCGCCAAACTGCCCGCTCCCGACGCTGCGTTTATCAATGCGGCGCAAGGGTTTTGCCTGGATTATGATGACACGCATGAGGGGGCCAACACCCATCTGGGGGTGGCCTGTATTCCGGCTGCTCTTGCAACTGCCGAGCTTGTTGGTGGAACGGACGGGAAAACCTTTTTAACCGCTGTTACCGGAGGAATGGAGCTGGCCGCCCGGTTAGGCATCGGATGCCGGCGGAAAATCCCGACCCACATCATGGGGGGCTGGGATTATGCAGCCCTTCACGGAATTTTTTCGGCAGCCGCGGCTGCGGGGTTAATTTTGGGACTTACCCGAAAGCAGTTGCTTCAGATGATGGGTATCGCCTATCAGCAGGCAGGGGGCAATACGCTGTCTGCCATTGAAGAGGCGGATACCAAGAAGCTGGGGCCCGGCTTTGCGGCCCGGGGCGGTGTGCTTTCCGCCCTGCTGGCCAGAGCCGGAGTGACGGGATGCCGCTCGGTGTTCACCGGCACACCCTTCAGCCTGTTCCCTATGTATCACGATGGCGGAGATGCCAGCCGGGTCACAGAGGAACTGGGCACACGATTTGTGGTGGAGGAGTTGGGTTTTAAGCCATACCCCTGTTGCCGTCTGGGACACCGGCAGGTGGATGCGGTACTGGTCATGCGAAAGGAATACGGCCTGCGGCCGGAGGACATTAAGCAGGTGGAACTGCATGTCTGTCCCCAGGTAGACACCCAGCTGTGTCAGCCCCGGGAGAGTAAACTTGAGCCTAAATCCCGTAATGCAGCACAGTTCAGTCTTCCCTGGATGATTGCGTGTGCGTTGGTCCGGGGGCGGGTGGGAATTGGTGAGTTTCTTCCCAAAACCCTAACGGATCCGGAACTGCGTACTATGGCAGCCCGCGTGAAAACAGTGCGGGATGACAGACTATCAAATGAGACGATACCAGCACCGATTGTCATTGAAACTGAGCAAGGCCGTCTTTGCCGGATGACCCAGGCCCCTTATGGCAGTCGGGAAAACCCCATGAATGCCCTGGCTCTGGAGGAAAAGTTCCGCGACAATCTTTCCTACGCGGCCCGGCCATTGGAACGGGCGGCTGCGGATACTCTGCTGGAAGGGCTAAGACAGCTTCCAGAGTTGACCGATGTACGGTTCCTTACTGCATGGGCGAATGGAATGTTGTAAAGAATAACCGGTTATTGAACGGCACCCCATTTGTTAGACAGTGTGATATACTATCTAGCAAGTGGGGTGTTAAGTTATGCCAAAAGGAGTGCCAAACAAACGGTATACGCCAGAATTCAAGAAACTGGTGGTAGCAACCATGATAAAAGAAAAGCTAAGTTACAGTGAAACATCACGATGGTTTGATGTTGTACACAGCGGGATTACAAGCTTGGGAACGTATTTAAACGAACCCAGATTCTCGTCATAAAAAGCACCTCCGTTGGTGTCGCATGTTAGCATGCACCAGTGGAGATCACAACTGACCGTCTCTCAAAGTATTTAAAGCTATTGTATGCGCAAAATGTATTTGTGCTTTTTATCGCGTCTTTCTCACTCCCGTCTGGGTCACAACCTGGGTCAGTCCCAATACCGACAATCGTCGGCAAAATAACTCCGAACATTTTGCCCACAAAACATCCCCAAATGTACAGAAAAACCGCCGTTGTCCGAAGAAAACGGCGGCAATTTGGTTGCGGGGGCCGGATTTGAACCGACGGCCTTCGGGTTATGAGCTTTGTTGAAATCCCGAATTATGAAATAGGAATCCCCGGTTTCTGTATTTACTTCTACAGAAGCCGGGGATATAATGGAAACGGGAGGGCATTTATCCGATGCAGAGATATTCGCCGTAGGTTTCCTGGGGAGTTTTGCGGCCCATGAAATAGTCTTGAATCAGATTCTGCATGAAATACTCAGCCATCAGTAGGTCTCGGTCATTGGGACGGTTCTCAAGGTCATACTTTGGGGCGATAAAATGTTCCATACCCTCGTAGTCGGGCATATCCCGGGGATCTGCCACAGCCTCCGCCATCTTCTTGTGTTCCTCCGGGGAAAGCTTTCGGAATTCGGGCGCGGCAGGATTCTGCTTGTAGAGCTGCACCAGTGGGGCGGCTTTCTCCACCTGAACGCCCATAATAGCGGAAACCCGATCTACAGCCATGTGGGAGATTTCGCCACCAGGGCAGGAGAATTCGCCCACGATTTTCAGTCTCAGGCACTCCAAATACTGCTTTTCTACGGCTAAGGTGGAGTAGGCCTCCCGAATGGCGCCAGCATAGGTTGCAAAGACCACGCCCTTGACGTCATCTGGAGCGGCACCCTGCAAATCCATGCCCGGCCCCATACCCCCGCGCCACATACGCGGTGGTTCCGGCTGGGTCAAACCCAAGACCCGTCCGATGGCTGGAGAGGGGAGACCAGCCATTATGGGGCTGCCCAAGCAGACAAAATCATAGTCATCGAAATAGACCGGATCCTTCTTAAAATTTGTCTTTGCGTCAATTTTGACTAAATCATAGGTCCAACCCACATTTTCAAAGGCTTTTCCAAAGGCCTTGGCGACCTTCTCCGTGTTGCCAGTGACTGAAGCGTACATAATTAGACCCTTTTTCTTGATTGCCATAGCATAAACCTCCTTGGGGACATTGTCCCAGACTGATGGTCTCATTATAAGGGATGCCGTGGCTTACCGCTTTCACAAATCGAACACATAATTGTCAGAATTCGAGACATTACCAGAGGGAGCATCTAGTGTGAAAGTGAGTACCGAACCAGCACAGAGGAAAAAAGGACGCGCGAAAACGTCCCTGCAAACAAACCATTTTGCAAGGACATAACAGGTGTTAAAACAATCCTTAGTGTGCGGGCTCAAAGCATCACTTATTTGTGCTTGAAAAGACGGTTCCAGCACTGATTTATATACTGTTTTGAACTCTTGATGCAATCTGCGACTTACCTCGCCGTGCGTTGTAGTGTGCATTCTCCCCAATCAAAATTTTACAAGAAAGGCGGTCGTTTGCCTGCATCCTTTCATTCCTATTTGTGCGGACGCATAGCGGCCGAATGGTTGATTTATATGAAAACTTGCCTTGTGATTTCCAATGCATATTCATTCCTGGCGAGCATTGAACTGTGCCTTGGGCACGTTGCCGAGCCTTGGCGGCTGGAGGAGGTGGTGTCCTTTGACCAAGCCTTCCGATGTTTAGAAGAGAAGCCGGTCCAGATGGTGCTGCTGGATGACTACTCCATAGGCCAAAGGCCGGAAGATTTCTTTGCACAGGCCCAGATCAGGTGGCCCGCGACATGGTTCATCTCCACAGGGAGTGCGCAATATCCGGGAGTTATGCATCTGGAGGCACCCATCACTGGCAGGACGCTGAGCTTTTTTCTGCAAAATGAGCGCATCCCTGGTCAGGAGCCCGGCGGAGCTCTTTGGACGCAGAACTATATGGAGGATATCTATCCTATCCTGCTGGTCCATCTGTGGAATGGACTGCTCAATGGCTGGGTGCTGTCGGACCGGACCATGATCATGATGGCTGCCCGCAGAATGCATATTCCCTACCTGGAAGATATGCACCTGATGCTAGTGTTAGCCAAGACGGTGCATCTCAGTAAAGTGGAGGTTAGCAAGTATGCGGCGAGCAAGGACCACCTGTTTTTTGAGGAGCTGTTTTCCCGGCATCTGCTGAAGGAGGCTGATGGCGGTGCTGTGCTGGACCGCTATTCGCAAAAGTGGGCCATTTTGGCCTATTTGGACGTCTATCCCTGTGCGCGGGAGGAAATGCTGCAGCGCTGTGAGGCGGCTATCCAGGAAGCGGAGAACCAGGGGTGGCGGCTGAGCTTTTACATCGGCAGTGTGGTCACACCGGAGGAGATGTTTGACCAGTGGGCTATCCTGGAGGAGATGGGCGGAAATGATGTGGGATATAGTAGCCATGTGGCCCTGGCCTGCAATGAGAGTCCCCAGCACTTGGCCTCCCTGCCAGATATGCAGACATGGAAGCTGCTGCTGGAGCAGGGGAAGTGTGCGGAGGTTTACCAAAAAATTGAGGAGTATATTCTTCCTATGGCGAAACAGGACCTGCTTGATGGGCCATGGCTGATGCGGTTCCGGGATGGCTTTCTCCAAATTGTCTACCATGGGATGCAGTTTCATGGCATTCCGGCGGATAAGGTCTTGTCTGGCTCCTTGACTGGGGATGATTTTCAACGTTCAGTGGGGAGTGTCCAACTGCTGCTCAACTGGATCAAGCAAGTGCTGGATCGGATAGGTGAATTCTTGCTGACGGAGCAAGCGGACACAGTTGTCAAGCGGGCGCAGAAATACATTCTCCAAAATCTGGACCAGGAGTTGAACCGGGATGGCATTGCGGCGCATGTATATGTCAGCAGCGGATATCTGGGACGGTTGTTCAAAAAGGAGCTCCATATGAATCTGACGGAATATATCTATCAGGAACGTATGAAGCTGGCCGCACAGATGCTGGAGCATACAGACCAGTATGTCACATCCATCGCGCTGAAAGCGGGCTTTTCTAACTTCCCGTATTTTTCTACGCAATTTAAGAAATACAGCGGCCTGACGCCGGTAGAATACCGGCGGAAAATGCGGGAGGTGCCAGAACCTCCGGACAAGGCGCTGGATGTCTGGGCAGAAAAATGAAACTACAGGCGCCTCATTTTGAAAGAAACTAACGTCAGTTCCTCTTATAATAAAGATATATCAAGGGATAGGAGGAATACCTGTGAAAAAACTTTCAATTTGCCTGCTGATCCTGGCCTTGACCATGGGAATGTTGGCTGGATGCGGTGGCCAGGTGAACAGCTCGGCCTCCGCCGCGCTGAGTGAGGAACCTGCTGTGGAGACCACAGTGCCCACAGAAGAACCGGAGCCCGAACCGGTCCCGGAGGAACCAGAGCCCCAGGAGGAAAGTGCGGCAGAGCCTTCTGCCGTGGAGGTGGAAACTACGGCCGCGCTGGATGAGATCATCCCGCCAGAGAATCCGTATTCCCTACCCCTGTGTGAGGAGACCACAACCTATACCTTTTTCTGGACCTATCCGCCATTCCTGGCGGAGCAGATTGAGGATCTTACTGATGGCTATGCGCGGCAGGAGCTGGAATCCCGGACCAATGTCCATATCGAGTTTGACGCTGTCTCCGCCGCGGTGGCAGGTGAGCAGTTCCAACTTATGGTGGCAGCGGACTCCTATGCGGACATTATTCAGGATGTGACGAACTATTATACGGCTGGTATGGACAGGGCTGTTACCGATGAGATCGTGCTGGATCTGAAGGACCTGATCCCCCAGGAGATGCCGGTCTATAATGAGATGATTATGGCCAACGATACCATCCGTAAGCAGCTCACCTCTTCGGATGGCTATATCGGTGCCATTTACCGGCTCTATGCGGAGCCCTCCGTGCCCAAGACCGGTAACGTGATCCGGCAGGATTGGCTGGATACCCTGAACCTGGAAATGCCCCGGACCGTGGAGAACTATTACAATGTGCTCACTGCGTTCCACAGTGAGATGGGCGCATCGGAGCCTTACTACATCATGAACACGGGTGTGGCCTTCAATAACGGTGTTATCGGTGCCTTTGGGGTCATGGACGGCTTCTACCAGCAGGATGGAAAAGTGAAGTTTGGTTGCCTGGAACAGGGCTTCCGGGACTATTTGCGGGAGATGAACCGCTGGTATCAGGATGGACTGATCTCTCCGGACTTTCTCAACAACGTCTCCGGTTATCCGGACAATGGTGATGTGACCGATGGTCGTGTGGGTATCTTTGCTCAGGAAAACAACTATATGCAGGATGTCTACAGCTTTACTACGGATACCAGCATTGTTCTCTCTGCAGTGCCCAACGCTGTATTGGCGGAAGGTGACACCAACGATTTCATTACATTTGGCGACTGGATCGGCGGCGTCAGCTGGTCCATCTCCGCAGACTGCGAGAATCCGGAGTTGCTGCTCAACTTTGTGGACTACCTGTTTACAGATGAGGGCAGCCTTCTGGCGAACTATGGCGTCGAAGGCTTGAGCTGGGATTACGATGAGAATAATGAGCCTCTAATTAACGAGGCTATCACAGATAACCCAGACTATAACAGCTCCACTGCGCAGCTCAAATATACCCTGCTGTGGGCGCCCTTTGTGGAGGATTATGATCGCTTTAATGTGGGCTACACCCAGGCGACCATTGACGCGGCGGACATCTGGATGGAGCAGTCCTCCAACCAGGCACTGATTCCCAGCGGCGTGTCCATCTCTACGGATTACGTTACCACCTACAACACCATCTACAGCGATGTTGATACCTATGCGGCGGAAAACGTCAACCGCTTTATTACGGGAGACCGGCCCATTGAGGAGTTTGATGCCTTTGTAGCCGAACTCAAGGACATGGGCGTGGAGACCTGTATTGAGATTTGGCAGGAAATGCTGGATGCCTATGAGGCCAAGTAATACGTTGTAACGCAATAAACAGCGCAGACATGGAAAATCACCATGCCCGCGCTGTTTTCAAAGAGGGGCGTATACCTGCTTGGACTAGCTGGTTTTCAACATATATTTTGTTAATTATATCAAGGAGGATTCGTTATGAGGACAATTATTGCAAAGGCCCCTGCCTACGGTATGCCCACCCTGGCCGGTGCCGTCAACAAGCCCGAAAAGGTAAACGCCATACCCCCCGGACCCCCTCCGGGAGAGTTTGGTCAGGCTCCGGCAATCAAGCCCTGCCCGCCCACCTGCCGTCCCAGTGAGCACCCCGCTTCCGTTCCCGGCAGCGATGTGGAGCCGGGAATGCCCGGTCCCGGTATGCCCGGCGGCGGACCTCCCAAGGCGCCGCCCTTCCCCCGGATGGAATCCATGGATGTGCTGGACGGCAAGCTCTATGTGGCAGAGCAGCCCTATGCGGAGATTACCGGTGCCATCACCGATACCGAGATGAAAAACGCCTCCTACAAAACCGACGAGGTTTGCCTCAACGGCCTGTATATCGGCGGCGATTCTGTCTATGCCATCAAGGATTCTCAATTCGATCTCACCGGCTACGGCATTGACGACTTTGCGGGAAACGGCTCTGCGATCATGGTCAACGACACTGCCAAGTGCGAGATGGATAACGTGCAGGTCACTACCCACGGCGTGATTCGCCCCTGTACCGTGGTCACCGGCAACGGCACCTTGATTGTTCGGAACTGCGTGCTGGACGCCAAGGGCGGCGAGATTCCCGCAAGCTATGTGCCTCGGGTGGCCTCCGGCATGATGGAGCCTCCTCCGGGGCTGAAACTGGGGGGCAACTGCCGAACCCATCTTTCCATGGGCAACTCCCGGGCCTATTTCTATGACTCCAAGATTCTGGCTCACTCCTGGGCCGCTCTCTCCACCGATGGAAGCTGGGGCGATCAGTATCTGGAAGCCAACAACTGCGATGTGGTCTGCGAAACTGTGGGCTACGGCACCTACGCCGACAACGGCTGCCATAACGTGCTCAACGATTGCCGGATTACCGTAGACACTCATGTTGCGATTATCGCCGGTGACGCCTGGGTGAAGCTGAACAACTGCGCCGTAACCTCCAACCGCTACGGCTGCATGCTCCATGGCATCCGGGGCCACCACACCGAGGTCACCGAGGCCCACATTGTGGGCGGCAACTGGATCGTGGGCGAAGCTCTGTTCTTCGTGAAGTCCGAGAATGTGTACTTGAAGCTGGACGGGGCCAAGGTCAAGACCGGCAAGTACCTGATTCACGCCATTGTCAACGAGGACCCCGCCGCCACCAAGGTGCCCGCGGACATGATCTGCAAGGTCTACGGCGTCAACGCTGCCCTTGCAAACGGGGACTACACGGGCGACATCGTCAACGAGGACACCGACCGCACCCTGAATGTGACCATTCAGAACGCCTCTGTCACCGGCGCCATCGTGGACGCCTACATCTCTCTGGAGGGCTCCAGATGGACGGCCACTGCCGACTCCACCGTTTGTCTCATGGGTGACGTGAAGTCCCAGCAGCTGGACGCTCCCGCAGGGGTGACCATCTCTGCTAAGGCAGGCGAGGGCTGCGGACTGACCGGAAGCTATACGCTGGCCTCCGGCGGCATTCTCACCGTGGACTGATTCTGCCCGCTAGAATTTGGGGCTGTCTCACTAAAAAACGAGGCAGTCCCACAAATATGTGAAAAATAACAGCAGCCGGCTCTATGAAAGAGTTGGCTGCTTGCATATAATTATGTTGTGAAACATAATTATATGCAAGCAGTGTATACAGCATACAGGACTGAATATCAAGTGTGCTTGCCCATGAATTTAGAAATAATAATCCCGTCAGACAAACCCGTGAGATTGCTCGGCGCTGTTACAGAGGAGTTGAATTAGGGAAGATTGACAGCGACTTACTCCCGGCTTGGGAGAATCGAGTACTCCCCGCGTCTGTTGTTTGCAATCAACAAACCAACCGCTCCTATCGGCGTATGGGTCTCGGTATGGGTCAAACAAAACGGGCCGCTGAAAAGCGGCCCAAAAAGTTCAGAAAACAAGGAAAAATCACTGATTTCTTGCGAAATCAGCGGCGATTTGTCTTTTAGGGACGAAATAGATATTTTCGAAAAGTTATAAATTTACACGGTTTTTAGAAATAATACTACTTTTTATTGATAAAAATATTTGATTTTTCAGGGATTGATTTTGAACCGTTTGAACATCGGGGTCGACTTCTGAACATTTGGTTTGGACTTGGTTGTGACCCAAATAGATATCAATTCCTGGCTGGACTTCGAGGATTAAGTGAAGCAACAACAGAAAATAAACATTTGGAATCATCTGCCGTGGGGAAGGTCTCCCTGCGTTTTTTCTTTCTTTTATCTCCATCTAATGCGGTCGTTACTTTTTGTAATTTGTCAAAGGCATAGCTTATGCTATCGGGTTTCACGACGTTCTTGAACCCACTTAAGGAAACAATTAAGATTGTCGTGTGATTTTCCTCGACAATTAGTCAGGGTTCATTCATTTTTTGTATGTAATATTCATTTCGTCAAATTCTTTACGAATATCATCTTTCCATTGTCCGGTTGTTGCAATGTAGATACATCCGCCCAAGTCACCAGGTATTTCAACCGATTCCTCATGTAATAAAATTACTCTATCAGGAGATAGCTTGCCAATAAAGTATCCTGCTTCAAACACAACATTCTGCCTCGCTCTTGGCTTACAGTCACATTCGTCTTTGGCTTTCCCCACATCATCTGCGGTTAAAAGTACAATAGCTGCCGCCACATTAGAGTTGCGCTCAATTTTGCCTATGATTGACCGCGTGCCTCCTGAGGCCTGCTCATGTAAGATGATTGGTTCGAGATCCAAAGAACGGAGCCAATCGGATACTTCAAATTTTCTCTCATTATCATGGCCATGAACAATGAATATTTTTTGTTTTTCCATTTTTTCTTCACCTACAGTATTCTTCTGAGTTGTAGCGTTAGGTGGTTGAGACTTGCTTGTAATAATTACTTGTTTTTTTAGTTCAAGTGTCATTGTGCCAGCTTCTATTGCGTTATTGTCATACTTTTTTCCACATTCTGCGCACTCATACTCAATAGAATGATGGGGCTGATAGTATACTGTGCACTCATTCCCGCAAGAACATGTAAAATCATACTTTATATAACACATATTGTTGGTTGCAAGGTAATAAATAAATTGTGCTGCAGCTTCGTCAGAGAGATCCAATGCGCTTTGAAGTTCGGAGGGATATACTCTTCGCAAACTATTAACAGGCACATTGGCGATCCAAGCGTGTAATTCTGCAAGTTTGTTCTGAAACATATTTATTATACATCTCCATAATAAATAGCAGGTCTTCTTTTTTATAACGAGCATTGTTTAATACCATGAGTTCTAAATAGTACTCATTTGTGGCATCATATCTATATTTTAGCATTCGTCGCTTTCGTTTACTGACAACCCACAATCTCTCTACAAGCTTGGCATCTTCCATTGATTTTTTTAGTGCCAAAAATGTTTTCGTACAGAAGATTGGCATCTCACTTTCTTCTCCACTTAATGAAGTTAAAACATGCTCAACATCATTAAATCGAATCCGAGAAATTATTGCGTTAATATCCAAATCCCATACTTGCTCATATGGAATACTATAGAAATAGTCAGAAACAACCAACTTTTCAAGTATTTTTTGAAGTTCATCATGCAAATCAAATACATTGGAATTATCACTTTTTAAATTCTCGGTAGAAATGTTTACTAGATTCATGTTGCTCACAATTTGTGCCTCAAATGCAGATATACTATCATCAAAATCCTTAATTTGGTTATACGCAGGAATTTTACTATATATCTCGCGAACAATGCCTTGGCTCATCGAAAACAGAGTACTCTTTCTCTGAAGCTGCCTACTTGCTATTGTAAACTTAAATACTTTCTCAATAATAGAATAAACTTTATCCATTAATACATTTGGGCGGAAATCTTCAGTTAACCCATTTCGATTCCAAGCTTTAATAAATACTTGTTTTGTTATGAAATCAATTTCAACAGGAATATATGAACGTGTTTGCACAAGACTGCGTGATGTTAGTTCTTCTGCATAATGGACAAAAAGAATATCAACCCATTGCAAATCGCCTTTGTAATTAGTCGAAGATTGAACAGATGCTATCTTCAGTAATTCTTCTGAACTAACGCCAGTTCCTAGGATGTTGGAGTAGTTTTCATCGACAACACCATATAGCGTTTTCAATCTATTAATCCAATCCTGTGTATTGTACTCAGTAAAATCATACACACGAATCAGTTTTCGTTTTCCATAAAACAGTTCTTGACGAAGAAATTTCTCAAATTCATCTATCGAGAGCATTCCACATTCAAGTAACGAGTCAACCCAAAACTCCACTTCTTTACCAATGTCGCTACCGGTTCTTGTCAAGCCTTTCCCTCTTAAAAAAGACTCGATAATATCATTTCCAATGTTTACAACAACAGATCCACCCAGTGATGCCATTATGATGTCACCTCTATTACTGCTCAAAAGTACAGACGAAAAGATTTACACCATATTATAACATATTCTTTAGCTTGTTTCCATAAAAACAGGAAATATTACTTGCATTGAAATAAAAAGAAACATACTTGTGGTCTACAGGTTGTCGTTGGCACTCGAGGTCTTATGGCGTTTTCAGTGGAGAAGTTAAGTGAAGCCCAACTATAATAAGATTTAGCCGAACACTATATACGATATGCTCAAATATTCAACTGCCCTTTTTCTTTCCCAAATGTGTAACACATTATTGACAAACCTACAAGGTTGAATTCTATGATAGAGCGATCCAATCGATAAATGTTTTGCTAAAACTCCGCACCAAAGATATTATAACAGATATAATGATCTGAAAAGGGGGGGTGCGAAAACATATGCGCAGATTCCGAAAATGTATGTACGCATGCCGCAGAAGTAAATACGACATGTTTCATATCTGGTTTCCCTTTTTGAATATTGTATATTTTATATGGAGACTAAACATGCGATATTCATAACTGTACAAAGAAAATGCGGCGTTGTTCTATGAACATGGCTGCACCTTAGCCGAAACGAAAGAAAATACGGTATCCTGACCTTCGATGATGCATATAAAATGCGAAAACCTGAAGAACTCACATTTCACAGCGATCAAGGGTCGCAATACACTGCCTACATGTTCCGACAACATCTCCGGAACCTTAATGCCAGGCATTCAATTTCAACACCAGAACAGTTGGGATGGGCTTTGAATGAGTACATTGAGTTTATAATAGATACCGGCCACATAGATAATTAGTAAACGATAATTAAACATGAAAATACATCGTGGCTTCACAAAACCAAAAGAGAATCCATCCTAGAAGTTGCCCTTTCTTTTGCCAAAGAGCAACACATAAAAAGCTTTTCATCAAGGGCATCCTCGGGTGTCGGTAGTTAAGGATTCAGCCCCATCACCAAACAGCTTAGCCGAATCAAACTGTTATTTTCGGCTAATGTTTTCTGACTTAGTGCGACCTAGACCAAACTTGGCCTCCACGGTGAAATTATCTACGGAGAAGTCTGCGCTCATGGACCTTCAGCAAGCCTTCCACCAATGGCAATGGTGTTTTTACAAAAGGGTGTAAAAGGGTGTCAACAATCGATTGTTTAAAGAAGCTTTGAGTTTCATTCTACTACAAGCATTTTTACACATATTCCTCCATCATATACCCGCCGCCAAAGAAGACCTGAATCTTCTTATCGGGAAACACCTTGATGCATTCGATCATCTGACGGACGATGGAATCATCGTACTTTTCTGCATTCTGTTCCCGGTGCTCGATGGCATTCTGTATCTCCTGAAGCTTTTCCAGATAAGAGGTGTCCTTGCTCATGGCCTCCCGGATTGCATCTACCCGGCGTTTCAGCTGATCTGTTTCCTCGGAGATCTGCCGAAATTCCGGTTCGTGGGCTTCCATGTCATCACCGCTTGCTACCACTTCATTCACAAGGGACATCATGCGGTTATTCAGGACTTCGATTCGCTGTTCCAGCAGGTCTATTTCATCGGAGGTTCTGCTTATGCCGATGGCCTCGCCAATGGTGGCCTTCATCAGCGTCAGGTAGGTCAGGCTGTCCTCGTCGTGAAAGCGCCGTAAAACCCGCACGATTGCCCGGTGCAGTGCCTCTTCGTCCAGTGTCGGTGCTTCTTTGCAGTATTTTTTGCCGTAGTCCAATCGATTAACGCAGCGCCAGACGATCCGCTTCTTGCCTCGGATATTCCATGTGACGCGGCGGTATTTGCTGCCGCATTCCCCGCACTGCAGAACCTCTGTCAGCGCAAATTTGGAGTATCGTCCCGATGCGGTTACGGTATTTTTGCTGGATTTTGGCGCGATTGCCTGTCTCCGACTCAGTTCCTCCTGGGTACGATTGAACAGTGTTCTTGTGATGATGGCGGGATGGCTGTTTTCTACAAGGTACATGGGAGCCTCACCCTCATTTTTCTTTCGGGTCTTGGAAATACAGTCCACGGTGATGCTCTTTTGTAGGATGCAGTCACCACAGTATTTCTCGTTTCGCAGGATATTCAGGATCATGCTCTTGCTGAAGCTCAAGTTCTTCCCGGGAAATGTTGGAGCCTCGGCCCGAATGGTTTTGGAGATGTCCAGAACAGGCATACCGGAGAGATACATATTAAATATACGCTCTACCAGTGCCGCTTCTTCCGGCACGATTTCCGGCTCCCCGTTTTCGCCTTTCTTATAGCCCAGAAGCCGTTTGTAAATAAAGACGCCTTTTCCTTCCTCAAAATTCTTTCGGAAGCCCCAGGTTACATTCTTGCTGATGCTCTCGGATTCAGACTGGGCAAAGCCGGCGTAAATGGTCAGATACAGTTCGCTGTCGATATTCAGCGTGTCAATATTCTGTTCCTCGAACAGGACACCGATCCCCATGGATTTGAGAATTCGTACACTGTCCAGACAGTCCACGATGTTTCTTGCGAAACGAGATACGGATTTGGTGATCACATAGTCGATTTTCCCGGCTCTGCAGTCATCCATCATCTTCTGGAACTGGGGGCGTTTGTCTGCCCGTGTACCGGAAATGCCCTCATCGGCATAGATCCCGGCCAGTGTCCATTCCTTTTTCGCTGCAATCATCTCGGTGTAGGCATGTTTCTGATTCTCGTAGGAATTCAGCTGTTCTTCGTTATCTGTGGAAACACGGCAGTATGCCGCGACCCGCTTCTGCTTATATTTATCCCGATCTACCAGAAGGGACTTCCGGGGTTCGATCAGGGTTACGGTTTTCTTTGGGATCTTCGTTACTGCCATGGCTGAGCCTCCTTGATTTCTGTATCTGTTTTCGTGTGCAGTGTGATATACCCCTGGGGATCCATGGTGATATAGGCAACCAGATCCGAAAAGTATTCGGGATTGAAGCTTTCCTGCGGCTTCATCAGCAGGGCCCGCTTTCGGGCGATCTGTGCGATTACCGCCTGCTTTGCCTGACTCTCCCGATACAGCTGATCGGCGATCTGCCCGATTTTCTCAATGATAAAATCATCGCTGGCATGTTCTCGGGTCAGTTCCCGGTCAATCTCCATCTGCAGGGCAGCGACTCTGGGGGAATCCGTCTGGCGGGTATGCTCTCTGGGGATCATGAGGACAGCGTTGTCTATGATCCGGTTCATCTGAAGGGTAACCTTCCGGATCAGATCACTGTCCTTGATCCGAACGCTGCATCCGCATTCGGTGCATTTCCAGGATTCTCGAATCTTTGCTTTGGAGCTTACGCGCCGAACCATCATGCTTCCGCATTCCGAACATTTCACTCGATTCCGCAGGAGCTGAATCCCCTCACATTCCGACTGTACATCCCTTCTGGTCCTTGCCGCTTTTGTATTACCAGCAACCTGAAAGGTCCTTTCGTCTATAATGGGATCGTATTCTTCTACCCCAAGATATTTGGCATTGTCTATAATCCGGGCCACTCTCGCTTTGTCCCACACATCGATCTTTTCCGTATAGGGAATCTTCCGCTTGGTCAGATTGTCTGCAATTTCTTTCAGAGAAGCTCCTTGAATATATGTGTCAAAGATCTCCCGGATGACGGCTGCCTCGTTATGATCCACGATGGTCCTGCCATCTCGCATGGTATAGCCGTAGGGAATGTATCGGGTCTTTTTCATGGGTGTTCGCTCCTAAATCAGTTCCGTGAGTTTCAGGTTTCCCAGAACCGTAATGGTCATTTCATCATCAGCGTTGATCCGAAAACCGGATGCACTTGGAAAACTTTGTGCCGAACTGAAAAATGCCGTCACTCCAGATTCTCTGAATGGGAATGGCATCCTGAACGGATTTTGGAATCGTGAATTTCATGTTGTCCTGCTTCATGGTGTTCTGCAGGGTCTTAATCAAGGGTCAGCGCCTCCTTTATACTGGAATTCTCCAGAGCCTTTGCATACAGGTTGGTACTCCTGTACTTGAGAGTTCTGGGATACAAAAATTCCGTGCGGAACACCGCACGGATAAACTGTTCAAAGGTCATGCCGTTGTATCGGAAGAATCCGCACATGGCAAAGGGAAATGCAGCAAGGATACAGATCCAGCCGATCTCGCTGTTTCCCACGAAATTTCGAAGTCCGAAATACAGGAGTACCGCAACGACAACCGCCAGCCCGGAGAACACAAGCTGCCGGAAGGACATGCCGAAGAAGATTGCTTCCTGATAATCTCGGATTTCTTTGTTGATTTTGATTTCTATTATTTACACCTCCATTTTAGTGATATTATTGTTGTGATCGTGGTATAATTGTGGTATAATAAGGCCACGAAGGGAGGGCGTATTATGCCGAGAATTATTCCGATCAAAGACTTAAAAAATACTGCCGCCATTTCACAGATGTGCAACGAGTCCACAGAACCGATTTATATTACAAAAAATGGCTATGGTGACATGGTTCTTATGAGTATGCGTGCCTATGAGGAAAAAATGCAGTTGCTAGATGTCTATGCAAAGATAGCCGAAGCAGAAGAGGATATTCAAGCTGGAAATGTAGTAGACGCACGGGAAGCCTTGCGAACACTGAGGGATTCAATCCATGTATAAGATTGTCCTGACTGAAAAGGCAAATGCAGATTTGTCCGAAATCACCACATACATTGCTCAGCACCTTGGTAATCCTCCGGCTGCGATTGCATTGCTGGACGAGATTGAAACCTGCTATGGTGTACTGGAAACCACTCCCGAATTGTTTGAGCGGTGTCGGGACAACCGTCTGCGCCGCCAAGGTTACCGAAAAGCGGTCATCAAACACTATATTATGATCTATCGTGTGGACACGGAGAAAAAGTGCGTCTGTATTATGCGCTTTTTCTATGGGGCACGAGATTACGAAAAACTGATCTGACATTGACTGCGGGGGCACTGCCCCCGCATTTTCTACTTGCAAATACGGGGCAAAAGAGTTATCATGCCACACCATAGGAGGCGATGACCATGATGAACATATTGCCCGGTCTGATTCTATTGATTCTTCTGATTCGATACGCAGGAATCCTGCGTCTGACTATTCCCGTGCTGTATGCACTGATTGTGCCAACGGTATTTCACAGCTGGTACAATGCCCACTATGTCCTTGCCAACGGAATCTGGTATGGAATGCTGGTCTTGGTTGTTCTGTCCTGGGCATATTCCATCCTCAGGAGAGTTCGGGGATAATTACCCCAGACCCATCAGCTCCCGGATCAGCTGACTGCTCATCTTGATGGTGCTGACGAGAATCAGCATATTGAAGATCAGTTCCCCTACATAGTTCCAGACAATCGTTGCCGGTGCCAATGTGGTATCCCCGATGGTCGGGGCGGTTCCGGCGAAGGCAGAGAAGATAATACAGGCAAGAACAATGACACAGCCCTCCAGACAGATGGCGGCATAGCTTTTTACAAAGGCTTTGCCAATATCACTGGAGGGTTTTCCTGCAAATGCCGACAGGGGTATTGGCGCAATAGCCGTAGCAATATACAGCTTGAAGAATCGGCTGTATACGGTAAGCACCATGACAAGAGACAATACCCAGATGAGGAGCGTTCCCAGCAGAGTCACCGCCCACAGGGGGATGCTCTCCAGCAGGCCGATGTCCTCAATAGCTGTGGTCAGTTCATCGGGCAGGGTTGTTGCCGATACCGCCGATAGCCCCGATGCACCCATGATGGAAGAAATGGCTCCCTGAACGATGCGAAAAATTCCATTCAAAAGTGTCTGGCAGTTTCCAATGACGGCCTTTGCGATTGCAAAACGGACGAAGGTCTTGACTGCAACCTCCGGTCGTTTCAGTTCTGTAAAACTGCCGCAGGTCTGCATGACACCCATGACGAAAAACAGCACCAGAAGGGCATAGCCGAAGGCTTTCAGAGCATCGTTGATGCTGACGATCACTGACCAGATGCTTCCCCCGCGGAAGGCTTCCGGTGCGGTGGTCAGAAGTGCCCAGATCTCCGTCATTCGGCTGTTCCATGTGGTGAGGGCTGAGTTCAGGTTGTCTATGATAAAGTTTCCGCTTCCCATGTGTTATCACCTCCAGTCCATGGGAAGTACTGGGGGAGCACCGAAGCGCTCCCCGTTTCTGTCTCAGCCCCCGGTAATCAGGGTCAGAATCTCCTTGGTAAAGGTGATGACGATACCGCCTGCTACGGTGAGCATGCCGTTTGCTCGCTGGCTGGCATCATGGCTCTTGAGGGCGAGGCCAATCTGGAGAATACCAAAGCCCAGCAGGATCAGGCCAATGGCACGGATCAGGGAGAAGATGAAGTCGCTGAGATTGCTGACCACCGTCAGGGGATCATCCGCCGCGAAAGCGGGGACAACAAACAGGCAGACAGCCAGAATCATTACGGTGTACAGGGCAAAGAGCTTCTTTGCAATTCTTGTGGTTTTAGTCTGATTCATTCGAATCGCTCCTTTCAGATTTTCAGTGGGCAGGGACAAACAGGCGCTGTCCCTGCATGGTTTCATTGGTTTTTGCGTGGTGGATATAGGGCTTCCCCCCACCAAGGGAAGATCGGTGGATTGCCGGGTGTTTCATCAGGTCGTATTTCAGATCCATTACCGGGTTGGCACCTCGGATGAAGACCAAGGCATAGCGGTTGTCCAGCTTACGCACCTCGTCTGGGGTCAGAAGCTCTCGGCCGGAATTCTGAAAATTGGTGGAATAGGAACCGCTTCTGCCCTTGGTTTCCCCGTGGGTCTTGGTGTCGATGGTGGACTTGCCCAGCATTTCGGAAATATACTTGTGGGTGGACTGCTCGTTACCGCCCAAATATACAAGGCTGTCGCTGTTGCCGGGGATGGTTTCCCAGCTGTCCTTGTACAGCTCCTTGATCTGCGCCATGTTCTGAATGATGGTACTGGCGGAGATATTACGTGAACGCATGGTGGCAAGCTCCCGGGTAAAGCCCGGCAGAGGCATTGCCGCAAACTCATCCAGCACAAAGTGTACATGGCAGGGCAGTGCTCCGTGGTGAATCTGATCGGCACTGAAATAGAGGGCCTGAAACGCCTGCGCATACAGGAGGCTGACAAGGAAATTAAATGTGGTATCATTATCCGGGATGACCGCATACAGCGCCACTTTCTTCTCTCCCAGCGTATAGAGATCCATGTCATCATGGTCTGTGATTCGCTGAATCTGCGGCAGGTTGAAGGCCGCAAGGCGGACAGCCGTGGAAACAAGGATGCTCTTTGCGGTCTTGCCTAAGACGAAATGTCAAGGATTTTTTAATCACATTTTTGGCCTTTTTTGACCCTTTTTCGTGAAATTTTATCCTTTTTTTACCTCTTCCCCAGAAGATGACGAATTTTATCGATTAATGTGCATTTACACGTCTCATCAAAATGGACCTTTACGAGGTAGGTTGTCTGCCCAATGGTCTTCCTGAACACAGGCTGCGCGGCCTGTTCCGGTGTGTTTTTCATTGAATTCCTCCTTTGACGCAAGAAAAGCCCGACAGAGGAAGGATGGCAACGAAACCCGGCAACGGGCATCGAAAAACCTTTCTTCTAATCGGGCTACATACTATTTATTGATTTATTTTTCTTTCTTTATTTGGTTGCTTTGGTTGCCAAAACATTAGCACCCGAACGAACATTTTTTTCGAGTCGAAAAATGTGCCTAAAATACCCCCACGGAGCCGAATTTTGCTACATAATCGGCTTTGTTGGGTGATAAAAGAGAAGAAAACCACCCCTTTGGGCATCGTGATGGTGCCGTAAGGGGTGGTTGCTTCATTTTTGTAAGAAATCCATAGGCGGTCACATAGCTGCATCATATGGCCCGAATAATTGCCGGGAGTTGGTTCAGAAAATTTTCTTGTCCGTCAGCAGATCAATCTTCTTTTGATACCCCAGCAGAATGGAATCCAGCCCAACGATCAGATGATCCTGTTCGTAAATGCTGCGGAATTCATCAACATTTCCCGCGTCATTTGGCTGATTTTGGACATAAGGCATCTCCTTTCATTCCACCATAAGGGGGGCGGAGAGAATCAGATTTTCGGAGCTGCTACCCACATAGACGGTGCGTTCTCCTTTTGCAAGGATCCATTTGTCCATTGTTCCGTCAGAACGCAGATGATACGGCTCCTTGGGATCCCAATAGCAGAGATTGCGCCAGGGGATGGAAAGGGTGACGGTAGCCGATTCGCCGGGCTGCAGATCTTCGATCCGGGCAAAGCTGCAAAGCTGCTTCTTTGCCATTTGGATCCCTGCGGGAACCGCAATTTCACCCAAATAAACCTGTGCGATCTCGGTGCCTGCCACACTACCGGTATTGGTAACGGTAAAGGTCACCTCTCTGCCGTTGATCTCCAGATCGGAATAAGCAAAGGTGGTGTAGCTCAGACCGTGACCAAAGGGGAACAGCGCCTTTTTCCCTTCCTCGTCAAACCAGCGATAGCCAAAGAAAATGCCTTCTTCAAAATCTACCGCCAGCTTGTTGTCCGCATCTGCATATCCGTCATGACGGCGAATACGATGTTCTTCCGAATCGGTCACCAGAGTATCCTCGTCCCGGGCGGGAAGGCTTTGAGCCAGCTTGCCGGAGGGATTTACCTTGCCGGTCAAAATATCCGCAACTGCTCTGCCGCCTTCCTGTCCGGGAAGCCACAGCTGCAAGATAGCGTCCACAGAATCTGCCCACCGCCCCATTGTCACCGGGATACTGCCGTTTACACAGACGCACAGCTGATTTCCTGCCGCAGCGGCGGCGGAGGAAACATCCTTCAGCAACTGCTTTTGCTCCTCCGGAAGCTCCAAACTGGAAAGCGAAATGGTAAAATTCTGCATATCGGACTCGGCAGCTTTGTTTCCGTTGACAAAGAGAAGCACTTTTTTATGCTGTCCGGCAGCTTCCACTGCATCAGCATAGTCCTTTTTCTTCTGGGAGGGTGTGATCCAGGCTGCGCGCATCTGGAGATCCTTATGGGGCAGCATAGCCCGGCCATAGAGGATCACAGGATAGACCTTTCCCGCTTCCAGGAACAGCTCTCTGCTCTCGATATCCATTCCCTCCGGGGTGGGAACAACATTGCCCCAGGCCCAATGAGAGCCTTCCCGGGTGTTGGTATTGCCCACAAACTCGTAATTCTCCCCGTCCAAAGCGATCCGGAAGGCCGTTTGACCACCGATGGCCTCCATAGCAAGGGTATAGGTACCGGTTTCCGGCGCTTTGAGATAGCCCTTCCAGGTATAGGCTGCGCCGTTTTCAAAGGCGGTTCCATCATAACTGTTTTTGTAGGTCTGATTTACTTTCCCGTCAATGGTTCCGCAGGTAAAGTTCACATTCTCATCGATGGAAGCCAATGTGCCTGTGATCCTCCCTTCCATCTCTGCCGCCGCATTGGCATCGCCAACGGGAGGGCCAAGGGAGAACTGCTCTTCACTGAGGTCGCAATCGTCGTCCGGGGCGAAGGTGGTGGCATCAAAGGCCTGCCCGGCACCGCCGGGACCGAAGATAGAGGGACAAGCGCCGTCCTCGGGCAAAATTCCATAGGTGCGAACAAGACCCTGCTTTGTACATTCCTTGTCCTGATACAGAACTTCACCGGGAATTGCCGTACCCACAATGTCCATTGCTACAAAGGCGGAAACTTTGGGAAGCTGTGTCTTCAGCGCATCCGCAGGGCTGACCATACGGCAAATGCGGCCAAAGGCCCGCTCCTGCTCGCAGCCGGAGATCAGGTGTGTGCCGCCAAGTCCGATAACCGCCACATCATCCTCTTCCCGGAGCGGCAGCATCCCCTCGTTTTTTAGCAGGGTAATGCCCTTTGCGGCAACCGTATAGCTCTGCTGCGCATCCTCTTCCAGCATCCCGGAGGCCACGTCCTCCTCATAAAGGAAAGGAAGCTTAATGGGTTCGGTACGGCCAACATCTTCTACAACTTTCCTATCCTCACTCAGCTGAACAAGGCTCAGATAACCGCAGGAGGCAAGGCCATAGAGCACATGGCGGCAAACGGTGTCGATTTCCTCTACGGAAACCTCTCCGTCTTCCAGTGCTTTTAGGATCCGGCTGTCCCGATTGTACATACCCACGGGCATTTCAATATCCATACCCAGATGGGTGCAGAATCTGTGGGTAGCCCCCCAGTCAGACATAACACAGCCCTTAAAGCCCCACAAATCCCGAATGACGGTCTTGTGGAGATAGGGGCTGGAAGCAGCCCACTTTCCATTGATCTTGTTGTAAGTACACATAATAGAGCCTGCCTCGCCCTCTTTGCAGGCTGCCTCGAAGGGGCGAAGATATGCTTCATGAAGGGTCTGCTCATCAATGCGGAAATCCGCGCTGAACACCGGATTGGCGGACTGTCCGTACCCGGCAAAATGCTTCAAAGTGGCAATGGCACCCTGATCCTGAATGCCCTTTGTCTCGGCAACCGCCAGAGATGCAGCAAGGGTAGGATCTTCGCCCAGCATATCCCGGGTGCGGCCAAAATGGGGGATTCGGACGATGTCGAACTGTGCCCCCAACTGAAAATTGCCGGAGACAGATACATTTTCACGACCCATAACACTGCCGTAACGGTAAGCTTCCTCCTCCGACCAGCAGGAGGCCAGCACCTCCTGACAGGGCATACCTGTGGTGTCATAAATAGAGGTAACCCCGGAGGGGCCGTCATACATACGGATTTCCGGGATGCCCAGCCGGGGAAGTCCGGGCATATACCCGGCATTGGCGATCTGCCCCCGATCTGTGGGGTTGTTTGCGCCGTGACAGAAGCTAAGCTTTTCCTCCAGCGTCATTTCCGAAATTACTGTCTCTACCTTTTTTGTAATGACAGCCTCCGATTCCTTTTTTCGGTGATCCTTTGTAAAAAATTCCGGATAAATCATAAGTATCCTCCCAATTTGGAATAGGGGCGGACGAAATCGTCCGCCCCACGGGTGTTTCTTTATCAGCGGTTATTGTAGCGGTCCAGAGCGGCCTGCTCAAGGGCAATGGCATCCTCAAGACCCAGTCCCCAAATGTAATCGCAGTATTCATCCCAGTTGTCAAGGGATTCCTGACCGGTGATGAACTTCAGCGTCATTTCGTTGACATAGGTGGTGATATCGCCCATAATGCTCATCTGCTCCTCGCTCTCCTCGGCGGTGAGAGATACCATGTCAGAGATCATATATGCGCCATCGTGGGCCCAGGTGTCGTAGCAGGCAACAGAGTCTGCACCGGCAACCCGAAGCTCACGATCCCAGGCGTATCTGCAAACACCGGAGCCACCCATCAGATAACGACGCAGAGCGGTAGCGAAGGGATAATCGGGATCGTTGGTGATCATTTCGGTAAGCTGGGGCTTGCCGTTCTCATCATAAACAAAGGACTCGTTCTCAATACCGTAATTGCAAACGATCATACCCTCGTCAGAATAGCTGTAATCCAGCCACTGAATGGCCAATTCAGGATCCTGACAGGCAGTGGATACGGTGACCCACTTGGTGGAAACACGGCCGTTGACCTGGCCGACGTGACGGACAGTATCCTCGGTCAGCAGGGGCTCGGGCATACCAACGACCCGGGCGCCCTCGATCTGGGCGCTGTAGGAATCGCAGGCGAGATAGGAGAACGCAAATACACCGGCCTGACCGGACATCACGTTTGCATTGTCCATAAGGCCTACGGACATAAAGTCAGGATTTACAAGGCCTTCTTCATACCAGGTGGAGAGATACTCCAGATAGCTGCGATAGCCATCCTCTACGGGGCCATACTTGACTTCGCCATCTACCTGCATCCAGGAGGAGGTGACGTTACAGCCGGCAAGGAAGTTGTTCATCCAGCCATAGCCGCTGGCGCCGGGCTCCAGAGGATATTCCGCACCCATTTCGCTCTTAAAGCCGACCAAAACATCGTGCAGCTCATCATAGGTGTTGGGCATTTCCATATCCAGCTCGTCCAGCCAGTCCTGACGGATCAGGGTGCCAAACCAGGGACCCTGGGCAGTTTCGGAGACCTGCCAGAAAGCAACGTACTTTCCGGTGTCGGTGGCAGCATCCTTTGCAACAGTAGGATCGTCTGCCATAAGCTTGGTATAGTTGGGGGCGTAGCCCTCGTCAAAGAACTCGTTCAGTTCCAGATATACACCGTCCTCAACGCCCTTTTCAAAGCCGCCGGGATAGGAAACGGTACCGCCGCCAATCATATCACAGTAATCGCCGCTGGCATACATAATGGATGCAGCTTCCGTTACCGCGGTATTGCTGAAGAAAATGTAATCAATGTGAACGCCGGTCTTTTCCTCCAGAGCCTTGGAAACAAGAACGTCCCCGGGACTGGAAAGGCCGACCTCCTCGGCATCAAATTCGCCAAACCACTCGGTGAGGGTAACAGGCTCATCCACCAGAGGAAGTACAAGGCCGCCGGTGGGAGAATCCACGGTTTCAGTTTCTTCTACAACAGAGCCCTCGGCTTCAGGTGCTGCCTCAACCTCTGCTTCAGGGGCAGTCTCTGTCTCGGTGGCAGAGACGGATTCGGATGCAGCTGCTTCGGAAGAAGCAGGCGCAGTGGCATCAGTGCCACAGCCACTCATAATGCCAAATACCATTACAAGGGCAAGCAGCAGTGCCAGAATTTTCTTTGCTTGCATAATGATTTCTCCTTATCTTTGGATTTATATTGCAATCGCCGCAGGCGAAATTGCTTTAATTTAGATTATAGATGCGGTGGCGAAAGCGCTGCGCATACAGGTCTGAATGTTTCCTGCCTCATAACAATCGCCGATGAGATAGAAGCGCTGTGCACTTCCGTAGAACTTCATAGCCTCATCCGTGCAGGGAACCACACCGGAGGAAAGCACCACATCATCGCAGGGGATCTTGTGGGCAACCCCATCCTGATCCATATAGGTAACGCCATCTTCTTCGATCAGTGTAGTGGTAGCCTCGGTAATGTGAGAGAAGTTGGGCTCCCACTTGCAGGCATTGTGCAGCATCTCCACATAGTGGACCTGGGCTGCCTCCGGAGCCAGTACCTTCTGCCGGGTCAAAACCGTGACCTTATGACCGTTCATCGCCAGGTAGAGGCCTGTTTCCGTACCGGATTCAGAACCGCCAACCACAACAATATGCTCACCCAATCTCTCGTGATTTCCGTAGACAGAAAGGGGCATGTGGACATTTCTGCCGTCCTGTCCGTGGATGTTCAGCTTTCTTGGCTTGGATCCCACTGCGGCAAGGACCACCTCAAACCCTTCTGCCTGAATCATCTCCGGGATAGCCTCCGTATTCAGCCGAATCTCCACACCCAGTTTATTGAGCTGCCGGATCTGCCAGGCCTTAAAATTACGAATGGGCCATTTGAAGGAAGCATAATCGGCATACAGGAGCTGACCACCCAAACGATCTGTCTTTTCAAAAAGGGTTACGGTATGTCCTCGACGGGCGGCTACGATAGCAGCCTCCATACCGGAAACGCCGCCACCGACGATGGCAACCTTGCGGGGCTTTGTATGGTTGGGAACAAGATTCTTGATCCGGTGCGCCTGCCCCATACAGGGATTGACGGAACAGACATTGTGCCAAGGACCGTCAATGTAAGGAACGTGGCACTTATTGCAGCGGATGCAGGGAGTAATATCCTCGCCACGACCCTCGTAGATCTTTTCAAAATACTCCGGTTCACAGATAAAGGCACGGGCCATACCAATGAGGTCACATTTTCCCTCTGCCAGGAATTTCTCGTTGAGATCCGGATCCTGATATCCGCCCACGGGCTCTACCAAAACAGGGACACCGGCCTTTTTCATAGCTTCGCAGTAACGAAGGGTAACGGGCTCCCCTTCCACAGAGTTAAAGCCGGTGGGGTGAGAATCGGTGTCGTTCCAAGCCCGAATCTGGAAAATATCGATGAGACCCTCAGCCATTTTTGCAAATTCGATAACCTCATCCAGGGTCATACCGCCGGGCTTTTCTTCGCCGGAAATCTCAATTTCGATCAGGAAATCCTGACCGCAGACCTCCTTGATCCGCTTGCAGGTTTCCAGCGGGAAGCGGGCCCGGTTTTCAAGGCTACCACCATATTCATCCGTCCGGTCATTCACCAGAGGAGACAGGAACTGGGCGAAAATAGGAAGCCGATAGGCCATATGGAGATCACACATATCAAAACCAAGCTTCTTATAAAAAAGGGCTTTTTGTGCAACCACTTCTTCAAATTCCCGAATCTGCTCCGGGGTCATTGCCTTGATCTCCCCGAAATCCTCCGCAAACATCTGGGGGAGGATGTCCTGAATGGCATCCATATCTGTCAGGTCGATATCCTTGGAGGTATCAATGGCGGGCTTGTTCTTCACACCCAAGCCACGGGGGCCGAACTCCATCAGACAAATGCAGAGCTTGGAACCGTAAAAATGCACCGCATCTGCCATTTGAGACATATAGTTGTGCACACTGGGATCCGTCAAATCGAACATAGGCATCCGACGGCTGGAGGGATCGATTGCTGTCCGCTGATGGGGATCCGCCCAATCACCAAAGCTAACGATGGCAGCACCGTTTCTGGCGCAGGATGCCACATAATTGATGACAGATTCCGCAGGGAAGCTCTCCGGCCCCTGCAGATAATGAAGCAGGGCGTTAGTGGATACCATACGGTTTTTCAGATATACATTTCCTACCTTAAGCGGGCGCAAAAGATTGGGATAATTGCTCATAAGCATTCACGCTCCTTATACTTTGATGTTTCTATTTTATCTGTCTTTATTTACACAGAACCAGAAGTTTTTTCCTATCCTTCAATGCAAATATCGTATGGAATTTGCAAGCAAATCCTCCCTGCGCTTTCTTGCGTTTTCCGCCGGATTATTTTATAATCATTGTGAAATAAGATAGGAGTGGATGCTTATGACTACCGCACAGATCCATTATTTCCTTGTGGCCGCAGAACGGCTCAATTTCACAGCTGCCGCAGAGCAGCTCTTTATCACACAGCCCTCTCTCAGCCGTCAGATTTCCGCTATTGAGGACGAGCTTGGCGTCAAGCTTTTTACCCGAACCAATAATATCGTGCGACTGACCCAAGCCGGTATTACACTGTATCAAAGGCTGAATGTTTTTTATCAGGATTACCTTTCCATTGTCAAAGAGGTGCGGGATATCAGCTCCGGCATCAATGGGAATCTGAATCTGGGAATCCTTGAAGATCAGTATATGCCGGATCAGCTCACCGCCGCCATTCGGCAGCTGTTGGAGCTTTACCCCGGCAGTGAGATCAATATTCTGCGTCGGGATAACCGTTTCCTGTTCGCCGGATTACAGGATGGAACGTTGGACGCTGGGCTTATGCTGGTATATGATGAGTTTCACGACTATGGTTTTGATTCTTTGCCACTGCTGTCCAAGCCGGCAGTCCTGGCAATCAACAAAAATCTGCCGGAGGCCCAGGCAGAGCGCCTCACTATGGCGGAAATGAACGACCTTCTGGAAAGGCTCCCCCTTGCTATGGTTACACCGGATCAGTTCCCCGAAACATTGCAGGATCCTCTTATGGGAAATATGCCGTTTATGGGGCTAAGAGACACCTGTCAGATCAAGCTTCTGCCGGCAATCAGCTCCGTATCTCTGTATGTGGCCTCCGGTTTGGCAGTGACCCTGACCAATCAGGGAAATCTGCTGGCCAACGACCCCAATATCAAATTCCTGCCGGTGGATAATATGGAATCTATGGTGCAGGGCATTGTATGGAAGAAGAACTCCCAGAATGCATTACTTATGAGGCTAAAGGAGCTGTTATCCGAATCCGTATGCGCACAGGAGTAATACGCTGCGGCATCACGAGTTAGGAAGCAATAAAGGCACAAAAACCGGATATTCCGTCGATATTCAGTACATATTCGGCTTTGTCGGCTGATGAAAACAAAGCAAACCACCTCTCTTGGCATCAAAACGGTGCCGTGAGAGGTGGTTGCTTCACTTTGAGGAGAAATCTGTAGGCGGGCATGTAGATAGACAATATGTCCCGAAAACTCATTATATAGATTGCCAGCGAACTTTAAGCTTATCTAATGTTACCTTCCAGCATAAGAGCATCAGATGCAGCACCGACCCATACCTTTCTCGGTCCTGTGGTACGCACCCACTTGTCCTGCGTTCCGTCAGGACGCCGGGTCAGTTCCTGAGCAGTGTTCCAGTAGCAGAAGGAACGCTCGCGGATGGTGACGGTGACGGTGCGGCTTTCACCGGGGGCAAGGTCCTCGACTCGGGCAAAACCGCAGAGGGCCTTTTCTGCCATCTGAACACCTGCGGGAACCTCGGCAGCGCCAAGGTAGACCTGGGCGATTTCCGTACCAGGGACAGCACCGGTATTGGTGACGGTAAAGGTTACGTCTGTGCCGGAAACAGTCAGGTCAGAGTAAGAGAAGGTGGTATAGCTTAGACCGTGGCCGAAGGCATACAGGGGCTTGACCCCCTCCTTATCGTACCAGCGGTAGCCGGAGAAGATACCTTCGTCAAAGTCAATGACCTTCTTGCCGTCCTTCCTATAGCTTTCGTACCGGGTCTTGCGGTGCTCGGGGGTGTCGGATACCAGAGTGTCCGTGTCCTTTGCGGGCATGGTCAGGGCTGTTTTGCCGGAGGGATTCACTTTGCCGGCGAGCAGTTCAGCCACTGCCAGACCGCCCTCCTGCCCGGGGGGCCAGATATTCATGATGGCATCGGAGATGGGTTCTACGGCACCTAGAGCATAGATTTGCCCGATGTTGTGCATCAGGATCAGCTTGGCGTCGGGCTGCATAGCAGCCTTGATTTCCTGAATCAGAGTAAGCTGACTTTCGGGAATGTCCATGGAAGCCAGACCGGTCATGCCGCCAAAGTCCATAGGAGCGCCCAGAGGACGGTAGCTGTAATCTTCGGACAGGAAGTAGACAACTTTTTTCGCCTTGGAGGCGATCTCCAGAGCCTTCGCACGCTCCTTTTCCTTCTGCTCCGGGGTGATCCAGGCAAGACGGACCTGCAGATCCTTTTCCCTGATGGTGGCATTGACGCAGAGCCGGATGGGGTAAGCCTTTCCTGCTTCCAGCTTTACGATACCGCCATGGACCTCCATGCCCTCGGGGGTGCAGACCAGGGAGCCCCAGGGCCACTGGGCACCTTCCCGGAGTTCTGTGGAGCCAACGGTGACGAATTTCTCACCGTCCAGATTGATCTTAAAGGAAAAGAGACCTCCCACAATGAAAATCTTTTTGGGGACATTCCCGGCAACCGGATTGGCACCCGGGTCAGCAACCAAATCGGCAACCGGGTACAATCATTACGAAAGCCACCTCTCAGGCAGCTCCAGCTGCTGAGCCTCCTCCGGAGTGAGATCACGAAATTCTCCGTTCATGGTGTTGCTGTCCTCAATCCGCTCCCACCCCTTCTGCCGCATATACGGCTTTGGGAATCGCCGGGGATTGCTGAAAGCTTTCCACCCTGTAACGGAATTGTTCATGATATCGTTGATCTCCCGCAGTTCCCACTGTTTGGGCTCATCGAACAGATGTCCCAATGCCTCGCGGTACAGCTGTTTGGAGCAAACTATTTTACCGGTATAGTTCTCCAGGTACTCCTGGATCTGTCCGGCCTTGGTGTCCTCCGGCATGAAGTCCCTCTGGTGAATCTTCAGATATTCCTCCATTTCCGGGCTTAGCTTCAGCTCGAATTTTCCGCTGCGGTATATCTCCATGGCTTCCGCCCATACCTGAATCAGGTATGCTCTGGAGGCCTGTTCGTCTGACAGAATGTGCACCTCAGCACGTTCCGGATATACCTTGACCGGCACAAATCGCCGGTTACCCGTGCGGTCGAGAGGAAGGAAATCCATGGTGTTGGAAGTCCCGCCGAACACACATTGCCGTTTCCGGTCTGCCGGATGTGTTTCGTAGGGAACTTTATATGTCTCCTTTTGGCGGCTGATAAAAGACTTGATCTCCTCAATGCTTTTTGCATTGGCGGTAGCCAGCATCTCGGACATTTCGATGATCCAATGTCCCTGCATTTTGCGGTATACGTTTTCATCATCGATCTTTTTCAAATCATCCGAGAACCACTCGTCCTGTACCGCAAGCAGCCGAAAGAAGCTGGACTTGCCTGCTCCCTGTCCTCCTACCAGACACAGCATGACCTCAAATTTGCATCCCGGTTCGAACACCCGTGATATGGCTCCCAACAGGAACAGCCGCATAGCTTCGTAGGTATAGTCATTGATGTCAGACCCGAGAAAATGGTTCAGGCAGTAACGGATGCGCTCCGTGCCATCCCACTGGAGCTCGTTCAGAAAATCACAGATGGGATGATAGCGATTTTCATTGGCAATCACCGCAACAGCATCCTCGATTTTCTTTTCCACCGTCAGACCGTAGTTCTCCTCAAAATACAGCACCAGATACTTGATGTCCACATCCGTCAAGGTAGGACTGTCCCGATACCACCCCAATGACTTGACAATATCGATCCGTTCCGTCAGGAGATTCTTCCGAATGGCTCCCTTCAAAACCGGATCACATTGCAAAACCCTTTTGTAGTTAGATGCGGAATTAAAGACCTTCCCGTTGGGTGTGCGGCTTAGACACTCCTTCACCTCCTCCACGGTACAGGGCTCCCTGGGTAGACAACTCTGTGATTCTTTGTTCAATCTTTTTCACTTCCTTTCCATGTTGCACGATAAATGTGCATTTCTCCTCCGGCGTTCCGGACAACAGGATATCCAACCAATACTCGATATACCCCTTCCTCTGTAGGGCTTCTACGAACAAGGGATGCAATGCTTCTCCCGGCACTTGGGGCGCATACTGCGCTTCCCATCTATGCAAAAGTCGAAAGTACGCCGTTAGGGTAGTGTAGCAGGTTTTCTCGGTCAGACGTTCCTGCCCTTGTGCCGGAGCCTTGGCAGCCACTACCGCAGCAGGCCCATCTCTCTGGTTGTAGGGGATTCCAAAATCCTCTGCTATCTTCACTGCTGCATCCCTGATCGGGATTCCAAACAGCCGGGAAACAAAATCAATCGCATCCCCGTCCGCCTGACAGGCAAAGCAGTGGAAGCGATTGTCCAATTTCATACTGGGGGTTTTGTCATTGTGAAAGGGGCAGATTGCCATGCCATGCTCACCCACATGGATGCCGTACTGCTCTGCTGCCTGTCTGGCTGTCACAGCCGGTTTTACTGCTTCAAATACGTTCATATCTCCTCCTTCCAAAAGAAAAACGCCTCCCACCGTTTCACACGAAACGATAGGAGGCGTCAAGATTATTATTCGATTGGGTTGCCCGCTGTGTCAGCCGTTGTGGCCGTTTGTGGGCCTTTCCGCTACTGCGGGCACGGATACGCAGGCCGGAGCGTTTCGCCCACGTTGGGGCAGTGTGGGGGACAGTGACCGAACAGGATCCGAAAAGTCCGGCTCTGATCGGGTTTGGCAATGTTGCCATACCCGATTTAGGGAGCAGCAGGAAGGTTTTCAGAATTCTGAAAACCCGATATGGCATACCGCTTTTGGCAACATTGCCGGAAGCGGTACCGCACACAGCTGTGTCGGAAGGCCAGAATTTCCAGCATTTCTGCATCCATTATGGAATCATCATGAAGCTAAATGCTGTCTGTGAACAAATATGCTCATCGCTGGTAGAACACAACATTCTGGAAATACCGCTTTTGACGAATTTGTCAAAAGCGGTAGCGAAAACCGGGTTTGATGAATTCAGCAAACCCGGTTTAGGACATTACGTTTCTGGCAATGTTACCGCAAGGCCAAACTTCCCGGCGAATTCACCGAAAGGTCATGCCAAAAGCGATTTCCAGGTGTCTACGTATGCGCATACGCCATTGCGAAAACCTACAATTTGGTACAGGTAGGTGCATACATTGACACCTACCTGCAGTGATTCGGAGGAATAAGCCATGGCCAGGTGCCACGTGGGCGCCTGGCTCTCTCTTCCCCTAGAAAAGCAGGTGCCACGTAGGCACCTGGCCACACCCCTCAAAATCGACAAGAATTTTTTATTTTTGAGTAGTTGCAGTCTATCGACTGGCAAGCATATGGTTTGTCACACAAACCACCCACAGGGGATGCCCCAGACCCCACATGCCGCGGATTGCGGAATGAACAAAAGCAGCGGGATTATCGTTCCCACTGCTTTTGCCGTTTCTGCTGAGGCTCCGGTTCAATTCGCTGGAGCGTTTTCTCAATCCCAGGAACTCTGTTCTGGATCTTCTCGCACATTTTTATATTCTTCCTGATCTGGCGGATCTCGTAATTGAGGTCTGCCAGTTCTTTGTATATGGTAGCTTTTTCTGTCTGAAGCTGCTCTCTGGGAATACCACAGGAGTCTAGCAGTTTTACCGCAGTTCTATACTCCGCAGCCTCCTGATAGAAATCCATGCTTCCCTCCTCGTACAGCTTTGCCGGGAGGGCGAGTTCCTGTTCCGTGGACAGAGCATTATATAATTCCCGGTACTTTTTCTTCCTTACATTCAGGATGGTACGCTGTTTCATCATGGGTTCCAGTTTTGTCTTGCATTCCGCAACATGAGCATCCATGTCAGCCTGTGTTTCAATTCCATGTTCCCTTAGAAAATCGAACTGAGCTTTGATTTCTTCAAACCGTTTCACATCCTGCCGAAGCCGATAAGTCATCCGTGGTGGATACTGCTGTTTCTCCAAACTCCGCAGCAGGTATACATAGTGGTAGTACAGGGCAACGATCCCGGTGTATTTCACCTTGACTTTGTTGCGATATGGGACATAAGGCTGTCGGATCGCATAGGCAGGTTTCAGTCCCGCTTCAATATCCATGAGATTTCCATGAATGTATGCGCGGATGTTCTTTTCCGAATACTGCGGTTTTTTCCGTTCCGGGTAGTAGTATTGTTCCTGCCCCCTGAACCGGAACCCCAGCCGATTTTCGTGCTTGATCTCATAGCCCATGCTCTCCATGATCATATAAAAATGACCGATGTCGTTGGCATCCTCCATGGCTACCTTCAGGTCTGCTTCCAACATGTCCCTGTAGCTCGGATGCCCCTTCTGTTGCAGGAGCCATTCGCCATAGTGACTGCTTCGGCCTTGGTTCTGTTCCGGTAGTACGGATAGACCATGTTCCCGACAGAGCCGGTCAGAGATTTTTCGGATCTTATAGTAGCTTTCCTTTGTGCTGCTGTACTTTTCTCCCGTTGTCCATGCCACAGAATTGAACACGATGTGGGCATGGATGTGTTCCCGATCCACATGGACACCGATGACAGCTTCGTGGTCAGGGATGACCTCCTGCACCAATTCCTGTGCAATTTCCAACGCAGTTTCCGGAGATACCTCTCCCGGCTTGAAGGACTGTATCAAGTGATAGCACTGGATACCGCCTACCTTCCCGTGCATCTGTTTGGTTGCTATCATGTCATCATAGGCGGTTGATTGGGAGCATATCTGGGTTGCCACCAGAAGCTGTTCCTCAGTTTTTTCGCCGTTCATAACGTAACCGATAGCCCTGTTCAGGCCGGAGCTCCTCGCCAGGATTTTCGTAATGGCCACTACTGATTCACCACCTTCCATAATAGTTCTTCAATTTTTGCCTGCCGGAGCTTCAACTCCTCCACATCGTTTCGGGTAAGGATTCCGGCATTTGCGCTCCGTGCAATCTGGTTGATGTTGACACCTTCCCGATTGATGGCCAGAGCCAGCTCCTTCAGGTCTTCCGGCCTCCGGGGCTTGATCTCCGTTCCATGAATCAGCCTTCGGATGATGGCACTGGCACTCAGACCGGATTCCTCCGTGAGTTGATCAAGTTTTCTTTTGTCCTCCGGCTTCAGCCGAACAGACAGGAATATGTCTTTGTTGGTTGTAATCACCCCTTTCATATCGATAGAAAAGCGGAAGGTGCAGGAGTATCAAATCCACTCCCGCACCTTCCGTGCAATTGTTATAAGCCACGACAACGCCACCGCTGCTAACATGGCATACCATATGCCGTTAGCAAGAGCAGTGTGGGAATAGTACCACTCGTGGAATATGGTTGGAATAATCAGCGCATAAAGCAATGGAACGCCCAGACGCAGCGCTCCGGCAACCCGGAACATCAGAAGAAATAGTGCGGTCACAATACATGCCAACATAAAAACACCTCCAGTTGGTGTTGTATGTTAGCATACTGTCTAATTAATTACAAGTTATACTGGGCTTTGATTTCGTTTCCAATGGCATACAACAAATGTGTTTTCCCCATCCCATTTTCAGCAGAAATAACCAGAGGATTATAGGCCTGACCGGGATATCTGGTCACTGCGATTGAGGCCGCATGTGCAAATCGGTTGGCTCTGCTTACCAGAAAAGTAGCCAAAGGCCAAGACGGTCTTAATGAGTTCCCACTGGGTGGCATCCAACTCCAGCATCCAGTAGGACGCTGAGTCCGCAGCTCCATCGTCATAACTGGTGTACTGCTGTTTATCTACAGAGCCTACATTGGGCTCAATGCAATAGGCCACAACACCGTCAATTTCGTGGTAGGAAATCATCTCGCAGTAGAAGTAATGGGCACCGGTGTGGCCGGTTCCGGTGTAATGCTGGTTCCAATACCAGTAGGGGGAGATATAGTTGTAGACATAGGTACAGAGACTTTTGCTCATGGTCCCTGTTGCCGCCCTCATTCTGGGATTGAAGAAAGCCCGAACCAGCGGGTAGCCGTCCATACTGAGGGGTTCGTCACTTTCTGTGACGGTTTCCTCTGACGGTTCTTCTGGCGTCTCCGATTCAGGTTCCGGTGATGGGGTTGCTTCCGGCTCTGTCTGCTCTGCGGTACTACTCTCGGTCTCCCCTGGTTCCACAGCCGAGGACTCTGCCAAATCCGTGGCCATGACCGCTGGAATGAAACCGATGGCCATTGCCCCGAGAAGCACCAGGGCCAGAATGCGTGTGCTGATTCTAGTTTTCAATTCGTTTCTCCTTTCATAGAAATGCAAAAAGTCCCCGCAATGCAACGAAGTTCGTCACACCACGAGGGCAAGATATATATGATCAGCCGAAGCTGTTGTTTTCAAAAAACAAAGGGGTTAGTAATACCGGTTTGACACTACCGTCTTACATGTTCATTGTAACTGTTAAGCTGATAGGGGGGTGCCTAAATTGTGAAATCAAACTATAACCATTTGGCATCATCCCATTCATTATCGTTTTCTGTCAAGAAAATGGTAGAATATAATAAACTATGTTATACGAAGGCGTTATTTATGGATACAGAGAAAATGTTCCCCTATTCGGGCATTAAATCCGTATGACCCACAAAGTTCCATCCGATAACAACTCCTCCACAAAAAATTGTGGAGGAGTTGTTGTATGGGGGAATTATAGAAACTGGAAGAATCAAACGATTAAATGTCCAGCGCTGCCCAGTAGCCGGTGTGGGTAGCACCGAAAACAGTCTGGATCTTGGCACAGTCGCCAATCTGGACGTAGTCCTCAGCCACGAACCGGAACTTCTCAGCCTCGGCAGCGTTGGGCCGCATGCCTACGGCCATAATTACGGTGTCACAGGGGACAACCACCTCGTTGCCGTCTGTATCCACATAGGTAACGCTATCGTCGGAGATGGCAGTGACCTTTGCACCGGTGCGAACGTCGGTGAATTCCTCCAGACGCTCAGTCAGAGGAATGCGATGGGTACGCCACGCCTCGGGAGCAACGGCCCCGGTCATCTCCAGAATGGTGACATGCTTGCCGTAGGTTTGGGCTAGGTCAAGGCCGCCCTCGCATCCCACCAGACCGCCGCCGACCACCACAACGCGTTCGCCGATGTTGTCCAGATTTTCAAAGTAGTTGAATGCGTTGAGAACCTTAGGACTGTCAGCACCGGGGATGGGCGGAATAATAGGATTGGCACCGGTAGCGGCAACAATCACATCAAAGCCCATGGCATCCACAGACTCGGGTTCAGCGGTGGTATTCAGAAGCACTTTGACACCGGCCTTGTAGGTCTGGCGGACAAGGTAGTTCATAAAGTCACGGAGCCCCTCCTTAAAATATTCGTGGGTTCCGAACTTGAGCTGACCGCCCAGCTTGTCGGTTTTCTCCATCAGGGTTACGTCATGGCCCCGCTGAGAAGCGGTGATGGCACACTGCATACCTGCAGGGCCGCCACCGATGACCAGAACCTTCCGGCTCTTGGTAATGGGTTTTGTCAGAGCATCCAGACGTAGGTTGCGGCCTGCGGTGGGGTTGACGGAACAGCCAAAACGGCGTGCAACTTTCTCACCATCCAGGCAGTAGAAGCACTTGATGCAGGGGGTGATGTCCTCCTCCCGGCCCTTGCGGACCTTGTTGGGCCACTCGGGGTCGGCGATGGTCGTACGGCACATGGCAATGGCGTCAGCCTTGCCGGATGCCAGAATCTCCTCAGCCTTAGCGGGATCGGTAATGGCACCGATGGTGACCACAGGACATTTGGTAATCTCTTTTTTGATGGCCTCAGCGAGATACACGTTGGGGCCGTGACCCAGGAAAGCGGAGGGATGCATGATGGCACGGGTATGTACGTTGGCACGCATACCTGCGGAAACATGGATCAGATCCACCTTGTCCTCAATCATCTTCAGGAACTCAATGGTGTCCTCCAGGGTCAAAGCGCCCTCGGTAAGCTCGGAGCCGGAAATACGGTATTCAATGGGGAAACCCTTGCCGCAGCGTTCCTTGATGGCCTCAATGACCTCGATGGCGAACCGTGCGCGGTTCTCGGCGCTGCCGCCGTACTCATCGGTACGCTTGTTGGCATAAGGGGAGGTGAACTGGCTCAGGAGCCAGCCGTGGCCGCCATGGAGCATGACCATGTCGAAGCCAACCTTCTGGGCATAGGCTGCGGCGCTGGCAAAATTGTTCACCACGTCCTTAATGTCCTCCTTGGTCATCTCGTCTACCACGGTACCGTCAGGCTTGACCATGGCAGAGGGGCCAAAGGGGTTCTTGCCGATGATATCGGCAGGAGACTCGTGGCCGCCATGGCACAGCTCGATGGAGAGCTTGCAGTCATGCTGATGGACAGCGTCTACCAGCTGGACCATATAAGGCATGCCAGCGACATCAAAAACGTTCAGGTGGCCGGGATGGGTGGGTGCGCGGTCACGGTCCACAGCGGTTTCTCCGATGGTGACCAGCGCGGCACCGCCCTTGGCCTTGCCCTCATAATAGGAAATGGTCTGATGGGTGGGATAGCCCTCCTTGCTCTGCTCTGCCATCATGGTGGGGGAGAGCAGGATGCGGTTTTTCAGGACCATGTTGCCTACCTTGAGGGGCTGGAACAGATGGGGATACTTGAGTTTAATCACGGTTTTGCCTCCAAACTAGTTTAGAATAGCAGATTGCCCATGGGAATGCCCACCAGCAGAATGACGACCAGGGAACAGAGCACTGCGAAGATGCCATACTTGGCGGCCTGTGCGCCGGTGACCCACTCGGAGTTGCCGTGGAGTGCAGCAGCGGGGACGCAGGCGGCGGGAGTCGCAAGTGCCATAGAAGTGGACATGATGGTGACAACCAGCAGCATAACAGGGTTCGCGCCGTTGGCTGCAGCAAAGGAATATGCGATGGGAATAAACAGCATACCGACAACCAGGTTGTTAAGCACGTTAGTCAGGATGCAGGGGATCACGGTGATGAGGATTAGGAAGACGATCATATTGCTGCCGCCGAAGATGGGCTGGCACAGCTGGGTGACCCATGCCACGATGCCCAGGTCAGCATTGCTCAGGGAGCCAGAGATCAGGACCACGCAGGCAATAACGAAGATCAGTTCCCACTTGGCCTGAGACATGTACTCAGCAAAGCTCTTGCCCTTGGTAAAGTTCAATGCAATGAGAATGGCAACCAGAAGCAGAGCAAGTCCCTTGACGTCCAGGTTCTTCAGAGCGGCCACCACGGGGATGGAAGCAGGCAGCAGACTTGCAATTGCCAGAGCCAGCAGGAAGACGGCCAGGACACCGAAGACCAGCTTCTGATAGCCGTCGAGCTTCTCAGCCTTCTCCATAGAGGAGGTGTCAATGCTGGGAGCCTTGATCCGGAGGATATACTTGCCGAACAGCACATAAAGCAGAGCAGACAGCTGGGAGACCACCAGCATCCAGACAAAGTAGGGCACGAAACCGGGAGCCTCCATGCCGGAAACGTTGGTGAAGGCGCCCATCAACATGACGACAGGAACGTTGAAGGTAAAGAGCTGACCGCCCATCAGGGTGCCGAAGGCAATAGCGGTAACAGCAAACTGGGTGAAGGGACCCTTCTCGATCTTGTTGGCCTCAACAATGTTATAAAACAGAGACCATACCAGGAAGATGACAGGGAAAGCGCCGGTAATACCGTGGAGCAGGCAGGCAGCCAGCATCATGAGATAAACCAGGACCCAGGGACGACCATTGCCCAGACGGGAACCGACGATCTTCAGAGAGATGTAACGAGTAATGCCTGCGGATTCCAGAACGCCCAGCATGCCGAACATAGTGATAACGATCAGGGTGTTGTTATGTCCGAAAGCAGTGATCATGGATTCACTGACGGTCATCAGACCGGTGAAACCCATACAGATGATGGCCATTGCGGAGGGCCAGAACATACCCACGGTGGCCCAGCCCCAGATGGTTCCGATGACAACGCCGGCCACAGCCATACCGGTTTGGGTGATGGGAGCAGGTGCAGGGATAAAGCGGAAACAAAGCATCAGCAGCATAACGATTGCGCTGTTGATATAATAAGCGGGAGTGCCTTTGAGAGCTCGGGCTTTCATACAGTTTCGCCTCTTTCTACATTATTATAATACGGAGCATAAGAAAATCAAGCCAAATGGAGGATTGTACACATGACCATTTCAAAGCGACGCTGCATGGCCGTACAGCGATCGCTCCAATCACCGCAAATGCGGCGTATGCATCGATCCTGTGTGCTTGCATTCCTGTCCTGATTGTATTATAATGAATTACAAAATCTTTTACAAATCGAATAAATTGATCCTATGCATAAGTTTTTGTTATGGGGTGATCCTATGAATCTCCGTTATTACAAGGTTTTTGTGGAAGTCTACGAGCAAATGAATATGAGTCTGGTGGCAGAGCAGATGTTTTTGAGTCAACCGGCGGTAAGCCGAATCATACGGGAACTGGAAGATCACTATTCCATTCGTTTTTTTCTTCGTCAGAACGGGCGGCTGATCCGCACAGCAGGCGGCACGCGATTTTATCAATACACCAAGGAGCTTCTTGCCTGCGAGGAGCAGCTGACCCTTGCTATGGCAGATCAGCGACGGAACCGAAAGGTGACTCTGGGTGTGGCACCTACACTGGCCTCCAACTATATCCCGCCCATACTCCAGAAGTACAAGGAGGAACTGGATGAGCTGGATGTTCGCCTGTTCTCTAGCCGTCCGGAGGCTTTGGAGCAGATGCTTCTGGATTCACGGATGGAGGTGGCAATGGTTGAAGGCAAAGTTTCCTCCTGGGAGCTGGTGTCCGTTCCTCTGTTTGAGGAAAAACTTGTGCTTGTGGTCGCAGAGAATGCCCCCGCTCCGGATCCGGAACAGCCCCTGCCGCTGTTGGTTCGGGATGCCGGCGAACTGGAACGGCATCGGTTTGAGCAGACCTTTCTAGACATCCAACGGGAATACCGCATTCAGGGCGAACTGGTAGACGTAGAAGCGATTAAAAAATGTGCGCAGTGTGGCCTGGGTGTGGGGTTGGTTCCCAGGGGTTGCATACACCCCGACGATAGGCTTCGTGAAATTGATATCCCAGGCATAGATTTGTCCGCGCAGTATTCTCTGGTTTTCCACCGGAAGCGATATCTGTTTCCGGAATTGATCCACCTGATTGATTTCTTGTTTATAAGGTGCAATGGTGCAAAGGCAACGGAATTGTTCCCCCACCATTTCACGAGCTGATTGTCCTTTTACCCATATATAGTACCGCCCACGATACCCTGCATTTGACGGAGATCCCCTTGATCTTCCTTTCGTAGGAAATCCTCATTCTTAGTCACCTGCCAGAGCTTCCTCGATGAGCTCCACAATGAACTCCTTCTGGCTGATCTTCCGCCCTCTGCGCTGAGATTCCTCCGCGAGGTAGGTTTTCAGCTTCTGGAAGAGTTCCTCGGAAATCTGAATTGCAAGGGTTCTGGTTGCTGCCATGGTGATTCTGCCTCCTTCGTAATACTCGGTCAATACTTCTGTGATGTAGTCGCTCAGGGACTTGCCTGATTCCTGCTGTTCCTGCCGCACCTTATTGTGCAGGCTGATGGGGATCTGAGCACATAGGTTTTTGCGTTCTTCCATCGGGATTCCGCCTTTCATGTAATTTGCAAGGCAAGTATACTTTGAAAGCATGGAAGAAGCTATTCACCAGAAGCAACGAAGAAACCAATGAAAAGGAAGCAGAACCACCAAACATATCTTCTCTTCCCGGTCGTTGCAACAAGTCGGGTGTTTTCAATTGTGCAGCCTTTTATTGTTTATTACAATAACGTTTTATTGTAACTTTGTATTTCCTATCGTGATGCGACTTCCTTATACTATAGGTGTATTAAACAAAAAGGAAGGAGATTCCCCATGAATCAAAAGCTTTCATTGAAAGAACGGTTATGTTACGGCGCAGGCGACTTGGGAAGCCAGTTTGCCTTTAACATGATCACCACTTATTTACTGATCTTTATGACCGACGTAGCAGGACTTCCTACGACAGTTGCAGGTACGGTCATGCTGGTGGCAATGATCTTTGATGCAGTTAACGATGTAGCAATCGGTATGATTGCAGATCGTTCCAAGCTTCGTAAAACAGGTCATTATCGTCCGTTTATGTTTGCTGCCGCCATTCCATACGGCATCTTTATCGTACTTTGCTTCCTTTCTCCCACTGATAACTACATGGTCAAGATGATCTGGGCTTATGCGGTATATCTTATCTTCACCGTTGTCAGCACCCTCTTTCAGGTTCCCTTTGGCTCTGCCTCCAATGTAATGACCTCTGATCCTCAGGAAAGAGTTACCCTGGGCGCATTCCGAGACTGGGGTGCGAATCTGGCTGCATTCCTTCTCAACCTTTTCGCAGTTCAGGTTATTACCGGTTTCAGCGCCGACGGCGTCAGTATGGATGCTCGCGGCTATCTGGCTCTTGCCATTCTGGTTGGTATTGTCACCACAATCTTCTGTTTTGTTGCCGCCGCCGGAATCAAGGAACGCTATCAGCCTGAGCAAACCTCTGTCAACCTGGGCGTTACCATGAAATCCGTACTGAAAAACGGTCCTGCTCTTTGTCTGCTGGGTATGGTCTTCTGCATTAACCTTTTTGTGGCATTCAAGGGCTCTTTTACACCTTACTATGCACTATATTACCTCGGGAATCCGGACATGATTGCCGGAATTCTCACTACCATGTATACTTTACCTTTGCTGGGACTGCTGTTTGTTCCAAAGCTCAACGCTGTTTTAGGTAGCCGCAAACTATTCTTTGTTGCCGCAGGATGTGCCGTTCTTTCCGGCATTGTATAGTCTCCGCCCAGCTTCTCCGCTGCCTGTTTCATGAAATCCGGATAGAAGATACATCCTGCTCCATAAACACCGTGATTACAGGTAGCAACATACATTTCACTGGGATTGTCTCCCACCATTTCAGGGGGAAGTCCCATCATTTCCGCCAGAATCTCTTGCATCCCTCGTACATCTGCCGGGAAGCATTCCGGTGCCATTGCCATCGCATCCGCATGGAGCTGTTCCGGGGTAATGCCGTAGTTTTCGAGCATCTGGTTGGTAGCCAGCACAGAGGCCGTTCCACGATCGTCCGTGCTGATCACGAAGCGATAGACCATGGACATGTCCTCTTTCTCCGTATGGGGAATCGTAGAAAGCATATCTTCATTCCCGGCAGTGGGAACCACCTGAATCATCAGCGTTTTCTTCATGGTCTCATAATCCTTCAGGTCGGAAGCTTTCACATTCGGACGATCCGCAAAGCTCTCCGGAATCAAGTGTGCCACAGCATCCAGTGCCGCTTCCATATCCCTGCCGTTCCCGGTTCTCTCATAGACTTTCTGCAGATCGAAGCTGATGCCGACGTTGCTGTTTGCGGGATTGACGGTAATTCCGTAGTAACCTTCCCCCTGAAGCTTGTCGACCTGCCGTGTGACGATCTCTGCATTTTTCAGAGGCTCCGGCAGTCTGTTGCCGATCTCTTCGGCAACACGGTCAACAAATTCTTTGTAGTCCAAAAAACCACTCCTTTCATAGTGACTGCAAAAAAGAGACCACAGAATCATCGAGGAAGATATCCTCAAATTCCGTGGTCTTGGTAATTGTAATGTTTTTCAGTTCTTCCCGGATGGTTGTCTGCACCTCCCGGCAGAGCTTCTCCCGATCCAGATATCCGCAGATTGCCGTGACAACTGCATCGGTGTAGTGACCGGTGCTGGCTTTATCTATATACGCGAGCGCCTGTCTGTGCCGGGGATTATCCAGTGAAAACTGAAGGCCGATTCGCCGTTTTTCACCCATTGGCACATTCCGCCGACACTCTCGATGACAGCCGTTCAAAGCCTTTGGCGTTCAGGGATGTGTCATCGAGGATGAAAAGCCGACAAAAGGCCACACGGGGCGGGACATGGCGTTTGAAGAGGTTTGCGCCCCCGCCCATGACGATCAGGGGCATAGCTCTTGGATCAAGTCCGCTTTCGGTGATGGCAGAGATGATGGTTTCCACATATTCGTCTGCCACAGCATTGATGATTTCTTCCCCACGGGGATCCATGCTTCCGGCGTTCCCGGTCATAGCATACTCCAGCTGCACATCGCTCATGGAGATGCCCAGCTCCTGCCGAATCCGTTCTGCGGCACTTCCAAGACAGCGGATCATGCCAAGCTCCAGACTCTTGCAGGTACCTGCATCGGGAACGCCGTGGTCAATTCGCATCAGATCCACCGTCCAGCCGCCGATATCCGCCACAATCACAGAGGGTTCCCGAAGGAGTTCAGGCTGGGTCAGCACAGCGGAATAGCCCTGAGGGAAGAGGACCACATCTGCGATGGTGATACTGTAGGATTTCTGTTCGTATCGGAAGAGGATGGGTTCCCCCTTGCGGAGGAGATATTTCCGAAAGGCCTGTTTGTCCCGGCCAAAGCTGGTCAAGGGCAGGCCTGCCGCTAGGATCACAGTAGCGTTTGCATCAGCCTCCCGAAAGGTCAGCTCCTTTGCAATAGCGGCAAGGGTCAGGAGGAAGTAGTTCTCCGACAGGGTTTTGTCCTTTTGGAGAGGCTGTCTCCCGGTGCCGACCACATAGTACTTTCCCTCATATTCCAGCACATTTTCCATGGTATAGGGTTCGTGGGCATATTCCACGATGCCGGAGGGAAAGGAGAAGTGTGCTGTTTTCATGGCTGCATAGCCATGGTCAATGCCGATGGTAATGGGTCCGTTCATCTTGCGTCACCTCGATTTCGATTGTTTTTCTGCCGCTGTTTTTCCGCAGCCAGCGCCTGCTTGGTTTGGATTTTATACTTGTCTCCGCTCTGCCAGAAGTGGACATACAAATCTCCATCAGCTGTTTTCAGAGGTCGCTGTTCAAAGCCTTCGCCCCAGCCGTCGGAAAACTGACCGGAGCAGTAGTCTACCAGATCCCCCAGCTCCTTCTGGGTGAGGAAATCCCTCACCTCGCAGAGGGCAACACCGTAAAGCTGTCCGTCTACCTCTTCCACGGTGATGTTCAGGGAAACCACCTTGTCATTTACACCGTCTGCCTCATGATAGTATTCCATGAGACCGCGCTCGGCTTCTGCCGGAAGGGCTTCTCCCTTGATTCCTTCTCGAATCACATCGGCATAGGCGGTCAGATCGTGCCCGTCCAGCTGGAGGAAGTCATCCTCATAGTCCATATTGTAGGGATCATCCTCCCAACGGTCATAGGAATCTCCCTGATCCAGCTCTGCCGCCAAGGGACAATACAATTTCAGCGTATACAGCATTTCTTCATTCACTGCAGACCCACCTTTCTGAATCTGGCAAGCATTCTGTCGATGACGTGGATTCTGCTTGCCACCTTTGTCTCGGTATTATGAAGCCCCTGCATGGAGTGCTGGATTCCGCTTCGGATGGACTGCAGTTCCTTCTTGGAATTACAGAGCCCAACGATGGTATATTTCACAGCGCCTGTGCCGTCCCGCACCGCAAGCACTTCCCGATTTCCCTCTTCGTCACGAATTCCAGCCAGATACTGCTGACCAAGCTGTTTGAGGTACCGGCGCTGAACGGCTTCTTCATCACCCTGTACCCCGTGGCGTTTCAGGATAGATACAATTTCATCGGAGCCCAGCTCCTGATGCTCCAGAAGCCGTTCGAGCATCTCCCGTTTCGCTTCCTGTGGAATCTTCCCCATGTGCACACCTCCAATCTTCGGGAATGATCTTCTGTTCCAGCGTATCCGCAATAGTGCGGAAGGTAGTCTCCAGTTCTCTGGCCTCCTTTGCCATATCCTCCATGGTGGAGGCGGTCATGCAGGAGCACTCCACCCAGATGCGGATGTTTTCCTCGGAAGGGTCAATGAGGATGGCTTTCTGGAAGCCCTTGCTGAACTTGTTTGCAATTCTGGTTCTGCGGTCAGCCTCCGCATCCTTCTCGGGGATCTCCCGCTTGGCTCGTTCCATTTCCAGTGCAAGAGCGGCGGCTTCCTCCCGTTCTTCCTCGGGAAGCTGTTCGAGCTGTTTCGTGATCTTGTACCCCTGATTGACGGACAGTTCTTTTTTGTCCAGTGCTTCTTTTACTACCTCCGGGGCATGTTCATCAATCTGCATGACTTTTCCCATAGTGCGTGCACCGAGACCAACGGCATCCGCAAGCTCTTTTCGGGTATCCACAGGAGTAGTATGGACTTCCGGCAAGGTTGCCGAAAGTCCACTGTCATACTGATTTCCGTGGTATTCCTGCTGATTGGCTTTCGCTCTGGTTTCCACATCGGGGCGCAGTTTCAATGCGATTTATCCCAGTTCCCATTTATCCAGATTTCTTCGGTTCTTCTGGGTATCCAGCGCCCACTGTTTTGCCTCCAGCATATCCCCAAAGGAGAACACCAGCATGGTGTAGGGGAGACCATGCTTTGCGCAGATGCTCTGGCGGTGATGCCCGTCCACAATGTGAAACTCCTCATCCACGATGATGGGAACATAGCAGCCGTTGTTCAGAATGTCTGCCTCCAAAGCAGAAAACTGCTCCTCACCAAGTGGCGGGAGCAGTTCTCGGAGTTCCGTTAGGATAATGGGCGTTTTTTCAGCACTGGAATAGGAGATGCCGGTGTTTCTCATGCCGCATCCTCCACAGGGTCAGCAGTGGTTTCAGCCTTATCCGGCTTGGGGGAGAGGATCTCCAGATCATAGCCCTTTACGAGGAAGCCGGGCTGACGGTTGGGTTCTCCCTCAAACTCGATGGTTTCAAAAGAACCGCAGGCGGCAACCTTTGTGCCCTTTCTTGCGTACTGGGCACAACGCTCTGCCAGCTGACCACGGAACTTTACGGAGATGTAATCCGTGGGGCGAATGCCGTCCTTTGTCTTGTAGGGACGGTTGGATGCAACACGCATAATGGCGTAGGGGGTGGTGTCGTTCTCCTTGTGCTGCAGAACGACATCGGCGGTAACATTACCGGTAATAAAAATCTTCATCATAGTCTTTCAGATCCTTTCTTTTTGTTTGGCCTCATTCTGCGCAATGAGCGCAGTAATGTAGGCATCGATGGTAATTGGTGCGTTGTAGAGTAAGGTCAGCAGGTAGCTTCGCATATTCCGAACGGGACGGGAGACGGATTTCAGGGATTCCAGCACATAGTCAATATGGGTGAAATCCAGCGAGAGCAGCCGATCTGCTACCTGCTGTCGGGGCATGTCCTCTCCGTTGATACGGATGGTGTCCTTTTTCGAGGACAGGACATCCACCCCCAGAGAGAAAATTCCGTCCAGTTCATCCCGGGTGTAGTGATCCCGAAGTGCAATATAGCCCCATTTTTCATGAAGCAATCCAAGGAGATTTACTTTCTCTCCGAATCCCTCCAGCTCATCCTTCCCGGAAGGAGGACAGAGGGAATCAGTATCACTGAACTCAGTCTTATTCTTCTCTGTATTATTTCTGTCCTGTTTTGGGAGTTCCGGACAACCGTTTTCAGGAATTCCAGCGTTCCCATTTTCGGAAGGCTGGCTGTTTGCTTTTTCAGAGTTCCCATTTTCGGAACTCTGGCGGTGCCGAACCGTGACGAAGTTCATCACATAGATCTTATCCGGCTTTCCAAGTCCCTGATGCTTTCGTCGGATCAGGCCCATTTCCTTATCCAGTTCCTTCAGGAGACGGACAGCCTTGTTATGTCCGCAGCCCAGCTGTTCCTGAATATCTTCCATGGTGAAGTAGATAAACACGCGGTTCTGCTCGTCGATCCAACCGGAGCGGCGGGACAGGCTCATGCGATCCAGCATCAGGCCATAAAGCACCTTGGCTTCCACGGATAAAGACTTGAACGCGGGGTCAGTGAACAGTTGTTTGGGAATCCGGTAGAATGTGTACTGCTCGGCTTCCTGGATGTAGTAATAATCAAATTGGGGTTCCATAGTGTCCTCCTTCCTGTATTTTCGCGCCTGTTATTCTGTTCGTGTTCCTCTCACCAGCAGCCTATGACTATTCACCCTCACGGGCACACAGATCACAAGTGTCACAATGTTCTCACCGTCCACGATTTGAAAATATGTGGTGTTGGGGGACTACTCTTTTGATCTGATCTACAGTGTAATGGAGGTCACAGTTATACACATGGATGGTAAAATTCACCCCTTTCGATCATTTTGCGGATCAGCAATTAGTTTTGCAATACGCCCCTCATGTATATTGCCAGTCATAGAATCCCTTTATCCCCACATATCCATTAACGGAGTAGAGTATGCCTATTATGCTGCATTAGATAACGAATCGAGCATTGAAATTTCGGAGATTGATGGCGTGTTCGCCTGTTTTAGGAATGATAAGGGCGCGTATAGCTACTTTGCCGAATTCAAAGATTTAGACCGAACGGAATGGATTGTTGAATTTAATGACGATGGAACAGGCTTGCCGTCTCAGAGCACGCTAAAGGCATTATATAAAGGGAAGGCTGTCGAAGATATACCAGAACAATTATCGCAGATAACGCCGATACAATAACCGATAAACTGGCAACTATATAATGCTATCTTCGACGAAAGAAGCATTCTCGAAGATCACCTTGCCGTTGCCGCCTGTTACAGAGGTCTGCTTACTGCCATCACTGCCGGTCAGGGTGAACTGGGCGTTTGCCAGTGGCTCCTTGGTGTCCTTGTCCACTTTGATGATGTCCAGACGGCCCTTCCAGATCTCGTTGTGAATCTCCAGCTTGTTTCCGCTGGTGTCTGTGGTTACGGTTGTTCCCTGAGAGGAAATCCGAACCTCATAAACCTTTGTGTCAACATCATAGCCCGACCAACCAGACACCTGCTTCACACAGTAGAGACCATAGGGCAAATCCTTGGAGATGCCAACACCCTTTTCATCAATGGTGATGACGCATTTCTCATTGGCGCTGGCTTTGGCATAACTGCCCGCACTCTTGAGCCAGACATGGAAGGTTGCACCCTTTTCCGGCTGTTGTGCCTTTGAGAGACTGTTGGTGGCGTACTTGGTCAGCTGAATTTTGCCCACAATACGCTTGTCCGTAACGGTGAGCTTGATGTTGTTGGTGGCACTGCTGAAATTGGCGTAGCTGGTGGTAAGCTTGTACACAGCGGAATCCAGCTGGTAGCCCGTGGGCGCTTTCGTCTCTATTAGGGTGTACACGCTGTCACTCTCTGTGCAGGGGTAGGAATCCGTGGTGAAGGTACCGTTTTTGATGGTGTAGGTCTTGACGGCGGTACCGTTTTTGTACAGGGTGTACTCTGCCCCATCCAGCGTGGTGTCGCCCAAGGCAAGGCCATCGGAAGAAGCCTTGGTGATGGTTGCATTCCAGTACTTGAACACATTGGAGAAGCTGGCGGTTGCGGTGTTCGCTGCTCCGGTGGTTGCATTCACAGAAATGGTCACAGTCTGGGTGCTGACAGGCATATATGCCTTGCCGGGGTCGAGTTCTTCCAGTGTGTAAGTGCCTACATACACATTGCTGAAAGTTGCAACGCCATTGGAATTAGTCGTAGCTGTTACATCTACGGATTTCCCGATGGTGGAAGTACCATGGAGCCGGAACTTAAAGCCATTCAGATTTCCGTAATTCACAGACTTCTGAACAGTCAGCCCACCTTTCAGCGGGGTATTTGTGAATGTGACAGTGCTGGTGGTATCCGCTTTCAGGGTGACAGTTTGCGCTGGCTGTGACACATAGCCAGCAACGGCAGTCTCTGTCACGGTGTAGGTTCCTGCATCCAGATCAGAAATGGTGATGGAACCGTTGCTGTCGGTGGTTCGGGTAACGGTTGCACCCGTGCTGTTATTCTTGATATATAAACAGCTTGCGCTGGTGTTTTTACAGCAAAAAAGCAAAAAAGCCGGGAAGCTTGATCTGATGTCAAACTTCCCGGCGGGTAGGTTATTTGGTTTCTGTGGCGGTTACGGAGAGTGCCTCTTCGATGAGGCTGGCGATGAACTCTTTCTGACTGACCTTCTTGCCCAGTCGCTGGGACTCGCTGGCGAGGTGTGCCTTCAGCCGCTGGAAGAGTTCCTCGGAAATTTGCAGTGCTAATGTTCTTATTACCTTGGTGGTGCCACCCTCATAATGCTATCGCGTTTCCTGCATCGAATCCTGCAGTCACCGCATCAACGATACGACCACTCTTTACGGCGTCACCCACTGCAATGACGTGCGTAGCAACGGATTCCAGCGCATCCCCGTAAGCACATTCAGGTCGTACTCCAAGGGATAGAATAACGACATCTGCCGGTATTGAAGAGATCTCACCGGTAGGAACATCCTTTACCGTAATATAGCCATTTTCGATAGTGTTTAGTGCAGTGCTGGTCATAATAACTGTATTCGCAATATCAAGATATTTCGTAATATCCCGTACCTGCGATCCATAAGCTGCAGGGGCGATCTTGTCATTCATCTCGATGATCGTTATCATATTGTTGGACTGGATCAGATATTCTGCTGTTTCCAATCCGGTCATACCGGATCCAACAATCACAATATTCATGTCATTGAAGCAGAGCGTTCCATCCAGTATCTTGTCCGGCGTCACAACAAATCCTTCATGTCCTGCGAATACCTTTGGCACTAAGGGGACTGCACCCGTGGCATCAATTATTGCGTAGGGGCTTAATTCCTTCAGTTCATCCAGAGTAGGAGCATGCTTGAGAACAGTACAGACTTCGTTTTTTCTCAATTCGCCGGTCAGGTATGCAATAAAATCTCTAATAGCCTCTTTGTGTGGAGCTGCACCTGCAAGCCGAAGCTGCCCGCCCAGTGCATCTGATCTCTCGTAGAGTGTAACGCGGAACCCACGTTGGGAAGCGGTGATGGCTGCTTGCATTCCAGCAGGGCCTCCACCAAGGACGACTACCGACTTGTTGTCAGTTACTCTCTCCGGGGCAGACATTCCTTCTCTACCGCATAGCGGGTTAACTGAGCATTGCATGCCTTCGCCTTGAACAACACCCTGAATGCACTTTAGACAAGAAATACATTTGCGGATATCTGCCCGTTTTCCACTGAAGGCTTTATTTGTCCACTGTGGATCGGCAATATGATTTCTGGCTGAACCGACGAAATCCATATAACCATCCTGAAGCAATTTTTCTGCATAGTCCGGATCCCTGACAGTTGCCACACCAATCACTGGAATGCTGACAAACTGCTTTACTGCCTTCGACAGATGCTTTCTCCAGCCCTGACGGAAAGAGGCGGGCTCGAGACTTTGTCCGTATTTGCAACCTGATCCAGCGCAGGTCACATTGATCGCGGAAGCACCGGCTTCCTCGACCGCGCGGCAGATACGGATACCTTCGTTAAGATGGTAACCACCTTTGGGAAGATATTCCTCAACAGATACGCGAACAAGAATGGGATAATCCGATCCCACTTTCTCTCTTGCTGCCCTGAGAATGTCACGGAGGATACGTAAACGGTTTTCAAAGCTCCCGCCGTAGTCATCCTGCCTGTGATTGAAGAACGGTGTCAAGAACTGATGCAACAGATAAAAATGCGCGGCATGGATCTCAACACCATCGATTCCCGCTTGTTTCGCATGATAAATACTATCTGCAAATCGAGTAATCAGTCGCTGGATCTCTTTAATCGTCATCTCACGCACTGGTTGGTCATAGATCAGGTTGGATTGGGCACTTGCAGATACCGGGGTACACCCTTGTAGATTACCTGAATGCGTCATATTACCGGGATGCTGCAACTGAACAATCACCCGGCAATCGTACTGATGGATCCGATCAGCAAGCTTTTTTAATTCCGGAATGGAGGCATCACTCCACGCTTTCACCTGATTGTGATTCATTACTCCAGTATCCGGATCTACCTGCATAAGCTCGGTGATGATTGCACCAACGCCGCCTTTTGCACGTGCTTCATAATAAGCCAGATAGGCCTCCGTAATCTCTCCATCAGTGGTTGCCATCTCGCATCCGGCTGCTGTCATGATAACACGATTCTTTATGGTCATGTTACCAATCTGATGAGGACTTCTGAGTATGTTGTATTCCATGCGCTATTCTCCTTAATGAAACAGAGCAACTCGAAAGCTGTTCCGTTGACCATATTCTTATTGTCGTCCTGTCATGCATTCGCACAAGTGAGGATTATTTATCACCAACGTAAACATGGCCGCCGAAAATCTGCTGCCAGAATTCGCGGTTGAATTCTGTGTTCACGATTTTCGAATCCTCCATAATATGAGAAACGGATTTTTCAGCCTGTGCGGCAATGTCGGACCAATTAATATTGACCAGTTTGCCACCCTGTTTCCGAATCACACCGTCAACCATAACGGTATCGATATCTCCGACATTTGCATAGTGAACGACTGCATTCACCGGATCGTTCATTGGTGTCATGTTGGGAGAATCATAGCGAATCAACTGAATATCTGCCTTCTTGCCTGGAGTAATCGAGCCAATCTCATGCTCCATGTGGATGGCAGATGCACCGCCCATGGTTGCAAGGTACAACGCAGTGTCAGCATCATCGTAGAGCCTGCCGGGAATGCCACGATAAGTCATTGCAACATAGTCGTTATCTTGTGCGCGCTGGTCAGCAAGGATGACACGCATCTGGGTGAACATTTCTGATGCATAGTTGGATGTGATATCCAAACCCAAGCCGGTGCGGATTCCCATTTTATGTGAACGCAGTGCAGGTGAATGGCCCATAGCCATCTGCATATCGACCTCAGGTGTACAGGCAATACCTGCACCGACCTGCTTGATCACCTCATACTCCTCGGGACGGAGGGCGGAACAGTGAACGAACAGCATGTCTGAGTCAATCAGACCGAGTTTCCTGAGGTTGTCAACGTTTCCCCGTCCGGAATCGTAATAGCCCATGCCAACATGAGCGGAGATTACTTTCGCCCCGAGATCACGGCACATCTTTAGTTCATCGACTACTACTTCATTGGGGGCACTGTCATATTCAGAAGGATTGACGCCGAAGAGAATGCGTCCACTATCATTGGAAAGGCGCTCTCTGCGAATACGTTTTGCGTCCTCGTATCTCCAACCGGGTGTCTGTTCTAGTGAGAATTCTGGCGTGTACTTTGGGTTGCAGTACCATCCATAACACCAAATGCCGCGAATACCGGAGTTGTCCAGACCATCGATTAAGCGGTCGACGTACTCTGGGGAATTGCAAAGATGGCAATGATCTACTATGGTAGTAATACCACTGTTGATGGAATCGAGTCCACCCATATAGTTTCCAAGGTATGCGTCATCCTCGGTGTAAAAAGCAGGGTAGCACATACGCATAGTTACCAGATAATCATACAAGGTCCAGTTTTTTGCTGCGGAACGAAGCTGTGTTTGCCATGTGTGGCGATGGACGTCTACAAAGCCAGGTAAAATAATACAATTAGTGGCATCAATCACTTCAGCGCCCTCAACAGGGAGATCCTGTCCAACAGATACAATGCGATCACCATCGACCAGCACATCGCAGTTTTTGACGTTTCCAATAGTTTTATCTACAGATACAACATATCCACCTCTAAATAGTGTCCTCATGATAGATCTCCTTTCGTCAATTGATATAAGTTTGATATGGGTTTGTTTGTCGGTGAAAAGTTACTCTTCAATAATGGCAACGGGGCGTGTCCAACCGGCACTTCCGTTCTTGATATTGACCGGGAAGCAGATCACGCGGAAACCGAATGGTGGAAGTTGTTCCAGATGATTCAGCTTTTCCATATGGCAGTAGATGCACTCGGCACCGGCCTTGTGACCTTCCCAAATGAGTGACGCATCATGCGTTTGTGCGAACTTTTCAGCAATCAATGAAAGAGGAGCATCCCAACTCCATGCATCCGTGCCCATGATGTGGATCCCCTGATTGGCAAGCCACAGCGTTGCTTCTCTACCAATCCCGCACCCACGAACGAGGTACCGCGGCGATCCCCAGTCCTCCATTGCATTGGTGTGAACTAACACAATGTCTCCGACTTTCAATCGATAGCCAACTTTATCGAAGTATTCGATAAAATCTGCACTGTTACAGACATATCCATCGGGCTTGTCCGAGAAATCTACCATTACACCGTCTCCCATGCACCATTCCAGAGGAATCCGATCGATTGTCCAAGCGGGCTCGCCGTGATTCATCGTGGGGTGGTAATGAAAAGGTGCATCTAAATGTGTTCCGGTGTGTGTGCTGAGTTTCAGATTATCTACAGCCCAACCGCAACCATCGAGAAGATCCTCTTGTGTAGCACCAGGAAAAAATGGCAACATGCTCTCGATGCCAGCTTTATGATCGATGTAGTCAATATGTGCGATCTGGGGAGGAGGATCAACTGGTAGTCCGTCCTCAATCGCTACACTTAAGTCTATCAGTTTCATGTGGTTCTCCTTTCTGAAGGTCCAATGTACGATGCCTTGCTATTGACATCATATCGTTTTCTAGATGCTAGCACAATAGATAAAAACGCAGGAATGTTCAAAACTAAACATTCCTGCGTTTTTGTTTACTATTTACCACTTCATAAAACGATTCCAGAACACGGTCAGTGTATGCGCCATAGTTTCCGGAGTATCTTTCATTCCGGTTGTAATCCAATAGGAAAACAACGCAACATAGGCCCATGAAACAAGAACTGCAGAATGGTCTGCCGGAATCTCCGGATCGGCCTCCCACTGTACCTGTGTGCCACTGATCCTGTCATAGAAGAAATGACTGAGCTTATCGGAAAAATTGCTGTCACCTTTACCTGTCATAAACAAACGCCACAGCTTTTGGTGTTCCTTCACATAGTTGAAATATTCCAGAAAAACTGGATTCGTTGGTTCGTCGCAGACTAGCACATTGCGTCCGCCTGTACGGATTCGGACCATGATTGCCTCCAAGCCTGCAAGGAGTTCGTCCTCAAGAGTTTGCAACAGCTGATATTTGTCCTCATAGATGGAGTAAAATGTTGCTCGGGAAACATCGGCACGCTCAAGAATCATCGAAACACGAATGCTATAGAAGCCTTGTTCGTCCAGAAGTGCGAGAAACGATTCTCTAATTCGACGCTCACTTTTTGTCATGACATATTCCTCCCTGCTCCTACGCAGTGACATGTGCCAATTATATCATACAATCATTTTCGGTAAAAGAGGAAATTCAGCATTAGCTCATGGGCGAGAACACGATACCGATAGATCTGCAAGAAATAAGCCTCTCAAAACCTTATTGAGGAGTAGTCCGTACCATAATATCGGGGCTATTTGGCTTATACTACATCCACCAAATCCCTCGCTCAAAACCCAGCAGAACCACCAAACTTTCATAAAACGCAAAAAAGGGCCGATTCTACGAGAAAAATTCTCGCAAAATCGGCCCTGAAAAGCTATTTCTTTGGTTCAAATCCGGTCTATAGGCGTTTTTCGCCGGATGATATCTTTTTGTCACCACCTTGTTTTGGGGCACGAAAAAACCCCGAAACCGCCACGGTTTCGAGGTTTTTCGTGTGATATCTATTTTGGTCACACAAGATGGTTGCGGGGACAGGATTTGAACCTGCGGCCTTCGGGTTATGAGCCCGACGAGCTACCGAACTGCTCCACCCCGCGATATAACATTGAGGCTTCCCTCAAGCGCTTTTATATTATATCCGTTCTTGCCCTGTTTGTCAAGGCTCTTTGTAAAATTCCTTGGAGACTTTTGTACAAATGCTTGACATCGTCCCTTGCGGCCTGCCGGGTTCTGTCGTATACTATAGGCAACGATGCGAAGGAGGAATCTACGATGCCCGCTTTTCACAAGGAATCCACGCACTTTCTCTCCGCCGACGGCAGCACCCAGGTGGCCTGCTACTTCTACACCCCGGTTCAGGGCGCCCCGAAGGCGGTGATTCAGATCAGCCACGGCATGTGCGAATACATTGGCCGGTACGAGCACATGATTGACGTACTCTGCGCCGCCGGGTATGCGGTCTGCGGCAACGACCATCTGGGCCACGGCGGCACCGGCTCCCCGGACAACTACGGGTTCTTCGCGGAGCGAGACGGCTACCGGCTGCTCCTCCAGGACCTGTTCTCCACCAACGCCCTGGCCCACAAGGCCTTTCCCGGCATTCCTCTGATTCTCCTGGGCCACAGCATGGGCAGCTTTTTGGCCCGGTGGTTCGCAGAAAAGAACCCCCAGGCCCAGGATGCGCTGGTCATCAGCGGCACCGGCGGCCCCGGGTTTTTGATGAAATTCGGCAAGCAGACGGCTCGGCTCCTTTCGGCGGTCCGGGGCCCTCGGTATGTGTCTAATTTTATGGTCAAGGCCAGCACCGGCTCCTACAGCAAGGGGATCGATCACGCCGCCTCCTCCAGCGCCTGGCTCAGCCGGGATCCGGCGGTGTGGCAGGCCTATGACCGGGACGAGCAGTGTACCTTCCCCTTTACCGTCTCCGCCTACCGGGACCTGCTGACGGCCCACACCCACGTCAACACCACCCAGTGGGCCCAGCGGCTTCGGAAGGACCTGCCGGTTTACCTCTACTCCGGGGACATGGACCCGGTGGGGAACTACGGCAAGGGCGTCCAGGCCGTGTACCGGCTGCTGATGCAGGCCGGCCAGCAGGACGTGACCATCCGGCTCTATCCCGGCGGCCGCCACGAGATGCACAACGAAATCAACAAGGATGAGGTGTTCCGGGACCTGATCGCCTGGTGCGACAGCCACATCTGACAGAGGCGTTCCCGACAGCATCAGCCCCGGCGTTTTCTCTGGAAAACGCCGGGGCTTTCCTTTCCTCAGAAGTCCATTTCCACCCCGTTGATCTGGGTGGACTCCCCCCGCTCCAGCGGCACCACCAGGTACTTCACTCCGCTGATCATCTGGGCATGGACCTGGCCCGCCTTCTGAGGCGTCACCCGCAGGAAAATCGCCACGTCCTCCGCTCCCTCTGTGGAGGGATTGGCCGCCAGCGCCGCCTGCATGGCGGTTTTGGTCTCTGTGAGCTCCTGGCCCTGGGTCACCAGCTGCTCCTTCAGGTCGGTGACCTGCTCCTCCAACTCCAGGGTCCGCAGCCGCTGGGTGCTCTCCTCCACCAGCTTCTGGTCCACCACGTTCCCCGCCTGGGGCGGCACCTCCCCAAACCGGTCCGCAAAGGCCTCCTGGATAATGTCCCGGGCCTCCTCGGGCATCTCCACCTGGGCGATTACATCCTCCATCACCGCCTTGGTCAGGGCCAGCTGCTGGGCCTCCTCCTCCCCGGGCTCCGGGGCGGTGAGCTCGCTGAGATGGCGCTGGACCTTTAAAAACACGCTCTGGCCCTGCTGAGGGTCCTCAAAGGCGTCTTCAATGACCTCCTGGAAAGCCGCCTTCTCCTCGTTGGCCGTCCGCTGGGCCCCGCAGAGCAGCACCTCCTCCACCACCTCCCGGTGGGAGTCCTTTCCGGTTTTTACATAGTACATCACCGCGCTGGAATCCGCCCCGTGGTTGGAAAAGGCGGGGTAGGTAAAGCCGATCTCCGGCATTCCCACCACCCAGCTTCGGTCGCTGACCCCGATCCGGTTCTCCTCCTCCCGGTAGCTGAGGCCGGGCTTGGAGAACTCCACAGGGCAGATGGACACAATCATATATTCATAGGTCTCGCTGGACTCGTCCAGCTTTTTCCGGTCGCTGGATCGGGCCATGACGTCGTACACGTCGTGGAACACCAAAATCAAATAGTTCCCCCCGCAGGAATAATGCTCGATGATCTGCTCATAGAGCCGGTCCAGCAGCTCCGGGTTGGTCATTTTGCTGGCCTTCAGGGCGTAGAGATACCGCTGGCGCTCATTGGCCGTTTCGCTTTTCTGGAATTTCAGCTCCAGCAGATTGTTGCCCAGGGAGCCGGACAGGGTCTTTTTGGCGATCTCCAGATATTTATAGAACTCCTCCTCCGCCAGATCGGAGAAGGGCTGGGAAAACTTCAGCACCACGTTCTTGTTGCCGTCCACATAACAGCCGCACAGCCGGGTAAAGGTACAGCCCTTTTTGGTCATCCGCCGCCGCAGCTCCAGCACATCTCGTTTGGTAATGTTCATGGCTATGGTCCTCCTTGCAGAACTTTGCAGAGATTAAGTATAGCCCCTCCCGCTTCCGGATGCAAGGAAAATTTTATGTGGAATTCTACAGGAAAGGGTTGACAGAAGGAATAACAAGTGTTATGATGCATTTAGTGATAACAATTGTTATTCTAAAATCCACCCAGACCCATAAGGAGGAAGAAACCATGGCCACAAACAAAGATCAAACTCCGAATGGCACCGGCGGCCCCACCGACCGCAAAACCCTTAACGTCATGCTGGGCATGGGCCTGCTGAATCAAACCGACCAGACCCAAAGGTCCTTTGTGGACTCCGGAGGCATCGTGCAGCGCAAGGAGGAATATCTGCCCAAGCCCCTCCGCTTTCTCAGCGCCATTGGCGGCCTATTTCTGACGGTGGGCTGTGTGGGGCTGATTCTATACTTTTTCACCGCTGTGCTCAGCGACCCGCATCCCCTTTGTCTTCCCGCCGCCGGCCTGGGCCTGGGCGTGGGAATCCCCCTCTATGGGGGTCTGCGGGGCCTGGAGGCCTATCTGGAGCGGAAGGCCTGGCTCCGGCGCAACGGGTCCCAGCGGGAAGATGCCCCCGGAGAGGCTGTCCGCAAAAGCCCCCAGGAATCCAGCGAGAAAGGAGACCGATGATGAAGCAGTCCTATCAGATTTCCCAGTCCGAGTGGCTGGTGCTCCAGTGCCTCTGGAAGAAATCTCCCCTGGAGATCAAGGAAATTCTGGCCATGCTCCAGGAGAAAACCGGATGGAACGCCAACACCGTGCGGACCCTGGTGGTCCGGCTCCAGGAGAAGGGGGCCGTGGGGGCGGAAACCGGCCACCGCTTTTACCGCTACTACCCCATTGCCGACCAGGAGGCCTGCATTCAGGCGGAGACCGCCTCCTTCCTGGACCGGGTCTTTGAAGGGTCCCCCACCCGGATGATCGCCGCCCTCACCGGCAGCGGCAGCCTCACCCAGCAGGACTGTCAGGAAATTGAGGCCCTGCTCCGCAGCATGAAGGAGGGGTAATATGGACGCCCTGCTGACCACCCTTTGGCGCATCACCCAGGGCGCATGGCTCACCGCCGGCGTCATCTGCCTGGTCCGCCTGCTGTTCCGCCCGGTGCTGTCCCCCAAGGCCAAGTATTATCTGTGGCTGCTTCTGGCCCTGCGGCTGATGCTGCCGGTGCTGCCGGAGAGCCCCATGAGCCTGATGAATTTCCTCCCCGGCAGGGCTCCCTCCACCGTGGCGGAGGCCTCGGTCTCTCCGGCGGACCCGGAGCTCCCCCTGCCCGCCGAGACCCAGGAGGCGCCTTTGCCTGTCGCCGCCGTCTCCCCGCAGGCCCTGCCCACGGCCTCTGCCGCTCCGGCGGCGCAGCCCCTTTCCCGGTCCCGTCTGCTCCTTGGGATCTGGATCGGGGGCATGGCCGTCACCCTGACCGTCTATGGCATCCTCTATCTGGTTACGGCGGTGCGGCTTCGCCGTCTGCCGGTGTGCAGCGACAGCGACACCCTCCGTGTATTTCTCCGGCTGAAGCGGGCCTGCGGCATCCGGGGCAATGTGCTGCTGGTCACCGGCGGCGCCGGGATGCTGGGCAATCCCCTTCACCCCACCATTGTCCTGCCGGTGGAGCGCCACGGCCAGGACACGGCCCCGATTCTCCTCCACGAGCTGATGCACCATCAGGCCGGGGACCTGTGGCTTGGTCTGCTGTTCCGGCTGCTCACCGTGGTGTACTGGTTCAACCCCGTGGTCTGGCTGTGCTTCCACTGGGCCGGTCTGGACTGCGAGGCCGCCTGTGACCAGCGGGTATTGGAAACCGGCCTGGTCTCCCCTGGCACCTACGCAGAGGCCCTCTACGAGGAGGGCGCCCTGCGGGTGGGGAAGGGCGTCCTCACCACCTTCGGCGGCCGCCGTCACAGCCTTAGACGCCGGATTCAGGCCATCGCCCGGTTCCGCGGCGCCCGGCTGTGGGTCACGGTGCTCACCGCCGCCTTGGCCCTGGGCATCACCGCCTGCACCATGACCGGGGCAGCCTCCTCGGCTCCTAAGGATCAGGCCTCAGCGCCGGTGGATTTTTCCAGCTACATGGAGAACCATGAGCCTCCCGGAGGGGTCTTTGGCCTCACCTTCCAGGAGCATGTGGACCGGGGAGTGCTGGACCCGGAGGACGGAGAGCTTACGGATTCCTCCTATGGGGGAATCCGGCGAGAGCAGTTTGTCACAACCGCCGAGCTGGGCGGGCAGCAGGTGGAAATCACCTATCTCTTCAGTCAAACCGCCCTGTCCCAGGAGACCATCCTGACCCAGGTGTTTGTATCGCCGCCCTCGGATTTGGAGGACTGGCTGGAGGCCTTGCAGGACCCCTGGCTGGCCCATCTGACCCGGGACACGGATTACAACGGCTTCCGCTGGAACACCCGGGAATATGTGGGGGACTTTATGACCGGGGAGCAGCTGTCCGCCACGGCAGACGCCCTGGTGGCCTGGGGGCAGGCCCATCCTGCGCCGGACGCCGCCACCGACCCGGACCAGGCCATGGCCGCCATGTCGGACCGCTGGCGTGTGGTCACCGCCTTCTACACGGAGGACGCAAATCTCTGGCAGTTTAACGGCACCGGGGCCGCCCTGATTGCCGCCCTGCAACGGGAGGATTCCCCCGGGGAGGACCGTCCCGCCGATGACGCCGCCTCCGATACCGCCGCACAAACCGCCCCTTTGACCGAAACCGTCTCCCCCTATATTCAGGACGGCTCGTCGCTCCGCTATGAGGAGACGGCCTGGACCATGACCCCCTCCCAGATCAGCGCCGCCTTTCCCTCCTCCGAAGCCTGGTCCCTTCAGACCGACGGCCAGCCTGTCCTCCACGGGACCGCTCCTCTGGAGGAGCACCCGGAGGTCACGGACATCTACTATCGCTTCGGCTTTACCACCCCGGGGCTGACCATGACCCTTCGCCGGGTGGAGACGCACTACGACCCGGGGCAGATTTCCTACGAGACCCTGCTATCCCAGCGGACAGCGGAGCTGGGACCTCCCACAGACCGGAACAACGGCGTCTATTGGGACTTTGGGGAGGTCCAGCTGGAGCTATATCCCCAGCGGAAGGGCCGTATTCAGGAGTGGCTGTGCCACTATGTGGAGACCTATGACCCTGGCCTGCTGCCGGAGTCGGACATTCTCTCCTACATTCAGGGAATTCAGCCCCCCATCGGACGCTATGGCTGCACCTATGAGGAGCATGTGGCCGCCGGGCTGCTGGACCCGGACCGGGGCACTCTGGAGGCCCAGGGAGAAAACGACATCTCCTTCCACACCTTTACCACCACCGTAACCCTGGGGGGCTATGAGGTTGCCGCCACATACTGCTTCTCTCCCACCATGGCAACCCTGGACAGTGGCCTGGAGGTCCTTACGGAGATCGACGTGACGCCGCCGGAGGGAGTGCCCCTGAGCCAGTGGATGGCCCAGTTCTCCGGACCCTATGTGGACCGGATGCTCCTGGGACAAAACAGCTGGGCCGCTCCCTTTTCCGTGGGGCCGCTGCTGGGGGAGGAGCAGCGGACAGTGCTTGCCCAGAGGCTTCTGGATCACACCCCGTCGGTTTCCACCCTGGAGGAGGCCCAGACCTATCTGGATCAGTGGACCTTTGCCGGATGCTTCTACGACGCGCCCCGGGGTCTGGTGTTTAACGGCACAGGGGTGGCCCTCTATCTCACCGCCAACGGCGGAGACTGATCCTTCCCTCCGGCAGAGTCTTGGTGCCTGCCGGAGGGCCAAAAAACTCCCAAAGTCGGAACGAGAACCCATCCTTTCCCGTTGACATTCCGGCTTCCGTCTATTATACTAGAAATGCTATCTATTTTTGAAGGGAGTTTTTTATTTCATGGACGACGCAGACCCTGGCAGTACGATTTTACGACTGTTACTGCTGTTCCTTCTGATTTTGGTGAACGCATTTTTCGCCATGTCGGAAATCGCCATCATTTCCTTAAACGACGCAAAGCTGCAAAAGCAGGCCGAGGAGGGCAACAAAAAGGCGGCCCAGGTGTTGAAGCTCATCTCCAACTCCAGCGGCTTCCTCTCCACCATCCAGATCGGCGTGACCCTGGCGGGATTCCTGACCTCCGCCCTGGCGGCCCAGAGCTTTGCGGTGAATCTGGCCAACGCCATCGGCCACACCGCCATTGCCCATGTGATCCCCAAGGCCGTCATCAGCGGCGTTTCCACAGTGCTCATTACCCTGCTGATGAGCTACTTCTCTCTGGTGCTGGGGGAGCTGGTCCCCAAGAAAATCGCCATGCAGAAGCCGGAGCAGGTCTCCTTTAAGGTGGTCTCCACCCTGCTGGTGGTCCACACGGTGGCCCGGCCCTTTGTAAAGATCCTCTCCCTGTCCACCAACGCCGTGGTTCGGCTTCTGGGCATGGACCCCAACGCCGACGAGGAGACGGTCACCGAGGAGGAAATCCGCATGATGGTGGACGTGGGCCAGGAAAAAGGCGTGATTGAGCATTCCCAGAAGGAAATGATCAACAACATATTCGAGTTTGACGACATTGATGTCTCCGACGTGATGACCCATCGGACGGACATGGCCTGTGTGGCCTCTGACGACCACATCAGCGACGTGATCCAGCTGTCCATTGCCGAGGGCTATTCCCGAATCCCCGTCTACGGGGACGACCTGGACAACATCATCGGCATCGTCTACATCAAGGATCTGCTGAAATACATCGGAACGGACCTGCCGGACACCGAGCTTCTCACAGACCATATGCGGAAGGCCTACTACGTCCCCGAGAGCAAGCGCTGCGGCGACCTGTTCTCCGAGATGACGGAAAAACATGTGCAGATGGCCATTGTGGTGGACGAATACGGCGGCACCGCCGGACTTGTCACCCTGGAGGACCTGTTGGAGGCCATTGTGGGCAACATCCAGGACGAATACGACAACGAGGAAGAGGAGATCTCCAAAATCAACGAGACCACCTTTACCATTGAAGGCACCACGGACCTGGAGGAGGTGGAGGATCTTATCCCCGTCCACTTCCCTGAGGGAGACTACGACACCCTGGCGGGCTTCCTCATCAGCCAGCTGGGCTTCCTGCCGGAGGACGGCCAGAAGAACATTGTGGTCTATGAAAACGTGCGGTTTACCATCCTCTCGGTGGAGGAGCACCGCATTGAAAAGGTCCAGGTGGAACTGCTGGAGGCCCCCGCCCAGCCGGAGGAATCCAAATAACCCAAAGATAAATTCTGCCCCTTACACCGTGGGTGTAAGGGGCAGAATTTATCCCATCCAAAGGGCCCGGGCCATACGGCCCATCAGTGCCCCCCAGGTCAGCCGGTCCACCGACTGCTCCGCCACCAAAGGGACCCGGGCCAGGACCTGGTCCCCCTGGCGCAGAATCAGCTCCCCCAGGGTCTGCCCCTGGGCCACCGGCCCGGAGACCCGGTCCGCCAGACGGACCTCCCGGGACAGCTCCGCTCCCTGCTCCAGCAGCACCGGCTCCGCCCCCTGGGGTACGGGCTGTACCGTCTCCCGGACCCCCAGCTCCACCGGCACCGGGGGAAAGACCTCCTCCCCCACCGGGTCCACCAGCTGATAGTTGGCAAAGCCGTATTCCAGCAGGGCCTTGGCGGACTCAAACCGGTCCGTGCTGCTCTGGCAGTGCATCACCACGGCGATCAGCTCCATGTTCTCCCGCTCCGCCGAGGCCGCCATGCAGTAGCCCGCCCCCTGGGTGTACCCTGTTTTCAGCCCCGTGGTTCCGGGGTAAAACCGCACCAGCTTGTTGGTGTTGCTCAGGCCGAAGGTCCCATCCCGGACGGTGTCCATCCAGATGGTGGTGAAGGCCCGAATGGGGTCGTGGCGCAGCAGCTCCCGGGACATCACGGCAATATCCCGGGCCGTGGTGTAGTGGACATCCGCTCCGGCTGCATCGTCCAGCCCGGTGCAGTTGGCAAAGTGGGTGTGGGTCATCCCCAGCTCCTCCGCCCGGCGGTTCATCCGCTCCACAAAGGCATCCTCGCTGCCCGCCACCGCCTCCGCCAGGGCTGCGGCACAGTCGTTGGCCGAGGACACCACCACGCACTTTACCATGTCCCTCAGGCTCATCTCCTCGTTTTCCTCCAAATAAATTTGGCTGCCCCCCTTGGCCGCTGCCGCCGCCGAGGTGGTCACCATCTGGTCCCACTGGAGCTGTCCCCGGTCCAGGGCCTCCATCACCAGCAGCAGAGTCATGATTTTGGTGACGCTGGCCGGGGCCAGCTGCCGGTCCGCCTCCTGCTCTCCGAGGACGGTCCCTGTGGTTCGGTCCATGAGAATCCAGGACGGCGCCGGGACCTCCGGGGCCCCCAGACAGCGCCCCGTCAGTATCAGCGCCAGCACCACCGTCAATATCGCTTTTCTGCCCATTGTCTGTCCCTCCGTTTCCTTGGTAGAGCCTATGTACCCGGGGGGAGGGTTATGAAAAAAAGCGCCTGACCCGAAGGTCAGGCGCAGAAGGGGCAAACGCATTTTCCGCAGAGGGGGATTGTTACAGCAGGGCCATGCCCAGGGAGACCAGGGGTAGGGTGATGAGACAGGCCAGGGTGGTGAGCATCACCGAGCACACCGCATAGTCTCCGTCGGAGCCGTTGTTCTTGGAGAGCATGGCCACCATATTGATGGCCGGCAGGCCGGTGAGGAAGGTGACGGTTCCCGCCATATCCGCCGGCACATGGCACAGCCCCATGACCACAAAGTAGATAAGCGGCAGCACAATCATCTTCAGGCCGATCTCCGCATAGAGCTCCCGGCACTTCAGCACCCGCCGCACATCTGTCAGAGACAGCATACCGCCGATATAGATCAGAGACAGGGGCATACTGGCCGCCCCCAGCTTGCTCAGCGCCGTGGTGAGGACCTTGGGCAGGTGGAGATTCAGCAGCACCAAAATCGTGGCCCCGATAATGGCCACCAGGGCCGGAGAGAGAAGGTTTTTCAGCCCCTTGAGGGACAGCGGCGCCTTCTCCTTGGTCACCGGCTGGGTCAGGGACACGCCGTAGGTCCAGAACAGCCCCTGGTCCAAAATGGTGAACAGGGAGATATACAGCAGAGCGGTGTTGGGATACAGCTCCACCACCAGGGGAATCCCCATAAAGCCCACGTTTCCGAACATCACAATGGCCCGGAACACCTTGGCCCGGTTTCCCTTTAGGTGGAACACCGTCTCCAGGGCCTTGGACAGCAGCCCCAGCAGCAGATACAGCAGGGCGGTGAGGGGGATCATCAGCAGGCTCTCCGCCAGGCCCTGGCGGGTGGCTCCCTCGGCGGTGTTGATAAAGATATAGGCCGGCAGCGCCATGCGCATAACCAGCTTTGACACGTTCCCCAGGGACCGTTCATCCAAAATCCCGAACCGAACTGCAAGAATTCCCATGGCAATCAGGATCAGGAAGATTCCGATTTGGTTGAGTACAATAAAAAACTGTTCCATATATGCTCCTCATTTCCTATTCTACGGTATATGATACCCCGGCCCTCTCCCCATGTCAACAAAAAGCCGCCGGAGGAGCTTCCTCCGGCGGCCCTGATTTGATTATTTTCCCCGCTGGAACAGCTCCTGAATCAGGCTGTTCTCCCGGGTCATATCCGTGAGAATCACGGCGCAGCAGCCGCTTCTGGGCTGATAACAGTGGAGCCGGAGATACCGCTCTCCGTCCTCCCACAGGTCCTCCAGAGTTCGGGCGGTGCCGTTGATGGCCACGTCGGCAAACACCGTCAGCCACTTGGGATTTCCCAAGCCCTTCAGCGCCGTCAGGGGCCGGTCCCGGACCTCCCGGGTCTGCTCCAGCTGCTCCATGGCCCGGTTGCAGTACCGCACCACAAACTCCGCCCCGCCTCCTCGGCTTCGATACACCAGCTCCATCACGCAAAGGGGCATGGGCATGGTCCCCAGCCACTGGTCCAGCGTCTCCGCCGGACAGGGGGCCAATTCCTTCGCCGGGGCCCCGGGGCTGGGCTTCTCCCGGACCCGGTCCGTCCGAATCCGCCGCTTAAACCGGGTGCCGTCGGTCATGGTGATGACCCCGTCCTTTTCCCCCTTGATATAGCCCTTGGCCACCACAATCCCCCGGTTTACGCTGACAAAGGCCTCCTCCGGCAGATCGCCATAGACATCCCGAAGGCTCCGGTTGGTACACAGCGCACTGCCGTCCTTCCGGGTGATTTTGGTCTTTCGCCCCTCAATGGTCAGATAGGTGATCTCCTCCACCGGGACCTGTATCTTGCGATAATCCGCCTGTACCGTCAAGTACTGCCGCTCCCCCACCTCTGGCACAACCCCTTCCATACGTCCTTAGGAACATTGTATCAGAGCCTTAATTTTATGTCAACTCCCATTCTAACAAAATTTTTGTCCAGGGAGCTGTCCCGGTCCCGGGTTTTCTCGAAAATTCCCCTGTATTCCCGCATATTGTGGTGAATTCTCTGGGAGATACAAGAGATAGGGCGTCGGAGGCCTCCGACGCCCTATGCTCCGTTATGTTAAGTTCGTTACTCCGCTGGCTCCACCGCCAAAAGGTGATAGGCGAAGTAGGGTCCCCCCTCCGCCGGCTCTCCCGCCTCCAGGGTCAGGTCATAGACCGCCCCCTCCAGCTGCCCCTGGCAGCGGTAGGTGCCGTCCTCCTGCTCCACCGGCTCGGTGAGGGTCCAGGATGCCGTGGGGGCCTCTCCCTTGCGCACCTGGTAGTAGTCCGTGCCATCCCGATACTCCCAGGTCACCAGGGGATTCTCCTCCCCCAGAGAGGGATACTGGTCCGGCTCCTGGCCAAAGAGGGCCCTCACATAGGGTGCCAGGTCCGCTTGGCTGATTTCCCAGGTCTCTCCCAGGTCCTCCAGGGCCTCGCTGTAGGGCCCCGCCCGGTCGATGAGATAGGCCAGGGCCCGCCAGAAATAGACCCCGTCCTGGCTGTCATAGCTCAGGCCGTCCTCATCCACCGCCCTCAGGGCGCTTTCCATCGCCAGGTCTGTCAGGTCCCGGGCCGTCTCCGGCTCCTCCACCGAGGCCGCCGGCTCCTGGGATGCCGAAGCCTGGGAATCTGAAGCCTGGGATGCCTCCGAATCCTGGGGCCCCTGGGTGGTCTTGGCCCCCTCCTGGGGCGCGGAGGCCATGTCCTGGACCCCGAAGGCCGGGGCGGCGGTATCGGCGGCAGGCTGGGAAGGAGCGGTTTCCCCGCAGCCGGAGAGCAGCAGGCTCAGCGCCAGCCCCAGGGACAGCAGAATTTTATCTTGTTTCATGGGTTCCACCTCGTTTTCGGAATATGTGCACCATAACACATTTTGTGGAAAAATGCAACCGCCTCCGGGGCCGGGAGGGCCCTTTCTCTTTTGCAATGCGCACAAAAAAATCTTTCAAAGGGTCTTTTTTTTGGCAAAAACCCAATTGACCTCCGAGGGGATCTGCGGTATAATCCATTCATACAGCAAAGGCGCTGTGAGGTCATGGTCATCTCACGGCGCCTCTATCGTTATCTGACCTATCCGGAGATCAATTCATAAAGGAGTCTGATTCTTATGGCAGCAAACACCAAGGAAATCTACGGTTCCATGGTATTCAACGAGCATGTGATGAAGGAGCGTCTTCCCAGCGCCACATTTAAAAGTCTCAAGGCCACCATGGATGACGGTAAGCCCCTGGACCTGGAAGTGGCCAATGTGGTTGCCAGCGTCATGAAGGACTGGGCCATCGAAAAGGGCGCCACCCACTACACCCACTGGTTCCAGCCCCTGACCGGCATCACCTCCGAGAAGCACGACGGTTTTGTCTCTCCCATGGGAGACGGCACTGCCATTATGGAGTTCAAGGGCAAGGAGCTGATTCAGGGCGAGCCTGACGCCTCCTCCTTCCCCTCCGGCGGTCTCCGGGCCACCTGCGAGGCCAGAGGCTACACCGCCTGGGACCCCACCAGCTACGCCTTTGTTAAGGACGACGTGCTCTGCATCCCCACGGCCTTCTGCTCCTACACCGGAGAGGCCCTGGACAAAAAGACCCCTCTGCTCCGCTCCATGAAGGCCGTCTCTCAGGAGGCCTGCAAGGTGCTCAGGCTCTTTGGCAAGGAGTTCTCCCATGTGAACTCCACCCTGGGTCCCGAGCAGGAGTACTTCCTGATTCGCAAGGAGGACTATGAGCAGCGGGAGGATCTGATCCTCACCGGCCGGACCCTCTTTGGTCACTCCGCCGCCAAGGGCCAGGAGCTGGAGGAGCACTACTTCGGCGTCATCCGTCCCCAGGTCTCCGCCTTTATGAAGGAGCTGGACGACGAGCTTTGGAAGCTGGGGATTCCCGCCCGCACCAAGCACAACGAGGTGGCCCCGGCGCAGCATGAGCTGGCCCCCATTTTCGACACCGTCAACAAGGCCGTCGATCACAACCTCCTCACCATGGAGATGATGAAGAAGGTGGCAGAGCGCCACGGCCTGGTGTGTCTGCTCCACGAGAAGCCCTTTGACGGGGTCAACGGCTCCGGCAAGCACAACAACTGGTCCCTGTCCGCCGGCAGCGAGAACCTGCTGGATCCCGGCGACACCCCCATGGACAATCTCCAGTTCCTGACCTTCCTCACCGCCATCATTAAGGCTGTGGACGAGTATCAGGAGCTGCTCCGGGCCACGGTGGCCTCCCCCGGTAACGACCACCGGCTGGGCGCCAACGAGGCGCCTCCGGCCATTATCTCCATTTTCGTGGGAGACGAGCTGGGAGACATCCTCAACGCCATCGCCAACGACAGCCCCTATGAGGCCAAGGGCAAGGCCAAGATCGACCTGGGCGTAGACGTTCTGCCGGTATTCCCCAAGGACAACACCGACCGGAACCGCACCTCTCCCTTTGCCTTCACCGGCAACAAGTTTGAGTTCCGGATGCCCGGCTCCGCCATGAACCTGGCCGACGCCAACACCGTGCTGAACACCGCCGTGGCCAAGGTCCTCAAGGACTTCGCCGCGGAGATGGAGGGCGTCCAGGACTTCACCTCCGCTGCCGCCGCCTGGATCAAAACCACCATTAAGGCCCATGAGCGGATTCTGTTCAACGGAAACGGCTATTCCGCCCAGTGGGAGGCCCAGGCAGAGGCCCGGGGCCTGTCCAACAAAAAGACCACCGTGGACGCCCTGCCCTGTATGCTCTCCCAGAAGAACATTCAGCTGATGGACGAGATGAACGTCATGAGCCCGGTGGAGATGCAGAGCCGCTACGAGGTGGAGCTGGAGCACTACTCCAAGGTCATCAACATCGAGGCCCTCACCACCCTGGGCATGGCCCGGCGGCAGCTGATTCCCGCCGCCCTGGACTTCCTGTCCGCCGTGGCGGAGACCGCCGCCTCCAAAAAGGCCGTCAGCGCCGCCCTGTCCATCAAAACCGAGGAGCAGATTCTCACCTCGGTGACCAAGGACGTGGACGACATGAACGCCGCCGCCGACAAGCTCGACGAGCTGATGAACCAGGTGGACACCATCCAGGGCACCTATGAGCTGGCCGACTACTACTGCCACCAGGTCCTCCCCGCCATGGGCGAGGTTCGGGCCGCCGCCGATCACTGCGAGATCATCATCGGCAAGGACTACTGGCCTCTGCCCAGCTACTCCGAGATGCTCTTCTATGTCTGATCTCTGACAAACCGTTGCCCCCGGCGCCCCTTTCTTGGGCGCCGGGGGCTTTTCCTAGATTGGCTGTTGCAATTTGTCCCCTTTCCCTGTAAACTAGAGCTATATCAGGTCCGGTCTGCCGGACAGCAAGGAGGACAATATGGAACATCTGACCACAGAGCTTCTGGTCATTGGCGGCGGCGCCGCCGGCCTTGCCGCCGCTGCCGCTGCCGCAGAGCAGGGCGTTCAGGTAACCGTGGCGGAGGCCATGGCCGCCGTGGGAGGCAACGGGCTGTTTCCCCGGGGGGTATTCGGCGTGGACAGCCCCCTCCAGCGGAAAAAGCTGGTGTTTGCCGACCCGGACCAGCTCTTTACCCGATGCATGGAATATTCCCACTGGAAAATCGACGGCCGCATTATCCGCCGCCTCATTGACAAAAGCGGCGACACCATCTCCTGGCTGATGGACAAGGGGGTGGACTTCTGCGACGTGGTCCACCACACCCCCAATCAGTCCCCGGAGGTATTCCACATCACCAGCCCCAAGGAAAACGCCGGAAGCGTGGTGATCCGCTGCCTCAAGGCCTTCTGCCTGGAACGGGGCGTCACCCTGCTGACCTCCACCCGGGGCAAGTCCCTGGTCCGGGATGCCCAGGGCGCCGTGGTGGGGGCGATTTTGACCCGGAAAGACGGCCAGGAGCTGGAGATCCGGGCTCAGCGGGTTCTGGTGGCCACGGGAGGCTTCTCCGGAAACCGGGAGATGATCGAGCGGTACTATCCCAATTTCCGCTGGGATGAGGTCCCTGCCGGAGGCGGTATGCGCCACCCCGGAGACGGCGTCCGGATGGCCCTGGAGGCCGGGGCGGACATTGAGGGGAACTTCGCCATGGAAATCGCCGCCCCCAAGATCAAAGGCTACGCCCCGCTGAATCTGGTGCTGGGGAAGCCCTATCTGATTTGGCTCAACCGCTTTGGCCGCCGCTTCGCCGACGAGGGAATCGTCTACAACTTCGCCATGGCCGCCAACGCCGTAATGGCTCAGCCCGGCAGCAAGGTCTGGGTGGTCTTTACCCAGAGCCAGCTGGACAAGACCCTGTCCGACGGCAGAGACATGATCGAGCTGATTCACATCGACCCCAACGCCGAGGCCCAGCTTCCCGCCGCCCTGGAGCAGGCCATGGCCGGAGGGATTCTGAAAAAAGCCCAAAGTCCCCAGGAGCTGGGAGAATTTATCGGCTGCTCCGGCCAGGCGGTGGCCCAGGCGGTGGAGGAGTACAACCGGTTCTGCCGGGAGGGACGGGACCGGCTCTTTGCCAAGGACCGGCGGTATCTGCTGGCCATGGAGGAGGGTCCCTACTACGCCATTGCCGCCGGGGCGGATATGCTCATCACCCACGGAGGCATCCGGGTCAACGAATTCTTCCAGGCGCTGCGGCCGGACTACACCCCGGTTCCGGGGCTGTATATGGCGGGAGTGGACTTCGGCGGCGCCGACGCCGACGTGTACAATGTGGAAATGAGCGGCCACGGCTTCGGCTTTGCCCTGAACTCCGGCCGCATGGCGGGAGAGCACGCCGCCCAGTCCATTTTGGGCCGCTGAGAACCCCCGTCCCTTGACAGGGCTCCGGAAACTTTTTATCATAACACCATGGTCCAAAGGGTTTTGGCCCTTTGGCACACTGGTATGGGAGGAATAAACTATGGCATGTTTTGTTGCGCCGGTGACGGAGGCCGTGGCCACCACCATCGTCACGAAAATCGTCAGCCGGAAGGAGTCTCCGGCCCCGGAGGGCACTATCCCCCTCTCCCGGAAGCTGGGCTGGCTCAATAAAATGCTCTGGGGCGGCTCTGCGCTGCTGGCCTTTGAGCATCTTTGGCACGGAGAGGTCACCCCTTGGTTCCCCTTCCTCACTGCCGCGGCCAATCCTGAGGATGCGGCGGTGATGTTCCACGAAATCGCCACAGTGGGTGTTTCCATGTCCCTGGTGGTCACCGGGGTGTGGGCGGCCATGGTGCTGGTGAGCAATGCCCTGGTCCGGCGGAAGGCCCGGCACGGGGAGGAGACCCTATGACCCTGCTGATTACCCTGTTTGCCGCCATTGTCTCCACGGTGGTCTGGTACCTCCACGCCCCCCAGGACGACCTGAAGGTCAGCACCCTGTGCTTTCTCTACTGGGGCGCATCCCTGATGTGGCTGGTGGACGGTATCTTTGAATTTGTGGAGCTGGGCGCGGCCTATTTCACCCCCGCCCCCCTGGACATGCTCAACGACCTGTTTTTGGGCCTGTCTGTGGTGGCCCTGGGCCTGGTGATCTGGCTGGTGGCCCTGATGATTCGGGACCCCAAGGGCGCCCTGCGAGCTGCGCTGCTGCATCGGAAATAAGAAGAAGGCCCCCGCTCCATATGGGAGCGGGGTTTTCCGCTGCATAGCGGAAGGACGCCCTCCGGGGGCCATACTTTCTGCTCGCACAGAAAGTATGGAGAAAGATGCGCCAAAGGGGCACGGCCCCTTTGGAATCCCCACAAATCTGGAGTGCCTGCTTCTGTGGTTTTCTACGTCAAGGGGTTGCCTACCCGTGGCCGTCAAAAACCCTCCTGGTTTTTGCGGCCCGCTGATTGTGCGATGCACTTCTTGTCCGATCTCTAGGAGACTTCCAAGGTCGGACATTGGAGGTACAGCCTACAGCGTTCGCCGCTGGGAGCAGAGCGAACCAGACGGCGGCGGGGATGCACCGCCAAAGGAGCGTACCACAGGACGGGGCAGTTGTCCTTTGTGGGATTACAAAGGGCCGTGCCCTTTGGTGACTCTTTCCCCCACCTTTCTGGTCAGTCAGAAAGGTGGGCCCCCGGAGGGACGTCGTCGCAAAGTCCGCTTTGCCTCGGGCTTCCGCCGGTCGCCCTCGGCCCGCTTCCTTGCTCCTTCTTTCCCCAGCAAACCCGCTTCGCTGGGCTTTGCCGGGGACCTCATTTCCCGCTGGGCAGCGGGAACAGCAAAAAGAAACCCCATGGAATCCTAAGATTCCATGGGGTTGGTGGAAACGGGGGGACTCGAACCCTCGACCTCACGGATGTGAACCGTGCGCTCTAACCAGCTGAGCTACGCTTCCATAAATGTTGGAGCGGGTGGGGGGAATCGAACCCCTGTATTCAGCTTGGGAAGCTGATGTTCTGCCATTGAACTACACCCGCAATGTGACATTGATTATAGCATAGGCTCCCCGGAATTGCAAGAGGAAATTTGAAAAAAATTTGTTTTATCCCGAAATACCCAGACAGACCGGGGAAGCGCCTTGATTTTACGGTAAAAACTGCCGTAGACAAATGATTCTCTCCCATGCTATGATAACATCTAGGAAAATATGTGTCCTGGAAATATCATCCAGGCACAGCTCCGAAGTCTATATGAGAGGTGAAAGAAACTATGGCTGGGTTTTTCGGCGGGGTACACCCCAATGACAAAAAATCCCTCACCTGCGAGGAGGCCATCCGGCCCCTCCCTGCCCCCAAGCAGGTGGTGATCCCCATGTCCATGCACATCGGCGCCCCTTGCAAGCCTCTGGTGAAAAAAGGCGACAGCGTGACGGTGGGACAGATGATCGGCGACAACGCCGGGCTCTGCGTCCCCGTTCACGCCTCTGTCTCCGGCACCGTGGCAGCGGTGGAGCCTCGGCCCCATCCCAACGGCACCATGGTCATGAGCGTGGTCATTACCAACGACTTTCAGGACACCCTATGTCCTGACCTCCAGCCCCCCCAGGACCCTGAGTCCCTGTCCGGGGAGGAGCTTACCCGCATCATCCATCAGGCGGGCATCGCAGGCATGGGCGGCGCCACCTTCCCCACAGACGTGAAGATCTCCTCCGGTCTGGGGAAGCTGGACACCATTATTGTAAACGCCGCCGAATGCGAGCCCTACATCACCGCCGATGACCGGCTCCTCCGGGAGACCCCCCAGCGGGTGATCCGGGGCCTCCGGATCCTGCTGAAGATCTTTGGCCTGGACAAGGGATACATCGGCATTGAGGCCAACAAGAAAACCGCCATCTCCACGCTCAAGGACCAGGTGGGTCCCGATATTGAGGTCCGGGTACTAAAGACCCGGTACCCCCAGGGCGCGGAAAAGCAGCTGATTCAGACCATCACCGGCCGGCAGGTGCCTCCCGGCGGTCTCCCGGCCGCAGTGGGCTGCGGCGTGTTCAATGCCGCCACCTGCGCCGCCATCTGCGACGCGGTTTATGAGGGTATGCCCCTGGTGTGCCGGGCCGTCACCGTCACCGGCAGCGCCATCCAGACCCCCTCCAACTTCCTGGCCCCCATCGGCACCCCCTATCAGGACCTGATCGACGCGGCAGGGGGCTTCGCCTCGGATCCCTACAAGGTCCTCTCCGGCGGCCCCATGATGGGCATCGCCCAGTTTGATCTCGCCGTCCCGGTAATCAAGGGCACCAACGCCATCACCTGCTTCTCCCAGAAGGACAAGGTGGAGGTCCAGCATCCCCACTGCATCCGCTGCGGCCGGTGCGTCACCGTCTGCCCCATGCATCTGATGCCCCTGTACCTCTATCAGGCGGAGCGGAAGGACAACATTGAGGACCTCAACCGCCGGAATATCTCCGACTGCATCGAGTGCGGCTCCTGCGCCTATATCTGCCCGGCCCGCATTCCCCTGGTGCAGAGCTTTAAAAACGCCAAGGCCAAGGTCAAGGCCGCTGCGGCAAAAAATCAGGAAGGAGGGCGCAAGTGATGGATCAGGAAAACATCAATCTCACCATATCCTGCTCTCCCCATATTCACGCCCCGGACAACACCCGGAGCATTATGCTGGACGTGGTCATCGCCTTGATCCCCGCCATGTTGGGGGCCGGCTTCTTCTTCGGCCTGCGGGCCCTGATGGTCATGGCCGTATCTGTGGCAGGCTGTGTGTTCTTTGAGTGGCTCTATCGGTTCCTGCTGAAAAAGGACCAGACCCTGGGGGACTGCTCCGCCATTGTCACGGGGCTGCTTCTGGCCCTGGTGTGCCCTGCCACCATCCCCTATTGGGCCATTCTCATTGGAGACTTCTTCGCCATTGTGGTGGTGAAGCAGCTCTTCGGCGGCATTGGCTGCAACTTCTTAAACCCCGCCCTGGCCGGCCGTGCCTTTCTGTTCTCCTACCCGGTGATGATGACCACCTGGGTGAAGGTGGGCACCAAGCTCTCCCTCTTTGGCTCCAACGCCGACGCGGTGACCTCCGCCACCCCCCTGAGCTATCTCCACCAGGGACTTCTCCCCAAAACCGGGCTGCTGGACTGCCTCATCGGCACCGTGGGCGGCTCCATGGGTGAGACCTCGGCCATTTTGCTTCTGGTGGGCCTTCTATATCTGCTGGTGCGGAAGGTCGTCTCCCTGCGGATTCCCCTGAGCTTTGTGGCCACCGTGGCGGTGATCGCCCTGGTGTTCCCCCAGGGGAACGACCGGCTGCTGTGGACCGGCTATCAGGTGCTCTCCGGAGGCCTGCTGCTGGGGGCCATCTTTATGGCCACGGACTACGCCACCTCTCCGGTGACCAAGCTGGGCCAGATCATCTACGGCGTGGGCTGTGGCGTAATCACCATGGCCATCCGGTATCTGGGGGCCTATCCCGAGGGCGTCAGCTACGCCATTCTCATCATGAACGTCACGGTATTCCTGCTGGACAAGGTGGGCATGCCCCGCCGGTTCGGCGCCGGTAAACGCAAAAAGGAGGCGGCAGGGAAATGACACAGACCAAGGGCTATTTCGTCAGGCTCACCGTGACCCTGCTGGTGATCTCCGCAGTGGTGGCGGGGCTGCTGGGCCTCACCAACCATGTGACGGCGGACAAAATCGCCGTCCTCAACCAGGAAAAGACCGCAGCCTCCATGGAGCAGGTCCTGCCCGCAGACAGCTACACCCCCCTGGACTACTCCGGCAGTCAGGCCGAGGTGGCGGCGGTGTATCAGGCGGGAGACCAGGGCTATGTGGTGGAGGTCACCCCCGCAGGCTTCGGCGGCACCATTGACATGGTGGTGGGGGTGAAAACCGACGGCACCGTGTCCGGGGTGGCCATTATCTCCATGTCCGAGACCTCGGGCCTGGGGGCCAACGCCTCCAAGGACAGCTTCCGGAGCCAGTTTACCGGCAAATCCGGAGAATTGGCCGTCACCAAGGACGGCGGCGACATCGACGCCCTCACCGGCGCCACCATCACTTCCCGGGCTGTGACCCAAGGCGTCAACACGGCGCTCCAGGTGGCCGCCCAGCTGATGGGTTAAGGAGGGGTTCCCATGAATGTGAAAAAACAATTCAAAGACGGACTGCTGACCCAGAACCCGGTGCTGGTCCAGCTGCTGGGCATGTGCTCCACCATGGCCATCACCACCACCCTGTTTAACGGCCTGGGCATGGGCATCTGCGTCACCATTATCCTGCTGTGCTCCAATATCGTCATCTCCCTGCTCCGGAAGGTCATTCCCTCGAAAATCCGAATCGCCGCCTATGTGGTGGTCATCGCCGGATTCGTGACCATTGTGGACCTGCTGATGCAGGCCTATCTCCCGGACCTCAGCGAATCTCTGGGCATCTTTATCCCCCTGATCGTGGTGAACTGCATCATTCTGGGCCGGGCGGAGGCCTTCGCCTCCAAAAATACCGTGGCCGCCTCTGCCCTGGACGGCATCTTCCAGGGCCTGGGCTACACCATTGTGCTGGTGATTATGTGCGTGGTCCGGGAGCTTTTGGGCTCCGGTACCTTCGGCGGAGGCCTGCTGGGCCCCGACGGCGCCGGCATCCGGATTCTTCCGGAGCAGTTCCCGGCGATGATGCTCATTCTCCCGGTGGGCGGCTTCCTGACCCTGGGTGTGCTCATTGCCGCCGTTCAGTACTTCCTGCAGAAGAAAGGAGGCAGTGAGAAATGAAGCTCCTCTCCATTGCCATTGGGGCAATTCTGGTCAACAACTTTATTCTCTCCCAGTTCCTGGGGATCTGCCCGTTTATGGGGGTGTCCAAAAAGATGGACACCGCCCTGGGCATGGGCGTGGCGGTGACCTTTGTCATGGGGGTGGCCTCTGCGGTCACCTATGCGGTGAACCTGCTGCTGGTCCAGCTGGGCCTGGACTATATGCAGACCGTGGCCTACATTCTGGTGATTGCGGCCCTGGTACAGCTCATTGAGATGTTTTTGCAAAAAACCGTCCCGGCGCTGTACTCCGCCCTGGGCATCTATCTGCCGCTGATTACCACCAACTGCGCAGTGCTGGGCGTGGCCCTGCAGAACACCCAGAACCACTACACCTTCATTCAGTCCGTGGTCTACGGCGTCACCGGCGGCCTTGGCTTTACCCTGGCCATTGTCCTCTTCGCCTCGGTGCGGGAGCGGCTGGCCGCCTCCAGCGACTGCCCCAAGTGCTTTGAGGGCTTTCCGCTGGCGCTGATCTCCGCAGGCCTGATTGCCCTGGCCTTTATGGGCTTCCAGGGCCTGAGCATCGGTTAAGGAGGCTGCTATGAATATTGTATATGCGATTTTAATGCTGGGCATTATGGGCGGCGTCTTCGGTCTGGTGCTGGCCGTGGCCTCCAAGGTGTTCTACGTCCAGAAGGACGAGCGGCTGGAGCCGGTGACCCAGGCCCTTCCCGGGGCCAACTGCGGCGGCTGCGGCTACAGCGGCTGCGGCGCCTATGCCCAGGCCATTGTAGAGGGCAGCGCCCCTCTGGGGCTCTGCGCCGCCGGAGGCAAGGAAAGCGTAGACGCCATTGCCGCCATTATGGGGGTGGAGTCGGTGGAAATGAGCCGCCAGGTGGCTCTGGTGAAATGCCGGGGACATCACGCCTCCAAAAAGGGCCGCTATGAGGGCCTCCAGGACTGCGCCGCCGCGGCGAAGATCGCCGGAAACGGCCCCAATCAGTGCGCCTACGGCTGTCTGGGCTTCGGCAGCTGCGTCAAGGCCTGTCCCCAGGGCGCCATCCAGGTGGTGGACGGGGTGGCCCGGGTGGACCACGAGAAGTGCATCGGCTGTATGGCCTGCGCCTCTGCCTGCCCCCGGGGCATCATCGAGGCGGTTCCCTATGACCAGGACATTGTGGTGGCCTGCTCCTCCCAGGAGAAGGGCGCCGCCCTGCGGAAGTTCTGCGACATCGGCTGCATCGGCTGTCATCTGTGCGAAAAGGTCTGTCCCAACGGCGCCATTACGGTGGTGGACAATCTGGCCCGCATCGACTACACCAAATGCACCAGCTGCTCCCTGTGCGCAGAGAAGTGCCCCCGGCACCTGATTGCAGACTGCAACCTGAAAAACGAATTCAACGTGGTGGAGCCGAAGGCTCGGTAAGCCCCAAAGCCCCCGTCCCGATAAATTCTTCGGGACGGGGGCTTTTTTGCCCTTCTGGGGGCATCCAGGGGCCCACAGCGGTTTTACACAGATTTCATCTATGGGGACAGGCGGATTTTACAGTGCCGTGGTATGATAGCGCCAGAAAGGGAGTGACCCATATGGAACATACCAAACTGCTTCTGCTGGTGAGCGGCGTTATCATCTGTCTGTTGGGGCTGTGGACGGGACTGCTGCTGGTGGGCGGCCTGGGCATCGCCCTGCTGGCGTGCTATGGCTTTCTGCTGATCTGGCAGCAGATGCTGGTAAGCGCGGAGCTGCGATAAGAAAGCGTCCCCGGAACAAAGGTGTTCCGGGGACGCTGTTAAAGGGGAAAATGTTCTTACTTGCTCATATAGCGGTCATAGGCGCCCTGATAGATGTCCAGGTAGCCCTGGATGTCCATGTCCTCGATGGTCTGGACAAAGGCGTCGTACTGATCCAGAGGCTTGTCGCCGGTGATGAACTTGGCGATGTACTCCATGCAGGTGGTCTGAATGTCGGAGTAGATGTTGGAGGCGTCGGTGCTCTCGTCGGCGGTGAGGGTCATGGTGGTGGGGATGACGTATGCGTCGTCCATGCCCTTGGCCCAGATCTCAGGAGCGGCCTTGTCCACGTCGGAGTAGCCGGTGGCCACGGCGTTGGAGTCGATGACGCAGCAGATGGTGCCGTTGGAGGCATAGACCAGCAGCGCGTCACGCATGCCCAGGTCGCTGTCCGTCACCAGAGCGGTGAACTTGGGATCGCCGTTCTCGTCGTACTCAAAGCCCTCGCCCTCGATGCCGTAGTTGGCCAGCAGAGAGCCCTCGTCGGAATACCAGTAGTCGCCCCACTGGCAGGCCAGCTCCACGTTCTCGCAGTTGCCGCTGATGCGGAAGCCGTTGCCGGCGGACTTCTTGGTGAAGGCGCCGAAGTGGTTGGTGGAGTCCTCGGTGGCGTGCATATCGTAGGTGGCCTCTACCGCGAAGCCGTCGATCTCGGAGTTCTGGATGTAGCCGCCCAGGTTGCCCCAGTCGGCGTAGAAGATGCCGGCCTCACCGGAGGTGATGGCGTTGGAATAGTCGGGGCTGTTCCAGTTGGCGTTGATGGAGATGAAGTCGGGGTCAATGTAGCCCTTGGTGTACCACTCGTGCATCTTGGTGATGTACTCCTTGAAGCCCTCCTCCAGAGGACCGAACTTGATCTCTCCGTCCTTGACAAAGGTAGGCGCCACGGACTGGGGGAAGGAGTTGCAGAAGGCGGCCACGTCATAGGCGGCGGCAATCCAGTTGTCCTGGATGGCGCCGGGGGCCATCATCACCAGGGGCTGATCCAGGCCGTCGTTCTTAAAGGCAGCCAGGGTCTCTTCCCACTCGTCGATGGTATAGGGCTTGTCCAGGCCCAGCTTCTCCAGCTCGTCGGTACGGATGGCCATGCCGGCCTTGCCCAGAGTATTCTCGGTGGTCAGGCCGAAGAATGCGGTGATGTAGCCGGAGGCGGAGACTGCGGTTCTCAGCAGCTCGTCGTCGGTGGACAGGAGCTTGAAGTAGTTGGGGGCGTACTGGGGGATGTAATCGGTGAGATCCAGGATCACGTCCTCATCCACCTGGGCGTCGTCGCCGTTGGCGAAGTTCAGGCCCCAGCCGATCAGGTCGGGATAGGAGCCGGAGGCCACCATCACGTTAAACTGCTCGTTGGAGGCGGAGGTGGACAGGCCCTGATACTCAACGTGGATGCCGGTGCGGTTCTCTGCCTCCTGATAAATGGCACAGTCCGCCATGGCATTGGGATAGGAGGCAAACAGGGGGTCCGGGAAGGTGGCCACCAGAGACAGAGACTCGGTGGTGTCCACGGGATAGGAAATGGCCTCGGGGGCCTCGTCGGTGCCAAAGATCTCCTTGGCGTACTCCGTGACCTCGCCGGTGCCCAGAGGAGCCTCCTGGGCGGAGCCGGCAGCCTCAGCCTGGGAGCCGGCAGCCTCTTCGGCCTCGGGAGCCTTGGAGGTCTGGGTGGCTGTGGTCGTTTCTTTCTCGGAGCCGGCAGAAGCGGCAGTGCTGCTCTTGGTGTCGCCGCAGCCAGCCATCAGGCCGGCGGTGAGACACAGGGTCAGGAGCAGTGCGAGAAACTTCTTCATACAAAACTCACCATCTTTCTTAGATTTATATTCACCGGCAGAGCCGGGTCATATCACGGGGTGACATATTTTGCGGAATTCTGTTATCAAATTATGTCGTCCTTGTAACAAACATCTTAACACAAGATTTTCAATGTGTACAACATATAATTTAGGTAGTACCATCGGCTTTTCTTATGGCGAAGGATGTGGTATAATGGGGTATGTCAATCACACCGGAGGACGTTTAGGAGGAACCCCATGACCATCAAGCAGCTGCACTATTTTATCGCCGTGGCGGAGGCCAAGAGCTTCACCCACGCCGCCCGGAACTACTTTATCGCCCAGACCGCCATGAGCCAGCAGATCAGCGCCATGGAAAAGGAGCTGGGGTTCCGGCTGTTTCACCGAACCAACCGGTCCGTGGAGCTCACCGAGGCAGGGGCGGTGCTGTTCCAGCGGATCCGGCCCCTGGCCCTGGGCCTGGAGGACGCCCTTCAGGCGGCCTCGGCGGTGGCGGGGGTGGAGCACCACATCTTCCGCATCGGCCTGTCCGATCAGGCGGTGAACCGGTTTCTGGCCCCGGCCCTGGGGGCCTTCGCCCGGCTCCAGCCCCAGGTGACCCCTCAGCTGGTGGCGGACAATCCCATGGTCCTTCAGGAGGTTCTGGCAGAGGGGGGCCTGGAGGTGCTGCTGGTGGGCCGCCGGGAATACGCCCCCCGGGCCATGCTGGTGGCCACGGAGCTGTTCTCCTATCAGGTGCTGGAATATGTGCTGGCGGTGCCTCGGCGCAGCCCCTTGGCCCGGGAACGGTTTCTCACCTGGGACCGGCTCCAGGGGCTGACCCTGATTGCCTACAGCCCCCTGCGGGAGGATCAGCAGGGCGCCCGGCTCCGGGAGCTCCTCCGCAGCCATCAGGTGGAGGCGAAGATCCTCTGCTCCACCCGGGCAGTGGAGACGGCCCTGCTCTATGTGGAGGCGGAGATGGGCTGCTGCCTGCTGCCGGCCTTCGCCGGGGAGCAGCACAATCTGGACATCCGCATGGTGCCCATGGACACGGCCCTGGAGGACACCATGCTGCTGATTCACCACAAGGAGGAGGAGAATCCCCTGGTGGGAGAGTTTTTGTCCCTGTGCCGGCAGACCCTCACCGGGCCACGGGGGGAGGTTCCCACTGCGTAGTGGGGGCCTTTTTCCGCTGCCCAGCGGAATGGGGACGCTCCGCTGGGCCCCATTTCTGTGTGGACAGAAATGGGGGAAAGAGCCAACAAAGGGCACGGCCCTTTGTAAACCCACAAAGGACGGCTGCCTCGTTCTGTGGTGCGCTCCTTTGCGTGTGCCTGCCCGCCGCCGTCTGGTTCGCTCTGCTCCCAGCGGCGAACGCTGTAGGCTGTACCTCCATTGTCCGACGGTAGAAGTCTCCTAGAGATCGGACAAGAAATGCACTGCACAATCAGCGGGCCGAAAAAACCAGTAGGTTTTTTTACGGCCTCGGGAATGCAGCCTCTTGGTGTAGAAAACCACAGAAGCAGGTACTCCAGATTTTAGGGGGATTCCAAAGGGCTCTCCCTTTGGCGCATCTTTCTCCATACTTTCTGTGCGAGCAGAAAGTATGGCCTGCGGAGCACGTCCTCCGCTACGCAGCGGAAAACGTCATTCCGCTGGGCAGCGGAACAATCAAAAAAAGACCTCTCCCGGCGGGAGAGGTCCTCTTTTATCTGGTGAGCTGCCGCACCCAGGTGAACCGATTGCAATAAATGGCATTGGGAATACACTTGAGCAGCTGGTCGGCCTTGAGCAGCAGGAAGGTCACCGCCGGGGGGAAATTCCACACAAAGGCGGAGCAGTAGGCCATGGGAATGGTGAACAGCCACATAAAGCTGTTGTCCACAATGGCGGCATATTTGGTGTTGCCGCCGCCGCCCACAATGCCGGCCTCCACCGGGTACTCATAGCAGGACCCCAGGGCGCACACCGCCAGAATGGTCAAAAACTGGGAGGCCAGCCGCCGGGTCTCCGGGCTGACGGCGTAAAGGCTCAAAATGGGCTCCTTGCAGAGCATCAGCAGCCCCCCGGACAGGGCCCCCAGAACCAGGAAAATCAGCTGGAGCCGCCGGGCATAGGGCCGGACCAGATGGAGGCTCCCCTCTCCCACGGTTTTCCCCATGGTCACCGAGGAGGCCGAGGCGGCGCTCATGCCCACCACGGCGAACAGCTGGAACACCACCGTGGCAATGGAGTTGGCGGCGATGGTCTCTGCGGAGATATGCCCCAAAATGGCGGTTTGGACCGCCTGAGCCACCCCCCAGAGCCCCTGGGTAACGACCACCGGCAGGGACACCTTGATATAGTCCCCCAGGAACTCCATGTCCCAGTTCAGCAGATGCCGGGGCCGGAGACAGAGCTTTCGGTCCACAAAGAACAGGTACACCAGAATGATGACCAGCTCCACCACCCGGCTGGTGAGGGTGGCAATGGCGGCCCCGGTGATGCCCAGCTCCGGGGCTCCAAAGTGGCCGAAGATCAGGATGTAGTTCAGACACATGTTGATGCACAGGGTGCTGATGCTCATCACCGTGCCCACAAAGGCCGTCTCCACACTTTGCAGAGAGTACATCAGGGTGTTGGACAGGGCGAAAATCAGATAGGTCCAGCACATGATTTTCAGATACTTCAGCGCCTCCGCCACCACGGCGGCCTCCCCGGTGAACAGCCCCAGCACCTGGGCCGGCCACAGCAGGGTCAGCAGGAAAAATACCGTCCCCACCAGGGCGCCGAATTTCAGGCCGATGGAGGTGATGCGCCGAATGGGCCCCACCTCTCCCCGGCCCCAATACTGGCTCCCCAGCACCGTCACCCCGGTGCCGATGCCGATGACGAAGGACTGGACCATAAACTGAATCTGGTTCACCAGGGTGGCCCCGGACAGGCTCACCTCACTGTAGGCCCCCAGCATCAGATTGTCCGCCAGGTTCACCGCCAGGGCGGCCAGCTGCTGGAGGGAGATCACCGCCAGCAGAGGGAAAAAGGTGCGGAAGAGATTTTTTGTCTCGGGTTTCATGGGTTCCTCCTCGATGATATTACTTCTTTTTGCCCCCCGGCGGGGGGCTATTTCCCTCAGCGTGAGGGAGGACGTGCTCCGGTGGATTTTTTCCCGCTGCGTAGCGGGGGACGTGTCTCCGACGGATTTTTTCCCGCTGCGTAGCGGGGGACGTGTCTCCGACGGCCCCATTTCTGTGTGGACAGAAATGGGGGAAAGAACCAACAAAGGGCACGGCCCTTTGTAAACCCACAAAGGACGGCTGCCCCTTCCTGTGGTGCGCTCCTTTGGCGGTGCTTTCCCGCCGCCGTCTGGTTCGCTCTGCTCCCAGCGGCGAACGCTGTAGGCTGTACTTCCACTGTCCGACGGTAGAAGTCTCCTAGAGATCGGACAAGAAAACCGCCGCACAACCAGCGGACCGAAAAAACCAGTAGGGTTTTTTACGGTCTCGGGTAGAGGGCTTGCCTGGTGTGGAAAACCACAGAAGAAAGCACCCCAGATTTGGGGGGATTCCAAAGGGGCCTCCCTTTGGCGCATCTTTCTCCATACTTTCTGTGCGAGCAGAAAGTATGGCCCAGCGGAGCGCCCTCTTTCCGCTGGGCAGCGGAAAACGTCCTTCCGCTGGACAGCGGAAAAAACCGCCGGCTCCATACCCGATTAAGGCGGATGGAACCGGCGGGGTCCTATTACGCTATGCTCAGCGGCTGGGGTTGGGACGGACGTCCACCCCCAGGTTTTTCATCACCTGCTGGAGACAGGCACGGAAGGTCTCCACCTGGTCGTCGGTGAGGCCGCGGGTCATCTCTGCCTCGGCCTGCTCCCGGGCGCCCATGAGCAGCTCCCGGAGCTGCATGCCCTTGTCCGACAGGAGAATCCGCTTATTCCGGGTGTCCTGGGGCAGGCGCTCACAGGTGATAAAGCCCTTCTGCTCCAGATTCCGCACCAGGGAGGACACACTGGAGGCCTTGATGCCCAGGGCATACTCCAGATCCCGCTGGTTGACGTCCTCCTTGCCCAGCTGACCAAAGAGCCGGGTAAGCACTCGGGACTGGGGGTAGGTCACGTCGTAGTCCGAAAATAGATTGTCAAAATACTGCCGGATACCATAGGAGATATTGGTAATCATATAGCCCACATCGGGGTTCTGGGGCATGGGATGCTCGTTGGGTTCCATAGGGCTTGGCTCCTTTCCTTGGCCGTTGGCCTGGATTTCATCATGCGGTTTTATTTTAAACCCGAACTATCTGTTTGTCAAGGACAATTTCCGGTTTTCTGTTTTTCCCGGAACATTTTCGGGGGGATTCTCCCGGATTTCCGGGGAGTTTCCCAAAAAACCTTCTACTTTCTCCCCCACTGGAAGGGAAAAAGAGCGTGTTGCAAAAACAAATAATGGAAGCAAAATAGAAGGGATACTTGCAAAAACAGAGCAGCAGGGGGAAGAGTGAAGGGGGGCAAGGCCCGCCCTTCGCGTTCAATCAAAAAGATTTCCGGCCCAAAAGCCGGAAATCTTGCAGGGCGTGTTGCAAAATCTTCATTTTGCAACACGCCCGGGAAAAACCCCCGGACCGGAGGCCCGGGGGAGAAACGCCGAAATTAGTCGGTCACATAGGGCAGCAGAGCGATCTGACGGGCGCGCTTGATGGCGGTGGTCAGCTGACGCTGATGCTTGGCGCAGGTGCCGGTGGTTCTCCGGGGCAGGATCTTGCCGCGCTCGGAGAGATAACGGCGGAGCTTCGCGGTATCCTTATAGTCGATGTGCTCGACCTTGTCCACACAGAAGCTGCAAACCTTGCGGCGCTTGCGGCCTCTGACTCTATCGTTAGCCATGGATATTCCTCCTTATCAAGTACTCTGCTGGACCATCAGAAGGGCAGATCACTGTCGCTGCTGTCCAGCATGGAAAAATCATTGGTGGTGGGCTGCCGTGCCGCGGTATAGATGTCGGGCTTGGCCTCCGGGGCCGGGGCGGTCTGGATGGGGGGCGCAAAGCTCCCGTATTCGCTGTAGCCGCCGGACTCCTTTTTGCTGTCGCCAAAGTAGACGTTGTCGGCAATGACCTCTGCGCTGCGGCGCTTGCCCCCCTCTTTGTCGGTCCAGTTGCGGATTTGCAGCCGGCCCGTCACCACTGCCATCCGGCCCTTGGTGAAGTACTTGGAGACATACTCCGCCGTGCTCCGCCAGGCCACGATGTCGATGAAATCGGTCTCTTTTTCGCCGTTCTGGTTTTTAAAGTCCCGATCCACCGCCAGGGTGAAGGACGCCACCGCCGTGCCGGTGCCCGTATGCCGGAGCTCCGGGTCACGGGTGAGACGACCCATGAGAACAATGTGGTTGAGCATGAAAGTTCCTCCTTACTCTTCCACTGCGGTGATGAGGCAGCGCATAATGCCGTCGGTGATCTTCATCACACGGTCCAGCTCAGCGGGGAAGTCGGGCTTCGCCTCGAAGTTCATGAGCACATAGTAGCCCTCGGCCAGGTCCTCAATGGGATAGGCCAGACGGCGCTTGCCCCACTCGTCGATTGCGGTGAGGGTACCCTCTGCTTCCACCATCGCCTTGAACTTTTCCACCAGCGCCTTGGTATCCTCCTCAGTGACCTGAGGGTTGATGATATAAAGCGCCTCGTACTTTTCGGTAATCTTAGCCATGTTGTTTGCACCTCCTTTTGGACATATGGCCGCCGGTCTCGCCGGCGGCAAGGATCGCTGTGGATTTACAGCCGTTCTATTATACCAGCTTTTCCGGAAATGTCAATGGGTTTTCGGGATTTTTCCCCGGTCCCCGGGGCCGGTCCCCCTCCTGGGGCCACCGACGGCCTCCTGTCCCCGGGAGGGGGACGCTTCCTTTGACAAATCCGCCAAAAAACCGGGAAATTTCCCGAAGATATGTTGCAATCTGTCCGTTGCCACAGGACACACTCCGTGGTAAGATATTCGAGACAAACACAAATGAACTCCCCTTGTGGACAGATCGGAGGAAATCCCATGGAAAAAACCCCAAAATACTATATCGTGGAGGCCTCGGCTCTGCCGGAGGTATTCCTGAAGGTGGCGGAGGCCAAGCGGCTTCTGGACTCCGGCGAGGCCGGCACCGTGGGCGAGGCCACCAAGCGCACCGGCATCAGCCGCAGCGCCTTTTACAAATACCGGGACGCCATGATGCCCTTCCAGAACCTGATGGCGGGACGGATCATCACCTTCCAGCTGACCCTGAAGGACCACACCGGCGTTCTGTCGGGGATCCTCTCCATTTTCGCCTATAACGGCGCCAACATCCTCACCATCAACCAGAACATCCCCACCAACGGCTGTGCCATTGTCACCATCTCCGCAGAGTCCAGCGATCTCCACTGCTCCGTGGAGGACCTGCTCAAGCGCATGGGCAACCTGGACGGGGTGCTCAAGGCGGAGATCGTGGCGGGGTAAGGAGGATACCATGGCGAAAATCGCAATTTTAGGTCTGGGCACCGTGGGCACCGGGGTGGCGGAGGTGCTGGACCGTCACGCCGAGGCCATTGCCAAAAAGGCGGGCCAGCCGGTGGAGGTCAAGTATATTCTGGGCCGGCACCCCTATCCTGACAGCCCCTACGGCCATCTGGTGGTCCAGGACTTCTCGGTGATCGAGAATGACCCGGAGGTCACCGTGGTGGTGGAGTGCATCGGAGGCTGTGAGCTTCCCTGGAAATACACCACTCGGGCCCTGAACGCAGGGAAAAGCGTGGTCACCTCCAACAAGGCGGTGGTGGCGGAATACGGGGACCAGCTTCTGACCCTGGCCCGGAGGCGGGGCCTCCACTATCTCTTTGAGGCCTCGGTGGGGGGCGGCATTCCCGTGCTCCGGCCTCTGGCCTCCTGTCTCACCGCCAACGAGATCACCCAGGTCTGCGGCATTCTCAACGGCACCACCAACTATATTCTGACTAAAATGATAAGGGAGGGACTGTCCTTTGACGCCGCCCTCCGGGAGGCCCAGGAGAAGGGCTATGCCGAGGCGGATCCCTCCGCCGACGTGGAGGGCCTGGACGCCTGCCGGAAGATCTGCATTCTGGGGTCCCTGGCCTTTGGACAGCACATCTATCCCCGGCAGGTCGCCACCCAGGGCATCACCGCCCTGACCTCCCGGGACGTGGCCCTGGCCCAGGCCGGGGGCATGAAAATCAAGCTCCTGGGCCGGGCCCTTCGGCTCCCCCAGGGAGGCGTTACCGCCTTTGTGGCCCCCCATCTGGTGGACCGGGAGGCCCCCCTGGCCACGGTGGAGGACGTGTTCAACGCCGTGGTGGTCTGGGGCGACGCCGCCGGCGAGGTGATGTTCTATGGCCGGGGGGCGGGAAAGCTCCCCACAGCCTCGGCGGTGGTCTCCGACATTATCGACGCGGTGCAAGACCAGGAGGATTGGCTGATGGACTGGGCCCCGGGGACAGAGGAACCCCTGGTCAGCCACTGGAAGCTGGAGATGCCCTGGTATTTCCGCACCGGAGAGCCGGTCCACCGGATCACCCAGGCTCTGGGTCAGGTCCGGCTGCTCACCAGCGGCCAGGCTCCGGGAGAGCTGGGGGTCCTCACCGGCCCCATGTCCCGGGAGACCCTGGCAAAACTGACCCAAGGGCTGGACATGGCCCTGTGCCTGCCGGTGCTGGCATAATCTAGAGGAGGAATTCCCATGGCACTGATTGTTCAGAAGTTCGGCGGCAGCTCTGTGGCCGACACGGATCGGATCCTGCATGTGGCAGAGATCATTACAAATACCTACAAAAAAGGAAACGACGTGGTGGTGGTCCTCTCCGCCCAGGGAGACACCACCGACGATCTCCTGGCCCGGGCCTACGAGATCAACCCCTACGCCTCCGGCCGGGAGCTGGATGTGCTGCTGACCACGGGAGAGCAGCAGTCCGTGGCCCTGATGGCCATGGCCATTGAGCGGCTGGGCTGCCCGGTGGTGTCCCTGACGGGATGGCAGGTGGGCATGGAGACCACCTCCAGCTACGGCGCCGCCCGCATTAAAAAGGTCTCCAGTCCCCGGGTCCGGGAGGAGCTGGACCGGAAGCGTATCGTTCTGGTCACCGGCTTCCAGGGCATCAACAAGTTCGGCGATCAGACCACCCTGGGCCGGGGCGGCTCGGACACCACGGCGGTGGCTCTGGCGGTGGCCCTGAAGGCCAACCTCTGCCAGATCTACACCGACGTGGACGGGGTTTACACCGCCGACCCCCGGAAGGTGAAAACCGCCCGGAAAATCGACGAGATCACCTATGACGAAATGCTGGAGCTGGCCTCCCTGGGGGCCCAGGTCCTTCACAACCGGTCAGTGGAAATGGCCAAGCGGTACAATATGAATCTGGAGGTGCTCTCCAGCTTTACGGGAGCACCGGGAACCATTGTCAAGGAGGCAGTGAAACAAGTGGAAAAGACGTATATCAGCGGCGTGGCCTCGGACAAGGACGTCGCCCGAATCGCTCTGGTGGGCCTGCAGGACACCCCCGGCACCGCCTACAAGGTCTTTAATCTCCTGGCCAAGGAGAAAATCAACGTGGACATTATCCTCCAGTCCATCGGCCGAAGCGACTCCAAGGACATCTCCTTCACCGTGGAGAAAAAGGTGGCGGATCGGACCTACCGGCTGCTGATGGACCACCGGGACACCCTGGGCTACGACCATGTGGACATCAACCAGGACGTGGCCAAGGTCTCCGTGGTGGGAGGCGGCATGGTGGGCAATCCCGGCGTGGCCGCCACCATGTTTGAGGCCCTCTACGAGGAGCACATCAACATCAAGATGATCTCCACCAGTGAGATCAAGGTCTCCGTGCTGATTAGCAAGGATGACACGGATAAGGCCGTGGCGGCCATTCACGATAAGTTCTTTCACTGAAAAAGAGGCCCACAGGGGCCTCTTTTTTTCGCTGTTTCCGCTGCCCAGCGGAGGACGTGCTCCGGGGGTATATTTCCCTCAGCGTGAGGGAGGACGGCCTCCGGCGGCCCCATTTCTGTGTGGACAGAAATGGGGGAAAGAGCCAACAAAGGGCACGGCCCTTTGTAAACCCACAAAGGACAGCTGCCTCGTTCTGTGGTGCGCTCCTTTGCGTGTGCCTGCCCGCCGCCGTCTGGTTCGCTCTGCTCCCAGCGGCGAACGC
>CAKSWT010000010.1 GCA_934512135.1 uncultured Oscillospiraceae bacterium
GGCAAGGGCTTTGCTTCGTTCCCCTTGTCCTCTGAGTGATGTGTATAAGGAGTTCCGGGACAGAGAAACCGAGCATAAAAAGATGGTCTCTGCCAATGCAGAGACCATCTCCAACAAAATAATTTTTGTTTTTCACTGTCTACTTGACAGGGGGCACTTCACAAGTCGCGCACGGGGAATTATTATGTATTATTCTCCACAGGGTCAGCGCTCTCCGGCTTTGTACTCGTCATAGGCAGTCTGGTAGATCTCCAGCAGACGATCCATGCCCATGTCCTTAACAGTCTGAACATAGGTGTCCCAGTTGGCATCGTTGAGCTCCATGGAGCCGTCCAGGAACTTCATACAGGTCTCCTGTGCGTAAGTCTGCATATCTGACTCAAACTCGGCGATTTCCAGGCTCTCATTCGTGGTAAAGGAACCCTTGGCCGCAGTAGGATAGTTACGGGCATCCGTGGAACCGTCCACAGTCCACAGGGCAACTGCATCCAGGCCGGCCTGGGGGAAGGTGGCCAGCAGCATATCGTTGTCCACATAGAAGCTGGCAAAACGCAGCATGGTGAACAGCTGCTGGGCCATCTCAGCGTTGGGGGCGTTGCGGCCGGTGACGGTCAGAGGCTTGTCCCAATCGAACACGGGGGTGTCGCCGTCCATGTGGTAGCTCTCGCCCTCAGTGCCGTAGTTGGCAAGGTAGTAGCCGTCGGTGGTCCAGAAGTAGTTCTCCCACTGGCAGACCAGCTCGGGATGCTCGCAGGTGGAGGACAGGGAGAAGCCGGCGCTGGTGGCGACCAGGGCGACCTCGTCATTCCAGACATACTGCTCAGATGGATCCTTGGTTACACGGGGCATTGCGGCCACCGCAAAATTATCATCACCGTTGTGGTCAAAATTATCTGCAATCTCGCTGATTTTGTCAGCGTTGGACTGCCAGACGCCGATGGTTCCATTTGCCTGCAGGGAATTGGTAACCTGGCGATCTGTCTCCAAGGAGAGATAGTCCCGGTAAATGATGCCCTCATCCATCATCTGGAGGACCCACTCCAAGTACTCCCGGTAGCCGTCGGTGATCCAGCCGGAGGCGACCTCGTCGTCATAGCGGAACACGGCGGAGGTAATCATGGTCATAAAGCCGTCAGAGACCAGCGCGGGGATCTCTGTATCGAAAGCAGCCTCCAGTCCCACGGTACCATCATACATATAGATGGTGTTGGGTACGCTGTAGGCATCATGGATGGTACGACAATAGTCGGTGAACTCATCCAAACCAATCAAGTCGCCAGAGAACGCAATCCCCTGCTCATCGATCCAGTCACCACGGGTGACCAGGCCGTTGCCGGAGTAGGTGCCGTCTTTGATCTGATGGAACGCCAGCACGGCATCCTCAACTTTCGTATCCTTGACGGTAGACTGGGGCAGTGCTTCCAGAACAGCTGCATAGTTGGGCATATATTCCTCGATATAAGGCGTGATGTCCTGGATGACTTCTTCTTCGTAGGCCTTGGCCAGGCCAGAAGTTCCACCTGCACCGTAGTATTCCATGACGGGCAGCAGATCGCAGTAGTCACCAGATGCGACCATCATGTTGAACTGCTCACTTGCCGATGTGGCGCCAACCTCTGTAAAGTTCAAATGCACACCAGTGGCCTCTTCGGCGGCTGCCAGGGCATTAAAGCTGTTGTTAGAGTCCATGAAGTCCTGATAGGGTGGAATGTAGTACCAAATCGAGATGGAATTGTCCCCCTCCAGCGGATATGAGATATACTCCTTTGCCATGGCCTCAAAAGGATCTGAGACGGTAACAGCAACGGTAGCACCATCGTTGCCCTCAATGGAGGAGTCCGCAGCCACCACATTTCCGGTGGGAGCGGCAGGTGTTTCAGGCACGGCTGCTTCCTGTGCGGGGTCCTCAGTGGAAAGAAGAGCTGAAACAGCGCCTCCCGAGGAGACTGCCGTGCTGCCACAGCCTGTCAACAGGCTCAGAAGCATGACCATAGCCATAAGCAGCGTCAATACGTTCTTATGTTTCATTTACAAATCCTCCCTTGTTTTTATTTGGACAGTTCTTTCATCCAGAGCATCACACCATCCGGGTCGTCATCGGCGCAGTGGCCTCCCTCCCATACCAGCCGTGCGTTCACATCCTTTCCGCTGTTCTCCAGAATGGTAGCAAGATTGGTAAACACGGGGATGGAGGTGTCCCGGTCAATGGCTCCATAGCGCATCCACCAGTGGGAGGCGCAGCCGGGATTGTTGCCTTTGGCGAAGTAATAGGGGTTCATCATGTCGATGATCGTCTGGAATTCCGGCGTGATGTCCGAGTCCGTCTCACTGGGGTCATGGGCCTTGGAGAAGGAGGTAAAGTGGCGGGTTTTAATGGTCTCCGTGCCAAACAGATCCGGCTCCGCCATCTCCTTTTTGAAATCGTCAAAGGCAGGTAGCCCCTTCATCCGTCCGTCATACTGGAGGAAATCCTTCCAGGTAAAGGACGCTTTCCCGTCGGGAAAATGGATCCACGGGTTTTTCTCCAAATATGCTGCCCGCTCCTGCGCGCCCAGGGCAGAGATATACCGACTGGCCTCGGGGAGGAGGTAGACGGTCATCAGATAGTCCTGGAGATTGTCCCCGGTGATGGGGCCAAAGCCGTTTTTGCCCGTCAGCGCCAGCTCGTTCTGATAGGCTTTGTACTGCTCGGCCAGCTCATGGGAAAGGGACTGGTCCACCAGGCCGGGCACCACACGAATGGGTCCCGTGGCCTGTCCGCCACAGGGAATGGGGCCATACTGCCACTCGTAGCCTGCGTCCGCGTGTTCCAGATCAATAATGGGGCTGAAGGAACAGGAAGCAAAGATGTCATCCCGGCCCTCCGCGGCACCGATGGCCCGGAGATAACCGTCATACAGCGGACTGTTGCCGGAGGCTGCCAGCAGACATGAGAGAGCGCCGCCTGCGCTGCCGCCGGTGGACAGAATCCTCTCCTTGTTGCCCGGAATGGCGTCGTCCAAGGCGCGAAGATAGCGTACCGCCGCCTTCAGATCAACGATTGCCGCAGGGGCCTTGCCAAAGTATGTGCCGTCCGGGGCTTGGCAGTCACGGCCGCGGCAGCCGGGGGCAACTATCACAAAGCCATAGCTCATGGCAAGGGCTTTGTTCTCGCCGGGGCCCTCTGCACCACCCAGACCGGGCAGCATGGCCGGACCATCTCCGCCGGGGCCGCCCATAGGAGGCATTCCCTCCGGGCCGCCGGGCATCATGCCCTTGTGATAGTTGTTACAGGACATATATCCGCCGACACCGATGACGAACAGAATCGGCGCATTTTTCGTGTCTACGCTCACCCCATCCACGGACTCCGGCACCCAAATGTCCATGCTCTGATACTCCAGGTCCACGGGCTTTGTGACATAGGGAATATGCTCGTATGCCCGATAGATTACCTGCTTGTCTCCGTCCCGGGTGTGGGCAACAATTTCCTTCCGCTGAAAATTATCTCGCGGAAACTGTAATTCTGCCATGATATAGCCTCCTTTATTGTGTTGCACTTCTTATACAAAATATTATATTAGGATTCTAAAGGATGCGCAATTCCAATATCCCCTAGTCCTATTCCGTGCTAGAATAGAATGGTGTCCATGTAATCTGCTCCACTGCTCCGATCCTTATGTCCATTTGCGTTGAACCGCCCATGAGGATTCTCTATATGATTGAATGAGCGCGAAATAGTTGGTATGACGCCCTAGCGTGTTCGATCATGCATTTGATAGGTGATATGTCTCAGTAACGCTCTTTAAGAGATATGCAGATTAAGGCAATAGAGACCTACCTTTTCCAAAAGCGCAAATCGCCACCAGTCAGAGAACCGTTTTCCTGTACACCTGTCCACGTAGTGCAGTTCATACTGGCATTGTTTTTTTCTCGAAAATGTGATAATATTTTGACATCATACGAATTGGAGGACCGAACATGGCAGAGCGATCCATTGAAAAAGGGCGCGGGATGAGTCCCATTCGTGGGTATCCGCCTCTGATGCGTAAGGAAAATCAAACGCCCCGGCTGTTTGCTGTTGTTGGCTTTTCTGTGATCAACGCTTCGGCTGAGTTTATTGCCTCTATTCAAGGGGATATCTCCGATCCTTCGGAGCAATGCGCGGTTTTTGCCGCCTCAGAGATGATTGCCGCACGACTTCAAGACTTTGGGCAGGTTGTTCCCATTCGGCTATCCAACGAATTTCAAGCCTGGCGGATTGAACTGTCTGGAGATTCTCCATTGCTGGACCGTTCTATAGGGCTTATGCTGGATTACCGAGTCTTGGAAGAGCTGGCGGCGAAAATTCTGACAAGACTGAGCCTTGTCGTCCAATTCGTTGTCAGTTCCGTGTATCCGGACACCGATGACATTTCACTGGCACTGGATGAACTTACGACCCTCAGCGAGCATGCCATACTGTTAAATCTCTCCAACAGTGTCTGCGGATATCGCAGTGAGGGGATGGAGGAGTTGTTTCCGGCAGATCGAAACCATGGCAGCCAGGTCAAGCTGGACCTGGAAAAGCTGTTTTTCAACAGCATCATCACCCTGGATTTCCCTACCGCCTGCGAGTATTTTCTGAAAATCATGGATTTAGAGCTCCAGGCTGCGGAAACCGCAGTCTCTCTCAAGCCGCGTGTGTGCAACCGTTTGGTATGGATTATTTATGTGCTGGGGTCTCCCCCTGGTAATGGTCCCCAAAAGCCCATTACCCATAACGTCATGGGGAGCATTGCGGCGCTGGACACCGTTACTTCCCTGGAAGCGCTGAAGACCGGCGTGCAGGAGATTTTCTCCGTACTGGAGGAGGACTATCAGCCGGAACCCACTGCCAATAAGCTCACGCTGATTACCGGGTATATTATGGAACACTATCAAGACTGCAATTTGGATGCGTCGCAGATTTGCGAGGTATTCGATATCACACCGCCGTCTCTTTCCCGGATGTTCCGCCGGGAAATGAACACCACCATGCTAGACTATATTCATGCGGTACGGCTGAGCCATGTAAAGGATTTGATGATTCAAAGCACAATGTCTCTCCAGGACATTTCCACTGCCTGCGGCTATTTCAGTTCATGGACCATGAGCCGTGCCTTTAAGAAATATGAGGGGATTACCCCGGGGGAATACCGAAAGAGCTGCTTTGATCCATAATTCTTCTGATGACCCACATACAGGAAGATCCTGTATGTGGGTCGTTTTTGTTCGGTTAAAAATCGTTGCGAATGCAAATTGTGAGGATTGCACAATTTTTGCGGGGCTGATACACTTGCTATAGGTAATATTCCAAATTGTTAGGAGGAGTTCTGTGACAGAGCAAGAGATAACAGCCTACATTCAGCAGACAGAAGCCTGGAAGCAGGAAATGGAACAAAAGCTGAAGGCTGCCCAGGCAGAGATCTGCCGTGCTGACGACTATCGGCAAATCATGAACGCCATGGCTGCCCACAGCTTTGGTTACAACAGTCAAGCCCAGAAAAAGGAGTTGGACGAACACTGGGTAAAATCCCGGGAGGATATCTATTACAACGGGCACACCACCCAGGCAGGCGTATACGCCTACTATGTAGATGGCACGAAAGAAATCCGTGATGCCCAGCGCAAAATCATCAACCGCGTATATGCCCAGGAGATTCCGGACAGCGTCAACGTGGGGTATCGGGTCATGAATATGCTCACCACGCCGTATATTGAAATCGCCGCGGACCGCAAAACGGCAAAGGGCTGCTGGATGACCTACAATCTGCTGTGTCGAGTCAACGATGCCGGTGTTCCGGAGCCGAATATCGGCACAGCAAAAATGACAGCGGAATTCATCAATGAAAACGGTCGCTGGAAGCTCTGGCGCTTTCGGGAATGCGGCGGTGGCTTTGAGCTGGACACCGGACTTCGGTACGACAACCGCCCGCCAAAGCCATGGCAGCCCATGGGTCCAGGCGGTCCACCCACACCGGATCATCCGACGCCGGAACCATATGACGCGGCAGAGGATCCTGCAGCTTTGGTCAACAAGCAGGACTGGTATGTCGGCTACAACGCCATGACCCCCACCATTGACTATCCAAATCTTCCGAAACCCTATGACCACTGGACTCCGGAGGACTCCTATTTTGAGTTCGTCAATACGGATAATCCACCGGTAGAATGAGAGGAATACCATGGAGATTAAATATTTGACGCTGAATCCTGGGGAATACGGTCCCCAGGAGCAAAAGATTGTGGACGCCATCGACGCATTTTTATCCGGTACGCCGGAGGAGCTGACCCGTCGTGCTGCGGAAAAGGACCGCGGTCTGGGCAATATGGAGCTGAACAGCGGCATGATTCCGGTAGACACGGTACTTGGTACCAACGATCTGCTCTATTACGCATATCGCACCAATCCCCGGAACCCGCTTTACACCGATCCGAATTATTGGAAGACCACCAAGCAATATCACGGTTTTCCTGCTGCACCCATGTGTGTGGAGATGGGCTCCACTTTCCCATATATTCCGAAAGGGGATGCGGCATCACCGCTCATCAATACCGAGGCGTTTACCCCACGCGGACTGGATCATGAGCTGTGGTTCTATGCGCCGATCTATGCCGGCGACCATGTAGAAAGCAAACTCACCAGTCAAAGCTGCACCGACATTACCGTTCCTGGCACGGATATTCGGAAATTTCGGGTAGAGGGCACCAACGATCTCTACAACGAGGATGGAACTCTGCTGATGCATGGTCACTATCGGGCAGTAGAAACCTATAAGGTTTTTGCCGATGCGGCCATGATGCAGGACTATCCCGGAGATAAAGCCATCCGTATGGCCACGCACTGCGACTGGGATCATATGCGCCCGCGCCATGTCTACACCGAGGAGGACTATCAGGCGATTATATCACTGTGGAAAAACGAGGAAATCCGCGGCAGCCGTCCCCGGTATTGGGAGGATGTCCAAATCGGCGACGAACCTATCCCCATCTGCGACGGCCCCTATACGGAAGCTGATCGTTGGAACGGCGGAAACGCCATCCGTGTTCAGCGTCCGGAGACCCCGCGGGATGTAATGCAGCCGGATCCCCATCGGAAGCCGGACCCCATGATGCCTCCGGGACCTCCCGCCAAGCTGGAGACCGATGCATTTGGTGTCCGCACGATCCAGCAGGGGCGCCCCGGTGGTATGCCAATTCCCGGTGGACCGGGTCCAAAGCATCCCAATCAGCGCTCCACGTTTATGAACACACAGGGACGGGATTATTTTGCCCGTCTTGTGACCAACTGGTGCGGCGATGACGGATGGCTTTTGATGCTGGCATGGCGGCTGGAGTTCTGTATGGACTGTCAGGACGGGGGGCATAACGTATTCCCGGCAGACTTTGACCGTCCCAGCTATCTGCTGAAGGTCCCCTATCTGCGGCAGCAGGGAAGATTCATGAACGACCATGGCATGGTTGGGGATGTTGCCATCACAAAGGGCTATGTCTGTGACAAGTCCATTGATGAGAACGGACGGCACATCGTAGATCTGGTGCTCTGGTGTGAAACGCTGGAGGGAGGAATCTTCGCTGAAGGATATGCCAAGGTCGTTCTTCCCACAAAAGAATAATGAGAAAGGAGAAAAAACATGAAAAAGAATTCTCGATTGGCTGCCTGGCTCCTGAGCATGACCCTGCTTCTGAGTCTCTGCGCTTGCGGTACGGACACCCCCGTATCCTCCGGTACCGTTGCTTTGGATTCCGCTGCACCGGAATCCGAAGCCGTTCAGACAGAGGAACCAGCACCTGCTAACACGCCGGAGACGGCTGTGTCCACCGTGGACAGCATCCAGGAATCTGAGGCGGGAGCGTCTGTTTCCCTCAGCTATCCGCTGGAAGGGGAGCACAGCTTCTCCGTTTGGACTCCATTTCAGACCCGGCTGGAAAATGTTATTACCGGCTATGGGGACTGGGTATCCCTCCAGCTGGCTGAGGAGCAGACCGGGGTCCATATTGAGTGGATCAATATCCCGCAGAACCAGGCCTTCGAACAGTTCAGCCTAATGGTTGCCTCTGATGACTATGCAGACATGTGCCGTGGCTTCTCCGGCTTCTATAGCAACGGCGTGGAAGATGCCTATGAGCAGGGAATCATTCTGGATCTGACAGAGCTCATCGCAGAGAATATGCCCGCCTACAATGCTGCCCTGGACCGGAATGCGCAGTATCGTCGGGATTTGTCCACGGATGACGGCATGATGCTGTATGTCAACACGGTACAGACCGAGAATTTCACCATGAACGGCAATGTAATTCGCCAGGACTGGTTAGATGCACTGCACCTGTCCATGCCTGAAACAATGGATGAGCTGGAGCAGGTCCTGCTGGCGTTCCAAAGCGAATACGGTGTCAGCAATGCGTTGCTGGTCAATCAAGGAAACTATGGCAGCATTCTCTCTCAGGGCTTTAATACCAGAGGTGTTCCTGAGCGTGGCGACAGCTACTATGTGGAAAACGGTCAGGTAAAATGCGGTCTGACCGATGAGAATCTCAAAAGCTATGTAAGGACCATGCATCGGTTCTATGAGGAGGGACTGTTCGATTCCGACTTCGTCTCCCGATCCTCTAACCCCAAGGACCCCAATGTGATCCAGATGATTGCCACCGGTGAGACCGGTGTGTTCAACACCTCCATCGGCATCTGGACTACCATCACCGAAGCCTCCACCGATTCTGCCATGAAGTTGGCTGCCATGCCTGTGGTAATGGAGCAGACCGGGGACGTAACGCACTTCTACGATCAGTATCAGATCGGCTCCGGTTCCGTCTCGTTCTTCTACAATTGCAAAGAACCGGAAATCGCCTGCCAGTGGCTGGATTGGTTCTATACGGAAGCAGGCTCTCTTGCTATGTGCTACGGTATTGAAGGCGAATCCTATACAATAAACGACCAAGGCAGACCCCAGTGGAATGAGGTCCAGTTGGAAACCCTGGCCCAGGAATACAGCACCACCACCAGCACCATCGCTGAATTCTACTATGGCATTAAGGGCAACTTTGTCGCACTGGTCCAGTCCGACTGCCTCTTTGAATTCTATACCGACGATATGCTCCAAGGCATAGAGGTCTACGGCAATCCTACCCAGTACGGAGATAACTGGAATTTCTCGAACTATATGAGTCTCAGCAGTCAGGATTCCGCCTCTGTAGCCACAATAAAGACCGACATTGCCACCTACGCAACCACCGAGATCACAAAATTCATTATCGGGGAAGAGGACGTGGACACCCAATGGGACAGCTATGTTGCAACTATCGAAGCCATGGGTGTGCAGGACGTGATTGCCGTCTACCAGGACTGCTACGATACCTTCTCCGCACGGAAATAACCTGCTTTCAGACCCATATCTCTCTATTTTTCATTCATTCACAACATGGAAAGGAGAACCAAAATGAAACACCGACTCACCGCACTGATGATTAGTCTTGTGTTGCTGCTGACCCTGATGGCAGGGTGCGGCACCCAGGACAGCGCGGAATCCGCTGGCAGTCTCGCTAAAGAGACGTCTGCTCAGGCTGCATCCACCGCACCCGTTCCCGCAGAGTCTGCCGCGCCTGCCTCCGCAGAGACGCTGGAGGAATCCGCCGCAGAACCCGATTCTGCGGAGAAACCTGCCAATCCGCTACCTCTGGCAGATGGTGATGTGACCCTCACCATGTTTGCCACCACAAACAGCAATGTTACCGATGTGATCGGCGATCTTAATAACCACCAGATCTATCAGGAGGCGGAAAAGCTCACCGGGATTCATGTGGACATTCAGGCCTATACCATGGAGAACGGCGCAACGAATTTCAGCCTGATGATGGCCTCAGGAGATATGACCGACCTGATCCGCTACGGTGCCAATGGATATTCCAACGGTCTCGCCGGCGCATTGGAACAGGAGCAGATCGTGAATCTGACAAGCTATCTTCCGGAATATGCCCCCAGCTACAACTATATTCTGAGTGCAGACTCCCAGATCAATCTGGATGTGCGCACCGACAGCGGCGAAGTACTGGGTTTCTACCAGATCTACTCTCAGAACGGCGGTTATGATATCAGCATTGCCCGGGGTCCTGTCATGCGGCAGGATCTGCTGGACGAATTAGGCGCCAGCATTCCCACCACCTTTGATGAGCTCACTGACGTGCTCCGTGCATTCCGGACAGAATATGACCTATCCGATCCCATCTGGCTGGGCAATTCCGGTTTCTCTGATGACAGCGCACTGATCGGCGGCTATGATACCACCAACACATTCTATCAGGTGGATGGCACTGTGAAATACGGTCCTCTGGACAAAGGTTTCCGGGACTACATCACCATGGTCCATAGCTGGTACGAGGAAGGAATCCTGAACAGCGACTTTATCAGCTATGAGGCAAACCCCAACTCCCCCGCCAATGAGGCACTGAAATACAGCGGCCAGGCCGGTATGCACTATTGCTCCGGCAGCAACATGGACAACTACAACACCAATCCCACCAGTGATGACCCCAATTTCCATCTCGCAGCCGTACCCTTTATCGGCGGAAAGGATGGCATCAACCATTTCGGACAGGATACCTTTGCGGTCAAGCCCATGGGCTGCATGACCGTCACGACCACCTGCCAGAATCCGGAGCTTGCCATTTCCTGGTGCGACTTCTGGTATAGCGATATCGGCAGCCAGCTTTCTAACTATGGCTTGGAGGGACAGACCTTCGAATATGACGCGGAAGGGACGCCCCATTGGATAGAATTCGTTACCAACAACCCCGACGGTGTGTCCTATATCGTCTGCCGTCAGGTCTATCTGACGCTGACACAGCAGCCCGGCATTTACAACATGGATATGGAACTGGAGCGTCTTAGTGACAACGGCAAGGCAGCCATTGAGACCTGGAATGCTTCCGCAGATGGTGCATATCTGATTACAAGCTGCTATTCCATGACGACAGAGGAGAATGAAGAGCTCAGCGCCATTCTTAGCGATGTGAATACGCTGAACGATGAGTGCTGGACCAAGTTCATCACCGGAGACAAGTCCATGGACGAATTCGACAGCTATCTCCAGCAGCTGGAGGACATGAATATCTCCCGGGCTGTTGAAATCTATCAGGTAGCACTGGACCGCTATTATGCCCGGTAAATCGGAAAGGAGTAGCAACTATGACCGAACTGGAAGCACTGCGTGCACAGCTTCAAGAGCTGACGGAACGTGTGAAACGTGCTGAAGCCGAGACCGCCCGCGCAGACGACTATCGTCAGATCACCAACGCTATGATGGGACACATCTACAGCTATTACAATCACTCGGAACGTCAGGATCTGAAGGAGTATTGGGTACAGAGCCGTGACGACATCGTCTACGCCCACAATGATCGGGCCTATACCGGACGTGACGGCGTATGGGAGTACTATATTGACGGAACAGATGCCAGCAAGCGGCGCTACGCCGAGGCTGCCCGAAAAAACTACCATGTGGATACGCCGGAGGGTGCCGCAGCGGGCTACCGGGTCATTCATGTCCTCGGTTCTCCTTATATCGAAATCGCGGCAGACCGCAAAACTGCCCAGGGAATTTGGATGTCCTTCTCCTTTATGTCCAACATTGGTACCGACGGCACCGGAAATCCGTCCTATGTGCTGCAGAGATTCTCCGGAGAATTTTTGCGTGAGGCGGATAAATGGCGGCTGTGGCATATCCGGGACTACACAGACGTACACATGAAAATTGACACACCGCTGGAGAACACGGAAACTGTTCAGTGGAACGCAGACGGAACACCCGTGGAACAAATGGGACCGCCGGTTGGCACTGGCCGCGAGAATCAGCAAGGTAGCACGCCTCCTCCGCCGACTCCGGAGGACGGAGATAAGATTCGGAAGATGCTCCTGGAAAGTGCCAACGTCTACCAGCCCTGGACCCATACCGTCAATGAACCATATATCCCCCAGCCCTATGACCATTGGAAGCCGGAGCAGAGCTACATTCAGTTTATTCCGGAGCATCGAAAAAACGACTTCCAGCTATAAATGAACGAGTCCTGCTTTTCGAACAGTTTTATCGAAAAGCGGGACTCGTTCTCTGAGCAAAAGGGACAGCACAGCAGCTGGAGAGCTGCTGCGCTGTCCCATCTCCACTTATAAAATTTTGTCAGTACCCCGCTGCTCTTTGTCACTTCTTGCAGTGCCAAAGAAATGTCACGATCTGGGCTCTGGTACAATTTGCGTTGGGACTGAAGGAGGTTTCGCTGGTGCAAACGCAGGCATGTTTTTGGCTGCTTTTCAGGCTGCCTCACAGTGGCTCCACTGTGAGGTGCCCTGCGTAGGTTCCCCGGGGGGCGAAGATCTCCTGACCGTCCACAAACAGCCGCCCCGCCAACTGCGCCGGGTCGCGCAGGGTGATGCGGCTAAGGAAGGAGGTGCCGGTGACGATCCAGCGGCTCTGTCCGTCCAGGGTCACAAGCATACCGTTTGACTGCGTGGGTGCTGCCACAGCCGTCACATTGCCGATCTCATGGGCAGTCTCCTTGGTGATGCGTGCACCCGGCTGGAGGTGCCGGTGGGACTGGATGCCGCTGGAGATCACGCCGGACAGTCGGACGTTTTCCAGCGTCAGGGACACGTTCTGACCAGAGGTCCAGCGAGTGTTATAGATGTCGCCGGCCAGCTCCATGTTCGAGAAGAACAGCGGAATGGTGCCCTTTGCGCCGGGGTCAGTCGGGTCAAACCCCTCCTCCAGCACAGGGCAGACCCGAGGAACCTCATAAAACTCCGCCATACCCTGCCTGCCTGAAATGTGGTTTGCATCATCGCTTTCCATGAGCTGGAACAGAATACCGCATTCGGAATGGAGTTTTGCGCTATTGACCTTTAGAATAGGCCGGACCGGGTGACCCTTTGCTCCCTTCATCAGGAACACCTGATGGCCACAGCTGAACTCCGTCCCCGCTTCGAGAGAAACGGTCCCGCCCAAGTTGGAATGCCAAAGCACGCCCACATGGGCAGAAAAAATCTTACAGGGCGCGTCCCTCCGTTCCGGCGGGATCTCATCGTAGTATTCCGGAACGTTTTCTCTGGTGGCACAACCGAACACTGCACCGCATTTTCCGCCGCCGCCCACGATCAGCCCGTAGGAGGGCACATGGAACTCAGCGCCGTAGTAGCGGTTGATAGCGCTCATATCCGAGTAGGTGCCATAGCCACTGTTGCCGGTGACCCGGGCAACGGAGTTGATGACCTGCAGACCGGACCCTTTCCAGGTCCCGTCCGTCGAGAGAACACCCCATTTTTCCGAAGAGATGTGGCAGTTCAAATAGGTCACGTTCGCATAATCCAGCAGATTGGTTGTACGAAGATTGCCGCTGAGCCCCAGAGGCCAGGGAACCGTATTCATGACGCCAACCTTGAAATCGGTGGTATCGCCTTCATGGCCTGCGATCCTGCTGTTTTTCACCAAAAGGGCAGCGTGATCGCCAGCCCACACGGCAGTGCGGACCGAACCGGTGGTCTCAATATCAGCATTGTCCACCGTCACATTGGCAGACCCTGTGACCATAATGCCTGCGCCATAGCCCGCAAAGTCGTCGCCGCCGTGTCCTACCATGGTAATCTTGGGTGACTGGATAGAATAGCTGCCGCTGCCGCCCACCAGAATGGGATTGAAGTTGTCATTCCGGGAATCAATGACGATGTCCTTTGCGGTCTCATCCGTGACCGTTCCGGATATGACAGCAGCGGGGACTGAATACTCCGGTCGGTAGCCATTCACGATGCAAACGGCGGCTCGTGCAGGGTAATGGCTCCTGCCATGGACGATGTCGAAGGCATCGGCCACCGTAAAGATCACGCTGCCGCGGTATACGCCCGGCTCGGGACGAGTCTCAACGCCGTTCACGGTAAGGGTGACCTGCTTCCCTGCGGGGGCAGCATAGCGCGTCCGGGGCGGGATTTCAAAGACACTTGCCCGAATTGTTTCCCGGAGGATCACCAGCCCCTGCTTCTGCATGGCGGAGTAAATGACACCGCAGGCCTCATCGCGGGAGCGCATCTCCGCCTGGCAGGTGAACCAGGGCATAAACTCCCTGGCTGCCGCGATCATGTGCTCCATATCCGCAGGTGCCTCCGGCCGGAACAAGAACGCGTCACCCTCGGTCACCGCACCAATGATTTCCTGCTGATAGCAGAAGGAAACGGGCTCCTGGTTTTTGATCTCGGAAAAGTCCTGCAATTCCCGACAGTCCGCGGGTGGCTGGGGCGGCATAGGCGGCGGAGAAAATTCCACATCCTCTTCATCGGCGGCACCCGCTCCTCCGCCGGAGCCCAAAAGCAGCAGGGTGCTTGTCCGCAGCGCGAGCCGCAACAGTTTTTCAAGTTTCATCATGGGACCTCTCAGCTAATAGAAACGTAGGTGGAATAGGGCGGACGGGGATCACCGGAGGGGGTCAGGAAGTAGTCCTCAATGATCTCAGAGAGGAAAATCCTCGCCTTGAGGATGTCCCGGGCCGTGGGGCGGTGTTCAAAGTCATAATGCCACATGGCGCAGCCCGGCTTTCCGCAGCCCAGAGGATCGTTGTCCAGCATCATCCGGAACCCTGTTCCGAAGCTGTCCTCATCCTTCACCCCGGCTAGTTCCTTCAGGGTGCGAAGCTGAGGCTTGGAGAGCGCTTGGAACTCCTCGCCGTTGGGATCCTCCCGGAAGCGCTGCATCATCGCCTGAGCCTCGTCCAGATTGATGCCCAGCTCCTCCGCCAGTTGGTCCACAGAAGCGTGCCGCAGCTCTTTTCCGGGGCAGGCGAACTTGCCCACGGTTCGGATGCCGTTGACCCGCATCAGCTCCACCTCCACCTCCAAGGTGCCATAGCACTCCGCAGGGCCCACGCCGCTGCCACCATAGGTGGTAAATACGATGCCATATACCGTCTTGCAGGTCTCGCCCTTTGCGCCGGGGGCAGAGAAGCCTGCAGGTGGATTCACAACGCCGGGGATGCCCGGACCCACGTTCGGAGGACCGCCCCGCTCCCGGTCACGACCCACCAGAGAGGTTTTTCCCTGCAGGCCTAGGACCTCATAGACCTCCTTATAGGGAAGTCCCGCAATGATGGGGCTGCCTAAAAGGACCAGGTCATATTCTCTGACAAACACGGGATCTTTATCCCAGTCCCGGTTGGGCGTGATCTTGACCAGATCGGTCTCGAAACCATACTCCCGACAGACCGCTCCGAAGGCCTCTGCCACCTCCGCAGTGTTGCCAGTGATGGAGGCGTAGAGGATCAATGCTTTTTTCTTAGCCATAGTAATTCCTTTCTATAGTCCTTCAGGGTACTGTACCCAGTACCCTGAAGGTGCGTTGTTTAGCGTGCCATAAAGCGGTCGTAGGCGTCCTGATAGATCTGGACGATCTGCTCGATGCCCATTTCCCGCAGCTGGGCCTGGAATGCGGCGTAGTCGTCCATGCTGCTGGCACCGGTGATGAATTTCAGCGTGTTCTCCGCCAGAACTGTGCTGATGTCATTGAACACAGAGCTGTATGTCTCGCTCTCGTCGGTGGTTAGGGAGACAAAGTCCATGGGATAGGAGTAGTTCTCCTCTACCTCCACGGTCCAGGTGTCCGCACAAAGCCGCTGCACATCGGTGAAGGTGGTGTTCAGCCGGTCGTAGTCCTCCATGAAGGCACCGTACTGCAGGGTGTAGATGTAGATGGCGTTATCAACGGTCATGCCCTCATCGTTGGCAAGAATCAGATCCGTAAAGGTGGGGACGCCGTCCACATATTCAAAGGAGACGCCCTCCACACCATAGTTGGCAAGCAGGCTGCCCTCGGGAGAGTAGAAATAGTCAAGACACTGGATTAGAGTTTCGATGTCCTCGGCGGTGGCGGAAACGGTCCAGTTGTTCAGTGCTGCCAGAGCCTGTGCACCCTCAAACTGGAAGTCATAGGCCTGGGAGAAGCACAGCTTGTCCCCCTCATGGAGCAGGGGCTGGGGAGCGGGCGTCAGCGCAAAGCGCTCAGACGCTGCCTGGAACTCATAGTAGGAGATCATCGTGGAAGCTGTATAGAAATAGCCGGATTCATCATTGATGATGTAGTCGCCCGCCAACTGGAATGCGGACACGTTTTCAATATCGGACTCAATCAGGCCCTCCTTGTACCATTGGGCGATCATGGTCAGATAGTCCACATACTCGTCCTCCATCATGGCGAACTTGACCTGACCGTCCACCACATACAGCGGGAGATTGATCACAGGATCCGTCGCCATGTAGCCGTTCATGCCGTAGCCCCAGCCGAAGGCACCCATGGACCATGTGCCGGAGTTGTTCAGCAGCATGGGAGACGTAGCGCCCAGCTGGTTTTTGAAGGCGGTCAGCACATCGTGCACCTGGTCATAGGTCGTGGGGACGTCCATGCCCAGTTGGTCCAGCCAGTCCTGACGGATCATCATGCCTTCACCGGAGGTGTTGTTCTTCCGCAGCATATAGAATGCCGCCATATAACCGTCGTCGGTTAACAGCGCCTTTTTGATCATGTCGTTTTCGGCAACCGTGGCCATGTAATTCGGGCAGCTGTCGCGGTACTCCATAATGTCAGCAAAAATGCCGTCCTCAATGGCGCTGGAGGTGCTGCTGTTGTAGTATTTTAGACCGTTGTCGGTGATGTCCGGAAGATCCTCAGCCGCCAGCAGCAGGTTGAAGTTCTCTGCCGCGGCGGAGGGATGCACACTCAGGAAGGAGACGTCGATGCCGGTGCGGCTCATCCACTCGGAGATAACCTGGTTTTCCGAGAAATCCTCAATAAATGAGGAGACGCCGGGGTTCAGGCCCACCAGGAATTGATACTCCGGGGAGTCGGTGGTAATGGGAAGCTCATAGTCCATATACTCGGGTCCTGCAGGTTCTTCGGCAGAAGCCGTCTCTGCGACGGAGGTCTCCGCCGGAACCGCAGCCATTTCCTCTGTCGGTGCTTCCTTCGGAGCGGAAGCTGTCTCAGAGGCCTCCGCAGAAGCCTCTGTGCCAGACATGGATGCAGTCGTTCCACCGCAGCCTGCAAACACAGCAAACAGCATTACAAAAGCCAGCAATAACGCGAAAGTTTTCGTTTTCACTTGTAATTCCTCCTTGTGATTGTGATTCTATCTTGATTTCAATGATAGATAGCGCAAACTGTGACGCTCACAGCGCAGCAATATAGGCGGCGGCGTTTTCGCCAGCCATATAGCCGGAGTTCAGCGCCCAAGTCAGGGAGGTCATACCCAGCCAGCCCAGTTCGCTGCACCATCCGCTGGCACTGTCGCCGGTGGCGTACAGCCCGGGAATGGGCTCACGCCAGTCATTCTTGATGACCTCCGTCTTTTCATTGATGGAAATACCGCCGTGGGTGCACTGGTTAAAGCGCATCATGCGGACCGCATAGAAGGGTGCCGTCTTGATGGGCAGCTTCAGCCACTGTGGATCCTTGAACATCTCCTCATCCACGCCGCTCTCCACATAGCGGTTGTAGTCGTCGATGGTCTTTTGGAGCCGGGCGGCGTCACAGCCAATAAAGGCCGCCAGCTCCTCCACAGTCTCCGCCCGGCAGATGGCTTTCGTTTTGAACGTACCGTGGAACTCAGTTCCTCCAGCGGAGAGAACTTTATCCAGATCCTCCCGAAGCGTTACCATCCTTGGAATCTCCTTCTCATTGGGAACGTAGCGCTTGTTAAGGCGAAGCTCCTCCACCAGCGGTTCAATGGCCGCATCGTCAAAAATTGCATAGCTTTCCGCATCCGGCTGGTTCGCGGCAGCAAAGTAGCCATCGTTTCCCAGAACCTCAGCCATATAGCGTCGCCCCAGCTTGTTGACCACAATGACCAAGGGGTTAAGGGCTGCTTCGCTGATGCTCATCGGGCCGTGATGGGTGGGACCACCCACAACGATATCCACATGAGGGTCCGGGCGAGAACCCGCCGCAAGGGCCATCTTGATGCCGTCGCCCATATAGGTTGTGCTGTGCATGGGAACGAATTCCCAGGGCTTTTCCGGGTCAAAGAAACGCCCGCAAAGCGCCTTCCTCATCTCCGCATTATCGCAGAAGCCACCCGCCGAGATAATTACAGCCTTTGCATGGATCTTTACCTCCTGACCGTTCTTCTCCTGTGCGATGGCGCCAGTTACAACGCCGTTTTCGTCCTGGAGCAGCGCCACTGCCGGGGTCTCCAGCATAATCCGGATCCCCTGCTCCAACGCCTCACCGCAGACCTCGTCGATAATTGCGTTTCCCAGATCGGAGGTTTCCTTGCCGTTTCTCATTTTGTGGGGCGTTTTCAGCAGAAAACACCGGTCCCGCTCTTCCACGATGTCCGGATGGATGCCCTTGGATTCCACCCACTCCATGAATTTTCCGCTGTTGGCCACGAAGGCCCGGACCACATAGGGATCCGCTGCCCAGCCGGACTTCTCCATTATTTCCGTAAACAAGACGCCCTCATCATGCTTCTGCTGAGCCCCACGCGCCTTCTGCCGGGCAGTGCCGACAGCGCTGACCCCACAGGCCATGATACAAACTCCCCCAATGCGATTTTGTTTTTCCAGCACAATAATGTCCTGGACGCCACATTCCTTTGCCCGCAGGGCGGCAACCAAACCGCCACCTGCACCGATCACCAACAAATCGGTGCTGATTTCTCTCATATTGGTCACTTCTTTCATAAATTAGTTTACTTTCTAACAGATATATTATAATATGTAAAACAGGTCGAGTCACTGTACAGCGGTTAAAACAGAGCCAAGTTCTTCAAGGGGTAAATTGTGCGGATGCACAATTTACAGAGAGGATGCTGCAAAATGGAGTTGACAGAAGCAAAGCTGAATATCTACCAGTCCGTGAAGCTGGACGACGGGGTCACACTGGTCCAGGCCGCAAATGCGTGTCTCGAAAATCCGGTGTTTCTGGTGGACTGCGGGTTTCATCCGCTGTTTCGCGAGAAAGACCGAAGCCTTCCGGCGCACGATCTCTGGCTGGAACGGGCAAAGGCGGTGCTGGGACAGGCCGGAGTTGCCGGCGCTACAGTCCACGGCAATCACGGAGAGACGTGGATGATCCAGCCGATCCTTGTCAAGAGCATTCTCGTTGGGTATGCCGCGGTGTGCGATCTGCTGCGACCCTTTCAGGCCCGTGACCAGGAGCTGCTAGCGTGTATTGCGGAAGCCGCTGCGACCCAGTGCAGCCTGTTCAGTCAGATGATTCAGATTTCCGACCTGTCCCCCCACTCCCACCGGATGCTTTTTGACGATCTGCTGGATATGCAGCTCCCACACCCGGGAGAATTGCAGCAGCGGCTGGATGAGATCAAATGGACTGCCTATCACGGGCTGTATGTTGTCAGCGTTGCTCTGCGAGACGTGCCGTATTCCGCGCAGTTTCCGATGCTGCAAAGCTCCATCAGCCAGCAGATCAACCAAGTAGTACCGGTGTACACCTATACCTACCACTTCAACCAGCTGGTTCTGCTGCTGTGTTTCGGGGACGTGCCGGAGCCCGCGATGACAGCCAATCAGAACGCTTCCCTGGAACAGCTTCTGCGGAACATGAACCTCCGCGCCGGGATCAGCCAGCGCCTTTATGCGCTGACAGACGCCAACGAGGGCTTCGCCCAGGCCCAGATGGCGGTGGAGCTGCCCCAGAAACTGGAGTTGGAGAACAATTTCCATACCTACGACTCCGTGGCGCTCTATCACATGATCCAGAGCAGCACGTCCAAGATTCGGGATTATCACACCTTTATGCATCGGGCCATCGCCATTCTCAAAAAGTACGACGCGGAGAACCATCAGGAACTGCTATACACCCTGCACGTGTATCTCCGGGAATCCCAGAAGGCCACAAAGGCTGCGGAAACCCTGTGCATCCACAAAAACACACTGTTTTATCGACTGCGAAAGATCCGGGAGATCACCGGCATTGATCTGGAACGGAGCGATGAGGTGCTTCACCTACAGATCTCCTTTTTAATCCTCCATTACGAAGGAGAATTGATGGCATAAACGTGCATCTATCCGTTCTTTTGCACGGCACATGGAGGATGAGCTGAATCACTGTCCCGGGAAGAATCTCGGTTATCAAATCCCTGCTGAAATTCATTTTTTGATTTTGCTTGTAGGTTTGTCGATGATGTGTTACACACATGGGAATGAAAAAAGAACACCTTTAGGAGCCTCCCAGCCGAGCGGCCGCATGGGAAAATTATTATACTGCCGCTGGCGCACGGCGAGTTGTTTCGCAAAATCATCGAAGGAATAGAACTGATGAGGGGCATAGAATTGTTCTTGATCTTTTCTGTGGCTACGTTCGACCTTTCCATTATGTCTTGGCGTGAAGGGACGGATCTTTTTATCTATTTACACCGCAGAACGGACTTTCGTAAAAATTGCCTGATTCACTTGAAATTACTGCCTGTGTATATTATAATGGCAGGGAATATAAGAACGTGATGGTGTGACGGGAGCCAATGCCGCACAGCCTCAGCAAACCGCAAGACGAAGGATTTTGATTATGAGCAAGGGAAAACTGAAGACCAGTATCCAGAACAACGGCGGCTTTCAGCACTGGTTTGTCAACGTGTTCTGGTACCACTATAAATGGCCGGTGCTGGTGGGGTGCGTGATTCTGGGAATTATCGCGTTTATCACGGTGGACTCGCTGAAACAGACCCGCTATGACACCACAGTGGTCATTGCCACAGACTACTTTGTAGATGAGGATGACCTCCAGGCGCTGGACGATGTGCTGAAGCCGGTGGTGGAGGATTTGGACGGAAACGGCCAGGTGAACATCTACTATGCGGCGCTCTATGTGGGAGACACGGAGGTGGGCCGCCAGAATCAGGAGCGGATGTACCTTTACATGACCCAACAGAATGTGGGGCTGTATCTGATGAGCAAAAACGTTTCCGACGCCTATACCAATCCGGAGCTGGAGTATTTCACCGATGATGTGGACAGCTTTGGGCTGACCCCGGATCCGGCCAACGCCGTTCGGATGGACTTGACGGGGAATTCCGTGCTCCAGGGCTGCGGCCTCAAGGACATCTACTTGTCCATTATGGACTATACCACGGAAAGCGGCACCAGCGAGGCACGGCAGGGCCGTGACACGGCAGTGGCCATGGCAAAGGCGCTCGTAGACGCCGGTTGAGTACGAGAGTTGGAAATAGGGGGCGCTGTGAATTGAGATCGGTTCGCAGCGTCCTTCTTCGCATAGAAAGGGAGTAGAGCCCATGGGGCGGATGATGCAGCGGCTGCTGCAATGGCAGCATCTGCGAAAAAAATCAGACCATGCCACCAGAACACTGGTGCTGTTCTTCTTTGTGACAGTGCTTCTGGGGACGATTCTGCTGAGCCTGCCGGTATCCTCCAAAAGCGGGGAGAGCTGCGGCCTGCTGACGGCGCTGTTTACCGCCACCTCTGCCACCTGTGTCACGGGACTGTCTCCGGTGGATACCTTTTCCCAGTGGTCAACAATGGGGCAGGTGGTGCTGCTGGGACTGATCCAGGTCGGTGGCCTGGGGTATATGATGGTGGTCTCTGTGGCGTATTTCCTGCTGCGCCGGAGGATTGGACTGCGGGAGCGGCTGATTTTACAGCAGGCCATGGCGCTCAACGAACTGGACGGAATCATTCGGCTGGTTCGAATGGTGCTGGCGGGCACAGGCCTTGTGGAGGGGCTTGGGGCAGTGATTCTCAGTATTCGGTTTCTGTCCTGGATGCCTGTAGGACAGGCGGTTTGGTACGGGGTATTTCACGCAATCTCCGCTTTCTGCAACGCGGGCTTTGACCTGATGGGGGCCTTTGCCCCGGGTTCCAGCCTGACGCTGCTGGCGGGAGACGTGGTGGTTAATGTTACGATTATGGCGCTGATCCTCATTGGCGGCCTGGGCTTTTTCGTGTGGAATGATCTGCTGATGCATCGCTTTCGGTGGAAACGGCTGGCGGTCCACACCAAGCTGGTGCTTCTGATCACCGGGGGCCTGACGCTGGCGGGTACGGGCCTTCTTCTGGCGGTGGAGTGGAGCAATCCTCAAACCCTGGGGGCTCTGGCGCCGGGGAAACGGGTTCTGGCTGCGGCGTTTCAGGCGGTGACCACCCGAACGGCGGGCTTTTGCTCCGTCAATCAGGGGGGACTGACCGGAAGCGGCAAGCTGCTCTCCATTTTGCTGATGTTGGTGGGCGGGTCCAGCGGCTCCAACGCCGGGGGAATCAAAACGGTGACGGTGGGACTGCTGCTTCTTATGGCGATTCGGGTGTTGCGAGGCCGCAGAGACATTGTGGTGTTTGGCCGGAGGATTCCCCAAGATCAGGTGAACAGTGCCGGCAGCATCTGCTTTTTGGTGATTGCCCTGGCGGTTTCCGGAGGAATCATTTTGGCGGCGACCAATGGGATTTCTCTGGGCGATGCCATGTACGAGACGGTATCCGCCATTTGCACCGTGGGACTCAGCACCGGCATTACAGCCGGCCTAAATCTGGGATCGAAAATTCTTTTGATTGTGTATATGTTCTTTGGACGGGTGGGGATCATGACAGTCAGCTTTGCCTTCATGACCTGCACACCGCCGGATAATGCCATTGGACGCCCGGAGGTCCGGGTGTTGGTGGGCTGAGAGGAGCCGAGTATGAAAACATTCTTAGTGGTAGGGCTGGGGCGGTTCGGCGCTTCGGCGGCGGAAAAGCTCTATGAGATGGGTCATGAGGTGCTGGCCATCGACGAAAGCGAGGAATTGGTACAGCGGATTGCCGATCAAACCACCCATGCGGTTATCGGAGACGCCCGGGAGATGACGGTGCTGAAGGCGGCAGGGGCGAAAAACTGCGACTGTGCCATTGTGGCCATTGGGGAAGATCTGGCGGCCAGCGTGGTCATCACCATGAACCTCAAGGACCTGGGGGTTCCCCGGATCATCTGCAAAGCCCGGGACGAGATGTACAAGCGGGCGCTGGAGCGCATCGGTGCAGACCAGGTGCTGATTCCGGAGAAGGAGATGGCGGTGCGCTTGGTGCAGAGCCTGGGGTCCAGCTCCATTTTGGATTATATTGAATTCTCCAAGGAATACGGTATTGCGGAGATCACGCCGCCAAAGAGCTGGCGAAACAGAAACCTGCGGAGCCTGGACGTGCGGAGTAAATATCATGTAAGCGTGCTGACCATTCAGGACCAGACCACGGGAACCATTAAAATGTCCCCCGGGGCAGAGGATGTGATCGGAGAGCACGACACGGTGATGGTCATGGGGAAAAACGAGGACCTAAAGCTGCTGCAGAGGATGTGAGCCTGTGGAGTATATTACAAGCCGACAGAACCCGCTGATGATTCAGACGGTGAAGATTCTCTCCTCCCGCAAGCAGCGGAAGACCCAGGGAATGTACGCCGGAGACGGAACCAAGCTGCTGGCAGAGGCGGTCCGGTGGAGGCCGGAGCAGCTGCGGGTGGTGATCCTCCGGGAGGGGACCCCCTGCCCGGATCTTCCGGAGCATGTGCGGCAGGTGTCAGTCCCGGCCCAGCTGATGCAGCAGATCTCCCCCATGGAGGCCCCGGAGGGGGCGCTGTTTCTGATGGCGCTGCCCCAGGAGGTCCCGGGGCAGGTCCGCCCGGGGACCCTGGTGCTGGACGGCATGCAGGACCCGGGCAATGTGGGGACCATTCTACGGACGGCGGATGCCCTGGATGTGCCGGTGCTTCTTACAGAGGGGTGTGCGGATCCCTATAATCCCAAGACCGTCCGGGCCTCCATGGGCGCCATATTCCGGCGCACTCCGGGGGTGATCTCCCGGGAGCTGCTGGTGGAGCAGTGCCGGACCGAGCATATTCCGCTGCTGGCCACGGCCCTGTCCAATGCGGCGAAGGACATCCGCCAGGGAAAGCTGAACGAGGCCGCGGTGGTCATTGGTAGCGAGGGGCAGGGTGTCAGCCGGCAGCTGCTGGAGTCCTCCGACGGTCAGTTGGTGATCCCCATGCACCCCCGGTGCGAATCCCTAAATGCCGCGGCAGCTGCGGCGATTGTGCTTTGGCAGATGACGGAACTGTAACAAAACGGAATAAAAGGAGGCGGGATCATGTCTCAGATTCGATATTGGATTTGGCTTACCACCATTCCGGACCTGTCGGTTCGCGCGCAGCTTCGGCTGCTGGATGCCTTCGACTCTCCCAAGGAGGTGTTCCTGGCGGATCAGGAGGCCCTGGACCAGGTGGAGGGGCTGACCCAGCGGGAGCGGCAGCAGTTGAAACGGCGGGACCTTCGGCGGGCCGACCGGGTGCTGGAGGATTGCCGCCAGGAACGGATTCACATCCTCACCATGCAGGATGCGGCCTATCCCATGCGGCTTCGGGCCATTGCGGTACCGCCTCCGGTACCCTATTATAAAGGGGAGCTGCTGGCCTTTGACAACCTGCCTACGGTGGCGGTGGTGGGTGCCAGAAAGGCCAGCGGCTACGGCTTGGCCACGGCCAAGCGTATGGGCTACCAGCTGGGGCTCTGCGGCGGCGCGGTGGTATCCGGGGCAGCCAAGGGGATCGACTCCCTGGCGCTGGAGGGGGCCCTTAGTGCCGGGGCGCCGGTGGCTGCGGTGCTGGGAAACGGCCTGGATATTGTCTATCCCAGCGAAGCCGGCCGGCTGTACAGAGACGTGGAGGAGCATGGATGCCTGATCAGTGAGTTTATCCCCGGGACCCGGCCCCTTCCCGGAAATTTTCCCCGGCGAAACCGGATCATGAGTGGCCTCAGCCTGGGAGTCCTGGTGGTGGAGGCCGCGAAGAAAAGTGGCAGCCTGATTACTGCGGAATATGCCCTGGAGCAGGGGAGAGATGTGTATGCGGTGCCGGGGAATGTGGGACTGGACTGCTGCGCCGGCAGCAACCAGCTGATTCAGGATGGGGCAGGTCTGGCGGCCACCGGATGGGATGTGCTCCAGGCCTACCAGGTCCAGTTTCCGGACCGGCTGCGCCGCCGGGAGGGCGGGGGCCGATTGACGCTGTCGCCACAGGACGCCAAGTACATCCACAGACCGGAGGAAACAGAGGAAAACCCATCGAATTCCGGGGAAAACTCCCATATAATGGCCCAAGATCCGCCGAAAACGGAAAAAAGAATTGACAATGAACCAAAGAGGAATTATATTGACCTACAGCAGGTTATTCAAACCCTAACCCAGGACGAGCTTGATTTGGTGAATATTCTCAAAAATGGGCAGATGCATGTGGATGATATTATTCTGCAAAGCGGACTGCCTGCGGCCAGAGTTCTCTCGTCCCTGACGCTGCTGGAGGTCAAAGGCTATGTGACCCAGCAGCCCGGGAAGCGGTTTGACTTGAATTTAAAGTAAATTGACATCGGAGGAGAGACGATGGCGAAAGCTACGAATCTTGTTATTGTTGAGTCACCGGCGAAGGCAAAGACCATCGGCAAGTATTTGGGCCCGGATTATCAGGTCAAGGCCTGTATGGGACACCTGCGGGACCTGCCGAAAAGCAAGCTGGGCGTGGATATAGAGCACGATTTTGAGCCGCAGTATGTGCCCATGAAGGGCAAGGAAAGCATTATTTCCGATTTAAAGGCCGCCGCGAAAAGCAGTGAAGCGGTCTATCTGGCAACTGACCCGGACCGGGAGGGCGAAGCCATCTCCTGGCACCTGAAGTATTTGCTGGATCTGTCAGATGAGGCCACTCACCGGGTCACCTTTAACGAGATCACCAAAAATGTGGTCACCAGCAGCATCCAGGCCCCCAGAAGTATTGATATGGACCTGGTGGATGCCCAGCAGGCCCGCCGGATTTTGGACCGGATTGTGGGCTATCAGCTGTCGCCCTTGCTGTGGAAAAAGGTCCGGCGGGGCCTGTCTGCGGGACGGGTCCAGTCTGTGGCCACCCGGATGGTGGTGGACCGGGAGGAAGAGATTCGGGCATTTCAGCCCCAGGAGTATTGGAGCATTGATGTAAACCTCCAGCGGGTGGAGGGGCCGGGGAAATTCACGGCCCATTACCACGGAGAGGGAAAGAAGCGGGAGCTCCACAGCCAGGAAGAGGTGGAGGAGATTCTGAAGGATGTGGCCACGGCCCCCTTCCAGGTGTCTGCGGTGAAGCGGTCCGAGAAGAAAAAGACCCCGGCTCCCCCCTTCATCACCTCCACCCTACAGCAGGAGGCATCCAGAAAGCTCTCCATGACCCCTCGGCGGACCATGGCCATTGCCCAGCAGCTCTATGAGGGCGTGGATGTGGCAGGAGAGGGCACCGTGGGCCTGATTACCTATATGCGTACGGATTCTCTCCGTCTGTCCGAGGAGGCACTGGCGGCGGCCGGACGCTTTATTCAGGGGCGCTACGGCGCCGACTATTATAAGGAGGGGCCCCGGCGGTATAAAACCAAAAATGCGGCCCAGGATGCCCATGAGGCCATCCGGCCCAGCAATGTGAATCTGGATCCCGAGTCCATCAAGGGCAGCCTGACCACAGAGCAGTATAAGCTCTACCGTCTGGTCTGGAGCCGGTTTGTGGCCTCGCAGATGTCCAACGCTATCTATGATACCCTGTCCATTGACACGGTTTCCGCAGGTCATATTTTTCGGGCCAACCATCAGGCCCTGCGGTTCCCCGGATTTATTGCCGTGTATGAAGAGGGGAAGGACGACGAGACCGAGGAGAAGGAGACGCCGCTGCCGGATCTGAGAGAGGGCGAGACGGTCCGGTGTACCGGCCATGAGAAGGCCCAGCACTTTACCCAGCCTCCGGCCCGGTTTACCGAGGCAACGCTGGTCAAGGCCATGGAGGAGAAGGGGGTAGGACGCCCCAGCACCTATGCGGCCACGGTGTCCACCATTTTGGATCGGGAGTACGTGATCAAGCAGGACAAGCGGCTGAGCCCCACCCCTCTGGGGGAGGTGGTGACGGGCCTGATGAAGGACCGGTTCACCGATGTGATCGACGTTCAGTTTACCGCCCACATGGAGGCCCAGCTGGACCAGGTGGAAGAGGGGAACATCTACTGGAAACAGGTGCTGCGGGACTTCTATCAGGATTTCCACCGGGAGATGGAGGAGGCGGAGACCGCCCTGGAGGGGGTCCACCTGAAGGTCCCGGATGAGGTCACCGACGAGATCTGCGAGGTCTGCGGCCGAAATATGGTAATCAAAAGCGGCCGATTTGGCCGGTTCCTGGCCTGTCCCGGCTTCCCGGATTGTAAGAACACCAAGCCCTTGGCGGAGCGGATGCCCGGACGGTGTCCCCAGTGCGGCAGCGGTATGCTCAAGCGGAAGAGCCAGCGGGGCTATGCCTACTATGCCTGCGAGAAGGGCAAGGAGTGCGGCTTTATGACCTGGGACGTCCCCACGGCGGAGGATTGCCCCTACTGTGGCCAGACGCTGTTTAAGAAGTCCGGAAAGGGACAGAAAAAGACGTTCTGCATCAACGAGAAGTGCGAGAACTTCACCCCGGAGGAGCTTCGAGGCGGCTATCGGAAGAAAAAGCCTGCAGAGAATCCGGAGGACCAGGAGGGGCAGGAGCCTGCGACGGCAGAGCAGAAGCCTGAGAAAAAGGCCAAAAAAGCCCCGGCCAAAAAGACTGGGACGAAGAAAACCGCCGCGGCCAAGAAAACCGCCACGAAAAAAACTGCCTCCAAGACGGCGGCAGCAAAAAAGACGAAGAAAACCACCGAAAAAAAGGCGGCCCAATCTGCGGCGCCGTCTGCGGAGGCTGAGGCATGAGCTATGATGTGACAGTGATTGGCGCAGGCCTGGCGGGCAGCGAGGCCGCCTGGCAGCTGGCAAACCGGGGCTTTCAGGTCCGCCTGGTGGAGATGAGACCGGAGAAAACCTCTCCGGCCCACAGCACGGCGCTGTTTGGAGAGCTGGTGTGCTCCAATTCCCTGCGGGGAGACTCTCTGGCCAATGCGGTGGGACTGCTAAAGGAGGAGCTGCGCCATCTCCACAGCCTGGTGATGGAAAGCGCAGAGAAAAACCGTGTAGAGGCCGGCGGCGCCTTGGCGGTGGACCGGGTGGAATTTGCCCGAACCATCACCCAGGCCCTGGAGCAGCACGAAAACATTACGGTGGAGCGCCGGGAGGTCACCCAGATTCCCCAGGAGCCCACGATTATCGCAACGGGACCGCTGACCTCCGACACCATGGCAGAGGCCATTGTGGCTCATTTTGGGGGAGCCAAGGGACTGAACTTTTATGATGCTGCGGCACCGCTGGTGAGCTTCGAGTCTTTGGATATGGACCACTGCTGGTTTGCCTCCCGGTATGACAAGGGGACGGCGGATTATGTAAACTGCGCCATGAACGAGACGGAATATCTGGACTTTGTCCGGGAGCTGGCCGCCGCCCAGGAGGCGGAGGTCCACGGCTTTGAGGATAAGAAGGTCTTTGAGGGCTGCATGCCGGTGGAGGTCATGGCCCGGCGGGGGGTGGATACCCTGCGGTATGGTCCCCTGAAGCCTGTGGGCCTGAAGGACCCCAAAACCGGGAAGGAGCCCTATGCGGTGGTGCAGCTCCGAAAGGATAACGCCCAGGGGAGCATCTATAATATTGTGGGCTTCCAGACCCATCTCCGCTGGCCGGAGCAAAAGCGGGTGTTTTCTATGATTCCGGCCCTTCGACATGCAGAATACCTTCGGTATGGCGTGATGCACCGAAATACATATCTGGACTCTCCCCGGCTGCTGGATCGGACCTATGCGGACCGAAACCGTCCACTGCTGGCCTTTGCCGGACAGATGACAGGGGTGGAGGGCTATGTGGAGTCGGCGGCCTCCGGCATGCTCTCGGCCCTGGAAATGGGGCGGAAGCTCCGGGGCCAGGAGCCGGTGAATTTCCCGAGCTACACAGCCATTGGTGCCCTGGCGGCCTATATCAGCGACCCCACGGTGGTAAAATTCCAGCCGATGAATGTGAATTTTGGAATCATTGACCCCCTTCCCTACAAGTTCAAAGGGAAAAAGCATGATCGGTACCTGGAGGTTTCCAGGCGGTCGCTGGAAACCATAGATGAAATTGCGGCCCGGCTGTAGGGCGCGCGGAAGGAGCAGCGTATGAAAATCATTGTAGATGCCATGGGTGGTGACAATGCGCCAAAGGCGCCGGTTATGGGGGCCATTGCGGCGGCAAAGGCCTACGGCGTGGAGATTGTGCTGGTGGGCCAGAGCGATAAGATCCTGGAGTGCCTGAAGGAGGAGGGAATTGACACCCTGCCCCCTGGGGTGGAGATTGCCTTTGCCTCTCAGGTGGTTACCATGTGCGACAACCCCACTGCGGTGCTCCATGCCTTTCAGGACTCTTCCATGGTGGTGGGGGCCAGGCTCCTTGGCAAGGGCGGCGATGCCTTTGTTTCCGCCGGAAATACCGGGGCACTGCTGACGGTGGCGACGCTGGTGGCCAAGCGGATCAAGGGGGTCAAGCGGGCGGCAATCTCCCCGGTGTGCCCCACGGAGACAGGCTCCTGCGTGATTTTGGATGCCGGAGCCAACAATGAGTGCTCTCCGGAGTATTTGCTGCAATTTGCCTATATGGGCTCCTTCTACGCAGAGAAGTATCTGGGAAAGGCCAATCCCAAGGTGGGGCTGCTGAATAACGGGGCAGAGGAGACCAAGGGCCGGGCGCTGCAAAAGGAGGCCTATGCCCTGCTAAAGGCGGCGGGTGAGAACGGTCACCTGAACTTTGTGGGCAATGTGGAGGCCCGCCAGGTGCCTCTGGGAGACGTGGATGTGGTGGTCTGCGACGGATTCTCCGGGAACATCCTGCTCAAGAGCATTGAGGGAACGGCGATTTTTATGGCACACAAGCTCAAGGAAATGTTCCAGAAGAATGGGGCGACGAAGGTCGGGTATCTGCTCTGCAAAAGTGGAGTGAACGACTTTAAAAAGCTGCTGGATTCCAGAGAGGTGGGTGGCTCCATGTTCCTGGGGGTGCAAAAGCCGGTGGTCAAGGCCCACGGGTCCTCCGATGCCTACGCCATGCAGAATGCCATTCGCCAGGCGAAGATCTGTGTAGAAACCGGCGTCTGCCAGGCCATTGCGGAGAATATGGATAAAATGACGGTGCCAAAGGCCGGAACAGAAGCGTGAGGGGAGCGATTGGATTGCTGTCGGAATTTGAAGAAAAATTAGGATACACGTTCCGGAACAAGGCGCTGCTGGAAAATGCGCTGACCCACAGTTCCTATGCCAATGAGCACCGCCGGGAGGGCGCCACCAGCAACGAACGGCTGGAATTCCTGGGGGACGCCATTCTGGGCCTGGTGGTGGCGGAGCACCTGTTCCGTACCCACCCGGACAAGCCTGAGGGAGAGCTGACAAAGCTCCGGGCTGAGCTGGTCTGTGAAAAAAGCCTGGCAGAGGTGGCAGGACGGCTGGAGCTGGGAAAGGTGCTGAAGCTGGGCCATGGAGAGAGCCATGGCGGCGGCAGCCATCGGCCCTCTATGCTGGCAGACGCAGTGGAGGCGGTGCTGGCGGCGTCCTATTTGGACGGGGGCATGGCTGTGCCCAAAGACATCATCACCCGGTTTATCCTTCAAAAGGAACCCAGAATTTCCGGAAATCAGGATTACAAGACCCGGTTTCAGGAGCTGGTGCAGCGCCATCGGGACCAGGTGATTGCCTATGCCCTGGTGGAGGAATCCGGTCCGGACCACAATAAGACCTTTACGGTGGAGGTCAGCCTCAACGGCGAAGGTGTGGGGACTGGAACGGGGAGCAGCAAGAAGCGCGCAGAGCAGGACGCAGCCCGCGGGGCCATTGCGCATCTGTTCCCGAATGAATGACATCGGTGCGCAGGCAGCGTGAGGCTGCCTGCGCTTTGCCGCATTAGGAGGAAGTATGGCCAAGCAACGGATTATCCCACTGTTTATTCCCCACGCAGGCTGTCCCCAGACCTGCGTGTTCTGCGACCAGCGAAAGATTTCCGGGGCGGATACGTCGGTGACGCCGGAGCAGGTGGCCCGGGAGATTGAGGCCGGGCTTCCACGGGCGGGAGGCGGCTGTGAATTGGCCTTTTACGGGGGGAGCTTTACGGCCATGAGGCCGGAGACCCAGAGGGGCCTGCTGGAGGCGGCGCAGCCCTATCTGGGGGCAGACCGGGTTACTTCCATCCGGCTGTCCACCCGGCCGGACGCAGTGGACGACCAGGTGTGCCGGATGCTCCGGGAATACCATGTGACAAGGGTGGAGCTGGGCTGTCAGTCCATGGATGACCGTGTGCTGGAGCTGTCCCGGCGGGGTCATCGAGGGGCGGATACGGTCCGGGCGGTGGAATGCCTTAGGCGCCACGGACTTTCCGTGGTGCTGCAAATGATGACCGGCCTGCCCGGGGATACAGGGCCCCAATCCCGGGAGACCGCCAGAAGGATCATTGCGCTGAAGCCGGACGGCGTGCGGATCTATCCCACGGTGGTGCTTCGCGGGACGGAATTGGAGCAGCGCATGGCGCGGGGCGCGTATACGCCGCAAAGCGTGGAATCCGCAGTGACCCTGTGCGCCGAGCTCTATGAGATGTTTCTCCAGGCGGGAATCCCGGTGATTCGTGTGGGACTTAACCCCACGGAGGAGCTGTCCGGCGGGGAGGCCGTTGGAGGGGCCTATCATCCGGCCCTGGGAGAGCTGGTGCTGTCGGAGCTGTATCTTCGGCGGGCAAGGGCCCTGCTGGAGGAGCATCCCGCGACAGACACGGCAGTGTTTTCCGTGCACCCTCGGCGGGTTTCGGTGATGGTGGGCCAGCATCGGAGAAATCTGGACGCCCTCCGGCGGGAGTTTGGGCTCCGTACCGTAAAAGTTTGCCCAGAGGCCATGGATCTGTGGGAAATTTCCTTGAAAAATATGTGATTTCCTGCTATCATGTATAGGTTAAACAAGTTTTATGAGGTGAAGCTGTGTATTTAAAGGCAATCGAGATTCAAGGCTTCAAATCCTTTCCCGATAAGACCGTTTTGACCTTTGGCAGCGACATTACCGCCATTGTCGGGCCAAACGGCAGCGGAAAGTCCAATATCTCTGACGCCATCCGTTGGGTCATGGGAGAGATGAGCTCCAAGGCCCTTCGGGGAAGCAAAATGGAGGACGTTATTTTCGGCGGTACCGTGAAGCGCCCACAGATGGGATTTGCGGAGGTTTCCCTGGTGCTGGACAATACCGAGGGGATTTTTGACCGGGAGGGCGCCGAGATTATGGTGACCCGCCGATACTACCGCTCCGGGGACAGTGAATATTACATCAATCGCCAGTCTGCCCGGCTGAAGGACATCAACGAGCTGTTTATGGACACCGGCCTGGGCAGGGAGGGCTACAGCAATATCGGACAGGGCCGCATTGACGAGATCCTGTCGGCCAAATCCACAGACCGCCGGGAGATTTTCGAGGAGGCGGCCGGTATTTCCAAGTACCGGCACCGGAAAGAGGACACCGAGCGGAAGCTCCAGCAGACCCAGGACAATCTTCTGCGGATTAACGACAAGATCTCGGAGCTGGAGCTTCAGGTGAATCCCCTGCGGGAGCAGGCGGAAAAGGCGAAGAAGTATCTGGTGTACCGGGATGAACTCCGTGGACTGGAGGTCACGGTGTGGCTCAGCCAGCTGGAAAAGCTGTCGGAAACCGCAAAAAAGGCGGAGGCGGATTATGCCTCTGCAAAGTTCCTGCTGGAGCAGGGAAAGAATGATCTGGAGGAGCTGTACCGAAGGGCGGAGGCCCTGGCGGCGTCTCTCCGAGACATGGACGTGGAGGCGGAGCGCCTTCGCCAGAAAATCTCCGAAATCGAGGGAGAGGCGGCGGAGCAGAACAGCCAGAAGGCGGTGCTGGAGGCACGGCTCCAGGGAAATCTGTCCAATATCCGGCGGCTCAAGCAGGAGCTGGACGCCCAGGAGGGGCGCAGCGGAGATCTGCAGGAGCAGATTGCCGGACGGGAGCGCCGTCTGCGGGAGATTCGGCAGGAGGCCCAAACCGCAGAGGCCACCTTGGCGGAAAAGCAGAGCAGCTTTGCGCTGCTGCAGCTGGAGCAGACCAAACGGAGAGAAACCCTGGACGGACTGCGGCAGCGGCATTCTCTCCAGCTTCAAAAAAGCGCAGAGCTCCGGTCCAGCCTCAGCGCCAACGATTCCGACGTCCAGAAGCTCCGGGACCGCAGAGCCCAGGTGGAGCAGACCCGGGGCGACACCGCTGCCAAGCGGGATACTGCGCTGCAGGGGCAGAAGGCCTGCCTGGAGGAGCTGGAGCAGTGGCAGGAGGCCGTGGCGGCTCAGAAAAATGCCATCAGCGGCTATGCCCTTCGGGCAGAGGGCCGCATCAAGAAGCGCCGGGAACTGGAGGAGCAGACTGCACAGATGAAGATCCAGCGGGATACGCTGGGGTCCAGAATTCGGATGTACCGGGAGATGGAGCAGGGCTATGAGGGCTATTCCAAGGCCACCCGAATTGTGATGCAGGAGGCCGGGAGAGGGAATCTTCGGCACATTCACGGACCGGTGTCCAAGCTGCTTCAGACAAAGGATGAATATACCGTGGCGGTGGAAACGGCCCTGGGCGCCTCCATGCAGTCCATTGTGGTGGACAGCGAACAGGACGGCAAGGCGGCGATTCAGCTGCTCCGACGCCGGGAGGGCGGCCGTGCCACCTTTTTGCCTATCCGCGTTATCCGGGGACGGAGACTGACGGAAAACGGGCTGGAAGGGGAATACGGCTTTGTGGGGCTGGCCTCCGATCTCATTACCTATGATCAGCAGTACCGGGATATCATGGAGAATCTCCTGGGCCGGACGGCGGTCGCCGAGGACATGGACGCGGCCATTGCCATTGCCGGCCGCCACGGCCATCGGTTTCGGATTGTGACCCTGGATGGTCAGGTGCTCAACGCCGGCGGCTCCATGACCGGCGGCTCTACCGCCAAAAGCTCCGGCGTTCTGACCCGGGCCAATGAGCTTCAGCGGATGGAACAGCAGGAGAAGGTCTTGGAGACCCAAATGAAGGAGCTAAGCGGTCAGCTCCAGGAGGCGGCCCGCGGGGCGGCCCAGGCGGAGGCGGAGATCGCCGACAGTCAAAACAAGCTGCGGCAGGCGGAGGATCAGGTCCTCCGGCTGGGGCAGCAGAAAAACCACTACGAGGTTCTGCTGGGAACGCTGGAGGCCGCAATGGAAAGCGCCCAGCGGGAGTACGATACGGTGGAGTCCCTGCTTTCCGGCGGGGCCCAGCAGAAGCAGACGCTGCAGGAGCGGGCCCAGGAATGTGACCGGCAGGTGGAAGCACTGGGGGCGGAGATGGTCACGGCCCAGGAGGCGCTGGACCGGATCACCGGGGAGATGGACCAGGTAGAGCAGGAGGCCCACCAGGCGGAGATGCGGAAGTCCGCCCTGGAGGCGGAGGCGGCAACTGCCGTCAGCAGCCGTCAGCAGCTTCAGCAGCTGGCGGAAGCCATCAGCGGAGACCGAAATCAGCGCCTTCAGCTGATAGAGGAGCATCAGCAGGAGAATCACCTGCTGACGGAGCAGATTGAAGTCTGCCGTCAGCAGGCCGAGGTACTTTTGCAGCAGGCCCAGACCCAGCGGCAGACCCTCCAGGAGGCGTCTGGGCGTCGTATGGGGGTGGAGGCCCAGAAAACCGCCACGGAAAAAGGTGCCCAGCAGAAGAACCGGGATCTTATGGATATGGAGCGGGAGTGCGCCCGGCTGGAGCAGAAAAAAACCACCACTCAGCTGGAGGAAAAGCAGATCCTGGATAAGCTCTGGGACAGCTATGAGCTGACCAATTCCACGGCCCAGCAGGCAAAGGTGGAGATCGAAAGCCTGTCTGGGGCCCAGAAGCGCATTGGAGAGCTGAAACGGAAGATGAACGCCCTGGGACATCCAAACCTGGGCGCCATCGAGGAGTTCCAGCGGGTCAATGAGCGTTATGAATATCTCACAGGCCAGCGGGACGATGTGGAAACCAGCCAGCGAGAGCTGCAAAAGATCGTGGGAGAGATCACCGGAGAGATGACGGAGATCTTCAAGGTGGAGTTCCAAAAGATTAACGAATACTTTGGTCAGACCTTTACCGAGATGTTTGGCGGGGGCAAGGCCAGCTTGCAGCTGGAGGACGAGAATGACGTGCTCTCCTGCGGAATTGAGATCAAGGTCCAGCCGCCGGGCAAGCAGGTCAAGACCATTATGCTTCTCTCCGGCGGAGAAAAGGCCTTTGTGGCCATTGCGCTGTACTTTGCGATTATGAAGGTCCGGCCCACGCCGTTTTGCATGCTCGATGAGATCGATGCGGCGCTGGACGACCGAAATGTGGCCAGGTTTGCGGCCTATCTCCGGAACCTTAGCAACAAAACCCAGTTTATTGTCGTCACCCATCGACGGGGCACCATGGAGGCCGCAGATGTGCTCTATGGCGTTACCATGCAGGAGCAGGGGGTGACCAAGGTGCTGTCCGTGGACATCAACCAGGTGGCAAAGGAACTGAATATCAACTGATGTTCCGGCAGAGGCCGGATGTAGGAGGGACAATATGGGATTCTTTGAAAAGATCAAGGCGGGGCTGACCCGGACCCGCCAGGCCATGCAGAGCACCATCGGCGGGATCTTCGCCGGGTTCCATGGCATCGACGACGACTTTTACGACGAGCTGGAGGAGAGCCTGATCCTGGCGGATTTGGGCGTGGACACGGCGGTTCGGGCAGTGGAGCAGCTCCGGGAGCGGGTCAATATGGAACACCTGAAAACCGCCGAGGAGGTCCGGGAGGCCCTAAAGGACATTTTAGCGGACATGCTCCAGGTGGGAGACACTCGGCTTCATATCCATACGCAGCCCTCGGTGATTCTGGTGATCGGCGTCAACGGGGTGGGGAAGACCACCACCATTGGAAAGCTGGCCCATCAGATGAAGGAGGACGGGAAAAAGGTGCTGCTCTGTGCGGCGGATACCTTCCGGGCCGCTGCCGCCGACCAGCTGGAGATCTGGTCCCAACGCTCCGGCGTAGATATTATCCGGCAGCATGAGGGAGCGGATCCTGCGGCGGTGGTTTTTGATGCCATCACCGCCGCCAAGGCTCGGCATTCCGATGTGATCCTCTGTGACACTGCGGGACGGCTCCACAACAAGCAGAACCTGATGAATGAGCTGGGGAAAATCGCCCGGATCATTGACCGGGAGCTGCCTGATGCGGACAAGGAGGTTCTGCTGGTGCTGGACGGCACCACAGGCCAGAACGGACTGCTCCAGGCAAAGCAATTCTCCGAAATCGCAGGGGTTACCGGCATGGTTCTCACCAAGCTGGACGGGACCGCCAAGGGCGGCATTGTCATTGCGGTGGCGGACGCCCTGAAAATCCCGGTGAAATATATCGGCGTAGGCGAGGGCATAGATGACCTGATGCCCTTTGAGGCCAGAAGCTTTGTGGATGCACTGATTTGAGGAGGATCAACATGGAGAGAATAGATGGAAGAGCCCTGGATGAGATTCGCCAGGTGGAGATGCTGCCCGGGTTTACGAAATTTGCCGAGGGGAGCTGCCTGATCTCCTGTGGAGACACCATGGTGCTGTGCAACGCCTCGGTGGAGGAAAAGCTGCCGGGCCATGTGACCTCCGGCGGCTGGATCACCGCAGAGTACTCCATGCTGCCCCGGGCCAACCGGGAGCGGAGCCGCCGGGATGTGTCCAAGCTGAAGCTCAGCCCCAGAAGTGCGGAGATTCAGCGGCTGATTGGCCGCAGCCTTCGGAGCGCCGTGGACCTGTCCAAGCTGGAGGGAATCAGTATCACCGTGGACTGCGATGTGCTCCAGGGAGACGGCGGCACCCGGACGGCCTCTGTCACCGGGGGATTTGTGGCGCTGATTCTGTGTTTTCGGCGGCTGATGAAGCAGGGGAAGATTTCCCAGATGCCGGTGAAAACCTTTGTCTCCGGAGTATCCGCCGGAATTGTGGACGGAGTTCCCATGCTGGACCTTCAGTACTCCGAGGATTCTCGGGCGGATGTGGATCTGAACTGCGTGATGGACGGCAGCGGCGGGATCATCGAGCTCCAGGGCACCGGCGAGGGCCGGCCCTTTACCCTGGAGGAGCAGCAGAAGCTGCTGGAGCTTTGCCGGTTGGGCAATGAGCAGCTTCAGCAGAAGCAGAAGGAAATTCTGGGGGAGCTGTAACATGAAAGTGGTGTTGGCCAGCAACAATCAGAATAAAATCCGGGAGATGAAGGCGATTTTGGAGCCCCTGGGCTGGACGGTGCTCAGCCAGAAGGAGGCGGGCGTCCATGTGGACCCGGAGGAAAACGGCCTGACCTTTGAGGAGAATTCTCTGATTAAGGCCCGGGCGGTGATGGAGGCGGCGGGGCTGCCTGCCATTGCGGATGATTCCGGGATTGCGGTAGACGCACTGAACGGGGCCCCCGGGGTCCATTCGGCCCGGTATGGCGGCGAAGGCTGCCCGGATGACAAGGCCAGAAACCGGCTGCTGCTCCGAAATATGGCGGAGGTGCCCGATGGAGCCCGGAGGGGACGGTTCGTCTCGGTAATTACCATGGTGTCCCCGGAGGGCGGCGTAACGGCGGCCCGAGGAGAGCTGGAGGGGGAAATCCTCCGGCAGGAGGAGGGAAGCGGAGGCTTTGGCTACGACCCGCTGTTTTACATTCCCTCCGAAGGCTGCACCATGGCCCAGCTGTCCCCGGAGCGCAAAAATCAGATCTCACATCGGGCAGTTGCCCTTCAAAAATTTGTACAAAAACTAACTGAGGAGAAATCATATGCTGACAAGTAAACAGCGGGCAGAGCTGCGTGCCAAGGCCAACGGCCTGGAGGTGACGCTGATGATCGGGAAAGAGGGCATTACCGGCACCGTGGCGGAGACTGCCGTAGGCCAGCTGGAGAACCGGGAGCTAATCAAGGGCCGGGTCCTGGAGACCGCCGGGCTGACGGCTCGGGAGGCCAGCGATACGCTCTGCCAGATGACCGGCGCCGACGGCGTGTCCTGCGCAGGCAACACCTTTGTGATCTACCGGCACAGCAAGAAGCTGGAGGCCCAGCGGGCCCAGGCCAATGCCAAGGCCCGGGCGGCCAAAAAGGTCAACCCGGTGCGGGCCGGCATTCAAAAGCGGCGGGCCCAGGCCAAGCGAGAGCGGGAGCGGAAAAATGAGTTCTTCCGCCAGCAGCGGGAGAAGGAGCGCAAGGAAGGCAAGCGGGACCTGTAATATCCATCCACCACTGAATGGGAAAGGGGAACGACTATGGCAAAGATCGGCGTATTTGGCGGAACCTTTAACCCGCCCCATGTGGGGCATTTGCAGGCGGCAGAGGAGGTCAAGAGGGCCCTGGGGCTGGATAAAGTTCTGCTCATCCCGGATGCACAGCCGCCCCATAAGGCGCTTCCGGAGAATTCCCCCACCGGGGCGGAACGGCTGGAGCTGGTCCGGGCGGCCATTGCCGGGCATCCGGGGCTGGAGGCCTCGGAGCTGGAGCTGGAGCGCAGTGGAACCAGTTATACCTCCGACACCCTGGGACTACTCCGAAGGCGCTATCCAGAGGATACGCTGTATCTCATTACAGGAACGGATATGTTCCTGTCCCTGCACAGCTGGCATGCCCCGGAGGAGATCTGCGGGAACGCGGTGATTGTGGGGATGAGCCGGGAGAACGATGACCGCCGGGGGGAAATGCTGGCCCAGAAGGCGGCGCTGGAGGAAAAGTTCGGCGCCAGGGTGGAGCTGGTGCAAAACCGGGTGGTTGAGGTGTCCTCCACCACCGTCCGGCGGATGCTGATCCTGGGCGGAGGAGAACATTACCTGCCTCCGGCAGAGCTGGCGCTGATTCGGGAGCGGGGCTTCTACGGTACCGGCAGAGACTATCGTAATCTGCCGGAGGAGGAGCTGCGCAGGGTGGCCACCGGCCTGCTGAAGCCCAAACGGGTGAATCATGTGCTGGGCTGCGCAGAGACGGCGGTAAAGCTGGCCCGGCTCAACGGAGCCGATGAGCATGTGGCACTGCGGGCGGGACTGCTCCATGATGTGACCAAGGCGCTGGACGGCCCCCGGGGGGAAGATCAGTTGCTATTGGTGGACAAGTATGGTATACTAATCACTGATTTTGAACGAAATAATCCCAAGCTGCTCCACGCAAAAACCGGTGCCGCAGTGGCGAAGCATGTGTTCGGAGAATGCGACGAGGTGGTGCGGGCCATCTACTGGCACACCACGGGGAAGGCGAACATGAGCCGGATGGAGAAGATCATCTATCTGGCGGATTACATGGAGCCCACCCGGAGCTTCCCAGGGGTGGAGGAGCTGCGGAAGGTGGCGTTCCGCAATCTGGATCAGGGCCTGCTGATGGGCTTTGACCTGTGCATTGCGGAGCTGATCCGGGAGCAGAAGAATGTCTGCCGGGATTCTCTGGAGGCAAGAGACTTCCTGCGGGCACAGCTGGAACATAGATCGAATATGGAAGGATGAAGCAGTTGTTATCAGCAAGACAGGCCGCAGAGGTTGCGGTCAAGGCACTGGACAATAAGAAGGCCATGAATCTGATGCTGTTGGAGGTCAAGGGCTTGACCACACTGACAGAGTATATGCTTCTGGCCACTGGCACCTCGGATACACACCTTCGTGCCCTCTGCGATGAGGTAGAGAAGAAGATGGAGGAGGCCGGAGAAAAGGTCTGGCACCGAGAGGGCTACCGGGGAGACACCTGGATTGTAATGGACTTCTGCGGCGTCATGGTCCATGTGTTTACCCAGGAACAGCGGAAGTTTTATGATCTGGAGCGGCTGTGGGGGGATGCCCCCATGGTGGATCTGACGGAGATCCTTGGGCCCCAGGCATAACATATATTGAAGAATAAAGGTGAGTATCATGAAATACGATTTTGCTGCCATTGAGCCAAAATGGCAGAAGATTTGGGCGGATCAAAAGCTCTTTGCCGCGGAGAACGGCTCCAGCAAGCCCAAATACTATGCGCTGGTGGAGTTTCCCTACCCCTCCGGTGCGGGACTTCATGTGGGACATCCCCGGCCCTATACGGCCATGGATGCCATTGCCCGGAAAAAGCGCATGGAGGGCTATAATGTGCTCTTCCCCATGGGATATGACGCCTTTGGTCTGCCCACGGAGAACTTTGCCATTAAGAACCATGTGCATCCGGCGGTGGTGACCAAGAAGAACATCGAAAACTTCACCCGTCAGCTGCACATGCTGGGCTACTCCTTTGACTGGGATCGGGTTATCGACACCACGGACCCTAACTACTACAAGTGGACCCAGTGGATTTTCCTGCAGCTCTATCGGCACGGCCTGGCCTACAAGGCCACCATGCCGGTGAACTGGTGTACCAGCTGCAAATGCGTCCTGGCCAACGAAGAAGTGGTGGAGGGCGTGTGTGAGCGCTGCGGCGCCCCTGTGGTGCGGAAGGAAAAGTCCCAGTGGATGCTGAAGATCACGGAATACGCCCAGAAGCTCATTGACGGCCTGGACCAGGTGGACTTTATCGAGCGGGTCAAGACCCAGCAGAAGAACTGGATCGGCCGGTCCACCGGCGCAGAGGTGGATTTTGAGACCTCCGAGGGCCATAAGCTCCGGGTCTACACCACCCGGCCTGACACGCTGTTCGGCGCCACCTATATGGTCATTGCCCCGGAGCACGCCTGCGTCAAGGCGTGGGCTGACAAGATTGAAAACTACGCCCAGGTGGAGGCCTATGTGGCCGAGGCGGCCCGGAAGTCCGACTTTGAGCGGACAGAGCTGGTGAAGGACAAAACCGGCGTCCGGCTCCAGGGCGTCTATGCCATCAACCCTGCCAACGGCAAGCACATTCCCATCTTTATCTCCGACTATGTGCTGTCTACCTACGGCACCGGCGCCATTATGGCGGTGCCGGCCCATGATGATCGGGACTGGGCCTTTGCCAAAAAGTTCGGCTGTGAGATCATTGAAGTGGTGGCCGGCGGCAACGTGGAGGAGGCTGCCTTTACCGCCAAGGACGACAGCGCGGTTTTGGTGAATTCCGATTTCCTAAACGGGCTTACGGTGAAGGAGGCCATTCCGGCGATGACCAAGTGGCTGGAGGAAAAGGGAATCGGCAAGGCAAAAGTCAATTATAAGCTCCGGGACTGGGTGTTCTCCCGTCAGCGGTATTGGGGTGAGCCCATTCCCATTGTCCACTGCCCTAAGTGCGGGACCGTGCCCCTGCCGGAGGATCAGCTGCCGCTGGTGCTCCCGGAGGTGGAGAGCTATGAGCCCACAGACGACGGGGAAAGCCCCCTGGCACCGATGACCGACTGGGTCAATACCACCTGCCCCCAGTGCGGCGGCCCGGCAAAGCGGGAGACGGATACCATGCCCCAGTGGGCGGGCTCCAGTTGGTATTTCCTGCGGTATATGGATCCCCACAACGATAAGGCCCTGGCCTCCAAGGAGGCCCTGGATTACTGGGGTCAGGTGGACTGGTACAACGGCGGCATGGAGCACACGACGCTGCATCTGCTCTACTCCCGGTTCTGGAACAACTTCCTCCACGACATCGGAGTGGTGCCCAATGCCGAGCCCTATGCCAAGCGGACCAGCCACGGGATGATTCTGGGCAAGAATCCTCACTATGTGGGGAATGTGGAGACCCAGGAGGAGAAGGACGCCCTGGTGAAAAAATACGGGGCCCAGGCCATGCGCCCTGCGGTAAAGATGTCCAAGTCTCTGGGGAATGTGGTGAATCCCGATGATGTGGTGAAGGCCTACGGGGCAGACACCATGCGGCTCTATATTCTCTTTATCGGTGACTTTGAAAAGACGGCCACTTGGTCTGACGAGGCGGTGAAGGGCTGCAAGCGGTTCCTGGATAAGGTTTGGAACCTGGGAGAGAACGTCACGGATCAGGCGGCGGAGTACAGCGCCAAAAACGAGACCTTGATGCACAAGACCATCAAAAAGGTCACCGAGGACATTGATGCGCTGAAGGCCAATACCGCCATCGCCGCCCTGATGAGCCTGGTGAACACCATGGGCCAGAGCGGATGCAACCGGGCAGAGCTCAAAACCCTGCTGCAGCTTCTGTCTCCCTTCGCGCCCCATATCTGCGAGGAGATCTGGCAGAACCACGGCTTTGAAGGCTATTGCTCCGTGGCTCCCTGGCCTGCCTATGACGAGAAAAAGACCGTGGATGCGGAGATTGACATGGCCATCCAGGTCAATGGCAAGTTCCGTGGTACCATGCGGGTTGCGGCAGACGTGTCCCAGGAGGGAGCGCTGGCGGCGGCCCTGGAGACGGATATTGTGAAGCGGCAGATGGCAAATCTGGGAGGCGAGGTTCGAAAGACCATTGTGGTTCCCGGCAAGCTCATCAATCTGATTATCAAGTAACCAGAAAAAATTTTACTTGACATTTCCGTAATCCTTGCATATAATAAGAAAAGCCATCGAATGGCCCTTAAAGCATTTCCATCGGGGAATGCATCGGAGGGAGGGAAAACAATGTCTGAGATCCGCGTCAAAGAAAATGAGTCTCTGGAGAGCGCGCTCAAGAGATTTAAACGCAGTTGTGCGAAGGATGGCGTTATCGCTGAGGTGAAGAAGAGAGAGCATTATGTAAGCCCCAGCCTGAAGCGTAAGCAGAAGTCTGAAGCCGCCCGTAAGAACAACAAGAAAAAGTATTATTGATCCCTTTTTATATGCGTTTAGGCACCCCACATCTGTGGGGTGCTTTTCTCTTGGGACGCAAGGGCCCGGCGAAGGTTCGGGTCCTCCACCAGTATGGCCGGAACGCCTCGGGACAGGGCGGTTTGGTATTTGCGCCGGAGGCTTCGCAGAGAGTCAAACAGCACCACGTGGGCCTGACCATCCTGAATATAGGAAAAATACTCGGTGCAGAGGGCTGGGGAGAAGTGACAGCTTTGGCCTCGATACAGCTCAGAGAGTGCGTCGGCGGTCAGAGAAATCCCGGTGCCGCAGAGGCAAGGCAGCGGGAAATCCATATACACCGGGGCCAGACGCAGACAGAGCTTTCCCTGGGCGGCCCGGAGAAAGCGCTCCAGACAGTCGGATAGGGTGCCGCCGGAGACGGCGCAGTCCGCCAGAAAGTATCCTGGGGGGATTTCTCCCGGGGTGCAGCAAAGAGTCATTGACAAGGGGAAAACCTCCTGTTAAGATAGTTCCGCTGACAGAGTTTATGTGTCGGATGAGAAAATATGAATGGAAAGAGCGTGATGCTATGGCATGTTCCCTGTTGGCTGACGTACAGGTGGATTCCATTACCGATCTGAAGCCGGAGTGGTTTGCCAAGCGCGGCATTCGATTGATGCTGCTGGACTTTGACAACACCATTGTGGCCTATACCGTCTCGGAGCCGTCCCAGTGTTTTCTGGACTGGCTCCAGGCCCTGGAAAAGGCCGGCGTGGCGGTGATGGTGGTATCCAACAGCCGGAGGAGCCATCGGGTTCCGGACTTTTGCCAAAAATGGGGGCTCCCCTGGATCAAGCGGGCCGGAAAGCCCAATCCCAAGGGCATCCGCCGGGCAATGGCTCAGCAGGGGATGACCCCTGAGGAGACGGCTATGGCCGGGGATCAGACCTTTACGGATATTCTGGGAGGAAATCTGGCAGGCGTGACCTCCGTGCTGGTGCGGCCCATTCATTTTTCCAATCCGTTTCAGGTCATCCGCTATGGATTGGAGCTGCCCTGGATTGCCCTGGGCCGGAGAAAACGAAAAAGATAAGGGAACATGTCCCGGAACACTTGCAATTATGGCGCAAATAGGATAAAATAAAGCCATATAATCAAAAAACTATGCCGCTTTGGCGGCGTATGAGAAACTAGGGAGGAATACCAATGATTTCAGCCAGTGATTTCAGAAATGGCGTAACCTTTGATATGGACGGCAAGGTCATGCAGATCGTCGAGTTCCAGCATGTGAAGCCCGGTAAGGGCGCTGCCTTTGTTCGGGTCAAGATGAAGAATGTGATGACCGGTGCGGTCACTGAGACCACCTTCAACCCCACGGCCAAGTATCCCACCGCTTTCATTGAGAGAAAGAAGCTGGAGTACTCCTACAACGACGGCGGCATTTACTACTTCATGGACATGGAGACCTATGAGATGACTGCGGTCAACGAGTCCGAGCTCAGCGCCGGCTTTAAGTTCGTGAAGGAGAACGAGGAGTGTACCATCCTCAGCTACAACGGCAACGTGTTCTCCGTGGAGCCTCCGAACTTCGTGACCCTGGAGATCACCAAGACCGATCCCGGCTTTAAGGGCGATACGGCCACCAACGTCACCAAGCCCGCCACGGTGGAGACCGGTGCGGAGATCAAGGTTCCTCTGTTTATCAACGAGGGCGACAAGATCGTGATCGACACCCGTACCGGCGAGTACCTCGAGCGCGCAAAGGGCTGATGACCTTGGAAGATCAGGCGGCCTATATCCAGCAGCTGAAGCAGGAGACAAACCTGGATCGAAATGATCCGAAGGAGCGTCTGCTCTTTGAATTGGCCGACACGGTGTCGCTGCTTTGCCATCAGATCTACAGCATGGGTGCTGTGATGGATGGGCTCAACGAAACCCTGGACGTGGTCCAGGATCAGCTGGATCAACTGGTGGACATGGAAGAGGAATACGAAGTCGGTCCTGATGGGGAACGACTGGGCCTGGACGAGTATTACGACGGCAAAGAACAGCCGCTGTATGAGGTCAAATGTCCCCAGTGCGGAGACCGCTTCGCCGTGGACGAAGATACCCTGATGAAGGGATTTTCCTGTCCCAGCTGCGGAGAGCGCCTGATAAAGGCGGAATGACAACAAGAAAATGGTGCTGTCTCTTGGTGAGACAGCACCATTTTTGCTACATATGAAACCTCCGCCGGACCTCCTCCCGGAGAGAAGGGACCCGCCGTACCACAATCAGCGGAATCATCAGAGCAACCGCCACAGTCAAAATAATTAGGGACCAGGTGGGGGACCATTGCCCGTGAAAATACAGGTCCCCCAAAAGCTCTACGCCGACGGGGAACAGTCCGGCGGCGCCAATGAGAAAGGTGGTGGTGGAGAGGATGCTCCGCCCATGGCCCAGTACCAGAACAAGAACCGTCAGTTCTGCGCCCAGCCACAGAATAATGGGCAGCGCCAGCCGGACATACCAGGTCAGGCCATGGAGATTCCAGGCGATGGCCAGCACATAGACGGCCACTGCCACCAAATCGCCCACCAGGCGGATGGCGTGGTTGAGGCCCCGCTTCAGCAGCGGCGGCACCAGAAAAATCCACAGCATAACGGCGGCGCCGATGATGTAGAGACTCCAGGCGCCTGCCCGCAGAAACAGGTTGAGCACGCCGCAGCAGATGGATACGGAGGCCAGCATGGCGGAGATCAGCACGGCCAGCTCCCATTTTGCGGCCAGAGGAACCTCACTGCGCTCCAGAGGGAAGGGGGGCGGGCTGATGCGGTCCACAGGCTGCTTCGGATTGATGACCGGGGTGTGGCACAGGGGACAGACCCGGGCGGTCTGATCCAGCTCCACCCCGCAGTTGACACAGTAAGACATGATATCGCCTCCTAGCGGGCTCGGTTGGAAATAATCTTGACGGGAATTCCCGCCTGGACCAGATGGGTGAAAAAGCGGCGCTCGGTTTCACTGGAGATTCCGGTGCCGGCAAAGGTGACTTCTAAGGTGTCTCCATAGCTGATGGAGGCACAGTGGGGGGAGGGCCGGGTGGCCTGGCCCAGAATCACCTCCATGCGCTGAATATAGGGAGCCATGGAGTCCGGGACAGGGAACGGGCCGGGATTGGTGTAGGTGGCGGTATAAGGACGGACGCCCAGCAGCGTATAGGAGAAGGCCAAAACCGGCTTTTTGAGAAATAGCGGAATAATCTGCAACAGGGGATTTTTTGTGAATTTCACGTTTCCGGTGAGAATTCCCCGCATTTCCTGGCGGTTTAAGTGGAGGTGCATATAGCTGTGGACGTATTGGATGATCTCGTCCAGGGTGTAATCTCCCAGGGCGGGATCAATACAGGGCCGCACCGTCAGAATAAAGTTCCGCATGGTATTGGAAGGGAACCAGCTTCGCAGATTCACAGGAATGGCCAGGGCCACGGGCTTTGGCCGCAGAGGCTTTTCCGCAGCCTGCTTTTCCAGCAGACTCAGCATCAGCATGGCGGTGAGATATTCGGTGATGGAGGCGCCGTGAGCCCTTGCCTTGGCTTTGACGGCGGAGACGGACATCAGTCCCATGGTGACATTCAGCGTATAAAAGGGCTCGGGAAAGCTCTTGTTGGGGTAGGCAGTGCGATAGTGCTGACTTCGAAGGACCCGCTTTCCCGCGTAGCGACCGTAGGCGTCCTCCACCTCCTCCGGGGTGGGACTGTCGTGAACGTCCAGAATCAGCGGATCCGGAGGCAGTGCAATGCCCAGCCCACGGAGGTATTCCGCCAGAATGGTTCGGAAAAACATCAGGGCCCCTGCTCCGTCGGAGATGGCATGAAAGGCCTCAAAGGAAATCCGGCGTTCATAGTAATAAAACCGGATTAGCCAGTCATTGTCATCCTTTTCCCGCATAGGCTGGCAGGGGTTTGCGATGTCCGGCCGTACAAAGGGGCCGGGCTTGGGGTTAGGCTCGAAATAGCACCAGAAGGCGCCCTTGCGGATCCGAACCTGAAAGCCGGGAAACCGGGGCATGGTGCGGTCTACCGCAGACTGAAGCACCAGCGGATTTACAGGATCGGTCATCACGGCGGAGAACCGATAGACCGGTGCGTATTTTTCCTTTTTCAGCGCAGAATAGAGTACGCCGGCGTTGTCCAGCCGATACCATTGGGGCTGCTTTTTCGGGGTTCTGGCCATGGCGAACACTCCTTTCTGACCGATGAAGTGGGTGAAATCACAACCCCCTGCACATTATAGCGCAGCGGAGCGGTTCCTGCAACCCGTGGACGGCAATTCACATTGCCAAGGAGAAAAAACTGTGATATAGTGGAGTTTAGATGAAGCCGCAGGAGGGGCCGCAATGGAAAAGAAGAAACGGAAATTTCATGTTGACCGAACCGAAAAGCGCCGGGCCCAGGGGGAGGAAAAACGTCTTGCCCTGATGATGCGGGCGCTGAAGGCGGTGCATTCCGCCACATCTCCGGAGTCCATGACACCGAAGGACCTGGAGCATCAGCGAGCGGGACAGGAGCTGCTGGGCCGTCTGGTGACGCCCATGATCGGGATGCGCTGGGAGCCCTTTGAGATCCACGGCATGAAGGCCGCCTGGGTGCGCCCGGAGTGGGGACACGATCCCCGGAAGGTTGTGCTGTATTGCCATGGCGGCGGCTATACCAGCGGGAACCTGGGGTATTCCCGGCCGCTGGCCTCAAAGCTGTCCCACGCCACCGGCTGGGAAACCTTGAGCTTTGAGTATCGTCTGGCGCCGGAGAATCCCTATCCGGCGGCGGTGGACGATGCGGTCAAGGCCTGGGATTATCTGATGTACCTGGGCTACGGGGCGAAGGACGTGACGGTGGCAGGAGATTCTGCGGGAGGGAATTTGGCGCTGGTGCTCTGCCACCGGCTCAAGGCCGCCGGACGACAATTGCCAGGACATCTGGTTCTCATGTCCCCCTGGACGGATATGACGGCCTCCGGCCCCTCCTACCAGGAGCGGGCGGCACTGGATCCCTCCATCACCTCGGACTATATTCATGCGGTCCGCCAGGCCTATGGGGGACAGGCGGATATTCGGGACCCCATGCTTTCGCCGCTGTTTGGTGATTTTACAGGCTTCCCGCCCACATTGATTCAGGTGGGGAGCAACGAGCTGCTTTTCTCGGACTCCGACATGCTCCATCAGCGGATGAAGGAGGCCGGTGTCGTTTGTCGATTCCAGGAGTGGAAGGATATGTGGCATGTATTTCAGATGTTCCCCATAAAGAAGGCCGCACAGGCCATGGAGGATGTGGGAGCGTTTTTGCTGGAACGATAAGGGAGACTGCCGAAAAAGCCTAATTGCCCGTTCCCGGAGGGAGCGGGCAATAGCATTCTCTAAATTCCTATTGACATAGTAGGTTAATAGGTGTATTATCTACCCCAGGAGGGAAGGCTATGCTGATTTCAACACGAGGAAGATACGCCCTGCGGGTCATGTGCGACCTGCTGGAACAGAAAGAGGGAGAATATATTCCCCTGAAGGAGATCGCCGCCCGGCAGGGAATCTCCCTGAAATATTTGGAGAGCATTATGAAGGCGCTGGTCCGGGACGGACTGGTGGAAGCCTCCAGCGGACGGGGCGGCGGCTATCGGCTGCGCCGGAGCGGCGACCGGTACCAGGTGGGAGAGATCCTGCGCTGCACGGAGGGATCGCTGGCCCCGGTGGCCTGCGTGGCCGAGGATGCGGAGTTTTGCGACAGGCAGGATGCCTGTATTACCTTCTCCCTTTGGGAGGGACTGAAGGAAGCCATAGATAATTACCTGGATGGGATTACCCTTCAGGAGCTTCTGGAACGGACCCGGAAATGCAGAAAGGAAGCGGACAACCATGGAAACTAAACTGCTACAGGTAAAGGATCTAGACGTCCAGGTAGAGGGCAAGGAGATCCTGCACCACATCAGCCTGGACATTGGGGCCGGGGAGACGCATGTGCTTATGGGACCCAACGGTACCGGAAAATCCACCCTGGGATATACCCTGGCGGGCAATCCCCGCTATGAAGTTACCCGTGGCCGGATTCTGTTCCACGGAAACGATATTACCGGCCAGACCCCGGATCAGCGGGCGCGGGAGGGGCTGTTCCTGTCCTTTCAGAACCCTTTGGAGGTGCCCGGGATTACCGTCAGCGCATTTATCCGCAGTGCCATGGAGCAGCGCACCGGCAAGCGGGTCTCCCTGTGGAATTTCCGGAAGGAGCTGCGGGCGGCCATGGAGGTGCTCCAAATGGACGAGAGCTATGGAGAGCGGGACCTGAACGTGGGCTTTTCCGGAGGGGAAAAGAAGAAAGCGGAAATTTTGCAGCTGCTGATGCTCAAGCCGGATCTGGCCATTCTGGACGAGACGGACTCCGGGCTGGATGTGGACGCGGTGCGCATTGTGTCGGAAGGCATTGCCGAGTATCAGAGACGCTCCGGAGGCAGTCTGCTGATTATCACCCACAGTACCCGTTTGCTGGATCGGATTCAGGTGGACCGGGCCCATGTGATGGTGAACGGAACACTGGCGGACTCCGGCGACGGGACCCTGGTGGAGCGTATCAATGACCAGGGCTTCGGGGCCTATGAGGGCCGGCAGAACTGAGAAAGGACAGGGCATATGGAAGAGAAAACCTTTGTGGATGACATTGACAGAAGGGTCTATGACATCCGGGACGAGGAAAAGGATGCCTACCGCCTGGAGGCCGGCTTGACCCCGAAAATCGTATCCCAGCTTTCCAGGGAAAAGCATGACCCGGCCTGGATGGAGCAGTTTCGGCTGGAGTCTCTGGAGATATATAACGAAATGGACATGCCCCAGTGGGGCCCGCCCATTGACGGCCTGGACATGGACCATATTGTCACCTACGTGCGGCCCAATACCAATATGAAGGCCAAGTGGTCCGATGTGCCCAAGGACATCAAGGACACCTTCACCCGGCTGGGAATTCCCCAGGCGGAGCAGAAAAGTCTGGCCGGAGTGGGTGCACAGTACGACTCGGAGCTGGTGTATCACAATGTGCGGGAGGAGGTGGCCGCCCAGGGGGTGGTGTACACCGACATGGAGAGCGCCCTGACCGGCCCCTACGGGGACATGGTGCGAAAGCACTTTATGAAGCTGGTAAAGCCCACGGATCATAAATTTGCGGCGCTCCACGGTGCAGTGTGGTCCGGCGGCTCCTTTGTGTATGTGCCTAAAGGGGTGAAGGTGGAGATCCCGCTGCAGTCCTATTTTCGGTTCAACGCCCCGGGGGCGGGCCAGTTTGAGCACACCCTGATTATCGTGGACGAGGGGGCGGATCTTCACTTTATCGAGGGCTGCTCGGCGCCGAAATACAATGTGGCAAATCTCCATGCAGGCTGTGTGGAGCTCTATGTGGGCAAGCATGCAAGACTTCGGTATTCCACCATTGAGAACTGGTCTAAGAATATGTACAACCTCAATACCAAGCGGGCTCTGGTGGAGGAGGGGGGACGGATTGAATGGGTGTCCGGCTCTTTTGGCTCCCATGTGTCCTACCTGTATCCCACCAGCATTCTGAAGGGAACGGGGGCCCGGATGGAATACACCGGCATTACCTTTGCCGGAGAGACGCAGAACCTGGACACCGGCGCCCGGGTGGTTCATGGGGCGCCCAACACCAGCTCCTATATGAATGCCCGGTCCATTTCCAAAAGCGGCGGCATCAGCACCTTCCGCAGCAGCGTCACCATTCTGCCGGAGGCCAAGGGCTCCAAGTCCTCGGTGTCCTGTCAGTCCTTGATGGTGGACGATCAGTCCCGGTCTGACACCATTCCGGCCATGGACATTCGCACCAGAGATGCCAATGTGGGCCATGAGGCCCGGATCGGAAAAATCAGCGACGAGGCGGTGTTCTACCTGATGTCCAGAGGGCTCAGCGAGGAGGAGGCCAAGGCGCTGATCGTCAGCGGCTTTGCGGACAATGTTTCCAAGGAGCTGCCCCTGGAATATGCGGTGGAGATGAATAATCTGATTCGCCTGGAAATGAAGGGCAGCATCGGATGATTGCCGGGAAGGAGGATAACACCATGGATCATAACATTCGAATCAATGGGCTCCCGGCCAAAACCTGGAACCACATGGAGATTAATGATGCGCCGGTGCAGTGGGAGCCCGGGACGCCGCTGACGCCTGTATTTCAGCAGGGCACCGGATTCCGGACCGATGGTGCCCTGGAGCTTCCCACCGGCGCAGGCAGCGCCGCAGACGAGATCTTTACAAACGGGCCTATATGGGCGGTGGAAGCGGCAGCGGGCGAAACCAAGGAGGAGCTGGTGAACCTGTCTGCGGAACAGGGAACGCAGGGAACGGCGGTTCTGCGGCTGATTGCCGGTGCAGGAAGTCATCTGACGGTATACACCCATATGCGGGGCGGAGAAAACAGCCAGGCGGCGGTGCGGCTGCTGCTGCAGGTGGAGAAGGATGCAGTCCTTCGACTGGTAGAGCTGCTGGAGCCCGGCCAGGGCGGGCGGATGCTCCATGATGTGGGCGGTGTCTGCGGAGAAAACGCCCAGGTTGCGCTGCTCCATCTGTATCTGGGCAGGGGGGATTTATACTCCGGCTGCCGGATGGAGCTCATCGGCAGCGGCAGCGGCCTTCGTTATGAGGCGGGCTATTTGGAGCAGAACGCCCAGAAGCTGGACGTAAATCTGATTGCCAACCACATTGGGGCCCACACCACCAGCCAGATTCGGGCAGATGGGACCCTGAAGGACAGCGGAGAAAAAACCTTCCGCGGGACCATCGACTTCAAACGGGGCGCCAAGGGCGCCGCCGGCAGCGAGCAGGAAAACGTGCTGCTCCTGGGAGAGCATGTGGTGAATAAGACGATTCCGCTGATTCTCTGCGCCGAGGAGGACGTCCAGGGAGACCATGGCGCCACCATCGGAGAGCTGGATGAGGAGACACTGTTCTATTTTGCCGCCCGGGGGATCGCGCCGCTGGAAGCGGAGAATCTGCTGTCCCGGGCCAAGCTGGAACGGCTGGGCGAGGCCATGGGCCGAGAGGATATGGTAGAGGCTGCCAGAGCGGCCATTGAGGAGGTGCTGGGATGAAGGAATTCCATCGGGATGTCCGTAAGGACTTTCCCCTGCTCCGTCAGTATGACGAGGCATATCTGGACAATGCGGCCACGGCCCAGCGTCCGGACTGTGTGCTCCAGGCCATGGAGGAGTTTTACCGTAGGCACAACGCCAATCCGCTTCGGGGGTTTTACCCCTTAAGCCTTCAGGCCACGGAGTGCTATGAGAATGCCCGGGCCCGGGTGGCGGAGTTCATCCATGCGCCTAGGCGGGAGGATGTGATTTTTACCCGCAATACCACCGAAAGCCTGAATCTGGTGGCCTACAGCTATGGACTGAGCCATTTGCGTCCCGGAGATGAGGTGGCGGTGTCAATTCTGGAGCATCACAGCAATATGCTGCCCTGGCAGATGGTCTGCCGTCAGACCGGCGGGGTGCTGCGGTACATGGATTGCCAGGCAGACGGCACCCTGACGGAGGAGACCATTCGACAGGCCATTGGGCCAAAGACCAAAATCGTGGCGGTGACCCATGTGTCCAATGTGCTGGGCTGTGTCACTCCGGTGGAGGCTATTGTCCGCCGGGCCCATGAAATGGGGGCGGTGGTGGTGTTGGATACGGCGCAGTCCACCCCGCACATGCCTGTGGACGTCCAGGCCCTGGACGTGGATTTCATTGCGTTTTCCGGCCATAAGCTCATGGGACCCATGGGGATCGGCGTGCTCTGGGGGCGCAGAGCCCTTCTGGAGGAAATGCCGCCCTTCCTCACCGGCGGAGAGATGATCGAATCGGTGACCCGGGATGGCGCGGTGTACGCAGAGCTGCCCCACAAGTTTGAGGCCGGTACAGTCAACGCCGGAGGCGCAGTGGGACTGGCCGCGGCCCTGGACTATATGGACAGCATCGGCTTTCCAGCCATGGAGGCCCAGGAATATCGTCTGGTGTGTCAGGCCATGGAGGGACTGGGAAAGATCCCCCATGTACACATTCTCGGCGCCCAGGACCCCGGCAACCATCATGGCATTGTGACCTTTACCATTGACGGGGTGCATCCCCACGACGTCAGCGAGATTCTGGAGTCGGACGGCGTGAATGTCCGGGCGGGACACCACTGCGCCCAGCCGCTGCTTCAGCATCTGGGACCCAGATCGGCCACCCGTGCCAGTTTTATGTTCTACAACACCCAGGAGGAAGTGGAACGGCTGGTCCGGAGTGTAGCCGGGGTGAGAGAAAGGATGGGATTATGAGCAATCGCGGCTTTTATAATGAGATTCTGACGGAGCACAATCTCCGCCCGGAGCACAAGCATCCGCTGCCGGATGCCGACCTGAGCCTGGACGGTGTCAATCCCAGCTGCGGCGACGAGATTACCCTGAAGCTGAAGGTCCAGGGAGACACCATTGTGGACGGTGCCTTTGAGGGAGACGGCTGCGCCATATCCCAGGCCTCGGCGGACATTATGCTGGGGATGATCATTGGCAGACGAAAGGAAGAGGCGCTGCATTTGGGCCAGCTGTTCTTCAGCATGATCCGAGGAGAGGCCACCGAGGAGGAGCTGGAGGAGCTGGAGGAGGCGTCGGCTCTTCAGGACATCTCCCATATGCCTGCCCGGACAAAATGTGCCGTGTTGGGGTGGCACACCCTGGAGCAGATGCTGGAAGCAAGAGAATAAGAAAATCCGCAGTACAGAGGAAAACGCTGTGCTGCGGTTTTTTGCCCTTCGTTATTGAAAAATAAAATAACAATTTCCAAAAACATACTTTCCATTTATTATTATTTATGTTAATATAGAAATGTGAAATCTATAACAAGGCGGACTAAATAAAAAATGGGGGTAATTTCATGGATATTAAGACCATGCGGTGCTTTGTTGCGGTTGCGGATTATCTGAACTTTAGCCGGGCGGCAGAAAGCCTGTTCCTCTCACAGCCGTCTTTGAGCCTTCGCATCAAGGCCATGGAGAAGGAGCTTGGAACGGAGCTGTTTGAGCGGAACCGGCAGAAGGTGATGCTGAATCCCACCGGGGCCATGCTGCTGCCGGAGGTGAAGGAGATCCTGGCTCGGGTAGACGGTCTGCCTGACAAGCTGGCCAAGGACGTGAACCGGACCAACTCCACCCAGCCCCCGGCATAGGGTGGGGCTAGATGAATCAAACCAATCAAAGGAAGGGATTCCAAGGGCGTGACGCCGGCCTTGGGATGTGCTAAGGAGTTCCGTAGATGCTTCTGCGGAGCTCTTTTTTGCTGCCTGGCCGTGGGGACGGTCGGGATTTGTTTCGCCTCCTTGAATACCAATTCACTTTAACGATACCGAAAATAGGAAACGGCCCTTTAAAATGTTTCATCCATTTCACACAAAATGAATTAGCATAAAATGGATGACTTCGCCGGGGGAATCTAGCGCTGCGGTTTGGGATTTTTCTGCGGATAAACCTTTAAAAATGCTGTATTACCAATGGGCGTGGGGGATTTTACACCGGCTGGAATATGGGGAGGGACACAGAATGGCCTGGAAAAAGACGGCAAGAAAACGCTGATTGTATTTATAGATATGTTATACTAACTACAATTTGTACATATTTTTGGTATTGTTCTATTGAAATCTGATGACAAGCATGGTAGAATGTTCCTGTAAGGGAAATACTTTATCCGAACGAAGGCGGATAAAGGCATACGCGGGAAATGAACTGTGCCACGGAAGGGGGGAACAGTTCACTTCGGGCAACCAACTCCCCCAAGGTTTTATTTGCGCAGGTCCCCAAGGCCCGGCGCAATCCAAATAAAACAGTAGGAGGTTGATCTATGGAACATAAGCATGTATCAAGGACCGGGCTTACGGCAAGGCTCCTGTCTGTGCTGCTGGTGTTGGGAATGCTCTGCGGTGTCGCAGTGCCCGGTTACGCTGCGGCGCTGGAGGGGTCTGCTGATCCCGTGGACGTGGAGGTTTCGGCGGAGGAGCCCGCCCCGGAGCCTGCCCCGGAGCCTGCCCCGGAGCCTGCCCCGGAGCCTGCCCCGGAACCTGCCCCGGAACCTACCCCGGAGCCTACCCCGGAGCCGGTGATCGTACCGTCGGCGCCCCCCGCTGAAATTACCTTCGAATTCCGGATCGGGGAGGAGCTGTACGAAAAGCAGACGCTCCAAAACGGGCAGACCCTGGAAGAGCCGGAGACGCCCACCGCAGCAGCGGGCGACTTTGACGGCTGGTACACAGAAAAACCGGAGGAGGAGAAGTTTACGGAGTTCGGCCCTGTGACAGTTACAGAGACGAAAACCGTGAAGCTCTTTGCAAAATGGAAGACGGCCCCACAGACCCTTGGGGAAGAACCGACGGCCTCTGCTGCCCCCTCGGACCCGAATGTTGACGCACCGGCCGGGGCGGACCAGAGCCCAGGCCAGACCGGGGACCGGCAGACTGACCCGGAGGGAACGGACCTGACCAGTCCCAAGCCGGAGGAGCCGGCAGCGCCTCAGGCTGATTCCAACCCCCAGGGCGAGAAAAACCAGGAAGAAGCAAAGGAAACGGAAGAGCAGAAATATCAAAGGCTATATGACCAGATTATGGCCTGTGAGGACCAGGAGGAGCTGACGGCCCTGCTGGAGCAGATGGACGAGGGCTTCGAGGCCTGGGCAGAGGAGCATCTCACCGAGGAGCAGCTGGCTGCCCTTTCCGAGAAGATGACACCGACGGCGATGACTGCGGCTGACACGCTGGATCCAAGGTACTTCAAAGCCACACTCCCAGTATATTATGACACAGCGACGGCGTTGGGAACTGGTGGAAGTGGAAACAATGGCGCAGGTGTATCTGGGGTTACCCTGGGTGGGACAGCTGTAGTCCAGAAAAACTCTAATAATACAGGAAACCCCGGCGGAGGATATACTGTTGGAACCTATTTTGCAAATGCAAATTCCAGTGCAACCCTCCAGATTACAGCAAGCGCAGGATATTATGTAACGGGAATCGTGGTGGCCTGTGTGCCAAACAGTAATACAAAGCCGTACAATTGTTCAACCTGGGGCAACGGTGTGGCATACAATGCAAGCTTTAATTTGGCCCATTCGAACTATAGCGGAGGCAGTTATACGCTCTCCACCAGTTTGGCTGCGCTGGCGTTCTGTCATGACAGCAATCCGAAGGGAACAGTGGCTTACTATATTTTGATTGTAGTTGCGCCGGTGCCGACACCGCTGTATGTGGAGTACGATTACGGAGCCATAGGAAACTACCTTACCGTCAGTGGCTCACCCTTTGCAGCCCCCACCTGGACTACCGCAAATAGCAGTAACAACTATGGAACGGGAGGGGTTCTAACCAACAATACGCAGTTTCAGTATACTTACAGCAATACGTCAGGGGTTAGCAGTTGGGCACATTATGCCAACGGCATCTCCAACGAAGCTGTGCAAGCGGCAGCTGCTGCGGGATATTATTTCGCAGGTTGGTCTGCCACATGGTATAACAACTGCACTTACACGGCAAATCCCTCGACGCTAGCTTTTTCGTCAGAGTATGCCACAGGGGTGACCTATCAGCCCGGAAGTTCGGTGGCGCTTCCTACTCATGTGCGGCTGGTGGCTCAGTGGCAGCCCATTGAACTCACCGTCACCAAAACAGTCACCGGTCTGCCCGACAATTACACCGGGGAAAACACATACACCCTCCAAGTGCAAAAGCAGAACGGCAATGCATGGGAGAATTTCGGCAATTCCATTTCCCTGACGGTTCGTGGCAATGGCAGCGCATCGGGAACCATCAGCCCTGTGCCTGCCGGTACCTATCGGGTCATTGAGACAGGGGAGAAAAAACCTATTGCAATCGGTGAGATGGCATACAACTACACGCCCACATACAGCGAGCCGGTTACCGTACCGGGAGAAAACCTGGCGCTCACGGTGACCAACACCTACACGGACCAGCCCATTGTGGCCGACCTCACCATCACCAAGTCCGTCACCGGCCTGATGGGGGACAAAACCAAGGACTTCTCCTTCACTTACAGCTACATGAAGGGGGACGAGACAGTTTCTGAAACCTTTATGTTGAAGGATGGCGGTCAGAAAATTATCAAGGACATCCCCATCGGCACAGAGGTCACGGTGACAGAGGACGCATACACCGGCTACATGACCACCTGTGTGGCAGGAAGCGGAGAACCGAAGACAGGATACACGGCCCAAATCACCATTGCGATGGATACCGCGATGAACACCGTCGCCTTTACCAACCATAAGGACGCAACCCCGGACACCGGCGTGCCAACGGATTCTCTGCCCTATGTGCTGATGTTGATGCTGGTGGCAGTGGGCGGCGGGGCCATGCTGCTGCGGCGGAAACACGAAAGCGAATGAGAAAGCAGGTGACACCATGGATCAGACCCCAGGTAAGGAACAGAAGAAAAAACTCCTGAAAGGCTATCTTTGGCTGCTGGGACGGCTTCTTCTGGTGGCCCTGGTGGCCTGGCTGGTGCTGACCCAGGTGTTCCTGCTGATGCAGGCCCCGGACAACGGGATGTTTCCCGCCGTCAAGGCCGGGGACCTGCTGGTGGGCTTTCGGCTCCAACAGGACTATCGAAAAAATGACGTGGTGGTATTTCAGCTGGGGGATGAGACCCTGGTGGGACGGATTCTGGGCTGCGGCGGCGACGTGGTCAACATTGACCAGGCCGGGACCCTGACTGTCAACGGCACCGTCCAGTCCGGGGAGATTCTCTTCCCCACGGACCCGGGAACCGCCGTGGAATACCCCTGCACCATCCCAGAGGACTGCGTGTTCCTGCTGGGCGACTATCGAACCAAAACGAAGGATAGTCGGAGCTTCGGCTGCATTCCCCGGGAGTGTGTGAAGGCCAAGGTCATCACCCTCCTGCGGCGGCGAAGCATATGATGAACTCCTATGTGGAGAAAGGAGAATACCATGAAGAAATTGAGAAAGATCCTGGCCGGTCTGTTGGCGGTGGCTATGGTGGCCGGACTGAGCACAGCTGCGTTTGCATCGGAAGTGGTGCCACCACCGACACAGGGCCATACGGATATTCCTACGGATACGCTCACGGATACGTCCATGGTTACCATTACCAAAACCTATACTGCGATCAATGAGGGAACGACGTCTCCGGCGGAGGAATTTCACTTTACCATTGAGCGCACCAGCGTGACAGATGCGGCAGACGGTGTTACGAACGAGAATATGCCGATTCCGACCATTTCTAATGTCACATATACGGAGGGCGAGGCAACAGAGGTAAAGGATATAACCATTACTCTGCCTGCCTATAGCAGCGTCGGCATCTACACCTACACCCTGAAGGAGACCGCGGGAACCACCGCCGGTGTGACCTATGATACAACGGCGGCGATGCTGGTGGTCACGGTAATCAACGGGGAAAACGGTGGCTTCATTCGTCTGGCAAATGTACATGTTGGAGAGGATAAGACAACTGACGTGTTCCATAACACCTACTCCGCAGGCACCTTGGACATCACCAAAACCGTTACCGGCAACATGGGCGACAAGAACAAATACTTTACATTTACGGTTATGCTAGAGGTCCAGGACGGAATGACCTATGCAGACTCCTATGTGGTGACCGGCGGCTCCTATGAGGAGAATCCGGCATCCATCAAAATTGGGGAAGCAACCCAGCTCTATCTGAAAGACGGCGATACCATTTCCATTGCAAACCTCCCCTATGGTGTTACTTACACCGTGACAGAGGACGAGGTGGATGGCTATGAGACCCGTGCAACCGGAGAAGAAGGTACCATCAGTGCTGCCCAGCAGACCGCTGCCTTCACCAACGACAAGACCGGCGAAATCGACATGGGCGTGGTCACCGACAGCCTGCCCTATGTGCTTCTGCTGGTGGGGGCGCTGGCCATGGGCGTGATGATGGTGGTAAGCAAACGCGGAAACGTGGAATGATTCCACGTCCCTGAGATCAACCCACATACCCGCTGCCGGGTGCGTCAGAGCCCCTGACGCATCCCGGTAAGCCCCCGAGACGGGAGGTATGGCCCTATGAAGGTGTCCAAGTGGATATTAAAGGCGGCCAACGGCCTGCTCAGTGCGGTGGTGTCCCTGTGCCTGCTGGTGGCAGGGGCCTACGCGGTCTATGCCCTGTGGGATAATGCCCAGGTCTATGCCGCCGTGGAGAATGTGCAGTTCGACATGCTGCAGCGAAAGCCGGTGGTCCCGGAAACCGGGGAGGAAGGGCCGACCTTTGAGGAGCTGCTGAAAATCAACGGCGACGTGTGCGCCTGGCTGACGCTGGACGGCACCGAGATCGACTATCCTGTGCTCCAGGGGGAAAACAATCTCAGCTATATCAATACCGATGTCTACGGAAATTTTGCCCTGGCAGGAAGCATTTTTCTGGACTCCAGCTGCAGCAGGAGCTTCCAGGACAGCTATCATCTGCTTTACGGCCATCACATGGAGGGGGGCAAGATGTTCGGCGATTTGGACCGATATAAGGATCAGACGTTCTTTCAGGAGCATACCACCGGAACGCTGATTTTGCCGGACCGCAGCTATACCCTCCGGGTGTTTGCCTGTCTGGTGGAGCCTGCGTCGGAGCCGGCAATCTTCTCCCCGTGGCAGTGGAAGGAGGATGTCAGCGGCTTGGTGGACTTCGTAGACGAAAACGCACTGCTTGTACGCCAGGAAACCGTGGACCAGATTCGGGCCTCAGAGGAGCATCCGCAGGTTCTGGCAATGTCTACCTGCGCTTCAGAATTCACGGATGCGAGAACCATTCTTCTGGCGCTTATGGAGCCCCATTCGCCGGAGAGATGAGGTAGGAGGATAACATATGAAAATGTGGATGAGAAAAGCGACATTTCTTGTGATTGCGCTGATCCTGGCAATGCTCCCGGCTGCCGCCCTGGCGGCGGAGACCGTGGAGGTGAGCATCCCCGTCACCATCCACGTCACTGGTGAGGCGCCAAAGCCGGCGGAACGCTATACAGTGACGCTGCAGGGGATGGAGGATGCCCCCATGCCGGCAGAGACCACCCTGACCATTACCGGAGAGGGAACGGCGCAGTTCCCGGCCATTGGATATACGATGCCGGGGGTCTATCAATATACAGTCAGTCAGGTCTCCGGGGATCACGCCCGGGGCAGCTATGACACCACGGTGTATACCGTGAAGGTTACGGTGACCAATGATGAGGAGGGCGGCCTGGTGGCGTCGGTGACTCTGCGGGCCGGGGAAGAGGATGAAAAGCTGGATGCCGTGGAGTTCCACAACAGCTATGCTCCGGTGCCGCCCACACCGGAGGAGACGTCTCTGACGGTGCTGAAGGTCTGGTCGGACAGCGGAAAGAACCGGCCATCTTCTGTGACGGTACAGCTTTTGGACGGCTCCACGGTAAAGGAGACCGTGACCCTGGGCAGCTGGAACAGCTGGACCTACACCTGGAAGAACCTTGACAAGACCCACACCTGGAAGGTCCAGGAGATCAACGTACCCAAGAATTATAAGGACAGCTACGTCTACAACGACAATGTGGTGACGGTCCGCAACACGGAGTCCCTGCTGATTCAGACGGGACAGCTGAACTGGCCCATCCCGCTGCTGACGGCATTTGGCCTGGGACTGATGGCCGTGGGCGTGGTAGTGGCCGGGAGAAAACGCAAAGCGGCATAAGGAAATAATAGGGCTGTCTCACGGAGAGACAGCCCATGCCGTTTTTCCGCAATCGAGACGAAAATAGGGATTGACATTGCCAAAAGAAGGTGCTATACTGTAGAAAATTTAATTATCTAAACCGTTGAAGCGGAGATAACGGCAATGATGCCTTTACAGAGAGCCTGCGATGCTGAGAATCAGGCAAGAAACAAGTTGTCAAATGGACCGCTGAGGGCGCAGTCAAAAGCAAATTTGCTGAGTATACTGCGACGTTGCAGGCAGACGTTATTTGCCGGGGATATGTTGGTATCCTGCTAAGGGCACAAGTGTGAATCAAGGTGGCACCGCGGATAAGTGTTTTATTCGTCCTTGACAGAGGAGATTTCTCTGTCAAGGACTTTTTTCGTGTTAAAAGCTCCTTTGACGGAAGATTTCCGTCAGAGGAGCTTTTTTGTGTGGAAGGGATGGTGCGGTATGGCACGGGTCAAACGATGGCGGCGCTTGCGGTTCGATGAAAAACAAATGCCAAAGCAATATCACAGGATCCTTTGGAGGTGCAGGTCATGAATATTCGTCCCACCCTGGCGGAGGTGAAACAAATCGCTTCTGATCCAAACTACAATGTGCTCCCGGTGAGCCTTGAAATTCTCTCCGATTTTATCACGCCCATCGAAGCCGTGAAAATTCTAAAAAATCTGTCAACCCACTGCTACATGCTGGAGTCCGCCCAGGCCAATGAAACCTGGGGAAGATATACGTTCCTTGGATTTGACCCCAAATTGGAAATCACCTGTATCGACGGGGAAATGAAAATCGGAACCCTCAAGGTAAAGACGGAGCATCCCGCTCACTACCTTCGGCAAATCCTGAGGGAATACAAGAGTCCTCGGTTTGCCCAGCTTCCACCCTTTACAGGAGGCCTTGTGGGATATTTTTCCTACGACTATCTGGGCTACAGCGAGCCCTCGGTGAAGTGCAAGGTGGAGGACACTGAGCATTTCAAGGATGTGGATCTGATGCTGTTTGACAAGGTCATTGCCTTTGATCATCTCCGTCAGAAGATTATTCTGATGGTCAACATGCCGCTGGATGAGGTGGAGGTCCGATATAACAAGGCGGTGATGGAGCTAAAGCAGCTGGCTTCGCTGCTCAGAAACGGGGAAAAGAAGGAGGAGCCCAGGGGGAAGCTGCTGGGAGAAGTGATCCCTCTGTTTGACAGAGCGCAGTTTTGCAGGATGGTGGAGCGGGCCAAGCACCATATTCGAGAGGGAGATATTTTCCAGATCGTGTTGTCCAATCGGCTGTCTGCACCCTTTGAGGGGAGCTTGTTCCATACCTACCGTATGCTTCGCACCATCAATCCCTCGCCCTATATGTTCTATTTCTCCGGAACCGATGTGGAGGTTGCGGGGGCGTCTCCGGAAACCCTGGTGAAGCTGGAAAACGGTGTGCTCCACACCTTCCCCCTGGCCGGCACAAGACCCAGAGGAAAAACCGAGGAGGAGGACAAGGCCCTGGAAAAGGAACTGCTGGAGGATGAAAAGGAGCTTGCCGAGCACAATATGCTGGTGGATCTGGGGCGCAACGATCTGGGCAAAATCAGCAAGTTCGGCACGGTGCAGGTGGAAACACTGCATTCTGTAGAACGGTTTTCCCATGTGATGCACATCGGCTCTACGGTTCGGGGAGAGATCGACGAGAAGTATGACGCATTGGATGCCATTGAGGCGGTCCTGCCTGCAGGGACGCTTTCCGGGGCGCCGAAGATCCGAGCCTGTCAGCTGATTGGAGAGCTGGAGGGCAGTAAACGGGGGATTTACGGCGGAGCCATTGGATACATCGACTTTGCCGGGAATATGGATACCTGTATTGCCATTCGCATTGCCTATCAGAAAAATGGCAAGGTGTTTGTAAGAAGCGGCGCCGGCATTGTGGCAGATTCCGTGCCGGAGCAGGAATATGAGGAATGCCTAAACAAAGCCAAGGCCTCCCTTAAGGCATTGGAGCTGGCACAGGAGGCGGACTTATGATTTTACTAATCGACAGCTACGACAGCTTTTCCTATAACCTTTTTCAGCGCATCGGGGAGATTGAACCGGATATTCAGGTGATCCGCAACGATGAAAGGACGGTGGCGGAAATTCAGAGGCTGAATCCCCGCCGTATCATCCTCTCACCCGGTCCGGGCAGGCCGGAGGACGCGGGGGTTATTATGGAAACCGCCAAAACCCTTGGGAAGGAGATTCCCATTTTGGGGGTCTGTCTTGGGCATCAGGCCATCTGTGCAGCCTTTGGCGCAGAGATCACCTATGCCAAGGAGCTGATGCACGGAAAGCAGTCCAATGTCACCTTCGACAGGAGCTGCCCGCTGTTTGCGGGGTGCCCGGAGGTGGCGCCGGTGGCGCGGTACCATTCTCTGGCGACAGACCCGGCCACCATTCCGGCGTGCCTGAAGGTCACGGCCCAGACCGCTGACGGAGAAGTGATGGCTGTTGCCCACCGGGAATATCCCATTTATGGGGTTCAGTTTCACCCCGAGTCCATTATGACACCCAATGGAGCGCAGATGCTCAGAAATTTCATAAAGGAGATATAAGTGATGATCAAAGAGGCAATTGTAAAAATCGTCAACAAAGAGGACCTCACCTATGACGAGGCGTATACCGTGATGAACGAGATTATGAACGGGGAGACCACCCCCACACAAAATGCCGCCTTTCTTGCGGCACTGTCCACCAAAAGCGCCAGAGCCGAGACCACCGATGAGATTGCCGGCTGTGCGGCGGCGATGAGAGCCCACGCCACCAAGGTGGAAACCGGAATGGAGCTGCTGGAGATTGTCGGCACCGGCGGAGACAATGCCCACAGCTTTAATATCTCCACCACCTCTGCCCTGGTGGCGGCGGCAGGGGGAATTAAGGTGGCAAAGCATGGAAACCGGGCTGCCTCCTCCCAGTGCGGAACGGCGGACTGCCTGGAGGCCCTGGGGGTGAACATCCAGCAGAGCCCTGCCAGATGCATAGAGCTACTCAATGAAGTGGGAATGTGCTTCTTCTTTGCGCAGAAATACCATACCTCCATGAAGTATGTGGGCGCCATCCGCAGGGAGCTGGGGTTCCGCACCGTGTTCAATATCCTCGGGCCTCTGACCAACCCCGGTACCCCGTCGATGCAGCTTCTCGGGGTGTACGACGATTATTTGGTGGAGCCCTTGGCGCAGGTGCTGGTGAGCCTGGGGGTGAAGCGTGGCATGGTGGTGTACGGTCAGGACAAGCTGGATGAAATATCCATGAGCGCCCCAACCAAGGTCTGTGAGATCCGTGACGGTTGGTTCAAATCCTCGGTGATTACTCCGGAGGAGTTCGGGCTGACCCGCTGCGCCAAGGAGGATTTGAAGGGCGGCACTCCCGAGGAGAATGCACAGATCACCCTGGCCATTCTCCGGGGCGCAAAGGGGCCCAAACGGGATGCCGTGCAGATGAACGCAGGGGCTGCCCTCTACCTTGGCGGCAAGGCGGAGAGCCTGGGAGCGGGAATTTCCCTGGCGGGGGAGATTCTTGACTCGGGCAAAGCCCTGGAAACCCTGAACCAGCTGATTGAAGTCAGCAACCGGCCGGAGGTAGCGGGATGACCATACTGGATCAGCTGGCGGATCAGGCACGTATCCGTGTGGCGGAAGCCAAGAAAAGGGTGCCCCTCCAGACGCTGCGGTGGCAGGCGCTATCTCTGCCAAAGGGCGATTTTTCCTTTGAAAAGGCCCTACACAAGCCCGGACTCTCCTTTATCTGTGAATGCAAAAAGGCCTCGCCCTCCAAAGGGCTGATTGCGCCGGATTTCCCCTATTTGCAGATTGCCAGGGAGTACGAGGCGGCGGGTGCGGACTGCATTTCCGTGTTGACGGAGCCCAAATGGTTTTTGGGTCGGGACCAATACCTCCGGGAGATTGCGGCGTCGGTCTCCATCCCCTGTCTGCGAAAGGATTTTACCGTAGACGAGTATATGATCTACGAGGCCAAGGTGCTCGGCGCCTCGGCAGTGCTGTTGATCTGCGCCATACTGGAGGAGGGGGAGCTTACGCAATACCTGCATATCTGTGACGACCTGGGCCTTTCCGCCTTGGTGGAGGTACACGACGAAGCCGAGGTGGAGCGGGCCTGCAGCGCCGGAGCGCGTATCATTGGTGTCAATAACCGCAATCTCAAGGACTTCTCCGTGGATCCCAACCACAGCCGCAGTCTTCGTACGCAGATCCCGCCCCAGGTGCTGTTCGTCTCGGAGAGCGGAGTGCAGACCGCCGAGGATGTGGCGGCGCTTCGCAGGATCGGAGCCGATGCGGTGCTTGTGGGAGAGGCGCTGATGCGGTCGGCGGATAAAAAGGCCAAGCTCACAGAATTGCGAGGTGCGGTATGACAAAAATCAAGCTCTGCGGCCTGACCCGGCCCAGCGATGTGGAGGCCGCAAACCGGCTAAAACCCGAGTATGTTGGATTTGTCTTTGCCAAGAAGAGCCGGCGGTATATTGAACCCCAGACTGCGGGAGCGCTGAAAAAGCTGCTCTCCCCTAAAATACAGGCAGTCGGGGTGTTTGTGAAAGAGGATGTGGAGGAGGTTGCCGCGCTGTTAAACAGCGGTGTCATTGATATGGCCCAGCTCCACGGAAACGAGGAGGATACCTACATAAGGCGGCTGCGGCAGCTTACCCGCCGACCCATCATCAAGGCCTTCCAGGTCGGGGATTCAAGAGATCTTGCGGCGGCTGCGGCAAGCTCCGCAGACCATGTGCTGCTGGATTCCGGTGCGGGGACAGGCACAGTATTTGATTGGGCGCTGCTGAAGTCTTTTACCAGACCATATTTCCTTGCAGGCGGACTGTCCCCGGACAATGTGGGAAAGGCGGTTGCGGCGCTGCATCCCTTTGCCGCTGACGTCAGCTCAGGAATCGAAGTGGAGGGACGGAAGGACCCGACGAAAATGGCGGCCTTTGTTGCCGCAGTCAGAAAGGAAGAACAGCTATGACAAATCCCAAGGGACGCTTCGGCGTCCATGGCGGTCAGTATATCCCCGAGACGCTGATGAACGCAGTCATTGAACTGGAGGCAGCTTATGAGCACTACAAAAACGATCCGGCGTTTAACCGGGAGCTCACCGAGCTGCTAAATGAATATGCAGGCAGACCCTCCAGACTGTATTACGCCGAAAAAATGACCAAGGACCTGGGAGGGGCGAAGATCTACCTCAAGCGGGAGGACCTGAACCACACCGGCGCCCATAAGATCAACAATGTCCTTGGTCAAACCCTGCTTGCGAAAAAAATGGGCAAGACACGGCTGATCGCTGAAACGGGAGCCGGGCAGCATGGCGTTGCCACGGCCACCGCTGCCGCATTGATGGGGATGGAGTGCGTGGTGTTTATGGGCCAGGAGGACACGGTCCGTCAGGCGCTCAATGTATATCGGATGCGGCTGCTTGGAGCGGAGGTGATCCCCGTTACGACAGGCACTGCCACCCTTAAAGACGCAGTGTCCGAGGCTATGCGGGAGTGGACCTCCCGGATCCGTGACACGCATTATTGCCTGGGCTCGGTTATGGGTCCCCATCCGTTTCCCACCATGGTTCGGGACTTCCAGGCGGTGATTTCCAAGGAAATCAAGGAGCAGATGCTGGAAAAGGAGGGCAGACTGCCGGATGCGGTGATTGCCTGTGTGGGAGGCGGCTCCAACGCCATCGGCAGCTTTTACCACTTCATCGGCGATCGGAACGTCAGACTGATTGGCTGCGAGGCCGCAGGCAGAGGAATCGACACCGTTGAGACGGCGGCCACCATTGCCACAGGAAGGCTGGGGATTTTTCATGGGATGAAGTCCTATTTCTGCCAGGACCAATATGGCCAGATTGCCCCGGTGTACTCCATTTCCGCAGGGCTGGATTATCCCGGGGTGGGACCGGAGCATGCGCACCTCCACGACATGGGACGGGCGGAATATGTCCCGGTTACAGATGACGAGGCGGTAGCGGCCTTTGAATATTTGGCCAGAACAGAGGGAATCATTCCCGCCATTGAGTCGGCACATGCTGTGGCACATGCCATGAAGCTGGCGCCGACCATGAACCGAGATCAGATCATTGTCATCACCATTTCCGGCAGAGGGGACAAGGACTGTGCCGCAATTGCCCGGTACAGGGGGGAGGATATCCATGAGTAATATTCGAAAGGCATTTGAGCATGGCAAAGCGTTTATTCCCTTTATCACCTGCGGGGATCCTGATCTGGAGACCACGGGAAGAGCGGTCCGTGCCGCAGTGGAGAAGGGGGCGGATCTCATTGAGCTGGGGATCCCCTTCTCGGATCCCACTGCCGAGGGTCCTGTGATTCAGGGAGCCAATCTCCGAGCGTTGACCGGCGGCATTACAACCGACCAGATCTTTGCCTTTGTGAAGGATCTCCGGCGGGAGGTGACGGTTCCGATGGTTTTTATGACCTATGCCAATGTGGTGTTTTCCTATGGCGGGGAGAGATTTATCTCCACCTGCCGGGACTTGGGAATAGACGGACTAATTCTGCCGGATCTTCCTTTTGAGGAAAAAGAGGAGTTTCAGCCGCTGTGCAGGAAGTATGGGGTGGACCTGATCTCCCTGATTGCGCCGACCTCCGAAAACCGTATCGCCAAAATTGCCAAGGAGGCGGAGGGCTTCCTCTACATTGTCTCCAGCCTGGGAGTCACCGGGATACGGAGCGAAATCAATACCGATCTGACTTCAATGGTCAAGGTGGTAAGAGAATATACCGATGTGCCCTGTGCCATTGGGTTTGGAATCTCAACCCCAGAGCAGGCCAAGACCATGGCGGCGATTTCCGATGGTGTGATCGTCGGCTCCGCCATGATTAAGCTGCTGGAGCGGTATGGAAAAGATGCCCCGGAGCATGTGGGGAAATATGTCAAGTCCATGAAGGATGCCATCAGGTAAACCGGAATTTTGCCAAGGGAACGCAATGCCGCGGCATGGCGATTTGGCTTTTTCTACAGCCTGAGAAGCCCCCTACAGCGGCTGCTGTAGGGGGCTTCTCAGTGATAGGGAAGGATTATCTTTCCTGATAACGGTCGTAGGCGTCCTGCTTGAGCTGGATGCACTGGTCAATGCCGATGCCCTTGAGCTCCTCGATAAATGCGTCCCACTCCTCCATGGGCTTATCGCCGGTGATGAACTTGCTCACGGTTTCTGCGGCCTTGGTGGAAAGGTCGCTGGCAATGGTGCCATATTTCTCGCTTTCCGGCACGCTGAGGCTGCCGTAGTACTGCATTTCGTTGGAGGTGTTCTCTCTCCAGACCACCTGTGCCTTGGCCTCGGCCTCATTGGAGAAGGTTGCGGCCTTGCGCTCCATGGCGCAGTCAAAGGGCAGATCAAAGAAGGCAATCTCGCTGCAGGTGTTGAACATGGCGTTGAAGCCGTTGGGGTTGTTGGTGATCAGATCCGTATACTGGACTTTACCGTCTACCATATTGTAGGTCTCGCCCTCAATGCCGAAGTTCATGGCCTTGTAGCCGTCCTCCGTCCACATCCAGTTGATAACCTTCGCGGCCTCCTCGGGATATTCGCAGGCTGTGGTGATGGCCCAGCCGCCGTTGCCGGTCTGACCCTTGTTGGCGTAGAGCTTGAAGGTGTCGCCCTTTTCCCGGACGATGGCCTTAATGGGCTCCATGTCGTAGGTGCCGCCGGCCTGCTGCTTGGAGGACTCCGAAAGGGTGTCGGACTGGCCAAAGGCAAATCCGCACTGGTTGCTGAGGATGTACGAGTTGATGGGGAACATATTCTGCATGTTCATACTGGGCTCGCCCAGAATGCCCTCGGCAAACCAATCCCGGAGCATCTGCACATATTCCTTGTAGTTTTCACTGAGAATACCCGCCTGTACCTTGCCGTCCTGGACGAAGTAGGAAAGGTCCGAGCTGGTTCCGTAGCCGGAGGTGTCATAGCCGCCCACAAAGCCGTTGTTGGAGTAATCCCAGTTTTGGGTCAGCAGCATGGGGTAGTCGCAGCCGGGAATGTCGTTTTTAAAGGCAAGCAGCACGTCGTGCAGCTCATCAAAGGTCTCCGGAACCTCCAGGCCAAGCTGATCCAGCCAGTCCTGACGAATATACAGGCCCATGGTGGACTGGTTTTCATAGGACTTGATGGTGGTCAGATGTCCGGTGTCCGAAATCAGACCCTTGCGGTAATCCTCGTTGGAGGAGAAGATGCCGTTTTTGAAGTCCGGCAGCCAGTCATCCAGCATGGGCATCAGGTCGATGCAGATGTCCTGGTCCACCAGGGCGTCAATGCCGCCGGAAACCATGGTGTCCGGCACGCCAAAGTAGTCCGGGAAGTCTCCTGCCGCCAGGGTGATGGAGAACTTCTCCGCATACGCATCCTGGTCGATCAGGGTCCAGTTCAGGTGAACTCCGGTGGCCTCTTCCATCAGCTGCACGCCGCGGTTCCCATTGAGCCCTTCGTTGGCCACGTCGGGAATTACCATGGGCAGGAATCCGGACATGGCCATGTACACGTCCAGGGTGATTTCCCCGGGATCACAGAGGGGGTAGCTTACCGGGGTGAAGTCCGGCTCCTGGGCGGAAGCCTCCTCCTGGACGGAAACTGGGGCTTCCGACGGGGGTGCTACCTCCTGGGTAGGTTCTTCTGCAGAAGTTGCGCTGGTCAGACGCTCTGGTTCAGAAGATGCACTTTGGGCGGAGGTCTGGTTGTTTCCACAGCCAGAGAACACGCCAAACAGAATGCTAAGGGCAAGGATTGTGGCTCCAAATTTCTTTTTCATTACAATTTGTCCTCCTTTTGTTTGATTTGTATTGCCCAGCCCCATCATACATGATTCACACAATCTACACAAATGCTTTTTAGGCATACCCCATATCACCGGTGTAATTGTGTTTGCTATAGCACATTTCGGTCTTCCGCCGGACCTCTCCGGGGATCTTAGCGTCCCCCTGCCGGGCCGGAATTGACACCTGTCTGAAAATCGAATATACTATTCCCATCCCCCGCGTCACAAAAAACAATGGAGGAGACCGCCATGGCAACCGTCGAAAACAACCTGACCTCAGGTAATGTATTCAAAACCCTTTGGAAATTTACCATTCCCTTTATTGGCATCAACCTCATTCAAACCCTGTACGGCATGGTTGACCTGTACATTGTGGGGCAGTTTGCCGCCACGGCCGATGTGTCCGCCGTATCCGTGGCGGGGACGGTCATTGCCACCTTTTCCATGCTTCTGGTGGGACTGTCCATCGGCACCACAGTGGTGGTGGGACAGCGCTTTGGAGCGGGAGACAAAAAGGCCCTGGAGGCCATTTCCGCCACGGCATTTTCTCTGGCGGGAATCGTGGGCGTTGTCCTTGCGGTGGCGGTGGGTGCCCTATCGGTGCCCCTGCTCCGATGGATCAATACCCCGGAGGACGCCATGGGCGGTGCGATTGCCTATATGCTCATTTGCAGCGTGGGATATATCTTCCAGTCCTTTTACAATATGCTGGCAGGCATTCTCCGAGGCGTGGGGGATTCCAAAACGCCGCTGCTGTTTGTGGGAGTATCCAGCATACTCAACGTCATTGGCGACGTAATCCTGGTGTGGGGCTTTGGCATGGGTGCTGCCGGGGCCGCCATTGCTACCACGGTGTCCCAGGGCATCTGTATTCTCATGGGCATTATCCATGTGACCAAACGGGGATTTCCCTTTGATTTCAAGCTCCGCAGCTATCGCTTTGACCGGCAGGAGGCCCGGGAGCTGATTGGGGTGGGGATGCCCATTGCCCTGCAGGAGGTCCTCGTGATGTTCTCCTTTATCATTCTGGAGGGCATTGTCAACCGGTTTGGACTGAGCGCCTCGGCTGCGGCAGGGATTCTGGATAAGATCTTCCTCCTTGCGACCATTCCCACCAATGCCTTCTGCTCCTCCATCTCCGCCATGGTGGCCCAGAATGTGGGAGCAGGAGCCCATAAACGGGCCGTGGAGTGCCTCTGGTATGGCTGCATCCTCAGTGTGGCCTTTGCGGTGGTATTTTTCCTGCTGGGATGGTTGATTCCGGAGAAAATGGTGGGCATCTTTACTGCGGACCAGGAGGTAATCGCCGCAGGAACGGAATACTATGTGGGATATAAATATGAGTATATTCTCTGTGCCCTGGCCTTCTGCGTCAATGGCTTTATCAACGGGACCGGCCACACAAAGCTCACCCTTGCCAACAACATCATCTCCACCTATGCCGTCCGTATCCCCGGCTGCGTGCTGCTTGGCGTGGCCTTGGGGTGGGGAATCCTGGGGATCGGCTACGCCCTGCCTGCTGCCTCTGCGGTGCAGGCCCTGGTGGGGTTTGCGTTCTTCGCTCTGGGGAAATGGAAAAATCCCCCGGAGAAGGAGCGAAGGAAAGCCTAAATTCTCCGGGACGCCAGGGGAGAATCAGTCAAGACGCGTTATGGAGAACGGGAGGCACCGATTCTTTCGTAATTTAGTGAAATTGTGTGAGAAACCAGGAAAAACCATGAAAGTTTGTGAAAAGTGTCAATCGACAAATTTCTCCTTTGATGGTACACTGGTGAACAACCAAATATTGCAGTTAAAGGATAGAGGTGCGGAAGTCAAGAGTACCCGGAGTGCAAGGCCGTCGCAGGGCCGTTGCTCCGGTGAAAGGGATTGCCGCCGAAGGAAAGCAGGCGAAGCTTTCCTGGGCATGCGGAGAATATCCGCCTGACTGTCGCATTTGCGGAGAGCTATGAATTAATTGCGGAATCCTGCCAGATTCTTTTCCTGGAGGACGGGCAGAATACCGGAAGACAACGCGGCAAATGCACACATTGCATATGCCGCGTTTTTTGTCCTCAGATTGCAGTAAATGGCCAAATTATAAAAAAGGAGACTGCACTATGACTTCGAATCCGATCTTCCGCGGCGTTGCCACCGCCCTTATCACCCCGCTCAATGCCCAGGGTGTCGATTATCCGGCGCTGGGCCGTCTCATCGACTGGCAAATTTCCGAAGGCGTCAATGCGCTGGTCATTGTGGGAACCACCGGAGAAGGCTCCACGCTGACCGACGAAGAGCATCGAGAGGTGCTCCGCTACAGCGTGGAACGCACAGCCGGCCGCATCCCCGTCATTGCCGGTACCGGCTCCAATGACACGGCCTACGCCATTAGCCTTACCCGGTACGCCTGCCAGATCGGCTGCGACGGTCTGCTGGTGGTGACCCCCTACTATAATAAGGCGACGCAGAACGGCCTGGTCCAGATGTACACCGCCATTGCCGATGCCGCCACGAAGCCCATTATTGTCTACAATGTTCCCTCCCGCACCGGCGTCAGCATTCAGCCTGCCACCTATCAGAGGCTGGCCCAGCACCCGATGATCTCCGGCATCAAGGAGGCCAACGGTGATATTTCCAGCATTGTGACCACGGCCTCTCTTGTGGGAGACTCTCTCAGCATTTATTCCGGCAACGACGATCAGATCGTCCCGGTGCTCTCCATGGGCGGCAGCGGCGTCATTTCGGTGCTTTCTAACCTGATGCCCCGCAAGACCGTGGAGATCTGCACCCGGTTTTGGAGCGGTGATGTTGCCGGCAGCGCCGCACTCCAGTGCGAGCTTTTGCCCCTGATTCACGCCTTGTTCTCCGAGGTCAACCCCATTCCCGTCAAGGCCGCAATGGCCGCCCTGGGCTTCTGCGAGGATTATCTGCGTCTGCCGCTGACCACAATAGAGCCGGAGCACCGAGCACAGCTTCTCTCGTGCATGCGTGCTCAGGGCCTGAAGGTATAAGGAGGGCCGTTTTATGCGTATTATTGTACACGGTGCTACCGGTCGTATGGGTCGGCTGATCTGTGAGGCAGCCGGGGATCAGGTGGCCGCACGAATCAGTCCGGACTACTCCGCCGGTGAACCCGGCTGTTGGCAGACCCTTGCCGAGTATCAGGGCCCGGCGGACTGTGTCATCGACTTCTCCCATCCCAGCGCAACCGGCTCACTGGTGGATTATTGCCTGGGGCGCAGCCTGCCGCTGCTGATTGCCACTACCGGCCAGACGGACCGGGAACGGGAGCAGATCCAGGCTGCCGCAGCTCGGATCCCGGTGTTCTTTTCTGCCAACTATTCTTTGGGCATTGCGGCACTGACGGACCTTGCCCGACGGGCGGCGGCGCTGTTTCCGGAGGCAGACATTGAGATCGTCGAAATGCACCACAACCGGAAGCTGGATGTGCCCAGCGGCACGGCGTTGACGCTGGCAAAGGCCGTTGCCTCCGTCCGTCCGGAGGGGGAACTTGTCATTGGCCGCCACGAAAATGGTCGGCGGGAGGCCCACCAAATTGGAATCCATTCTCTCCGTCTGGGTAATCTTCCCGGTACCCATGAGGTGCTCATTGCCACGGACTCCGAGGTGCTGACCCTGCGCCATGAGGCCAAGGACCGTTCCATTTTTGCCGCCGGAGCCATGGAGGCCGCCCGTTTCCTGGTGGGAAAGCCGGCAGGACTTTACACCATGCAGGATCTGATTGAGAGGGAGGATGGACAGTGAACGCCCAGGAAATCATTGCGTATATTGGACAGGCCGAAAAAAAGACGCCGGTGAAGCTCTATGTCAAGGAAAATGCACCCATTGAGTATGGCTCTGCCCAGGTGTTTGGTGCAGGGGACAAGATCGTATTCGGTGATTGGCGGGAGCTGGGGCCCATTCTCCAGGCCAATCGGGACAAAATCGCCGACATTGTAGTGGAAAACGACTGCCGCAACAGCGCCATTCCGCTGCTGGACCTTAAGGACGTTCCCGCCCGTATTGAGCCTGGGGCCACCATCCGTGAGCAGGTTGACATCGGCAGGGGAGCGGTTATTATGATGGGTGCGGTGATCAACATTGGTGCCGTAATCGGCGAGGGCAGCATGATCGACATGGGGGCCATTCTCGGTGGCCGAGCAACGGTGGGAAAGCACTGCCATGTGGGCGCAGGGGCCGTACTGGCCGGGGTCATCGAGCCCGCCTCCGCCAAGCCGGTGGTGATCGACGACGGCGTGTTGATTGGGGCAAACGCCGTGGTCATTGAAGGGGTACATGTGGGAGAGAACGCTGTGGTTGCAGCCGGTGCCGTGGTGGTAGAGGATGTGCCGGCCAATATGGTCGTAGCCGGCTGCCCGGCCCGTGTCATCAAGAAAAAGGACGACAAAACCACCATGAAAACGGCACTGGAGCCTATGCTGCGAAATATCTGAGCAAAGGGGAACTTGTTATGCAGCTCAATGAAGCCCTATACGGCGCCAAGAGAAGCGCCATCCGTGAATTCTCCAAGCTGGCCCAACAGACACCGGGCTGCATCGCCCTGACCCTGGGGGAGCCGGACTTCGCCACCCCCCAGCCCATCTGTGACGCTGTGCCCCAGGCCCTGGCCCACGGGCACACCCACTATATCGACAACAACGGCACCTATGCCCTGCGGGAGGCCATCGCCCGCTTTGAGCGCGAGAAAAACGGCCTGGACTACCGGCCGGAGGAGATTATTCTGACGGCGGGAGCCACAGAGGCGCTGTTTGTGTCTCTGTTTGGAATCTTGAATCCGGGGGACGAGGTTTTGGTCCCCACCCCCGCCTTTGTCCTCTATGAGCAGATCATCGGCCTGTGCCGAGGGGTATTTGTCCCCTATGATACTGCGCCGGAGGGATTTCAGCTGGATGCCCGTGGGCTGGCAGCCCACATCACGCCTCGGACTAAGGCCATTATCCTGAACTCCCCCAACAATCCCACAGGCTGTATCTACAACGAACGCAGTCTACAGGCCGTCCATGACGCAGTACAGGGCCGGGAGATTTTTGTGATTTGCGACGACGTGTACCGGCAGCTGGACTATACCGGAAGCTACCACAGCTTTGCGGAGTTCCATGATTTACGGCAGCAGATCCTACTGGTCCAGAGCTTTTCCAAGCCCTATGCCATGACCGGCTGGCGGATGGGGTATCTGCTGTCTGACGCCTCCGTTAAGGAACGGCTGGAGCTGGTCCATCAGTTTATGGTGGTGTCCACCCCGGCGCCCTTCCAGTCGGCCTGTATGCAGGCGCTGGAATGTGACATCTCTCCCATGCTGGAGACGTACCGCAGCCGCCGTGACTATGTCCTCCGGCGGCTGAGGCAGATGCATCTCCCGGTTCATGTGCCGGAGGGAGCGTTCTATGTGTTCCCCTCTATCCGGGAGTTTGGCCTGTCCTCGGCGGAGTTTTGCAGGCGTATGATCCGGGAGGCGGGCCTTGCCGCCACGCCGGGCAGCTGCTTTGGTGCAGAGGGCTATATCCGTTTGACCTATTGCTACAGCGGGGAAGAACTCCGCCAGGGACTGGATCGGCTAGAGCAATTTGTCCGTGTTCTGCGCGGGAAAGGAGACCTACAATGACAGAGCTTTGCTTGGAAGCGGCTTCTCTGCAGGGAACCCTGGAGGGGATCCGGCAGAGACTGCACCGCACGCCGGAGCTGGGCAATCAGGAATGGCAGACCTCGGCCTATCTGCGGAGCCTGCTGGAGTCCCTGGGGCTGGTGGTTGAAAATCCCTTTGGGACTGCACTTTGCGCAACGCTGGGGGGCGCAAGGCCCGGCAAAACCGTCGCCCTGCGTGCCGACATGGACGCGCTGGCAGTTCCAGAGGCCACCGGGGCGGACTTTTCCTCCCAAAGGCCTGGCGTGATGCACGCCTGCGGCCATGATATTCATATGACGGCCGCTATCGGTGCGGCAATGCTGCTGGCAAAGCACCGGGACAGGCTCCGAGGTACCGTCCGATTTCTGTTTGAACCGGATGAGGAGGGCAGCGGTGGGGCGCAGTCCCTGGTGGACGCCGGGTGCCTTGCGGGGGTAGACGGGGTGTTTGGCGCACATGTCTCACCGGAGCTGCCCCTGGGTTCCGTTGGCATTCGCTATGGAAAATTTTACGCTGCCTCCGACACTTTTTCCATGACTGTTCGGGGAAAAAGCGCCCACGGCGCCGAGCCGGAAAAGGGAATCGACGCTCTGCAGGCCGGGGCGCAGCTTGCTGCCCGGCTGGTCGGGCTCAGAAGCGCCCTAAATGGTGAGCGGTGTACCGTTACCGTGGGGACCCTTCAGGCTGGGACGGCCATCAATGTGGTGGCCGATACCGCCCGGCTCACCGGCATCTTCCGTACCCTCGGCCAGGACAGCCGGGAGAAAATGCGGGCGCTGGTCAGGAACACGGCATCCCAGGTTGCCGCGCAGACCGGAACCCAGATCGACGTGGAGCTGCACGAGAGCTATCCTGGCGTGGTGAATTACGAAAAGGCGTCCCGACTGGTTCAGAACACGGCACTGGGACTGTTGGGGGAGTCCTCCGTCACGCTGATACAGGAGCCCACCCTGATGACCGAGGATTTTGGGTATTATCTGTCTGCCGCTCCGGGCTGTTTCTACCACATTGGCGCTGGCTGTACTGCGCCGCTGCATTCTCCGCAATTTCTGCCGGATATTCGTGCGGCAATCACTGGGGCGGCACTGCACGCCGCGGTTCTGGAGGGGGCCCTGGGGGCGGAGTAACACGGAGGAGGAGCAAGCCTTCCGGCTTTTTCGACAGTCTCCAGACCTCCGGTGCCTGTGGCACCGGAGGTCTCATTTCTTGCGGATTATGGTCAGGGGGAGAAATGTCACTTGACCGTGTGCTTTTGGGTAATTTATAATATAATCCTAAATTTACATGGGAGAGTGAAGCAAATGAAAAAGATGATCACCGGATTGCTGGCAGTGGCCATGCTTCTGGGGACCTTGAGCGGCTGTGGCAAGGCTGCCTCCAGCGGGTCTGACAGTGTAGCATCGGCACCTGCCCAGGAGACTACACCCCCCGCCCAGACGCAGGCCGCAGAGCAGGACCAGCCCTCGGCGGCGGAGACCAGCGCCCAAGAGGAGGTCCAGGTGGCGGCCCAGAACTTTGACATCCCCATGCCGCTGACGGAGGAGCCAGTCACATTTACCTACTTTATGCGCTTTAATCCCCAGGTGCAGGATTGGTGCCAGGATATGTCTGACAACCTGTTCTACTCCACTTTGGAGGAGATGTCCGGGGTCCACATTGAGTTCCAGCTGTTCCACCCCATGAACTTTGGGGAGCAGTTCAATCTGCAGATGGCTTCTCAGGACTATGCGGACTTCTACTGTGAGGCGGCCTCCGGCTACACCGGCGGCTATGACAAGGGTGTGGAGGACGAGGTTTTTCTGGACCTGACCCCCTACATTGAGGAGTATGCGCCCAACTACAACGCCATTATCAATATGAACGACCAGAACCGCAGAGATGCGGTGACCGATGAGGGCCGTGTGGTGTTCTTTGCCGCCGCCTACGACGACGGCCAGCCTTGCGCCAAGGGTCCCATGATTCGGGCAGACTGGGCAAGAGAATTTGGCATGGACCCGGCAGAGATCAATACCTACGAGGAATATGAGCAGTATATTGAGCAGGCCTACAATACCTATGGCGCCACGGTGCAGCTGCCCATGTCCGGAGATCCGGGCTTTGGCTACCTGACCGCCGGCTACGAGACCCTGGCGTCCTTCGGCAACTCCTTTGAAGCAACTCTGCCCTGGTTCCAGATCGACGGGAAGCTGTACAGCGGCGTGCTGACGGATGGCTTCAAGGAATATGTAAAGATGGTCGCCGACTGGTATCAGAAGGGCTGGATCTACCACGACTTCATGAGCGAGGACTTCGGCATGCAGGGCGGCGCAGACTTCGGCATGGTCACCAGCGGAGAGAGCTCCCTGTGGTGGGCCGAGAAGGACTATATGGAGCAGTACAATCAGTCTGCCCAGGATCCTAATTTTGAGATCGCTGCCATTCAGGATGCAGTCAAAAAGGAGGGGGACGTGACCCATCTGGGACAGACCAACCACGAAACCCTGACCACCACCTCCAACTGCGTGATTTCCACTGCCTGCGATGAGCCGGAGATTGCCATCCAGTGGATGGATTACCGCTACACCGAGGAAGGCGCCACCCTGGCCAACTGGGGCGTGGAAGGGGTCACCTATGAGCGGGACGCAGACGGTACGAAGCACTACACCGATCTGATCGTCAACAATCCGGAGGGCATGACGGCCACCCTGGCCCAGTTCCGGTATATGCTCCAGAATACGGTGTGCCTGACCGACGTGTCTGCCAAGGACCAGGGCATGACCCAGCAGCAGCTGGAGGCTCCGGAGATGTGGATGAAGGACAAGGACAATTCCTGGGGCTGCCCCACCACCCTGACCATGACCACTCAGGAGGCCGACGAGTACAACTCCAAGGCCGGGGACATCACCACCTACGCACAGGAGAACTTCCTGCGGTATGTCATCGGCAGCGCCCCCATTGAGGAGCTGGATTCCTTCGTTGATACCTGCATCAGCATGGGTCTGGAGGACTGCCAGGCCATTAAGCAGGCGTCTCTGGACCGCTACTATGAGAGACTGGGCTAAGCAGCCTGATAAAGACTGAATCTTGCAAAATCCTCCGTATGCCAACGCATACGGAGGATTTTTGGCCTATTTGGTGGGCTGCTGAGGGGAAAAACAGGGGGCATATGGATGTGCGGAGCGGCGAAAGGCCGCTCCCGGCTGCTCATTGTCAGCTGTGGCGCTCCGCCCGGGAGGTTGAGGGGCGGGGCTTCCGCGGCGAGTTCCGATACGCTGATTCGAAAGAAGGCAAGCCAAGGGAACTCCGACAGTGCGCAGGGAGGAACCTATTCCTCCTGCTTCATGGAGGAAAACTCCGGCCACCGGCCGGCGATATAATCCAGCAGCTCGCCCCGGCTGGGGAAGCTGTGGAGCTGCTGCGTCAAGGCGGCGAAATGCCGGATATACTCCATATAGTGGGTGGTCTCCTCGGGAAACAGTCCGGTTTGGGGATAGGTCAGGAACAGCTGCCGGTGGCAGATATTGTTGGACATGGGGATCATTCGGGTGCCGGGGGCCATGGGGAAAGCGGATTTCCCCCAGAAGTGGACCACGCTTTCCGGAATAAAGGTGATGCCTACGTCGTTATAGACCTGCAGGGTCATGGATTCCGGGTCGCTGACGTAGTAGATTCGTCCGGGCATGGTGGAGGAATGGGTATAAAACCGCCGCATGATCTGGGCTACGGTATAATCCTCCCGCTGGGAAATCAGCGGCAGAGAGCGGAGCTGCTCCATGGAAAGCTCGTCGTACCCCGCCAAATAGGAACCGGCGTTGATAAACGCATACATAGGCTCCCGGAGCAGCAGCTCGGAGACGAGAAAATCATCGGTGTTGTCCTCATAGGTGATGGCAAAGGCGGCACGGCCCCGGCGCAGGGACTCCAGCGTTTCCCGGGTGGTCTCCCGAAGCTCAAGCACCTCCCGCTCCGGGAAGAGCTTTCCATACAGAATGCGGGATTCATTGGTGAAGTCTCCGGCCTCCGAGGTGTAGGTGATGCTGGTGGCGGTAGTGCCCCGAATGGTGGACATGTCATAGGCCAGCTTGTCCACCATTCCCAGGATAATGGAGGCGTTCCGGCAGAAGAAGGTCCCCGCCTCCGTCAGCACCAGATGCCGTCCCTGACGGCGGAACAGCTGCACCTCCAGCTCATCCTGGAGCCGCTTATAGCTCAGGGAAAGGGCAGACTGGGAGACGTGAAGCCGCTCAGCGGCTTGGGTCACCGAGTCGCTTTCCGCAATGGCCACCACATATTTCAGCTGCAATAGATCCATTTTCAAATCACCTCTTAATCCATAAACAAAATCAATATATTTCAGAAATATTATATATTGGACAAGGAAGAAATTCAAGTGTAATATGAGGCGAGAAGGATGAATTGTTATGACATGTGCACAACATTCCCTGCTAATTATGGAAAGGATGAAATGAAAAATGACCAAGAAATTACTTGCCCTGCTGCTGGCAGCGGCGATGACCTTGAGCCTGGCAGCCTGCGGCGCCGACAGCGGAAGCGGCACGGCATCGGACAAGGCGTCGGCCAGCGCCATGGACTCCGCCCCGGCGGAGCAGCAGACCGTCTCCGGCGACAACGTGCTGAAAATCGGCGCGCTGCTGAACACCACCGGCTGGTTTGCCTCGGTGGACTACAACAACCAGATTGAGATGCAGACCCTCTGCGATTATTACAATGAGCAGGGCGGCATCGACATCGGCGGAACCAAATACACCCTGCAGCTTGTGGTTGAGGACGGCGGCTCCGATGCAGAGGGCATCCGTTCCGCGGCACAGCGGCTGGTGGACGCTGACATCAAGTATGTCATGGAAACCAACGACTTCTGGGTGGAAGGCGCTATTGATATTTTTGAGAATGCCGGTGTGATGAACGTGATGGCGCAGAACAATATGAACCACAGCGTCATGAACGCCGATACCAAGTATTCCTTTACCTTCTCCAATGCCTGTACCTCTCAGTACTACACCGCCATTGAGGTGCTGAAGGACCAGTACCCCGACGTGAAAAAGGTGGTCTACGCCTGCGATGACAACGGCGTAAACGACGAGCAGGCAGCCCTGGTAAAGGCCGGCTGTGAAAAGTTTGGCCTGGAGTATGTGGACAGCCCGGTGATTTACGACGGCGAATCCACGGACTTCTCCTCCATTGCCCTGAAGATTATCTCCTCCGGCGCGGACTGCTTTATCGGCAACGGTACCCCGGATAACATTGCTTCCCTGATTAAGGAAGTCCGGGCGGCAGGCTCCGACATGGTATGTGCTGCGGTAATTACCATGGGCCCCGGCGTGCTCATCGGCGGCTCCGGCCTGAACAACCTTTCCGGCGCCTTCACCTTTGGCACGGATATTTCCGACACCTCTCGGAACACCGATACATTTAACGCCATCTACAAGAAATTTGTGGACAAATACGGCGAGGAGACCGCCTCGGCTTGGAACGGCGCCGGTCTGGATAACCTCTATACGCTGCTGCAGATTCTGCAGGGGGCAGGTACTACCGACGTAGAGGAAGTGCTCAAATACTACGGGACCATCAACACGGTGGAAACCCTGTTTGGAACCGGTGTAAAGGGCGGCCAGGAGACCTTTGGCAATGACCATGCCATCTCTCATCCCAGCCATACCCTGAAGGCAGAGGACGGCAAGATTGTCTACATGGACACCTATGACTGCATCGTTCCCTAACCGAGATCCATTCATACTGTGAAACGCTGACCACCGGGCGCAGGGGGAGTCCTCTGCGCCCGGTGTGGCGAAAGCCTTCCGGCTTGATTTTTTTCCGAAAGGAGCGGTTTTCATGCTCATTATGAACGTGATTCCCAATGTGACAGTGAATGCGCTGGTGCTTGCTTCCATGTACATTCTTGCCTCGCTGGGATTTGCATTCATCTTCAATATGCTGGGGGCGGTAAACCTGGCCCACGGCGCCTTTTATATGTCGGCTGCCTACATCACCTACTATCTGTGCAGCCGACTGGGAATGAACAACTGGCTTGCCATGCTGCTGTCCACAGTGGTGCTGGCGCTGGTGGGAATTCTGATGGAGCGATTCTGCTTCCGTCCCTTCCAAAAGGAGTTTGACCGGGTGGTCATGGTGTCGGTGGCCATTATGACCATGCTTCAACAGCTGGCGGTCCAGATTTCCGGCTCCCAGACCATCTCCATTCCCGCCTATGCCTCCGGTGCCGTGGATATGGGCTTTATGACGGTTACCGGGGAAAAGCTGGTGACCTTTGCCGTGGGAGCGGTGCTGCTGATTGCCACGCTGTTTATGGTCTATCGCACCAAACTGGGAATGCAGATGGAGGCCCTGAGCCAGGACCGCATGGGAGCAGCCCTACAGGGCATTCCCGTGAATAAGGTCAGTGCGCTGGTCTGCGGACTGGGCTTTGCCTTTGCGGCGGTGGCGGGCTCTATGATGGGGGCCTACCAGCAGGTCAGCTCCAATATGGGCGACAATATCAACGTCCGAATCCTGATGCTGGTGATGCTGGCCGGTGCCGGATCCATGAACGGAATCCTCATTACCGGCCTTTTGATGGCGTTGCTGGATTCCATCTGCCCCATCATCTGGGACAGCTATACCGCATCCTCCATTGCCTGCTCGGCGGTGGTGGTGCTGCTGCTGATCAAGCCCAAGGGCTTCTTCGGCCATGAGATGTAAGGGAGGTGGCAGAATCGTGAAACAGTTGAAAAAGGGTCTGCCCTATGGCGTTTTGCTGCTGATCTTCCTGCTGCTGCCTTTGGCGCTGAACACCAGCTACTGGATCGGTGTGCTGATTATGGTGCTCTATAAGGTGGTTGGCTCGGTGAGTCTGCGGACCATCTCCCTATCCGGCACACTGACCTTTGCCCATGGCGCCTTTATCGCCCTAGGCGCGTACTGCGGCGGCATTTTGGCCAAGTCCCTGGCCCTGCCTCCGGTAATCACCATTTTGGCCGGCGGGCTGTTTGCGATGGCGGTCAGCGTCATCACCGGCCTCCCCTTTGTCCGGCTCAAGGGAATGTACTATTCCATGGCGTCCATGTTTATGGGGGTTACTGTGGCCTACATCATCAAGGCCATGAAGATCACCGGCGGCTACCATGGCCTGACTCGGATACCCAAGCTCCTCCAGAACGACATCGCCTGCTACTACGTTTTTCTGGCCATTGCGGTGGTTCTGCTGCTTGTGCTGTATCGCTTTGAGTTCTCCCGCATTGGAACGACCCTGCGGGCGCTGTCCCAGTCTCAGGACGTTGCCTCCTCCATTGGCATCAACGCCACCTTCTATCGGCTTCTGGCTGTGGGAATGGGCAGCTTCTGCGGCGGAGTTGTAGGTGCGGCCTATGGCCTGTATTCCACGGTGCTCAGCCCCACCAACTATGATATGACCTTCTCCCTGTGGCTGCTGATGTACATGCTCATTGGCGGCGAGGACTATTTCATCGGGCCCATCATTGGCGCGATTATCTTCGTGCTGATTCCGGAGCTGGGCCGAGAATTCAGCGCCTATGCGCCGTTCCTCACCGGCGCCTGCACGCTGCTGGTGGCCTATCTGCTGCCCGGCGGCCTGGCCGGTATTCCGGCGCTGATCCGGAAAGCCCGGTCCAAGCGGCAGGACAATTCCAAGGAAGGAGGCAGCACACATGCATCTGCTTGAAACCTCCGGTCTTACCAAACGCTTCGGCGGTCTGACCGTAATGAATGACCTGGACTTTTCCATGGAAGAGGGGGAAATTAAAGGATTTCTGGGGCCCAATGGTGCGGGAAAATCCACGTTCTTTAACCTGATCACCGGCGTCCTGATGCCCTCCTCCGGCCATATTTTCTATGCGGGAAAGGAGATTACCAAGGCCCGGCCCCACCAGGTGGCGAAAATGGGCATTGGACGGACGTTCCAGCTCAACCCGCTGTTTGGAGAATTCACGGTGTTTGAAAATGTGACGGCGGCCTATCATCTTCGCCCGCACTCTACGGTGCCCCAGATCTTCTTCAACACCAAAGCCTATCGAACCAACGAAGCGTATATTGCAAAGTCCGCAGACGAGATTCTGGAATTTCTGGGACTGCAGCACGTGCGCAATGAGCTGGCCAAAAACCTGCCCCATGGCTATCAGAAGATCCTGGGAGTGGCCCGGGCGCTGGCAACCAAGCCCAAGCTCCTGCTGCTCGATGAGCCGCTGGGTGGCATGAACCCGGAGGAGATTGCCTTCTCCATTGACGCCATCTCCAAGCTCCGGGACAAGGGCATCTCCATTCTGGTGGTGGAGCATAATATGCAGATCCTGGACATTCTGGACTCTGTGACGGTGATCTCCTTTGGACAGAAGATCTTTGAAGGCACCCCCCAGGGGATGCGCAAGGATCCCACGGTCATCGAGACCTATTTTGGAGGTACGGTATGAGTAATATTCTGGAGATTCAGGGCTTAAAGGTCATGTACGGCAAGTCCATTGCCATCCATGATGTGAATATTTCTGTACCCCAGGGAGGCATCGTCACGCTGATTGGCTCCAACGGCGCGGGAAAATCCACAACGTTGAATACGGTGTTGGGTCTGGTGCCGGCAACAGAGGGTACCATCCTCTTTAACGGCGAGGACATCACCCGAGCCTCCACGGCAGATCGGGTACAAAAGGGCCTGGTGCTGGCTCCGGAGGGGCGGCATCTGTTCCCCTATTTGACGGTGCAGAAGAACCTGCTGCTGGGAGCCACTCAGCGGAAGGACAAGGCCGGGATCCAGGAGGATATGGAGTTCTGCTTTGAGCTGTTCCCGATTCTAAAGGACCGTCTGAAGCAGAAGGCGGGGACCATGTCCGGCGGCCAGCAGCAGATGCTTGCCATTGCCAGAGGGATTATGGCTGCGCCGAAGCTCCTGTGCTTGGATGAGCCGTCCCTGGGCCTGGCCCCGGCGGTCATCGAGGACATCGGGGTCAAGATTCGGGAAATCAACAAAACCAAGGGGACCTCCATTCTGCTGGTGGAACAGAACGTCCATCTGGCCTTTGGCACGGCGGAATACTGCTACACGCTACAGGTGGGAGAGTTGGTCGCCGAAGGAACTGTGGAGGAGATTCGCCAGCACGATGTGGTGAAGAAGGCGTACTTCGGCGGATAATAGGGAGCAGCCGCACAGAACGCTGTGCGGCTGCTCAGTTTGTCAAGAACTCGTAGAGTTTCGCCGCCGGAGGCCATGGCCTCCGGCGCGATATGTGATCTTATTCTGCGTAGTACCGATCCAGCGCGGACTGCTGCTGCTGGATGCAGGTGGCGATGTTCATGGCCTCAATGGCGGCGACGTATTCTGCCCAGGTGGCGTCAATATCCACGTCCCCCAGAATCGCCTGGAGGGTGTACTGCCCCACATAGGTGCCAATGTCGCTGTAGGCGTTGGCAAAGGTGGTGTTTTCAGCGGAGGTCATCTGAACGCCATTGGGAATCACATAGGCGTCATCTCCCAAGGGCCAGATGTCCCGGGCGGCCTCCCACTGGGCGTCGGTGAAGCGTGCATACTGCCGGTAGTCATCCTGGACGCCCACCAGAGAGAAGGTGGTGTATTTGGTGATGGCCAGCTGTTCCGGCAGACCATCGGGGTTCTTGAAGATCATGTCGTTGAGCTCCGGTTCCCCCTGGTCGTTGTATTCAAAGGTTACGCCCTCTACGCCGTAGTTGGACAGCAGTTGTCCCTCCTCGCTGTAGATGTAGTCCGCCCAACGGGCCACCAGAACGGGGTCCTGGCAGTGGGTGGAGATGCAGTAGCCGCCGGTGGCGGAGGCACCGCGGTTTTCACTGAAGTGCAAGGTGTCGCCCTCGGTTTCCACCGGGTCATAGGCGCCCACCACGACAATGTCGGGATTATTGCCCACCACCTCGCTGTAACGATTGGGAATGTCCTGGGTGTTTAGTCCGTACAGGCCCATCTGATCGTTCAGCACCAGGTCATCCGGCGGGTTGGTGTTGGAATCCACATAGGTGTAAAAATCTTTATAGATCAAGCCGTCGGCGTACCATTTTGCCAAGGTGGTGAGATACTTCTTATAGCCCTCTTCCATGGGACCGAATTTGACCTCACCGTCGATCTGATAGAAGGGGGTGCCCATCTGGATGGGAGGGGCGGCAATTCCGTAGCCGGAGGCGAAAAAGTTGCCCTGGTAGGTTCCGTTCCGGGAGAGCATCATGGGAGCGGAGGCGTGTTTTTCCTCCTTAAATGCGGTGAGAACGTCGTAGTACTGATCATAGGTTTTGGGCCGCTCCAGTCCCAGGTCATCCAGCCAGTCCTGCCGAATCTGCAGGCCGTAGTCGGGAAGGCTGCCTCGCTCCTTCAGAATGGCGATCTGATAGATGTTGCCCTCATTGGAGGTGAGGTCGGAGAGAAAGACGTCCTGGCTGTGAATCATCCGGTAGTAGTTGGGCATCCACTGGTCGATAAGATCATCCAGTGCGATAATGACCTCGTCCTCCCAGGCGGTGTCCAAGCCGCCGGTGTAGTTGGTGTCCACATCGTGCATCAAATCGCAGTAGTCGCCGCCGGCAATCATCAGATTGAACTTTTCCACAGCGGTTTCTGCGTTTTCCAGGCGGAATTCCGTTTTGATGCCTGTACGCTGCTCCATCTCCTGGAAGAACAGCGTGTCGGCGTAGCTATCCATGCCAAAGGCGGCGAAGAAGGGGAACCAGCCGTCAAAAATCGTAATAGTCTTGTCTCCGTCGGCCACCGGGAACACTCCGGCGCCCTGGGCGAATTCGTGGGTGTCCGCCTCGGAAACGCTCGCCTCCGGTGTGCTGGTGGTCTCCTCGGCTGCGGCAGATGCTGCGGCGGATGGCGCTGTGACGGCCTCTGAGGCCGGTGGAGGCTCCGGAGCGCTGGAGGCAATCGGAGTGCCGCACCCTGACAGCATGGCGGTCAACATGCACAGGGCAAGCAGCAGGGGAAATACTCTCTTTTTCATATTGTGATTCTCCTTTCTGATGCGGCGGAAGGACGCTTTCTCCGCCACTTTCAGTATAGCGATTTCAGGAAAACCAGTCAATTTACAATTATCTCACATGGCGCTTGCAAAAATCACACAGTGTTGCACAGCCAGGAGACAGTTTCATCATGGATCACCCAACTCGGTTCGTGATACTTTACAAACGCCTCGGTGCTGAGACAGGAGCGGCTCATTCCCGGCCTGTACGCCGCCGGAGATAATTATGATGTGGGAGTATATTGAGAGCGTGTTCACCGCCTTGACCCAGGCCTTCCACGAAGGGTACATCGCAGGGATGGAGGCCGCTAGGTACGCGGAGTGACACGCAAATGACCAGAACCGGCTCCCGCACTTGGCGAGAGCTTTTTTGACAAACAAGGGGCCTGTTGCGTATCGCAACAGGCCCCTTGTTTTGCAGGTTAGCGTTCTCCGGCCAGATACTGGTCGTAGGCGTTCTGATATACGTCGATGATCTTCTGGATACCCAGGTTCTCGCACTCGGCGATATAGGCATCCCAGTTGGCGTCGTTGAGCTCCGCAGCGCCGGAGAGGAACTTTAGAATCTCTGTGGGAGCGTAGGTCAGGAAGTCCCCTTCGTATTCGGCAACGGCCTCATTCTCCGCCACGGTGAAGACAATGGAGTCGGGATAGTAGCGCTCATCGGTGGCGTCCAGGGTCCAAAGATCCACGGCGTCCAGGGCGGTCTGGGAGAAGGTGGGCAGGAGACGGTCGTTGTCCAGATAGCCGCCGGTAAAGCGCTTCATGGTAAACAGCTCCAGGGCCATCTCCGCGTTGGGGGCGTGCATGCCGGTGACGGTTACAGGCGTCTGCCAGTCAAAGCGGGGCTCGTCACCCTCCCAGGTCAGGCTCTGGCCTTCCTCACCATAGTTGTTCAGCAGATAGCCCTCATAGGTCCACCAGTAGTTCTCCCACTGGCAAACCAGCTCAGGCTGCTGGCAGGAGGCGGAGAGGGAGAAGCCGCCTCGGGTGGAGACCAGGCTCTGGGCCTGCTTCCAGACGTAGGGGGCATCGGGATCCGCAGTGACATTGGGAAGCGCAGCAACCTTGAGGTTGGGGTCATCGGTGTAGCCGTAGATCTCCTCCATCTTATCTGCGTTGGCCTGCCAGACGGCGATGGAGCCGTTTCCGCAGTAGGTGTTCTGGACGCCCCGGTCATTGTCCAGCCCCAGGAAGTCCCGGTCGATCAGACCGTCATCCATCAGCTTCAGGACATATTCCAAATACTCCCGGTAGCCGTCCTGCGTCCAGCCGGAGACCACCTCGTCGCCCTTGCGGTAGATGGCGGAGGACACGGAGGTCATAAAGCCGTCGCCCACCAGCGTGGGAAGAGAGACGTCAAACACGGCGTTCAGGGGCAGGGTGCCATCTGTGAAGTAGATGGTGTGGGGCACGTCATAGGCGTCGTGGAACTGGTGAAGCATGTCGTCGAACTGCTCCAGGGAAATTAGCTTGGAGTCAAAGGAGATTCCCAGGGCCTCCATCCAGTCGCCTCTGGTCACAAGGCCGTCGCCGGAGTAGGTCCCGTCGTTGACCTGGTAGAAGGCCAGCATGGCGCCGTCAGTCAGCATCTGGGATTGGGTGGACTGGTCCAGGCAGTCCCGCACTGCGGCGAAGTTGGGCATGTACTCGTCCACGTAGGGGGAGATGTCCACAATGACGTCTTCCTCATAGGCCTTGGTGAGGCCGGAGGAATAATACTCCATACAGGGAATCAGGTCCGGCATATCTCCGCCGGCCACCAGCAGGTTAAACTGCTCAGAGGCTGCGCTCTGACCAACCTCCTGGAACTCCAGCTTTACGCCGGTGGCAGCTTCCGCCGCAGCCAGGGCGTTGAAGTTGTAGTTGGTATCCACAAACTGCACATAGCCGGGGGCGTAGTACCACAGTGTAATGGTGTTGCTGCCCTCCAGGGGGTAGGAGATAAACTCCTCCTCCATGGCCGCCATGGGATCACCGGTCACATCCTCCGGGACCTCCTCCACAGAGGCCACAGAGGCCTCCGGGACCTCCTCCTTGGGGGCCTCCGAGGGGGCCGGCGCCGCCGGTGCGGCGGATTCCGATACAGACATGGATGCCGAGCTCTCGGCAGGGGTACTCCCGTTTCCACAGGCACAGAACATTCCGGTAATCATCGCCAGGGCCAGGAGCATGCATAACAATTTCTTTTTCATAGGATCTCCTCCCTATTTTATTGCAGATTCAGCACGTTGTTGATAAATACCAGGATCTCATTCATGGCGTTTTCCGCCTCGGGATAGATGGGGTAGTCCATGGCAAAGGTGTGGGGCATTCCCTTTCCAAAGGTAAAATGCACCTCGTTCCCTGCCCGGACCAGCTTGTTTACAATGCGGAGGGCGCCTGCGGACAGGCTCTCCGCGCTGCCGGCCTGGATAAAGGTGGGCGGAAAATCGTGGAAGTCTCCGTAAATCGGAGAAAGCCGTGGGTCCTTGGGGTCGGCGCCTCCGGCATAGGCCTCCGCCAGATCCTCACAGCAGGCGGTGAACATGTCCTCCAGGAACAGCTCCTCCTGATCGTACCGAAGGTTGTCCACCGGAGAGGAGCACCAAATGGCGGCCGGCAGAGGAAGCCCCTCCATGTTAAGGGCATGAACCAGGCTTAATGTCAGACCGGCCCCTGCGGATTCACCGCCAACCACGATTCGCTCCTTTCCCATGTCCAGCAGACCTTTGTAAAAGGCCACACACTGATTTACCGCCACGGGGAATTTCGCATAGGGCGCCAGGGAATAGTCCACGGAGTAGCCTTCCAGATTGGTCCGTTCCAGAAAGTGTGCCAGCAGAGGTCCGGCGGTCATACCGCTTCCCAGGGTAAACCCGCCTCCATGGATGTAGACAAAGGCAGCCTTTTCCCGAACACCTCCTTTCGTCAAATGCATTCCGGCCACGCCGCCCAGGGTCACCCGACCGCCCTGGTAGCCCGCGGGGATCTCAGGCTCCGGGGACACATAGTCCGGGGGCATCATGGGGACCTTTAGGTGGGCATACTCCTGGGGTATGGGCCCAACGGGGGCGGAACCGGGAATCCCCGGTCCGTCCATAGAGGTGGGGGGCGCAGTGGGAATGTTTTTTTGGTAGTCTAAAAATGCTTTGCTAGCCATAATGGGCCTCCTCCAATGAAATGGTAGATTCAGTTCTGGGGCTGATAGCCGCAGACATGGCAGTACCAGCGGAGGAGCCCGTCGGGGTCATCATCCTCGCAGTGGCCGCCGTCCCAGATGATCCGGGCGTTGACCTCCTTGCCCCGGTTTTCCAAAGCCGCGGCCAGGTTCAGCACAGTGGGAACGGAGGTGGCGCCGTCCACGCCTCCGTGGCGAATCCACCAATACCGGGCGCAGCCGGGATTGTTGTTCAGCACGTGCCACATGGGGTTGAAAATCTCGGTGATATGCCGCAGCTCCGGGTCCACCTGGGCGTTGGGGTCCCCGGTGGCCTTTTGCAGGCTAAAGGGGGTGAAGTGCCGGGCGTTTTCCGTGGCGCTGCCAAAGACCAGCGTCTCGGCATTGTTCAGGGGGAACTCGTCAAAGGCGGGCAGGTCCTTTTCCCGGCCCGCATGGGTGGCGAAATCCGCGAAGGTGAAGGTGTAGCCTGTGCCCTGGGGCTTGAGCCAGGGGTTGGTCCGGAGATATTCCTCCCGCTCGGCCGGAGTTTTCTCGTCCATAAAGCGCTTGGCCTCGGGGAACAGATACTCCTGGAGTATGTAATCTGCGAGATTCTCTGTGGTCAGTTTGCCCCAGTCCCCGTGGCCGATGAGCTGGCAGCTGTCCAGATAGGCCTTGTAGATCTCCTTCTGCTCCGCTGCCATGGCCTGGTCCACCAGGGCCGGCTCCTGATGTCCGAAGGGACCGCCGCTGTAGGGAACATGGCTCCACTCAAACTCATAGGCGCCGTCGCCGTGCTCCAGATTCATTACAGGGCTAAAGGAGGCGGAGGCAAAGATACAATCGGATTCCTCTGCCGCACCGATTTCACGAAGATAGTCTGTGTATTCCGGACTGTCGCCGGAGGCGGCCAACAGGCAGCTCAGACCGCCGCCGGCGCTGCCGCCGTGGGTGACGATGTGATCCAGATCTCCGGGAATGAGATCCCGATTGTGCCGGAGATAGCGGATGGCCGCCTTCAGATCCACCGCTGCGGCGGGCGCCTTGCCGTAGTATGCGCCGTTCTTGGCTCTGGGATCACCCTCGGGCCACTGGCAGTCCCGTCCCCGGCAGCCGGCATTGACGCACACAAAGCCCAAGCTCAGGGCCAAATTTGCCACATAATCAGGGCCTTTCCCGCCGGGACCACCAGGGCCACCGGGACCACCAGGGCCACCAGGGCCGCCAGAACCTCCCGGGCCGCCGGGACCGCCGGGACCACCGGGACCTCCTGGGCCGCCCATGGGAATAAATCCGTCCTTGGTGTTCATCCCGGGAGGGCCCATCATCGCGTGGACACCTTTGTTGGCGGAGGCGGTATACCCCGCCACATTGACCGCAAACAGCACAGGCGCCTTGGAGGACTCCAGGGGAGAGCCGTCCACGGACAGGGGGATCCGCAGGTCCAAACTCTGATAGTCATCATCTACGGGATTTGCACAGTAGCAAATGCTTTTGTATTCCTTGTAGGTGACGGTTTTTCCCTCTACCTCCAAGGTTTTTAGCTGGTAGGCGCTTGGATCTAAGCGCAGTACATCGGACATTGGCTTCCTCTCCATTCTATCACGATTTGGGCAGGGGCATCGCCAATCTATGGTCCCCTGCCGGGGAAACGGAAAACCTGCGGTATGAGGACGCCAGGGGAATCGGTGCAGGCTGGCCATCCCTCCATATAGCCATTATAACAATCCTGCATTTTTCTGTCTAACAGCTTTCCTGTTGTTCTAAATCAACAAAAATGTTGACTAATAGCGGAGGTTATAGTATTCTGCTGATATAAGGAGGGAAGCATTGTGAATTTCCTCAGTTTTGAATATTTTCTGGCCCTGTCCAAGGCCAGCAGTCTGCGGGACGCAGCGGCCAGCCTGATGATCTCCCAACAGGCACTGAGCTCCCACATCCAGCGGCTGGAGCAGGAGCTGGATGTGCCGCTGCTTACCAGAACACGGCCGGTTTCTTTGACTCCCTGCGGAGAACGATTTGCAAAATACGCTGCCAGTATGCTGGTGCAGCGGCAGCAGCTGGAGCGGGAACTTTACGAGCTATCTGGCCGCAAAAAAGCCATTTACGTCTCCATTCCCTTAAACGGTTGCCCCCCGTTTTTGTCCGACGTGGTGGTTCAGTTTTCCAAGCTCATGCCAAATTGCCTGCTGCATCTGGAGGAGCGCCCGCCCCGCATTATGGATGAGGAGCTGAAAAAATATGATTTTCACATCTCCGACTCCCGGCTCAGCTCCGACCTGGAGTATATTCAGATTCAGTCCAAACAGGAAAACTCCCAGGCCGCACACCCTGGCGCCCTGGAGTCCAACTATTTTTCTCTGGTTGTCCGGCGTGAGCTGCTCCAGGCCAAGTGGGGGGACCGGTACGAGGAGAATAAGAGGCGATTTGAGGAGACCCGGCAGCTCTGTCTCATGAAGGAAATCCCCTTTATTCGTGCGCTGACCTTCCATGCGGACACGGCGGTGGACAAATACCTTACGGAGCAGGCCTTTGCACCGGCCACGGTGGCCTGTGCCAACAGCCTAGAGACTTGCCTGACCCTGTGCTGCGCCGGGGCCGGAGCCTTGATCGCCCCGGAGGGGCTGGTGCGCAGAAAGGTGGGCAGTCAGCTGGAGGAGATGGATCTGTTTCGGCTGGACTCCGCCTTTCCCTCGGTGGATCTGTTTATCAGCTATGCCAAGGGCAAAATGCTAACGCCCCAGGAGCAGCTGTTTATCCGGCTGGTACGTGACTTTTCCAGCCGCCTGGCACCACCGCCGGAGGACAGGCCATAGATTGTTCTGGCGGCGGCGAATCAAACCCCAAACGTCCCAGCCGGACGCCCTGTGGATGGATGAAAATTTCAGGATTTCCACGGCCTATGCAGCCAAAATCCCTTGCATCTCGAAATAACTCCTGGTATAATCTGTTATAAAGCCCCGGGAGTCCTGAGGTAACGGCCTTGAATCCTGGGGCAGCGGCACAGAAAGCAGGAAACTGGCATACACAAGAAATGGAAGGAGCGGTATCAATGGATCATGAGAAAATGCCGGACTTTGGGGGCCCGGGGGGTCCCATGAGCGGACCGCCCAAGGCCGGCTACAGGGAAAAGACCTACGAAACAGACTGGGTCCTGACGGAATCCAGAGAGTATCCCCGGGGCATTGTGCTAAAAGCGGGCAGTCTCCCAGCAGCCCCAGAGGGCAAGGCCATCCTGATGACCGTGGACGGGGTACCTACCACCATTGCCCCCGGCACTTATCCGGGGAAGGTGGTGCTTACCGTCTACACGCTGACCCATATCCCTGCCACCCAGGCAGAGCTCAGCTGCGGCGATTTTCGCACGGCGCTGTATATTCGGGACAGCCAGCTGGTTCCCACGGGACTGGAGGCCACTGCAGGGGACTATACCGCGGCGCCGGGTTGGCTGGACCATGTGAATATGACCACAAAGATCGACGACTGGAACGGCATTATTGTGGACGCCACCAGGCCAGGGAAGCCCTACGTCATTGCGGACAGCACCTTCCGCTGCTCCGGCGGCGGCAACAGCGAGGGACGGGGCGCCTGTGTCATGGCTGTGGGAGAGGCCAATGTGAAGCTCCAGAATGTGGAATTCTGGAACTACGGCACACTGACCGCTGTGATGGCCAGCGGCAAAAGTCAGATAGAGGTGGCCGACAGTGTGATCTACGGCGCCCGGGACTTCTCCGCCGGGAAGCTCTGCCCCTGGGTGCTGGGCATCAACGGCAGCAATCGGCTGACCAACGCCATTGACCAGGCGCAGGTGCACTACCATGACAGCATTGTGGTGGCCCAGAGCTGGGCGGCCCTGTCTACAGATGCGGGGCGAGGGGTCCGGCTGCTGGGAGAGCGGCTGTTCTCCGGCATTGGCAGACTGGAGCCCTACCAGCCGTCCCGGAAGGACGAATACACTGCCGTGCCCACGCTGGGAGAGAAGAAATACGGATTCATTTTGGGGAATAGCGCCATTGGAGAGTGCGGTTATGTCAACTACGCGGATACGGGCTTCCACAACAGCTTCCGGGATGTGACCTTCTATTCTCCGGACTATATCTTTATCCTGTCCACGGGCAAGGCCTCTATTGATGTAGAGGGGGACAGCCTCTGCCATTCCAACAGAATCGGTGTGCTGTTTCACAAGAACAGCGGCGGCACGGTCTCTCTGCGGGGCGGTAAATGGTTCGCCAAGGACACCCTGTTCCAGGTGAAGAGCTACTCGGAGACCGACACCCCCGGCTGCTTCTGCCACTGTGTCTGCGATGGAACGGAGATTCAGGTGGGCGAAAATGGCGTGCTCTATCAGCTGATGACCAGCGATGATGTGGGCCTGGGCCAGGACAGCGTTTTTGTGGTGCCGGAGATTGAATCGAAGCTCCATACGGTGACACCGCTGCCGGAGACCTATATGGCCCAGAAGCGCAGCGGCCACATGCCCTGGGACGAATTCCCGGTGTATCTGGTAGACGGCCAGGAGATGGCGGCCCGGGGAGACCTTGCCCAGTTCCTGGTGGCCCATCCCGGGGCGGAGCCGGTGATGGAGGAGGCCTCCAACCGCATTGCGCCTGCGACCTTTACCTTGAAGAACCTCACCACCTCCGGCGACGTGTTCAACGGCGTCTATCAGCGAATTCAGATTCTGGAGGTCTGCCTGGACCACGCAGCCCTCACCGGTACCGTTTCCAGCGCCTATACCTACCATGTGGACGAAACTGGGCAGCAGGCCCCGGCGGGGACGGCCTACCGGAAAAGCGGAGATGCCGACGAACACCTTGGCATTGGCCGCATGGGCAATACCCCGGCGCCCTCCATCAACAACCCGGTGCACCTATGCCTGAAAAACGGCGCAGTGTGGACGGCATCGGGCACCAGCTACCTAGATGAGCTGGAGCTGGACGAGAACTCGAAGATTGTCGGTACCGTGACGGTGGACGGCACGACGGTTTCCGGCCCGGGACGGTATCAGGGACGGATCGTGGTAACACCGAAACCATAAGGCATAGACCCAGGGGATGACAGAGTAGCGCCTGGGAGAATAACTGGATTGATTGCGCCCCGGTTCTTAGGAACCGGGGCGGATTTTTTGCATTTAGACGACATACAAAAAATCGTATTACGGCTGAAAAAAATACATAGTACCGCTTGTGTTTTGGCGCACAATATGATATTGTTGGTATATATACTAATACAATAGTAGAGAGGCGGTTAATTTGCGTAGGAGCAGCAGGGAAACAAGGCAGAAAATTCTGACTGCGTGTGTTCGACTATTTTTGGAGGAAGGGTATAAGAACACCACCGTCAGCCGAATCGTGGAGGAGGCGGGCGTTGCAAGGGGCAGCTATTTGAATCTGTTTCCCACCAAGGACAAAATTTTGCTGGAACTGGTGGAAACGATGTTTAGCGGTCAATTCGTCGTGGCAAGGAGCATTGCGGGCAGCAAGCTGCCGCCGGTGTATGCCTATGCGGTGGAAACGTCGATTCAGCTCACCCTCACCGAACTGAACGAAAACCTCCGGGAGATTTATATTGAAGCCTACTCCTTGCCGGACACGGCGGAATATATCTATCTGCATACCACGGCAGAGCTGAAGCAGATTTTCGGAGCCAATTTCCCTGATGACAGCGACAGCGATTTTTATGAAATGGAAATCGGTACGGCAGGGTTGATGCGCAATTACATGGCACGGAAATGCGACATCCATTTCCCGTTGGAGCGCAAGCTCAGCCGCTTTTTGACGGCGGCCATGCGGGTGTATCGGGTGCCGGAGGAGGAGCAGGCGAAGGTCCTTGTCTTTATCGGGTCACTGGATCATCGGGCCATCGCCACCAAGGTCATGGATAAGCTGTTTACCATGCTGGAGATGAAATACGATTTTAAGCTGTCGAAGGACGGCGAAAGGGAGGAAAAAGATGAAAAAACGATTATTTAGTATCCTGCTCACTCTGTGCATGGCGCTGACGCTTTTGCCGACAACGGTCTTTGCCGAGGGCGGCACGGAGGAACCGTCTGCGCAGGCGCTGACAAGCGTCAATATTACCTTCCCCACGCCCAAGGCAGGGGAAAACATCAGCGAAGCCATGAAAGACGCCTCCGGTGATGTGGACAGCGGCCTGACGCTCTATCTCACCGGCCCCGCACTGTGGAAGCAGGGTGAAGAACCGGATAAGCTGGACGAGAACGCCGCTTATGCAGAGGGAAACACCTATCTGCTGAATTTCACCTTCTACACGCAAAAGCCCATCACAGATGAGACTGTCTTGACCTGCAACGGCAATCCTATTACGCGCTATGCAGACTTTCAGGCGCTTACCGAGGCGCTGGGCGCCTATGACGGGAAGCAGGACGCCTATCTCGGCTGCGTTATGTTCAGCGAGGAGGGCACCGGCGATCCTGATATGGAGGATCTGAGGAATCTCTATCTTCTTTCCCTTTACGCCTTTGTCCGCGTGCCGGAGTATACGGTTAAGGAGCAGTTTTCCCTTGCTCCCGGCGGCGTCTATTACTTTGACCTCTCCGGCGCGGGCATTACCGGCACGGCGAACGACAGCCTGCCGGATACGTCGCTGCACTATGTTCCCTTTACCTACGCCGGGACAGTGGACGCCTACACGCTCCCGTCAACGATGGCGCCCACTGAGGAGTATGCACAGCAGAACAAATATGCCCACAGCCTGTTCATTGCGGATTATGCCGTAACGAATGAAACAAGCTGGGATGAGCTGAATACCGCAGGGCTGATTTTCGGCAAAGGCTACGCCAGCGGCGGCATAGACTATACCATGCGAGTGCCGTCCGAGGGAAGTGCCAGTAAAGGCCCGAGTGATTCAGTACGCGGCAACCCCCAAAGCAACGAATGGGACATGATAATGAACAAGGACGAAGGATACGTCAAAAACTGGAGCAGTATGTTTTCGTGGGGACAGGATAATGCGAAATATGCTCCGACGTACCGTGCGGTTCGCGGGTCCAATTCGGCCCGCTACTGGACCAACTACAGCTCTGCTATTAACACCTACTCGATCCTCGGTTTCCGCCCCGTACTTGAAGTCCTGAACCCGGACACGCTGGGCGCTGACGGGCTGAAAGCCGTTGCCCTGGACCTTGGCGGCGGCAAGCTGGGCGATGAGAACAGCATACAGATTATCGTGAAAAATGGTGAGAGCTTTACCGCGCCTGCCTCCGACGGTCTGACCCGCCCGGACGGAAATACCGGCAGCTACTTTAAGTGGCGTGGCAGCGACGGTGAGCTCTACGCGCCGGGCGATAATGTTCCGGCAGACGTCACCAAGCTGACGGCGCAGTTTGATGAGCAGTTCAACCTCGCTCCCGGTGGCACCTATTACTTTGACCTCTCCGGCGTGAGCATTCCCGGCACGGCGGATGACGCACTACCGGACAAAACAATGCACTATGT
>CAKSWT010000011.1 GCA_934512135.1 uncultured Oscillospiraceae bacterium
TGGCGAACAGGAGAGCCAGCGAAGAACAGTTCCTATGATACCCACTTATATAAGCTCTGCGACGAAGCGGGGATCAAACACTTTTGTATGCACGCCCTGAGACATACTTATGCTACAAGAGCGATTGAATGCGGCGTACAGCCCAAGGTGCTGCAAAAGCTGCTTGGTCACGCAAGTATAAAAACAACAATGGACAGATACGTCCATGTCACATCTGAATCCTTGGATCAGGCTGTGCGGCAATTTGAATCAGGCAGGGTTTCCTAGCATATAAGTCCATGCGAAAATGGCGTAAAAATGGCGTAAGCCAAACACGCCGGATTCCGGAAGCCCTTGAAAATCAAGACTTTTTAAGGAGATAGAGAAAACTATGAAATTAGGTATCGTGGGGCTCCCCAATGTGGGAAAAAGCACTCTGTTTAACGCCATCACCAACGCCGGCGCTGAGGCCGCCAACTATCCCTTCTGCACCATCGACCCCAACGTGGGCATGGTCACCGTCCCCGACGAGCGGCTGGAGGGACTGCGGGACATGTACAGCCCCAAAAAGTTCACCCCGGCAGTGATTGAGTTTGTGGACATCGCTGGCCTGGTGAAGGGGGCCTCCAAAGGCGAAGGACTGGGCAATAAGTTCCTCAGCAATATCCGCTCCACCGATGCCATTGTTCATGTGATCCGCTGCTTTGAGGACAGCAACATCACCCATGTGGAAGGCAGCACCGACCCCCTCCGGGACATCGACATCATCAATCTGGAGCTGGTGATGGCCGACATCGAAATGGTGGAGCGCCGCATCGACAAGGCCAAAAAGGCCGCCAAGGGAGACAAAAAGTATCTTCGGGAGGCCGAGATTTTCGAGGGTCTGCTGGAGCATCTCAACCAGGGCAAAACGGCCCGGACCTATGACTGCTCCGAGGAGGAGCTGGAGGTTCTCCAGACCTCTGACCTGCTGAGCCTCAAGCGGGTGATCTATGCCGCCAATGTAAACGAGGACAGCGTGGCGGACCCCTCCGGGAACCCCTTCTACCGCCAGGTGGCGGAGCTGGCCGCCGCTGAGGGCGCACAGGTCCTGCCTATCTGCGCCAAGCTGGAGGCGGACATCGCCGAGCTGGACGACCCCGAGGAAAAGCAGATGTTCATGGAAGAGCTGGGCATCCAGGAATCCGGCCTGGACAAGCTCATCAAGTGCTCCTATGCGCTGCTGGGCCTGATCTCCTTCCTGACCGCAGGCTCCGACGAGTGCCGGGCCTGGACCATCAAGGAGGGCACCAAGGCCCCCCAGGCGGCCGGTAAAATCCACTCTGACTTTGAGCGGGGCTTTATCCGGGCTGAGGTCATCGCCTATGAGGACCTGAAGGCCTGCGGCACCCTGGCCGCTGCCCGGGCCAAGGGCCTGGTGCGGTCCGAGGGCAAGGACTACGTCATGGCAGACGGAGACGTGGTAAACTTCCTGTTCAACGTATAACCAAAATCCCCCTGGATCCCGGTGGGATCCAGGGGGCGATTTTTGTCCGCCAGGGGGTCCCCAAAATGGGATCCAACACAGCGGTCCGTTGTCCGCCAAATTTCGGCATTTTCCCTTCCTCCTTGACTTTTTCAGATAATCTGATATAATGGTATCAAAATGGTTACAAAACGTGTTCCGCATTGTTTCCTTTTTGAAACCACCAGGGAGGTAATTTTATGACGCACGCAAAACCGAGCCGAAAGAAGCGCTGGCTGGAGGTGTCCGTGACACTGGCTTTGGTGCTAACCATCTGCATATACTTCGCCCTGCTGGCCTCTGCACAGAACCGCTACCGCATCACCGACGGCGACTCTGTGACCCAGCACGCGTCCTCATCTACTGATATTGACCAGGTGCTGGCAGAGGCCGGCATTGCCGTAGGCCCGGACGATTTGGTCACCGCCGCCCAGAACGGCAACGTCACCCATGTGACCATTCAGCGGAGCCAAAACGTCACCGTGAATTACGCCGGAGAGACGCTGTCCGCTACCACCTATGACACCACGGTGGGAGAGCTGTTAAACACCATGTCCCTCTCCCTGACGGAAAACGACGTGATGTGCTCTGACGGACGGAGCCTGACCACCCAGGACAAGCTCTACGACGGCATGAACATCGACATCACCACCAATCAGGACAAAACCGTCACCAAAACGCTGTCGGTTCCCTATGAGTCCATAACCTATCTGGACCCCACCCTGGCCAAGGGCACCACCACCGTGAAAACCCAGGGCGCCGAGGGCAAGCAGGAGGTCACCTACCGGGAGGAATATGTAAACGGTGAACTGGTCAGCACCTCCACCATTCACTCCAAGCTGGTGTCCGCCCCTGTGACCGAGGTAATTCTGGTGGGCAGCGGTGCAAAGCCCGCCTCCACCGACCAGGACGCCACCGAGGCGGCGCTTTCCGAGGCGGTCAGCCAGCCGGATCAGGAGGTCGTAGTCCAGCCGGAGGAAACCGTCCAGGCACCCTCCTATTCTGAGGAGGAGGAAGAAACGGTGTGCTCCGCCCCCTCCTACACCGCTCCGGAGCCGGAGGAAAGCAGCGACAGCTATGATGACAGCTACGACGACGAGGAGTACGACGATTACGACGATTACGACGACTACGACGACTACGACGATGACGATACGGAGGACTATGTCGCCCCCTCCTATTCCGGCGACACCATCACCACCTCCACCGGCAAGGTATTGACCTATGTGGATGTACTGAGCGTTGAGGCCACCGCCTACTGCGGCGGCGGCACCACCGCCACCGGCACCCCGGCCCGTTACGGCGCCATTGCCGTGGATCCGGATGTGATCCCCTATGGCACAAAAATGTACATTGTCTCCGACGACGGGAACTGGATCTACGGAGAGGCCACTGCCGAGGACTGCGGCGGCGCCATCAACGGACATATCATTGACTTGTACTTCGACAGCTACAACACCTGCATTCAGTTTGGACGGCGGGACTGCACCGTTTACATTCTGGAGTGGGGCTAATCGGAAACAATGGCGCGACGGCAGCTTGCCGTCGCGCCATTTTAGACTGTCGAAAAAGCCGAAAGGCTTTTCCGACAAAGGGGCTGCGGCCTGATGCGCGCATTTTTGTGCGCTTTGGGCGCACAAAAGCCACACTTTCAGGCCGAGAAGTATTTTCCGCCATGTACACGCCCCGGCGGAAAATGATTTCACCCTTTTTCGCCGCTGCGGCGGCGAAACTCTACGAGGTTTTTTGACAAACTGCAATGGCGCGACGGCAGCTTGCCGTCGCGCCATTTTGTTATTCTTTGATTTGAAGCTGCATGGAGGCGTAGTGATAGGCCTTTTTAAAATCCTCCAGTTCCCGATAGCACTGCTCCAGCATGGCATAGAGGGTGGACATAAAGTAACTGCTGCCGGTGGTTCTGGCCAGCTGCTCGGCCTTTTCCAGCTGCTTAGCCGCATCGGCAAACTGATTGTCCTTGATGTCCATGCGGCCCTGTAGCATCAGATAGGCGGGCTTGGTGGCCTCTGAGAGCCAGGCAATGCTGTCCATTTCCCGTTTGGCGTTTTCCAGCTCTCCTTTTCCGATATAGTACTCCGCCATGGTGAGCCGGTAGAACTCCCCCAGGCCCTGGTCCTGATAAGCCGCCTGGTAGGCGTCCATGGCCTTTTCGAAGTTACCCCCCAGCTCCATGGTGCATCGGGCAATCAGCAGCAGCCCCTCGGTACGGAAGGCGGCGGAGCAGTAGATGGTCTCGTCGTTGTGCTTGACCGCTTCCTTGGCCAGACGAATGGCCTCCTCATAGCGGCCGTCGGTCATGGCCCTTTTGGACAGGCCGATCTTGGCCCGGGAGAGGAGCATCAAGGCCTCCTCCCGATAGCCCCCGTCCATGTCCAGCTCCTCCAGCACATGGATACAGCCCTCGTATTCTCCGTCCTTGAAGTGCTGTCGGGCACTGACCAGCCTTCCCGGGGTCAGCTCGCTGCCATCGGTCTCCGACATAAAATATCCCGCAGGCAGCCCCAAGGCTCCCGCCAAGTATTCCAGGGTCTTAACCGACGGGGTGGCGCTTCCGTTCTCGATTTTGGAGAGCATATTCCGGGTGATGTAGTCTCCCACCACATCCTTCTGGGTCATATGCCGCTCGACTCTGGCAGCCTTGATTTTCTCACCTAACGTCATGGTGCCTGCCCCCTTTGTGGTAATAACAGCTGATATGGTTCGTAACTAGAAATGGTTCCCCACATAACTTTCATTTACACCGATTATACCACGCATTGGAGGGCTTTTCAACTGTTCCCCCGAGAAATTTCCCGCTGTCCTTGACATTTCCCCTGGGTTATGATAGGGTTTCACCGAAGAACCGATTCACGTTGCACAAGATAAAGGAGAGCTGATCCTATGAACCGCCGTGGCCTGAAAGACGCGTCCCGACAATGCCTCCGGGACACCCACTCCCATCCCAAGTCTGTGACCCTGCTATTCCTGCTGGCCGCCCTGGTCATCGCCGGATTGGACACCGGCCTGGGAACTCTGCTTCAGCAGACCGCAGGGAAATCACATTCCCTCAGCCAGAGCATTTCCGCCACCAGCCGGTCCTATATTCTGGTCTTTTTGGTGTCCCTGGTGTGTCAGCTGCTGCTGGTGCTCCTGGGCATGGGCTATACTTCCCTCTCCCTCCGGCTTTCCCGCCGGGAGGATTTTGACCGGAAAATCCTGCTGGAGGGCTTCACGCTCTGGGGCAAAACCCTGCTGCTGTATATCGCCGTCTCTCTGCTGATGAGCCTCTGGGCCACCGCCTTTTCCATTCCCGTGAGCTATGTGCTGGCGGCCCTGGATATGTCCGGGGTAATCAGCGACGCCATGATGATCTATCTGCTGCTGGGATATATGTCCGTAATTATGCTGGTGGTGTCCTACCGCTATCGCATGGCCCAGTATGTGCTGCTGGACAACCCGCAGCTGTCCATTCGTCAGGTGCTGGCTCGGACCAAGGCCATCAACAAGGTCCACCGCTGGGAGCTGTTCCTGCTGGATCTGAGCTTTGTGCCCTGGTACCTGCTGTGCCTGCTCACCCTGGGCATCCTGTTTATCTGGAAGCTGCCCTATCTCTCCGCCACCTATGCCCACGCCTACAACTACATGGTGGAGGACTTCACCCAGCGGCAGGCCCGGCTTCAGGCCATCCTGGACCAGCAGCGCCGCCAAATGGGGACCATGCAATAATCGTCACGCCGACGAATTCGGAGGAATCCATCCGCCCCAAAGGGGGCCAGCAAGCTTAGCATAAAACGGGGACCGAATCTTCGGTCCCCGTTTTGTCGGTAATTATAGGTAAATCAGCAGAAAGATCACCGCAGCCAGCAGCGTCCCCATACACAGCAGCAGCCGGTCACGGAGCAGCACCTCCACCGGATCTCCGTCGGACTGGCCCTCCACATCCAGGCTGTACTTCATGCAGATCAGGATCACCAGGGGCACCGTCCAGATTAGGGCCTCACTGCCCACTCGGGCCACCGTCAAGGCGTCCACGGTCCAAAGGGCGTAGAACATCACCGTCAGGGCCACACACATGTACATATTCTGGTCCAGGAAGGTCTTGGTGTAGTACCTCAGCACCTTGCGTCCCTGGTCCCCGCTGCCGGTCCGCTCGCCTCGGCGCTTCCCCAGCCCCAGGTAGAAGGACATGGAGATCACCGTCAGGCACAGCCATTTGCTGAGCTCGATCTCCGTTACGGCCCCGCCGTAGAGCATCCGCAGTAGGAAGCCGGACACCAAAATGGCGATGTCCACAATGGGTAGATTTTTCAGCCCCAGGCTGTAGCCCAGGTTCAGGAAAAAGTACAGTCCCAGCCACAGCCAGGCCACCGGGCTGGCTCCTGCCGCCATCCAGCCGCAGCCCGCCGCCAGCACCAGCAGCACCCCGCAGAAGCTCAGCGCTCCCTGCACCCCGATGGCCCCGGAGGCCACGGGCCGGTTCCGCTTTGCCGGGCTCTGCCGGTCCTTCTCCCGGTCCCGCACGTCGTTGATACAATAGATGGCCGAGGCCAGCAGGGAAAAGGCCAGAAACGCCCACAGCCCCTTCTGGAGCTTCTCCCACTGGAGCAGCTGTCCGCTGCAAATCAAGGGCAGCAGCACCAGGGCGTTCTTGATCCAGTGGTGGGGCCGGGCCAGCTTGATATACTGTCCCATATTATCCTCCCAGCGCCGGGAAGAACTGGGTTCCAAACACCAGCACCCCTCGGAGCATATTCACGTTGCAGAAGCCCAGCGCCAAAATCAGCCCCATAATCACCGCCAGCTTCAGCGGACGCACCCGGCCCAGGGCCCAGTCCAGGAAGCGATAGATCATGGCGGCAAAGGCCCAGCCGAAATACAGAGTGTAGAGCATCAGGCCATTGTCGATGGTTCCCCAGCCCACCAGTCCCAGCAGCACCAGAGAAAAGCCCATCCACACCGCGCAGATCCGGCTGAACCGGTCCTTCCGGCTCACCAGTACTCCGGCTGCCGCCAGGGCAATCACGGCCAGCCCCACCTTGGACCAGCCCGTCACCGGGAGCATCTGCCAGGACACATGGCGATAGGTGGTGAAGTCCGGCCCCGAGGGCGGGGCAGCAACGCAGGCTCCGGCGAAATTTACAAACTGCCGCAGCTTATCCCCCAGGGCCACGTCCGCGCCGGTGTAGTAGCCGTAGCCGGAGATATAGCTGGGAATATCCAAAAACGTGGTAAGCCGTCCGGAGAGAATGGTCACGCCGAAGAACACCCCGCAGAGAACCCCAGTCTTTTTCACAAAGGTCTTGAAATTCCGGTCCCAGGTCACCAAGGGGAACCAGATGCCTGAGGTGAGCATTGAGCCTGTGGCCGCCAGGTAGCTCATGGACTGGGTCACCGGCTCCTGCCGGAGATAAATCAGGAGCACCAGGTAGAACACCGCCATAAGATACTGCTCCGCGGTGAGCACAAAGATCAGCACCGGATAGCATACACACAGCAGCGTCAAGAACAGGGCCTTTTCCGCCCCCTCCAGCTTCATCATCCGTCCCAGCAGCACCACCGCCACCAGAAACAGCAGCATCTGCATAATCTGCCACAGGGTCACATAGCTCTGGGGCAGGAAGAACAGCGCCCGGGAGAGCAGCCAGGCCACCTGGGCAAAGGGCATGGCAAACACCCCGAACAGAGGCTGCCGCAGGTCGTTTTGCTCTGCGCCGATGTTTCGGAACACATCCTGATGGACCAGGTATCCGGAATCCGCAGAATAGATCAGGTCGAAGTTATACCAGTAGCCGTTGATATGGGCCCCGTAGAAGGCCTGGGTGCAGAGATAAGAAAACACGATCATCATGGCGAACAGCAGTCCCGCCCCCAGGAAGAACAGCCGCTCGGTAAAGTCCGACTCCCGCCACAGGCGCTTTGCCAGGGTCCACATCAGGTCCGTAAACCAGAGGAGATAGCCAAAGAGCATAGGAAGGGCCGCCAGCGCCAAAATCCAGGGAATGCACCGGAGAATAAATACCTGCTGGGGCACCCCCGTCAGCGCCAGAACCTTTTGCATCCAGCCATAGCAGGTGGTAAAAAAGGTGGATTTGGCCGTATATGCCTCAGAGAGCGCCAGCACCCCGGCCACTGCCCACAGGGCCTTGGCCCTTGGCGCAAAAACCTTTTCCAGGAAGGCGGTTTTCCACACCAGCACCGCCAACAGCACCAGTGCCGCCAGCGCCGTCGCCACAAAGCTCAGCTTTGAGGCCGTCTGCATCAGCAGCACTGCACAGGCCGTACCGGAGCACACCGCACCAAGGCGTACCCATGTCCTTTGGGTCATCCGGCTCCCTCCTTCCCACGTTCTCTACGGATTCTTCATCATTTGCACACAAGTTATTTTATTATAGCCCCTCCCGGGGGAAAAGTCCAGAAATTCTACCGACCCGGTTGCGGCCTCTCCGTCGCTGTAACAGCACCCAGCCGACCCATGCCACCACTGACATCAGCGTGATATAGACACCCTGGCGCAAACCGGGGGTATGGTACCGAAATACGATCTCATGCCGCCCAGGCTCCAGGGAAATGGCCATCATCCCGTTAGAGCTGAGGATTTCCGCCATTTCACCGTCTACGGTGGCCGTCCAGCCATCGTCCATAGGCACAGAAAAGTAGCAAATCTCCGGAACAGTGGACTCCTTGACACAGGAGAACCCTTTTCCATCCCGTTGGAACTCACTGACGGCCTCAGATGCAGCGGAGACAATATAATCTGGAATCCGGCTCGGATCCATCTTCTCCAGCGTATAATGGGCAGTCTGCTGCTCCACAGCAGCATCGTCCGGAATTACCACAGTCTGAAGAGATACCATTGCCCGCTGCTCCACCGGGACCTCCTGGAACTCTGACTCTGTAAAATAGCTACTTCTGGTGAACCCAATCGGTGCCGCAGCCTGCTGGGTAATGTAGTAACTTATCCCGTTTACAGCAAACTGCTCCACCACGTCCTTCCCATCTGGATCCGTGGTTACTTGGTATCTCCCTGCCAGCAGCGCCTCGATACCCGGGATTTCTGTCAACGGAAAAGACAGGTTCTCACGCGGAGCACCAAAGGCCGTATAAAAGGTAAACACACCGGCCGATACCGTGGAATTGAAGGCCCCGGTGCCGGAAATGTTGCCCATAAGCTGGTAGGCGTTGTTGTAGTCGACGTAACGATACTGAGGGTCTAATGCCGGAAGCATCTGCGACGTCTGGTACTGTTGGATTTGATCTGCCGGATCCGTGCCCTGCCGGTAATAAAAGGCACATAGGGATGTTGTTCCTACGCTGAATGCCGCAACCAAGGCAACAAGGCACTGGACCTGACGTTTTCTGACCCGCCACAACACCAGGAAGAGCAGCCCCAGTCCCGAAAGTGCAATAGTCACCCCAAACAAAAACACAGCCCGGCGATAAATGGCGGAATCCTGCCCAGCGCTCCAGGGAACCAGCTTCAAAAACAGCACCAGTCCCACCACCGCCAATGCATTGACGGCGATATCTCGGCCCATGTTCCGTTTCTCCTCCAGGGCTACTACAGAAGCCAGCGATAGCATCAGGATTGGCATATACCAAAACCTTTGATAGACCTCACTAAAACCATAAAATGCGGAGGTCAACCCAGGCACCATGGAAATCACTAGGCTGGCCACCAAAATGCCCCGAAGCCAATCCCGGTGATTCCGGCAATAGGAAATGGCTCCTGCCAGTCCAACCAGCGGCAGATATCCAAAGGAAGAGTGCCAACAGTGATGGACAACAGCAGATTGATTGTTCATGGCTTCAGCTGGAAGAAGCATCCCCTTGAAGAGATAAAGATAAACTTCGGTGGAAAAGCTCAGCATCTCGCTGCCATACAGCTTGGTATCCGTACGGGGGTTGGTGCAGACAAACAGGACGGAAGGGAGCAACAGGACTCCCGCCAATCCAGTACCCAGGGCTCCTTCCACTAGACAGCAAAGTCCCTGACGCAACATAACCTTCGGTTTGTTCCAGAACCGGAACAAAAAATACACTACCGCAAACAACACTTCCCCCAGGAAGAAGAAATAATTCACAAAACAATTCAGCGCCACGGACAACGCAAACCGTCCCGGCTTTCTGTCCTCCAGCATGGACTCCATTTCCAACAGAAGTACCGGAAAAAAGGCTGTGACATCGTGAAAATGATAGAACAACAAATTTGCGGTTTGAAATCCGCTGAAGGCATACAGCAGTGCTCCTATCACCGCATAACGACAATCCTTGACAAACCGCGTCATATAGAGATAACTGGTGGCGGCGGCCACCACATATTTCACCATGTAAAACCAGCCGATGAGATAGGGGAATGCCCGCTCTCCAAACAGGCAGGCCAAATAAAAGAAGGGACTTCCAATACAGTAAAACCCATAAGCTCCCACAAAGGAAGCACCCAAATCGGAATTCCACTGCCAGCCGGTGCTGCCCGTGCGCAAGGCACGAATGGCGGCATAGTTAAAGGGGATCTGCTGCGTATCAAAATCCGCCTGAAGCGTTAAAATCCATGCGCCTCCCTGTGCCCTATTGTGAAACATAAAAAATATCAGGGAGAGCAGGGCACAGCAAAAACTGATCCCCATAACATACAGCATGTATTTACCTTGGCGGGTTTTGGATCCTAATTGCATAGTTTCCTCCTCTCGTATAAGCGCTACTCATATAGGGAGTTTCGTTTCTCTCACCAGCGTATCATTGGACCTTTCATATCAGTCCACGGCTTGTATTGTCTTGGCATTATTTGGAGGCAGAGCCACCCGGCTCCCTCCTTCCCACGTTCTCTACGGATTCTTCATCATTTGCACACAAGTTATTTTATTATAGCCCCTCCTGGGGGAAAAGTCCAGAAATTCTTCACAACAAGGGCGGATTTTCCCGCAGCGGTCTGGCAGGTCTCCGGCCTGTTTGTGCCATTGCTGTTGCGTTTGTTTTGTTCCGTTGACAGGTTTTTTCCGGGCAGGTATACTTTTCTTGTAAAGTTCCTGTAAAATTCAGAAGCAATCCTGCATAGACTGGTCCAGAAACCGTCACCGGTTAATTTTAGAATTTTCCAAGATTTTTACACAGAATCTTGATAATCCTCCGCTATACTTTACAGTATCCTGACGAAAGGAGGGGAAGCGCCATGGCGTCGGACATTATCACGTCCTTTTCCCGGTACGAGGTGAAGTACTTTCTGCGGCCGGAGCAGTATGAAGCGCTGCTCCCCACCTTGGAGGAGCACTTCTCCGTAGACCAATATGGAAAGCATACCATCTCCAACATCTTCTTCGACACGGACACCTATGAGGTGACCCGGGCCTCCATTGAAGGGCCAGTTTACAAGGAAAAGCTCCGGGTCCGAGCCTACGGCCTTCCCGATCCGGAGACGGGACGGGTGTTCATTGAGCTGAAGAAGAAGTTCCGCCGGGTGGTCTACAAGCGGCGCATTGCGCTGCCGGTGCCCCAGGCCCGGGCCTTTCTCCTGGACGGGGTTCTTCCCCAGAACACCGACCCGCAAATCACCGGAGAGATTGCCCATTTTATGAACCTGCATCACCCGGTTCCCAAGGTATTCCTATGCTATGACCGGGTGGCCATGTTCGGCAAGGAGGACCCGGAGCTGCGGGTCACCTTCGATCGGAATCTCCTCTGGCGTACAGAGAATCTGACCCTCTGCGCCGGCGCCTACGGAACGCCTCTGTTTCCGGAGGACCGGATCCTTATGGAGATCAAAATCCCCGGTGTCATGCCCCTTTGGCTGGCCCGCACCTTGAGCCAGCACCAGCTCTATCGCACCTCCTTCTCCAAGATCGGTGCCTGTTACACCGGCCATATTCTGCCGGAACAATTTCCAACGAAAGTAGTGAACGTCTGTGTTTGAATCCATTCTCTCCAGTACCATCACGCCTCTGGCCTTTCTCAGCTGTACCGGAGCAGCCCTGCTGCTGGGACTGCTGGTATCCCTGTGCTTCTCCTTCCGCTCCCACTTCTCCAGGGGCTTCTCCATCACCCTGGCCATGCTGCCGGCCATTGTCCAGGTGATTATCACCATGGTCTCCAGCAGCATCGGTGCCGGTGTGGCGGTGGCGGGCACCTTTTCCCTCATCCGCTTCCGCTCTGAACCGGGCACCGCCCAGCAGATCAGCGCCCTATTTCTGGCCGTGGCCCTGGGCATTATCTGCGGCATGGGCTATGTGGTGCTGGCCGGAGTGTTCTTCCTGGTGGTCACCGCCTTCTTCCTGCTGCTCACCCTGGTGGGCTTTGGAGACAGCAGGGACAGCCGCCGGGATCTGCGGATCACCATTCCTGAGGACCTGGACTATGAGGGGATTTTTGACGATCTCTTTGCCCAATTCACCAGCAGCCACACGCTGGACCAGGTGCGCACCACCAATATGGGCACCCTCTATGAGCTCCGCTACACCATCACCCTGCGGGATGAGCACCAGATCAAGCCCTTTATGGATCAAATCCGCACCCGTAACGGCAATCTCACCGTGGTCTGCGGCCGGGTAAGCGCTGAAAGCCACCTATAAGTCCACGGCAAACCTGACGCCGTATCCATGGCACCCCAGCGAAACGCAATTCGCCCTTGCCAAAGGGGGAAACACGCGGTATAATACGATTAAGGCGGTAGGAATTGCGACGAGCCCCTTCGATCGATTTTACGAATCCAAGGAGCATGCGCTATTTGAATAAGCCAAAAGGCCGCAGAAATGCGGCTTTTCCTCCCCGTATCGGTTAGCCTAGGCTAACAAATATCAAAGGATGGGGCAGACACCTGCCGAAGCTCCTCGCCGCAATAGGCAGGGCAGCCGCTCCACCAAGGTACCCTTTTTCGTGGGGGATGGCCCTGTGGAAGAAACAACTCATCTTGCAACGCAAAGGCGGTGATGCAAATGGAAACCTTCCTTGGAATACTGATTCCCTTCTTGGGCACCACCCTGGGCGCAGCCTGCGTGTTCTTGATGAAGCGGTCCCTGGGCGATTTGGTCCGGCGCTCTTTGGCGGGCTTTGCCGCCGGGGTGATGGTGGCGGCCTCCGTCTGGAGCCTGTTGATTCCCGCCATTGAGCAGTCGGAGGACCTGGGCGGGCTGTCCTTCCTCCCGGCCTTCCTTGGCTTTTGGGCCGGCGTGCTGTTTTTGCTTCTCCTGGACCGGCTGATTCCCCACCTTCATGTGGGAAGCGACCAAGCGGAGGGACCCAAGAGCAAGCTGGGACGCACCACCATGATGGTGCTGGCGGTGACCTTACACAACATTCCGGAGGGAATGGCAGTGGGGGTGATGTACGCAGGCTTTCTCGGAGGGAACGGGCAGATTACGGCGGCCAGTGCGCTGGCCCTGTCTCTGGGCATCGCCATTCAGAATTTCCCCGAGGGCGCCATTATCTCCATGCCCCTCCAGGCAGAGGGGCAGCCCAAGGGCAAGGCCTTTCTCGGCGGTGTCCTTTCCGGCGTGGTGGAGCCCATCGGCGCAGTGCTGACGCTTCTCGCCGCACAGCTGGTGATTCCGGCGCTGCCCTATCTTCTGAGCTTTGCGGCAGGGGCCATGCTCTATGTGGTGGTGGAGGAGCTGATCCCGGAAATGTCCCAGGGAAAGCACTCCAACCTGGGCACGGTATTCTTTGCCGTGGGCTTCAGTGTAATGATGACCCTGGACGTGGCACTGGGATAGGTGTTAATTGCACAAAGTGCGGAAAGCCCGGATGCTTCCGGCGCAAGGAAGGACTGTCCCCCCGGAACAGCCCCCTGGACAACGATAACAGGAAAGGATGATTTATGATGGTTCAAACCACAGTAAAGGTTTCCGGCATGGCCTGCTCCATGTGCGAGGCCCACATCAACGACGCCATTCGCCGTGGATTATCCGTGGAAAAGGTCACCTCCAGCCATTCCAAGGGGGAAACGGTTATTATATCCCAAGGTCCCTTGGAGGAAGCGGCCATTCGCAAGGTCATTGACGCCACCGGCTATACAGCCGGAGCGATCACCGCCGCGCCCTATGAGAAAAAGGGCTTGTTCCACTTCGGAAAAAAGTAATTTGGAGATCAATCCGATGGTCTGAACCCCGGGCCTTTGGATTTGTCTAATACACATTCCATCTTAGGAGGATAAAACTTATGGATATGAAGAAAATCGGTTTGTTTGCAGCCGGCGTGCTGTTTGGCACCGCAGGCGTCAAGGCCCTGAGCAGCAAGGACGCAAAGAAGGTATACACCCAGACCACGGCCGCTGCCCTGCGGGCAAAGGACTGTGTGATGACCACGGTCACCGCTGTGCGGGAAAGCGCCGACGACATCTACGCGGAGGCCAAGGCCATCAATGACCAGCGCACCCAGGCAGAGCTGGACGCTGTGGTGGAGGACGCCGCCGAAGATGCCGCCGAGGATACAGCCGTGGAGGAAAGTAAGGCGGAGTGACCCATGAAATGCACGATCCTACATGATTTACCGGGACGGCTGCGGGTACATCTGTGCTGCGGGCGGATGACGCTATCCCAGGCAGATGTGCTGGAATACTATCTGCGGGCCCAGGAGGGCGTGCAGGAGGTCAAGGTCTATGACCGGACCCAGGACGCTGTGGTGGTGTACCACGGCGAACGGAGAGGCGTCATCTCTGCCCTGGCGCATTTCTCCTTTGCCAAGGCAGAGGCCATGGATCTGGTGCCGGAACATACCGCCCGGGCGCTGAACCGGGAGTTTGAGGACAAGCTGGCGGTCACCGTCATGCGCCGGTGCATCTCCAAGCTGTTTCTTCCGGCGCCGATCACCTCGGCTCTGGCGGTGCTTCGCTCCGTAAAGTACATCAAGGAGGGGCTTTCGGCCCTGTGGCACAGGCAGCTCTCCGTTGCCGTGCTGGATGCCACCGCCGTCACGGTGTCCATGGTGCGAGGGGATTTTGCCACCGCAGGCTCGGTGATGTTTATGCTGCGGCTGGGCGAAATTCTGGAGGAGTGGACCCACAAAAAGTCCGTGGCCGACCTGGCCTCCGCCATGAGCTTAACCGTGGATAAGGTCTGGCTGCAGGCAGACGGCACCGAGGTGCTGACGGATATCCGCACCATTCGCCCCGGAGACCGTATTGTGATCCGCACCGGCGGCATGATCCCGCTGGACGGCAAGGTGGTGGAGGGCGAGGCCATGGTAAACCAGTCCTCCCTCACCGGCGAGTCCATGCCCGTGGCCAAGCGCCCGGGAAGTCCCGTCTATGCCGGTACCGTGGCCGAGGAGGGCCAGTGCGTCATCCTCGTGGAGAAGGCCTCCGGCAGCGGACGGTATGACCGGGTGGTTCACATGATCGAGGAATCAGAAAAGCTGAAATCCACCGCCGAGGACAAGTCGTCCCGGATGGCAGACAAGCTGGTTCCCTACACCCTGGGGGGCACGGCTGCGACTTATCTGCTGACCCGCAATATGACCAAAACGCTTGCCGTCCTGATGGTGGACTTCTCCTGCGCCTTGAAGCTGGCCATTCCCATTGCGGTGCTGTCCGCCATGCGGGAGAGCAGCGGCCATCACATCTCCGTCAAGGGCGGGCGCTTTTTGGAGGCGGTGGCCCAGGCGGACACCATTGTATTCGATAAAACCGGCACCCTGACCTATGCGACCCCCACCGTTGCAGAGATTGTCCCCTTCGGCGGCCATGATGAAGGGGAAATGCTCCGCCTTGCCGCCTGCCTGGAGGAGCATTATCCCCATTCCATGGCCAACGCCGTGGTGGAGGAGGCAAAGCGCCGTGGGCTGACCCACGAGGAATATCATTCCCAGGTGCAGTATGTGGTGGCCCACGGGATCTCCAGTATGGTGGAGGAGAAAAAGGTCATCATCGGCAGCGCACACTTTGTCTTTGAGGACGAGGGCTGCCGTATCCCGGAGGGGGAGCAGGGCAAATTTGACGCGCTTCCCGCGGAGTATTCCCACCTGTATCTCTGCATGGACGGGGTCCTGGCGGCGGTGATCTGCATCCACGATCCCCTGCGCCGGGAGGCCCGGGAGGCAGTAAAGGCACTGCACGAAAGCGGCTTTACCAATGTGGTGATGATGACCGGGGACAACGGCCGCACGGCAGAGGCCGTTGCCGCCGAGGTAGGCGTAGATGCGGTGTACGCCGAGGTGCTGCCGGAGGACAAGGCGTCCTTTATCCGCAGTGAAAAAGAAAAAGGACACACCGTTATCATGGTGGGCGACGGTGTCAACGACTCTCCGGCTCTGTCGGAGGCGGATGCGGGCATCGCCATCTCCACCGGCGCGGCCATCGCCCGGGAAATCGCCGACATCACCGTTGCCTCGGAGGATCTCTTTGCGCTCTTGACGCTGCGCAGGCTCAGCCAGGCACTGATGGCGCGCATCCACAGCAGCTACCGGTTCATCGTGGGTTTCAACCTGTCCCTGATCGCCCTTGGGGTGACCGGGGTGCTGCCGCCCACCACCTCGGCGCTGCTGCACAACGGGTCTACGCTGGGCATCAGCCTGAAGAATATGACCGATTTGCTGGACGATGGCGCGTGCGCCCAAACATAAACAAGCAAAGCAATGACGGCAGTGGAAAAATCCACTGCCGTCATTTATTCTGTCAAAAAAGGCAAACCGCCTCATCGTGCAGGCAGACCACCGACCGGGGTTCCCCGGTCAGGCGGGCTTTGTTTTTCTCAGGCAACTGATAAAATATCGCAGCAGCAGGTTGTCCTCATTTTCCACCCAATAGGGATTGATAAACACCTCATGCTCCCGATCTCCCTCAGGGGTCCGGTCCACCAGGGGAATCAGCCGCACCTTCGGGTCCCCCATCAGCACCCCGGTCTCGTTGACGCAGGTGATGCCCATCCCCGCATGGGCCAGCATCATCAGCGCGTCCAGCTCCGCAAAGGGTCCCGACAGCTTATTCACATAATCCTCATGATATCCTGCCACGGTGCTGACCTTTTCCATGCGCAGCGCCGGTTCAAACTCCTCCGCCGCTAGGAGCATGTAGTGCATGTCTCCAAAATAGGCTTGAATCTCCTCGTTGGAGATATTGGAAATCTGTGCGTTGGGGTGGTCATAGGGTACCGCCAGGCACATTCTGTCCCGGGCAAATTCCAGGGAACGGAGCCGGTCCCAATGTACCATGGAGGTGTTGAGCATAAACAGCACGTCCAGGGTCCCATCCCGAAGCGCCGCCGTACTCTGCCGCAGGGGCAGATGGCAGATCTGGATTCGGGCCTTGGGATACGCCTGTTTGACCATCAGCACCGCATCCCGCATGGGGTCGGTAAAGGTCAGACTGTCCAAAATGCCAATGCGAAGCCGGTCCAGCCGGCGGTTCACCGCCTCCTTGATCTCCTCGCTGGCCCCCACATAATTCTCATACAGCGCTCGAATCTTCGGCTCCAGCTCCCGTCCGATGTCGGTGAGCTGCACTGCATTGTGGTCCCGGACAAACAGCAGCACCTGAAGCTCCTCCTCCAGGGTCCGGATTTGGCGGCTCATGGTAGGCTGAGAAAGATACAGCTTTTCCGATGCCGCCGCAAAGCTCCCGGTCTTAGCCGCCTCTAAAAAGCACTGCATCTGAAGCACTGTCATACTCTCATCCCCTTCGGGAGTATTCTAGCATACTTTTTTCGGGCAATCAATCCTCTCCGTCGATCATCAGGTGGATGATCTCCTGATCGGTGCCCCGCATGCCCTCCCGGGCAATCTGGCTCACCGCCCGGATGGTGTTCTCCACCCCCTTGATGACAATGCCGTCTCCGCCGTAGAACTGGCTGTCGTGCATATTCATCTGCATGCCCAGCAGTCCCGCCTCCACCGCAGAGGCAATTTTCGCCGCGCAGCTGGCCTTGGCTCCGTCGCAGATCATGCCGGAGTTAATGGCCAGAGCGTTGACGATGGTGTGGCTGATCTGGTCATACCGTCCTCCGTAGAGGTAGCAGATTCCGGCGCCGGCGCCGCAGCCGGCACTGGTGGCGCCGCAGTAGGCAGACAGGCTGCCAATGCCGGTTTTCAGATGAATGGTCACCAGATTGGACACCGCCAGGGCCCGATACAGGGCGTCCTGGGTCATCCCCATCTCTCTGGCATAGACAATCACCGGGATAGACGCAGTCATGCCCTGATTGCCGCTGCCGGAGTTAATGACCACCGGCAGCTCACAGCCGCACATTCTGGCGTCGGAGCCTGCCGCCGCCCATGCCTTGGCCCGATTTTGGACACAGTTTCCATAGGATTTCAGCAGGATCTTGCCGATGGTGGCTCCATAGCTTCCATCCATCCCCGCCTGGGCAATGGCCATATTGTAGTCGATCTGCCGCTGAAGTATCGGCTGCACATCCGGGATCTTCACCTCATCGGCAAACTCCACAATATGCTCCACATCCAGGAGCTTTCGGTTTTCCGGCGCCTGAACCACGTCATCCTGGAAGGGTACATCCACCAGCACCGTGTCGTTCTTTTTTAGGCTCACCAGGTTGGTGTGGTGGCCGATGATCCGGGCATAGGAAGAATCCTCCCCATGGTACGCCGTCACCTGCACATCAAAGGGGCAGTTGGCCTTGGAGCCGATGATTTTGACCGCTACCCGCTCCAGATACCGGTCCAGGGCACGGAGCTGCTCCTCCGTCACCCCGGAGATAACCTCCAGCTCCGCATCGGGGTCGCCGCAGCAGAGCCCCACTGCAACGGCAACCTTTAGTCCCTTTCGTCCCCCGGTATGGGGGACGATAACGGACTTTACGTTTTTGATAATATTACCGCTGACGCACAGCTCCACCCGGTCCGGCAGGGCGCCCAGGGCCTTTCGGGCCAGCGCTCCGGCGTAGGCCACGGCAATGGGCTCGGTGCAGCCCATTGCCGGCACCAGCTCTTCCCGGAGAATGTCAATATACGCCTGGTAGATCTTCTGATCCATACCAAATCCCTTCCTTACAGCTGAATGGCACTGTCGTAGCCGGTGCGGACGGCAGTGCGGACATTGTTGGCCTTGACGCAGTCGCCAATGGGGAAGAACTCTCCGGCGATCCCACGGAACGCCTCGGCCTGCGCCTTCCGGGGCACCATTCCCGCAGACAGCACCACGGTGTCCGCCGGAATGCTGTGCTCACCCTGGGCGTCCACATAGGTGATTCCCTCCTGGGTGATGCCGGTGCAGCGGGCGCCGGTATGGGCGTCCACACACCGCTCCATCTCCTTGGTAATGGCGGTTCTGGGAATGGCACAGGACGCCGCCGCCAGGGTATCGGTCATCTCCACCAGGCTGACCTTCTTGCCGGCCTCCTGGGCAAGGTACACCGCGGTTTCGCAGCCCACGTCGCCGCCGCCCAAAACGGCAATTCTCTGGCCGATGTTCTCCCCGGCCTTGATCTTCCGATAGGCCTCCTCGGCGGTTATGACGTTTTTGCCCTCCACCCCGGGAATGGGCGGAATCAGCGCCTGGGCTCCCACTGCGGCAAGCACCGCATCGGGCTCCAGCGACTCCACCAGCTCCACGGTGGCCTCGGTATTCAGCCGAACCTCCACCCCGGTCTTTTCCACCATATGAATCAGGTAGTCCATAAATTTGCACAGGTCCCGCTTAAAGGGCACCTGACGGGAGAAATTCAGCTTACCTCCCAGCCGGTCACTCTTCTCCAGGAGAATTACCTCATGTCCCCGCTTCTTGGCAGTCACCGCCGCCTCCATGCCGGCAGGACCGCCGCCGATGACCACCACCCGCTTGGTCTCCTCCTTGGGCGGGATCAGCAGGGGAAGCCGTGCCTCTCTGCCCACCGTGGGATTGACGGAGCAGCCGAAGGCTGCCGCCCGGCGATAGTCCAGACAGTGGAAGCACTTGATACAGGGGATGATCTCATCCTCCTTGCCCTTCCGGGCCTTGTTCACCAGGGCCGCATCGGCAATGGTTCCCCGGGCCATGGCAACCAGATCCGCCTTGCCCTCTGCCAGCGCCTTTTCTATGTCCTCCGGCTGCTGATAGGCCCCCAGGGTCAGCACGGGGATGTGGATTTTCCCGGACTTCTTCACATACTCCGCCAGATAGGTGTTATGCCCCGGCAGAAGGAAGTTGTTGGGGTGCATAATGTGCTCGGTGTCGGTGAAGAAGCTGCCGGCGGAGACATGGGCGATGTCGATCTTATCCTGGACCATCTCCAGGAAGGCAACACAGTCATCCGGGGTGAAGCAGTCCTCTCCTCCCAACTCGGAGCCGGAGATTCGGTATTCGATCAGCAGCTTCTTCCCCACCCGGGCCCGAATGGCATCCAGAATCATCATGGGGAACTTGGCGCGATTTTCCAGACATCCACCGAATTCATCGGTGCGGGTGTTAAACTTGGGGGACAGCATCTGGGAGAGAATCAGCCCGTGACCGCCGTGGATCAGCAGCATATCAAAGCCGCATTTCAGGGCATTCTCCGCCGCGTCGGCATAGAGGGAGGCAATGCTCTCCATGGCGGCTCTGTCCAGGATCTGGGTGCCCTCCTCTCCGTTGACGGAGTAGCTCACCAGCTCTCCCTTGTAGTTTCTGCCGTGATAGGAGAATCCCAGCAGCTCCAGGGATGCCTTTGCGCCGTAAAAATGGATGGCATCGGTGAGCTGATTCCAGAACCGATGATTCTCGGAGTCGAAGATGTTCTCATGGGCATGGACGTTGTCGTACTCCTGATAGATGTCCATATTCTGCGCCGAAACGGTAATGTTGGCGCTGCCGCCTCTGGCCTTATTGGCATAGTAGGCCACCACATGGTCGTTGGGATAGCCCTCCTTGCCGTAGAGCAGGTGCGCTCCTGCCGGTGCGGACCAGATTCTGTTTTTAAAGGTTACGCCCCCGATGGTAATGGGGGAAAAGATATGAGGATATTTGGTGTTCATCGAATCTCTCCTTACTTTATACGACATAGTTAATCCCGCAGGCAAGCAGGACCAGTACCGTCCCCACAAGAACCAGCGCCCAGGCAAAGGGAATGTGGGGAAACCGCTCCCTCCACCGCTCCATCCTCTTCCGCAGCCCTCCGCTGAGCAAAAATACCGCAGCCAGCAGCCAGATCACGGCCCCCACAAAGGCACTCAGCCGCCACAGGCTCCCGCCCAGGCTGCCTCCCAGAAGGCTCCGAGCTCCGGCGATCAGGGTCAGCACCAGGAAAATTCCCAGGGCAAATCCGCAGAGCAGCCCCAGCTCTTTTATCATCTGTCTGCTATGCTTCATGGGTTGATCTGCTCCAGGTTGTGACAGGCCGCAAAATGTCCCGGCTCCATCTCCCGCAGCTCCGGCATTTCATGGGCACACCGCTCTGTGGCGTACTTGCAGCGGGTGCGAAACCGGCAGCCCTCTGTGGCTCCGGCCACGGCGGCCTCGTCCTGTACCGTTTCCGCCGCCCGTTTCCGCTCCAGCTCCGGGTCGGGAATGGGAATGGCGGAGATCAGCGCCTGGGTATAGGGGTGCAGCGGGCGGTCATAGAGCGCCTCGGAGCCTGCGGTTTCCACCACGGTACCCAGATACATCACCACAATGCGGTCTGAAATATGCTTGACCATCGCCAGATCATGGGCCACAAACAGATAAGTCAGCCTCTTCTCCCGCTGGAGCTTAATCAGCAGGTTGACCACCTGGGCCTGAATGGATACGTCCAGCGCAGAGATGGGCTCGTCCAGCATAATGAACTCCGGCTCCACAGCCAGGGCCCGGGCGATGCCGATTCTCTGCCGCTGGCCGCCGGAAAACTCATGGACAAACCGGCTGGCATGGGATTCGTTGAGTCCTACGGCCCTGAGATAGCCGTAGATTTTCTCCAGGCGCTCCTGCCGGCTTTTGGCCAGGTGGTGAATGTCAATGCCCTCGGCAATGATGTCCGCCACGGTCATCCGGGGATCCAGCGAGGAATAGGGGTCCTGAAATACAATCTGCGCCTGCTTTTTAAAGGCGTATTTTTCACCCCGGGACATTTTGTGGACATCCTTGCCCCGGTAGAGCACCTGACCGTCGGTTTTATCATACAGCCCCAGGATGGTGCGGCCGCAGGTGGTTTTTCCGCAGCCGGATTCCCCCACCAGGCCCACCGTCTCCCCCTCATAGATCTCAAAGGAGACGTTGTCCAGCGCCTTGACCACCTCTTTATGTCCGGCGTTGAAATACTTTTTCAGGTTCTTGACCTGAACCAGAGGTGTCTTTTCCCCTTCCATGGTCAAGCCTCCTTTCCCGGGTTTTCGTCAAAATCATTGATGCCCTTCACCTTGGGCGCCATCTCATGATGGAGCCAGCAGGCCGCGGCGTGCTTTCCGCCGAACTCCGTCACCTGGGGCATCTCCCTTTGGCAGACGGGCATACAGTACTTGCACCGCTGGGCAAAGGGACATCCCTCCGGCGGGGCAATAAGGTCCGGCGGCGTCCCCTCGATGGAATCCAGCTCCTCCTTTTTGTCACCGTCCAGCCGAGGCACCGCCCGAAGCAGGGCCTTGGTATAGGGGTGCCGGGGCCGATAAAAGATATCCTCGCTGGTTCCCTTTTCCACAATCACGCCGCTGTACATCACAAAGATCCGCTCGGCAATGCTGGCCACCACTCCAAGATCGTGGGTAATCATCAAAATGGAGGTGTGATTCTCCCGCTGCATCTGTCCCAGCAGGTTGATGATCTGGGACTGGATTGTGACGTCCAGCGCCGTGGTGGGCTCATCGGCAATGAGCAGCTTGGGCTGACAGGCAAAGGCAATGGCAATCATCACCCGCTGGCGCATGCCCCCGGAGAATTCATGGGGATACTGATCCACCCGCTTTTCCGGGTTGGGTATGCCCACGTCCTTCAGCAGCTTCACCGCCTCAGCCTTGGCCTCTTTTTTGCTCATCTTCCGGTGATACAGAAGATTCTCCATAATCTGCTTCCCCACGGTCATGGTGGGGTTCAGCGAGGCCAGCGCATCCTGAAAGATAATCGACGCCTGACCGCCTCGGTAGCTCCGCAGCTCCTTTTTGCTCATCTGGAGGACGTCCCTGCCGTCAAAGGTGATGGCGCTTCCCGCCTGGATCTCCCCAGGGGCCTGGATCAGCCGCAGGACGCTTTTGCCGGTCACGGATTTTCCGCAGCCGGACTCTCCCACCAGGGCCACGGACTCCTCATAGCCGATGTCCAGGTTTACCCCGCGCACCGACTGCACATCTCCCTGATAGGTATGGTAGCAGACCCTCAGGTTTTTGACTTCCAGTAGATTACTCATGTTGTCCTCCCTCACTTCCGGAACTTAGGATCCAGCGCATTGCGCAGGCCGTCGCCCAGCAGATTGAAGGCAAGCACCATAATGCACAGCACCAACGCCGGGAAGATCAGCTGGTTCACATGGGAATTCATCACCGCCTGTCCGCTGGAAATCAGCAGACCAAGGCTGATGGAGGGCGCCTTCAGTCCCAGGCCGATAAAGCTCAGTCCGGCCTCCTGGAAGATGTAGCCCGGAATGGCGGTGGCAACCTCCAAAATCAGAATGCCCATAATATTGGGCAGCAGGTGGCGGACAATGATCTTCATAGGCCGCTCTCCCAGGGCCTCCGCCGCCATAACATACTCCGCCTCCCGAAGCTGCATAATCTGTCCGCGGACCACACGGGCCGTCTGACACCAGGAGGCAATACACAGGGCGATCAGCAGGGATCCGGCGCTGTTCCCCAGGGCGATCATAATCAGGATGGTCACCAGCAGACTGGGAATCGCCGTGATGATCTCCAGAATCCGCATCATGATCTCATCCACAATGCCCCCGAAGTAGGCCATTACGCTGCCGTAGAGACATCCTACCACCACCTGAATGGCAGTACAGCTCAGGGCCACCAGGAAGGACACCCGAGTGCCCACCCAGAGCCGGGAAAACAGGTCACGGCCCAGGGCATCGGCGCCCAGCCAGAACTGGCTGCTCATGTCCGCATTCTTATACTGGGGCACCGAGGTGATATAGTCATATCCCCGGATATAGGGGCCAATGATAACCATAATCAAAAACAGCAGCAGCACAAACAGAGAGCCCATGGCGATTTTGTTCTTTTTCAGCCGCCGCCAGGCGTCCTTCCAATAGGTGACCGGCTCCCGAACCAGCTGATCGCCCTGGGGCGCCCGGTTTTCGATGATCTCAAAATCCTCAGGTCTGAGGGCAGTTTTTGTGGCTTCCATTATCGTTTCCCTCCTTGAATCCGGATTCTGGGATCTACCACCGTGTAGAGAATATCGGTCAAAAATACCACCACAATGAACAATGCCGCAATAAACACCGTTTCTCCCAGGACAATGGACAGATCATTGGCGGACACCGCCTCAATATAGTAGGCGGCAATGCCGGGAATGGAGAAAATCTTTTCAATAATAAACGAGCCGGTGATACAGGTGGCCATGGACACCGGAAGCCGTGTCACAATGGGAATCATGGAGTTCCGCATAATGTGACGCCACACGATTTTCGGCTCCGAGAGCCCCTTGGACCGGGCGGTGAGAATATAGTCCTGGTCCAGCACATCCAAAATGGAGGTCTTCAGCAGCCGGGAATAGGTGGCAATGTGCAGCAGAGCGCCGGAGAGCATGGGAAGAATGGTATATTTCCAGCCGCCAAGCCACAGCTCCTTTCCCGAGGGCCAGCCGATTACCGGGAACCATTTCAGCGTACCGGCAAAGTATTTCTGGAACACCAGGCCCAGCACCAGCTCCGGCACGCTCATCATCAGCACCGCAAGGACCACAATCACCCGGTCAATCCAGGTCTCCCGCTTCACCGCGGCAATGACCCCCAGAAACAGTCCCACCAGCACGCCGAAAATCAGGGACTGTAGCCCCAGTCGTGCCGATACCGGGAGCTTTTCCCGGATGATATCCTGGAGGGTCTGTCCCTCATAGACCACGGATTCGCCGAAGTCGCCATGGAGCATTCCCTTCATGGTAATCACATAGCGCTGCATCAGCGGCTTGTCCAAGCCGTATTTGGCATACATGGCGTCTCTGGACGCCTGGGGCAGAGACATGGTACGGGAAACCAGCGGGTCCCCAGGTGCCGCCGCAGTCAGGAAAAAGGTTGCGGTGGCAATCAGAAACAGCGCCACCAGCAGCTCCAGAAACCGGCGTAGAATATATTTTATCATCAGAAACCACAGCCTTCTCTCTAAACTTTGGGCCATACGCAGTCAGGCAGGGGCCGTCCCCTGCCTGATTGCGCCAGAACCGGGCTTCCCGGGTTCTTACTTCTCGATGTATGCGTGACTGAAATCAAACTCCGGTCCAAAGTTGGTGTAGTAGATTCCCTTCACATAGGTCTGCTGGAAGAACTTGATGTCAGTGAAGTACAGGGGGCCAACACCAGCCTCCTCCAGGATCGTATCCTCGATCTCATGGAACATTTTCGCCTGCTGAGCGGCATCGGTAATGCCGGTAACCTGGCCCAGCAGCTCGTTGACATGCTCATTGGTGTATACGCCGGTGAGGTACTTCAGGCCGTAGGGAACATTGACCACAAACAGGTAGTTATAGGGGCTTGCGCCGCCTTCCCAGCCGTTGACACCCACGTCGTAGTCCATCTGCTGCTGACGCTCCTCGGCATCGGTGGTCACGTCCACGTTGACCTGGATCCCCAGCTTGTTCTGCCAGGTCTGAGCCAGGTACTCCGCCTGAGTCTGACGGGCCACGTTGTCCGCTTCTACCACAAAGTCAATGGTCACGGCGCTGAGGTCGGTATCCTTGCCCAGCTCCTCCAGGCCCTTCCGGAACAGCTCCTGGAGGGATTCATCGGTGGCGTACTGCGCCTGAAGGTCCTTGACCAGGCCCTCTCCTGCGGTGTTATAGGTTTGGCCGCCGCAGGTCACTGCAGAGGGAACGTAGGTGTAGGCAGGCTCGTAGCGGCCCCACACGGTGTCACACAGCTCCTGACGGTCCACCGCCAGAGACAGGGCCTGACGAATATTGGCGTTGCCCATCAGGCCGGACTTGCCGCCGTTTTCAATGGCAAACACCAGGAAGTCGGAATACGCGCCGACCTTATCCACATAGTCGATCTTCCCTTCGGCAGCCTGGGCCTCCCAGTCAGCGCCGTAGTCGTCGTTGTAGGGAACAATGTCCAGCTGCTGGGCATCAAAGAGGGTCGCCTGGGTGGAATACTCCGCCACATACTGCATGGTAACGGTGTCCAGCTTCACATTGGCCGCATCCCAGTACTTGTCATTCTTCTCCAGGGTCACGCTGTTCTCCTTGACCCATCCGGTGACCTTAAAGGGACCGTTAAACACCATCTCGTCCACATTGGTGCCGTAGGTGGAGGTGGCCTTGTCGATCACGTCCTGACGGCAGGGATAGCCGGCACGATACGCAATATAGTACAGGAACTCGGAATTGGGAGACTCCAGGGTGTATTCCACCGTGTTCTCATCCACCGCCTTCACCCCCAACTCGGAGGCGTCGCACTGGCCGTCATAATAGGCCTGTGCATTCCGGATGGGCAGGAACTCCGTGGTGGAGTAGCCGTTCTCGGGATTCAGCGCCCGGAGCGCCGCGTCCACATACTGCTGTGCCACAACCTTTTCTCCGTCGCTCCAATAGTTCTCCCGGAGGTGGAAGGTATAGGTGAGGCCGTCGTCGGAAACCTCATAGGATTCGCAGCCGTCCTCTACATAGGTGTCCTTGTCCGTGTCGTCGGTGACAATACGCAGCAGGCTGGCCTGGGACTGGGTCACAATCTGATATTCGCCGGTCCAGGAGGAGGCGTTGGGATCCAGATTGTTCACCGTGCCGCCCAGCAAAACGTGGAGGCTCTGCTCGCTGGTGGCGGCAGCCTCGCCTGTCCCGGCGCTGGCGCTCCCCGCCGTGGAGGCTGCGCTGCCGTCGCCGGAGCCGCAGGCTGCCATAGATAGAATCATGGCGGCACTCAGGACCAGTGCTGTCAGGGATTTGCGCTTCTTTTTCATGCTTATCGCTCCATTCTTGATGATTTTGGGGATTGCCCGATCCGCAGCCCCCGTTTTTCCGCAATCCAAGCGGAATCACAGAGAACTGCACCTCGCCGCAGCGTCATATGCAACGACCAAACTGCTTAGGTGCAATTATTATATAGTTTTCCACCCGTTTTTGCAATTCCTTTTCTAAACGGGCCCTGTCAGTTTCTGAAATGCTTATGGATATGAAACAGATTTTTCGTACTTTTGTCACAATTTGTCCCAGATTTGCTCAATATTTTTGAAATAATTTATTCTTATTTCGTCGTTTTCCCTGTATTCCTATCTGTTTTATATGATTTTATCGTGAATACGCCGAAATTGAAGCAGCCACGGGGGATGCTTGCATTTTACCAGATTCCCCGGGGCGTTTTCTCAAAAATCCAGGAGTTTTTGCAGGTTTTCGGATAGGGCTCATGCCAGGCACCTTTCCCTGACGGGGCAATAACGTTGAAATTCCTCCCGAGGGAGCCGGAGCCTGTACCGGCCTCCTTCCGGAGGAATCTTTTTTGCATCCATCCTGAAGCAGGGCGCCTCAGCGGTGCACCCCTGCAATTCGCTTTATAATCTCCCGGACACCGGTATTTCGGTGGCTGGTAAAGGCGGCGGCATTCCCCTCTGCGGGAAAGCTGTATATGGCCCACCTAGGCCTGCTGATTCTCCTGATTGTGGCGTTTATTGCGCTTCTGACCATGAAGAACATCAAATCTGCGGGCGCTCAGGAGTAAGCAACCACGGGCCGACCTGAATACCGGTAGAAAAGCGCCCCTTCTGATGTCGTGCAGTGACGTCAGAGGGGGCGCTCCTTTTATGTCCTGGGTACCGGAGGATAGGGTAATTCCATCGTGTTTTTCTTCGCCGTTCTCAAATCCGGTTTGCTGCGGCGAAGGCCGTCCGCATACAATACGCGATGTTCTTTGCCTCCACGCAGTCCCCGATGTAATAGACCTGGGGTGCGGCACCGGAAAAGCTCGCCGCCTCCTGCCGCTTGGGCTGCATGCCACCGGCTGCCACAACCGTATCGCAGAAAAGGGTTTCCTCGATACCGCCCCGCACAATCACCACCTGCCCCGGCGCAATACTTCGTGTTTCCGTCTGCTCCAAAATTGTCAGATTCTCATTTTCACGGCAGACCCGCCGGAACTGATCCACATAATGGATGGGATTTGCGTCAGAGGCGATTCTTTTCTTCCGTGTGACCAGCGTCACCTGATGTCCCCTTTGGGCCAGATACAGGGCAGTTTCCGCTGAGGTTTCAGCTCCGCCAATACACACCACCCGTTTCCCAAGCTCCTGTTCGTGACCATATACCTGAATGGGCAGCCAGACCTCTGGACTGTCTGCACCGGCAATACTCGGCCGTTTAGGCGACGAGCCCACCGCTACGATAACCGCGTCGTACCCCTTTTCCCGCAGGGATTCCCCGGTTGCCTCCGTCTGCATATGGATCCTGGCTCCTCCCCTTTGGGTGATCTCCTCCATTCGTGCCAGGAACCGTTTTAGCGGCCACTTGAAATCCGGGTAGCGCGCTGTTTGGATCTGACCACCCAGATGCTGGGATTTTTCATAGAGATCCACTGTATGGCCTCGCTGCCGGAGATACATGGCCGCCGCCATCCCCGCAGGACCGCCGCCGACCACCGCAACGTGCTTTTTCCCCGTCACAGGCTCCACCATTCGGTTGACCCGTGCCGCCAGTCCCACCTGAGGATTGATGGAGCATCTCGCCAGCCACGGGCCCTTCAAGGTGTCTCCATGGCATTTGTTGCACAGGAGGCATGGGAGCAGTTGACTTTCATCTCCGCAGTTCAGCGCCGCCTCAAGGCCCGGATTACACAGTTGGAATCTGCCGGCAGCAATCATGTCTACCGTCCCTGCTGATAGCACACGTTCCATCTGTTCCAGCTTCTGATAGCCCGTCCATGCCGCAATGGGCGTCTCAATTCCCTCGGCCTTGATCTGTTTTGCATATTCCAGATTTTTGGGGTTCTGATACTCTGTCTCGGCCCCCTCAAAGGCTGTCTGCACCTGATGGACCCGCAGATGAATCAAGTCCACATATGGCTCTGCCAGCTTTGTAAAGGCCAATGCATCTACAAAGGTCAAGCCCTTGGAGAAGCGATTGATGTCCAGCACCAGCATAAATTCCGGTCCGACAGCCTTCCGAATGCTTTGAAGGACTCGCAGCGGGAATTTGGCCCGATTCTCCATGCTTCCGCCGTATCCGTCGGTCCGGGTGTTCTTTTCGCCGGATAAGAAATTTCCGTACTTCCCCTGAAAAAGGCCCAAATAACCGCCGTCAAAGCCCATCCGCTGATAGTACAGTGCCTTATCCACAGCGATTTGAATGTGTGCCTCCATATCCTGCTCAGTCATTGCCCGACGCGGAGGCTTCATCTCCGCAATGTGTACCTCATGGTCCAGTTCCTTGGGCGGCAAATCGTCGGCGGCGCCATCCACCACGTCTACATCCTCCATCTGATTTCCCGCAGAAACATCTACAATGATTTTAGACCCATAGTAATGGACGCAGTCCGCCACCTGGGAGATGTAGTTCTCCACACTGGGGTTGCGGATGTCATACATGGGAAAATGCTGCTCGTCCCAGTTAAACGTCTCACGTTGCCTGTTGTTGCTCATGTCCGCATAGCAGATTATCGCCGCTCCATTTTTGGCGATACCGCTGTAAAAGCTGATGATGGGATCGGCAGGAAAGCACTCCGGTCCCTGCTGAGTCTTAGGCAGCGCATTGGGGAAAAACAGGCGGTTTTTTACCAGCGCATTCTTTAGGACCAGCGGCTGATTCAAATGAGAAAAGTTTGCATTCATAGAAAAGGTTCTCCTTACCGATTGTTAAATCTGGTCACCGCCCCTTGGTAGGCTGTGATACAGTCTTCTGTTCCCAGATCTCTGCATACGTTCTGGAATGCTTCATACTGGGAAGGAATGTCCTGCTCTCCAGTTACAAACTTCAGAAGATTCTCCATTGCATAGGTTTCAATATCTGCGGCATAGGCATTGTAGGTTTCAGACTCCTCCTCATCCAACGCCACCGCCGAGGGAATGCGATTGGCTGCCGTAGAGCTATTTGCCCAGGTATCGACACACTCCCACTCCCAGTCTCCATAGCTGGTGGTCTCCCGGGTGGGATCCAGCTTGGTGGGCACGGTATCCGCCAGGGAGAAGAAGGAGCGGGCTTCAAATTCTGACATACCATCAGGATTGTTTAAAACCAGATCCGTATAGGTCCATTTCCCATCGGGTCCGTATTCCCAGGACTTTCCCTCTATGCCATAGTTGGCAATCTTGACGCCATCCTCTGTAAACCAATAATTCAGCCACCGCAGTGCCAGCGGAACATTCTCACAACCAGAGGTAACCGAGATGGATGCATTACGAATGCGTTCCCGCTTGGCGCCGAACTGATTGACGTCGCCCTTCTGTAATACAGGATACGGCATAGGGCAAAGCGCTGTATTCTCCCCCTCAAAGTTGTCCAGGCCCATATCCGAAAGATTATTGCAATAGAAAATACCGGCCTGACCGCCGTAATACACGCTCTTGTAGGCATTGTCCCGTTCCCCGCCTCTGGATACAAAATCCCGATTGACCAGGCCGGTATCATACCACTGGGCCAGCTTTTCCAAAAACGCCCGATAGCCATCCTCCAGGAACACTGATTTGACGGTCCCATCCTCACGGTAGAGCCAGGTTGCGTAATTCATGGGATTGGAGGGCTCCGCCATGTAGTCCGCCACACCCCATGCGCTGGCAATGCTTTCAAGGTTGGGACGAAGCAGCATCGGGTCGCTGAGTCCCAGCTGATCCCGGAACGCAATCAGCACTTCCTCCCACTCTGCAATGGTTTCGGGCATATCCATGCCCACCTGCTGCAGATAGTCTGTGCGGATCATCCAGCCCTGGTTCACAACGGATTCCGAAGCCACCTGGTAGATTGCCAAATACCTGCCATCGTCATTGACCACCGACTTATGAATCTCATCGTCCTCAGAGACAAAGCTCAAATAATCCGGCATATGCTCTGCCATCTCATCTGTAAGATCTACAATGAATTCGTCTGCCAACGCCTTATTCAGGCCGCCGCCATAGTTGGTAGCCACATTGCTGCACAAATCCGGATAATCCCCAGACGCAACCATCAGTCCGAACTGGTCTGCCAACGTCTCGTTGCTGGCGGTACGGAAGGATACCTGCACATTGGTCTGCTTCTCTGCCTCCACAAATCCGTCCAGCTCCTCCATCTTGTTGATGTACTGCTTAATATGATCGGGAATGCACACAAACATAGTCAGCTGATCCGGTTCCTCGGATACCACCCAGGGAGTCGCCTCCAGCTTTTCCTCCTCCGCCGTGCTTTCCCCTGCTGCAGCAGACTCCTGAGGCAGCGCCGCTTCTACCACAGCCTCCGTGGCCGCTGTCGATTCTGCCCTCTCCTGCGCGGATTGCACACTGACACCGGATTCCGCTTTACAGCCTGTCCCCAGCAGAAGCCCACAGGCAAGGACCAGCGCAACCGGACCCTGTAATTTCCATTTCATAATCTGTTCCTCCTTTTTGTGTTGTATAAGGGGATTATACGGAATGGAACATGAAAAAACAGCACGTGAAATAGCCGAACCTCCGAGATTTGGATTGTGCAATCCATGGAATCTGCACGCATTCCTCCCAAAATAACAGGTGCAATTTTATGATTTTCGCCGATTTCCCAGGACATTTATATCCCCATCGCAGCAGACAGAGACAATTCAGGCGCAAGGAGACCCCGACATTATGGAGACTGGGTATGACCGAAACTGCCGCAGAGATTACTTTCGACTAAACCAGATGCAGCAGATGCTGTACCACCAGAGATACCACAGCCACAACAAACCAGCAGCAAAGCCCCAGGACAATAGGACGCGCGCCGTTCTTCACCAGACTTTTCAGATTGGTGTTTAATCCGATGCCTGCCATGGCAACCACAATGCCAAATTTACCCAAACCGTTAAGCCAGCCGGAGGCAGCTGGGGAAATCCATCCTGTGGAGTTTACAATGGCGGTCAGCAGAAATCCCAGAACAAACCAGGGAAAAATCTTCACAATGGAATAGTTGGCGGCGGCTGCGGTTCCCTGCCGTTTCCGCTTCCAGGTGCGATACAGGGTCAAGGCCAGCGTAATGGGAATAATCATCAGGGTCCGGGTGAGCTTCACGACGGTAGCCAGCTCGCCTGCCGCATCGCTGAAGGCAAATCCGGCCGCCACTACGGATGATGTGTCATTGATGGCGGTTCCGGCCCAAATGCCAAAGCCTGTATCCGTCATATGGAGTATCCGTCCCAAAGCCGGGAAAATAAACACCGCCAGAATGTTGAACAGAAAAATGGTAGAGATCGAATAGGCGACCTCACGGTCGTCTGCGTCAATCACAGGGGCGGTCGCTGCAATGGCACTGCCGCCACAGATGGAGGTGCCCACACCAATTAGTGTTGCCGTATTGCCAGGAACCTTCAGAACCCGTCCCATCAGGAAGGCCGTCAAAAGGGATGCAGCAATGGTACAGAGCATCACAGCCAGAGACTGCCCCCCGGCGGCCAACACGGTACGGATATTCATGCCAAAGCCGATAAAAATAATGGAGTACTGCAAAATCTTTTTACTGCAAAATGCGATGCCCACATCCATGCCGGATGGCCGTTTCCAAAGGGCCAGAATCATTCCCAACAAAATTGCAAATACAGGACCGCCAACCAACTTTCCCACCGCCGGAATATAGTTGGCCATGGCCCAGGCTGCTGCACCAACCAAAAGGCAAATCAGGCAGCCGGGCAGAAGATTGTTTTTCTGTTTCATAAATACACATCCTTGTGATTGATCCTTTAAAAGCGGCGCCTGCACCGAACTGTGTGCAGACGCCGCACCATATGGTGTTGATGCCATTCCCCACCGAGAGAAGCGCGGCATTTGTCGCCACGTGCATATGGCAGAGAGCCGTATCAGGCGATCTTCACCACAAACATCCACCAGGGAATTACAATTGCCAGCGTAAAGATGATCGAAACCAGCATTTTTGCCGCGCCGCACTTGGCAAAATCCTTCAGCGTCACATAGCCCATGCTGTAGAAAATTAGGTAAGTGCCGATCTCGTAGGGCAGAATCAGCTGATCCAGGCCAAGATAGAACGCATATGTGGTTGCCAGCGGCGTAACCCCCAGCCCAAGCGCAATGCCCGAGAGCAGCGGCGCAATGGAGGACATGGCCGCCATCGGCGTCAGAAGGAAATTCACCATGATGCCGAAGATAAATACAACGGCAAGGAAGCCATAGGTCCCGGTTCCGCTCATCAGGGGCAGGGCCTTGTTGACGATGTACTGTCCTGCGCCGGTGACATTGGCCACCACGCCAATGGACAAGCAGGCAACAATAAAGAAAATGACGTTGAAATTGATCTTACGGAAATGCTCTGGCTTGCCGACCTTGATGCCAGGCAGATAGCAGATAACGGGAGCCAGCAGGAAGCCATAGAGCATGTCAAAGCCATACTTTCCGATCCAGCGATTCAGCAACAGGTATACCAGCAGCGCAACCAGGATAACCAGAACCTTTTTATCATTCCGGTCCATTTTGCCCAGATCCTTAAGCTGCTGCCGGAAATAGGCCTTACCGTTGATGGGCTGCTCAGGCTTCATCATCTTCGTAATAATAAATGCCATCAGGAAGGGCATCAGCAGCAGGGGAAGATCCTGCAGGAAATAGTCAATGAAGTTGGTATTCAGTGCTTCCGCAGCTACCCCCTCGACGCTCTTGGACATATCCAAGAACATCTGAATCCCGGAGGGCGAATAGACGAAGCTGGATGCTGTATGGAATCCAAAGCAGGCTGCCATCAAAATGCCGCCGGAGGCCTTGCCCACGGGCAGCTCCAGGGATTTGATAATAGAAAGGGTAATGGCTGCCACAGCCAGGCTGGTCCAAGTGCCGGGAATAATAATAATGGCCAGAATCGATGTAATGGTAATACCAAACACAATGCCGGTATAGGTTCCGCCGGTTAGAATAATGCAGTGATATGCAATTCGCTTAAGAATTGTGGTATCCTCCAGAATCGCCACCAAAAGCAGTGTTGCCAGAATATACCACGGAATAGAGTTTGTCCATGCAGAAAAGACACGGTCCATGGGCGCAATGCCGGTGACGATATATAGGGTCATCATTAAAATACCGGCTACTGCATTTTCCATTTCATCAAAACAGAACATTGCAATGCCCATCAGCGTAATGGCGAAGAACATCCGAATGTCTCCGGTAAAGGACTCGCTGGTAGGGATCAGCAGAATCAATATGGGAAGTCCTAGGGTCACGATCCAGCTGATTAGACTTTTTTTACTCGCCTTGGTCATGATTTCTCCTCCTGTCTGTCGTTTTCTTCCCGGGGCTCCACACACGTTTGATCTTACCCGGCGACCACCAAAAAGGGAAATATGATTTTTCGATGAAGTCAATCGAAGGTTTTTATCACGGCATACGCTCTACAAATTGCACAACGCAAAAAGACACTGCATTTTCAAGGTTTTTTCCCCGGAGTATTAAAAATCTTCCATATATTTTGATTTCTTTTGGCATCATAAGATTTTACGATCAACGCAATTGAAACGATGTATTTCCTATTTTGCGGAAAATTCTCTATACTAGTGGAGGAAAGCTTCTGCAGGCGGCTCCACACAAAGACACCTGTGAAGGAGAAAACCATTTATGAATTCCTATTACCCTCATATTTTTGAGCCAATTACCATTGGCGGCGTGACGTTTAAAAACAGAATCTTCACCGCCCCGTCCATGGGGCATATGATTCAAAACAATGCCCCCACCTATCCGGAACCGGCCATGATCGCCAACTATTTGGAAAAGGCAAAGGGCGGGGCTGCGCAGATCGAGTGCGGCGGCCAGCAGGTCAATCAACCCGGTCGAAATCCGATTCATTCCAACTTTGACATTGAAGATCCTACCGGCTGGCGGAACTTCATCCACTTTACCAATGCCATTCATTTCTATGATGCGAAGGCATCCTACGAGCTGATTCACTTTGGCTCTGAGGGGGAATACACCGAGGAAGCCAAAAAGGAAATCATCTATGGATGTTCCGATTTTGTACGAAATGATGGCCTGCACTTCCATCAAATGCCCTATGAGGAAATGGATAAGCTGGCGGATCGCTATGCGGCTCTGGCCGAATGCGTCCGATTCTGCGGATTTGACACGCTGCTGATTCACGGCGGGCACGGTACGCTGCTGCAGGAATTTGTTTCGCCACGCTCCAACCACCGCACAGATGAATACGGCGGCTCCATGGAAAACCGTGCCCGGTTCCCCCTGATGGTGCTGGATCGGATTCGTCAGCGTGTGGGCCACGATCTTCTGATCGAGTATCGTATTTCCGGCTCGGAATGTGTTCCCGGCGGCTTCGAGATTGATGACTGCATCGAGTTTCTGAAGCTCATTCAGGACCGCATTGACATTGCCCATATTTCCGCAGGCGTTGTCCGGGAACCCCGACTGCGTGCCATTACCCATCCCACGGGATTCCTCCCCGAGGCTGCCAATGCATATCTGGCCAAGGCGGTTAAGGCATGCCCGGACATTCACATTCCTGTGCTTACAGTCGGCGCATTCCAGCAGCCAGAGGCCATTGAGCGCGTCCTTGCCAACGGGGAGGCGGACATTGTGGCAATGGCCCGCGGCACCATTGCGGACCCCTACACAGTGGAGAAAATCCGGGCGGGACGGCCCCAGGATATCGTCCCCTGCATCAAGTGCTTCCACTGCCTTGACGACTTCAAAAAGACCCACTATTACTCCTGCGCCGTCAATCCCATTGCCGGACGGGAAACGCAGCTGGACATGCTGATTCCAAAGGAATACACCAAAAAGAACGTGGCCATCATCGGCGGTGGTCCCGGCGGAATGAAAACTGCGCTTTTGGCCTCCCAGCGCGGCCATAGGGTCTCCCTGTTTGAAAAGCAGCCTGTGCTGGGCGGGCAGCTCAATGACGCCGACTTTATGTCCTTTAAGTATGACCTGAAGGCCTATAAAAACTATCTGATCTCTCATGTGGAGCAGGACCCCAATATCACGGTACATCTGAGCTATGAGGCAACGCCGGAGAATATTCAGGCGCAGCACTTTGACAGCGTCATCTGTGCCATTGGTGCCGTTCCGCTGATTCCCAGAATTCCCGGTGTGGAGGGTGCCAATGTAATCTGGGCAGGCGACAGCTTCTTTGCCCCTGAGCGTATTGGAGATCGTCTTGTTATCATTGGCGGCGGCCAGGTGGGCTGTGAAACCGGTGTACATTACGGCATGAACGGGAAGCAGGTCACGATTTTGGAGATGCAGCCCAAGCTGGCTCCGGATGCCATGAGAACCTATCAGGAGGAGCTGGAGGGACAAGTTCACGACCACTGCACAGCGATTTTGTGCGCCAAGGTCACCCAGATTGAACAAGACGGTGTCACCTATGAGGACAGCACCGGACAGGCCCACAAGGTTTCTGCTGACACGGTGATTCTTGCGGTGGGCATGCGCCCACTGGCTGTACAGGCGGAAGCCTTCCGCTCCTGTGCCGAAAACTTCCGAAAGCTAGGCGACTGTGTGAAGGTTGGCAATGTCAAAACCGTGACCAGAGCTGCCTACGACGCAGCAATGACCATTTAAACGGATTGATCAGAGATTCCCCCCATCTAAATAAACCACACAGCCACCGGCTTCGCCGGTGGCTGTGTGGTTTCTCTTAAAATGGACGTTTCCCAAGAATCGAAGGGCTATGGTTCCTTAGGAAGCTATGTATGCATCACCGTCGGGAGCTGCTCTAAAAGCCGTGCTACCATGGGATTACTGGTCCCGCGGTTCCATACCAGCTCATGAGAGATCACTGCAGCCTCATCCGGAATAGGAATGGCCTTCAGTCCGGGATAGCGGTGCTGCCGATAATAGACCTCCGAAAGCAGCATGATGCCCTTTCCCATCTGGGCATAGACAAACCCGGCACACATGGAGTCCACTCGGTGAATTTTGGGCTCCAGCTTCATGTTTTCCAGCGTTTTTAGCACACGGGAATTCCCCCGGGGCTTTTCGTCTACCAGCAACAGGTCCAAACGGTCTACGGCCTCCTGACAGGTTTCAATGCCGCTGTCCTCCCGTACCACCATGACCACTCGCGTCTCATAGACCTTTCGAGAGGTCAAATCCGGCGGCAAATGCTCCCGGTGGCGCAAAATCAGAAAGGCTGCATCCAAGTCACCGTAAATCACCTGGTCTGCACATTCTGTGAAGGGGGCGCGGATCAAGGTCAGCTCCACACCGGGATTCTGAAGTCCAAAGTGCGCCAGCGCTTCGGTGACGCCGATGCATTCGTAGTGATCCTCGGTATTGTCAAAGCCAATCCGCAGAATTCCATTTTTCCGACTCTGACTTTTCCGGATGACATCAGGCAGCAGGGCCGCCTGCTCCAGCATCTCCTGTGCGGGAAGCATCAGCGCCTCCCCCTCCGGCGTCAGCGAGACCTTCCGGCGATCTCGCACAAACAGTTCTGCGCCCAACTCCCGTTCCAGCTCCGCAATCTGATAGCTCAGCGCGGGCTGTGAGATATACAGGCTCTCGGCGGCCCGGCTGAAATTTAACTGCTCCGCTACTTTCAGGAAGTACTCCAGCTGCTTGAGTTCCATTTCGTCGCCTCTTTTCCCCTTGATTCCTATATAATTATTATAAGGAACAAGCCGCTGTTGCGCAAGGGGAAGTTTCCGGGACTCTAGGCCGGTAATGGCTTAGTGCGCATTTCGATCAATCCAGATAGCGGTCCAGGGCGGCCTGCTTGCATTCGATGCAGGCGTCGATGCCCATGGCTTCTACATCCGCCACATAGTCGTCGAACTCATCCAGGGAACGGTCCCCGATGACAAAACGGACGATTTCGGCCAGAAGATAGGTGTTGATGTCAGAATAGGCCCGGCTGAAGGTTTCCTGTTCCTGGGTGTTCATGATGGCGTTGGCAGAATAGCCATACTCGTTGTCACCCATTTTCCAGATATCCAGAGAGGCCATCTGGGCATCGGAATAAGTGGACCACATCCGCTCCGGCTCATTGTAGCCCAGGAATACCGTGGCATACATGGCAAGGCCGAAGTTGATATTCTCTGCACCGGTGATCAATTCGGTAAGCTGAGGCTCGCCGTCCACATATTCAAAGCCTTCCCCTTCCACGCCGTAGTTCAGCAAGAGCCGGCCTTCGTCTGTGTAGCGATAGTCCAGCCACAGGGCGGCAATTTCCGGGTAGGCGCAGGTGGAAGCAATCACCTCGCCGCCGCTGGTGGCCATTTCCGTTGCAACACGGATCTTATTTACATCTCCGCGGTTCTGCACCGCATCCTGAACAGGCCAGATTTCAAAGGTGCTGGAGGAATCAAACATGCTGTCAAACTCGTGCATTCTAGCCAGCTCGCAGACCCAAAGTCCCATGTTGTCGGTGGTGATTTGGTCAGAGGGCGCCGTCATGGGATCGGCAACGCTGTAAAAGTCCTTGTAAATCAGGCCCTCGGAATACCACTGGTTCATCATGGTCAGATAGTCCTTGAATTCCGGCTGGATGGGGCCAAATTTGACTTCTCCATCCACCTGATAGAAGGGAGCGTCCATCATGGACACATAGCCGTTGATCCCAAAGCCGGAGCAGAAGTAGTTTCCGGTTAATACGCCGCTGGAGCCCATATGCATGGCCGCATTGGCGCCCAGCTGGTTCTTAAAGGTAGTGAGCACCTTGTGGTAATCGTCATAGGTCTCCGGCATGTCAAGCCCTAACTGGTCCAGCCAATCCTTCCGGATCACCAGGCCGAAGTTGACTGCAACGTTTTCGTCATACATGCTGTTTACCGAAAGGATCCGTCCCTCGTCGTTGACAGCAGTGTGCATATACTCGTCGTTGCTTTTCAAAATTGCATGATAGTTCCGGAGATAAGTGTCCATATATTCCGTCAGGTCGATGCAAATATCCTGTTCAAATGCCTGGTCGGGAGACAGGTTGGAGCTGGCGGGGAATATGTCCACATAGTCTCCGGAGGCAATCATCAGGTCAAAATCCTGTCCCTGGTTAAAGGGGGAGGATTCCCGATAGTCCACGTGGATGCCGGTTCGTTCTTCCAGCGCCTTGTAGACGGAGGCATCTCCGGGGGCGCAGACCGCAGAGAGGTCAGGATTCCAGGAAATCCAATAGGAAATGGAGATGCTGTCGTCGTGGATGGGAAGGGTGTATTCCAGTTCCGGCTCGGGCACCGTCTCTTCCGTGGACATCACGGTACTTTCAGGCTCCTGATTTTCTTCCGGCTTCGGCGCCTCGGAAGGCGCAGACGTCTCTGCGATGGTCTCAGCCGGTGCAGAGGATGCGTCGCTGACCGCCGTGCCGCCGCAGGCGGTCAATGAAAATAGCATACTCCATGCCAGAAGCAGCGCAATACAAGATCTTCGTTTTTTCATGCTTATTTCCCCTTTCTATATGGTATGAACACCTTCACCACACAAGTGGTATTACGATTTCGTGGGCAGGCAGGCTGTGATGGGGCAAATCTGTAGAATATTCCCCTCCAGATCCTCTCCCCAGGCGCATATATCGATCACATGCCGCCCATGCTCGTCTACCCGCTTTCCGTAAATATAAGCCTTGCCAATGACTGTGTCCCCTTCCCCACCGTGGCGGTTCAAGGGCCGGTTTTCATAGCCCGGCACAACCCGAGTGAGCAGATCGTAATCCTTGGGCACAAAGCCGCTGCGAAGCTCTTTGAAGAAGGGATAGAACCGCCAGCAGTATCGGGTCACATAGCCCTGATCGCCGATGTAGTTGGTGACCGTGCGGAGAACATGATGTCCCGCCGTGTCGTTGTAGAAGGCCATACGTCCGCCGGGAATGTTCCGGGAGCCCAGGTGGAGCGCTGTTTCAAAGAGATAATTCCCGTTGCCGTCCCGGAAGCAGGTCTTCCGTTTTTCCTTGTCCCGAAGGAACTTTCGGGAAAGGGTATTCTGGTTGCCGTACCAGGCAATCATGTCCATATAGGTGATGGGTCCGGAGCAGGTTTCCGGCATAAACACGCCAATTTCCGCGTCCTCCCAGTAGAGCGTGTCTGCGCCCCGGATGGTTTCCTTGTCCCAGATGGAGACGATTCGATCCCAGTCCTCATCGGTGGTATAGTGCGCAGGAGGAAAATAGGCAGACCACTCTCCCATGTTTTCCGAGAAATCCACCGGAGGACCTCCATCGGCCCGTTTTTTATAGCAGTCGCGGGTGTTTCCGGTGGCCTTTACTACAATGTTTCCGGCTGCATCCTCCATACTGCCGGTGCCACCCAGATACCACATCCGGAGATCGCTGCCAGGCTCGGTCAGATCAACCATCTCGTTGGTCTCCCCGGCGTCCTTCAGCAGATCGCCGGAGACGATGGGCCGGGCCAGCTCAATGTCCGTGCCATCGTTGGTGTAGTAAAATGCGTCGGCAATATCCTTGGGAAATCCCAACATCGCGCCGCCGCCGCGGCCCACAAACCCCGGCAAGGCCGGGAGTCCCTGGTAGCCTGCCTTTTTTGCATATTCCACATCGTTGAACAGGGGATTGTAGGGATCCCATCTGTGGTTATATGCCTGGATCTCCTCCACCGAATAGGGCTTTGCTTCCGGCGGCCCGAAGAAGGGCATATCCTCCATCCCCGGAGGTCCCATCATGGGCATGTCTCCCATCTCTCCGGCGGCCATTTTCTGCCGCTGCTGGACAAAGGGCAGCTCCCAACTGTCATATTTCCCTGGCTGGAAGGTTTTCCATTGGATCATTTACAGCTCCTCCTTTTACGAAACGGCATAACCAAGGGTAAGGGCCACCCGTTTCTTTCGATATAATACGATTATATCGACTTGCATCCTTAGTGATAAGAGACAATTTTTGCAATAAAGGCCCATATCGTTTTGGGATTTTGCACAAGGGACACATGTCCCCTTGGAAACACCTTCCTGCGCAAGAATTGTCCCATAGGGTCCATGGGGCAGCCGAATTGGCCCAAATTCTCGCCTGCCCGGTTTCTCTGGGACCATCCATTGGGAAAATTCCCCTCTCCTCAGTGGAGGATTCCCTGGGTTTGATTTTTCCGGGCTTTTTTCTTGACATTCTCCCAGGATGTCTGTAAGCTAAAAAGGAAGGAATCCAAGGTCCCATACCCACGAGAAGGAGGGTAAGTATGTCGTCTCTGTTATCCGATTATTCCAGGAAAGAGAACTATACCGGTCTGGCAAATCAGGTTAAGGATCAGGTTGATTCTCTTTTTTCCCTTCTGGCCCAGCAGGAGGTGGAGCTTCAGCTGGCCAAGGAGAAGCTCCGCCGGGCCAACATTGAGGTGACCCTCTACGGAAAGCTCCCGCCCCCTGACGAGGCAGCAGTGTTCGGGTTTTCCTATGATACAGACTATTTTCTGGTGGCCACCCTGGAGCTGCTCATTCGGGAACAGCTTTTCCGTGCCGATGGTACCAGCCGGTTCTCCCAGGACGAAGTGGATTTTATGAAAACCGCCATTTACAACGTCTTTGAAACCGCCCTCGGCCCCTACTGCATCGCCAGCTGCTGCGAGTCCGATTTGACCTTTGCAAATATCCTCATCAATTTGCCGGATGCAGACCAGGCAGAGGAGCAGATGCTCTCCGCCATTGACGGGGCCATGCAGTCCGCCATAGACATCGTACAGAAAAACTACGGCATCACCCTGGTTGCGGCCAGAAGCCCCATTGTGGTCGGTCACAGCAGCCTCCCGGCGGCAAGGAACACAGCGTATAACCGGCTGACGGAAAAGTACGGGCTGAATCAGATTGCCAACACCGGTGTCGTGCCGCCCCCCTCTACCGAACGACTGCCCACCGCCCCACAGCCCAACGCCCGGCTGGAAAAGCAATACTACCAGTATATTTTGAGCCGGGATCTCGGCATGGCCAAGGAGGCGCTCCGGGCCCTCACCGCCGAGGATATTGCCGCCGACGGGCTCTCCTTTGAGCACGCCCGCCTTCGGTTTATGAACCATGTGGAAAGCCTCCTCAACATCTTTGGCCTGGCGGCCTCGGACATCGGGTTTTTGTACATGCGGCCCATGGAGACCGAGGAGAATATCTATCAGCTGCTGGATGACCTGTTTGCGGACATGGAGGTGCGGATTTCCACCGGGGAGCAGGCCCTGCAAACCAAGATCCAGTCGGTGGCCGCCTACATTCGAGGGCATTATGCCGATTGCAACCTATGTCTGGCCATGCTCTGTGACCAGTTTCAGATGAACCAGTCCCATCTCTCCCGCACCTTTAAATCCGTGATGCAGGTGGGAATTTTGGACTATATCCACACCCAGAGATTGCTCCACGCCAAGGATTTGCTGGTACACACAGCGCAAAACATCGACACCATCTGGCAGGCCGTGGGGTACACCAATCGCCGCACCTTTAACCGCACCTTCCGAAAGATGGAGGGCATGAGCGCCTCGGAATACCGCAAGCATCCCCGTCCCACCGCTGAATGACCAGCCCCCGGAAAACGCCGCCCCGGCGGGACACCATGGGGGGGCCATAAAAAACTGTCGCTTTTCCAAAAGCGGCAGTTTTTTTATAATGCGCTATAAGGAGGGATTTACAATGGAGAAAAAAACAACCTGGAGAACACCCCCGGCCCCAATCCCGGAGGCGGAGATTACAAAAACACTGGAATCTGAGGTTGTGGTGGTGGGAGCAGGACACGCCGGTGTATCCCTGGCCCGCACCCTGGCGGAGGAGGGCGTTTCTGTCCGGGTGATCGAGACCATGGTGGAGAAAAACTACTGGGCCTACGGCATTGACTTCGGCCATATCAACTCCGACTTTCTCCGGAGCCACGGGGTGCCGGAGGTGGATGAAATTGAGTTCTTTAACGACTGGCAGCTCCGCAGCGGAAACCGCAGCAATCCCAGGCTGGTCATGCAGTTTGTGAAAAACTGCGGCAGCTGCTTTGACTGGCTTCTGGAGGCCCTGACGGAGGAGCAGAAACAAAACGTACAGATTCGCTATTGGCCGGCTCCCACGAAATATTCCGGAAATATCTGCGGCCTGAAATCGTGGACGGGCACTGCCACATTCCCGGAGGAGCTCTGGCACAACAAGGGGATTACAGAGGCGGTGGTGGCCAGTATCCAGCGGGCGAAAGCCCTGGGGACGGATTTCCACTTTTCCACTGTGGCCCAGCAGCTGGAAAAAACCGAAGAACGGGTCACGGCAGTGATTGCCAAGGAACGCCATGGCGGCTATGTCCGCTTCCGGGCCACAAAGGGAGTGGTCCTGGCCGCAGGAGACTTTGGCCACAACGAGGAAATGATGCGGGAGCTCTGCGACGAACTGGTGACCCTGGCGGCCTCGCCGGAGCAGCGCATTACCGGCCTGAGCCGGGACGGAAGCGGCATCCGCATGGGGATTTGGGCCGGAGGCCGGATGGTACCGGGGCCCATCGCCTGTATGGGCGGCAATACCGCCGCTCCCAATTCGCCCCTGTTTATGGCCACCGCCACCCTATGGCTGGACGGGGACAATCGGCGCTTTTGCAACGAGGGCTTTGGAGACAGCGAATTCACCGGCCTGGAGGCGGCCCGTATCAAGACCCCGCGCCTGGTCAATCTCTTTGACAGCAAGGTGGATGATCTGCTTCAGCGGCAGCCTCCCATCCACGGTGCCCTCTGGGTCAACAATCCCCAGGATCCCCGTATGTCCACCGCCATGGATTATATGGAAGGAGCCAGGAACGCGGGGAAAGAGGGCTATGCGGTCAAGGATCCCCACGCCCCCAAGGGGGCGGAGCAGCCCCGGCTCTTTGCGGCGGATTCTCTGGAGGAGCTGGCGGACCTGCTGGGCTTCCAGGGCCAGTTGAAGCAGAATATGCTGGACTCCGTGGCCCGGTACAACGGCTTCTGCGCCACAGGCCGGGACGAGGACTTTGGCAAGGACAAGAGCCTGCTGGTGCCTCTGGATACTCCGCCCTATTATGGCATGCTGACAGACCGCACCCAGGGCGGGGCCATGGGTCCCATGGTCACGGTGGATGGACTCTGGACAGACGATCACCAGCAGGTCTATGACCAAAACTTGGACGTGATTCCCGGTCTTTACGCCACAGGCAACTGCTGCGGCAGACGGTTTGGCGTCCAGTACTCCACCCCAGTGGCCGGCGTCAGCATCGGCATCGCCTGGACCTTGGGCCGGGAGCTGGGAAAATACCTGGCGGCGCTGTAACCGGGACAATTTTTGCCCCCATCGGCTACGGTAAAATATTGACCGGTCTATTGCGGCAAAAAAGGGGCTGTCTCGTATCGAGACAGCCCCTTCTATTCCTCTGGTTACAGTCTTTTTTCAGTCGCCGGTTTTGGGGCAATCTCAGCGCCCTATTCGGCCTGTCTGTCGTATGCTCCCTGGTAGATGGCAATCATATCCCGGATGCCCATATTCTCCAGCTCTGCGGTAAAATCATCCCACTGGGAAATGGGCCGGTCCCCAAAGATAAACTTGGTCAGCTCGGATTCCGCATAGGAGAGGATGTCCGCCACGCCAGCGCTGTATTCAGCGCTTTCCGCCGTTGTCAGGGTCACATAGCCAGGCACGCTTCGGTCATATTCCACCTGACTGGACCAGAAGTCCAAGACCTCCTTTTGCTTGTCGGAGTAGTAGGCCCACAGGGCCTTCTGCATCATCACGCCGCAGATCTTGCCCTGGCAGTTGTACTTCATAATCATCCCCTCCGGGCTCATGCCGTCGGTATTGTTGACGATCATATCCGTAAAGGTGACGGTGCCGTCCTCGGCCACGGTGTAGGTGTAATCCTCGATGCCGTAGGTCATGTACATGGTGCCTTCCTCGGTGTACCAGTAGTCGATCCAGCGCAGTGCCAGCTGCGGATTGGTGCAATCCGTGGAAATGGACACCGTCTGGCCCCCCTGGACCGGTTCATAGCTGCCAAAGTGGTTGACGGTGTCATCCCCCTGGTTGCGGACAACCACGTTGATGGGAGTCACGTCAAAGTTTTCGTTGCTGGTGTAGGTGTAATAGGTGGAAAGCTGGTTGGCAGAGGTGTGGAAGGCGCCCACATCGTCGCCGCAAACCTTGGTCTGGGTTGTGTTCATATTGAACATGCTGGCGTTGAGCACGGAATCTCCGTCAAAAAGCCCCTCGTTCATCCAGCGATTCATCATTTCCAGGTAGTCCCGGTAGTCATCGGTCAGATAGGAGCACACCAGCTCCCCCTGGTCATCGACATACAGCGCCAGGTCACTGGCAAAATAGGCAATATCATAGCCCGAGGTCAGCGCAGGAACTGCCAGGCCGGTCTCCCCCACATACAGGGGATCGGAGCAGTGGTATGCGCTTTGGAAGGCCAGCAACGACGCTTCCAGCTCCTCAAAGGTCTCCGGAGTTTTCAGCCCCTGCTCCTCCAGCCAATCCTGACGAATCAGCAGTCCTCGCTCGGTCAGCGGCTGATCGTTGACCACATAAATGGCCAGCTCCTGGCCGTCCTCTGTGGTGACGTACTTTTCCTTCTCGGCATCCGTGTGAACCAGGTTCCAATAGTTGGGCATGTTGTCGTAGACCAGGTCGGCAATATCCATAACCACCCCGTCCTCATAGGCCCCCACGATTCCGGTGGAATAGTTCTGGACCACGCCGGCGACAATGTCCGTATAGGTTCCGGTGGCTGCCATGAGATTGAACTGGGTCTCCATGGCCATCATATCCACCTCATGCCAGTCGATCTTAACCCCCAGATGCTCCTCCGCCTGCTGGAAGATCTCCAGCTCTGCCCAGGAGTCTCGGACGATGGGCGGTCCCCCGGGCTTGGCACACCAGATGCTCAGGGTCTCCCCATCTGCCAGGGGGTATTCGATCACGGTGTCGTTGCGGGCCGGCTGAGAAGTCTCGGCGGTCACTTGGGACGCCTCAGCCGCTGGGGCGGAATCCTCCTGGTCCTGGGGGGACTCCACCGGTGCCGTCTCCTGCTGTTGCTCCGCAGGCTCCTGGGAGGCGATGGCCTGGCTTCCGGCCGTCCCTCCGCAGGCTGCCAACGTGACGAGCAGCGCCATTGCCAATAGCATTGCTGTAAGCTTCTTTTTCATGAATTTTCCTCCTTCTGATTTTGGCATATTACATTTTGTCTTCCTCTCCCATTAGATGTCCATGGCCTGGTAATAGCCGGCCGCCACCGCCTGTTTAATTTTCTTAGGCTCCCGGCAATCTCCCGCCATGCCGACAAATTCGGCGCAGCAATAAAACTTCATGGCGTCCTCCTGGCGGTTCCGGCTTCCGGCAGCGAGGACCACGGTGTCCGCCTCCAGGAACCGTTCCTCCCCGGAGTTTACCATAATGCCACGGATGCCCTGCTCCGTGATCTCCACACAGTTGCAGCCGGTGACGATCTCCACCGGCGGGTCAAACCGCCGGAACATCTTTTTCATGGCGGGAACGGGGTGGAACACATCGTTGTTGATGACCTCGTGGGGAGCCAGCTTCTCCCGGCGGCCCACAATGGTGACCTGCTTCCCGGCCTTGGCCAGGTGTAGGGCGATTTCACAGGCCTGAATGCCTCCGCCCAGCATAATGACCCGGTTGCCCACCCGCTCCGGATGGTCATAGACCTCCATGGAGGTCACCACGTTGTTCCCCTGGGCCCCGGGAATGGAGGGAATCACCGGCTCTCCTCCAATGGCCACGATCACCGCATCAAAGCCCTGCTCCTTCAGCATTTCCGGGGTTGCCTCCGTATTCAGACAGACGGTGATGTTTTCCTGGCGGGTTACCCGGGAGATCATGCTGTTTTTGTAGGTCCGGATGTCGTGTTTGTAATTGTCCGTATCGGAGAACCGCAGCAGACCGCCCAGATAGTTTTCTTTTTCATAGAGGGTCACCTCATGGCCACGGGCTGCCGCCGTCTCTGCCGCCTTCAGGCCCGCAATGCCGCCGCCGACCACTGCCACCCGTTTCCGCTCCTTGGCCAGAGGGACCTCTCGGGTCTGGGTGTAGCCCCGGTTCTGAGTGATGGGATTCACCGCACACTCCTCCCGGTCAAAGCAGTTGTGACAGCGGATGCAGGTGTTGATTTCGTCGATGCGGCCCTCCTGAACCTTTCTGGGGAAGAAGGGGTCTGCCACCACCAGCTGTCGTGCCATACAGACGAATTCCGCATCTCCGGACGCCAGAATCTCCTCCGCCAGGTCTGGGCTGTTGATGGAATTGATCAGGACCAGGGGCTTTTTAAATCCCGCCGCCTTGATCTTCTTGGCAAAGGGCCGATTATAGGCACCCGGATAGAAGGCCGGGGAACTGGTGGCCATGTTCCCTGCTGCGGTGGTGTGGTCCCCCCCGGAGAGGTGGAACAGGTCATACAGATTTTTATGATGGGTTTCCTCATATTCCTGGAGATACAGCAGGAACGCAATGGTCTCGTCGATGGTAATTCCCCCGGGATACCCTTCGTCGCCGCTGAGCCGCAGCTCCAGCAGCAGCTTGCTGCCGCACCGGGCCCGGATGGCCTCCAGCAGTTCTATGCAAAACCGCGCCCGATTCTCCAGGGAGCCGCCGTATTCGTCGGTGCGCTTGTTGTGGCGCAGAGAGCGGAACTGGTCGATGAGCTTGTTGTGGCCTCCGTGGAGCAGCACGCCGTCCACGCCAAACTGGGCCGCCGTGGCGCAGCAGGAGGCAAAGTCGTCGATGATCTGGTGGATTTCTTCCTTGGAGATCTCCGCCAGCGTGCGGCCGTCTCCCATCATGGGCGGCGGAGCCATTTTCCCATTGCCCAGGGGACGGGCGTTGGGGGTGGCAGTCTCCTCGTCGGGGTCCACATAGTCCCGGACCGGGAATCCCCCATGGGTAAACTCCAAAAAGGCCAGGGTATTGTGCCGGTGCATGGTGCGGACATATTCCTGGAGAGACTTCTCCATTTCAATGTCCACAGGGCCCCGGAAATCCAGCCCTCCCCCGGGACTCATTCCGCCGGAGACCGGATAATCATTGGTGGTGACCCGGGCTGCGCCGCCGGTGGCCTGAATCTCATAGAACTCCAAATTGTGTTCATGGATGCAGCCGGAATTGGGCACACAGAACCCCAAGGGCCCTGCCAGCATACGGTTTTTGAATATTACGCTGCCCACCTGATAGGGGCTGAGCAAATGAGGATACTTTCTTTCCATACATTACACCTTACAGCCGCTGTTCGAAGGTCCCGTTTTTGCGGCCGCCTTTCTTAAAAATTGGCTTCCCACCACCGCCGTGGCGATTGCATGAGTCTATAATCTCATCTTACCCAAGACCCGCCCGTGATGCAAGACGCGGAATTTTACCGGAGAAGAAACGGAAAAAAAGTGTCCCACCGGGATTATGCTGCTCAGCGCCTCGCCCTTCCATGGAGGTTGAAAAGGGGCCGTCTCTTGGCGAGACGGCCCCCTTTGAGGTACCGAAGAAATTTGAAATACGCAATCTTTTACCTGTGTATGCGAGTGCCGCTTTCGCCATGCAATGCAACCGCCGCACGTTCAAGGCTCGCAATCACAGCCTCGCCGCCTGTCCTTGCGAACGATATTGCCGCCTCTACCTTTGGCAGCATGCTGCCCGGTGCAAAGTGGCCTTCCCGGCAGTACTGCTCTGCCTCGGCAACCGTGATGTTCTCCAGCGCCTTCTGATTTGGCAGGCCCCAGTTGATTGCCACCCGGTCCACTGCGGTCAGAAGAATCAACAAATCGGCAGCTATCAACTCCGCCAGTTTTGCGGCTGCAAAGTCCTTATCGACCACAGCCGACACCCCCACAAGGCAGGTGTCCTGTTTTGTTACGGGGATGCCGCCACCACCTGCTGCGATCACCACACATCCACTGTCCACCAGCGTATTGACAACTTCCTTTTCCACAATGTCCACGGGACGCGGGCTTGGCACGACCCGGCGGTATCCCCGCCCTGCGTCGTCTATCATTGTGTAGCCTTTTTCGGCTATGAGTCGCTGCGCTGCTTCGCTGTTGTAAAATGCGCCCACGGGCTTTGTCGGTTGTTCAAATGCCGGATCCTTTGCGTCCACCAACACCTGAGTTACCACCGCCGCCACGTTCCTTGTAATCCCACGCGCCGAGAGCTCATTTTCGATGCTGTTCTGCAAGTGGTATCCGATGTATCCCTGGCTCATTGCCCCGCACTCCGGAAACGGCATGTCGCTCTGGACCGCTCCGACTTCCGCCGCCGTGCGCATTCCCAAATTGATCATGCCAACCTGGGGGCCGTTGCCGTGGGTGATTACCACCTGGTTTCCCGCCTCGATCAGGTCCACAATCGGCTTTGCCGTCTGCTTTACCAGGTCCAGCTGCTTCGCCGGGGTATCTCCCAGCGCATTTCCGCCCAGGGCTATCACTATTCTGGCCATATCTGTTCTCCTCTATCCAAGGGCACCGCAGTTCAGCGGGAGCAAAATGCCTCGCCGCAGGCGGCCACTGCCTTTTCAAAGCAAGCCGCAGGCGGATGCACGATACCGGCGCCGACCTGGCCGATCCCTGCCTCTCGGTGGGCCATGCCAGTATTGATAACCGGCAGGATGCCGGTGGCCAGCACCTTGCGGACGTCGATTCCCGTGGCGGCCCCCCGGAAATCCAGCGGCGGCAGCGAATAGCCGGGGTTTTCCGTCTCTGTAATCTCATACATTTGGGTGCTGTATGCCAGTGCGTCAGACACGCTGCCGCCCACAAACTGCACGATGGAGGGCGCCGCGGCCATGGCAAAGCCGCCGATTCCTGTGGTTTCGGTAATGGCGCTGTCGCCTAGGTCCGGATTGGCGTCCGTCTCCTCAAAGCCGGGGAACATCAGGCCCTGCACCATCTGGGCCGGGCCGGTGAACCACCGGTCGGCGGGCATGCCGCTCACCTTAATGCCGAACTCCACGCCGTTGCGGGCCATAACCGTGACGACGGTGGACTTGGGCACCCCGTGGGCCGCCTCCATCATACACTTGCACGCAGGCATGGACAGGTTCAGGAAGTAGTGCTCGTTGCCAGCCATAAACGCCAGCGCCTTTTTTGCGGCTTCCTGGTCGATGGATGCATCCAGGAAGTACGGCAGCAGGTCCCGGATGAGCAGAGCCGTGGCTGCCTTGTTCCGGTTATGGCACTCATCTCCCATATGCAGCGCCTGGGCGGTGAGATTCTTGATGTCCACCCCGCCGGCCAGGGCAACGACGGCCTTCAGAACGGGGGCGAATTCCCGTTGGATGTAGCGCAGCCTGTCGAGGACCTCGGGGCTGTTGGCGCCGAAGCGCAGCACTTTGCCCAGCCCCTCGTTGATGGTGGCATAGCTGTAATTTCCGTCGGTGACGTTTCTCACCACGTGTACCGGCATACTGGGCGAAATTACCCCCGCCATGGGTCCCACGGCGTGGTGCTCGTGGCAGGGAGAAAACTCGATCTCCCCCGACGCGGCCAGCTTGTCCGCCTCCTCTGCCGTGTCCGCCAGCCCCTCATACATCAGCGCACCCATAATGGCGCCGCGCATGGGACCACACATGTCCTGATAGGCAATGGGCGGGCCTGCGTGGAGGATGGTTTTCTCCGTCATGCCGGGGATCACCCGAAGGGCCTGGTCAACGTCCACCAGAACCGGATGCGCCTGCTTGATCTTTTCCACCGCTAGGCGGTTGGCCTCGTTCACCTGCTCATCCTCCAATAAGCAGTCCAGCGCTTCGATCAGCTTTATGTTGCCCCCTGCGGCGGGCTTCCAGTCCACATGCAGGCAGGGGATCTGCTGACGGACAATTTCCTTCTGAAACAGGGGCGTACCCACATTCAGAATATTCAGCTGTGTTTCAAATAACGTGTGTTCCATTACTTCCCTTGCCTCCCCTTTCCTACGGCCAGCGCCATCTGGACCGCTTCCAGATTGCTGTGGGCGATCAATACTCCGGCTTCCTCCAGCGCTGCACGCTGGGCATCATACCCTTGGAAATCCTCCTGCGTCCCCAGAATGTAGGCAATAAAGATCACCTGGCGGCCCGCCTTGCGGTTCTCGGCCTGCGCCCGGCGAATCCCCTCCAGCACCACCCCTGCGGGATCTGCATGGGAACCGTAGCCCAGCTCAATATCCAGCAGCACCACGGCGGTCTCGGGGCTCTGTGCCTCCTGAAGCAGTCGGTCGTTGCGCAGCTCCGGCTCAATCATGGGGTGGGGCCGACCAACGGTAAAGGCATCATCCCCCAGGTCGATGATGGTATTCTTCCTGCTAATATTCAGATCCTCCATCTGCTGCTGGGGCTTTTTCGCCACGTTGCTGTAAACGTCCAGGCGTTCCTTGGTGATCTCAAACAGCGCTTCGGCAGCCAGCGTGCCCCCGCAGAACAGCCCACGGATGTACTTCTGCTCCGGACGCAGTTTCTGGGCGGCATCCAGCAGCGCCTTGCCGGGAACAAAGGGGGGCAGCTGTCCGGCCTCCTGCCCCTTGGAGAGGGCGACGGCCTTGGCGGCGGCATCCGCAAGATTGGACGCAAATACCGCTCCGGCCTGCTGCGCGTCAGCAGCGTCTCCCCCGATAAAGCACACCACCACGGGCTTTGTGCAGGTACTCACCCGGGCAAGCACCTTGGCGGCCACCTCATGCACCGGGGGCTTGGAGATCAGTACAATCACGCGGGTATTGGGGTCGGCGTCCAGCAGGTCGATGCCGTCCAGCATCATGCGCCCGCCGATGGCAGCCGACAGGTCACGTCCGCCGGTGCCGATGGCCTGGGACACGCCGCCCCCCAGACGATCCACCAGAACGGTCACCTCCTGCAGGCCGGTACCGGAGGCTCCCACCATGCCGATGTCGCCCCGACGCACCCGGTTTGCAAAGCACAGTCCCACACCGTTGATGATGGCGGTGCCGCAGTCCGGACCCATCACCAAAAGCCCCTTCTCATGGGCTGTTTCCTTGAGCTCCTTTTCCTGCTCGACTGTGACGTTGTCGGAGAACAGCATCACATGCATATCGTTTTTTAGTGCCATACGGGCCTCACGGGCGGCGTACTGGCCGGCCACGGAGATGATGGCCAGGTTGAGCTCAGGGTTTGCCTCTTTTGCCTGGGCAATGGTGTGATACACCTGCTCCTGCTGCTTTTTCCCGCCCTTTCCGTTGGATGCCAGCAGCACGTCCACCTGGGCGCTGGCCTGCCGGCACTGCTCCTCGGTGTGGGCACGCACGGCGATCAAAAGGTCGTTCTGGCCGGCCGCGACCACCTCGTCGTTGGACAGGCCAATGCCCGCCAGCAGGCCCTTATTCATATCGGTGGCCATGGATACCATGGCATCCAAAACGCCCTCCAGCTTTTTCAGCTTATTGGAAAGGGTCATCAGGGTAACGGAATCATAGTAGGAATTTTTTCTGACACAGATCAGATCTGCCATTTTCATCGCTCCTTTCATTTTGGTTCAGCAGTGCCAGCGCCCGCTGTACGCCCATGCACATGTCGAACCCCGAACTGGCCCCCACGGCCATCAGCGCCTGCACCGCCTGCTCCAGGTCTTGGGAGGTGTGGTCGGCGCAGGCCAGCAGCACCTGCTGCAGCGAGGTCCGCCAGCGGCCCTCCAGCGCACAGCTCAGCATCCAGCGGCCCACCTGGGTGGTGCTGTTCAGGCAGGGACGCACCGCCTTCCCTACGGCTTCCGCCCAGCCTTGGGCAGCGGGGCCGCCCAGCACCCGCAGCGTAGCGTAAAAGCCGGTAAGGAAGTCGTCTCCCGACGGCGTGAGCCCCAAGCCGAAGCCCACCATACGCTCCACGGCGGGGCCGGGGTCCTGCCCTGTCCGCAGTGCGGCGCACAGCTCCCGCCCGGATCGGACCAGCTTTTGATAGATCAGCGCACCATATCCCTCTGTCTGTGGGGGGGACGCCGTGTGCAGCAGTGCCCCCAGCAGACGCTGGGTAGCCGCCGCACTGGGCAGCACCGCCGTCTGGGGACCGTACAGGCAACTGCGCACCGCCGCCTGCGCATACAGGCAGGAAATATCGCCAAAGGTCAGCATGCCGTCGCTCCAGCGGGCCCGCATACCGGGCTCCACCCCTTGGAAAGAGACCGGCCTGCGCAGCACCGCGCAGGCCGGGCCACGATCGGGCGTGGGGGAAATCACAGTAAACAGTACGCCCTGTGCTTCAATGTTCACACTGCGGCGATATACGCTCTGCACGACGCCCTCCCCCGGTGTGCGCAGCAGCCTGTCCAGCAGCTCCTCTATCAGGGCTGCTTCCACTGTTTTGGACATTGAACTCGCCTCGCTTTTTTCACTGGCGATCATGCAATGGGGCATTTACGCCTTGTCCTCTTGCCTTTTCTTCTCCTTCGGGTAGAAATTGTCCAACACGATTGCAAGGATTGCCGCCGGGATGATGCCGTTGTTGAGGCAGACAGCCACGGACTGCGGCAGGCACGCCTGGGTGACCTCGGGCACCAGGCTGAAGCCCACGCCCACCCCCAGGGAAACGGCCATAATCAGCAGGTTCCGGTTATTCAGCGGCTCCTGCCGGATGAGGGACAGGCCGGACAGGAACACCATGGTGAAGGTGACCAGGGTGGCGCCCCCCAGGGCCGGCTCCGGCACGCAGAGGATAATGGCCGAGAGCTTGGGAAACAGCGACATTCCAACCAGGATGAACGCCCCCAGGGTGACCACGGAACGGCTGAACACCCCTGTGAGGTTCACCACGCCGATGTTCTGGGTATAGGACGTATTGGGAAATGCGTTGAAGAACGAGGCCAACACGCTGCCCAGGCCGTCGGCCAGAATGGCGCCCTTGCTCTCCTCCGGCTTCGGCGGCCGGCCCTTGGCGATGGTCGTCAGGGCGGCGGTGTCCCCCACGGTTTCCACCGTGGTGGCGACAAACATAAACAGCATGGACACAATGGCGGGCCACTTGAACTCCAGCTTATAGCGCAGCGGCGTGGGAATGGAAAACCATCCCGCATCCCGAACGGCGGAAAAGTCCACCTGTCCCATGCATATGGCCACAATATAGCCCGCCACGATCCCGATCAGGATGGACGCAGACTTTATCATCTTGATCCTGGAGCGGTTGCACAGGATAATGACCAGAATCACAAGCCCTGCCAGCAGCATATTGACAGGGGCCCCGAGTCCCGCCACCGTTTTGCTGCCCGCCGCCTGCCTCATGCCCGTGGGAATCAGGGTGAGGCCGATGGTCATAACCACAATCCCGGAAACCAGGGGATTGAAGATTTTCTTCAGCTTGTCCAGGAAGCAGCCCAAAAATGTCTCAAAGAGGCCACCGATCAGCCCGGCGCCCAGGCAGGCGGGAATCCCGTACTGGGAGACAATGGCCACCACCGTGGACAAAAAGGCGTTGCTGGTGCCCATCACAATGGGCAGACGGGAACCCACCTGCTTGAATCCCACCACCTGCATCAGCGTCGCCAGACCCGCAACAAGCAGCGCGCACTGAATCAAGAAAATCCCTTCGCCGCTTTGCAGACCCACAAGGCTGATTACCAGCAGGGGCACGGTGACGTTGCCGGCAAGCATTGCCAGTATGTGCTGTAAGGCATAGACGATGCTCTGCCTGACCGGCGGCTTATCCTCTACGTTGTAGATAACATCCGGGTTGCCTGATTCCGGGGCCTTGCTTTTCTCGATCCTCTCATCGCTCATTTGCTTCTATGCTCCTTTCATGGGATGAAGGGCAAACTCCCTTTGCCGTAGATAGGACCTTTGTCCAGAGACATATGCGCAGCTATGCCGGTAAGATTAGACGAAGATAAACGAAGCGACAATCAGCACGGCCAGCACACTCAGGACATATTTCATGTTGTTTTTGACAATGGTCATGATGTCGACCTGGAAGCCGTCAGACAGCGCGGCGATATTGATCTGGACCGGGCTGACCTGGGTGCCAAGGCCGGCGGCAATGGCCACCATACCCATGGATGCAGAGGGCATCCCCAACAGCGACATGGTGGGCAAAATCAGGGCCAGCACACCGGCACACATGGCGCCGGAGGGAATGGCGATCAGGAAGGCCATGATAATGGCGCAGGGAACGATGATAATCTGCGGAGCCATGCCTACCAGCGCCGCCAGCTGCTCAAAGGTGCCCAGGGCCGCAATGATGTTGATAAAGCCCAGGAAAATGCCCACGGAGAACAGGGTGGTCAGAATGTACTTGGAGCCTTCGCCCAGGGCGTCGCAGGTTTTGTTGATTCCCAGCGGGGTAAGCGCTGCGGTCAGGATCGCAGTAATCAGAACGTTGACCACTGGGGAGAAAATATGCACGTTCAGCAATCCGTTGATCTTCCCGCCGAGAATGACCAGAAGCAGCAGGGCAATGGCCGGGATCATCCGCACGCCGGGTCTGCGAATCTCTTCCTCCTCGGCATCTTCCCCCTCCGGGTTAGCCGCTTCCACCAGCAGGCTTCCCTTTTTGTAGACGCCATAGCCGGCCAGCGCTGCACCCAGCAGAACCATGATAAGCGTCAGCGGCATCATGTTTGCGGCGTGCTTGCCTACGTCAACCGCCGCCGCCTCGGCCGCCAGAACCGTTTCGGTGGAGGCGGGGGAGGTAGTAAAGCAGGCTGCGGTGGCAATTGCCATGCCGGCGATTACCTCAGGGATGGCGCCCACCGCCACAAAGACCAGGGGGGCAATGACCATGGTATTTCCGGCGCCCATGCCGGCCATATAGGTGGCCAGGGACTGCACCAGAACCATGAAGGCGGCAAACAGGAAAATCTTTTTCTTCAGCTTCTTCTGGGCGATGTTCACAATGGCCTTGAAGCAGCCCGCCTGCGACACCATAACGGCGGCAGCAGCGTACAGAATGGGGGCGGTATAGGAGAACATGGTGGAAATACCGCCGGTGACCATGCCAACCGCATCGCCAAGGGCAATCTGACCGATCAGCATTGCCACAACTGCCCCCAGCAGGCCGGCGAAAAGCATGTGTCTTCTCCAGAAAATCAGAACGACCAGGATAATTGCAATCGGGATAAGGTTGATCAATAGTTCCATAGCCTACACCTCAACTTCTCTTTTTTGAAAATAACCGTATATCGGGCTTTGGGAAACAATGGCTTCCTCCGGTGATTTCGCATCGATTACCACGAAATCTGCCGGCTCCATCTCCTGGAAGGCGGGGTTGATCCCCAGCATTTCCAAGGGGGTCTTGCTGACCATGTCGAACAGGGTTCGCAGGTCGTCCGTGCCGCCCATATGGCAGCCGTGGGCGGCGATCAGCGCAGTCTGTAGGGGATTGCCGTTTCCGAAGGGGTTGAAGGGGTCCCTGATGTTATCGGAGGCAAGGGCCACCGGAATTCGATATTCCTCTGCAATCCGCTTGATGGGCGCGATTCCCCTAGGCACATTCCAGGGATGATGGCGGCCCTGGAGGTACAGATTGGTAGACGGCAGGGAGATCACCTGGATACCGGCGGCCTTCACCTGTTCCAGAACCTGGCCCTGCTTTTCCGGCGGATTGGCGGCCAGGCTGCACAGGTGCCCCGCCGTAACCCGGCCCTGCCATCCACGGCGAAGGGTGGTCTGTGCCAGCTGGAGCAGCGTATGACTCTCCGGGTCATCGGTCTCGTCAATGTGCATGTCAATGGCGGCATCATATTTTTCCGCCAGATCAAAGATCATGTCGATATGCCTCTGGGGGTCCTTTTCCGTGGCCGGGATACCGCCCACCAGGTCGGCTCCTGCCGCCATGGCTTGGTCCAGTGCGGCATAGTTTCCGGGACGCTCCACAATCCCCTATTTGCAGCTTGATCCGGTCACGGTACTTCTGCTGAAGCTCCTTCAGCACCTGGACGGAGCGGATGCCGATTCCCTCGTCCACGTCCACATGGGTGCGCAGATAGCGTGTCCCGTTGCGGAAGCACATCTCCAGCACCGTCTCGGCCCGCTCCAGAATATCCCGGTCTGTCATGGCGCTCTTGTAGCTCGCCATGAGCCGGATTGCCTCCTCCAGCGTGCCGGACCGATTCTTCACCCGGGCATTCACAAGGGCCTTGTCCAGATGGGTATGCAGGTCGCAGTAGCCCCGGATGACCATTCTCCCTGCAAGGTCCAGGATCTCGTCGCCGTCCGAGGCCTCTGTGCCCTGAAGATAGTGGAATGTTCCGCTGCGCACGGCAATGTCACAGGTTTTCTCCTGTGCAACCAAATAGGCGTTCTTTAAGATGTAATTCAACATTGCACCTTCTCAGATTACTTTTTGAGGATCACCGCCACGGGGCCGCCGCCGTCCGGGCCCTGATGCTCGCCGCCCCCTGACACATACACCATGGGGTCGTTGACAATCGCGGCGATTACGCCGTTCACCACCGCCCGTGCGTGGCGGGTGTGGTTGATGTCCGAGTCGGTGTGCATGGTATTTCTTCTGCCGCGGACATATCCGGTGGTGTCGGCCTCCGCCTTGGCGAACACGTTTACAATCTGCTTTGTCTGCTCCTCCGTGGGATATTTATCCACCGCCATACCCGCATTCTCGATTGCGGCAATCACCGCCTTGAAATCAATGGGGTCCTGCATCACGCTGTGGCCGATGGTAAAGTCGCTGGCGGCCTTGGTGGAGTTGCCCATCAGGATGATCTCGCAGTTGAGCAGCTCAATGCCTGCGGAGGTGGAGGCAACGCCGGAATAGAGGGACCAGTCCTTGCAGATGCTCTCGTCGGTCACGGTGCCTTCTTCAATCTCGCCCAGGGCCAGAGCCACCCCCAGCGCAGAGGCGCCCCGGTTATAGCCCATGGACTCGTAGGTATCGTGGGTCACCACATCCTTGCCACGCCTCTTGGCATCCATAATCCGCTCGGAGGTGAGCAAGGGGCATTTGATCTGTACAAAATGGACGTCCTGGGGGGAATCTATTCCGGCGTCCTTCATCAGCTCCAGGGTCACGCGCCTGACCTCGTTCACCACCGCCATGGTGCCCTGCTCCTCCGGCAGGAAATCACGGGTGTAGCCGGAGCTGACCGCCAGGGACTTGACCCCTGTATCCGGGGTGGGAACATCCTTTTTGCAGAAGATGGTCGCATGGGGCGACATGACGCCTTCCGTCCCCCCGGACATGACAAAGGCAACCTTTTTCTGCGTCTCCTCCTCCGTCCAGCCGGTCTCCTCTGCAACCAGTTTGCGGAACGCAAAGGTAGACAGCGCCCGGGTAAAGTCATTTACACAGCCGTTGCCTTCCGTCTTTCCCAAAACGGCAATGATTTCCTTCGGGTCTACACGCTTCTCGTCGATCATGCGCTTCAGCTCACGCACATCGTCCGGAGCAGACATCTCGATTTTGAATACGTCGATTTTCATGTTCAGAACCTCCCATTGAATTGTTTGAGCGAGACGGTTTGCACGCAGCCGCGCGCCAGCTGCGACCTGTTGTTTTTGATTCGCACGAATCAACTGCATGGCCATCATAGCACATTGGTCTCAAATTGTATTTATCTTTGTATGCCAAAATGTTCGTCGTATTATTGTTATCGTGAGATATTTCTATACAAAAAATGCCCCGTTATCCTGTTGCTGGGAAGCAACGGCATAACGGGGTCTTTGGAGCCATCGCAGGGCTTTTACGGCCACATGTGGTGAATCTTCATGGCAAGATTCAGGGTCTGATAATCATCGAGATTTGCCAGGTCCTTATCCAGCTGTTCCTCAATCAGACGCTGACGGTAGCGGATGGTATTGTAATGTACAAACATGCGGCGGGCGGTCTCCTTGAGATTGCCGCCGCAGGTCAGGATCATGTCCAGCGTGGCCATCAGCTCGGCGTTGTTCTGTGCGTCGTAGCGCATCAGCGGCCCCAGGGTGTCCTGGCAAAACTCCTGCAAATCCTTGGGGTCCCGGGCTGCATGCAGCACACGGTACAGGCCGATGTCCCGGAAGTACAGCACCCGGTTGGCCCCGGTGAGGCGGGCAATGTACATGGCGTCCTTGCTCTCCTGATAGGCCTTGGGAATCTGCTGCATCTGTGTTGCCGGGCGGGAGATGCCGGCGGCGTATCCGATTTGCAGCCCCTTCAGCACGCCGTCGATGACCTTAATGGCTTTTTCCGGGCAATCCGCCCCAGGCATATCCAAAAACACCACGATATACTTTCCCGTAGTGGACAGGAATACCGCATTTCCATTGTGGCCACGGACCAGCTCGGGCAGGGCGCGCTCCTGCAAGGCGTGGAGCACATCCACCTTGTTGTAGACCTTGTCGTTGGTTTTCACGTCGATGAGGAAGATACTCATGGGGAAGCTCATCTCCCAGTCCAGCGCCCGGGCACGGGAGCGTGCGCTCTGCTCGCCTTCAATCTTGCCAAACAGCAGGTCGCAGGTAAACTCCTCGCGGTAGCGGTACTCCAGCTCGGCCAGCATACGCTGGTGCTGAATCATCACCCGGAAGGCCATGCCGAACTGCTCCACCCCCATACGCTCCATAGGCGTGAGCGAAAAGGCAAGCCGGGAGGATATCACGATATAGCCGCCCTTTTCGTGGCCGTAATACACTCTGTACAGGACGGCACACCCGGCATCCAACCGAAGCTCCTTAAAGTCCTCGTTCATCGGCAGCTGCCCCAGCCAATTCCCGCTTCCCGTACAGCCGTCCTCAAAATCAAAGTCCTCATCCAGGCGGTATTCCGCCAGCTTTTCTCCTCTGACGCTGTACAGGGCGACATTCTTTTTCACCAGCTTCGCCAGGTTGTAGGCCAGCCCGTCATATTCCTCCCCCTGCAGCATGATGCTCATCAGGGTGTTGTGGATCTCGTTGCGATATTCCAGCTCGCGGCTTTTACGGTGGAGGCTCTCCTTGAGGAAGGCATTGATCTGGGACGATAGGCTTTGATCGGCCGGCAGCAGAATCACCGGAAAATCCAGCGCATTTGCAGGCGCAATGAAAACCTCGGGCACCTCAGTCGCATAGCGATTTGGCTTGATCCCCAGTCCGGCCAGCCCCAGTCGCACAAGATTGGGGATAAACTCCTTCAGTCTTTCCTCGTCGTTGTAAATGGGGTACAGTGTGGTACACAAAAAGTCGCCGCTTTTGACAAAGTGCTCGATGTTGGGCTCTTCCATAACAGGGATGTCCTCCACCACACGGTTTAATCCCCCATGGCCCGCTATGACCCGTGAACCATGAAAGCTGTCCAGCACCAGAAGATCCTGCACGCGAATCAACCATCCTCACCCTTTCTCACCGCATCCGGCGGGCCGTATAATGCTCCGCTATGTGGCGATTGTAGCACACTCTCTTCCCTACCGCAAGGGGCAAAGGACACCAGAAAATCGCCGTGGGCCCTGGTGCCAGGACAGGCTGAGCATTTGCCCCCTGGAAAAGGCTACAAGGTAATGACAAGTCCCGCTTTTCGATCAAACAGTTCGAAAAGCGGGACACATAATGCAGGGCCGGCGCAATGTTGCCTCATCCAAGGATCGCAGTCAGCTTTCCCGTCAGTCATGGAGAAAGTCCTTCCGATAGTTTACCCCGAAGGCTTCCGCAAGCTCTCTCAGCTGGTGGTCCCGGATGGTGTTGATTCGGGGCAGATGGGCGGTGAGCATGTAGATTTGGGCGGCCTTCTCCACCGTCTCGATCAGCCCAAAGGCCTCATCCATGGTTTTTCCCACGCCGTAGATCCCGTGCAGACCCCAGATCACCAGCCGGAACTCCTTCATCTTTTCCGCAGTGGCCGCTCCAATGGCATTCGTTCCGCAGATCATCCAGGGCAGGACGCCCACCCCGTCGGGGAACACCATAATGCACTCGGTACACATCTCCCACAGGGTGTGGGTGATTTTCTTCTCGTCCAGCTCGTGGACGTGGTTCATGGCCAGGGTATATGTAGGATGGCAGTGCATCACCACCCGGTTTTCCGGGTCCACAGACAGCCGGGCCATATGGCTCATCAGGTGGGCGGGGAATTCAGAGGTGAACCTGCCGCCGTCTTTGAAGCCCCACAGAAGCTCAGCGTTCTTGCCATCATTTGCGATACGGACGATTCCGAGATTGGTTTCCGGGTCGGCGTCCACGTTCTTAAAATACTTGCCGGTGCCGGTGACGATGAAGATTTTGCCGGCCAAAGGCGCAGCGTCAAAGCCCATGGGGATGGTGCGAATCACGCTGTCCAGGTCCAAATATTCGGCCACCTCTTCCGTATTCAAAAGGCAGCTGATATTGCCGCCGTTGCGCTCATCCCAGCCAAGCCGGTACATATTCCCGGTGGTTTCCCGCATTTCTCTCACAAAGGGCGCCGTCAAAATATCTTTCATCATGATCCTCTTTTCCGCAAGACTGCTGGTTTCTTATCATGGTCCCGTGATTTCAGACCACAACTCGAAAAAGCATCGTGAACATGGTATAATATAGTAAGAAAGTTAAAAGGAGACGACACCATGACACGAAGAACATACACGCCGGAGCACAAGGCCAATCTGGTCCTTGAGGCTCTGCAAAGTGAGGGTGCGAAGTGGGGCAAGCAACTGCGGGCACCTCGCCAAGGCCATTGTACCAGCCAGCCCCAGCCGGTCAAAGCCCCCCTGCTCCGTAGGGCAGCTACGCTGTGCGCTGCGGCAGCAAGGAGGCTCAGGGGGCAAAACGGGGCGATATGGTATTATCTGGTTCGCAATAATCTTTCGTGATTGGTCTTGACCGGGGACCACGATAACCGTCGGCTCTGGTATGATCAGATCACTGCGGTCAATCCACATACTTTTTGCGGTATCGAAGGCTAATCAGATCTACGATCATGTACATTCCCCACAGGTCCATGTTCGTGTTGTTTCCATCAAAAGCGATGGAGAAATCAACCCTGCCAAGGTGGACGGAATGGGTGGAATTGGTGATGAGGATGCTTTTGGCGCCCTTCTCCTGAACGATCTGCGCCAGCGGAATAATGTCCAGAGCATCACTGCAGTCTGGTGCCATAATAAGGACGACATCCTCTGCGTCGAGCTTCTTCGCCGCGGTAATCTGATCCATAAACCGGTCACAACGCAGGGACTCTTTTCCACTCATCAGCAGATTGATTTGCAGCCCCACCTCCGTGTATCCGGTGTTAAAGGTAAATATCCGGACATGCGCTGCACTGTGCAGCATATCTGCCACATGCTCTATATCTTGTTCTGTTACGGCTACCTCCACCCTGCCTATCATATCGCGTAGGTACTTAAAATAGTTCTGCGGCAGTTCCCCCTCCGGGAGCTTGGACTCGTTGGGCATTACCTGGTTGTTATAGCGAAAATAGTGTCTTGCATCAAATAAATTGTGACGGAAATCGGAAAAATTCTTATACCCCAGTTTCTGCGCAAGCCGGCTGATGGTGGCGGTGGACGCCGAGCAGTAGTCTGCAATCTCATAAATTGAGCCTTGAAGGAACAATTCTGTGTTCTCCAGAATTTTCCCCAAAACAAAATGATATACATCCTGCTCGCCGTTGTTGTAATAGGCAAATAAATTAGCCAATGTATTCATAGCGAAACCACCTATCGTCTTTTTTTCAGTATATCATCTCACCAAAGAAAAGACAATGTAAAACTTTTACACGATTCCTCTCAGATAGCGCAAACCAATATTCAGTCCCTCCTGCACCTTTTCAACAGATCCCTCATAGAGCGGGTCCTCATGTTCGATGCTGATAAAAGAATCATAGCCATGAGCCTTGAGATGACCCACTAAGCTGGCCCAATCCACCTGACCAAGAGATGGCATGCGGTAGCGCCAATAGCTGTCCCCGCTGCCCAACTGCTGGTCATAAATTCCATAGTATTTCAGCTTGTCAGGGAATACCTCTACATCCTTGGCGTGGAGGTGGAACACCCGATCCTCAAAGCCCTTGAGTGCCTCCAAATCGTCGATCAGCATGGCGCGAAGGTGGCTGGGATCATAGTTCAGCCCAAAGCTGCGGCTGGGAACACGGCGGAACATCTCCTGCCACAGCTCTGGCGCATAGCTGATTGTGCCCGGTTTTCCAGGCTCCAGCCAGCCGGGCATATGGCAGTTTTCAATCATCAGCTTTACACCGTGGTCCTCCGCAAACTGCACCAGTGGAGTAAAGACCTTTTCAAATTCATCAAAATTTCCTTCCAGGTCTTTGGTGGTATCCCGCCCGATGAAGGTGCCCACCAGCTCGGTTCCCAGCATTTCTGCGGCCAGAATGACCTTTTTCAGATGGTCATTGATCTGCTTCCGGTGGACCGGATCGCAATCCAGATTGTTGTCATAATAGGCCATCGCAGATATTTCCAGCCCCATATCATCCAGATAGGTGCGAATCTTTTGGGCCTCTTGGGCATCAAATGTCTCAAAATCAATGTCGCTTCCGGAATAATCTCGGGTGTTTTCCTTTGGCCAAGCGGAAATTTCCAGTGCCTGGAACCCGGCAGATCGGGCAAACTTCGCCTTCTCATACAGTGGAATGTCGCCAAGACAGCCTGTTAAAAAACCAATTTTCATAGAGATCCTCCTTGTAAATGTGCGCCGCAAGGTCTTGCCTTGCGGCGCACATTGGATTATGCTTCTGCAATCAACCTGTGCAGCATGACCTGATGACGACGCACCTGCTCAATTTCGTCGATCAGTTCATCCGCTGCATCATCCTCTGCGCCAGGGGCGCTGCGCTGGCCTTCGTACTCCGTGGAGAGATAGCCGTCGTAGCCAATCTTCTTCATCATTTTTACCGCACCCGCTGCATCAATGCGATCGTCCTCGCAGTTTTCATTCATATGGAGGCACTTGGCATGGCAGTGGTAAATGTAGGGCGCAATATCCTCCAGCCACGCAAGCTCATTGGGAGCATCCATCTCGTTGGGGAGCGCCTCCATGATGTAGTGGGCATCCTGATCGCTGAATCCTTCGCTGGTCAATCCGAACAGCCGAGACATGGCAATGGGGCCTTTCTGGGCCTTGACAAAGTCAATGGCCTTCTGGGAAACGCCTGCGGCCAGGGCCTCCTCCGGGGTGGGAATCTTCTTTGGCAGAGGGAAGATTCCCCAGTCCGGCATAAATCCGTAATTCTTGGTCCCGGTGCGCTCAATCATCTCCAAGTGGCGCTGAATAAACTCCGAGCGAATCCGCATGGGAGAGTGAATCTCAAAGCACATCTTGATGTCGTTGTCCGCCGCAATGGGCAGGGCCATCTCGATGACCTCAGGCTGAATGTTGTGAATCACCCGGGTGTACTTGAATCCCAGCTTATGGGCCAGCTCCAAATCCTGTCGGAACAGCTGTACCTGCTCCTTCCGTGTCAGGAAGCGGTTCTTGAACATCATAATATCGCAGAAGGTGTCCATACAGGTGGGGGTGACGTTGTATTTTTCCATCCATTCAAACCACTGGGACACATCCTGCTTTTCCACTCTGGGATAACTCCCTCCCACAGGCATCTGTTCAGCAATCAGTTCGATTCCCTGGGAACCGGCCTTGGCAGCCTCACGGATACAGCCCTCCAAATCCAGCTTGCCAATATAATAGGAAAGCTGATAGCTATATAAAGAAACACTTGTTTTCATCATCTGTTATCCCTCCTGTTACCCCATAATGTTGACGCGAGCATGGAATGTATTGGGTCTTGCTCCGCCGCCATAGGAAATGCGGATCCAAATCGTCAGGGCAATATCATGAACACCCATGCCGATACCGCCGTCCATTGGGACAAAAACCTTCATTTTCTGTCCAAACTCCCACCGGATTGTGGAGATCGTGGACATCTCGTTCAGGGTATAGGTATGTCCATCCAAGGTATAGGTGAGCTGATCGCCGGTAAAGACTCTGTCATTATACCGTACCTCCATATTGTCCACACAGCTCAGGGACACACCCCGGTAATAGGGGATCTTTGTCTCCAGTTCAAAGCCCACTGGAGTGCCGTCTACCAGAACATTTTTGATAGAATTGGCATCCATTACATATTTACCATACATTCTAAAAAAGCTCCTTTCTCAGTCAGCGTGCCTCATACCGCTCATAAGCAGCCTGGTAACAATCAATCACCTTCTGGATTTCCATGCCTTCTACCTGTGCGACATATTCATCCCAGCCTGCATCAATGTCATCCGTGCCGTTAATAAAGCGAAGCGTCATTTCCGAAACATGGGTATTCACATTGGAGAAAATAGCGCCATAGGTTTCGGCCTCTTCGGTATTCAGCGTCACATTGGGCATCACATAGTCCTTGTCGCCGCAGGATGCCCACAGGTCTAGGCAGGACATGCAATCGTCTGAGAGCGTAATTGCCTCGCGTGTCCAGTCGTTATAGGTGCAGAAGTTAAAGGTGCCGTAGTAGGTGAACATACTCTTTACGCTGTTTCCGTCGGGGTCGTTGGTGATAACATCTGTAAACTCAATTTTACCGTCCGGGCCCCAATTCCAGGTCACACCCTCCGGGCCATAGTTGACCAGTCGAATGCCTTCTTCTGTCCACATATAGTCGAAGTATTTGCAGACCTCTTCTACATACTGGCAGGCAGTAGAAATCACCATTGCATATTCCGGACGAACCTGATAGGTATAGTTGCGGAGATGGATGGTATCGCCTTCCTTCTGCACCGGATAGGGCACGGCTTTCACCTGCAAACCCTCAACCGTTGCATCAGACTCCGTATCGTCAATGGAATTATAAAAGCCGTCTGCAAGGGTGACCTCTCCGGTAGACATCATAGATGCCTGGCCAAAGGTCTGCTGATAGCTGGCAAAATCCCGATAGACCAGCCCTTTCTCATACCAGTCATTCATGCGCTTTAGATAATCCTTGTAGCCATCGGTAACAGGAGAATAAATGACCTGCCCATCAATAACAATCCAAGGCGTATCTACCGTGCCGGAATCAAAAGCAGAGGAAATCGTAAAGGAAGGCGTGGTATAGTTGGACATAAATCCTGTGTTCATGAGCAGCAGTGCCCCCCGGGCACATGCCGCCTCATTCTGTACGCACTGAGTCAGGTAGTTCTCCCAATCATCCAGAGTTGTAAGCTTATCAATGCCATACTTCTCCATCAAATCTGCACGTGCAATGGGCCCGTTAAAGGAATCCTGTATCGGATTTGAAATCAGCTGAACACCCCAGATTTTCCCGTCGTCGGTGCTGGCCTGTCTGGTAATCTCAGGATCGGAATTGACGATATTCATGTAGTTAGGCATGTACTCCCGAATGGGCTCGTCCATGTCGATAATAATCTCCTGCTCAATACCGTCTTGAATGCCATTGGTGTAGTATTTGTAGAAGTTCGAGATCACATCGGGATAGTCGCCGGAGGCAATGGCCAGATTGAATGTGTCCGTGCCAGTAAACATGGTCAGCCAGGTCTGTTTCCACTGGACATTTGCCATCTCATCAATGGTCTGTAGCGCCTGACTCCAAACCACATCCCCGGACATGTTCCAGGGACTTCCTTCCCCCATGTAGGTAAGCGTCACAGGTTCCTCAAACAGCGGAAAGGAAATGGGCGCAATCTCTGTCTCTGCCGAATCGACTGCAGATGTCCCCTGCTGAACTCCCCCTACAGATGGAGTGACTTCTGCGGACGCACTTTCTACGTTCGCGGTCTCTTTGGGTTCTGTACTCGTAGGAGCACTGTTTTCCGTCTTGCTTCCACATGCAGCACACATACACAGCATCATGGAAAATACAAGCAGTAAGCTGATAGAACGTTTCATTCCAATTCTCCTCCATTTCATCATCGTTTCAAATTATTAGGAAGCTGCGGGCTTGATCTTATGGTCTATCTCAAAGCTTTACAATGGTACCGGTTTCGTTGGAACGGTAGATTGCCTCCAGAATCTGCGTCACCACAAAGGCCTGCTCCGGAAGCACCAGAGGCTCCGTGTCATTCAGAATAGACAGTAGCCACTGACGCGCCTCGATGTCTGCAGGCTGGCCGCTTCCAACGCCCTCAAAAAACGCTACGCTGCCGGGTCCCGCAGAGAATGGCTCCTCATTGTAAAGGGAACCGTACTTGGCAGTGTACACCTTCAGCTTGCCGCTGGGCCCCATCAAATCCGTAATCTCAGCCCCCGCCTTGGTTCCGCAAAGCGTTGTGGCCCCCTCCTTGGCGTCAGCGATATTGAGATTCCAGGAGGACTCCAGGAAAATCGTTGCGCCATTTTCCATTTTGATGAAGCCGAATGCAGAATCCTCTACGTCAAATGTTGCCGGGTCCCAGGGGCCAAACTGATTTCCTTCCGTCTCTGCGGCCATTTTATAGAACACAGACCCCGTTACCGTAGCGGGCTTATAGTTGTCCATACACCACAGCGTCATATCCAGTGCATGGGTACCAATATCGATCAGGCAGCCTCCGCCCTGTTTTGCCTTATCCGTAAACACGCCCCAAGTGGGAACAGCACGGCGACGCAGAGCGTGGGCTTTGGCAAAATAGATGTCACCTAGGTCGCCCGCCTCGCACCGCCGTTTCAGTGCCTGAATCTCCGGCCGGAATCGATTCTGATAACCGATGGTAAAGTGCTTGCCGGACTTTTTCCATGCGTCAATCATCCGCTGGGCCTCAGAGGAGGAATGGCTCATGGGCTTTTCGCAGAGCACATGCTTCCCCGCCGCAAAGGCGTCCACCACAATCTGCGCGTGGGCCACGTTGGGGGTCAGAACATGCACCACGTCAATGCTGTCGTCTGCCAGCAACTCTTTGTAGTCCGTATAGACCTTCGCCCCTGGTGCGCCAAACTCCTTGGCCCCGGCCTCGGCCCGCTCCTTGATGATATCACAGAAGGCCACCAGCTCACAAAGGTCCTTCATCTGAGACAATGATGGCATGTGCTTTTGATTGGCAATGCCGCCGATGCCGATCAGTCCGATTTGCAGTTTTCCATTTTTCATGTTTGAATCCTTCCCTTCAAAAGAATACTGTTGTGCATCATGACGCAAGACTTCCGAATTGGATGGTTCCATTTTATCAGAAATTACTATACGCCGCTGTTCAGAAAAGACATTATTTTTTCAGACGCAGTTACAACACTCTTCCACTTGTCAATTGTTTCTGATGTTGAAACACATTTCATTCCAAGAAACATCCCCAAAATACCTGCACAGCGCCTATTCTTTCATTATGCTATAGTTTTCTTATCAATAAGGAGGCGTATAGATATGACACTAGGGATGATTTCAAAGGAAATAACAGAATCCGCATTTGTCTCGGCAAAAGAAATGGGATTAGACTTCGTTGAATTCTGCATTAACGGCGGTGATGACGGCAGCACCTTTTTTGCTGCCATTCCCGATATGAAGAAGTGGATCAGGAAATATGGTGTGGAGGTTGGCTCCGTAGGTCGGTGGAAAGCTAATGTCCTCAAGGATGACGGGACCATTGATCTGGCAGAACAGGTGCTGGCAATCCGACTGATGGAGGCCGCCCATGAATTGGGCTGTTCAAATTACATTTGCGGCTGCAACTATATTGACAGTCTCTCTTACTATGAAAACTGCACCCGGGCCATTGAGTTTTTCTCCTGTCTGCTAGTTCATCGGCCCGAAGGAATGGAAGTCTCCACCTACAACTGCCGCAAAGGCGGCAATTTTGTGAATAACCCCTTGGCATGGACCGTGATCCATGGTCACCTGACGGAATTGGGCATCAAATACGATCCCTCCCACGCCCGGTATGCCGGAGGCGACTACCTCCAGGAAACCCGGGATTGGGGGCATCGGTTCCGCCATGTACACCTCAAGGGCTCCATGCTGGTGAATGGGGAGCGTGTGGACGATCCTCCGGCAGGTCTAGACGACACCAACTGGCCGATATTTCTGTCCTTGCTTCGGGCAAAGGGATATGACCGGGGACTGAGCATTGAACCCCACAGCCCCGTTTGGACTGGAGCGCTGGGCGAGCAAGGATTGAAATACACCGTCTCCTATATGAACAAACTGCTGTTCCGTCAGGAGGTGTGAGCATGGAACGGAAACTACGTTATGGCTGCATCGGCGCAGGCGGTATCGCGCGAAAAAAGCACCTGTCCAACTATGCAAAACAGCCGGATGTGGAGCTGGTGGCGGTCTGCGACAGCGTTCTCCCTGCAGCGGAAGCACTGGCCAGGAACTTTGGCATTGACCATGTCTACTCCGACTATCGGGAAATGCTGGATCGAGAGAACTTGGACATTGTCAGCGTTTGTACCCCCAATTTCCTGCACCGGGAGATCACCTGCTGCGCGCTGGAACATGGTGTTAACGTACATTGTGAAAAGCCCCTGGCTATGAACCAGCAGGAGGCTCTGGAAATCTGGCAGACTGCGGAGCGGACCGGTAAAAAGGTTATGCTCGGACTGAATAAACGGTATTTACCCGAAACCTTGCTGGTGCATGAGATGATGAAGGAGGACTTCTTCGGAGAGATCTACCACGCCCGCTGCGGCTGGCGGCGGAACAGCGGCATTCCCGGCATTGGTCGCTGGTTTACAAATCAGAAGCTCTCCGGCGGCGGTGTGATGATTGATCTGGGCGTTCACTACCTGGATCTTGCCATGAGCTATCTGGATTATCCCGAGGTACTGACCGTATCCGGCTCTGCGTACCAGAAGTTCGGGAAGGGCGGCGACACCCGAATCCGCAAAGGCTACCGCAGTGATCCCGAAGGCGTCTTTGACGTGGAAGATATGGCCGTGGGCATAATTCGGACCGCCTCCGGTGCAACCATCGACTTTGAGTTTAGCTGGGCGTCCAACGTGGAAAAAGAGATGCGGTACATCGAACTGATGGGAACCAAGGGCGGTATGATTATGGAAAATGACGACCTCAGGCTGTTCTCCCATAAGGCAGGAACCTGTTTTGTGGAGAAACCAGATATGAACACCCTGAACTTTGAAATATCGGAATTTGCCCATTTCATTCAGTGCATCCGCACCAATACAGAGCCCATTACCAACGCATGGGAGGGCTATGAAATCATGAAGATTATTGACGCATTCTATGTGTCCGCCAAAAACGAAACAGAAGTCAGAATAGGAGGAAACGGTCAATGAATAACGCTGCGGCGGAGTTTCTCCGCAGACATGGAATGCACCCCGATTGTATCCCAATGGCAGAATCCTGCCGTCGATTCCTGCTGGAAATGAAGCAAGGGCTGAAGGGTGAACCCTCCAGCCTGATGATGATCCCCGCCTATGTATCCCCGGAGCATCAGCTTCCAAAGGACGCCTGTGTCGCAGTGCTGGATGCCGGTGGAACCAATCTTCGCTCCGGACGCTGTCGTGTTTCGGACGGAAGCATTACGTTGGAGCAGGTCCAGGTGTGCCCCATGCCCGGCACCGCTTCTCCCCTCAGCAAAGAGGAGTTTCTGGAAGCTCTGGCAGAACAGCTTGAACCGGTGCTGAAGGACTGTGCCGGTCTGGGTTTTTGCTTCTCTTTCCCGGCAGAGATCACCCCGGATCTGGACGGCATCCTGCTGGGCTTCAATAAAGAGGTCGTGGTCCGGGACTCTGCCGGTATGCATATCTGTCAGACCCTTAACGAAACGCTGGCCCGCCGAGGCGATCCCACGCAAAAGTTCGCCCTGATCAACGACACCGTAGCGACCCTCTTGGGCGGCTACGGTGCTACAGAGCCAGAGGCATGGGATGGCTATATCGGTTTTATTCTGGGAACAGGAACCAACTGCTGCTATACAGAACAAGTTGAAAAAATCGAGAAGCTTACGGACTCCCCTAGACATACCATGGTCGTAAATGTCGAGGCAGGCGGCTATGGCCAATTCCCCACCGGAGATTTTGACCGGGCAGTTGACGCCCGCTCCAACAATCCCGGCGAGCACTTGTATGAAAAAATGGTTTCCGGTGGATACTTCGGAGAAATCGCGCTGGAGATGCTACGGGGGGCCATTGAGGAAGGCCTGCTAACCGGACAGGCACCGGAAGCACTGGAGATGAAGGACATCTGCGCCTTCCTGGAGGACCCGGGTGAGCCCACTCCCCTTATGGTATTTTGTGGAGATCCCGCTGAGAAGAAAATCCTGTATACCCTGCTGGACCTACTGCTGGAACGAGCCGCAAAAATGATCGCCGTGAACCTTACGGCCATCCTGGTCCAGGGCAACATGGGCAACAGCCCGGAAAAACCCGCCTGTATCGTAGTGGAGGGTTCCACTTTCCAAAAAGCCTCTGCATACCAGGAAAAGATTCGCTTCCATATGCGTGCTCTGGCCACCGATATTAACGGACGATATTACCGCTTCCGCTCGTTCCCAGACAATAACCTTAAAGGTGCCGCCGTAGCCGCTCTGCTGAAATAACATGCACAGAAATTCGCCCCAGTGTATTTTCATCATTACATCCGGCCCGTGATTTCAGACCACAGCTCGAAAAAACATCGTGAACATGGTAAAATTGCTCCTTTTCACAGTATTCGCATTGCGAAGAACGTGTCACGGATGTTATATAGGGAATGCATACCGTTCCGCCGCTACCTTTTGAAAGCCAAGGCGCTGAAACATTCTCTGGGACTGGGTATTGAACGAGTAAATCTCTGCATACAGTTTGGGAATACCTTTCTCCTTGGCAAGCTGTATCATCTCTCGGATTACCCGTCTGCCAACGTGCCGGTTCTGAAACGGCTTTGCCACGACAATGTTCACTTCACCACTTGGCTGCAAGCATACATCCCCGCACAGACGGTTTTGATACCGGATATAAAACAGGTCGCCGTGGGTATCCAAATATTCGTACATTCTTTTCAGCAGGCTTAGATCATACACCGCATCCCGGTTATCCACCTGCTTGCATAACTGAGGGTCTTGGTACCATTCCAGCGTGATGGCGTAGTCTGGATAGTACCGGACAAGCTGTAATGTATCGTCAATCGTTCTTGTTTCCACCATCGCACTTCCTTTTGTTCTGGTCGTTCACCTTTTCCCTTTAAAACAGATCCAGCATATTGTCCAAATAGATTGCCTCCCGAACCCGGAGCTGATATTCCGGCTTTGTCATATAGTAAAGCAAAAATTCCAACACCAGCGCACTGCCCAGCCCGCGGCCCTCAATTTTGAAATTGGAAAAACCTATGGGCAAATAAGTATTTTGAATATCCTGGATTCCAATAAACCCGGGATTGGTCATTGCCTTTGAAAATCGGTAGCCATCCGCTGCATCCGGCACAATACAATGGTGTTCCGGTCCGTCCTCCCCAAGATTTTTACGGCTAACCGCCTCATAGCATTGCTTTCTGTCGGTGCAGCCATACCAGCAGCATTCATTGCACAGAAACTCCACCTTATCCTTCAGCCCTTGCGGCATGGAATCCAGTTGCTCCAGCGCCCAATTGAGCCGAAAGTCCGGCACCACATAGGTAAATTCCTCCCGCTCCAATTCGCGTTTTAGCTGTTGGAACTCCGTCAGCACCTTTGTGGTGGAGGACACAAAGTAGAGCTGCGGATACCGCACTCTGAGCGCATCAAAAAGCAGCGCTGAGTGGACAATGACACCGTTTTGCGGCACTCCGCTTTCTGCAAACAGCTTGCAAAGAGCATTGCATTTCCGATCTGAAAGGTGCTCTTCCTGAAGCAGAGAATTGCTAAACGTCAGCCGTGCCGAAATACCATACTCCCGAAGCAGCGCCATTACCGCCCTCGGGTCCGCCTTCCCATTCTCCACCCGGCCTCCGCCCCAAATACAGTCCGACGGAGCGCCATAGATGGAGCCGATGTCGCACCAGTCATAAAAGTACTCCCGGTGTGCACGAAATAACGGCAGGAATCGGCGGTATAACTCATAAAATTCGAATAATCCGGGGAGATGATAATGGGCTTTTTCCATATTATTCACATCCATGCAGAGAAAGAATAGCGGGCCACGAAGCCATTGATGGATAGGCGATTCATCAATGACGTTTGACCGACAATATGATACCAATTTATGCAGTGCCTTGCAAGTCCCACCCATGCGGACTTCAAGGGGTACTTTGTCTGCCATGAGACGATCCTTTTCGATCCACCCACCCCGTGCGGGGTGGGATGCCACCGGAGACTTCGGGGCGACTAGTGCCACCGATTTCAATCCACCCACCCCGTGCGGGGTGGGACATGACCTCGACGTCAACCCTGACGGCGAGGTGAAATTTCAATCCACCCACCCCGTGTGGGGTGGGACCCGGATTCCCGGACGTACCAGTATTCCCCCATGCGATTTCAATCCACCCACCCCGTGCGGGGTGGGACTGTGAATGCCTATATCGTGGAGCTGCTCAAAAGGATTTCAATCCACCCACCCCGTGCGGGGTGGGACCTCCGGCAGGGCCGCCCGCTCCACGTCCAGGACATTTCAATCCACCCACCCCGTGCGGGGTGGGACTTTTTAACCAGATGTGGGTGCTCCAGACCCAACAATTTCAATCCACCCACCCCGTGCGGGGTGGGACATGAAGGAAAAACCATCGGACGATTGGGCAAAAATTTCAATCCACCCACCCCGTGCGGGGTGGGACGTCGGCCCCTTCATCCAGATTATAAAATCGGTTAATTTCAATCCACCCACCCCGTGCGGGGTGGGACTTATGACGACGTAACATATCAATATAACGCCACAATTTCAATCCACCCACCCCGTGCGGGGTGGGACTAATTCCCGTTTTTTGTAAATAACGGATAGGCAAATTTCAATCCACCCACCCCGTGCGGGGTGGGACTTTGGCTCATACTCGGTGCAGTCTGCGCCGAAGGTATTTCAATCCACCCACCCCGTGCGGGGTGGGACCGCTATCCCCAGCCCTCCGTGGGCCCTGGATATATTTCAATCCACCCACCCCGTGCGGGGTGGGACTTGCAGCGATGGCAAAATGGACAGAGCAGGACTGGATTTCAATCCACCCACCCCGTGCGGGGTGGGACGCAGCATATGTCCGCGTGACCGCTGAGGTCAACTGATTTCAATCCACCCACCCCGTGCGGGGTGGGACGGCTATTTACAGTGGCGATAACCGGGGTTTTCAGAATTTCAATCCACCCACCCCGTGCGGGGTGGGACTCCGGCCACCAATTATTTGTACCTGTACCCGATATTTCAATCCACCCACCCCGTGCGGGGTGGGACCACAGCCTACGATATCCCCGATGAAGATGTCCTATTTCAATCCACCCACCCCGTGCGGGGTGGGACTACCGTCAGCATCCTTGGTTACCGCTGCCAGGTCGATTTCAATCCACCCACCCCGTGCGGGGTGGGACTTAAGGCAATCAGGGCCAGCACGGGCCTTACACATTTCAATCCACCCACCCCGTGCGGGGTGGGACAACAGCTTTTGCACCTCCGCTTTGGGGTCACCCTGATTTCAATCCACCCACCCCGTGCGGGGTGGGACATCGTACCTCGGTACAAGCGATCCCACCATGCGATTTCAATCCACCCACCCCGTGCGGGGTGGGACCACTGCGCCAGATAGCGTGTGGCGCACCTATGACGATTTCAATCCACCCACCCCGTGCGGGGTGGGACAATCTGTGCTTCATTTCCACTCGCTATCACAACCATTTCAATCCACCCACCCCGTGCGGGGTGGGACACGCACTCAGCGACAGCCGAGACACCAAGTCTTGATTTCAATCCACCCACCCCGTGCGGGGTGGGACAGCAAAAGTTCACAAAACATGACTGTAAACTTTTGCACATGCAACAAAATACGTCAGATACAGAGATGATCTTGCACAAAATTTCTTATCTTGCAATCCTATCCGGCTCATTTCATTGCAAAATTTCCGTGCGAACCGGCAAGGGAATTTCCGTCCACTTCCCCTTCGCACGGTCCACTAAATCATTAGGACGCTCTCTGGCTCATAGGTCGCTTTGGCCCCAAAATGCTCGATTTTGGTCTGATAAGCATTCCCCAGATAGTAAAACCGGAGACTATCCTTTTTCTCATCCATAATGGCCTGCAGCTTATGCTGGAGCTGCTTACATTGGGCCGCATCCACCACGCATTCAAATACAGAGTTCTGCACCCGCTGGCCATAGTTCACGCACTGCTTCGCAATTTGACGCAGACGCTTCCGTCCGGCTGCATCCTCCGTATTCACATCATAAGTGATTAGAACCATCATATTGCTTCCTCACTTCCACAAAAACGGCGGATAAGCGTCTAAATCTCCCCGGAGGAATCGGCTGAGCAGCAGAGCCTGCATATACGGAATCAGGCCCCATGGCATTTTCTCCCCCAGATAGGGATGGGTGATGGTTTCTTGCTTGCGCTCCTGCCAGCTTTTCAGAAATTTCCGCCGGGCATCGTCCGTCATCCGCACCGCCCCGTCCTCCGCTTTTTCAAAATCGCCGGGCTGCATAACCCGATTATTGATGAGCGTCAGTACAAAGCGATCCGCAAGACACGGTCGCAGTTCCTCCATCAAATCCAGTGCCAATGACGTCCTGCCCGGTCTGTCTCGATGCATAAACCCTACATAAGAATCCAGCCCCACCGCCTCCAGTGCAGCTGCGCAATCGTTGGTCAGTAGGCTATAGGCAAAGGAGAGGATGGCATTGACATTATCCAGGGGCGGTCTGCGATTTCGTCCGTGAAAGAAGAATGACTCCTTCTCCCGCAGGATCATGTCATCAAACACATCAAAATATACAGTGGCCGCTGCGCCCTCCAATCCTCGAAGTGAATCCATGCTGTTTTCCTCCAGTAGCTGGGGTAAAAAGCTTTTCAGCGATGCAGAAGCATTTTGAAACTTCTCCTGGTCGATTCGCGGCTTATGATCCCGCCGGGTACGCTCAATGCTCCACCGGCTGTTATAAACCTTGCCGAAAATCATATATTTCGCCACCTGGCAGCTTCGGGCCAGGTCGTCCGCCACCCGGTATTGCTCCCGGCGAAGCAGCACATTCCCGCCGGAAGTCCCCGCCGTCCGGGCCAGAAATTTTCCCCGGGGCGAACAAAAGCTCAGCGCCACATTCCGTTTAGCGCAAGCTCCCATCAGTGCGGGAGAAGCCCCGGCATAGGAAAAGCAAACAACTCCGGAGAGATTGTGCAGCGGGAAGCGCCCAATTTCCGTCTGTTCCCGCTTTACCACAATGTTTTCCCCATCCAATGTGAGATATGCATCCTCCGAGGTAACAAACAGTGTGTTGAGCAGATGTCTCATCGCGGTTCCTCCAGACTTTTTCGCAAATACGCCTTCACCGACGTGATTCGCATCAGCTTCGGCAGGCATACTTCCTTGAGTGAGCAGGCATTGCAAGACTTTGAGGGCTTCACCTTTGGCGTATAGCCTCGACGATACAGCTCGTGCATCTCCTTGAGGCAATCCTTTGCCTCCTGGCGCAGCTCCTCCGTGAACTCCACCTCCACTCGACGCCGGATCTCGCCAAAATACAGTGCGCCTCTTGGAATCTCACAGCAAAGCATCTCCTCCAAGCACATGGCCTGCCCGCAGAGCTGGAGGTCGTTGGCGGTATCCGCCCGGGGCGACCCATGCTTATACTCCACCGGGTAGGGCTGAAACAGCCCGGACTCCCCTGCTAAGGGAATCCCTTCCGTGCCGCGCCGAAATTCCACCACATCGCACGCCCCGGATACCCCCAGGGTCGGCGAGGCAATTTGCATATTCCGGGTAACCAGCAGATTGCCCCGGCGCTCCCGTTGATCGGAATCGTGGGCCCGCTGATGAAGGATTTCCCCGTCCACGGTTCGGCTGTTTTCCGCCCATTGGTTTTCCACATGGATCAGCGCCCACTGTCTGCGGCAAAAGCGAAAATGCTGAATGCCCGAAAGCAGGAGATAGTCCGATTCCTGGTACATCAGTGCATTCTGGTGCAGGTAACGCCTTCCGGCGCAGGGTCCACCTGTACGGTATAGTCCGAATAGCTCCGTGGGATAAGCACATCCGGCTTTTTCTCCACATGGACCCCCTCAAACAGCCGATAGGCCGGGGCATTGCCCAGTTCACTGTCATGGCGGAACACAATCAGCTCCCGTACCGCCATTTTTCCTCTGGCGGCGGAGTGATCGATTTCAAACATATTGAGAATCGCCGTCCACAGGAGCTCCAGGTCTTCCTCCGAGAATCCGGTGGTTTTTCTGGCAAGATTGGCGGAAATATAGCCCTCGCAGCGGTAAAGGCCATAGGGTACGATGTACTTCCGTCCCATTTCCGTGCCCTTCTTCTCAGCATCCGCCTCGGTTGTGATCGCCACACGAGTAATGGTGACCTCCTGGGGCACGATGGGGTCTACACTCTTGGCAAAGCCCAGCTGTACCGGTCCGCGCACCTGGCCGCAGTTCAGTGCCCCCTTTACAAAGGTGGTCATAACTGCCCCAAAGGTCCGAATGTCAAAGAAATTCGCACACATCCAATCCCGCAGCTTCCGGTCCAGCGCCGGGTCGTCTTTTTTCGCCTTTTTCAGTGCTTTATCATCAGCGGCTACGTTCAAATAGGCGCAGGCCTCTGCATCGCTGCGGTTCAGCGGCACACTGTCCTTAATATAGATCCGATACCCCGTGGCGTCCTCCTTGACGGTTTCCACATAGTTCCGGATTTTGCGTTTGAGGCACACGTCCGTTACCAGGCCGCAGCCGGTTTCCGGGTCCGTGCGGGGCATATTGCCTGCATCCGGGTCGCCATTGGGATTTCCGTTTTCCACATCAAACAAAATTACAAATTCATACCGGTTCTTAATCGCCTCTGCCATTTCAGTTTTCCTCCTTATTGCTCTGATATCGGGCCGACGTTTGATGATAATATCCCAGCTGGAACGAGCCCTGCTCCGGAAGCGTCAGCCGCGCCGGGTAGTTATCATCCAGCTTGTCCATAATCTCCTGCATCTGCTTGTTGTACACCACCGCCAGACCGCCTCCGATTTTCCGAAGATGCTTCTGAGCCAGCTTCACCAGCGTTGGAAATACCACGCCGGGCGTTGCACAGGCCGAATTAAAATACTTATCCTGAATGGTGCTGTTGATGCCCGGATTCGCTGCTGCCTGTATGCTCTCCAGCACCGAGAACAGACGCCCCAGGTTGTAGGGAAGATTACCGCTTTCCCGATTCAGTGCCACTGTAAATACCTCCTCTGGATGTTCAAATTCCACACATGGATTTCTCAAATAATAGGCCTTAATGATCGCCGCACGCTCCCGAGTCACCGTATGCTCCGCCCGAATCCGGAGATTGACGCCATTTCTCAGTGTGGCCGGATATCTCGTCCCGTTTAATACCGCTCGCAGCACTTCTCCGCTCATCACGCTAGAGGGCTTTTTATCCTTGGAATTCTGATTGACCGTGGCGTTCAGAAGCTTCCACAAGGGAATCGTTTGGAAGGGATCATAGCTCGGGCGGACAATCTCCGTCTGCCGGTAATGCTTCTGCACATTCTTTAAAATCTCCCCAAAGGAATTCCGCTGAAAAAATCGCACCGACAGCCGTGCCGCATTGGGCGCCAGGCCCAGAATGTAAAATGGCTTCTGTGGGTCCAGCCGCGTTTCGTCAAAGTTCACCGCATTGCCCTCGGCCAGCTGCTTTAGCATATCCTGCACCTCGGACTGGCCATAGCCGGAATCCTGGCCGAATAGACAAATACCCAGGAAGCCCTGGTAGGCAGGTTCGCCGCCCTGTGCCCAGCACACCACCATGGTATCCCCAAGCCGCACCACATGCTTCCAGTCTGTGAGCAGATAGTTCAGTGCTGCCCCATAGGCAAAGGCTGCATATTCACTGGTGGGCGCATTGAACCCCTGCTCTTTCCCGTAGGAACAGAAGGACGCTGCATTAAACGACACCAGCGACGCGCCGCTGGACTGCGCCCCTTGAACGCCCTTGATGGCCGGGTGGAGCCGCGCCACCGTGCCCCGTTTTCCGGTTACCAGGCAGGTCATCTCCGCTCCATCCTCCGCGCCTTCGTAGTGATTCTGCCAAGCTGCGCGGATTTCTGGGTCCTCCGACACATATTTCCCCTGGAAGCGGAACGTCAGATTCGCCCCCGACAAAATATCTTCCAGGCAATCCTGCAGCAGAGGATGCTCCATAGCTTCACCCGGATTCCAGGTGGTAAAGAATTCCTTTAGCGCCCGAGCCGCCGGAGAATCCACATGCGCAAGGAGCTGTAGATGCAGCTTGGCGCATGCCTCCCGGCATCGCAGCGCCCGCTCCGCCTTATCTTTCTCCGCCGTGATGCCCAAAATATACGCCGCATTGTCCCATAAAAAGTTCGACGCAATGCCCACGGAACGTTTCACCCCGGCAGGAAGCGACAGCACCTGAGGCACCAGCTTTTTCCCATTCTCTGATGCTACTTTGATACAGGTCGCCTGCTCCAGCTGCCCATCTGCCCTCAGATACAGCACATAGGAAATCTTTGCAGGTCCCCAGCCGGGAGCCGAGATTTTCCCCGCCCGTTCCAGGTCTTCATAATACTCCACCAACGCTTGCAGGATCATCGCTTCACCTCCCCGCTGTCAGGCCGCGGAACCCGGATCACGCCGTCCTCCATCATCGCCCGGAAAAACATCGGCGTAATGTTGCCAGGATCCGAATAATCCATGTCATAGAGCATAAAGCCCAAGTCCCGCTTGCCCTTCAAGGGCTCCGGTACCGGCGGCAGCGTTTCACACAGCCGGAACTGCGCCGGGAACTCCCTGCATCCAAAATAGGGCTGGGAATAAAACTGCCCCTTGCGAAGCCGACGCTTCGTGATCTCCTGGAACTTGCCGGGATTGTCCGTTGGCGAAGCCTTGTCCGTCATTTCGAACTCCGCCTCGATCACATAGTGGACGTTCTTCAGTAGCGTTGACGCCCGCTGCTGAATATCTTCGCTGGTGGCCAGCCAGAGCACGCCCGTTCCCCGCTCCATGACAGTTCTCGCCGTTTTTCCATTGCACACGGATTTCAACTCATTGCGGCGAATATTCACGAATTCAATGGGCGCACAGACGCGAATGCTGCAAATATGCCACTTGAGCCCAGGGTGCCAAAACACCGATTCGATCAGCCCTCTGGCTGCCGAGGGCGTGATCACATCATAAGAGACTCGCTCTGCCTTCATTTCCGGCCTGGTAAACAGCGCATAGTCTCCCCATACCTCCATTTGAATCGACATTGTTCCACTTCCTTCTCATTATATAAACAATGCTTTTCCGAAGTCAGACTGAAGCGACAGGCCGGTCTGCTCCGAATAGAGCGAAGAATTCGTTAAAATCGCCACCTGGTCATCCAAGATTTCCAGATCCCCGGCCAGCTCCAGCGCCTCAAAGTGCTGCGGATAAACGGATACTGCATACTGTGCCAGCTTCCGAAACAGCGCTCGATTCCGCCAGCCCAGACGGAGCTCCTCCAGCAGCGGTGCCTGTTCTGGCCCAAGAATGTACACCGTCCTGGTGTCCGTATCGATCATGTGGAAATGCTCCGCCACCCATCGGAACGGGAATCTTCCCCGGGCAATCTCCGGCAGAAGCCCATGAATGTCCTGGGCATTTCCTTCTTTCAGTGCCAGCAGCTCGGTAAAATACAAGCGGATCGCCTCGGGCGCCATGAGGTCTGTATAGGCTCCCATCGCCGCCCGCGCAGCCCCAATAGTCGGCGAAAACAGCGGCGGCGGTGGGGTGGGCGCATCGAAAATCGTTACGATGCTTTCCTCCATTGGGCGCTTCCCCTCCCGATTGCACCGGCCCGCAGCCTGTAGAATCGAATCCAGCCCCGCAATTTCCCGGAACACCCGGGGAAAATCCACATCCACTCCCGCCTCGATCAACGAAGTGGAAACCACCAGGCACCGTTCCCCGTTCTTTAATCGACGACGAATTTCCTCCAGTACCAGCCGCCGGTGGTTGGGATGCATCAGCGTGGAAAGGTGAAATACCCCATCCCCAGAGAGCCGCTCATAGATGCTCTGGGCATTGGCGCGGCTGTTGACGATGCAGAGGGCCTGGTGCTGATGCAAGAGCCGTTCGCTCAGTTCTTCCCAGGAAATCTTTCCTGCATATTGCAGCGTAGTTCTGCGGAAGATTGGCGACACCGCCAGATTCGTCGGACAGAGTTCCTTGGGCGACATGCCCGGCTGAAACTCCTGAAATATAGGCGTAAGCGCTGGCTGTGTAGCTGTGCAGAGTACCACCGAGGCGCCGTAATGGGCCGTCAGCTCCCCAATGGCATGGACGCAAGGCCTTAGGTTCTCCACCGGCAGCATCTGCGCCTCGTCCAGCACCACAACACTCTTTGCCAGATGATGCAGCTTCCGACAAGGCGAAGACCGATTGCTGTACAGCGATTCAAAGAACTGCACCGCCGTGGTGACGATCACCGGCATATCCCAATTCTCCGTGGCCTGGGCCATGGCAATGGATTCTGCAGTTGCGTGTTCCCCGGTTTCATACAGGACGCCTGAATGATGCTCCAGCACCTGGTCATCCCCGAGAATTCTGCGGAATATATCCGCGGTCTGCTCAATGATGGAAGTATAGGGGACCACATAGATCACCCGCTCCATTCCAGCCGCCACCGCATGCTCCAGCGCAAACGCCAGGGACGCTACGGTTTTCCCGCCGCCAGTGGGAACCGTCAGTGTAAATAATCCCGGCGCTTCCTGCCGCCCGCGTTCCCGGCAAGCAGAGAGAATCTCGCAGCGCCGACGGTTCAATTCTGTTTTCGGTGGAAACCAGGGCGCAACATATTCGTCCAAGCGCTGGAGCAGCTGCGCCATTGGCAGAGAAGCATTTTGGCGCTTTCCCCGCATAAATGCCTCTGTATCCAAGAAATCGGCGTCCACCAAGCATGAAAACAACATGCGCACAAAGAAGAAATCTGTCAGCACATTTTTATTGCAGAAGGGCGGAAATTCCGCTTGCGGCAGCGTCACCTCCTGTGCATATTCCGGCGCAATCGGTTCCGGCGCACCTCTTCGTATTCTTCCCAACAATGTGCCCAACTCCGGGCCGTCCCCATCAGCGCCCAGGTTCGGCAAACCGCTGTGATGCCCTGCCACCGCAAACGCCGCCGGAAGCTGTCCTTTTTTTGCGCATTCCACCGCACCGGCTGTGGAGTGATCCACGCGCTTGCCCTGGTGAATCAGCCGATTTTGAAATCCGTCGGTGTATTTTCCCATGTCGTGAGTCAATCCGGCAATCTGTCCTTGCGTTCCAGCCCCAAAGGCCGCCGCAAATTTCTCCGCCATGGCCGCTGTGCCCTCTAAATGCGCCAGTACCGTCTGCCGCTGAGCCTGGCCGTTTTCCAACTGCCGAATATGTGCATAATATTCCATATTTCACCCCCATCATTTATAAAATACCACAATTTTCTTGTTCTGTAAAGGAAAAATTTGTGCATGATGTACTAAATTTCTTGTGCCATTTCCCGTTGAAAATCCATCCTGTGCCTAGTAAAATATAGATACCAATTTATCCATTATTTCACCGATACAAAGGAGGTCCCCCATGACAGAACTGGAAACCATGCAACGCGCAAAAATGTACTTAGACAAACTGGCCCAAGGCATTGATCCCATCTCCGGTGCTGAGGTTCCGGAAGATTCCGTGCTCAACAATGTACGTCTGGCCCGGTGCTTTTTCTATGTATCCGGCGTCCTGCAGCAAGTGATCGATCACGGTGGCAGTGTGGGGGCCTCCCACAAGCAAAAGCTTCCGTTTTCGATTACACCGCAACAGATATCTCAAGTGGCCATTCCCGATCACGGTCTGCGGATCACTGAGTTCATAGAGCTTCTTTCAGCCGCCGTGAATAATCCTGCAATGAAGCGGCCGGGCTCCACGGTAATCACCAACTGGCTTGTGGAACGGCAACTCTTAAAAAAGATTACAGATCTAAATGGCAAACAGCGGCGTGTTCCCACCGAATCGGGGCTTCAGCTAGGCCTGTATACCGAGAGCCATCAGGGGCAATACGGCGCTTACGAAACGGTACTCTATTCCCCGGATGCACAGCGATTTCTGCTAGAACATATTAATGAAATCTTTTGTCCGGTAAATGAATAAAAAAAGATCCGCAATCATAATGATTGCGGATCTGGTGGGGGATGGTGGATTCGAATTGCATTTCCCATTTCTACTGAACAATTTCACATTCAAAAACGTCATTTTACCTTCAGAATTATACAAACACGGTATCTGTCAGTCCACTGTTTTTGCACATCAAGGAGGAAAACAAGGGTCAATTTGTGGTCAGAAGAAAGCCGAAACAGTGTATCGGTTTTCTTTTGGCACACTATCAAAGGCTTAAGATTATGCTGCTTTGAATGCCAACTGTTCGGAAAAACCGATCAGTTGGCACTCAGTTTTCCGTCACACTATTGCAAGCCTTTATCCCGCTGATTTAGGTCAAACTCCTAGCTGAATTATACTCAATTTGTCAAGTTATTTTGGTTTAAGCTCCCTATAAGATTACACTACTCTCAAACCGCGCATTAACCGCCGAGGAAATCGCAGCCGTTTGAGTTCCCTATAAGATTACACTACTCTCAAACTTCATCCCGACGCCACAAACCGGAGGATTTGTTTGAGTTCCCTATAAGATTACACTACTCTCAAACTCTGTGACCGCCCACCAGTATAAGGCCATAGTTTGAGTTCCCTATAAGATTACACTACTCTCAAACGCTAGTGCCACCGGAAACAGAGGGGCGGCTGTTTGAGTTCCCTATAAGATTACACTACTCTCAAACGTATAGTGCTCATAATCTCCGCCAGGGTAAGTTTGAGTTCCCTATAAGATTACACTACTCTCAAACAGGTGCATGACGATACCATAAAGATATGGAGTTTGAGTTCCCTATAAGATTACACTACTCTCAAACCACCCCGGACAGCCCTAGCTATGGCCCCAGTTTGAGTTCCCTATAAGATTACACTACTCTCAAACAGGATACGGGCAGGGCTGCTGTCTCTGACCGTTTGAGTTCCCTATAAGATTACACTACTCTCAAACACTCCGCCTTTGTTTTTTTATGTCGCTCGTGTTTGAGTTCCCTATAAGATTACACTACTCTCAAACTATATCCTGCGGCAGATGGCCGCACGGCCAGTTTGAGTTCCCTATAAGATTACACTACTCTCAAACCTCAAATCTCATTTCATCTAAGGAAACGGCCCTACAAGCCGCCTGAGAGCGTGTACAGGAACTACCTCCATTATGCCACGGCTCCGTGTAATTTGCAATCAAAATTCACAGAGATCTTCATCCACCGTCCACCTTTTTTCTCCTACGAGCACATTTCCTGCATAGCTGTCCAGCAGCATCACATGAAGGGCATGATCCAATAGCGTTCTCAACAGCACCGTAATTTCCTGGTCATCATAGTAGCTCCGTATATTCACCAGTACGAACAGCTTCTCCCGCTCCAAATCCCGTACAAGCTCCATATACTCCACCAGTTGTTCCAGTGGAAATTGCTGATCTGATACGATTTCAATGCCTGCTGCTTTCAAGATACTACCTACGCTCATCTTCGTACACTCAATTTCACATGGAAGTTCCTGCCCCATATCCAAAATCCACGCTTCTGCTCGCTGAACCACAGACTGTGCTTGCATATAATTTTCTGGCTCCTGTGCTTTTTCCTCTATAAGGGAGATTATTTTTGTAATTAGCGGCCTCTGATTCACCGAAAACGGTGCAAAATTCTGCAAAAGCTCCACATATCTGCTGATTTCCAGCGGTTCATCCCCATCCGAAACGACAGTTAATCCTTGATTTCCATTCAGTTGCCCCGCAATATCACAAAGAATCTTACGCATTAAACACCGGTTTTCAATCACCAGGGTTGGGATATATCCCTTTCCCGTTTCAAAAACCGCCGTTAATTCCGGATATGCTAATTTCACAAAATCACCACTCTTTCATCTCCAGTCACCACATCGGTATGGAATTCCCCTGTGATGTACTCAATTCTGGAAAATTGCTTTTCAGTCACAGAAAGGACCTGTACAATTCCCTTGGCCGGGCGGTTCCGACGAATAATTTCCAGCATCGCCCGTTCCTGGGATTGATTCATCAGCATTCGGCAGTAAACTGACTTCTGCATCATGATAAAGCCATTCTTAATCAGTAGCTTCCGAAATCGACGGTATTCACGCTTGTCTGCCAATGATTCCGTTGGCAAATCGAAAAACAGTAACGTCCTCATAAAGCGATAGCTCATAGCTCCTCCGTCTAAGTATAAAAGTGAATCTCCGACAAATCCCTCTGGTTTAGCGCTGTAAACAGGCTTCTGGTATAAATGGAGATTGCATTCAACACCGTCTGCTTTGCTCCTGCGATTTGAACCGTCTGATGCATAAATCGGACCAAATCATGCTTTTCCTCGGTTCCGAATTCTTTTAGCTCCATTCCATAGACCTTTCGATCTACCAAAATCCGAAATGGCTCCATAAAATCGCAGCTGAGATTAAAGGGATTAAACGCATTGTCATGGCGAATTCCAAGCTGCGTCAAATATCCCCCAGACACAATTTCCCGATTGAATGCCGACAGCAAAATCGCATAGCCATAATTCAGTGCGCTATTGATTGGATCACCAACACTGCGATTGAATTCATCACCAAAAATTCCGCCAAAGTAAACCTTGGCAGCAAATCCTTCCCGATTGCTTACATCCGCCGGAAACATCTCCGATAGATAGGACATCAGCATTCCATATTCCTCCGCCTTTCCGCATTGCAGAAGGAATTCTGCCTGTTTTCGGATTTTCTCGGTAACAATTTCTGTCCATACCGCATTCTGTGTTTCCTGGCCCCATTCCAGCTGCCATCGCAGCTTTCTTGTGGCGTCATGTGCCCCATACAGCGCTACCAACTCGGAGCATGGATTGTGCTGGTTGTCGCAGAAAATCACCTTAATTTTTTTCTCGATCAGCGCGTTCAGCAGGCATCCGGTCATGGAGACCGCCGGGTTTTCCAGAATCAGTACTGCAACTTCATCCAGAAATACCCGCCGTGTCTCCTCGCCACGAATCACCATATACCCTAGCTTCAAATCCAGCTTACACCGCCGAGAGATCACTATGGTGCGCCAGCTCATATCAGCTCCAGAAGATTTTGAGACTTTGTCTCATGAAGGCCAGACGCACTGGAATCAATGATGTGGACGTCCTGATAATCTTTTTTCCATTCTCCAATCGCAAGCGACTTTCGAACTTTTGAATCATTTTTTGCCCCTCCGATTAGTTCCAAATTTATATTGTCATTGGATCTTCCAAACAGCAGGAGGATCTGTAATAGTGCCCTTACCTGATTGGCCAGCGTCAAGTTCTCAAATATTCTCTCTCCATTAAGCAATTTCATATATGGATTTCCAGGTCTTTTCCCATAAATTGATGCTTTTAACTTGTCGCAGAGCAACATATACAGTTCCATATTTTTATCTCTATTAATTCCATCGTATTGCTCATCAAGTTGGATGCTTTCATTTTTTATCTTCTTCGCTTGGTAGGCTTCGAGTTTTTTAATATACGCTTCATATTCTGCTTTGATTGACAACGGCATCATTGGCGTTAAACTAACACGTCCATCTGCAATCGCTCCATTCGCAATGCAGCATCTAAATCCATCAAGCGACAACATTGTATTGATTTTCAAAATCCGCTTGCCCATCGGAAACTCTATTTCGGTAATTCGTTCCGGTTTTTCCCTGCAGAGCGTCTGCGCAATATACTCCTTTGCAAAATTCTCGTCTGATTGGAACTGTTCTCCAACACGAAGTTCTACTGGGAATATCATCAGTTTGTTTTTCTTTCTATCCTTGTACTTCACTAGTGAAAAGTACGCCGTAGTCTTTCCGGTATACCCTCCATATAGCTCGACACTCTTTCCCTTTTTCAAAGGAATCAGCTCTTTACTACTTCCCGCTTTCTGCCGCGTTGCCGCAAAGAGCTGCCCGCTCCTGCAAAATGCATATCTGGTATAATGTACGGCGTTTTTCTGCATGGTCTTTCGTACCTGTGCAACAGACGCATCTCCCTGCCACACATTTTCCCCCCCAACATCCACCGTATGACCAAATAGCTCTCTTGTTTTGATATTATAGGGCTTTGTTACATCAAACCAGCGGCGTGTGAACTTTTCGTGATATACATTTCCAGTCACAATATTGAGATAGGCATCCTTTGCATGATGCAAATCGTTCACCTGACGAGATTTCAGCATTTCGAACTGCTGACGGAAATCCGATACAAGCCCAGCCTTTACATAGACGATCTCAGTACCTGGATATCGTTCTTTCAAAAGCGTTGCTACCGCCTTAGTAGACTGCCGAGTTTCTACCAACTGACGATTGATAAAGCCCATTCTCTCATCCGCAGAAAATCTCGTAGTACGGATCAGGCGCTTGAATTTTTCATCAGTAACCAAATGATTCTGGTGAAGATACTCCCACCATCCACGCATTTTATTTTGAATATCAGGATTGATCGGATAGGTATCAGATTTTTGCCCATTCACCTCTGACAGCACCAGAACCTCATTATTCCAGATGCTATCATCTTTCACATAGCACTGGGGATATATATGTTCAATATTATAGGTTCCATCATTCTGCATCAACTTTGTCAAATTAATAGATGTGCCCGTATACATACATCTTCCCATCTGGAGATAATACAAAAACAGCTTATCGCTTTGCAGCCTGTTATCCACCATCTCTCCCATAGCCGCCAGTTGCTCCTGCATTCGGCGACTATCCTCATTTTTCACCAGTTGATAGAGATCTTCAAGCTGCTGTTTACGGGTTCTTGTCCGTTTGCCCTTTTGAGCATCATCTGCCCCTCTGGCCATCTCCACAAAAATCTTCTCCGGAGCTCTACCCAGCGACTTTACCACGTCATCTACAATATCCAGCGTACGGATAATCGGGCGTTTTACCGCATTGGAGATCCACATTTCATCCAGTCGCTGACTCAGCGTCTGCGGATGCTCCTGATAGTAGTCACGCCTCATCTCATTGAGCTTTTCTGAATAGGTGAAACGATCCGACAAGAGCTCCATTAAATTGTAGTTTGTTCTCCACATGGCCTCAATTACGGTCATAGCTTCGCCAGTCTCGGCTTCTTGTTCTGTACCATAAATGCCGCAAAGCAGCATCTTAGACAGCCGTCCAAAGTCCTTATACTTCAGACGTGAGATGTACATTTTATCCTCTTGAGACAGTTGCGGATAACTCTCTCCCAGCCATTTTCTCAATCGAACCGCATCCTCCGTACAAGTGATTCGGAGAATAATACGCTCAATTTCATCATTCGCAAGTGTTCCGTTTTCCTTGAGCTTCTTAAAATCCAGCGCCGGTGCCATGCTGGATTTAATGGTTTCATCCAGACCGCTGAGCTGCTGCAATTCGTCTTTCGTCAAGATCCCATTGCTGATCAGGAAATTGTGTATGTCTTTTACTGTAACCCTTCTTTTCTTCATGAACAGCTCGTTAAAAATGCGCTGCTTCACTTCGATGGGTATTTTCTGCTCCCCAATTTTAATATTATTGATCTCATTGAGCACCGTAAACGCAGCATAGAGTACAGAGCTTTTAGGCAGCACACTCTCTCCGGGACAATAGGTACATATGTTGGTCATTCTACCAATGAACGCAGCTTCACTTGCATCCAGATCCACCATCTGTGCAAAATTCCACGGATAAATTTTCCCCTCTGCTTTGCGGACAATCCATGCGTTTTTCGATTGATACTTGCAAAGCGGCCCAACGTAATATGGCACACGGAACGCAAACACAGACATGATTTTCTCTTGAGCCGTCAAACCATCCTGATCTTTCGCATCCAGAAATGGTAAATACACCGCCGCATTTCTTAGAATCTTCTCCAGTTCATTTCCATAGAGCTGATATGGAATGACACGGTTATCCGTATTCACCTGCTTAGGCATAAAGCGATGATTTGCAAGTCTTGTCATCATATCCTCATAGAACGCTTGGTCGGCTGTCTCCGGCTCAACCTTCTCTACAATCTTTCTGATGTAGTCGCAGAACGCCTCCTGGCTTGTTTTCTTTTTTACTGTTCCCTTGCAGTCTTGTGTGTGATATGAATACGCCACATAGTTATCTGTTCCTGCATCTCGAAAAATCCTATTATATGACGTCGGAACATACTTCCGAATAAACTGCTTCAGCTGCCGTAGATCCTGCTTATGCTGCTCATATTCTCGAACTTTGGCCTCCGAAATACTCTTACTGCCCTCTAGGACATCATTAAGTATCGCCCAATCATAAACAGCCTTCAGTCTGCGAATCAGATCCGAATCGTCACCAAGTTCATTGTATAGCAGTTCAAAATCCTCGTCAGCCATCCCCAGCGAAAAGGACTTTTTCTCAATTTCCTTATATTCTTCTTTTCCAAACAGCTTAGCAGCCTCTACCTTTCCACCCGCCATGAGCTTCACAATTAATGCCCGGTCATAGGGGTAGGAATTCGCTTCACCGACTGTATCTTTGGGCTTTTTCCCTTCAAACAGCAACTGAACAAGTTTTTTCTCTTTTGTGGTTACGCCGGAATGTTCCTTCAGAATATCTCCCAAGCATACAGTGTCACATACTTTCCAAGGCAGAACTCCTCCAGTGAAGTCATCCATCGCAAAATAATCCATAAGCTCCTGATAAACCATCGTAATATCTCGCACTTGCTCAATATTACTTTGGTCTATGGCGCTCAGAAAATGTCCTCGATGGGCTACCAGCCACGCACACGCTAAATATACCAGTCGCACATCATGAGGCTGCGTGCTCCCCATCAATTCAATCAAAAGATGATGAATGGTCGGATACTGCTTAAAATACTCCTTATCTGTGTAGCCATCATCTTGAAAGAAAATGAATTCATCGCCCGCTTCATTACGCAGCAGGTCACTGTGTTGAATGCGAATAAAGAAGCGCGGATCTACCTCATAGACCGCTTTTGCAAAGAGCTCCTGGATAAGTTCCACTCGCATTTGCCGTCGGTCCAGTCTTCTTCTAGCTGTTCGATTGGCTCTACGCTCGTCGGAGAGATTTGCCGCCTCAAATATATGCGTTCCCCATACTGGCTCTCCCCTGTACTTTAGCAGCCTATATTGTAAATCTGTTGCGGCATATCCAACAGAATCCGTACCAATATCCAATCCCAAATAAAATTCTTGGCTTTTCATTGACAAATCCGCCCTTTCTTGCTAATATAGCAATAGAGTTTATTCCCTATAAACTTACACTACGAGTTCAAATAAGAATTCTTTCAACTCGTCGGCATTGTCCGACTGCACAGTGTGTGCACGAAGGGTCTCCAGATGGAGACCCTTTTATTTTATCAGAGCAATGTGCTTATTTCTATACTGCACATACTCTTTTCGATTATAAATTCCATTTTTGTATATTAAACCTAATTTCACCAAGTAAAATTAGCATTAGTCTCCAAAGTTCCCACCATATTTTCTTCGTATTGCTAATATCACTGGGCCGCCAACGTGTAATGCACGTTGGCGGCCCACTTTATCTCACTTCAAAAACGCCAGCTTACTGACCTCCCCGCTGAGCGCACTGATTAGCACCCACAGCTCTCCCAGCGTTTCGCTGGTCATCCCGGCCTTTCTGGCTGCCCGAAGAATCTGCCCCACATTGCTGTAAATCATGTTATTCGCTTTATGCAGTCCCCGGACATTCTCGTCCGGCCTAACGCAGATCTGTTCCCCGACGATCAGCTTTCGGAAGTAGGTGGTAGAGGGCAGCCCGGTAGCCGCCTCATACCGTTGGAGCAGCTGGCAATCCGCTTCTCCCATCCGCACCGCCAGATTCCGGCTGTTGTCACGCACCGGCCCTCGCTTGTGGGCTTTGATTTTATACCGCATTGGGATACCCCATTCCCCGCACAGCCCTGGCCCGCCGAACGGCATCCAGCAGTTGCTGCTTTACTTCGGTCAGCTGTTCTTCTCTGCCGCAGCCGTTGTTGAAGTCCCTGGCGATCTCATTGATGGTCCGCCCGGACTGATTCAGTTCCTCCACCAGCCTTCGCATTTCCTCCTTCCGATAGCTCCGGGGCGGTCGCTCCCGGAGCTGGGTCAGCAGCCAGCGGTTCATGCTCATTCCCGCTGCCCGACTTTTGGCCCGGAGCTGCTGGTATTCCTTTTCGCTCATTCGCACACAGGTGCGGTATTGCTTTTCTGACATTTCGTCTCCATTCCGTTCTCCGGGTTCCGCCTTAGGCAGCATTGGGGACAGGGGCAGCCCCTGCAAGTGCATTTTGACATCAAAATGCGATGCTTGCAAAGGCTTTCCCGCAACATTCCCCTGTCTAACGTGTCCTGCAAAAGGCCCCGCACACCATAAATACAAGTTTTTATGGTGTACCTCGTCTTTCATGGCAACACAAAAAGAATTTTCCCTACCAAAGCAGGCACTGCCAGGATTCCTGACAGTGTCCTTGATTCTATTGCGGCACACATTGGTATACACATCGCTTTTCAAAAATTTCTCTTGATTATGTGTGTACCGCACACATTCTCCCCCATGTTCCATCGCTCAACACACATTCTACACGCATCCGCATGGCTGCCGTGACGGTTGCGACGGTTTGCGACGGTTGACGTGGGCAGAGGCGCTACTGTCACAGTTCTATTCCTTATGAGCCTGTGACGGCTGTGACAGTCGAAGACTGGTACCCCATAACCGTCACAACCGTCACAAACCGTCACGCTTTCTCTTTCATCCGCTGAAGCGTAATGATTCTCCCCTCATGTCCACGGTTCCAGGCATAGTGGATATGGTATTCTTGTAGCAGTCGATCCGCATTGACATTCAACTGCTTCGTTAAACTCATGGGGCTGATTTCCAGATGCAGATCTGTTACAAGCTGTGTAGGTGATCCTCGCCACATTTCCTCCTGTTGAATCAGCAGGAAGCTGTGGATGCGCTCCAGAACCGGATCTGGAGGAACCGACCAGTCCTCTGCTGCAACCTTCTCCAGATCCCAGCACAGCGTCTCCGGGTCTCTCTGCAGCGTCAACACCTGATCCGGCTGATCCCGCCCGGAAATAGACACCATGGTAATGGGCTTAATCCGGCTCACCTTCTGCATCAAGAATACGCCGTCTGCCGCTCCCAAAAGTCCATTGGTACCGGAGATCATATCAAATTGATCTGCCGCCTGCTGCTTTCTGGTATGATGCACCAGCAGAAGGCAGAGATGTCTGCTTGCCGCAAATTCCTTGAGCCGTGTAATCAGCGCGTAGTCATTGGCATAGCTATACCGTTCCTGATTTGCTTCCCGAATCTTTTGCAAAGTATCAATGATAATCAGCTTCGTATCCGGATGCTCCTTTACAAACTGCTGGAGCTGCCCCTCCAGGCCATCCTCTATATGTTTTGCACAGACCGCAAAATGCAGCCTTTCCGTCCCCTCTGTACCGTACATTCTGTACAGCCGTGACTGCAAGCGGCGGTAATCATCCTCCAAAGCCAGATATAAAACCGTCCCCTGCTTCACAGGAGCATCCCACAGCGGTTCCCCAGTGCTCACATGATAGGCAATCTGCGCCACCAGAAAGGACTTTCCCACCTTTGGTGCCCCTACAAACAGGTAGGTGCCAGGCCAGAGCAGTCCCTCCACAATGGGAGGGCTGCCCGTATAGACTGCGTCAAGCAAATCGTTTAAGGTCAGGGTATGTAGATAATTAGGGTCCTGTATACGCCGGAGCTTCCGGCACAGTTCCTCAAATTTATCATTGCTTTGCGGGGAATTCTCTGTTATACTGGTTGTAGTTTCTTTGATAAGCGGCTGTCCCCCATCTGCGCCAACAGACGGAATCGGGACAGTCGTTTTTTCATGCTCCAATTCGTTCACCTCCTGTATTCTGGTCGATCCATCGGAGCAGCTTGTCCTTGGGCACCAGCAATCTTCTCCCGATTCTTAGCGTCGGAAAGCTCTCTTGATGTAAGAGCTGATAAGCATACGCCTTTGAAATTCCAAGCGCCTCCGCCAGTTGTGGCGCATTCATGACCGCGGGCCATGTTTCGTAGTGTTGATTCATATTGGGGTTCCTCCTTGGTTTGGTATTGACAAGATAGACCGAATTGTGTATAATATCAATAATAAGTCGTCTTGTGAGGTATATTATACCTTCTTTTTTCTATTTGTCAATAGACCGACTAATAATTTTGCACATAGATATAACTATCGCGAGGTGCTATACGATGAATGATAGAAATCTCCCCCTTGCCCCATCAAAAAAGATCTGGCTTTCCGCCTACACAGATGGGACTACCGACTGCTTTGAAATTCGCGCAGTCGATCAAGAAAACACAAACGCCCCCTATGCAGTGATTTGGCATGGTGAATACCCCATGGGACAAGCCATGGCGGATTTTCTCTATGTAGATCTTGGGTTTCTTAACGACCAACTCGCACAGATTCAATCGTGGATGGAACGCATTTCTAAAAGAGATCGAAACAGCGCTTCGTTTCCTTCGCTTCATACTCCAATTCAATATTGGCTGAACAAAAGCCCTCTGCTCGTCACTTTGGGCGCTTCCATTGAACGCCTGCGTCTATCCTACCAGCGGGGCGAACCCCTCGTAGCGGCGGACCTGGCGCGTCAGGCAGCCTGTATTCAGCAGCTCCAGCCCAGACTCTTTGCTGTGGCACAGGCCCTCTTTGATACTGATCAGCAAGCGGACCTGATTCAGAAGTACACAGAGCTTCAGCGCTCCGACAATCGGACATACCCCCCGCTTTGTTACGGAACCGTAGAACTCCAAGAGGTCTGGTGTGGTGGCCATCCCTTCACCACCTACGCAAGTGATCAAAGCCCCATTGCATCCGATCCCCCCTCGCGCCCTCAGACGTTTTTTACAACAGAGGTTGTGTCCAGTGAATCTATCGAGGATGTCGTCAACTTTCTGTTGGTTCGCTATATGCAAAATCATCTTCAAATGAAACCCTGTAAATACTGCGGACGCTATTTTGCCACGAAGCGGGCATACAAGACCGATTACTGTGATCGGCCTATACAAGGCTCCACAAAAACCTGCCGTGAGGCCGGCTCCCTGCGGCTATACGAAAAGCGCAGATCGGAGGACCCTGCCATGCGGGAATTTAAGCGCTCCTATAAAGCCCATAATGCCCGCATCCGCTATGGTCTCATGACCAGGGAGGAATTCTCTGACTGGTCAAAAGAGGCCCGTGAGAAGCGCGATCTATGCCTTTCCGGGCTGCTGTCCCTCCAAGACTTCGTCTCCTGGCTGGACAGCGACAAATTATAAAACAATGGACTGACAGTGCCATTTAAATTCTGAAAGAAAGCGAGGTATGCTTTGACAAAACGGAAAACAAGAGGTGCCAGCGGAGGCGGCACCATACGCAAACGCTCCGATGGTCGCTGGGAAGCACGTTATTCTCTTGGCTTCGATCCAAAGACCGGAAAGCAAGTACAAAAATCCATCTACGGAAGGACTCAAGGAGAGGTTCGTAAAAAGCTCTCTGCCGTAGTGGTTCAGATTGACAACGGAACCTATACGGAACCCAGCAAGGTCCGATTAGGTGTATGGCTTGATCTCTGGTTCCAGGATTACACCGGTAATCTGAAGCCCGCAACAAAAAGCGCCTACGAGGAACATATCCGGGTCCATATTAAGCCCTATCTGGGCGATGTAATGATGGCCAGCTTGACAACGCAAATGATCCAGCGGGTCTACAATATGCTCCAATTTGAAAAGCATCTATCCCCCAAATCCATCAAAAATATCCACGGAGTGTTTCACAAGGCCATAGAGCAGGCCATCAAAATGGGCTATATAAAGCAGAATCCATTGGATGCAGTAGTTCTTCCACGTGTAGAAAAGCGCCAGATCCAGACCATGGAGGACAGTGACATGACAGCGTTTCTGGAAGCTATCAAAGGCCATCCCTACGAAAACGTCCTCTTTGTCACGGTATTCACTGGCCTTCGCCAGGGTGAAGTACTGGGGTTAACCTGGGACTGTGTGGATTTTGAGCGAGGTACGTTGCTGATCAACAAGCAGCATAATAAGGCCAAAGGTGAAAAAGAATATCATTTCAGCAGTTTGAAAAATGACCGAATCCGTATGCTCACTGTAGCAGACGATGTGATGGATGTCCTCAGGCGTCAAAAAGCCCTGCAGACACAGTGGGCTGAGCTGCTGGGCGAGGCATTCCATAACGATGATAATCTGGTGTTCACCAATGAATATGGGCGATTCATCGCCAATCAAGCAGTTTACCGCAATTATAAAAAGATCATGGAAAAAATCGGCCTTGGCTCTATGCGTTTTCATGATCTTCGCCATACATATGCCGTCAATAGCTTGAAAGCTGGCGATGATATCAAAACCGTACAAGAAAATCTGGGGCACGCCACCGCCGCCTTCACCCTCGGCACCTATGCCCACGCCACCATCGGAATGAAGCGAGAAAGCGCCAAAAGAATGGAACAATATATTCAGAGTCTCCGTTCTACTGGGTCATAATTTGTTTATGATCTGGCACAAAAATAAGGGTCAATAAAGGGTCAAACGCAAAAATAGCGAGACCAAATCGACCCCGCCATTCCAAAAGTTCCTTGCAATATAAAGAAAGGACCGCAACCTTACGGTTGCGGTCCTGGTGGGGGATGGTGGATTCGAACCACCGAAGGCGAAGCCAGCAGATTTACAGTCTGTCCCCTTTGGCCACTCGGGAAATCCCCCATATGAAGTTTCTGTGAAGCGGTTGGAGCTGGTAGACGGACTCGAACCCCCGACCTGCTGATTACAAATCAGCTGCTCTACCAACTGAGCTATACCAGC
>CAKSWT010000012.1 GCA_934512135.1 uncultured Oscillospiraceae bacterium
AAGGAGACGCCGCCGATGACGCAGGCCGCAATGGCGTCGCACTCGTAGTTCAGGCCGGTGTTGGCGTTGACGGAGGCGATTCGGGCGCCGTCGAAGAAGCCGGTGATGCCGTACATCATGCCTGCCAGCACAAACACCAGAATGATGGTGGCGGTGACGTTGACGCCGGAGACGTTGGCGGCCTCCTCATTGGAGCCCACGGCAAACATGTTTTTGCCGAAGGGGGTCTTGTTCCAGACCACCCACATAATGGCGGTGAGAATCACCGCATAGAGCACATACCGGGGCACGGCCACGCCGCGAATGGTGAAAAGGGTGCCGGCCACCAGGTTCCGATAGCCCTCGGACAGGCCGGAAAGGGTCTGACCGTTGTTGTCCCCCATTTTGAGGTACAGAAGAATGGTGCCGAACACAATGAGCTGGGTGGACAGGGTGACGATAAAGGGATGGAGCTTAAACTTGGCCACGGAGAAGCCGTTGACCAGGCCGATCAGCGCGCCTACGGCGATGACGATCAGGAACACCAGGGGAAGGGGCTGGACCCCCATGCCCGGGAAGATCTTGTTGGCGGTGGTCAGCAGGGAGGCCGAAATACAGGCGGACAGGCCCACGGCCCGGCCTGCGGAAATATCGGTGCCGGTGAGGACGATGCAGCCTGCGATGCCCAGGGCAATGGGCAGCTTGGCCGCCGTCAGGGAGACGATGTTGACGATGGAGGACAGCGACACGAACTGGGGCACACGGATGGCGATAAAGATAATCGCCAGCACAATCACGATATACATGGCGTTGTTGAACAGCATGTCCACAATGGTCCGCCGCTTATCCTGCTTGGAGAGGGCCTGGAAGCTGGCCCAGCGGGTGTACAGGGAATTCTTTTTTACTTGTTTGTCAGCCACGGTTTTGCTCCTCCTCTTATGCGTATTTCGCCGCCAGGGTCATAATGTCCTCCTGGGTGGCGGTTTTGGCGTCCACCTGGCCGGCCAGCCGTCCCCCGGACATCACCAGAATCCGGTCGCAGACGCCCAGCAGCTCAGGCATTTCCGAGGAGACCATAACCACGGTCTTCCCCTGCTTTGCCAGGTCAATGATGAGCTGATAGATCTCATATTTGGCGCCCACGTCGATGCCTCGGGTGGGCTCGTCCAGAAGAAGAATCTCCGGGTCGGTGAGCAGCCAGCGGCCCAGAATGACCTTCTGCTGGTTGCCGCCAGAGAGGGAGCGGATCTTGGTGGACTGATTGGGGGTTTTGATGCGCATGGCCTGAATGGACCAGTCGGTGCTCTTTTTCATTTCGTTGGCGTTCAGGAGCCCCGCCCGGAGGTATTTTTTCAGGCTGGAGATGGTGGTGTTTTCCCGGATGTCCAGAATGCCGAAGATACCGGTGGCCCGGCGCTCCTCGGTGAGCAGGGCGAAGCCGTTGGCCACGGACTCCCGGGGGGTCTTGTTTTTCACTTCCCTGCCGTGGAGGTGAATGGTGCCCTCCTTTTTGGCGGCCACGCCGAAGATGGTCTCCAGGGCCTCGGTGCGGCCGGAGCCGTCCAGGCCGGCAATGCCCAGAATCTCTCCTGCATGGGCCTCAAAGGACAGATCCTGAAGGCCGGAGTACAGGCCGGTGAGGTGCTCCACAGACAGGGAGACGTTGGAGGAGATCACGTTGTCCTTGGGGGGGAAGCGGTTGGTGAGCTCCCGGCCCACCATGAGCTTGATGATCTTGTTCATGGTCATGTTTTCCACCGGCTCCGTGGCCACCCAGGTGCCGTCTCGCATAACCGTAATATCGTCAGAGATTCGCAGAATCTCGTCCATTTTGTGAGAAATGTAGATGATGCCGCAGCCCCGGTCCCGAAGCATATTGATGATCCGGAACAGGTGCTCCACCTCGGCCTCGGTCAGGGAGGAGGTGGGCTCGTCAAAGACGATGACCTTGGAGTGGAAGGAGACGGCCTTGGCAATCTCCACCATCTGCCGCTGGGATACGGGCATGGTGCTCATAATGGTCTTGGGGTTGACATGGATGTCCAGGTCATCGAAGATGGCCATGGTATCCTGGTACATTTTGCGCTCAGAGACAATGGGGCCGATTTTGGGGTAGCGGCCCAGCCAGATGTTGTCCATGACATTGCGCTTTAAGGCCTGGTTTAGCTCCTGGTGGACCATGGCCACCCCGTGCTCCAGGGCCTCTTTGGAGTTTTTGAAGTTGATTTCCTCTCCCTCCAGATAGATGTGTCCCTCGTCCTTGTTGTAGACGCCAAAGAGACACTTCATGAGGGTGGACTTTCCTGCGCCGTTTTCGCCCATCAGGGCATGTACGGTACCGGCGCGCACCGTGAGGGATACGTTATCCAGCGCCTTGACGCCGGGGAATGATTTGGAGATACCCTCCATCCGCAGAAGGACCGGTGCGTCGGACGCTGTCTGCGGAGACTGGACCGGATTGCTGCCCAATTACGTCGCCTCCTACCATGTGTTGCAAGGCAGCCGCGCGCGATGCGCGCGGCTGCAAGTGTCGCAGATGAGAAATTATTCGCCGGTGTAGGTAGCATAGGGGATGTTCACACGCCAGGTGCCCACCACGTTGTTGCTGTCCACGCCGTCAAAGGTGGCCTTGCCGCCCTGGTAGTTCTGCACAACGGCGGCGATGGTGTTGGCCATGCCCTCGGCGTCCTGCTTGATGGTGCCGGTCATGGAGCCGTCGGCAATCTTCTCCTTGGCGGCGTCGGTGGCATCCACGCCGAACACGGGGATGTAGGTGGCGCCTTCCTTGTTGTAGCCGGCGTTCTGGAGGGCGGAGATGGCGCCCAGAGCCATGTCGTCGTTGTTGGCGATGACCAGCTCGATCATGTTGTTGTTGGCCTCAGAGTACTGAGACAGGATGGTCTGCATGTAGTCGGTGGCAGCCTGAGAGGACCAAGTGCCGTTCTGGTCCACCAGATACTTGTTGGAGTTGGCAGCGTCGTAGAACTCCAGCGCGGGCTTGCCGCCCTCGGTGAGGACCTTGTCCGCGTCCTCCACGCCGTACTGGGTACGGGCAATGGCCTCAGCATTGGCCTCGTCGCCCTTGAACATCACATAGGAGATTTTGCCGTCGCCGTTGAGGTCCAGGGTGTCGAAGTTCTTGAGCACATAGTCGCCGATCATCTGGCCCTGCATATGGCCGGCCATCTCATAGTCGGTGCCCACGAAGGCGCACTTGTCATAGGCGGAGATCACGGCCTCGCCGCCGTCCTCGGCGGTGGACACGGCCCGGTTGAAGAAGATCACGGGGATGTCCTTTTCCTTGGCCATGTTGATGATGTTGGTGGCGGCGTCCTCAGAGCCGGAGTCCACCAGGTTCACCACCAGCAGAGAGGTGCCCTTGGAGATAGCGGTCTGAATGGCCTCGGTCTGGGTGGTCTGGCTTCCGTTGGAGTCATAGTCCTGGAAGTTCACGCCGGCAGCGGTGAGCTGGGCGTCCAGCGCAGTACGGACGCTGGAGATGTAGGTGTCCGCGTAGGTGTAGTAGAACACGGATACTTCGCCGCCGGCAGTGGCGGTATCGGTGGTGGCGCCGGAGGCTGCGGCTTCAGCGGAACCGGCGGTGCTGGCGGCTGCGGAGCCTTCCGTGCCGCCGCAGGCAGCCATGGAAAGGATCATGCAAAGAGCCAGAAGCATTGCAAGGATTTTCTTCATGTTCATAGTGTTGATCTCCTTCGATCAAGTATTTCACAGCGCCCCAGAGGGGACTGTGATTGCGGCAGAAACACATCTGCATAATGAATGATAGCATACGTCTTATGAAAAAACAATAGTAAATTTCCCTGAGGTAACAGATAATTTGGCATCATTCCACAGAAAAAGCCCCCGGACTGTCTGAGAGCCCGGGAGCATTGTCCGCCACAGACGGACAAAGCCGAAATCAGACCATTATTCCCCAGATTCGGGGGCAAGTGTCTCTGCCAGAAGGTCTTGGTTGGCCGCAAAATCCGCGATAATTACATCCATGCCGTCCACATTGTTGAAGGAATAGGTGCCCTGGGCGGGGATGCAGAGGGTCTGGAGGCTGGCCCCGGGGAGCATGGGAAACAGCTCCGTGGCCAGGGAGATCACCTTCAGATTGGTCATATCCGTGGTGAGCAGGGGGAAGATCTCATTGGCCAGGGACAGGCACTCCGTCAGGCTCATCTGCTGGACCTGCTGGAACAGGGCGGTGAGGACCTTCCGCTGGCGGCCGGTCCGGCTGAAGTCCGAGTCCAGATAGCGGATCCGGGAATAGGCCAGGGCCTCCTGGCCGTCCATGTGGTTGAGACCCTGGGTCAGGCCCAGGTAGTCCGCCTCGGCGGAGGTCAGGGTGATGTCCACCCCGCCCAGGGTGTCGATGATGTCCGAGAAGCCCGAGAAGTCCACCTCAATGTTGGCGTCGATCTCCACCCCAAAGGTCTCCTCCAGGGTCTTGTCCAGGAGCTTCATACCGCCGAAGGCGTAGGCGGCGTTGAGCCGGTTGGGGTCATAGTCGGGAATCTGCACATAGAGGTCCCGAAGGAAGGAGGTGAGGACAATGGCGCCGGTGGTCCGGTTAAAGGTGACCAGAATCATGGAGTCGCTGCGGGCCCGGGTCTCTCCCTCCCGGCGGTCCTGGCCGATGAGAAGGATGTTGATCACGTCCTGGCTCACATGGCCCAGGACCTGGTTGGGGGCGGACCACTGAATCTCCGAGGGGTCCAGCTCCGGATAGACCACGTTCTGCTCCGGGCCGTGATCGGCCACGGCGTCCCTCAGGTCCAGCGCCTCCTGCTGCTGCAGCTCCTCCGGGGTGAAATAGGTCTGGTTGGGGTCCGGGCGGCCAATGCGGCTGAGAAATACCGACACCACCAGGACAATGGTGAGAATCAGCCCCAGCAGGCAGATCAGCACCGTGAGCAAAACCCGAAGCCAAAGCCGTCGGGGCGCGGGAGCGGCAGGGGTAGACATGGGAAAGCCTCCATTCTGTGGGATACTGGTTTTTCTATATTCTACTATATATACCCGGAAAAATCCAGAAAAACTTACGCCGGGGAAAACCGGGAGAGATGGCGCATCAGCAGATCGGCACAGCCGGTGATGTCCGTCAGGTCCAGCTGAGGGGCGGGGGAATCCACCGGCTCATCGGTGACAATGGCCAGCAGCTCCTCCGAGGGGGCAATCAGGGGACGGCCCAGGGCGGCGCGGTGAATCTCGATTTTAGGATAGGGATTGTGCTTGTAGCCCTCCACCAGAATCAGGTCCACGGGAGGCAGCCGGGAGATGATCTCCTCCAGGGACAGCTCCCGGTCCGTCCGCTGGAGCAGGGCGAATTTTTCCCGGTTGGCAATGGTGACCACGTCGGCTCCGGCGGCGGTGAACCGATAGGTGTCCTTGCCGGGATGGTCCATTTCAAAGTGGTGGACGTCGTGCTTGAGCACCGCCAGCCGCAGGCCCCGGCCCTTGAGCTCCGGGATCAGCCGCGCTAAATAGGTGGTTTTTCCCGTGCCGGACGATCCCACAAAGGTGACAACGGGAGAGGTATCTGGATTCATGAGCTTTCCTCCTTGGTCATGTGCCAGGCCCGCCCCAGCAGGGAGACCCCCTGGCGGATTTCCTGGTCGGTGAGGCCGCCGAAGCCCAGCAGCACGGTGCTGCGGTACTCCGGAGGGACCTCCGTTAAAAAGTAGGGGGACACCGGATAGACCCGAACCCCCGCCTGCCGGGCGGAGGCCACCAGCTGGGCCTCGGGGGTGCCGTCCTTTACCCGAAGGGTCAGGTGGTGTCCCGCAGGTTCCCCCAAAATCTCCACCCACTGGGCCAGGGGGCTCAGCGCCTCCACCAGACATTGCCGTCTTGCCCGGTAGTAGATGCGCATACGATTGACATGGGTCTCAAAGTGCCCCAACTTCATAAACTCCCGAAGGACCGCCTGCTCAAAGGCGGACACCGTGGAGGAAAAGCCCAGGTATTTCTCCCGGAACAGGCCCAGAAGCGTCGGAGGCAGGACCATATAGCTGATTCGCAGGGCCGGGGCCACGCTTCGGGAGAAGGTGCCCAGGTAGATGACCGTTCCCTGGCGGTCGATGCTCTGGAGGGAGGGGATGGGCCGGGAGGAGTAGCGAAACTCCGAGTCGTAGTCGTCCTCGATGATGTACCGGCTGGGGCCAAGACCGCTCCAGCGGAGCAGGGCGGTCCGCTGGCCGATGGGCATGGCGTAGCCCAGCGGATACTGGTGGGAGGGGGTGGTGTATACCAGCACCGAGCCGGTCTGGGGCAGGGCGGAGAGGAGAATGCCGTCGGGGCCCACGGGGATGGCGCAGACCCGGTGGCCCATTCGGGAGAACAGGGCGTGGGCGTGGTTGTACAGGGGATTTTCCACCGCCAGGGTGAGGGCCTCCGGAAGGATATAGGAGAGCATAAACAGCAGGTTGTCGCTGCCGGCCCCAATGACGATCTGCTCCGGGGTGCATCGGACCCCACGGGCCCGGTAGAGGTAGTCCGCCACCGCCTGACGAAGCCCCGGGTCCCCCTGCTGGGGGGTTCGCAGCAGCAGCCTGTCGTCGTATTCGTTGAAGCAGTTCCGCAGCAGCCGCCGCCAGACCCCAAAGGGAAACTGCTGCCGGGCCATGCCCGAGGGGGAGAAGTCCACCAGATACGCCGGATGGGGGGGCTCCGGCTCCGGGGGCGCCGGGGGAAGGGGGCGGGACTGCTGGGGGAGCTGTCCCGTCTCCAGCACGAAAAAGCCCCGCCGGGGACTGGCGGCCACAAAGCCCTCCGCCTCCAGCTGGGTATAGGCCCCCTCCACGGTGTTGATGGAGACGCCCAGCTGCTCGGAGAGCTTCCGCTTGGAGGGGAGCTTCTCCCCCGGGGCCAGGGCGCCGGACTGAATCTCCCGGCGGAGCTGCTGATAGAGCTGCTGGTACAGGGGAAGGGGGCTGTGCTCCTGCAAGGCGATCATGGGTGGGCCTCCTGTTCCAAAATCAGATGGTTTTATGGTATCAGTTTCTGGGGAAATGTCAAGGGGAGCCCTTGCGCGTTTTGTAAAAAAGGGATACAATATAACTTTAAAAGGAGGAGAGACTATGACCAACCTTTTGGTCCGACTGTTTGTGAAAAATCGGGAGCAGGTGGAGGACCCGGTGGTGCGGGGGGCTTACGGTACCATGGCGGGGGTGGTGGGGATTTTGTGCAACCTGCTGCTGTTTGCCGCCAAGCTGATCATCGGTACCCTCAGCGGCAGCGTCTCCATTACCGCCGACGCCGTGAACAACCTGTCCGACGCCTCCTCGTCCATTGTGACGCTGCTGGGGTTCCGGCTGGCCCAGAAGCCCGAGGACGCAGAGCATCCCTACGGTCACGCCAGAATCGAATATCTGTCGGGGCTGGCGGTGGCGGCGCTGATTCTGCTCATTGGGTTCCAGCTGGCCAAAAGCTCCCTGGGGAAGATTCTCCATCCGGAGCCGGTGGAGTTTTCCCTGGCGCTGGTGGCGGTGCTGGTGCTTTCCATGGCCCTGAAGCTGTGGATGGCCCTGTTTAACCGAAGGCTGGGGCGGATGATCTCCAGCACCTCGCTGGCGGCCACGGCGGCGGACAGCCGAAACGATGTAATCGCCACCGGGGCGGTACTGGGGGCGGCGGTGATCGGCCACTTTACCGGGTGGAACCTGGACGGCTACATGGGACTGCTGGTGGCGGTGTTTATTCTCCTCAGCGGGGTGGACATTGCCAAGGACACCATCAGTCCCCTGCTGGGAGAGCCAGCCGACGAGGAGCTGGTCCACATGATCCGCTATGAGGTGTCCCACTATGATTCAAGAATTTTGGGTGTCCACGATTTGATGGTCCACGACTATGGCCCGGGACAGACCTTTGCCAGCATCCATGTGGAGGTGGACCACCGGGAGGACGTCATAGAGATTCACAGCATGATCGACAACATTGAACGGATGTTCCTGGAAAAGCACCGGATTCATTTGACCATCCACTATGACCCGGTGGTGACCGACGACCCGGAGGTCACCCGGCTGCGGGAGAAGGTGGCGGCGGTGCTCCGGGATCTGGATCCTCAGCTGAGCTTCCACGATTTCCGCATGGTGGCAGGAGAGGAACATACCAACCTGATTTTTGACGTGGTGCTGCCCTACGGTATGCGGGGCAGGGAGGGAGACATCCGGCGGCAGCTGGAGGAGCGGCTTCAGGAGCCCGGCAGGAAATACTACCTGGTGCTGACCTTTGACTCCGGCAGCTTCAACTGACAAAAAGCCCCCGGCCCTTTGGCCGGGGAATCCCCCAGTCCGTCGGCCTTCCGGCGATAGTTAACCCCCCGGCCAAAGGGCCGGGGGGTGGTTTTTATTCCGTGGGCTGAGGATCCGGCTCAGTGGTGGGCTGGGGATCCGGCGCCGTGGTGGGCTCCACAGTGGGCTCCGTGGAGGGCTCCGTGGAGGGCTCTGTGGAGGGACTGGCGGAAGGATCGGCAGAGGGACTGGTGGAGGGCTCCGGGTCGGTGGTGCCGCCGCCGTAGACCTTCTTGTCCCGCTTGTCATAGGTGCTGGTGCCAAGGCCGCTGCTGCCCAGCTTGTCCAGATCTTCGGTGGTGTCGGTGCGGATGAGGTTGTCGTCCTTGTCATAGACATACCGGGTGATCTTGTAGACATAGCCGGTGTAGCCGCTCTGGGCCTGGCTGGGATCATCCACGGTGATGACGTTAAAGGGAGTGGAGGAGACGCACTCGCTGTCGATCTCCACATACTGACCGGTGATGTTGGTGCCGATGAGCTCAATCCAGCATCTGCCGTTGGAGAGATAGGCGTTGACCTTCAGGGGATACTCCGTGGAGTTCCGGAACTGGAAGTCCAGGCTGCCGTAGTACACGGTGGCATCCAGGCCGCCGGGCACATAGTCCACGATAAACTGATGCTCGGTGCGCTCCACGATCTCCAGATCGGCGTACATGGCGCAGTAGTAAATGGTGGAGGCCACCTGGCACACGCCGCCGCCTACCTGGCTTTCGGAGTTGCCGGAGACGTAGACAATGGACTCCTGATAGCCCTTTTCCGCAGTACGCTCGCCGACCACCGCATTAAAGGAGAATACCTCTCCGGGGTTGACGACGGTGCCGTCAATGGCCTCGCAGGCCAGCTCCAGGTTCCGGGTACGGCCAGAGGTGCCGCCGTAGTAGGAGGAGCCGTATTCCGCCAGGGTGTCCCGGAAGAGCAGATCGCTGAGCTGCTCGGCGGTGACCTCCGGCTGGACCGCATCAAAGGCGAAGGTGAGCACGTCCCCGGAGGCGGCGGTGGCCAGGGCCTCGTTGGCCTTGTCCAGGTCGGTGGCGGGGGTGTAGCCCACCACCTCGTCGGTGATGGATTCCGTCTTGGCGTCGTATTCGGCGTTCTTCGGCTCGGTGGTCATCTGGTCGTAGAGCTTGTCCAGCTGCACGGTGGCGGGATAGACCATGTCATAGTCGAAGTGAATGTCGCTGTAGTCGCTGTTGGCAAAGGCACTGGTGACCAGGCCCTTGAGCTTCTCCTGGTCGATGGACCGGCCGGGGGAGCCAATGGTGACGGTGATGGTATGGGCGGTCATGTCCGTCTGAACGTCGGACTCCACCAGAGCCTCCTCCACGTCTGCGGCGGTTTCACTGATGAGGTTGTCGATGTAGGTGTTGTCCAGCTGAATTGCCGAGGTAATGTCGATGTCGTTTCTGGTCCGCTGGGCCGCCTTGATGGCCCGGGCAATGGCAAAGGGGCTGGTGCTGGTGCGGCCGTAGGCATAGGCCTCGTCCACCGCCTGATCCACGTTAATCAGCACCGTGTCCTGCTGGGGGGCAAAGGTCACAGAGCGGTCCGGGAACACCACGTTGACGCTCTGCTGAGAGCTGTTGGCCAGGGCGGCGTTAATGGCCTTGGCGGCCTCCTCCTTGGTCATGCCGCCCACATCTACCCCTGCCACATAGACATTGGGCAGAATCTTGTCGTAGTTGCTGTAGCGCATCACATAGATGCCCACCCCGGCAAACACCGCAATGGCCAGCACCAGGGCCACAATCAGGGTGATCAGCACAGGGCTGAACCGGCGCTCCTTCTTCTTGGGGGCGGGACGGCGCTGTCCTGCGGGACGCTGGCCGGAGGGACGCTGTCCTGTGGGACGCTGCCCAGTGGGACGCTGGCCGGAGGGACGCTGCCCCGTGGGGCGCTGTCCGGCAGTATTCTTCTTCTTTTCGTTGTTATCCTGATTTATCATAATCTCCACCTTGTCGAAGGCAGTGGGTTGCTGCCAGATTTGAACTCATTATAGCGTGAAACAAAGAGATTTGCAACCGGTTTGTTACATTTTCAGCGGGCAGAGCGCCGATTTCTCAGGCTATGCCGGATCGGGGGTGGTGAAGGCGGTGAATTTTTTTACAAATATTTCACAGGCCTTCAAGGGATTTTCATGATCTGCCAATTTCATGGTAATGCGAGGCGTCTCTCCTGCGGAGAACAGCACCCGCTTTTTCAGCTGGGGATCGGCGCAGATGCCGCTGACCCCCTGGAAGTCGATGCTTCGCAGGGTGAAGAACACGGTCTGCCCCCGCTGGGTGATCTCCTGAATGCCCACGGCGGCGGCGCGGGACCGAAGCAGGGCAATGGAGACCAGCGCCGTCACCGCCTTGGGGGGCTCGCCGTACCGGTCGATGATCTCGTCCAGCACGTCGTCGGCGTCGGTTTGGGAGCGGATGGCGGCAATGCGCCGGTAGAGCTCCATGCGGCCCTCCCCGGTGGATACAAAGGTCTCGGGGATGTTGGCGGAAACATTGAGGTCTGCGGTACAGGTCTTTTCCTCCGGCGGGGTCTCGCCCTTTTCCTCCAGCACCGCCTCCTCCAGGAGCTTGAGATACATGTCATAGCCCACGGAGACCATGTGGCCGGACTGCTCGGCCCCCAGCAGGTTGCCGGCGCCCCGAATCTCCAGGTCACGCATGGCGATTTTAAAGCCGGAGCCGAACTCCGCAAACTCCCGAATGGCCCCCATGCGCTTCTCCGCCACCTCCGAGAGGACCTTGCCCTGCCGGAAGGTCAGGTAGGCATAGGCGTGGCGGTTGCTGCGGCCCACCCGGCCACGAAGCTGATGGAGTTGGCTCAGGCCCAGCCGGTCGGCGTCCTCGATAATCAGGGTGTTGACGTTGGGAATGTCGATGCCCGTTTCGATGATGGTGGTACACACCAGCACCTGAATCTCGCCGTCGGCCATCTGCTGCATCACGTCGCTGAGAACGTCCTCGCTCATCTTTCCGTGGGCCACGCCGATGGACACCTCCGGGAGCCGCTGCTGGAGCCGGCCGGCGGTCTGCTGGATGGAGTCCACCCGGTTGTGAAGGTAGTACACCTGGCCGCCCCGGCCCACCTCCCGGCGGATGGCGTCCGCCAGGACGTCGTAGTTGTGCTCAATGACATAGGTCTGCACCGGGTAGCGGTCGCTGGGGGGCTCCTCAATGGTGGACATATCCCGCAGGCCGCTGAGGGCCATGTTCAGGGTCCGGGGGATGGGGGTGGCCGACAGGGTCAGCACGTCCACGCCCTGGGACAGCTCCTTGAGCCGCTCCTTGTGGCTGACGCCGAAGCGCTGCTCCTCATCCACAATCAATAGGCCCAGATTTTTAAACTGAACGCTTTTCTGGAGCAGCTTGTGGGTGCCCACCACCAGATCCACCGTACCCTGGGACAGGGCGTGGAGGGTCTGCCGCTGCTGGGCGGCGGTGCGGAACCGGGAGAGCACGTCAATGTTCACCGGGAAGCCGGAAAACCGGCTCACGGCGGTGAGATAGTGCTGCTGGGCCAGCACCGTGGTGGGCACCAGAATGGCGCACTGCTTCCCGTCGAGAATGCACTTCATGGCGGCCCGAAGGGCCACCTCGGTTTTTCCGAAGCCCACGTCGCCGCAGAGCAGCCGGTCCATGGGGGTGGGAGACTCCATATCCGCCTTGATCTCGTCGATGCACCGGAGCTGGTCGTCGGTTTCCGTGTAGGGGAAGCTGTCCTCAAACTCCTGCTGCCAGGGGGAATCCGGGGCGAAGGCATAGCCCGGCAGCCGCTTCCGCTGGGCATAGAGCTGAATCAGCCCCTGGGCCAGGTCCTTGGCGGCGGCCTTGGCCTTTTTCTTGGCCTTTTCCCAGGTGTCGCCCCCCAGACGGCTCAGCCGCACAGGGCTGTCCTCTCCGGCGCCGATGTATTTGGACACCAGATCCAGCTGGGTGGCGGGGACATAGAGCACGTCGGTGCCCTGATAGGCGATTTTGATATAGTCCTTTACCACGCCGTCCAGCTTCATCTGCTCCACCCCGCAGAAACGGCCGATGCCGTGGGACTCGTGGACCACCAGATCCCCCGGAGACAGGTCGGTAAAGGAGGAGAGCTTCTGCCGGTTGGTGACGGCTTTTTTTCGCTTCCGCCGGGGCTTTAAGGGCTGGGCGGAGATTTGCCCCTCGGTGAGAATGGCCAGACGGATGGAGGGATACTCCATACCGGAGGCCAGTGCCCCCTCTGCCAGAAAGATCTCTCCCGGGCCCGGCAGCCGCTCCAGGGGGAAGGCCAGGGTTCCGTGGACGCCCCGGGCCTCCATGGATTCCAGCAGCAGCTGGCCCCGGTGCCGGGAGCCGCAGAGCACCAGGGTGGCGAAGCCTGTGGAGGCATAGTGGTCCATGTCCCCAACTGCGGTGTCCAGTGAGCCTCCGTAGGAGGGCAGCTGCTTGACGGTGACGCTGAGGAGCTGCTGCGGGGGCAGGGCGGCAGGATAGGCCGCCGACAGGAAGTTGTCCATATATATGACGCTTTTTTCCGCCAGTTTGTTGCAGGTTTCCTCAAAATTATCGTAAAATTCACAGAGCTCTCCCGCCAGGGTGCCGTTTTCCAGGAACACGTCCAGGCTCTGGCCCAGTTCCTCCAGCTGCTGCTTTTGCTGGCGCTCCACGGCGATCCGGTCCGAAAAGAGGACCAGGGTCTCCGGAGAGAGGTAGTCTGTAAGGGATTCCATCTGGGGATAGATCAGGGCGGCATAGCGGTCCGCCGCCGGGAAGGTTCCGCCTCCGGAGAGCAGCTCCATATCCTGAGCCAGCGTCTCCATCAGCGGCTGATTTTGGTGCTTCCGGCGCTTCTGCCGGGACAGCAGAGCCTGAAGGTCCTGGGTGAGGCCGGAGATGCCCCCGGAATGCAGCTGAGGCAGCACCTCCGCCGTGGGCAGCAGCAACACCTGGTCAACATTCTCCGTGCGCCGCTGGGAGGTGGGGTCAAAATACCCCATGGCGTCCACCTCGTCTCCGAAGAACTCCACCCGCACCGGATGCTCCGCCCCGGGGGAGTACACGTCCAGAATTCCCCCACGCAGGGCAAACTGGCCCACGCCCTCCACCAGGGTGCTGCGGCGATAGCCCAGAAGGGTCAGCCGGCGGAGCAGGTCCTCCATGTCATAGCTGCCGCCCACCGCCAAGGGCAGGGAGGCGGAGATCAGAACCCTTCGGGGCATGGTGTGCAGGCTCATGGCCTCCATGGAGGTGACCAGCACCGGGTACCCCTGGTGGAGCAGCCGGTGGAGCATGGACAGCCGCTGATGCTCCCAGCCCCGGGATACGGAGGCGGCCCCCAGCAGGGTCAGCTCCCGAGTGGGAAATACCGGGGGCTTTTCCCCCAAAAAGCCGGAGAGCTCCTGGGCCATTCGGGCGGCCCCCAGATCGTCCTGGCAGACAACCAGCACCGGCCGGCCGGTGTCCTCTCCCAGGGCGGCGGCCATATGGGCCCGGTGAATGGAGGCCAGGCCGGTAATGGCGGAGGCGGCAGGCTGGCGGGTCCCCTGGAGCAGCGCCTGATATTCCGGCAGGGCCCGAAGGGCGGTATCAATGAGATGCAAGGGAGTTCCTCCTTTCGGGAGATGGTAGACAAAGCACGGAAGGGCTGCATCCGGTTGGATGCAGCCTTGAACTGTGGGATTATTTGCCGTTAAAGAGATTGGCGGCGGCCTGGGGGCCCTGGTCGATGAGGGTCAGGGCGGCCTGGGCGGCCCGGGCGTAGGTCTGGGCCATCAGCTCCCGCTGATTGTAGGGGAACACCCCCAGAACCCAGTCGGCCAGGTCATAGTCCGGGTGGGGCTTGGCCCCCACGCCGATTTTCACCCGGGGAAACTCCTGGGAGCCCAGGGCGGCGATGATGCTTTTCAGGCCGTTGTGGCCTCCGGCGGAGCCGCTTTTCCGGACCCGGAGCCGGCCGGGCTCCAGGGAGATGTCGTCCACGAGGACTAAAACCCGCTCCGGAGGAATTTTATAAAACCGGGCGGCGGCGGCCACGGCCTGACCGCTGAGATTCATGTAGGTGGTGGGCTTTAACAGAATCAGCTTCTGCCCCTTTCGGCGGACCTCCCCGGTGAGCCCCTGGAACTTGACCCGGTCCACCTTGGCGCCCAGGTCCTCCGCCAGGGCGTCCAGCGCCGCGAAGCCCACGTTGTGCCGGGTACCCCAGTACTTGCTGCCGGGATTGCCCAGGCCCACCACCAGAAATTCACTGCCTTCGGACTTGGAAAACAGCATTAGAACAGAGAGGAGATGGAGACTTCCTCGTCGATGCGGGTGATGGCCTCGGCGAACATGTCAGCCACGGTGAGCTGCTTGATCTTCTCGCCGGTGTAGCCCTTGGGCATGGGGATGGTGTCCAGAATCCGGACCTCCTCGAAGTAGCTGTTCTCGATGCGCTCCAGGGCGGGGCCGGAGAGCACGCCGTGGCTGGCGCAGCCGAAGAGCCGGTTGGCGCCGCCTACCTCCCGGAGGGCCGTACAGGCGTTGCAGAGGGAGCCGGCGGTGTCGATCATGTCGTCAAAGAGGATGCAGTCCTTGCCCTGGACGTCGCCGATGATGTTCATCACCTCGCAGGAGTTGGCCTTCTGACGGCGCTTGTCCACAATGGCCAGGCTCATGCCTACCTTCTGGGCGAAGGTACGGGCCCGGGCCACGGAGCCCACGTCAGGGGAGACCACCACCATGTTCTCCCGCTGCTCCTCGGTGAACTTGTTGAGGTAGTACTTCACGAACACGGGGTTGCCCAGGAGGTTGTCCACGGGGATGTCGAAGAAGCCCTGAATCTGAGAGGCGTGGAGGTCCATGGTGAGAACCCGGTCGGCGCCGGCGGTGGTGATGAGGTTGGCCACCAGCTTGGCGGAGATGGGATCGCGGGCCTTGGCCTTCCGATCCTGACGGGCATAGCCAAAGTAAGGAATTACGGCGGTGATTCGAGCGGCGGAAGCCCGGCGCAGGGCGTCGATGAGAATCAGCAGCTCCATGAGACTGTCGTTGACGGGCTTGCAGGTGGACTGGATCACGAACACGTCGCAGCCACGGACGGTTTCATTGATGGACACGGATACTTCGCCGTCGGCAAAGGTCTTAACCTCGCTGTCGCCCATGGGCATATCCAGCTTTTTGCAGATGGCCTCGGCCAGGGGACGGTTGGCATTTGCGGAGAAGATTTTGACTTCCTTACTGTGAGAATACATCTTTCTTTACCTCTCTTTAAAAAATAGTGGGGGGTGAACGATTACTTGAGTAAGCCTTTTTCCCGGCGGTCCGAGGCCCAGCCGGGCTTGTTGATCTGACGGGCCCGGGCAATGGCCAGGGCGTCCTCGGGAACGTCATGCGTGATGGTGGAGCCGGCGGCCACATAGCTGCCCTTTCCGATGGTCACCGGCGCGATCATATTGGTGTTACAGCCGATAAAGCTGTCGTCGCCTACAGTGCAGCGGTATTTCTGCTTGCCGTCATAGTTGACGGTGACGGTGCCGCAGCCCAGGTTGATTCGCTGGCCCAGGTCCGTGTCGCCGACATAGGTGAGGTGGGAGATCTTGGTGCCGTCGCCTACGGTGGAGTTTTTCAGCTCCACAAAATCCCCGACCTTGATGTCATCGCCTACGGTGCAGCCCGGGCGGATATAGGCGAAGGGACCTACGTTGGTGTGCCGGCCCACGGTGGAGTCGTAGACCTGGGAGGCGTTTACCGTGGAGCCCTGGCCCACTGCCGCGTTTTCCAGCAGGGAATTGGGGCCGATCACCGCCCCGGAGGCCACGGTGGTATGGCCCCTCAAGATGGTCCCGGGCATCAGTACCGCCCCGGGAGCCACCTCGGCAAAGGGGCCCACATAGCAGTTGTCAAAGTCCCAGATCTCCACCCCGTCGGCGTAGAGATAGTAGTTGCGGAGCTTTTTGAAGATGGACTGGAAGTCCGCCAGGGTCCCCGGGTCGGAGATGGCCATGGCGCCGTCCTGCTCTCCCAGCTCCCGGCCCAGCACCGAGGAGAACCGAAGCAGGTCGAAGTTGGCGGCGTCTGCCACGGCGGCCAGGGATTCCCCGGAGACCAGATAGCTGCCGCAGCCCTCGGTGACCTCCTGAGGCTCTGCCGAGGCATCGGCGCCGCTTAGGGCCCGTCCGCCCAGCAGTGCCGGGGCGGTTACCACCAGAAGCTGGTCCTCTGCCTCCCGGAGAAACTCCTTCAGCACAGGGCCGGAGACCGTCTCCCCGGCGTAGACCACGGCGTCCTCCGGAAAACAGGCCAGGGCCGCCTCCCGGAACTCCTCCCCGCAGGAGAGCAGAAACCGCTGATAGCCGCTGTCCCGCATGAGCCGGACCATCCAGGCCAGCAGGGGACTGCCGGTAAGGGGCCGGAGCATCAGAGGAAGGTTCAGCCCGGTGGCGTCACGGTCATCGGGCATGGAAATCATTACAGATTGCAAGTGTGTCACACTCCAAACAGTATTTATACTCGTACGCAGATATTATAACAAGTTTCCGCGGCATTGTACAGGGATGGGGCAAAAAATTTCCGAGAGATTTCCTGCGGAAAACTGTCAAATAGCCCAAAAACGGCGCACCGCCCAGAGGGCAGTACGCCGTATGTGGTCAAATGTTTTTGAAATTGTCCTTTACCTTTTCGAAAAAGCTCTTTCTCTTGGGGTTGGACTCCTCTCCGGTGGACTCTCCGAACTTCTTCAGCAGCTCTTTTTGCTCCCGGGAGAGGTTTTTGGGGGTCTCCACCACCACGGTGACGTACTGGTCGCCCCGGCGGTTTTGGTAGCCCACCATGGGAATGCCCTTGTTCCGAAGCCGGAAGGTGGTGCCGGTTTGGGTGCCCTCGGGAATGCTGTACCGGACCTTGCCGTCCAGCGTGGGGACCTCCAGCTCGCCTCCCAGTGCCGCCTGGGTGAAGGTGATGGGCATTTCGCAGATCACGTCGCTGCCCTCCCGCTCAAAGAGGGGATGGCTCATCACGGAGATCTCCACCAGCAGGTCGCCCTTGGGACCGCCGCCGGTGCCCACGGAGCCCTCTCCCGCCACCCGGACCGCCTGGCCGCTGTCCACGCCGGCGGGGATTTTGACGGAGATCTTCTTGTTCTTCCGGACCTTTCCCTTGCCCCGGCAGGTGGGGCAGGGATTGCTTACGGTTTTGCCGGTGCCGCCGCACTTGGGGCAGGTGGTCTGCTGCTGCATGGCCCCAAAGGGGGTCTGCCGGACGGTGCGGGTATAGCCGGTGCCCTGGCAGGTGGAGCAGGTCACCGGTTCGCTGCCGTCGGCGGAGCCGGTGCCGCCGCACTTGGGGCAGTCCTCCACCCGGGTGGCGGTGACCTGCTTTTCGCAGCCGAAGGCCGCCTCCTCAAAGGTCAGGGTGACGCTGGCCCGGACGTTTTCTCCCTTTCTGGGGCCGCCTCTCCGACTGCCGCCGGTGGAGGCACCGCCGCCGAAGAAGTCGTTGAAAATACTGCCCAGGTCCACGTCAAAGCCGCCGCCGCCGAAGCCGCCAAAGCCGCCGCCGAAGCCGCCGGGGGAGAAGTTGGGGTCTACGCCGGCGAAGCCGTACTGGTCGTACCGGGCCCGCTTTTCCTTGTCGGAGAGGACCTCATAGGCCTCGCCGATCTCCTTAAACCGGGCCTCCGCCTCCTTGTCGCCGGGATGCAGGTCCGGGTGATTGGCCTTGGCGGCCTTACGGTATGCTTTTTTGATCTCGTCCTCAGAGGCGGATTTGTCCACGCCCAGGACCTCATAATAATCTCGTTTGTCAGCCATTGTATCTCACCTCGTCAGATGGGTTTGCGCACAAGGTGGAGCGTGAAGGAAAGGCTCCACGCTCCACCGAATCGGCGTAACTTACTGATCGTCGTCCACGACCTCGTAATCGGCGTCTACCACACCGTCGTCATTGGGCTTGGATTCCCCGGCAGCTCCGGCGGCGCCCTCCTGGGCCTGCTGCTGATAGAGCTTCTCGGAGATGCTGTAGAAGGCCTTCTGCACAGCCTCGGTGGCGGACTTGATGGCCTCCACGTCGGTGCCCTTGAGCTCCTCACGGAGCTTCTCAATGGCCTCCTTCACAGGCGCCTTCTCGGACTCGCTGACCTTGTCGCCCAGCTCCTCCAGGGTCTTTTCGGACTGATAGATCACCTGATCGGCAGCGTTGCGGGCGTCCACCTCGTCCTTCCGGGCCTTATCCTCGGCGGCATACTGCTCGGCCTCCTTCACGGCCTTGTCGATGTCGTCCTTGGAGAGGTTGGAGGAGGAGGTAATGGTGATGTGCTGCTCCTTGCCGGTGCCCTTGTCGGTGGCGGAGACGTTTACGATGCCGTTGGCATCAATGTCAAAGGTAACCTCGATCTGAGGCACGCCCCGGGGTGCGGGAGAAATGCCGTCCAGATGGAACTTGCCCAGGGTCTTGTTGTAGGCCGCGATATCACGTTCGCCCTGGAGCACATGGACCTCAACGGAGGTCTGATTGTCCGCGGCGGTGGAGAAGATCTGGCTCTTCTTGGTGGGGATGGTGGTGTTCCGCTCAATGAGCTTGGTGAACACGCCGCCCATGGTCTCGATGCCCAGGCTCAGGGGGGTGACATCCAGCAGCAGCAGGCCCTTGACGTCGCCGCCCAGCACGCCGCCCTGAATGGCAGCGCCTACGGCCACGCACTCGTCGGGGTTGATGCCCTTGAAGCCTTCCTTACCGGTGAGCTTCTTCACGGCGTCCTGAACTGCGGGAATACGGCTGGAGCCGCCCACCAGCAGGACCTTGTGAATGTCGGAGTTGGTCAGGCCGGCGTCCTTCATGGCCTGACGGACAGGCACCATGGTCTTTTCCACCAGATCGGCGGTGAGCTCATTGAACTTGGCCCGGGTGAGGGTCACGTCCAGATGCTTGGGGCCGGTGGCGTCGGCGGTGATATAGGGCAGGTTGATGTTGGAGGTGGTGACGCTGGACAGCTCAATCTTGGCCTTCTCAGCGGCCTCCTTCAGGCGCTGCATGGCCACCTTGTCGGCGGTCAGGTCAATGCCGTTTTCCTTCTTGAACTCAGCGGCCAGGTAGTTCATAATCCGCTGGTCGAAGTCGTCGCCGCCCAGGTGGGTGTCGCCGGCTGTGGCCAGAACCTCAATGACACCGTCGCCGATTTCCAGAATGGACACATCAAAGGTGCCGCCGCCCAGGTCGTAGACCATGACCTTCTGGTCCTCTTCCTTGTCCACCCCGTAGGCCAGCGCCGCTGCGGTGGGCTCGTTGATGATACGCTTGACGTCCAGGCCCGCAATGCGGCCGGCGTCCTTGGTGGCCTGACGCTGGGCGTCGTTGAAGTAGGCGGGAACGGTGATTACCGCCTCGGTGACGGTCTGACCCAGATAGGCCTCGGCGTCCGCCTTCAGCTTCTGCAGGATCATCGCGGAGATCTCCTGGGGGGTGTAGTGCTTGCCGTCCACGGTGACCTTTTCGTCGGTGCCCATCTTCCGCTTGATGGAAGAGATGGTCCGGTCGGGGTTCTGAATGGCCTGGCGCTTTGCCACCTGGCCCACCATCCGCTCGCCGGTCTTGGAGAATGCCACCACAGAGGGGGTGGTTCTGCTGCCCTCGGCGTTGGCGATGACAACGGGCTCGCCGCCCTCCATCACGGCCACGCAGGAGTTTGTAGTACCTAAATCAATACCAATAATCTTAGACATAATGTTGTTCCTCCTATATGAAATCAGTATTTACAAAATTTATAGAATCTCAGTTTGCCGTCTGTACCATGGCAAACCGGATGACCTTATCGCCCAGCTTAAATCCCTTCTGGAACACCTGAACGATTTGTCCCTCTTTATAATTGTCGTCCTCAATATGCATCACCGCATTGTGGAGATCCGGGGAGAAGGTGTCTCCGGGCTGGCCGTAAATGGTGACGTCCAGCTTATTCAGAATCTCGATGAGGCCGGTCATGGTCATTTCCACGCCCTTTTTATAGGCCGCGTCGGCGGTCTCCTGCTCCATGGCCCGACTGAGATTGTCGAACACCGGCAGGAACTTTTCCACGGTTGCGGCCTTGGCGTCCCGGTAGATGTTGTCCTTCTCCTTTTGGGAACGCTTTCGGAAGTTGTCATATTCGGCGGCCAGGCGGAGATATTGATCGTGCTCCTGCTGGAGCTTGGCCTGGGCCTCCTGTAAGGGATCCGGAGCCTCCTGCGGGGCTGCCGTCTCCGGGGCGTCGGCCTCCGGGGCGGGGACCTCCTGGGGCTCCTCCGGGGGAAGCTCAGCTTCCTGGGGCTTTTTCAATTCTTCATCCATGTGGGATCATTCCTCCTGTTTTTTCTCCGGGTCCGATGCCGAAGGGGGAAGGGCCTTGGAGAACATCTTCCCCAGTCCCTCGGCGAAATAAGAGAGCCTTGCGGCCACCTGGGCGTAGTCCATCCGGGTGGGACCCACCACCCCCAGCATGCCCTGCATGCCGTCGCCCAGATCATACCGGGCCATGACCACGCTGGTATCCTTCAGGGCCTGGGATACGTTTTCCGGCCCCACCAGGATCTTGACGTTGGAGTCCTTGTCAGGAACCGGCAGGGTGGAGATCACATCCTCGTCAAGATGAGAGATGAGCTCCGTGGCCTTGCCCACGTCCTGATATTCCGGCTGACCAAGGAGCTTGGTCTGGCCGGTGACAAATACCTCGTTTTTCTGTTCCTCCTCCAGGGTCTTGACGGTAAACTCCACCACCACCGACACCAGATCGGAGGCGGACCCGGCGTTTCGCTGGATCTTGCTGAGGACCTGGGGGGTGATCTCCTGGGGGGAGAGGTCGGTGAGGGATGCGTTGAGCATGGCCACCAGACTTTTCACGTCCTGGGGATCGGCGTTTACCGGCAGCTTGATGAGCTTGTTGTGGACGGTGTCCGTGCTCATCAGCAGCACCAGAATGAAGGTATAGGGAGCAGTTTGGATCAGCTCAAACCGCTGGACCGTAACGGCGCGGCTTTTGGTGGCCACGGCGTAGGCCGGGAGGTTGGTGAGCTTGGAGATCAGCTGTCCCACCTGGGCGATGGCGGTGTCGAATTCCTGGAGCTTGTCGGTCATGACCCGACTGAGGCTTTGGGTCTCGTCCCGGCTGAGGCGATAGTCCTGCATCAGCTCGTCAATATAAAGCCGATACCCGGCAGGGGAGGGAATCCGTCCTGCGGAGGTGTGGGGCTGTTCCAGCAGTCCCTGCTCCGTGAGATACGCCAGCTCGTTTCGAATGGTGGCGGAGGAGTAGTGGATATCCGGCTGGGCGGCAATGGCCTTGGAGCCCACCGGCTCGGCAGTTGCCACATAGTCGTCCACCACGGCCCGAAGGATCCGCTTTTGCCGATCTGTCAATTCCACAACGCTGACCTCCTTTAGCACTCTTTCTCTCTGAGTGCTAAACTAAATGTACCACTACTTCCCCCGGTTGTCAATAGTACATTGTGAATAAATTAAAAACAATTTCCGGGAAGGAAAAACCGCCTGCGCCGATGGGGCGCAGGCGGCTCAATTTGTCAAAAGACCTCGTAGAGTTTCGCCGCCGCAGGCGGCTGAAGGTCAGTTTCCGTTTTCCTTGGCGTCTCTGGGCTTTTTCGGGTCCGGGGCGCAGGGAAGCAGCAGTCCCCAAATCACCGGCAGCTGCCAGAGAAGAAAGCCTCCGTAGGTGATTACCGTGGAGAAGCTCAGGTCCATAAACCCGTCCATCATGGCCCCGGCGCAGAAGAACACGGCGCCCATGGCGCAGAACAGGGTCCGGCGGGGCTTTCCCTGGTCAAAGACAAATCCGGCGCCGTAGTAAAAGGCCAGCAGGGAGAAAATCAGGGCGAAGAGAATCAGACAGTAGTCCAGGATAATGGGGTCGGTGCTCCAGCCCTTGAAGTTGAGAATCAGTTTAATGAGCAGATACAAAATGGGCATCAGCTCCGCCGGGGGACAGCAGCGGTCCCCTCGCCGCCGGAAGGACACGGTGAGGAAGCAGCACACGCCCCCCAACAGCCCCAGAAGCAGCATAATGGGGGCAGAGATCCCCGGTCCGGCCACCAGGGCCTCGGCGAACTCCACACAGGCTCCCACCAGAATCAGTCCGGCGGCCACCATTCCCGTGGCGTAGCTGCCCAGATTGTAGTGGAGCACATAGTGCCGGCCACAGCGGCCGGGGGAGCCCAGGGCGCAGATCAGGGCGGTGGCCAAAAACACGCCCCCCAGAATCAGCAGCAGCACCATGGACAGATGCATCACCGGCAGGCCCCGGTCATCCACTCCGGCAATTAAATTCCAGAGCCGCAGCCCGGCGGCCCCCAGGGCGAACGCCAGGGTGAGGAAATAGGGCGCAGTAAAACGTCGGTTCATGGTATGGCCTCCTGTCTGGATGATACGGAGTCCATTATATCAGCGGGAGACAGGGATTGGAAGTGGAAAAGCCTGTGTAAAAACAGGAATTTCTGTGGAAAACTCCGTGGAGAATGTGGATAGGCCGGTGGAATTCGTCGAAATTCCGGGGCTTTCCACCGGCAGAACTGGAAAAAGCGGGATTTTGCCGGGAAAATCCGAGGATTTCCCATGGTCTTTGTGGAAAAACACGATGTCATTTTCCCGGGAGATTCGATATAATAGGCATAACATTTCGAAATAGAACGGGGATGGACAACATGGAGAAAATCAACATGACCACCCCGCTGGTGGAGATGGACGGCGACGAGATGACGCGCATCCTCTGGCGGGACATTAAGGAAAAGCTCATTACCCCCTTTGTGGCCCTTCGTACGGAATACTACGATCTGGGTCTGCCCCACCGGGACGAAACCGGGGACCGGGTCACCGTGGAGGCTGCGGAGGCCGCCCGGAAGTACGGCGTGGCGGTGAAGTGCGCCACCATTACCCCCAACGCCTCCCGGATGGAGGAGTATCATCTCCATGAGATGTGGAAAAGTCCCAACGGCACCATCCGGGCCATTTTGGACGGCACCGTGTTCCGGGCGCCCATTCTGGTGGAGGGGATCTCCCCGGTGATGCGGAACTGGAAAAAGCCCATCACCATTGCCCGCCACGCCTACGGCGACATCTACAAGGCCACGGAGCTGCGGGTGCCCCAGGGCAAGGCGGAGCTGCTGTTTACGGACAAGGACGGAAAGGAGACCCGTCAGACCGTCTATGACTTTGAGTGCCCCGGAGTGCTTATGGGCCAGTACAACAAGGACAGCTCCATTGCGTCCTTTGCCCGGTCCTGCTTCGCCTATGCCCTGGCCACAAAGCAGGACCTCTGGTTCTCCGCCAAGGACACCATTGCCAAGAAGTACGACGGCCAGTTCCGGGACACCTTCCAGCGAATCTATCAGGAGGAATACCAGGAGGCCTTTGCCAAGGCGGGCATCACCTATTTCTACACCCTTATTGACGATGCCGTGGCCCGGGCGGTCCGGTCCCAGGGGGGCTTTATCTGGGCCCTGAAGAACTATGACGGAGACGTGATGAGCGACATGGTCTCCACGGCCTTCGGGTCCCTGGCCATGATGACCTCGGTGCTGGTGTCTCCGGAGGGGAACTATGAGTATGAGGCGGCCCACGGCACCGTGACCCAGCACTACTACCGCTATCTCCAGGGAGAGGAGACCTCCACCAATCCGGTGGCCACCATCTTCGCCTGGAGCGGCGCCCTGCGGAAGCGGGGAGAAAAGGACCATCTGCCTCAGCTGACGGACTTTGCCAACCGGTTGGAGGAGTGTACCCTGGAGGTGATCCGAGAGGGCACCATGACCGGGGACCTGTGCCAGCTCTGGGAGAAGGGCACCCCCAATAAGGTCACCTCTCCGGTGTTTATGGACGCCATCGCCGAGAAGCTTCGGCGCTGTTATCCGGCATAAGAGATTTCTGTCAATAAAATGACGCCGCCCCACCGGGGCGGCGTCTCAGTTTGTCAAAAAACCTCGTAGAGTTTCGCCGCCGGAGCGGCGAAATAAGGTCAAATCATTTTCCGCCGGGGCGTGTATACGGCGGAAAATACATCTCGGCCTGAAAGTGTGGCTTTTGTGCGCCTAAAGCGCACAAAAATGCGCGCATCAGGCCGCAGCCCCTTTGTCGGAAAAGCCTTCCGGCTTTTTCGACAGTCTCTGACGCCGCCCCACCGGGGGCGGCGTCCTGCTTTAGTTGCGGTAGAGAATGTCCAGGGCCTGGAACTTCAGCGGGTTGATGTCGATGCGGATGGGGTCGCCGACCTGACAGGGAATGTCGGTGACATCGCAGACGGTTTGGACCATGCCCACATGGCCCAGAACCTTGGCCCTTTGGCCGTTGACGGTGACATAGATGGCCCGGTGGGTGAAAAAGGCCTTGATATTGGACAGCACACCCACCAGACAGTCCCGGAAGCGGGACAGGTCATTGCGGGCAGGGGCGCCGAAGCCGTGATAGTAGCCTACGCTGAATACGGCGATTTTGGTGGGGCGCTTGGCCTTCCAGCCGGCCCCATAGCCCACGGTATGGCCCACAGGCAGCTCCCGGAGGACCTCCACCTGGGCCTCGCACCAGCCCACAGGCCGCAGCGCCGAAAAGCCCGGAAAGGCCAGCCGTCCCAGCACCGCAGAGCCCAGACGCACGCCGTCCAGGTGCATTTCCGGATACTTGAGAAAGGCCGAGGAGTTGCAGCAGTGGCGCAGGCCGGGGGCGATGCCCCGGGCCTCCAGGGCCTCCAGCACCTGCCGGAAGGCAGCAAACTGGGCCCGGGTGGCGGATTCGTCGTCATAGGCGCTGTAGAAGTGGGTGTAGATGCCCTGGACCTCCAGATGCTCCAGGGCGTAGACCTGGGCGATGGCGTCGATGTCCTGGGGCAGGAAGCCGTAGCGGCCCATGCCGGTGTCAATCTTCACATGACAGGGACAGCGAATCCCCAGGGCCTGGGCCAGGGCGTCGGCGGCCCGGGCGGTCTCCGGACAGCCCACGGTGATTACGGCCCCCTGGGCCATCAGCTCCCGCAGCTCCGGCTCCAGTCCCGTCTCCCGGAGCATGAGAATCTCCGCCTGACGGAAGCCCGCCTCCCGCAGGGCCCGGACCTCCCGGGGCTCCGTCACCGCAAACCGGGTGACGCCGTTTTCCCAGAGAATCCGGGCCAGCGGAATCAGCCCCAGGCCGTAGCCGTTTCCCTTGATGACCCCATAGACGGCGGCATCCCCGGCCTTCTCCAGAAGGAACCGGGTGTTGGATGCCAGCAGTGGCTGTTCTACGATATATGCTTTCATAGGCCCTCCCGGTTATTTCTTGTGCTTCAGCAGATAGAGCTTGGCCCGCCAGTGCATGAAAATGGGCTTGCCGGTGTTGATGAACCAGTTAATCAAGGGCTTGCGCACCAGGTCCATCTCGCCTACAAACTCCACATAGTCGCCGCCGAAGCCCAGCTTAAACTTGTACAGGCCATAGAGGGGATGATCCTCTCCCACCTGGCCGGGGACCCCTCGGAAGTCATAGAGCCGGCAGCCCTGGTCCACGGCCCACTGGATCATGTCCCACTGGAGCATATAGTTGGGCATAAGATTCCGGTGCTCGTTGGAGGAGGCCCCGTAGAGATACCAGACCTTGTCCCCGTACCAAATGGCCAGGGTGCCGGCAATGGCCTGGCCCTCATAGTAGGCCATGTACAGCCGGGCATGGTCTCCCAGATTGTCCAGCATATCGGAGAAGTAGCCTGCGTCCCGGGTGACAAAGCCGTCCCGGACGCCGGTTTCCACCATGAGCCGGGCAAAGTCCGGCACCGCCTCCTTGCCGCAGATCTTGGTGGTGACTCCCTTCTTTGCCCCGGCGCGGACCTTCCGGCGGGTGGACTGGGGCAGGGCCATAAGCAGCTGGTCGATGGTCTTTCCCTCCGTGTTCAGCCGGAACACATACTGGGGCTGAATGGCGTCGAAGGTGGCGCCGCCGCCGGTGGGGACAAAGCCCAGAGACTTGAGCATTTCGGCGTAGCCCGTCTCCGAGGAGGGCACGTCCGGGTCGATCTTAATGACGTAGGAATGGTACGTTTTGGCCAGCTGCTTTGCCCCCTGGGTGAGGTCCTCCAGGGTCGCCCGGTCGTCCAGGTCCGTCACCGGGCCCCGGCAGGCGTACATCATGGTATAGGGCAGGCCGGGGATGATCTTCCGGATGAGCACGGCCATGCTGCCCTTGATCTTCCCTTCGCTGTCCCGGGAGACCAGGGCCTCCCAATGCCACATGGGCTTCTGCTTGGCCCAGAGAATGCTCTGGGCGAAGTGGCCCTTGGGATGGGACTGCAAAAAGGCCTCGTATTCGGGAATCTGTTCTTTTGTAATGAGTTCTGACATAAATACTTCTTCTCCAATATTATTATTCTCGGCAGGCGGACACCAGCCCCTGCCAGATGGCCCGGCCGGAGGGATAATCCTGCCACATATGCTCAGGATGCCACTGGACGCCCAGGAAAAACCGGGCCTCCGGCAGCTCCAATGCTTCGATTATGCCGTCCTCGGCCCAGGCGGACACGGCAAAGCCCGGCGCCGGAGCCAGCACCGCCTGATGGTGCATGCTGTTGACGGAAAGATGCTCCCGGCCCACCAGACGGTGGAGCAGGGTGCCCGGGGCAACGGTCACCTGATGATGGGGCAGCTCATAGGGCTTTGGCTGCCGGTGAATCACCGGGGAGGGGGCCTGAAGGTCCAGGTCCTGATACAGGGTGCCGCCGAAGGCGGCGTTTAGCATCTGGATGCCCCGGCAGATGCCCAGCACCGGCTTGTCCAGGTCCCGGAGCCGCCGGAGCATCCAAAGCTCCTGCCGGTCCCGGGGCGGGGCCTGATAGCCGCACTGGGGCAGCTTCTCCTGGCCGTAGATGGCCGGGTCAATGTCCTGGCCCCCGGGGAACACGAAGCCGTCAAAGCGTTGGCAGTATTCCTCCCAGAGGGCCGGGGAGTCCGTCAAGGGCAGCAGCGCAGGCAGGCCGCCGGCGGTCTCCACCCCGCCGAAATACAGGGGGTTGATCCAAAGGGTTTGTTTTTCCGCGTTGTACAGGGGCAGAACCCCGATTCGTGGGCGCATGGCGGACCTCCTTTGTCCGGGCCGTTAGGCGTGGGGGACGGTGTCCCGGGTGCGGATGACGTGCTCCGTCACCTGGACGGACATGGTCTCCTCCAGGGTGACGCCGCTGCGGGACTCCGGGAAGCAGCCCCGTCCCAGGGCGCAGGCGCTGTGGTCCGGGCCATGGGCGATTTTCAGATAGCCCTGGGTAATGGGCTGGCCCAGAGAGGGGTCCAGGGCCCGCCAGACGTTGCCGCAGTAGACCTCCGTCCAGCAGTGGGGCCGGTCCAGGCCCAGGGTCAGGCCGCTGACAAACCGGGCCCCCAGTCCCGAGAGCCGGCACAGGGTGAGAAAGACCTGGGAAAAATCCTTGGAGTCGCCGTAGCCGGACTGGAAGGCCTGGAGGGCGGTGCGGTGGCCGGAGCGCTCCACCGGCCGGAGCATTTTGTGGGTGAGGTCACACAGAGCCTGGGCCTTGACCCAGGGGTCCTCCGGCAGGGGCGCCGAGGCCATCAGCCGGACCATCTCCGGAGTGGGCTGGGTCAGCCGGGTGGGATAGAGAAACAGCCGGTCCAGGGGCTCGTGGGTGAGGTACTTGGAGCAGAGCACAAAGCCCGAGGCGGTGAAGGAAAAGCTCTGGTGGGTTTTGTCGATGGTACCGGTATACATCTCGTTGCCGTAGACGTCCGCCAGGTGGGTCAGGGCGGTATAGGGGGTCACGGTGAGCTGATGGGCATAGGAGCGCTGGAAGGAATAGGTCCCGGGCATACACCGCAGCAGGAAATTGTGCCGGGTGATGGGCTGGGAGAAGGACTGGTGTCCGCTGAAGGTAAAGGCGTATTTTTTCATGGTAGTCCCTCCTTATTCCGCCAGGACCCAGGTGTCCTTAAAGCCGCTGACCGGGGTGCCGTCGGGGCGGTGGACGGTGAATCGGCTCAGGCCGCCCATCCAGACCCGAAGGGAATCCGAGTGGACGGTGTAGGCCCGGAAGTCGCAGGGGGCCTCATAGTGCTCCCCGTCCGGGGCGGACACTGGAAGCCGCTCCACGTCCATAATCTCCTGGGCGATAAACCGCCGGGGATCGGCCTCAATCCGGGCGGTCAGGGCCTGCTTTTGGGGGGCGGTCAGCGCCCGGCCAAAGACGGCCCCCACCCGGCGGTCGCTGCCCACCTCTTTAAAGACCAGCTGGTCCATCCGGGACAAAACGTATTCCCGCTGGTCCGGGTACCAGGGGAGATAGGTGGGGACGTTGGGCAGCAGCGGCTCCTCGTCCAGATAGTAGCGGATCATGGCGGGGATAAAGCAGAACAGGCCCCGGTCCTCGGCCACGGAGCAGCCGGGGGCGTTGAGAATGGCGATGTTGCCGGCGCAGTAGACCTCCATGAGGTGGGGCACCCCGCAGGGGGTCTCCTCGTCGAAGCACAGCGGATCCAGCATCCGGTCCAGGGCCTGCCGGTGGATAATGGAGACCCGCTGGAAGCCGCCCTCCGGGGCCCGGTAATAGACCTTGTTGTCCATCACGATCAGGTCCTCGGCGCCGGCCACCACCGCCCCGGTGAGGGAGGCCATATAGTGCAGCTCAAAGGAGGACAGGGAATCCTGGCCCTCGCTGAGCAGCACCACAATGCCCTCCTCCAGGGCGGGATCGTCGTCCATAATGTCCCGATAGAGCTGCCGCAGGAGAATGTCCAGGCCGCAGTTGTCGCAGAGTGCCGGGACCTGATACAGCTCCGGCACCGTCTCCCGGCAGAGCTTCCGGGCGAAATGGGGATAGGTGATGCCGTCGGGGACGGACAGGGAATCCTCCATGGCGTACCAGTTGCCGTCGGTGGTGCGGATCAGGTCTGTGGCGGTGATATGGGTATAGATGCCCTTGGCGGGGACCAGATCCATGCACTCCGAGCGAAAATCCGGAGAGGCCAGCACGAATTCCTCGGGGATTATCCCGTCCCGCAGAATCATCCGATGGTGATAGATGTCGTTTAAAAACAGGTTCATGGCGTTGATCCGCTGAATGAGGCCCTGCTCCAGATGGGTGAATTCCTTCCCGGGCAGGGTCCGGGGAATGGGATCGAAGGGATTCTCCGTGATCTGGCGGTGACCCTGACGGACCACGGCAAACCGGGCCCCATGGTCCTGCATCCACTGATTGACCCGGGCCTGGGCGGAAGAGAGATCCTGCATATGAAAACCTCCTTGCATGGGAAGTGCTATTATTATGTTATGGTACCACAATCCCACGGAATATGCAACGGCGGAAGGGGAGCCAAGAGGGGACATTTCACAAACAATTCATAAAATGTTAATGCAAAGGCCCAGGATACCGATTATACTGAGTATACGTCGAAGTGGAGGATGCTCCGGCGGAATGTGAATCGGAGGGACAGCAATATGGATTTTGAGCCGCGGGAGGGCCAGAGGCCTGAAAACGCATATCCATATAGTGATTACTATAGTACAGGGGGGCGGTATCGCCCCCCCAAACGGCCTCGGAACTACGGCTGGATGTTTGCCGTGGCAGGGGCGCTGCTGCTGTGCGTGGCGGGCGGAGTGGCCATGGGCCGGGGAGAGCTGCCGGACCAGGACCCGGAGGCCGCTCAGGTCCCCGCCCAGGAGGTCATCTCCGCAGTGGCCCCTCAGGAGAGCCAGACTCCCCATCCGGCGCCTGCCGACGGGGACCAGGCCCTGGGCAGCGGCCTGGAAATGACTCTGTCGGTGCCCGGAGAGGACAGCCTGACCCTGCCGGAGATTTATCAGAAGAACATCAGTGCCGTGACCTCTATTACGGCGCTGTCTGAGAACGCCAAGGCCACAGGCACCGGAATTATCCTGTCGGCAGACGGGTATATCCTCACCAATCACCATGTGGTGTCCGGGGCGAGACAGGTGACGGTGCTTCTGGAGGACGGCACGGAGTATCAGGCGGAGCAGGTGGGAGGAGACGAGACCTCGGATCTGGCGGTGCTGAAAATCGACGCCAAGCATCTCACCCCGGCGGAGTTCGCCTCCTCGGACAGCGTCCAGGTGGGTGACGCGGTGGTGGCCATCGGCGATCCCCTGGGCACGGAGCTTCGGGGCACCATGACCGACGGCATTATCTGCGGGCTCAACCGGGACGTCCAGGTGGGCGACCGGACCATGACCCTGCTCCAGACCAATGCGGCGCTGAACGCCGGAAACTCCGGAGGACCGCTGATTAACATGGCGGGGCAGGTCATCGGCATCAACACCGTGAAGCTCAACTCCAACTACACCACGGTGGAGGGCATCGGCTTTGCCATTCCCATCTCCACCGCCAAGCCCATTGTGGACGAGCTGCTGGAAAAGGGCTATGTCAGCGGCCGGCCGGCCTTTGGCTTTACCGTGGAGGCCCTGTCCAATCAGATGCGGCTGTTTTACAATCTCCCGGGGAACCTGTGTGTCCGCCAGGTGGTGGAGAGCTCCGACGCCTATCGCCAAGGCATCCAGGTGGGAGACATTATCACCGCCATTGACGGGGCGGAGGTGTCCACCATGGACGAATTTAACGCAGTGAAAAACCAGTTTTCCGCCGGAGATACGGTGACCCTGACGGTGTTCCGAAAGGGTGTGGAGCTGGATGTGGAAGTGACGCTGATGGAGCGGGCAGATCTGGACTGAAAAGCCGGAAAAGGCCGGGGCGAAGGCCTCGGCTTTTTTGCTGCCCCCTTCGGGGCGGTTTTTCCGCTGCCCAGCGGAAATTGGGGGCCCCGGCAAAGCCCAGCGAAGCGGGTTTGCTGGGGAAAGGAGGAGCAAGGAAGCGGGTCGAGGGCGACCAGCGGAAGCCCAAGGCAAAGCGGACTTTGCGACGACGCCCTCCGGGGGCCCACCTTTCTGACTGACCAGAAAGGTGGGGCAAAGAGTCACCAAAGGGGGAACCCTTTGGAATCCCCCCAAATCTGGGGTGCCTGCTTCTGTGGTTTTCCACACCAGGCAATGCTTCTCCGTGGCCGTCAAAAAACCTCCTGTTTTTTGCGGCCCGCTGTTTGTGCGGAGGTTTCTTTTGTCCATCTCTTGCAGTGCCTTCTAAGGGGCGGAGCCAAGCCAGCCAGATCGGGACAAAGGGAGCAGGGCAGAAATTCGAGGTCGCCGGGAGCAGAGCGAACCGGACGGCCCGGGCAGAAACGTTCCTTGGGGCGCTCCATAGAACGGTGCAAAAACAAGGACGCCGGGATTCCAAAGGGCTGGCCCTTTGGCCGCTCTTTCGTCCATTTCTGGCGGCCCAGAAATGGACCCCAGCGGAGCGCGTCCCCTCACGCTGAGGGAAACCGGCAAAAAAGCGGCCCCCCGGAGGGGGCCACAGCAGGTCACCGAGTTCGTATTTTCCCTTGCAGCTGTCTGGTGAGCAGCGCCGCCAGGAGAATCTTCAGGGCGTCGGGAAGGAGAAACGGCACCACACAGGTGGAGAGCACCGTGCCCAGGGCCATGGCGCCCTTGGTTTTGGTGTAGAGAATCAGAAACCAGGCGGACCCAAAGGCGTAGCACAGCACCAGTCCCAGCACCATGGCCAGCACCAGCGCCGGGAAGCTCCGGCCCAGGAACCGAATGGTCAGGCCCACGGCCAGGGCGGTGAACAGAAAACCGATGAGGTAGCCGCCGGTGACGCCCATCAGGCTCCCCAGGCCTCCGCGGAAGCCGGCGAACACCGGCAGTCCCACGGCGCCCAGCAGCAGGTAGACCACCACGCTGAGGGTGCCGCATTTCAGGCCCAGCAGCCCCGTCACCAGAAATACCGCAAAGGTCTGGAGGGTAAAGGGCACGGCGGCGGGAATGGAGATCCAGGCGCAGACGGCCATTAGCGCCGCCCCCAGGGCGGTGGCGCAGAGCTCATAGGTGGAAAAATGTGATGTTGTAGTTGTCATAGGAACCCTTCCTTTCTGGGGGTGATTATACCAGACCGGCAGGGAATGTCAACCGTAGGCCGGGGAGATGCGGTTTACAATCTGGAAGGAGCTAGGAGAAAATCTGATTGATTTGCATACGAACAGTTAGGAGAGAAAATTTTTCGGAAATTCCCGAAAAATTCCTTGACAATTCCCCTCCTGTGACGTATTATTTCAAATACAAATCGTTTGTATGCAAACTAATCATACAAAGCGATATTTTTTATGTTAGGAGGTAACCCGTTTGGGTGTTCGTTTTAAGGAGGGGAGCCCGGAGCAGCTGTTCCGCGTCCTGGACAAAAAGCATCGGGCGGCGATAGACCTGCTGCTGGAACGGAAGGGAATCGGCAACATCGGCCAGCCGATGCTCCTGTGCATTCTGGCGCAGCAACAAGACGGCACCGTTGAATCCCAAAAGGAGCTGGCCCGGCGGCTGCGGGTTTCTCCGGCCACGGTGACGGTTTCTCTGAAGTCCATGGAGCGGGACGGCTATGTGAAAAAGCTCTCCAACGCCGAGGACCTCAGATGTAAGCCCATCACCATCACCGAGAAGGGCAGACGGGCGGCCCGGCTCATTGACGAAGTATTTGAAACGCTGGACCACGGCATGTACCGGGGATTTTCCCCGGAGGATCTCAGCAGGATCGCCGGGCTTTACCGCCGGATGATCGACAATCTGGACCAAATCTGCGCTGGGGTTCGGCAGAGTTAGGAGGAAACCATCTATGTTCAAACAACTGATGGGGTACATTCAGCAGTATCGCAAGTACTTCATCCTGTCTCCTCTGCTGGTGGTGGGCGAAGCCCTGGCAGAGCTGATCCTGCCCTATCTGATGGGCCGTATTGTGGACGTGGGCGTGGCCAATCATGACGTCCGGTATATGGTTCTGGTGGGGGGACTTATGGTTCTGGTGGCGGCCCTGGGCATCCTGGTGGGGGTTTATGCGGCGAAGTTCTCCGCAAAGGCCTCCCAGGGCTTTGGCTACAATCTTCGCCAGGCAATCTTTCAGCGGGTGCAGAGCTTTTCCTTTGCAGACGTGGATAAATTCTCCACGGCCTCTCTGGTGACCCGCTGTACCACCGACGTCAAGCAGCTGCAGCAGACCGCCATGGAGCTGACCCGGGTGCTGATTCGGGCCCCCTCTCTGCTGGTGATCTCCCTGGTTATCTGCATCCGCATGAACTGGAAGCTCAGCGTCACCTTCCTGGTGGCCATTCCCACCCTGCTGGGTGTGGTGCTGCTGGTGATGAAGTTCACCACCTACCTCTTTGAGGTCATGCAGAACAAAATCGACAACCTCAACGCCTCGGTGCAGGAGAATCTGATCGCCATTCGGGTGGTGAAGAGCTTTGTGCGCATGGGCCATGAGAAGCTCAAGTTTAAAAAGGCCAACGACGACCTGATGAAGACCTCCATCTCCGCCACCATCCGGCTGAGCGTGATGGAGCCTGCCACCAGAATGGTGCTCTACGGCACCACCCTGGCCATCTACTGGTTCGGCGGAAAAATGGTGGGCACCGGTCAGCTCCAGTCCGGCCAGCTGCTGAGCTTTGTCACCTACATCAACAACATCCTGATGAGCGTCATGATGTTCTCCATGGTGCTGATGGGCATGACCCGGGCCCGGGCCTGCGGCCGCCGGGTCTGCGACGTCCTGAACCACGAGCCGGACATCCGGGACAGCGACAGGGACCAGGACGACCAGGCGCCCATCAAGGGAGACATCGTCTTTGAGCATGTGTCCTTCCGGTATCCCCAGTCCGACCGCAAGGGCATGATCCTGAAGGACCTGAACTTCCATGTGCCTGCCGGCTCCTTTGTGGCCATTGTGGGCTCTACGGGAGAGGGAAAAACAAGCCTGGTGAGCCTGATCCCCCGGTTCTACGACGCCACCGAAGGCAATGTCTATGTGGACGGGAAAAACGTCAAGGACTACAGCCTCCATCATCTCCGGGAGCACATCGGCATGGTGCTTCAGAACAACGTGCTCTTTACCGGCACCATCCGCTCCAATCTCCAGTGGGGCGCCCCCGGGGCCGGGGACGAGACCCTGCTGGAGGCCACGAAGGATTCCCAGGCCTATGAGTTCATCTCCCGGTTCCCCGAGGGGCTGGACACCCAGATCGACCAGGGCGGCGTCAACGTCTCCGGCGGTCAGAAGCAGCGGCTGTGTATTGCCAGAGCCATGCTGAAAAATCCCTCGATTTTGATTCTGGACGACTCCACCTCTGCGGTGGACTCCGGCACAGAGGCCAAGATCCGGGAGACCTTCTATCACAAGTACAAGGATACCACGGTGCTGCTGGTGGCCCAGCGGATCTCCTCGGTGCAGTACGCCGACCAGATCATCGTCCTGGAGGACGGCACCGTCAACGACATGGGCACCCACGATGAGCTGATGGCTCGCTGCCGGGTGTATCAGGAGATCTATGCGTCTCAGCAGGAAGGGGGTGGCCTCAGTGAGTAAGAAGAAGGAAACCGCACCGGCGGTGGACACCAAGAAGAAGTCTGCCGAGGAGGAAGACGACGAGGAGGGGAGCTATACCGGCTCAATGCGGGGACAGCGCGGCCCCGGCGGCGCCAAGGACTTCCGAAAGCCCAAGGACACCAAGGGTACCCTGCTGCGGCTGCTGAACTATGTGGTGGCCAACAAGCTGCTGCTGATTGCGGTGCTGGCCATGATGCTGATCTCCACCCTGGCAAACCTGGCGGCGGGATATTTCCTCAAGCCGCTGATTGACGACTACATTGTTCCCTATATCGGGGAGAGCTGGAACTCCCACTGCTGGATGGCCCTGGCAGGAGAGCTGATGAAGCTCCTGGGCATCTACCTGCTGGGGGCGGCGGCCTCCTACGGCCAGGGACTGCTGATGAGCTTCCTGTCCCAGCGGGCCATCAACAAGCTCCGGAAGGACCTGTTCGACAAGCTCCAGGCCATGCCCATCTCCTACTATGACGCCCACGGCAACGGCGAGCTGATGAGCCGCTTCACCAACGACGCCGACAACGTCCAGATGGCCATGGAGCAGACGGTCACCATGCTGATTTCCTCGGTGCTCACCTTTGTGGGAACCGTGGCCATGATGATCTACCTCAACTATATCCTGTTCATCATTACGGTGGCGGTGCTGGCGGTGGACTATATTATCGTCCGGAAGATCAGCAAAAAGTCCAAGAAGCTCTATCGGAAGCAGCAGAAAAACCTGGGCTTGGTCAACGCCTATGTGGAGGAAATGGTAGAGGGCATCAAGGTGGTCAAGGCCTTCAACTACGAGGAGGAAATCAAGGCGGAGTTCACCGAGAAAAACATCGCCTATCGGGATGCCGCCATGGACGCCACCTATATGGGCATGATTATTATGCCGGTGCTGAACCAGGTCATGGGCATCTGCTATGCGGTGACCGCCGTGGTGGGCGGACTGTTTGTCATCGGCGGAACGCCGCTGGGCGGCGTGGCCTTTACCATCGGCTCCCTGGGCGTCTACCTCAACTACACCAAGCAGGTGGCCATGCCCATCAACCAGGTCTCCCAGCAGATCGTCACCCTTCTCAGCGCCGTGGCCGGCGCAGAGCGAATCTTTGCGGTGATGGATGCGGAGCCGGAGGTGGACCAGGGCGACGTCATTATGGTGCCGGTCAACGACCAGGGCCAGGAGATCAGCGACTGGCTCACCTGCACCGGGGAGGCCTGGAAGACCCCCCAGGGACAGCTGGTGCCGCTGAAGGGCCATGTGCAGATTCAGGACATCTCCTTCCACTATGTGGAGGGGAAGCCGGTGCTGAAGCATGTGTCCGTGGAGGCTCTGCCGGGACAGAAGGTGGCCTTTGTAGGCTCCACGGGAGCGGGCAAAACCACCATCACCAATCTAATCAACCGGTTCTACGACGTCCAGGAGGGACGGATTCTCTACGACGGCATCGACGTCAAGGAGATCAAGAAGGACGATCTGCGGCGGAGCCTGGTGGTGATCCTCCAGGATACCCACCTGTTCTCCGGCACCATTATGGAGAACATCCGGTACGGGCGGCTTAACGCCACCGACGAGGAGTGCATCCAGGCGGCGAAAACCGCCAACGCCTACAACTTTATTATGACGCTGCCGGATGGGTTTAACACCTATATCACCGGAGACGGTGGAAGCCTGTCCCAGGGACAGCGTCAGCTGCTGAACATCGCCCGGGCCGCCGTGGCGAAGCCTCCGGTGCTGATTATGGACGAGGCCACCTCCTCCATTGACACCCGTACCGAAAAGGAGATCGAAAAGGGCATGGACGGCCTGATGCACGGCAGAACCGTGTTCGTCATTGCCCACCGGCTCTCCACCGTTCGGAACTCCGACAAGATCTGCGTCATTGAAGCGGGCCAGATCGTGGAGTGCGGCAGCCATCAGGAGCTGCTGGCCCAGGGGGGAAGATACTACGAGCTGTACACGGGACAGCACATGCTGGAGTGACAAAAATTCCGCCTTCTGAAGCCTCAGAAGGCGGAATTTTGCAAAGGCCCCCGGCGAAGGGCCGGGGGCAGAAGGTGCAAAAAGGGGCAGAATTACAGGCCGGCGGCCAGGTCCCGCTGATGGACATAGGACACCAGGTCCAGGGTCTTGCTGGTATAGCCGGCCTCGTTGTCGTACCAGGCCACCAGCTTCAGGAAGTTGTCCGCCAGCTCAATGCCGGCCTTGGCGTCGAAGATGCAGGTGCGCTTGTCGCCGACAAAGTCCGTGGAAACCACGTCGTCCTCGGTGTAGCCCAGAATGCCCTTGAGGTAGGTCTCCGAGGCATCCCGGATGGTTTTGCAGATCTCCTGATAGCTGGTGTGCTTCTCCAGCTCAATGGTCAGGTCCACCACGGAAACGTCCAGGGTGGGTACCCGGAAGCTCATACCGGTGAGCTTGCCGTTGAGGGCGGGAATCACCCGGCCCACGGCCTTGGCGGCGCCGGTGGAGGAGGGGATGATGTTGCCCTCGGCGGCACGGCCGCCCCGCCAGTCCTTCCGGGAGGTGCCGTCCACGGTCTTCTGAGAGGCGGTGGTGGAGTGGATGGTGGTCATCAGACCCATCCGAATGCCGAAGTTATCGTTGAGCACCTTGGCCAGCGGGGCCAGGCAGTTGGTGGTACAGGAGGCGTTGGAAATCACCTTCATGGAGGCGGGGTCATACTCCTGGTTGTTGACGCCCATGACGAACATGGGGCTGTCGTCCTTGGCCGGGGCCGAAATAATGACCCGCTTTACCGAGGGGCTGTTAAAGTGGCCTGCGCACTTTTCTGCGGTGGTGAATTTTCCGGTGGATTCGATGATGTACTCTGCGCCGGTGCTGGCCCAGTCCACATCCTGGGGCTCCTTCTCCCGGAAGGTAACGATCCGCTTGCCGCAGACATAGATTGCGTTGTCGTCAAAGCTCAACTCTCCCGGGAAAATCCCGTGGACGGAGTCATACTTGAGCTTATAGACCATGTAGTCCGGGGTGACGGTGTTGTTGATGGCGACGATTTCAATGTCGTCACGAAATGCGGCCTCCCGGACTGCCAGTCGTCCGATTCGGCCAAAGCCGTTGATACCCACTTTTACACTCATGCCAGATATCTCCTTTATATTCAGTTGTGCCTGCGGCCCAGGCCGCAGGGGTAGACCGCAGTCTATCCACTTTAAGTCATTATACTCCATCATCTCTAAAAGGTAAAGCCCTATCCTAGATTTTGGACAGGAAACCGCAGGATTCGGTGGAGGGCGGCACATTCCGACAGTTGCATTTTTCCGCGAAATCAGGTATGATACCTGTACCATGGATAAATCATGAGGAAGTTCTAAAAATTGTATGACTAAGGGCAATCAGACGAGGGATGCTATGCCCACGGACCATTGCGCCGGGAGGAATTGATGATATGGAAGATAAATTACGGGCCATCGGCCAGATGCTGGAGCTGTCTCCCGGGGCGCAGGTGCTGTGCGCCGGGGATCGGGTCATTGACATGTCCGGGGCGGCCAAAAAGCTGTTCCCCGGGACGGGTCCGGAGGATCAGATCGAGAAGCTCCTGGGGGATTACGCCGAGGACTATCGGAGCTATTCCGGAACGGGAACCATGATGTTCCCCGCCGACCTGGTGGGGCTGACCTGTGAGGTCACCGTTACCGCCCTGGACCAGTTCCGGCTGATTACCGTGACTCCGGAGAACCAGGACATGGGGGTGCATACTCTGGCGGCTATTACCGTGAATCTCCGGAAGGCCATGAACGCCGTGGTCAACGCCAAGCATGTGCTGCTGCCCCGGCTGGATGAGACCAAGGACAACATGGAGAAGGCCGCCTGGATGAATCGGGGCATTTTCTCCATTCTCCGGATGGCCGCCAATATGGAGCTGTACCACAACTTCGCCAGCGGCGAGGTGATTCTCCAGACCCAGCGGACGGACCTGGGGGCGTGGCTGGAGGAAATGGCCCAGCGGATGCAGCCCCTGGTGGAGCAGGGAGGGAGAAAGCTGGTTTGGCACTATCCTGCGGACCGGTGCTATATGGACCTGGACCCCCAGCGGATGGAGCGGGCCCTGCTGAACCTGGTGTCCAACGCCATGAAGTTCTCCGAGCCCGGAGGGGTGATCGACCTGCGGGTTCGCCACCGGGGCACCCATCTGGTGCTGACGGTGACAGACCAGGGCTGCGGCATTCCCGCAGACCGCATGGGACAGGTGTACAACTGGAGCCAGTTTAAGGGCCGGTTCCCGGATCCCCGGTGCGGCGTGGGACTGGGGCTGCCGCTGGCCCGGTATATCGTTCAGGCCCACGGAGGCCGGATGATGGTGGAATCCCGGGAGGGAGAGGGCACCGTGGTCCATATGGATTTCTCTACCGAGCGCCGGTGGCCTAAGGAAAACGTCCTAAACGGCATCCAGATGCCGGACTACGCCGGAGGCATGGACCATGTGCTGCTGGAGCTGTCCGACGCCATGCCCAACAAGGCCTATGACCTCAGAGGCATTGACCTGTAAACTACAAAAAAGCAAAAAAGGGGCTGTCTCACCAAGAGACAGCCCCGTTTGTTATCTTACCAGCTGATAGATCATAATAAAGTGGCTGATGCTGCCCAGGACGATAAACACATGGAAAATCTCGTGGCAGCCGAAATACCGGTTGTTCCGGCCCGGCCATTTCAGGGCGTAGAGAATGCCCCCCACGGAATACAGCACCCCGCCCACCAGCAGCATAACAAAGCACAGGGTGGACATGGTTTGGTGCAGGGGATAGATGGCGAAAATGGCGATCCAGCCCATGACCAGATAGATCAGAGAGGTGAGGAACCGGGGCATTTTGATCCAGAACAGGGTGAAGGCGCTGCCCAGCAGGGCCATGGTCCAGATGGCGATGAGCATCACCCGGCCGGACAGGGTGCCCTCCAGAGAGATCAGGCAAATGGGGGTATAGGTTCCGGCAATGAGAAAGTAGATCATCAGATGGTCCAGCTTTCGGAGGAACAGCCGGCCCTGGACCCCGGTGTTCAGGGAGTGGTAGACGGTGCTGGCGGTGTAGAGGCACAGCATGCTCACGGCGTAGACGGTGACGGCGGTGACGTTCCGCAGGCTTTGATAGACCGTCAGGTGAAGCAGCAGGGCCAGGGCCAGCAGAGCCAGCACAATGCCCACGGCGTGGGTCAAGGCAGAGTAGGGGCGAAGTCCGTCATAGGGATTTCGGCCCTGCTCGCTGTATTTTTCTTTCATGAGAATCCCTCCTTGCAGGAAATATATCCGGATGACAGGTACAGTATACCGCCAAAACCTTAAATAGTCAATATGGGAACCATGAAATATAATTATTAAAATTACATTGCAAACGGGGCGGAGGATAAATCTCCGGAATCCGGGTAAAATCAGCATTGCGGGGGTTTTACAAAGGTTTTACGGACCGTGGATTTCAGACTTTACATTCCCTCTGTATCATGATAGGCGTAACAAGGAAATCCAATCAAATACAAAAAGGAGTCACGATTATCATGAAAAAACTTATTGCAATCCTTGCGGTTTCCGCCATGCTGGTAGGCGCCATGGCCGGATGCGGCGACAGCGGGGCCAGCACCGCCGATGCCGCCCAGACCGCTGCTGCCACCCAGGAAGCCACCCAGGCGCCCGCCACCCAGGAGGCCACCCAGGCGCCTGCTTCTCAGGAAGCCACTCAGGCGCCCGCCGAGACTGGGGCTGCCGCCGAGAGCACCGGCTCCAATCTGGACACCGACATCACCGTAATCTCCCGGGAGGAGGGCTCCGGCACCCGGGGCGCCTTTGTGGAGCTGATGAAGATTGAGGACGACGACGGAGATCACACCGTGGACACCGCCGAGATCAGCAACTCCACCTCCGTGGTGACCCAGACCGTGGCCGGCAACAAGTCCGCCATCGGCTACATCTCCCTGGGCTCTCTCAACGACACCGTGAAGGCCGTCAAGGTGGACGGTGTGGAGGCCTCTGTGGAGGACATCAAGAGCGGCGCCTATGCCGTGTCCCGTCCCTTTGAGATCTGCTACAAGGAGGAGAACCTCACCGACCTGGGCAAGGACTTCATCTCCTTCATCATGAGCGCCGAGGGACAGAAGATTGTAGACGACGAGGGCTATATCGCCATGGACGAGAAGGCTGAGCGCTACACCGGCTCCGGCATGAGCGGCAACCTGAGCCTCAACGGCTCCACCTCCGTATCTCCGCTGATGGAGAAGCTGGCGGAGGCCTACAAGGCCATCAACCCCGATGTGACCATCGACATCCAGCAGACCGGCTCCGGCGCCGGCATCACCGCCACCATTGACGGCTCCTGCGAGATCGGCATGAGCAGCCGTGCCCTGAAGGACGAGGAGCTCTCCCAGGGCGTCACCGAGGAGCAGATTGCTCTGGACGGCATTGCCGTGATCGTCAACAAGGAAAACGGCGTGGAGAATCTCACCGCCGAGCAGATTCGCCAGATCTTCACCGGAGAGGTCACCAACTGGGCTGACCTGGGCTAACCCGGAAGCCAAAGGGAAACGCTCCCCGCCGCAGTCCCTGCGGCGGGGAGCGTTCAAAATCGTGAGGAATGGAATATGAGAAAATATAAAGAAAAAATTTGGCAGGTGGTGTTCCTGCTCACCGCCTGTGTGTCCATTGGAGCGGTGGTGCTGATCTGTGTATATCTGCTGGGCAACGGCATTCCCACCATCTTTAAGATCGGCCTGGGGAACTTCTTCGGCACCGTCTGGAAGCCCAGCAAAAACCTCTATGGCATTGTCCCCATGATTGTGGGATCGGTATATGTCACCGCAGGGGCCATTCTCATCGGCGTGCCCATTGGCCTGCTGTGCGCCGTCTATCTCTCCCGGTTCTGCCCCAAGGCCATTTATCGGGTGCTGAAGCCTGCGGTGGAGCTGATGGCGGGGATTCCCTCCATTGTCTACGGCTTCTTTGGGCTGATGGTCATTGTGCCGGTGATTCAGCAGCTGACCGGCACCAGCGGCAAGAGCTTGCTCACCGCCTCCGTTCTGCTGGGGATTATGATTTTGCCCACCATTATCTCCGTGGCGGAATCCGCGCTGAATGCGGTGCCGGAGGGATACTATGAGGGGTCCCTTGCCCTGGGGGCCACCCACGAGCGCAGCGTGTTCTCGGTGATTCTGCCGGCGGCCAAGTCCGGGGTGATGTCCGGGGTGATTTTGGGCATTGGCCGGGCCATTGGAGAGACCATGGCGGTGATTATGATCGCCGGAAACCAGCCCATTATGCCCGCGGGGCTGCTCAAGGGCCTTCGGACCATGACCGCAAACATCGTCCTGGAGATGGGCTATGCCTCCGGGCTCCATCGGGAGGCGTTGATTGCCACCGGCGTGGTGCTGTTTGTGTTTATTCTGATCATCAACACCTGCTTCTCCCTGCTGAAAAGGAGGAATGGATGATGGAGGAACGAATCAATCAAATCACGGGGAAGGAAAAGTGGGACAGCTACCGGCGGCATCCCATGGCGCTGCTCCAGTTTCTGCTGGTCCATCTGGCGGCCATTGTCACCGGGGTAGTGGTGCTGTTTTTGATTGCCTATGTGCTGATTACCGGTGTGCCCCATATCCACAAGGAGCTGTTCGCCTGGACCTGGACCACGGAGAATCAGTCCATGATGCCCGCCATCATCAACACCCTGGTGATGACCTTCCTGAGCCTGCTGCTGGCGGTGCCCATTGGGGTGGGGGCGGCCATTTACATGGTGGAGTACGCCAAAAAGGGGAACAAGCTGGTGAAGCTGGTGCGGCTCACCGCCGAGACCCTTCAGGGCATCCCCTCCATTGTCTACGGCATTTTCGGCTATGTGTTCTTTAACGTGGCCCTGCACTGCGGCTTCTCCATGCTCTCCGGCGCCCTGACCCTGTCCATTATGATTCTTCCCCTGATTCTCCGGACCACCGAGGAGGCGCTGATTGCGGTGCCGGACTCCTTCCGGGAGGGCAGCTTCGGACTGGGCGCAGGAAAGCTCCGGACGGTGTTCCGCATTGTGCTGCCCTCGGCCATGCCCGGGGTATTGGCCGGGGTGATCCTCTCCATTGGACGAATCGTGGGAGAGAGCGCCGCCTTGATCTACACCTCCGGCTCCGGCACCGGAAATCTCTCCTTTGTGAAAAACGGAGCCTTCCATCTGGCGGCGCCGCTGTTCCAGTCCACCCGGACCCTGTCGGTCCACATGTACGCCCTGATGAGCGAGGGCCTCTACACCGATCAGGCCCATGCCACGGCGGTTATCCTGATGGTGCTGGTGATCGGCCTCAACGCCCTGTCCTCCATGGCGGCGAAAAAACTCACCAAGCAGTAAGAGGAGAAACAATATGGACAAAATCAAAATCGAAAAGTTGAATCTCTACTACGGAGATTTTCACGCATTAAAAAATATCAATCTGGCCATTCCGGAGAAAAAGATCACCGCCTTTATCGGCCCCTCCGGCTGCGGCAAGTCCACCCTGATGAAGTCCATCAACCGGATGAACGATCTGGTGGAGGGCTGCCGGATCACCGGGTCCATCCGGCTGGGGGATCAGGAGATCTACGGGGGCATGGACGTGAACACCCTGAGAAAGCGGGTGGGCATGGTATTCCAGAAGGCCAACCCCTTCCCCATGAGCATTTTCGACAACGTGGCCTACGGCCCCCGGACCCACGGCATCCACAACCGGCAGAAGCTGGAGGAGATTGTGGAGAAGTCCCTGCGGAGCGCCGCCATCTGGAATGAGGTCAAGGATCAGCTGAAGAAAAGCGCCATGGCCCTGTCCGGGGGCCAGCAGCAGCGGCTGTGCATTGCCCGGGCCCTGGCGGTGGAGCCGGAGGTGCTGCTGATGGACGAGTCCACCTCCGCCCTGGACCCCATTTCCACCGGGAAAATCGAGGAGCTCTGCGTGGAGCTCAAGGGGGACTACACCATCGTCATGGTGACCCACAATATGCAGCAGGCCGTCCGGGTTTCCGATGAGACCGCCTTCTTCCTGCTGGGAGAGGTCATCGAGTACGGAGACACGGAGCAGATGTTCTCGGTGCCCAAGGACAAGCGCACAGAGGATTACATCACCGGCCGGTTTGGTTGATACAGAGGAGGATACCATGAGAAAAACATTTGATCAGCAGCTGGAGCAGCTCTGCGCGGAGCTCACCCACATGGGGGCCCTCTGTGAGACGGCCATTGCCTGGGCGGTCCAGTCTTTGAAGGAAAACGACATTGCCCTGGCCAAGAAGGCCATTCGGGCGGATCAGGACATCGACCAGGCGGAGCGGGACATTGAGCGGCTGTGCCTGAAGCTCCTGCTTCAGCAGCAGCCTGTGGCCCGGGACCTGCGGCAGATCTCCTCGGCCCTGAAAATGATTACGGATATGGAGCGCATCGGCGACCAGGCCGCGGACATCTCCGAGATCGTCCTGTATATCTCCCAGGAGGAGAAGCTCCCGGAGCTGCCGGATATTGGAGAGATGGCCCGGGCTGCCAGCGCCATGGTCACCCGGAGCGTGGACGCCTATGTGAAGCGGGACCTGGCCCTGGCCAAGGAGGTCATCCAGTCCGACGACCATGTGGACGAGCTCTTTGAGCGGGTGAAAACCGACCTCATCGACTTTATTGCCAAGGACCCCGGCTGCGGTCAGCAGGCCCTGGACTTTTTGATGATCGCCAAGTACCTTGAGCGCATCGGCGACCACGCCACCAATATTGCCGAATGGGTGGAATTCTCCATTCTGGGCCGCCATCCGGAGCTGGATCCCGAGGATCCCGAGCAGGCCGTCAGCGAGGACCGTCCCGGTCCCAGCGAGCGGTGACCCCGAGAGAAAAACGCCGCAGGAGTTCCTGCGGCGATATTTTTATGCCTGGCCGGGGGAGAGCAGGGTGAAGCCGTGGATGTCTCCCAGGTCCAGGTAGTAGTCCTTCAGGGCCTGGAGGGTGGCCAGGGCCGTCTGGGAGAGATAGCCGTTTTTCAGCCGGGCAATGCCGATGACCCGGGAGCAGTCCTGGCCGGACAGGTCCAGAAACCGGAGCCGGTCCCGGTAGTCCCGGAGCATCCGGTGCTGGCGCAGATCCGTCATGGAGGCGGGGACGAACATAATGCCCAGGTTTTGAGCCACCAGCTCCAGGGCGAAGTCCGTCTCATCCCCCATGAAAAACAGCCGGGGCTCAAAGCCTGCGGCGTTGCAGAAGCCCTTCATCAGGTCGGCAAACATGGATGAGCCGTGGTTGAACACAAACCGCTCCCGGCTCAGGGCGGCCAGCTCCACCTGGGACCGGGCGGCCAGGGGGTGCTGGATGCTCACCGCCAGCCGGTACTGCTCCCGAAACAGGGGCTGCCAGTAAAGATGGACGGCGTTTTCCGGCGGGGGGCAGATGGCGAAGTCCGCCCCGTGGGTCTCCAGACTCTGGCGCATCCGGGAGGCGTCGGCCAGCTGGTGGAAGATCTGCATCCGGGGATGGGCCGGCACATACTGCCGGAGAAAGCCGGTGACCAGCTCCTGGGTGGGGGTGAGCAGCTTGACGCTGCCGGCCTCGGCGGAGGCGCTGTCCGAGGCCTCCCGGAGGGCGTCGTCGTAAATGGAGAGAATCTCCTCCACCCGGCGGAGAAAGGTCCGTCCGGCGTGGCTGAGCCGGATGCTGTTGGGGCTCCGCTCAAAGAGCTGGGCCCCCACGGCGTCCTCCACCCGACTGATGGCCCGGCTCAGGGCGGGCTGGGTGATGTGGAGCTGAGCTGCCGCCTGGGAGATGTGCTCCGTCTGGGCCACGGTGCGGAAATAGACGAGATAGTTGAGTTCCATGGGACGCCTCCAGTATTACAAATTGGTTTTGCTATCATGTCTGAATATGCATTTTACAAATGCTCCTCTGGAGGCCATAATACTATAAAACCCGGGAAAAAGGCAAGGGCTTTTTTCCCAGCAGCCCAGATATATCCTATAACTTCTGGTTAACAACCTTAGTCAACGGGTATTGGAAGGGAAAAAGGAGTTGTGGTATAATTAAGAAGCCAAAACAATCAAGAAGGAAAGGAAGCTGGCAAATGAAACGATGGATTACCCTTTCTCTGGCCGCCGCCATGGTGCTGGGGCTACTGGCAGGCTGCGGCGCAGATCAGACCGCCTCCTCCGCTCCGGCGCCTCAGGAGACTCAGGCCCAGACCACGGAAGGCCCTGCCGAGACTGCCGCTCCGGCGTCCAACCAGGAGGCGACGCCCCAGGACAGCGCCCTGGAGACGGAGGACGGATGGACCTATGAGCCCATTAGCTATCCCCTGACCGACACCCCGGTGACCATGGATTACTGGATCATCTGGGAGCTGTCCGCCGACACGGAGTACTCCGACGTCAGCGAGCATATCTGCCTGAAGGAGCTGGCGGAGGCCACGGGAATTCAGCTGAATCTTCTGGCTCAGTCCCAGACCGCCGGGCAGACCAACACCAACCTGATGATCGCCTCCGGAGACTTCCCGGACATGATCGGCATGTTCTCCTATGCCACCGGCATGGACGCCGCCGTGGATGACGAGGTGGTGGTGGACATCAAGGACATGATTCCGGAATATGCGCCGGACTACTACAAGTATCTCATTGAGGACGGCAACAAGCTCTGGAAGTCCGTCCAGACCGACGAGGGCCACATCGGCGCCTTTGTCACCGTGGGAACCAAGCCCACTGTGGTCGACGGCACCATGACCTTCCAGTTTATGCTGGATGAGTTGGGGGTCAAGAAGGAGGACCTGCGCACGGTGGAGCAGTATGAGGAATACCTCACCGCCGCCAAGAACAAGTACGGCATGGCCGCGCCGCTGTATCTCCCCGGCGACTTTATGCTGGACGGGGACACCCTGGCCAACACCTACGGGGTGGCCCTGAAGGTGGACGCCATCACCGGAGATCTGCCCTGGATTGTAGAGGACGGGGAAGTGAAGTCCGGCTATCTGGAGGAGGGCTTCACCGAGTATGTGACCCTGCTTCACGACTGGTACCAGAAGGGGCTCATTGACTCCGACACCGCCTCCCATCCCACGGAGTACCGGGATGAGGACCTGATCGGCCTGGTGGCCAACAAAAGCGTGGCGGTGTTCCATCGGGGCGACGGCCTGGTGGACATGCTCTCGGGAATCTCCGGGGAGCAGGTTATGCCCATCTACTTCCCCACCCAGCAGGAGGGAGACACCCTCCATGTGGGCGGCGGTGTGGATACGGTGTCCGGGGAAACCGGCACGGTAATCACCACCGGCTGCGACGACGTGGAGCTGGCCATGGAGTTTATGAACTACTGCTACACCGAGGACTGGGTGCTGCCCAGCAACTACGGTGTGGAGGGCAAGACCTATGACATAGTCAACGGGGAGCCGGTGTTCCAGGAGTGGGTATACACCACCGAGGGACGGACCTTCAGCTCCGTGCTGATGGACTACACCTTCCTGGCCATGGTGGACGCCAACGTGGAGACGCCCGGCCGCTCCGAGGCCGCCAAGTCCTGCGAGGACACCTGGAACGCCAACATCGACAACCAGAACGACTATCCCGTGGGGGCTGCCATGACCATTGCGGAGGGAGATCAGTACAACCGCTATGCGGGAGATCTGGTCACTCTGGTGAAGCAGTACACCGCCAAGTTTATCACCGGCGACGAGCCGCTGTCGAATATCCCCGAGTTCCAGCAGAAGCTCCGGGACACGGGCATCGAGGAGTGCATCGACGCCAAGCAGTCCGCCTATGACCGCTATATGGAGCGGGGCTAAGGCAGACCACAAACCCAGTTAAGGATACCCCGGCTCCCGGTTTTCCGGGGCCGGGGCATCGATGCCATCAAAGATACACATATTTTACCAGGAGGGAAACACATGCTGGAAACCAAAGTTGTCACCGGCCAGTGGCTGGTGGAGAAAACCACCCATCTCTATGATCTCACCATTGAGGAGGGTGCATCCATTGTGGCCCCGGAGGGGAAATTCGTCGCCCTTACCGTAGACGGCAACGGCTGCGACCCCAAGCCCGGCCGCTATCACGGAGACGTGGTGCTCACCGTGGCGGAGACCTATCATATGGCCCCCCACGCCCTGATGCGCCTGAACAACATCTCCCGGGAATTCACCGACGCCCTGGTCATTGACAGCGGCAAGGTCCTGGAGGAGAAGGGGGTGCCTGCCCTGATTCAGCAGGGCACCGTCACCGGGGAAAAGGCCCAGGGACTGTATCTGGCCTCCTCCGCCGAGAGCTTTAACGGCATTTTGGTCACCGGCGATCAGCCCTATTTGGTGCAGGACTGCCGGATGGAGCTGGAGGGCTTCGGCGCCAACGACTTTATGGGCGTGGGGGCTGCGGTGGCGGCCATCGACACCGCCGACGTGACCATCGACGGCTGCGATTTCACCGTCAACGGCGTCACCCGCTGCGCGGTCCATGTGGGAGGCGACAGCCATGTGACCGTCAAGAATTCCCGGCTTCAGAACACCTCTCCGGATTCCGACTGGCTGGGGGACTTCAGCTGGGCCTGCGGCTTTTTGGGCACCAACCGGCTCTGCCAGCTCTGCGACAACGGCACGGTGGTCTATGACAACTGCGACCTCATCAGCAACGGCTGGGGGGTGCTGTCCATTGACGGCACCGACAAGTACAACGAGATGATTGTGAAGAACTCCCGGCTCACCCTCTCCGGCCCCAGAAGCCACGGCTACGGCGCCTTCTGCATCGGCGGCAACCATGTGCGCTTTGAGGGCTGCGACGTCAACGTCACCGGCTATCCGCTGATGCTCCGGGGCATGATGGACAAGGGCCGGGCGGAGATCGTCCGCTCCAACATCCGGGGCCGCCGGTTCGGCCTGCTGGCCATGGGGGACACCCACAGCGTCCTCACCATTGCAGGCAGCGACTTTGAAACCGACAAGTCCACCATGGTCTTTAAGGGCTCCGCCACCAGCGTGAACATCACCGAGACCGCCATGCGCCCGGGGAACGGGGTCATTCTCCAGCTGATGGACAACGACGAAAGCGGCATGACCGGCCAGGACTTTAAGATCCCCGTTGGAGAGGTGGACCAGCCCCTTCCGGGCCGGGATCTGACCCACGCAGGAGAGGACGACATTCGGATGACCCTCACCGCCTGCCGCCTCACCGGCGACTTCTTCAACTCCACCACCAATATCCAGGCCAACAAGCGCTCCACCCAGGGAGGCTTCGGCAAGTTCCACGACACCCTCATCGGCACCGGTCAGGGGAAAAACGAGCCCACCAAAAGCGGCAAGCCCGAGGAAAAGCCTGAGGAAAAGTCCGAGGCCCCCGGTCCGCTGCCCGGCATGAAGGATCTGGACACCCCCAAGAACCTGGGCCTGACCCTGGTGGACACCCAGATCACCGGCGTGATCTCCTCCGCCACCCAGGCCTATCGGCAGGGGCTGACCCTCATTGACCAGTCCAACCGCCGGGAGATGTCCAACATCACCCAGACCGCCGCGCCTACGGTGAACAACGGCGTGGTGCTCTCCCTGGACGCCACCAGCCGCTGGACCGTCACCGGCACCAGCTATATCACCGCCCTGACCCTGGCCCAGGGAGCCCTGGTGGAGGCGCCTGCGGGGAAGACCCTGCGGGTCACCGTGGACGGCAAGGAGACGGAGCTGGTCCCCGGCACCTACACCGGAAAAATCGTGCTCACCGTGGCATAAGCCACCAAAAAGCAAAGGCCCCCGCCGCATCTGCGGCGGGGGCAAAGCTATTTCCAAGGCCGGAAGGACCCTCCGTCAATTTGTACGGAAAAATCCCCCGGGGAACCGGCCAGATTTAGCGCCGCCTCTCTTGACGGATGTGGGAGGCCATGGTATAATCGAATTGTATAACAGATTATATATCTCGGAGGAATGTGTAGTGGATATGACAGCCATGCATCCCATTACCGTCGCCCCCGACAGCCTCACCAGCCGGCTCCGAAAAATGGAGTGGCGGGTCACCTGGGCCCATGGGGAGGTGCTCCGTCGGCACGGCGTCAATATGTACCAGGCCATGAGCCTGATCTACATCGCCTGGTACGGGAAAAAAGAATCGGTGAACCAGCGTACCATTGAAAAATATCTCTATCTGTCCAATCCCGGGGTTTCAAAGATCATCTCCTTTTTGGAGCGGGAGGGATATGTGGAGCGGAATCCGGACCCCAAGGACGCCAGAAGCTATCTTCTCCAGGCCACGGCCCGGGGCGACGCCTTCGCCCAGGAGCTTAATCAGGCCATTTTGGAGTCCGACGAGCTGATTATGCAGCCCCTGACCCCGGAGGAGCGGGGGGACATGATGCGGCTTTTGGGGAAAATCGGCGAGGCCCAGGACGCCCGGCGCTTCTGAGCCAAGCCCAACCGTGAAAGGGAGGCCTAGGATGAGCAGTTTGTATCAGCAGAAGAAAACCAACTTACAGCAGGCTTTGGATTTGATTCAGTCCGGGGACAACATCTGCTTTGCCGGCGGATGCAATCAGCCGGTGGCCTTGATGAAGCAGTTTCACACCGTGGCCCCCCGGGTCCGGAATGTGGAGTGCATCAAGTCCCGGTCCGGCGACTACGAGTTTGTCACCGCCCCGGGGATGAACGGTCACATCAACACCGGCTCCCCGCTCTACGGGGAGGCCTTTAACGAGGGCATGAAGCACGGCAACACCAGCCACATTGTCTGCGACATGCACGACTACGCCCGGTTTGTCTCCGAGCACAAGCCGGTGAACACCTTTATTGCTGCGGTGAGTCCCATGGACGAAAACGGAAACTTCCAGGTGGGGCTGAACCTGATGTGGGAAAAGGAGTGCCTGGAGACCAGCAGCAAGGTGATTTTGGAGGTCAACGAAAACCTCCCCAGAATGCAGGGGGGACTGGACATCCACATCAGCCGGGTCACGGCGTTCTACGACGCCACCTATCCCCTGCCGGAGTGCCGGGAGGAGCTTCCCACCCAGGTGGAGGCCACCATTGCCGACTACATTGCGGACCTGGTCAGCGACGGGGACTGCCTGGAGCTGGGCACCGGCACCCTGTCCAACGCCATTGCCGAGCGGCTGATGGACCACCGGGAGCTGGGTCTGCACACCGAATGGTTTAACACCGGGGTGGGGGACCTGATTGAGAAGGGGATCATCACCGGCGCCCACAAGAACATTGACCATGGGCTGGCGGTGGCCTCCGCCGCCTGGGGAGAGCAGCGGCTCTATGACGTGCTGGCCGGCAACGACAAGGTGGCCATTCGTCCTGCCAGCTATGTCTGCAACCCGGCGGTAATCAGCGGCATGGACAATATGATTGCCATCAACACCCTGGTGGAGATGGACCTCACCGGACAGGTCTGCTCCGAGTCCATCGGGCCCAAGCAGATCTCCGGCTCCAGCGGGAATCTTTGCTTCTCCCTGGGAGCCATCCACTCCAAGGGGGGCAAGAGCATCCTCTGCTTCCCCACCATGACCAAAAAGGGCGTGTCCAAGATTCGCCAGCAGCTGTCCCCCGGGGCCAATGTGACCATTCCCCGGAACTATGTGGACTATATCGTCACCGAGTACGGCGTGGCCCGGATGAAGGGCCGGAGCGTACTGGAGCGCACCCGGCAGATGATTGCCATTGCCCATCCGGCGGTCCGGGAGGAGCTCACCTATTACGCCAAGCAGCAGTTTTACATCTGAGGGGAGGACAGATTATGACGGAATTTCAGCAGATCTATGCCCAGAAACGGGGCACCCTGGAGGATTGCCTGGGGGCCATCCACTCCCACGCCCGGGTCTGCTTTGCCGGAGACGGCAACCAGCCCAACACCATTTTGGAGCATCTCCATGAGATTGCCCCCTATGTGGAAAACGTCCACTGCATCAAGGGCCACGAGGGGAATTTCCGATGTGTCACCGACCCGGCTATGCACGGCCATATCAGCTTCACCACCTTCCTCTACGGCCGGGTGCTGATGGAGGGCCAGCGGCAGCGGAACGTGTCCTTTGTGCCGGCGGATATCTGCGACTACGGCCCCTTTATGGCGGAGTACCGGCCCCGGAACGTGTTTGTGGCGGCGGTGAGCCCCATGGACGACAAGGGCTATTTCCAGCTGGGCCTCACCAATATGTGGGAGAGCGACTGCATCAAAACCTGCGACACCATCCTTCTGGAGGTCAATCCCCAGATGCCCCGGGTAAAGGGCGGAGTGCGGATCCACGTCCGGGACGTGACGGTGCTGATGGAGGTGGACTATCCCCCGCTGGTGGTTCCCGATGCGGAGACCACGGAGATCGAGGAGAAAATCGGGGAAAACGTGGCGGAGCTGGTCCGGGACGGGGACTGCATCCAGCTGGGCATCGGCTCCATGCCCAACGCCGTGGGCCATCACCTGATGGACAAAAAGGACCTGGGCCTTCACACGGAGATGTTCACCTCCATTATGGGGGAGATGATCCGGAAGGGGGTCATCACCGGGGAGCGGAAGAACTACAACAAGGGCCTGCACATCGGCTGCTTTGCCGGAGGGGACCTGGCCCTCTATGACACCCTGGCCACTAATCCCGCCGTGCGGCTGTGCCCCACCCGGGTGGCGGTGAATCCTGCGGAGATCTCCAAAAACGACAATCTGGTGTCCATCAACACCATCATCGAAATGGACATCACCGGCCAGGTGTGCTCGGAGTCCATTGGACCCACCCAGTTCTCCGGCACCGGCGGGGCCTTCTGCTTCGCCTTCGGGGCCCTTCACTCCAAGGGGGGACGGGGAATCCTGGCCTTCCAGGCCGCCACCAAAAAGGGCATCTCCAAAATCGCCACCCAGCTCAAGCCCGGGGCGGCGGTGTCCATCCCCCGGAACTATGTGGACTATGTGGTGACGGAATACGGCATTGCCAGCCTCCGGGGCAGAACCGTCAAGGAGCGGGCCCTGGCGCTGATCGGCATCGCCCACCCCGACGCCCGGGAGGAGCTGCGCCGGTATGCCAAGGAGCAGTTTATCCTGGTGTGACCGGTCCGGGAGGAAAAATTGAAATTTGGTTTTTTCCGGGATGGGAAAGTGTTGTCTCCACAGACGCTGAAATGCTTGACATTCCGAAAAAATATCAGTATCATAATACCGTGATACACCGGGGCGCTTTGTGCCCCTGAAAACACTGAAAGGAATGATACCATTGGCAAAGTCTAAAGTTACCACCGTGGAAGAAGCCATTAAGACTTATTGCTTCGACGGTATGTCCGTGCTGCTGCCCGGCTTCGTGAATGTTGGCGTTTCCGAGTGCCTCATCGAGGGCCTGATTGCAGCGGGCATCAAGGACCTGAGCGTCATCTCCAACAACACCTCCGTGCCCCACCGCGGCATCGGCAAGCTGGTGGACGCTGACGTCATCAAGAAGATCACCTGCTCTCACATCGGCAACAACGCCGTGACCGTGCAGAAGGTGGTGGACGGCGAGATCGACCTGACCTTCGTGCCCCAGGGCTCCCTGTGCGAGAAGGTCCGTGCCGGCGGCGCCGGCATCGGCGGCATCCTGACCCCCACCGGCCTGTACACCCCCATGATGGACGGCAAGCAGGTTGTGGAATGGGACGAGGAAGCCGGCAAGTTTAAGTTCCTGGAGGGCGAGATCGTCCCCGACGCTTCCAAGAAGCGCTTTGTGCTGGAGCTTCCCATCCATGCTGACGTCTGCTTTGTCCACGCCTGGAAGGCGGACAAGATGGGCAACGTGGTCTATCGCCGCACCTCCCGCAACTTCAACGAGGCCTTTGCTACCGCCGCTGACCATGTGATCGTGGAGGCGGAGGAGATCGTGGAGATCGGCGAGCTGGATCCCGATCAGATCATGACCCCGGGCTTTGTTGTGGACGCTGTGGTGCAGGGCCGCACCCTGACCGAGGCTTAAGGAGGTACACTGAGATGAATGCTATGGAACTGAAAGGTAAAGACCTGATCGCTTACAGAACCGCCCGTCTGTTCCAGGACGGCGACGTGGTGAACCTGGGCATTGGTATGCCCACCAAGTGCCTGGACTACCTGCCCGAGGGCGTGGATGTCTGGGTGGACTCCGAGAACGGTGTTGTGGGCCTCACCGGCGCCCCCAAGGAGGGGGAGTACGCAGACCCCAACGTGGTTGACGCCGGCGGCAAGCCCTCCGTGCTTCGCGTGGGCGGCTCCTGCTTCGACAGCTTCCGTTCCTTCGGCTTTATTCGTGGCGGCCACATCGACTGCACCGTCCTGGGCGCCTACGAGGTGGACGCCGAGGGCAACCTGGCCAACTGGATGATCCCCGGCAAGACCGCTGCCGGCATGGGCGGCGCCATGGACCTGGTGACCGGCTCCAAGATCACCGTGGTCATGACCACCCAGACCGACAAGGCCGGCAATCCCAAGATCGTGCAGAAGACCGATATGCCGCTGACCGGCTATCACTGCATCGACTACATTGTCACCGAGATGGGCTGCTTCCATGTGACCCCCGAGGGCCTGAAGCTCTTTGAGGTGGCTCCTGGCGTGACCCCTGAGGAGGTCCAGGCCAAGACCGGTGCAAAGCTCATTTTCGCCGAGAACATGGGCTGCATGGTCAAGGAGTAATTCCAGGACAGTAAGAAGATCCCGCTGCTTTCGCAGCGGGATCTTTTAGACTGTCGAAAAAGCCGGAAGGCTTTTCCGACAAAGGGACTGCGGCCTGATGCGCGCATTTTTGTGCGCCCCAGGCACACAAAAGCCACACTTTCAGGCCGAGAGGTATGTTCCGCCATGTACACGCCCCGGCGGAACATAATTTCACTCTATTTCGCCGCTGCGGCGGCGAAACTCTACGAGGTTTTTTGACAAGCTGGAAGATCCCGCTGCTTTTGCAGCGGGATCTTTTCTGTCCAAATGCCTGCTGATATTTGGGGACAGATATGGCTCTGGGGCGCTGGAGGGCCCGGGAGGCGGAGAAAAACCGGCTGGGGATTTTTCCCGGAGGGCCCAAGTAAGCCCCGCCGGGAGGAGCTCCGGGGCGCTGAGGGCGGGAAAACGGGGACATCTGACGCCCGCCCGGGGCGGGCAGAGCCTCCGGGCGGGACGGCAAAAGGCGGCGCCAAACCGGCGCCGCCTTACTGGGTGAATTTACTTGTCCACCTTCTCCTTCAGGGCCTTGCCGGCCTTGAACACGGGAACGGTGGAGGCGGGGATCTCCACGGCCTCACGGGTCTTGGGGTTCCGGCCGATGCGGGGCTCCCGGTGCTTGGTCTCAAAGGCACCGAAGCCTACCAGCTGAACCCGGCCGCCCTTGGCCAGCTCGTCGCCGATGACCTCCAGCATGGTGGTGAGAATCAGCTCTGCGTCCTTTCTGGTGGCGCCGGTTTTTTCTGCTACGGTTGCAATCAGTTCGGTTTTGTTCATGATTTACACTACTCCTTCACATATTGAGCCGAGGAATCGGCCTGTACTTATTGGTGTGGGACGTCCTGGCAGGATTCCTCACTGCGGACCTCTGCCAGAAAGGCGTCACAGCGCTGATGCAAGGCCTGCTCCGGGTCGATGCCCTGGCTCAGGGCCAGCCGGACCGCGGAAAACAGCAGCTCTCCCACCTGGGCCGCCGGATCCTCGGAGGGCGCCGGAGGGGCGGGCAGGGCATATCCGGCCTTTTGGGCCTTGCTTTGGAGCTTTTCCGCCCGCCAGAGGGCCGGAAGGCTTCTGGCAACGGAGTCCAGCTCCTGAGACAGGGTGGCCTGTCCCTTTTCCCGGCGCTTGAGCTCATCCCAGGAGAGGCTGGCGTCGCCGCCGAACAGGGCAGGATGCCGGGAGATCATCTTCTCCACCACGGTGTGGCACACGTCGTCGATGGTGAACCGTCCCCGGTCCGCCTCGATGCTGGCGTGAAACACAACGTGAAGGAGCACATCCCCCAGCTCCTCCCGAAGGAGATCGGCATTGTCCAGGTCGATGGCCTCGCAGGCCTCGTAGACCTCTTCGATGAAATTGCGCCGAATGCTGCGATGGGTCTGGACCCTGTCCCAGGGACAGCCGTCCGGGGCGCGGAGCACCCGAACCAGCTCCACCAGGTCGGAGAACCCATAGCGCGGCTCGCTATAAGAATCTATCATACTTTCTTCCCCTGTGCAAGTGCAGACTGCATTTTTTGTGAAAAATTTTTCTTCTAAATCCTGCCGAAATTTGTATATCTTGAAGGATTGACCTTATTCCTCCTGATCCTTGGGGGAAACCCGAAGCAGCCGGGCAAGCAGCTCCCCCTTGGGGAGGAATTTACAGTCGTACCAGGTGATAATTTTCATGGCGTAGACCAGGGCCACATACACCGCCACCGCCACCAGCACCGCCCCCAGCAGCGCCAGGGTCCCGGAGGCAAGGGCGTAATAGAGGCCCTCGTAGGTGAGGTAGGTGGCCACGGACATCAGGGCAGTGGCCACCACGGGTTTGACAAACTGCTGTAGGGTCCGGGGAGGCAGCGCCAGCACCCGGTGCATGGCCAGAAGGTTTAGGAACATAATCACCCCGCAGTAGCCGATGGTGGCAATGGCGGCCCCATAGATCCCCACCCCGGGGAGACCGATGAGAATATAGTCGGTGACGATATTCACCAGGCCGCCCATGAGGGTGGTGTAGATGGGAATGGTGACCTTGCCGTGGGCCTGGAGAATGGCGTTGGTGACGCAGATCATGCAGTTAAAGACCACCGCCACCCCCAAAATCGCCAGAAGGGGACCGGCCACCTGGAGGGTCTGCTGGTCATAGTCGTAGGCCAGGGCCTGAATGGGTCCCGCCAGCACGGAGAGCCCGGCGGCGCAGGGCAGGGAGATCAAGGCGGTCATCCGGATGGCGGACTCCTCGGTGCGCCGGGCCTCCCGGTGATTGTTCAGGGTCAGCGCCGCAGTCACCGAGGGGATAATGGAGATGGCCAGAGGGGAGATCAGGGCCGGAGGCAGCATATAGAAGGTCTGGGCGGCGGAATAGGTGCCAAACAGGGAGGAGGCCGCCTGACTGGTGAGGCCCTGGGCGTCCTGGAGCCGCTCCAGAATGATCTTGGTGTCCAGGGCGTTGAAGATTTGCAGCCCTGTGGAGCCGATGGTAATGGGCACCGCCAGCCGGAGCAGCTGCCGGGCGGTGTCCCTGGTGGAGAGCAACGGAGACACCGGAGCCCCGGTGGGCCGGACGTGCTTCCGGCAGTACTGGAGGAAGAGATAGATCAGCGCCAGCACCGACCCGGAGGTGACCCCGAAAATGGCGCCCCCGGCGGCTTCGGCCTTGCCGTAGCCCAGGTCCAGCACCACATAGACGGCCCCCAGGCCCAGCACCAGCTTGGCGGCGGCCTCGATGACCTGGCTCACCGCCGTGGGGGTCATATACTGCTGTCCCTGGAAGTACCCCCGGAAGGAGGAGATCATGCACAGAAACAGCACCGCCGGGGCCAGAACCCGGATGGCCCAGACCGCGTCCGGGTCCCCCATCCAGGCGGCCAGCTGGGGGGCGAACAGCTCCATGGCTGCGGAGCACAGCAGCCCCAGCCCCAGAAAAATGGCAAGGCTGGTGCGGAAGGTCTTTTGGACCTGATGACGGTTGCCCAGGGTGTTGGCCTGGGAGATCATCCGGCTCACCGCAATGGGAAGTCCTGCTGTGGAGACGGTGAGCAGCACGTTGAAGATGCTGTAGGCCACGTTGAAGTGACCGAAGCCCTCGGTGCCGATGATCCGGTTCATGGGAATCTTGTACAGGGCCCCCAGGAGCTTGACCAAAATGGTTCCCATGGTTAATATGGCCGCTCCCTGCAGGAAGCCCTGCTTTTTCGCCTTCCCTGAACCCTTTTTAGCCATTGGTTTGCTCCTTTCCCGGGCCGAACATCAGGGGAATCACATAGTCGTGGAACTCCCGAAGAACGCCCTGGAGGTCAATGGTGGGATAGGTGCCGTTTTCGTAGAGGATTTTGCCCCGGACCATGGTCAGGCACACGTCGTGGCCGGAGGCGGCGTAGACCAGATTGCTCACCGGATTGTGGCAGGGAATCAGGTGGGGCTGGGTGAAGTCCAGCATAATCAGGTCGGCGTCCAGTCCCGGGGCGATCATGCCGCACTCCTGGGCCCGGCCCTGGGCCTTGGCCCCGGAAAGGGTGGCCAGACGAAGGGCCTCCTGGGCGGTGAGGGAGGTGGGGTCCAGGGTGGAGCCGTTGGACAGCAGCGCCGCCAGCTTCACCGCCTCAAAGAGGTCGGCATTGTTGGAGGAGGAGACGCCGTCGGTGCCCAGGGCCACGTTGACCCCCTTGTCCAGCAGCTTCCGCACCGGGGCAATGCCCGAGGCCAGCTTCAGATTGGAGTTGGGGCAGTGGACCGCAGTGACCCCCCGGCGGGCGAACAGGTCCATGTCCTCCTCGGTGAGCCACACACAGTGGGCCGCCAGGGCCCGGGTGTCCCAGACGTGGTAGACGTCCATAAGCTGGGCGGGGGTGAGGCCGTATTTCTCCAGACAGGAGTCGTGCTCGTTCTGGGTCTCGGAGACGTGGATCTGCATACCGATGCCGGAGTTGATGGCGTATTCCGCCAGGGCGTGCCACACCTTGTCAAAGGAGGTGTACTCGGCGTGAATGGAGGCCTCCACCTTGATCCGGCCGTTGTCGTAGCCGTTCCACTTCTCGGTGAGGGCCACCAGCTCCCGGCAGGCGGGATAGGTCTCAAAGTCGAAGTCCTGGGAGAAGGCGGTGACGCTCCGGGAGATATTGCCCTTGATTCCCGACTCCGCCACGCACTGGCAGACGGTGTCGGAGAAATAGTACATATCCGACACGGAGGTGGTGCCGAACCGCAGGCACTCCGCCAGACCCAGCAGGGTGGCGGCCCGAATGGCCCGGTCGTCCCACAGCTCCTCCTTGGGGAAGATATAGTGGTTGAGCCAGTCGGAGAGATTGTGGTCGTCGCCGTAGCCCCGCAGAGGGGTCATGGGCAGGTGGGCGTGGCAGTTGATGAGACCCGGCATCAGCACCATGCCCCGGCCGTCAATGGTCCGGGCGGCAGGCTCCTGGGGCGGGGTCTGGGAGATATAGCTGATCTTGCCCTGGGTGACCCCCACATAGGCCCCCAGCACCACGGGGAGCTTATCCGACATGGTGACGGCAGTGATATTGGAAAATAATGTGTCCATAGGGACTCCTTTCAGTGGATGGATTTCTTGGCCCCTTGGGGGCCTTTTTCCGCTGCGTAGCGGAAATTAGGGGCCCCGGCAAAGCCGGTGGGTTTGCTGGGGAAAGGAGGAGCAAGGAAGCGGGCCGAGGGCGCCCGGCGGAAGCCCGAGGCAAAGCGGACTTTGCGACGACGCCCTCCGGGGGCCATACTTTCTGCTCGCACAGAAAGTATGGAGAAAGATGCGCCAAAGGGAGGGCCCTTTGGAATCCCCGCAAATCTGGAGTGCGTCCTTCTGTGGTTTTTTACACCAAGAGGCTGCCTACCCGTGGCCGTCAAAAAACCTCCTGTTTTTTGCGGCCCGCTGGTTGTGCGGCGGTTTTCTTGTCCGATCTCTAGGAGACTTCTACCGTCGGACATTGGAGGTACGCACTACAGCGTTCGCCGCTGGGAGCAGAGCGAACCAGACGGCCCGGGCCCTCCGGGGGCCATACTTTCTGCTCGCACAGAAAGTATGGAGAAAGATGTGCCAAAGGGAGGGCCCTTTGGAATCCCCACAAATCTGGGGTGCCTGCTTCTGTGGTTTTCTACGTCAAGCAGTGCTTCTCCGAGACCGTAAAAAACCCTACTGGTTTTTTCGGTCCGCTGTTTGTGCGGCGGTTTTCTTGTCCGATCTCTAGGAGACTTCCAAGGTCGGACAATGGAAGTACAGCCTACAGCGTTCGCCGCTGGGAGCAGAGCGAACCAGACGGCGGCGGGGATGCACCACCAAAGGAGCGCACCACAGAAGGTCGCAGCCGTCCTTTGTGGGTTTACAAAGGGCCGTGCCCTTTGTTGGCTCTTTCCCCCATTTCTGTCCACACAGAAATGGGGCCCCCGGAGGGCGTCCTCCGCTACGCAGCAGAAAGTATGGCCGTCGGAGACACGTCCCCCGCTACGCAGCGGGAAAAATGGCCCCCGGAGGGCGTCCTCCGCTACGCAGCGGGAAATATGGCCCCCGGAGGCGCCCCCGCTGGGCAGCGGAAAGGGTCTACATGGCCTCCACGCAGCCGCAAATCAGCCGGGAGAACCGCTCCTTGGCGGCGGCGGCGGCGTCCAGGACCTCCTGCTCGGAGAGGGTGGCGCCCTCCACCACCCCGGCGGCGGCATTGGACACCAGGGAGAAGCCCAGGACCTCCATGCCGCAGTGAGCCGCGGCGATGACCTCCGGCACGGTGCTCATGCCCACCAGGTCCGCTCCCAGGGTGCGGATGGCCCGGATCTCTGCCGGGGTCTCGTAGGAGGGACCGGGGAAGTACATATAGACGCCCTCCACCAGGGAGATGCCCTGGTCCTGGGCGGTCCGGCGGGCGATGTCCTGGAGCCGGGGAGTGTAGAGATGGGTGGAATCCGGGAAGCGGGTGCCGAATTCCGGGAGATTCCGGCCCCGCAGGGGGGAATCCATAAAGAACTTCATATGGTCGGTAATCAGGCAGATGTCTCCCACCTGGAAGGAGAGATTTACCCCGCCGGAGGCGTTGGTGATGACCAGCTTGTCACAGCCCAGCAGCCGCAGCACCCGCAGAGGGAAGCACACCTCCTCGAAGGTATAGCCCTCGTAGGCGTGGAGCCGGCCCTGCATCACCGCCACCGGCTTTCCCGCCAGGGTGCCGCACACCAGCTGGCCCTTGTGGCCCGGGGCGGTGGACTGGGAGAAGCCGGGCAAATCCCCGTAGGGGATAACCACCGGGTCCTGGGCCAGGTCCGCCAGGTCCCCCAGGCCGGAGCCCAGAATCATGGCGACCTCCGGCCGGAAATCCCCCAGATATGCCTTGGCCGCTTCGGCGGCCTTCTGATAGTCCGCATAGGTGTAACGCATAGAACTCATTCCTTTCTGGTTGATGTGGTCAGGTGGTATGTCCAATGAACTCCCGGAGAATGGAATCCTCCGGAACATAGGCGGAGGAAAGGGACGGCACCGTGGGCACCATGGCCCGAAGGGCCTCTACGGCCTCCCGGCAGGGCACCTCCCCGGGGAGATTGGCCAGCAGCCGCCCCACATAGGGCAGCAGCACCGCAGGCTCATAGGCCAGGGTGGTGTCCACCCGGCAGTGGGCCGTCTCCCGGTAGGGGGTGACATATTGGCCCTCGCTGCTGACCACGTTGCCCCAAAGGGTCAGGGAGTATTCCACCGTGGCCCCCCGGAAGAGATAGTCCCGGACCAGCCGGCGGGTCAGCCGGAGAGACTGGGGGGAAAATGCCCGGTCCTCCCAGGCAAAGGTCCCCTCCGGGGAGACGTAGACCCGGCAGGCATCGGGATGGGCCAGGGTAAACCGGCGGTTCAGGGCGTGGATGCCCTCAAAGATAAACAGGTCCCCGGGGGCGGCATCCAGCCGCAGCAGCCGGTCCGGCAGCCGCCGGTGGGAGGGAAAGTCGTAGATGGGGACATAGATGCACTCCCCCGCCTCCAGCTGGGAGAAGTGCTCCTCCAGCAGGGGGGTGTCCATACAGTCCGGATTCTCCAAGTCCTCGCTGCCGTCGGGAAACCGGGGAAAGTCCGGGTCCGTCCAGGAGCGGAAGTAGTTGTCCATGGAGATCAGGTGGGCCCGGTGGCCCATGGCGATGAGCCGCTCCCGCAGCCGGATGGCGGTGGTGGTCTTTCCCGAGCCGGAGGGCCCGGCCAGCAGCACCACGGGGCTTTTGTTCCGGCGCAGCAGAATCTGCTCCGCCACGGCGGTCACCTGGTCCCGGTAGCGCTGCTCCCACCGGGCCACGGCGGTGGCGGGGGACTCCGCCAGCCGGGCGGCGACCTTTTGCAGGTCATAGGTCATAGGATCACCTCGCGTTTTTTCCGGGCGATGGCCTCAATGTCCCGGAGGTACTCCTGGGGGTACTTGGGATTGCTGAGCCGGGTGATGGTTCCCCCGGAGACCCGCTTGGTCATGGCTCCGGCGCCCAGAGAGAGAATGGAGTGAAGCTCCTCCATCATATATATATTGTAGAGGTTCTCGTAGCCATGCCTGCACCAGCCCACATTTTCAAAGCTGCCGGTCATATATTTCTGCCGGTAGAGGTAGTAGGGGCCATAGCCGGCGGCCCGCAGGGCGGCGTTGCCCCAGGTGAGCATCTCCTCCACCCAAGGGGCCTGGGGCAGGGTGGCCCGCTTTTCATAGTACAGGGCCGCAGCCTTTTTCAGGGCCAGGGTGTGGACGGTGATGCTGGTGGGGGCGAGGGAAAGCACCTTCTCCAGGGTCCGGCGGAAGCCCTCCGGGGTGTCCCCGGGGAGCCCGGCAATCAGGTCCATATTGATGTCCCGGTGGCCGACGGCCAGGGCATCCTCATAGGCCCGGAGAATGTCGGCGCTGGTGTGGCTCCGGCCCATAATGGCAAGCACCCGGTCGTCCATGGTCTGGGGATTGATGCTGATCCGGGTGGCGCCGTGATCCCGGAGGATCTGGAGCTTTTTCCGGTCCAGGGTGTCCGGCCGTCCTGCCTCCACGGTGAGCTCCAGACACTCGGACAGGTCCAGCTCCCGGCGGAGGGTGTCCAAAAGCCATTCCAGCTGGCGGGCGGACAGAGTGGTGGGGGTGCCGCCGCCGATATAGAGGGTGCGGATGGGGTGGGGATTGGCCCGGAGATTTTCCCCGGCGGCCCGAATCTCCTGCTCCAGGGCGGAGAGGTAGGGGGCGATGAGATGCCGGGACTTCTCCGTGGCCGCAGAGACAAAGGAGCAGTAGACACACCGGGTGGGGCAGAAGGGAATCCCCACATACAGGGAGATGTCCCCGGGGGCCTGCCGCCGAAAGGCGTCTACGGTGGCCTCCGCCGCGTCCAGGCACAGGGCCCTTCGGGCGGGGGTGACGTAGTACACCTCCCGCAGCAGCCGGTCCGCACTGGCCCGGGTGCCTCCGGCGATGAGATGCCGGGACACCAGCTTGGTGGGCCGGACCCCGGAAAGGGCCCCCCAGGAGGGGGCCTCCGGCAGAAAGGGCAGGGCGGCCTTATAGTAGCTCTGCCGGAGAATCTGCCGCCGCAGGGCCTCGGTGGCCCCTTGGGTCCGGCACCGGGCAAAGCCCCGATGGGTGATCCCCTCCCGGGTGATGGCCGCAGAGGCGGTGGTGTACACAGGGCCTACGGACAGGGTGGATAGGGCGCCGTCCCCCCGGAAGGGGGCCTCGGTAAACTCCAGACGCTCCCCGGGAAACAGCACCAGCTGGATCTGCTCCATGGCATAGCGGCTGTCGTGGCCCACAAGACGGAGCTTCATGACAGTGCGCTCTGAATAAAGGGATTGGTGCGCCGCTCCCGGTCCAGGGTGGTGGAGCCGGTGTGGCCGGAGAGCACGGTGTAGTTCCCCGGCAGAAGGCTGAGCTTCCGGAGGGAGGCACACATGTCCTTCCAGCTGCCCCCGGGGAAGTCCGTCCGGCCGCAGGAGCCTTGGAACAGAGTATCTCCGGAGAACAGCACGTCCCCGGCAATCAGGCACACGGAGCCGGGGGTGTGGCCCGGGGTCTCCAGCACCCGGAAGGTGATGGAGTCCAGGGAGACGGTGTCTCCCTCCTTCCAGTCCCGGACCTCCTGGGGGTCCAGGGCCACGGCCTCGTGGAACACCGCCTCCAGGTGCAGGTCCTTGTGGGACATATAGACGAGAGGGGCGGCTCCGCAGGTCTCCTTTAGCTCCTGAACCCCGCCGATGTGGTCAAAATGGCCGTGGGTCAGGAGAATGTACCGCAGGGTCAGGCCCTGCTTCCGGAGGCAGTCGCTAAGATAGGCCCCGTCGTCGCCGGGGTCGATGACGGCGGCGTTTTTGGTGGCCTCGTCCCAGACGATATAGCAGTTGGTCATCAGGTCGCCTACCTGGTGGACTTCAATTTTCATGGGAAGAACTCCTTTCAGTCTCGTTGGGTCCCGGAGGAACATGCCCGCCGGGAGAAATGAAGAAGGCATCACAGCTCAGTTTGTCAAAAAAACCTCGTAGAGTTTCGCCGCCGGAGCGGCGAAATAGGGTCAAATCATTTTCCGCCGGGGCGTGTACATGGCGGAAAATACATCTCGGCCTGAAAGTGTGGCTTTTGTGCGCCTAAAGCGCACAAAAATGCGCGCATCAGGCCGCAACCCCTTTGTCGGAAAAGCCTTCCGGCTTTTTCGACAGTCTCACAGCTCCTTAGTGTCTACAATCAGGGTCACCGGGCCGTCGTTAACCGAGGCCACGGACATATGGGCCCCGAACACCCCATGCTGGGCCGGGAAGCCCAGAAGGGCGCACTGGGCGAGAAACCGCTCATAGAGGGCCTGGGCCTTCTGCGGGTCCGCAGCCCCGAAGAAGTCCGGCCGGCGGCCCTTTTTACAGCTGCCGTAGAGGGTGAACTGGCTCACCACCAGCACCTGGCCGCCGATCTGCTCCAGGCCCAGATTCATTTTTCCCTGGTCGTCGGAGAAAATCCGAAGGCTCAGGAGCTTTTTGCAGAGCTTGTCACAGTCCTGCTCCGTGTCCTGGGGCCCCACACCCAGAAGGATGAGGAAGCCCCGGCCGATTTGCCCGGTAACCGTCCCGTCCACGGTGACAGAGGCGGATTGCACCCGGGTGAGCACCCCCCGCATCAGCCGTGCCCCCGATGGACCCGGCGGACGCCGCGGATTCCCGCCAGCCGGTTTTTCACGGTGTTCAGGGCCGCCACGTCCCGGACCTCCACGGTGATGGAGATGAGACAGCTGCCCTTGTGGTCCGAGCGGGCGGAGAGCTCCGAGCATTTGAGCTTCAAGGCGGTGATGGCCATGGCCACGTCCAGGGCCAGGCCGTCCCGGTCCTGACAGTCCAGGGTGAAGGAGGTGGAGAAGGTCTCCAGGGGGGTGTCGGCCCAGGTGACCTTGACCCACCGGCCGGAATTCTCCGGGGAGGCCGCCCCGTGGGCGTTGGGACAGTCCCGCCGGTGGACGGAGACCCCGAAGCCCTTGGTGATAAAGCCCACAATGTCGTCTCCCGGCACCGGGGTGCAGCACCGGGCGAATTTAATCATACAGTTGTCGATGTCCTCCACAATGACCCCAGAGGTGGACTGCTTGGGAGCGCGGCTGATGGCGGTGGGGTCCTTGGGCTCCAGGGACTCCGCCCGGGTGGCCTTGGTAAACCGGAGCAGGTCGTCCTTCATCCGGTTTACCGCCTTTAGGGCGGTGATGCCCCCGTAGCCAATGGCGGCGTACAGGTCGTCCAGACTGCCGAAGGACACCTTCTTGAGCAGGGTGGGCAGCAGTGTCTCGTTGGTGACAATGGCCGGGGAGACCCCGATGCGCTGGAGCTCCTCCTCAAAGCGCTGCTTGCCGGTGATGATGTTCTCCTCCCGGCGCTCCTTTTTGTACCACTGCTTGATTTTGATGCGGGCCTGGTTGGACTTGCACAGCAGCAGCCAGTCCCGGCTGGGGCCCTTGGCGGACTTGGAGGTGATGACCTCCACAATGTCGCCGTTTTGCAGCACGGTGTCGTAGTTGACGATTCGGTTGTTGATTTTGGCCCCCACCATGTGGTTGCCCACCTCGGAGTGGATGGCGTAGGCAAAGTCAATGGGGGTGGAGCCGGAGGGCAGGGAAATCACCTGGCCCTTGGGGGTGAACACGAAAACCTCGTCGTCAAACATGTCCACCTTGAGGCTGGAGATAAAGTCCTCGGCCTCGGAGTCCTGCTGGCTCTCCAGCAGCCGCCGGACCCAGGCCAGCTGCTCCTCCCCGCTGGTCTGGGCGATGCCCTCCTTGTATTTCCAGTGGGCGGCAATGCCGTATTCCGCGGTGTGGTGCATCTGGGCGGTGCGGATCTGCACCTCGAAGGGAATACCCTCGGAGCCGATGACCGTGGTGTGAAGGGACTGATAGCCGTTGGGCTTGGGGGTGGAGATATAGTCCTTAAACCGGCCGGGGACCAGGTTGAACAGGTCGTGAATATGGCCCAGGACGTTGTAGCAATCGGCGATGTCCTCTACGATCACCCGGAAGGCAAAGAGGTCATAGACCTCGTCCAGGGTCTTGTTCTGGGAGTACATCTTTCGGTAGATGGAGTAGATATGCTTTACCCGGCCGTAGATCTGGAAGGAGATTCCCGCCTCCTGGAGCCGGGTGACGATCTTCTCCCGGATGGAGGCCATCATCTGGGCATTGGCCGCCTCCTTGGCGTCCAGCTGCTGGGAGATGTCCGCATAGCCCACCGGGTCCAGATATTTCAGGGAGGTGTCCTCCAGCTCCCACTTGATCTTCTGCATGCCCAGCCGGTGGGCCAGGGGGGCGTAGATCTCCATGGTCTCCAGGGACTTGGTCCGCTGCTTCTCCGGGCTTTGGAACTCCAGGGTCCGGGTGTTGTGGAGCCGGTCGGCGATTTTGATGAGAATCACCCGGATGTCCTTGCTCATGGCCAGGAACATCTTTCGCAGATTCTCCATCTGGGCCTCCTCCATGGACTGGAAGTTCACCCGGGTGAGCTTTGTGACCCCCTCCACCAGCTCCGCCACGGTCTGGCCGAACTTTTTGGCGATTTCCTCGTGGCTGGCGTCGGTGTCCTCAATGCAGTCGTGGAGCAGGGCGGCCAAAATGGCGTCGGTATCCAGCCCCATCTCCGCCACAATCTCCGCCACCGACAGGGGGTGGATGATATAGGGGGAGCCGTCCTTGCGCAGCTGATTTTTGTGCTTCTCCGCCGCGTATTGATAGGCGGCGTCCACCGCCTCCATGTCCACATGGGGCGTATATTTTGCAATGGCAGCCTTCATGGCTTCATAGTGGGCCTGAACGGATTCCATTACACATCACCTTCTCTTTTATTGGTCTTCAGCCGCAGAACTACGGCGGATTGCCTCAGGTCCACCTTGCCGGGACCGTTGGTCAGTCGAATGGTCATTTGCTGGGGGGCCCCGTGGAGCTCAATGAGCCCCCGCTCCTGGAAAATGTCCAGGCACACCCGGAACCGGGCAAAGGAACAGGGCACCGCGGCGTCCCGGGCGATCTTCCGGACCATCATGGCAAAGTCCTCGGTGAGGACTCCGTCCTGGGCGTTGGCCGCCAGATACCGCCAAAGGGCGGCGGACTCCTTCCTGGGGGGAATCAGGTCAAGGGCTTCTATCTTGGACAGACGGCCCTTGAGGAAGCGGTGGTATACGTCCTGCTGGTCCTCCATGGCCTTGCGCCAGACGTAGGTGGGGCGGATGTCGATGATGTTGAGCTGAACCGACCGGACCCCACGGAAATCGTTGATCTGGGGGGTGAAGGCCACCTCCACCGCATCCCCCACACACAGTTCCGCCCGCTGGGCGTTGGTGGAGAAGAAAATGCCGCTGAGGCACACCCCGGTGGGGGAGCGGAAGCGGAGCTTCAGATGCTTGCCCCCGCCCACCTCGGTGAGCTGCTCCACCATCAGGGTGCCGATGTAGAGCTGGGGCCGGGGGAAGCCCGCCCCAAAGGGCTCCAGACGGTCCAGGGCGGTGACGTTGGGCACCGTGAGCATCTCCGGCAGCACCCGGCAGTCCAGCTCCAGGGCCTTGCCCTCGGGGTGACGGTTTCGGTATTTCTCTGCCAGAGCCGTCACCGCCTCCCGGAAGGGGGCAATGTTCTCCCGGCGGATGGTAAAGCCTGCGGCCAGCTCATGGCCGCCGTAGTTTTCCAGCAAAGGGGCCAGCTGCTCTAAAGTGGAGAACAGGGGGAAGCCCCCGCAGCTCCGGGAGGAGGCCTTGCCCATGTCTCCGGACAGGCAGATCAGAAACACGGGACAGCCGTATTCCTCTGCCAGCCGGGAGGCAACGATCCCCACCACTCCCTGGTGCCAGGTCTCCCCGGCCAGGACAATGGCGGCGGGATGCTCCGCCCCGTCCAGCATGGACACGGCGTCGTCGAAGATCTCCGCCTCAATGGTCTGGCGCTGGCGGTTGAGCCGGCACAGCTCCTCTGCCAGCCGATGGGCCTCCTCCGGGTCCTGGGTGAGAAAGAGCCGGGCGGCCAGATCCACCTGACCCATTCGGCCGGCGGCGTTGATCCGGGGGGCCAGGGTGTAGCCGATGGCGGAGGAGTGAATGGCCCCGGGGGTGAGCTGACACGCACCCATCAGGGCCAGCAGCCCCACCCGGCGGCACTGGCGCATGGACTCGATGCCGCCGGTGACCAGCACCCGATTCTCCTCCAGCAGGGGCATGACGTCGGCAATGGTCCCCAGGGCCACCAGGTCGCAGTATTCCCGGAACATGGCGTCCTGGTCCCCGCAGACGGCGGCGGCCAGCTTAAAGGCCACCCCTACTCCTGCCAGCTGGGGGAAGGGATATTGGGCGTCCCTTCGGTGGGGGTCCACCACCGCCACGGCCTGGGGAAGCTCCGGCTTGCACTCGTGGTGGTCGGTAATCACCAGGTCTATGGAAAGGGACCGGCAGAGGTCGGCCTCCTCCAGGGCGGTGATGCCGCAGTCCACGGTGACGATCAGGGTGACGCCCTGGCTGTGGAGCTGGCGAATGGCCCCCTCGTTGAGGCCGTAGCCCTCCTCCAGCCGGGCGGGAATATACCAGGTACAGTCTGCCCCCTGGCGGCGGAGAAAATCCGTCAACAGACAGGTGGCGGTGATGCCATCCACGTCATAGTCTCCGTAGACGGCGATTTTTTCCCGGCGCTCCAGGGCCTGACGGACCCGGGCCGCTCCCCGGTCCATATCCGGAAGCAGCATAGGGTCCAGCAGAGCGCCGTGGCTCTGGTCCATCAGCGCCCGGACGGCGTCTACGGTCCGATACCCCCGGGAAACCAAAAGGCAGGCCGCCAGGGGCGACATGCCGGCCCGGGTCAGGTCGTTGAGGTAGATGCTGTCCTGCTTTGTCACATGCCATGTAGGGTATTTCAAGTTCCAACACATCCATATCATATATTTGGGACAATTATAGCAAAAAACACCTGAAAGCTCAAGGGAAACCGTGAAGAATCCCTGAAACCCTCACATTCCCGGAACCGCCCGAATGGACCCTTTCCTCCCATCTGCCCACGGGGAGAGCCCAAGGGGTGGTTATAATGTTCCGCGGTTGGTCGATTTGCACAGAAAATCTTGCGGAGAAATTGCGGTTCTGTTATATTTTTTCATGAAAATGCGGCACTGGGCCGCAGAATGTGAGGAGGGTACCGATGAAACAATCGAGTCTGAAATCCCGGCTTCTGGCCCTGGGCCTGACCACGGCCATGGCCCTGGGACTGCTGACCAGTCCCATTGGGGCGGCAGAGGCCAAGACCGACGGGGAGGAGATCCCCACCGGGAATCAAATGGAGGGAAACTGGGTCTATGAGGTGACCCAACAGTCCGGCATGGGCGGCCCGGGGGGACCCGGGGGGCCGGGAGGTCCCGGCGGCGGTCCGGGAGGTCCCGGCGGCGGCGAGCCCACCCAGGAGGAGCTGGACGCCTTTATGGCCATGATGATGGCCGGGTCCGACCCGGAGGCCACCTTGCTCTGGGGGGACGGCCAGGAGAAAACCGGCAATGTGGTGATGATCCCCGCCACCCTGGGCGGCTATCCGGTGACGGTGATCGGCAACGGCGCCCAGACCATCTCCTCCAACAACAAAAACGACGACGTATATGTGCTGTTCCCCGAGGGGGTGACCACCTTCTCCGCCCGGATGATCTATGACTACAACTCCACCAGCGGCTGGTCCATTCCCGACACGGTGACCTCCATTGCCCAGGGCACCTTCCTGTCCTGCCCCGGCACCTTCTACGGCGTGTCCGGCAGCGGAGCGGAGACCTATGCCGCCTCCGACGCCACCCGGGACTTTGTGGACTACACTGAGGACGGGTCCCTGACCTTCACCGCCCAGAGCGGGGAGGAGGGGTATATGCAGCCCAACGGCACCTACTATCTCCCCAGCGCCATGCTGGACGGGAAGCACACCGTGACCTTCCACATTGTGGCGGAATATCAATACAAAATCGCCGCCCTGACCGTGGACGGCCAGCCGGTGGCGGCGGCCGCCGGGCAGAACGAATATGACCTGGAATACACCTTTACCACCGGCTCCGCCGGGGTCTCCGTCACCTATGAGGAGGACCCCAAGGACAGCCGGGACCCCCAGGCCATGACCCAGAGCTTTGACTACGACGCCCCGGAGATCAACAAAAAGGCCGTGGCCCAGGGGGCGACCCTTCCCGACGACGTCAACGACTACATCGGCGTGAACACCGGGTCCACCGCCAAATACGACAACACCATGGGCATCTCCACCGGCGCCTATTATGCCGCAGAGGGCAAGGTCTATCAGATGGTCAAGGCCTATCAGAACACCCAGGAGGCCCAGTATCTGTCCAAGGCCGAGGCCATCAACGGGGTCTACCAGGCCGACAAGCTGGTTTACGGCAAGGACTATGACCTGATCCGGGTATACAACTACTACGAGGACGTGACCTCCGGTCCCGCCCGGGGCGTGGTGGAGCTGTACTGCACCTATCTCTACAAGGAGATTACGCCCCAGGACGTGAAGAGCCCCAACACCGTCTCCAGCGACCACATCAACACCGCCTCGGTGTTTGTCCAGCAGGGAGGGGATCTGACCCTGGAGGACTTCACCTCCTACTGCTACACCGCAGGAAAGGGCCCCTCGGAGGCGGGGAACTTCTTCGGCATGGGCTCCGCCATCCATGTGGACGGCGGGGACGCGGCCACGGCGGCCACCACCGTCCTGAACAAGGCCACCTCCACCCTGACCCTGAGAAATCCCCAGATTTTGGGCACCGTCAACTCCATTTACGCCACCGCCAACGGGGTGATCTATCTGGAGGGAGGCAATATCTTCTCCTGCACCTCCGGCGGCCACGGCCCCTATGTGTCCACCGGGGGACAGATCCTCATCAACACCCAGGACACCGATCTCATCGGGGCTGACGGCATGGTGAACCGAGTCACCGGCCAGCTCACCCCCACGGCCCGTCCCAGCAGCGACCTGGGCACCATGGCCCGAAACAAAAAGGGAGAGATGGAGGGGGTCTACCAGGACCATCCCCAGGACGTCACCGTGGTGGTCACCGGAGATGAGGCCGGCACCGCCCTGGCCACGGACTCCGGCGGCGGAGTGATTGTGGCCAATCAGGTGGTCACCAAGACCTTTGGCCTGCGGTGCGCCGGGGTGTACTCCATCGGCTCCAACGAGAGCTGGGTGTACTGCTACAACTCCAACCTGACCTCCTATCTGGATGCGGGCCTTTGCTCCGCCTCCGGCGGCTATATCTACGCCTATAACTGCGACATCGGCGGGGTCATGGGCATCAAGTGCCGGGCCGGCGGCTCCGCAGAGGCGGAGGAGACCGGGGTCCATGTGGCCAATTCCCGGGTGGCGGCCTACTTTGACGCCCAGGAGATGAAGGACGCCTACGACGTAGGGGATCCGGAGACCATGGCGGCCCAGCTGGAAAGCGGGGAGCTGGATCTGGACAGCCTGGGAGTGGGCTACAGCAAGCTCAATATGTTCATTGACAAGGCCAACTCGCCCAAGTTCTACGAGGATTCTCTGGACTGGTGGTTCACCGACAAGTCCAAAACTCCGGGATACTCCGGCGGCAACAAGTTCGCGGTGATCTATGTGGAAAACTCCTCCACCCCCGTCAATGTGGAGGCCTCCAAAATGGTCAACCAGAACTATGTGGAATACGGGGATCCGGCCAAGCTGGAGCCGGGGCAGACCCCGGCGGATAATCTCCTGCTCAGCGTGGAGGGGGCAGGCTCCGCCACGGTGAACTTTAAGGATGAAAACGACCAGACCCAGTGGGACCTCACCGGGGAGAGCCAGGACACCACAGAGCTGGTGGGAGACTTCTTCCTGGGGGCCTATTCCCAGTCCACCGGCAGCCCGGACATTGGCACCGGGGCCAACGCCGCCGACATCTCCTTTGAGAACTCCCAGTGGGAGGGCACCGTCCTCTACGGAGATACGGACCAGATCACCGGCGTGTGCAACCTGCGCTTTGACCGGCACTCGGCGTGGAAGGTCACCGCAGACACCAAGGTGGCCAATCTGGAGATTGCCGACGTGGCGGGAATCACCGCCGACCATCCGGTGACGGTGACCTTTGACTCCACCACCTCCGTGGTGGCGGGGACCTACGGCAATGTGACCCTGGAGGGTCCCGGAGTGGACCAGTGGCCGGAGCTGCCCCCTGAGGAGACGCCTGAGGCCTCCGTCCAGGAGCCCCCGGAGACGGCTGCCCCTGCGCCCACGGTCACCCCGGAGCCTACCCCGGAGCCTACCCCGGAGGCCACCCAGGAGCCTGGGGAAAGCGCAGGCCCCTCCGGCGGAGTCATCGCCCTGATTCTGGTGCTCTGCGCCGGGGTCATTGCCGGGGCGGTGGTGCTGGTCCGGAAGAAGAGAAAGTAAGGACATTTTGCCCTGAGAAGTAAGAAAATTCCACAAAAATATGGCTGCCGTCTGGGTTTTTTGCCCTGACGGCGGTCTTTTTTCACTTGGGTCTTGCAAAGCAAAGAATTATGTGGTAGGCTAATATTCGCAAAGCTAACTAATTGAAAGGGCGAATAGCATGGAAAACAACAAGACAATGGCTCGAGATTTGACCCAGGGCGGGGTCACCGGGCTGCTTTTGACCTTCTCCTTCCCCCTGCTGTGCTCCAATCTGCTCCAGACGGTGTACAACATGGTGGACATGGTGGTGATCGGTCAGTTTGTGGGAAAAACGGGGCTGTCGGCGGTGTCCATTGGAGGAGACGTGCTGGGATTTGTGACCTTCCTGATTATGGGCTTCTCCAATGCAGGCCAGGTAATTCTCAGCCAGTATATCGGCGCCGGACGCCAGGACCGGGTGAAGGGCACCATCGGCACCATGTTTACCCTGACCTTCGCCATGGCGGTGGTGCTGAGCCTGGTCTTCGGGCTGTTTTTGAACCAGTTTCTGGCCCTGATGAACACCCCGGAGGAATGTCTCCAATACACCTGGGAGTACAGCGTCATCTGTATTATGGGAATGGTGTTTATCTACGGCTATAACCTGGTGTCCGCCATTCTCCGGGGCATGGGGGACAGCAAGCGGCCGCTGATGTTTATTGCGGTGGCCACGGTGGTGAACCTGGTGCTGGATCTGGTGTTTGTGGCGGGGGCCCACATGGGCCCTGCCGGGGCGGCTCTGGCCACGGTGATCGGTCAGGGGGTCAGCTTCCTCTGGGCCATAGTGTATCTCTACCGGCGGAGGGAGGCCTTCGGCTTTGACTTTAAGCCGGCCAGCTTCCGGCCGGACCCGGCGGTGCTGCCCCAACTCATTAAGCTGGGCCTGCCCATGTGCCTCCAGTCTGCGGCCATCCATATGTCCATGCTCTTTGTGAACTCCTATATCAACAGCTATGGGGTGGTGGCCTCGGCGGTGACGGGCATCGGCAACAAGCTGGGGTCCATTACCGCAGTGGTGACCAACGCCCTGTCCACCGCAGGCAGCTCCATGGTGGGCCAGAACCTGGGGGCCAGGAAATACCATCGGGTGCCGAAAATCATCGGGGTCTCTGCGGTGCTGGACCTGGCCTTTGCCCTGGTGCTCTCTGCCCTGACGGTGTTCTTCCCCCGGACCATCTTCGGGCTGTTCAATTCGGACCCGGAGGTTCTGGATATGGCCATGACCTATATTCCCGTGGCGGTGCTGCTGTATATGGGCTTCGCCGCCCGGTCCCCCTTCTTCGCCCTGATTAACGGCAGCGGCAACGCCAAGCTGAACCTGACGGTGGGGCTGCTGGACGGAGTGGTGTGCCGGGTGGGCCTGGCCATGCTCCTGGGCCTGGTGATGGACATGGGAATCATGGGCTTCTGGCTGGGCAACGCCTTTGCAGGCTATGTGCCCTTCTTCATCGGCGGGGTGTACTTCCTCTCCGGGACCTGGAAGCGCAGACGCATCGCCTAAGGGAGGCGTTAAAGAAATCTTCCAAAAGGTTTTACCCTCAGATCTCCTTCCGTTCACAGATTGTTCACATGTTTCCGTTAGGATAACACACACAAGTCAGAAAAAGGAACGGAGCGATCACTTGAAACTGCTAACCTTTGCGGTGCCCTGCTACAACAGCGCGGCCTATATGGAAAAATGCATCCACTCTCTCCTGGCCGGGGGAGAGGAGGTGGAGATCATCCTCATTGACGACGGCTCCACCAAGGACGACACCCCCGCCATCTGCGACCGATACGCCGCGGAATATCCCACGGTGGTCCGGGCCATTCATCAGCCCAACGGCGGCCACGGAGAGGGGGTCAACCAGGGGCTGCGCCACGCCACGGGGCTCTACTACAAGGTGGTGGATTCCGACGACTGGCTGGAGGAGGAGGCCCTGGGAAAGGTCCTGGGGCAGCTTCGGATTCAGGCCCTGGCGGAGAAGCCCGTGGATATGGTGATCTGCAACTACGTCTATGAGCATATGGAGGACCACACCAGCCACACCGTGGACTATCACAACGTGTTCCCCCTGGAGACGGTGTTCACCTGGGAGACCTGCGGCCACTTTCATCCCAGCCAGTATCTGCTGATGCATTCGGTGATCTATCGGACGGAGCTGCTCCGAAGCACCGGGATGGAGCTGCCCAAGCACACCTTCTATGTGGACAATATCTTTGTGTACTATCCCCTTCCGGCGGTGCAGACCATGTACTATATGGATCTGGATCTGTACCGGTATTTCATTGGCCGGCAGGACCAGTCGGTAAATGAGCAGGTGATGGTGGGCCGGGTGGACCAGCAGATTCGAGTGACCCGGCTGATGTTCGGCTACTACGACCTCCGGGAGATCCGGGAGACCCAGCCCCGGCTGGCCCGGTATATGTTCCGGTATCTGTCCATGATGCTGACCATCTGCACCACGCTGCTGAATCTGGACGGGTCCCAGGAGGCGCTGGAGAAAAAGGAGCAGCTTTGGCGGGACATTGTCCAGGCCCATCCGGAGCTCAAGGGACGGCTGCGGGCCTTCTCCCTGGCGGCGGTGAGCAATCTCCCCGGCACCGCAGGACGGAAAATGGAGATCACCGGATACCGGATGGCCAACAAGATCTTTAAATTCAACTGAGGGAAAAAGGAGAGAGCCATGAGCTACAGTATTTACAGCCTGCTGGGACTGTTTCTGGTGTACGCCTTTTTGGGCTGGTGCGTGGAGGTCAGCTTTGTGGCGGTGACCCTGGGCCAGGTGGTGAACCGAGGGTTCCTCAACGGCCCGGTCTGCCCCATTTACGGGGTGGGGATGCTGGGGGTCCTGCTGCTGCTGGAGCCGGTGTCCGGGAACCTGATTTTGCTGTTTCTGGGGGGCATGGTGCTGTGCAGCCTGGTGGAGCTGGTGGGGGGATGGGCCCTGGAGCGGATCTTCCACACCCGCTGGTGGGACTACACCGACGAGCCCCTGAACCTGGGAGGCTATGTGTGCCTGAAATTCTCCATTATGTGGGGACTGGCGGTGGTGTTTGCCCTGCGGCTGGTTCATCCCACGGTGGCGCTGATGCTGAGCCTGGTGCCCCGTGGACTGGGATGGGTGCTGCTGGGGGTGCTCTACGGCCTGTTTCTTACGGACCTGGTGCTGACCCTGGTGACCATTGCGGGGATGAAAAAGCGGCTGGGTGAGCTGGACCGGGTGGGCCAGGCCCTCCACGCCGTGGGGGACACCATCTCCGACCGGGTGGGGAACACCGCCCTGGCGGCAGACGCCAAGCTGGACGCCATCCGGGAGTCCGGCCAAGGAAAGGTCATCGAGGGGAAGGAGAAAATGGCGGCGGCCCTGGAGTCCGGCCAGGAGCGGCTGGATGCCCTCAAGGAGTCCGGCCAGGAGCGGCTGGAGGGCACCCTGGAGGAGCTCCAGGAGCGGAAGCGCCAGCTGGAGCTTCGCCGGCAGCGGCTGCTGGCGGAGTATCGGAACCAGCCCAGATTCGGCGTCCGGCGGATTGGCCGGGCCTTCCCGGCGGTGAAGCGGGCCATTGGAGAGCATCTCCGGGAAATGGACCGGGAATAAGACTGCTGCCCCAAAAGCCAGAAGGCTTTGGGGAGGGGTTCGGGGGCGCAAATCTGCGCCTCCGTTTTTTTGGGGAATTGGCAAATAGCCCTTGCGGAATGGTCCGGCCACGGGTATAATAAGGGAAAATACTTCAGCGAAGGAAAGTGCAGTATGCGTATTTGTGTAAAAGTCGGCACCTCCACCCTGACCCATTCCTCGGGACACCTGAACATCCGGCAGGTGGAGCAGCTCTGCAAGGTCCTCAGTGACCTGAAAAACGCCGGACATGAGATCATTTTGGTGTCCTCCGGGGCCATTGGCATGGGGGTGGGAAAGCTGAGCCTGGGAAAGCGGCCCGGAGATATGCCCACCAAGCAGGCCGCCGCCGCCGTGGGCCAGTGTGAGCTGATGTACATCTACGACAAGGCCTTCTCCGAATACAACCACACCGTGGCCCAGATCCTCCTCACCGGGGACGACCTGGAGCACCGGGACCGGCGGGAGAACTTCCGGAACACCCTGTTCCGGCTGCTGGAGCTGGGGGCGCTGCCCATTGTCAACGAAAACGACACCATTGTGACCGACGAGATCAAAATCGGCGACAACGACACCCTGGGGGCCATTGTGGCGGTCCATGTGGAGGCGGACCTGCTGGTGATTCTCAGCGACATCGAGGGGCTCTACACCGCCGACCCCCGGCGGGACCCCGGAGCCAGGCTCCTGACCCGGGTGGACCGGCTGACCCCGGAGATCTGGGCCCTGGCCCAGGGAAAGGGCTCGGAGCTGAGCACCGGGGGAATGACCACCAAGCTCCACGCCGCGGACATCGCCACCAGCCACGGCTGCGACGTGGTCATCGCCAACGGAAAGCGGCCCCAGGCCCTCTACGACATTATAGACGGAGTCCCGGTGGGGACCAGATTTATGAGAAAGGAGTAACACCATGACCACTGCGGAACTGCTTCAGGCGGCAAAGGCCGCCGTCCCTGCCCTGGCTCGGGCCAGGACAGAGCAGAAGGATCAGGCCCTCCTGTCCATGGCCCAGGCCCTGGTGGAGAATCAGGAGGACATTTTAAAGGCCAACGCCAAGGATTTAAAGGCCGCCCAGGGGAAGATCTCCCCGGTGATGCTGGACCGGCTGGCCCTGAGCCCGGAGCGCATTGCCGCCATGGCCGAGGGCATTGGCCAGGTGGCCCGGCTGCCGGACCCGGTGGGACGGGTGCTGCGGCGGGTGGAGCGGCCCAACGGCCTGGTGATTGAGAAGGTGGCGGCCCCCATGGGGGTGGTGGCCATTATCTACGAAAGCCGGCCCAACGTCACCTCCGATGCGGCGGCCCTGGCCCTGAAAAGCGGCAACGTCTGCGTGCTCCGAGGGGGCAAGGAGGCCTACGCCTCCGCAGCGGCCATTGTCAAGGCCATGAGAAAGGGGCTCACCCAGGTGGGGCTGCCGGAGGAGCTGATTAGCCTGGTCTCCGACACCAGCCGGAAAAGCGCCAAGGAGCTGATGACCGCCGTGGGGCTGGTGGATCTGCTGATTCCCCGGGGCGGGGCAGGGCTGATCCGGGCGGTGACGGAAAACGCCAAGGTCCCCTGTATCCAGACCGGCACCGGCATCTGCCATGTATATGTGGACCGGGCGGCGGATCTCACCATGGCGGTGAACATTGTGGAAAACGCCAAAACCAGCCGGCCCTCGGTGTGCAACGCCCAGGAGGTGCTGCTGGTCCACCGGGATGTGGCAGGAGAATTTCTCCCCATGCTCCAGAAGCGGCTCCGGGATGACCGGCAGGGAGAGGGAAAGACACCGGTGGAATTCCGGGCGGACCCGGAGGCCGGGGCACTGCTGGAATCCGTCCCCGCCGGGGAAAAGGATTTCGACACGGAGTTCCTGGACTATATTCTGGGGGTGAAGCTGGTGGACAGCGTGGAGGAGGCCATCGGCCATATTGCCGCCCACTCCACCGGTCACTCGGACTGCATTGTCACCGCAGACCAGACGGCGGCGGACCTGTTCACCGCCTGCGTGGACTCTGCGGCGGTGTATGTCAACGCCTCCACCCGGTTTACCGACGGGGGAGAGTTCGGGCTGGGCTGCGAGATGGGCATCTCCACCCAGAAGCTCCACGCCAGAGGGCCCATGGGCCTGGAGGAGCTTTGTACCTATAAATATGTGATTCACGGAAACGGACAGGTGCGGTGAGGGCGGCGGCCCTCACCGTTTTTTTCTTTCCGCTGCATAGCGGAGAGGGCCTCCGACGGCCATTTTTCTGCTGCCCAGCGGAATGGGGCCTCCGGCGGCCATTTTTCCACTGCGTAGCGGAGGACGCCCTCCGGGGGCCCACCTTTCTGACTGACCAGAAAGGTGGGGCAAAGAGTCACCAAAGGGTCCTCCCTTTGGCGCATCTTTCTCCATACTTTCTGTGCGAGCAGAAAGTATGGCCGTCGGAGACACGTCGTCGCAAAGTCCGCTTTGCCTCGGGCTTCCGTCGGGCGCCCTCGGCCCGCTTCCTTGCTCCTCCTTTCCCCAGCAAACCCACTTCGTTGGGCTTTGCCGGGGCCCCCGTTTCCGCTGGGCAGCGGAAAGTATGGCCTGCGGAGGGCGTCCTCCGCAACGCTGCGGAAATGCGCCCCGGAGGGGCCTTGGCCCCCCTTTGTTACGTTTTCGTTCCATTTGTTCCCCACGGGTTGACAGGGGCCGGGCTGGGATTTTATACTACATGTTATGATATGATAATATCCAATTGCAACCCAAAAGGAGAGATTCCCATGATCGAAAAAACCATCAGCGGCCAGACCCTCATTGCGGCCAGCCAGACCCTGGACAAGCTGGTTATCGCCCCGGGGGCGACCCTTTCCGCCCCCCAGGGAAAGTGCCTGACCTTTACCGTCAACGGCACCACCACGGAGATGCTCCCGGGCACCTACACCGGACATCTGGTGCTCACCGTCAGCGATCCGGTGGCGGTGGACTACGAGAACCACGGCAAGGTGGACCACTTTGAAATGGCCAACGCCGTGGTGATTTCCGACGGAAAATATGTCCCGGAGAAGTCCGTGAAGGCGGCGGTGCTCACCGGCATTGTCACCGACACCGAAATCAACGGCCTCACCGTGGATTCCCTGTCCGACAACTTCGGCGGGGTGTATGTGGACGGCGACAGCCATGTTACCATCAACGACGCCACCATGATGCTCACCGGCAACGGCGGCAACGACTTTGTGGGCCACGGCGCCGGCATTACCGCCGCGGGGAACTCCCATGTCACCGTGAACCGGGCCAAAATCGACACCGTGGGCTCCATCCGGGTCACCATTGTGGGCCGGGAAAACGCCACCCTGGAGGTCAACGACTCCCTGCTCACCGTAAAGGACGGCACCAAGCCCAACCACGTCGCCGGGATGACCAAGGTGCCCTGGATGCTGGGCCTCACCGGCCGGGTCCGGGCCACCAACCTGGTGGACTCCGCCACCGCCACCTACAACCGCTGCCACATCAAGTGCGAGAACTGGGGCTGCATGTCCACCGACGCCACCAAAAAGGCCCGGCTGTACCTTAACGACTGCACCCTGGAGTCCGACAACACCGGCTACGGCGCCTATTCCATCGGCGACTGCCTGGACCAGTTCACCCGCTGCGACATCAACATGGGCAACTATCCCGTGATTATGTGCATGGAGGGCAACGCCACCTTTACCGGCTGCAAGGTCACCTCCCGGAAGGTGGGGGTGATGGCCCACGGAGGCAACGGCCAGGGAACCCTGATCGTTGACCAGGGCACCGTGTTCAACACCCAGCGGGCGGTGTTCCAGGTGAAGGGCCGGGGCGTTACGATGCATGTCTCCGACGCCACCCTGAACAGCAAGGAGGGCGTGATTTTGGAGGCCTTCCCCAACGATGATCCCAATATGGGCCCCATGCCCGCAGGTGGTCCCGGCGGCCCTGGCGGCCCTGGCGGTCCTGGCGGTCCTGGTGGCCCCGGCGGCCCCGGCGGTCCTGGCGGCCCTGGTGGCCCCGGCGGCCCTGGCGGCCCCGGCGGTCCTGGAGGTCCCGGCGGTCCTGGCGGCCCCGGGGGCGGAATGCCTGCCATGCCGGAGATGGGCCCTGCCCACAATGAGGTGGAGGCGGACTTCACCCGGTGCGTGCTGGAGGGAGATTTCCTCAACGCCCAGGCCCAGGATCACGAGATGTTCCTGACCTTTAAGAGCTGCCAGCTCACCGGCGGCATTTCCACCGGCACCGTGGCCCACACCCAGGGAGAGCCCCGGGAGGACGCCTGGTGGCTCATCGGCACCGTGGAGGGCACCTTCGCCCCGGTGGAGGAGGACAAGGGCACCACGGTGACCCTGGACAAGGACTCCCGGTGGACCGTCACCAAAACCGGCTACCTCAGCGGCCTGACCCTGGAGGAGGGAGCCGTGCTCACCGCCCCGGAGAACCGGACCCTGACCCTGTTTGTGGACGGCCGGGAGACGGCCATTGCCCCGGGCACCTACACCGGCAAGCTGAAGCTGGCTGTGGACTGACATTGGTTCTGTGCAATCGGAGCGGGGCGCCGGAAGGGCGCCCCGCTCTTAGAAAGAAAGGAGATTATGATGAGCTATCGCTATGATGCCCTGCTGAGTCCCATTCGCATCGGGGACACCGTCATCAAAAACCGCACCATGTATCCCAACGCCTCCCCCCACTTCCTCCAGGGATCGGAGACCTTCCCGGCGGACAGCTTTGTGACCTTTATGGGAGGTCTGGCCCGGAACGGCGCCGCCATTATCACCCTGGCGGAGTGGTCCAACCCCGGCCAGCGGTCCTCCCCGGTGGAGGACGCCCGGCGGATGCAGAACTTCGACTACACCGACCCCGGCAACTACAACTATTTCACCCAGATGGCCGACGACGTCCACTTCTACGGCTCCAAGCTCCTGGTGAACATCGACCTGAAGTATCCCGAGGGCTACAGCTTCGACGGCAGAGCCTTCGGCCCTCCCGGCATGGCGGGAAAGCCGGTGAAGATGCTCCCCAAGGAGATGATGCCCCAGGTCATTGAGACCTTCCTCCAGAAGGTCCAGATGTTCAAGGACTTCGGCTATGACGGCATTGCCATGCGGGTGGAGATGCTCCTGTATCCCAACGGCCGCACCGACGAGTACGGAGGATCCCTGGAGAATCGGCTGCGGTTCCTCCACGAGACCCTGGCGGCGGTGAAGGGACGCTTCGGCAAGAGCTTCCTGGTGGAGCTGTGCGTGGCGGGAGAGCAGCCCAACGGCTATGTAGGCGGCGCCCAGGGCTATACCCTGGAGGACACCATCGCCTTTGCCAAGTACATGGAGGACGTGGCGGACATCTTGCAGCTGCGGGAGTGCGACATGACCAAGTCCCATCCCACGGGCTTCACCTTCCGGAAGGGAGAGCACGAGACCATCCGCTATTCCATGGCCCTGAAGGCGGCAGGCTGTAAGATCCTCACGGAGCCGGTGGGAGGCTTCCAGGACCCTGACGAGATCGACGGCTATATCCGGGAGGGCAAGTGCGACATGATCGGCATGGCCCGGGCCTTTATGTGTGACCCGGAGTACGGGAAAAAGCTCTACGAGGGACGGGGAGAGGACGTGGTCCCCTGTCTGTGGTGCAACAAGTGCCACGGCACCATGTCCGCCCCCTATATGACCTTCTGCTCGGTCAATCCCATTCAGGGCATCGCCCACAAAATCGGGAAAATGGTGGACCAGGAGACTACCCCCAAAAAGGTGGCGGTGATCGGCGGCGGCCCGGTGGGCATGAAGGCGGCCATTGTGGCGGCGGAGCGGGGCCACGACGTGACCCTCTTTGAAAAAACCAATTATCTGGGGGGCCAGCTGATTCACAGCGACTATTCCAGCTTTAAGTGGCCCCTGAAAAACTTTAAGGACTATCTCATCCGGCGCATGGGCCAGGTGGGGGTGAAGGTCCGGATGGAGACCGAGGCCACCGCCCAGCTGCTTCAGGCCGGAGGCTTTGAGGCGGTGCTGGCAGCCACCGGCGCCACCCCCAATGTACCCAATATCCCGGGGCTTCGGGACGAAAACGGCCAGGTGAAGCCGGAATACAAGGTCTGTCTGGAGGTCTATGGCCACCAGCAGGAGCTGGGCCACCATGTGATCTGCGTGGGGGGCAGCGAAACCGCCATTGAAACCGCCATGTATCTGGCGGAGAACGGCCATGAGGTGACCCTCCTCACCCGCCAGGACGAGCTGGCCAAGGACGCCAGCCACCTCCACTACATCACCATGGCCTGGGTGAAAACCGAGCCCGACGGCCGGAGCCATATGGCCCCCGCCTGGGAGAAGTACGAGGGCATCCGGGGAATTCTCAACGCCACCACCGTGAAGGTGGAGGGGAACACCGTCACCTATGTCCAGGAGGGAGAGGAGAAAACTGTCTCCGGGGACAGCGTGATTCTCTCCGGAGGGATGAATCCCAATGTGGAGGAGGCCCTGGCCTTTGCGGGGATTGTGCCGAAGTTCTTTGTCATCGGCGACGCCAACAGGGACGGCAACATCCAGCGGGGCATGCGGGACGCCTTCTCCAAGGCGATGATGCTCTAAAGGGTGCGCAAAGGGAGCCCCCCTTGGGGGGCTCCCTTTGCCGTGGGAAAAGCCCTGGTCCTTCTCCCGGCGGAGGGGAAAGGTGGTTGTCGCCGGGGGAGGATTGTGCTATGATGAAAGAAAAAAGGAGGTCTTGCCATGGACAAGCTGAAATATCCCCATCTGTTCTCCCCCATTACCATTGGAGGGGTGACCTTTAAAAACCGGATTTGGTCCGCTCCCGCAGGGACCCACCTGCTGGCGGGGCTGGAGGAGTACCCCAACGAGGCGGTGATCGCCTACTACGCCAACAAGGCCAAGGGCGGCACCGCCAACATCACCTTCTCCGCCCAGAACATGGACCTGCAGCGGCCCCAGGACGACGTTCACGCCCATGAGAATATCTTTCCTCAGAAGAACCACCGGATGTGGCGGCAGCTCACCGATGCGGTCCACTACTACGGGGCCAAGATCTCCCTGGAGCTGCTGGCCTTTGAGTACCACGGCTACGACGACGACGGAAATCTGGTGTCCTACACCGTCAACGGCCACGGGAAGAAATATCCCAAGCTCACCGGGCCGGTGATGGAGCGGATCGCCGGGACCTACGCCGACGCGGCGGAGGCGGCTTTGGACTGCGGCTTTGACATGATTTTGATCCACGGGGGCCACGGGCTGGTGCTCTCCCAGATGCTCTCCCCCAAGTTCAACACCCGGAAGGACGAATTCGGCGGGAGCCTGGAGAATCGGGCCAGATTCCCCATGATGATTCTGGACGCCATCCGCCAGCGGGTGGGGAGAAGGCTGCTGATTGAATACCGGATCTCCGGCAGCGAGCTCACCCAGGGGGGCTTTACCACCGACGACTGCGTGGACTTTTTGGAGATGATTCAGGACCGGATCGACATTGCCCACATCTCCTGCGGCAGCTTCTACAGCGAGACGGAGCATATTATGCATCCCAGCAACTTCCTTCCCGCCGGGTGCAACGCCTATCTGGCCCATCAGGTGAAGGAGAGCGGAAGAATTCACATTCCGGTGCTGACCCTGGGAGCCTTCCAGCATCCGGCGCTGATGGAGGAGGTTCTGGCGGCGGGAGAGGCGGACCTGGTGGCCATGGCCCGAGGGACCATCGCCGACGCCTTTGTGCCGGAAAAGGCCCTGGAGGACCGGGCCGACGAAATCATCCCCTGCATCCGCTGCTTCCACTGTCTGGACTACGGCCGGAACACCGCCTTCGCCTGCTCGGTGAACCCCAGAGTGGGCCGGGAATACCGGCTGAAGCTCCTGGAGGAGCCGCCCCGGGGGAAGAAAAAGGTGGTGGTCATCGGCGGCGGCCCGGCGGGCATGGAGGCGGCCATGGTGTCCGCTCAGCGGGGCCATCAGGTGATCCTCCTGGAGCAGCGGGACCAGCTGGGCGGAAAGCTGGTGTTCTCCCGGCAGACGGAGTTTAAGCAGGACCTGCGGAAGTTTATGGACTATCAGATCCACATGGTGGAGAAGCTGGGGGTGGAGGTCCGGCTGGGCACCCAGGCCACCCCGGAGCTGGTGGCGGATCTGGAGCCGGACGCGGTAATCGCCGCAGTGGGCGCAGACCCCATTGTGCCCAGAATCCCCGGGGTGGAGGGCAACCAGGTCATCACCGCAGAGGCCTGCTACGAAAAGGGCCTTCGCGGGGAGGACATGGGGGAGCATATCGCCGTGCTGGGCGGCGGCCTGGTGGGCTGCGAAACGGCGCTGTATCTGGCCATGGTGCTGAAAAAGCAGGTGACCCTGGTGGAGATGGCCGGGGCCATTGCCCAGGAGGAGTATTCCATTCCCCGGCAGGCCCTGGTGGAGCACATGGACCAGTATGTCACCTACTACTGCGGGGTGAAATGCACCGGCATCACCGACCAGGGCATGGAGGTGGCGGACAGCTACGGCAACCGGGCGGTGCTGCCTGCGGACACCGTGGTGCTGGCGGCGGGAATGCGGGCCCGGACCCAGCAGGCAGAGGCCTTCCGGGGCATCAGCAGGTTCTTCCAGAGCGTGGGGGACTGTGTGGTGGCCAAGAATGTCCGGGGGGCCACCCGGTCGGCCTTTGACGCGGCCAGCAGGATTTGATTCGCCGGGGGCATATTCCCCGCTGCCCAGCGGGGATGCCCTCCGGGGCGTTTTTCCCACTGCGTAGTGGGGGACGTGTCTCCGACGGCCATACTTTCTGCTCGCACAGAAAGTATGGAGAAAGATGCGCCAAAGGGAGGACCCTTTGGAATCCCCACAAATCTGGGGTGCCTGCTTCTGTGGTTTTCTACGTCAAGCAGTGCTTCTCCGAGACCGT
>CAKSWT010000013.1 GCA_934512135.1 uncultured Oscillospiraceae bacterium
TGCGGGTGTAGCTCATCTGGTAGAGCGCCACCTTGCCAAGGTGGAGGTAGCGAGTTCGAGCCTCGTCACCCGCTCCAAAGTAAGAAAGGAGTACCGCGCGTACTCCTTTCCGTATATGGTACCATAGCCAAGTGGTAAGGCAGCGGTCTGCAAAACCGCGATTCCCCAGTTCAAATCTGGGTGGTACCTCCATCATACCGCAACAGTTTAGATGCCATTGGCAAAAAGCCAGTGGCATCAACTGTTTTCGGGCTCTGTGAAGCCCGAAAATTTATCTTTGAAACGAAAGATGCCAAAGGCGGATTTTAGGGGTTGACCCGGATTTGAACCCCCTGTTTTCACAAATCTCATAAATCTTCAACCAGCGCCCTTTTTGAAATACTCAAAAGGGGCGCTGAAATATAGCCAGTAAAAAGGGCGCCAGTTTGATGGTCACAGAGACCATTTAGACTGGCGCCCTTTTTGCGTTTACAGAGAAAATTACAGCAATTTGCTGTTTATAATAGATCCGCCCTCGTATCGAAAGATGCGGGGCTATTTTTGTTTTGGAAAGGAGATTTGCATGAAACAATTCAAATGGATACGTTTTCTGGCACTGGCCCTGCTGCTGTCCATGGCAGTGGGCGCCATCCCTGCTGCGCTGGCCGCTGAAGAAAGTGCTGTCGAGCAGACAGTGCAGGACAGCGTATCTGATGAACCTCTGGAAGTGGAATCGGAAGCTACAGCATCGGTATCGCCGGAGCCGGAACCCATCCCCTCACAGCAGCCTCCGGGAGCGGAAGAAAGCCAGGAGGAAGCGGAGGAATCTACTGACGCTCTGGAACCCACGGACATGAACGGCGAAACTCTCACCCGCCACGCAGTCAGCACCGGAGGCCCCAGGCGTGCGCGGTCCTCCGCATACGGAACTGTCAGCAAGTCCACCTGTGTGGAGTTCGCGGGATATACCTCCCCCTATTGGTACTGCAACCGCTATGACACCTTGGGGTCCCATGTCTATGGTCATTATTACTACTGCGAAGTCATCGCCTATCACACAGTGGACGGAGCCTATGCATATTGCGTGGAGCCGAACACCTCCTCCATCAATGGTGCAACCTACTACAGCTACGATGGGAATTCCGCCGCCAGTGACTCCTACTGGATGCTGGAACTGGATAGCTGGCAGCGGTATTACATTCAGCAGATCATGGCCTTCGGGTATCCCTCCGTTGACCGTGGCTACTCGGTTCAGGCGCAGTACGCTGCCACCCAGACCTTGATTTGGGAGGTAGTTTCCAAGTGCCGCTATAATGATGGCATCATGTACAGCTCAGACTATGGCCTGTTCAGCAAGATCTACACTGTGCTGGGCGCACCCTATCAGGCATGTTATGACGGTATCCTGTCCTCCATTGCCAGCGGGATCTCGGACGGGACGGTCCCCGGCTTTGCGGGAAGCAGCTATGGCGGGGCGACCACCGTCAATTTGACGCTGAACGCCTCCACAGGTTGCTATGAGGGAAGCCTGTGGGATGGGAATGGTGTTCTTAGCCACTATAACTTCTCGGCTTCTGGTGTTACATTTTCCAAATCCGGAAACACCCTGTATATCTCTGTACCCGCCAGTTCCGCAGGGAGTATCAAAGGAACAGTCATCACAGGCACCTCGGATCATGTGCTTATGAGTACCTCCAATCCCTCAGTTTGGGAAAACAGTACCTATCAAACGGTGCTCTCCGCCGGAAACGTGGGAAATGCCAAAGCATACATTAAGCTGAATTGGGCGGACACAGGTAGTATAAAGCTTGTGAAAACCGTCTCGGACATCAGTATCAGCCGAAAAGGATGGACGTTTTATTTCCGCAACAACAGCACCGGGCAGACCCTCACCAAGACCACGGACAGCAATGGCGAGATCTCCGTGACCGGGCTGTCTGCTGGTACTACATACACCGTTACGGAAAAAGCCTATGCGGGCTATATTCAGCCTGCAGCTCAGACCGTGACAATTCAGGCAGGAAAGACCACAGAGATTAAGTTTCATAACACGCGGAAGCAGTGGCGGGCTACGGTCACCAAGGTGGATAAGGAAACTGGTACAGCCCAGGGCAACGCCTCTTTGGATGGCGCACAGTACACGCTGTATAAGTCGGGCAAAGCGGTCAAGGTTTACACCGTTAAAAACGGTGGCTTTACCACAGAGTATTTCCCATGCACAGACAACAATGGAATATACACCATCAAGGAGACCAAAGCTCCGCCCGGTTATAAGCTGGATTCCACGGTATACAAGCTGACTACCAGCTATGCAAACTATTCTGCCGCCGAAAATAACATCAAGCTCACGGTATCGGACCAAGTCATCAAGGGCAGGATTCAGCTTGAAAAGTGGGCATTGAATACGGTCAATGGCGAGAAACAGCCGGAAAAAGGGGCCACCTTCCATGTCTGGCTCAAATCCGCGGGCAGCTATGCCAAGGCCAAAGCTCCCGAGCGGGATGTTATCACTATTGGGGCAGACGGCAAAGGTACGTCTAAGGAGTTGCCCTACGGAACCTACTGTGTCCAGCAAACCCATACATGGGACGGTTACGATATAGACAAAACCGTCTACGAGCGCACCGTTGACGGCACAAATGCCGGAGCCAATGATACTCTGTCCCTGCACAATGACATCTGGACCGGGCAGCTCACAATTTCTAAAGTGGACGGCGAAACCAAGCAGCCTCTTTCTGGAGCGGAGTTCACCTTGACAGGTTCGGATGGCTCCGAGGTTGTCCTGGTGACTGATTCAACCGGCAAAGCCGTTTTTGAGAATCTTGTGTATGGCGTGGAGTATACCTGGACCGAAACCAACGCTCCCAAGGGATACCTCTTAAATTCAGACAACACCGGCACATGGTCTGTAACAAAGCACGATGATTCCATCGAGATCACCTGCGAGGACTACCGCCGTCCCGGGTCTATCACGGTCACCAAACAGAACAGCGACGGCGAACCGCTGGCTGGGGCTGTGTTTCTGCTGGAATATCTGGACGGCAGCACATGGAAGCCTGTCACCGGCCGCAGCGATGATGTAGTCGCAAAGGGAGCCTGCACCAGCGAGGGCCTTAAGGATGGCCGGCTCACCACCGATGACAGCGGCAAGGTCACATTCTCTGGACTGTGGGCAGATGATTCCCTGAAATATCGAGTAACCGAGGTGAAAGCACCGGAGGGCTATGAACTTCTGAAAGAGCCTGTGTTTGAAGGGGTGTTGCCGGTCAGCTACCCGGAAGGGAAGGTCACAGCGGAGCCGGAGGAGATCATCGACGGCACAGCCTACTTCTATAATCCGGAGTTCACTGTCACCAATAATCACAGCTATACCATGCCCATGACCGGCGGCAGAAATCTGCCTCTAATCCCCCTGGGCCTTGTCCTGATATGTTTTAGCATGGGACCAATTATTCTCTATATTAAAAAACGGAGGACCACCACTTGAAAAAGAATATTCTGAAACGAATCGGAGCCATGGCGCTGAGTGCTGTCATGGCTCTCTCCTTTATCCCGGCAGCACTCGCTGCCAACAGCGAAACTGCTACTATCGACACCAGCCGGGATACATCCCTGACACTGTACAAATACGACTTGACGGCCGCCCAGGACGCGGGGGCATGGGAAACGACCGCCTATGTATCCACCGGTCTACTGGACGAATCCGTCAACACAGTCCTTTCTCCTTACGCCATTCAGGGCGTAGAGTTCAGCTATGTGAGAGTGGCAGATCTCTCGATCCTGAAAGAAGATGCGGACGGAGCGCACACCATCAAGCCCTTGTACGGATTCACGGAGAACACCAAAACTGGAAGCCAGGAAACGATGGAGTTCCTCTCTGCACTGGGTCTCACCACCAATGATGCCTACACGGTAGAGCGTGACGCCCAGGAAAACCGAATCTGGTACTTTGAAAGTGACGTTCTCATCAATGCCCTGAGCGATGCCCTCGCCACCAACGCCACCAGCACCAAAGCAGCGTTGGAATCCTATATGACATCCAATGGTGGGACGGCCATGCCGGAGACAGATGAAAACGGTAAATCTGCCGTGACCGGGCTGGCGCAGGGGTTGTACCTGCTTGTAGAGACCAGGGTGCCGGAGAATGTGGTGGACACCACAGACCCGTTTCTTGTCTCGCTCCCCATGACCACTGTGGACGGTAATGAGTGGAACTATGACCTCACGCTTTATCCCAAGAACAGCACGGGCAACCCCACACTGGAAAAGACCGTCCGGGAAACCAAGACAGACACGGGCAGAAACGGCGGCAATGCCAATGACATTACAGACGGCTACGCCCACACCGCCACGGCATCGGATGGTGATACGGTGGAATATCAGATCATTTCCACCCTGCCCACCATCACATCCCCTGCCACGGCATTGTCTACATATACCTTTGTGGATGAACTCAGCAAAGGCATCCGCTACACCGGGGAGCAGTTCGATACCAAAGATGTGAAACTGGAGTTCTTCAAAGACAATGCTTGCATTGACCCCATCGCTGCATGGACGGAGGCAGATGGTAAATTCACGGTCAGCTATACGGATTATTCTACGGAAGCAGGCAGTAAGATGACCATTGCCATGACGGAGGAGGGCCTCAAGGAGATCAACAGCGCGGATACCGTGTATGATCCTGCCACCAGTCTACTTTGGGGCTATTCCAACTGCACTCTGCGGATCACATACGCTTGCACGGTCAACAGCGATGCCACCGTGGTCTATGGCGATAGCGGCAATCCCAATGAGGTGGAACTGACATGGAAACGCACCAATTCAGACTATTACGACACCTTGAAAGACTGCTGCCACGTTTACACTTACGGCATTGACCTGACCAAACAGTTTTCGGACGGTGCCGGGAATTTTGATAAAGTCAAGTTTCTCCTACACAATGACACAGATGGCTATTATGTGCAGGCTCAGCAGGATGCCAGCTCCGGCATCTACTACGTTACAGGCCATACCACAAAGGAAACCGAGGCCACCTCATTTGTACCCACTTCTGGCGGCAAGGTCACAGTGAAAGGGCTGGAGGATGATTCGTATATCATTACTGAGACAGCCACGGACAGCGGCTATGCATTACTTAAGGAAACTGTTTCCGTGGAGATCACCAGTTCCGAAGGACAGGAAACCTGTGAGCTGTGCGGCGCAAAGCTGCGGACGGCCACAGCCAAGGTCAACGGCAAGGCCGTGACCATGCAGGAGGACAACGGCAGCGTCAATGCAGTCGTACCTCTGACCATTACTAATACCCGCAATTTTACCCTACCTAAGACTGGCGGCAGCGGCACCAGAAATCTGTATCTGTTCGGCGGTATCGCCGTGATCGCCGGTATGGGGCTGGCCGTGGTTATGCTACGGAAAAAGCGTCATGCGTAAGAAACGGTTGGGCCTGTTTTTTGCGGGGTGCATCCTACTGATCGGGTGCGCCCTGCTTTTGTATGCTCCCATCAACCAGTGGCTGGAGGGACGGCGGCAGTCTGAGGTCTGCGCCGACTATGATAGCGCAACGGGTGGCATGGACGACAGTGCCATGGAGCAGGAGCTGAGAAAGGCCAGAAAATACAACCATGATCTCAGCACCCAAGTGGCCCTGTCCGACCCCTTTGAAAACAAAGTGGACACGACCACCACAGACTATGACGCCCTGCTTCGGGCCAGCACGGACGGCGTGATGGCATACGTTGAGATCCCCAAAATCAGCGTATCCCTGCCGGTGTATCATGGGGTCAGCTCGGCGGTGCTCAATAAGGGTGTAGGACATCTGCCGGAAACCAGCCTGCCCGTGGGCGGAGAGAGTACCCACGCGGTGCTGGCAGGTCACAGTGGCATGAGCCATGCAAGATTGTTTACCGATCTTCCAAAGCTGGAGATTGGAGACAAGTTTTATATTCATGTCTATGGAAAAAAGCTGTGTTACAAGGTGGACCAGGTCAAAAAGATACGGCCATGGGATACCAAAGAGTTAAATATTGTGGAGGGTCAGGACTATGTGACCCTCCTGACCTGTGTGCCCATTGCCGTCAACAGTCACCGGTTGTTGGTACGGGGAAAGCGGGTGAAGTGACAAATGCGCACTGATACAAGCGGTGCTCATATCGGGGTGCATTTCAGATCATTAAGAGATTGGTTCCAAATACTTTGCTCGCAATGTCTGGATCTCCACATCTGTGATGTGCAGCTTATCTTTCAGAAAGTCCAGCATAGTTCCGCTTTCTTGCTCAGCGAGTGTATAGACCTTCTCCATATATGGCCGGGATACGCCTACCAATGCCGCAACGCCGTCCAATTCCGTCTGGTCATCAGTAAGCGCGGCGGCACCCTGGACCATGTAATCGATCTTCTCACGGTTAAACTCATTGGTGAGCGCAAAATCCTGTAAAACAGTTTCTTTATCCACCCCCAGAAGAGTCAATGTGATCATAGCCGCGCAACCGGCGCGATCTTTGCCGCCGGTGCAATGCCAAAGAAGTGCACCGCTTTCATCATGGGCCAGCAGCGCATCTACGAATGCCCGGTATCCGTCAAGGGCAGTTTGGCTTTCAAACATGCTGGTATACATATCCTCTGAAAGGGCACCCATGCGGTACATTTCCAGCATGGCACCAGCAGGATCCGTTGCCATTTTGCTGTAAATACCAACAATAGCTTTGTTGTTTCCGGTGTCGTCGGCATTTTCGTCCAATATATGAATTTGCCGATATATCGCGTCCCCGATAGTCGGGTCTGGTGCCTGGTCGATTTCTGAAGTCGTGCGGAAATCAATAATTTCTGTGACCGCGTATTGATCCCGCAGCATATCCAAGTCTTCCTGTGTACCGTCAGACAGCTTTCCGGTACGCAGCAGTATGTTCTGCTTGACCCGCATACCGTCCTGTGTGACATAACCACCTAGCTGTCTGGCGTTGCTGATTCCTGACAAGCCCAGAGTCTGACTCTCCACGGAAACCGTGTTCTGAATGGGGTCCGGCTCCTGCTTGGATGTCGATGGCTCCGGTAATGAAGACGTGGATGGACTGGGGACCGCCGTTGTCACGGTTCTTTCGGTGTTCCACACGGCTTCTTGATGTGTTTCCTGCGTGGATTTTACGTTTGGGGCGTCCGCTCCTGCACCGCAGGCACTCAAAACAACTGCATACAACAGCGCTCCGGACCACAATAATGCCAAATTTTTTCTTTTCATGTTTTCCCTCTTTTCTTTTTTTGGTTATTTATATGGTAATATTGGTTTGTAAAATCCAAAAGCGAGGTTTTGCAAAAAATGTGTAAATTTATCTAACATGAGGACGGCGTAAAAATGATAAGATAGTTAGTCTTCGGCATTGTCAACAGCCACCGCCTGCTGGTGCGGGGCCGCAGGATCGGTTGATCACAGAAACTGTTGCATTTGCTTCGTTTTTTGCAGCTTCTTTGTGGGGTATGGTGAATAGCTTTGCCCCAGAGAGTGTGGTATCTTCCGTGTGGATGGAGTACCTGATCAGGTCTCCAAATTCAAAAAACGGAGGAATATAAAATGAAACGGAAAATGAAATGGTTTGCAACGGGAATCCTGTGTCTGCTGCTGGCAGCCGCTATGACAGTGACCGCACTGGCGACGGAGGGCTGGGATATTCATGTGGATCCCATCAATGTCCTCATAAACGGAGAGGTATTTCACCCCAGGGATGTGACCGGAACGGAAGTACCCGTATTCGTATATGACGGCACGACCTATGCCCCCTTGCGGGGACTGGCGGAAGCCTACGGTCTGAAGGTGGACTATGATCCCGTCACCCACACCGCCATGGTGGATACACAGACACAAACCACGGTGATCCGGGAGCCTGACCCCACGGCCAGGGATTTTGCGTACCAGTGGCGTATCGAGGAGACCGCCCGGATCGGCGGAGAGATCATCTGCACCGCCGTCTACGCCGGGCCATTGGGGGATGAGGGATTCCAAACATGGTGGAACTCCTTCAGTACCGGAGAACTTCAAGCTCACACCACAATGCTCGCAAAATGGACGGGAACCAAGTATCCCGGCAGCCCTGTAACACTGTACTTTGTCCAAGGCGGCAGGAACCTGGGCACAGCCCACGCCGATGGAGGCGAAGCGTCATACACATCCGCATAAACCAATATCCGCAAGGATTTTTATACCCGAAATTACAAGGCCGTGTTCCATAAGGGGCAGCGGCCTTTTTTTGCCGCTCTTTCGGAACACGGTCAGGAAAGGAGCAACATGGCAAAATACTTTATGCAGGGGACTCCCCATGGCGCCTATGAGCGCATGATGAGAGAGGTCCCCAGACCGAGTAAATCCCCGGAGCTTCCAAAACCACGCAGCGGCCGGGAAGTGATCCGCATAACAGTTGGCAATGTGTTTTGTATCCCGGCAGGAGGTGAAGTCAATGGGAAACATAAGATATGACATCCGCCAGTGGTACTTTTCGGAGCTATCCATGCACCTTCAGGAGCATGGCTTTGCCGTAGAGCAGTTTGATGATGAACCGGCGTTGTCCGTTATCTGGCAGGATCGGCCTCTGTGCAGGGTAAACACAAAGGGAATCGTTTTCTATGATCCCGAAAAGGTGCAGGAGCCTGACGCAAAGATGGCTCGGAATCGTGTGGTGGCTCTCGCAAAAATGACCAATGAATATATCAGACTAATGGAATGGGCTCCGGACTTAAACGCGGAGGGGCTGGACGGAGACTATCGGCTGCTGTCAGAGTTCAATGGCACAGTTCTGGCAGGGCATCCGACCGAGTATGGCATAGAGTTCATCACTTGGGACAGAACCTATGATCACAAAGGAGTTACCCAGGGCAACTATTACTCTGAGGGTAAATATTTGAGCGCCAAGAGAGACTTTGTTGTCAGATCAGGCTTGGTAGCAAGAGATGAACTGTTTTCTCAGGAACAGCTGGCTGAAGTGTATCGCTGCATCGATGAAACGCTGAATTCAGATTATCCCATTACAGCAGAGAGGGAAAAGCTGCTGAAAGACACCATGTCTCAAATCGAGGAGACTGTCCCTGATTTGGATGCGCTGGTGTGTCAGTCCAACAATCAGGAAATGGAGGCGGAAGGGCAGCAACGCTATGCAGCTCCCCGCCTCGAGATGGGAGGCATGCAATGAGTCAGCCTGTTATTAGCGCACTGCTTGGCAATAGCCAGCATCCGGAGTACGGCAGCGCCACAATTCCGTTCCCTTTGCCCAGAGAGGAATACCCCCATTCGCTGGAGCTGCTGTCGACACTTGAAATTGGCGATGCTGTTTGCCAGGATTGCACAGTATTGAGTATCCAGACAGAATGGACTTCTCTTTGGGTGTTGGAGGGACAGTCTGTCAATGTGGACGAGCTGGACTATCTGGCAAAACGGCTGGACAGCTTCTCGAAGGGAGAAACTGCCCAGTTTGAGGCAATGGCGGATCTGCTGAAGCTCAAAGACATCAAGGACCTCATCAATCTCACGTTCTGCTGCCAAAGGGCTACGGTGATCACAGACTTCTCAAATCTGGAGGAGGTCGGGAAAACACACTATATGAACCTCCATGGAGGCTGTGTACCTGCAGCGGAACTGGAAAATCTGGACGGCGTGGAAACGGCCCATCTTTTGATTCGGGACAATCCGGGTACCGTCACGCCTTACGGTGTCGTTTATGACAACGGCATGAAACTGGAGCCGCACTATGATGGGAGGCACTTTCCCTGCTATCATTATGCCGACTCCCCGATCGTGGCGGGAATCACCTCCTGCTATGCTCCCAGAGACGAAGAACCGAAGGACTGGATATACCTTCCCGCGTCCCAGTGCCAAATTGACAGAGTGTTGGCGCGGGCGGGTATCCAAAGCGCAGACGAGGCCATTCTGTGCAGTTTTGAAAATATGCTCCCTGCTGCCATAGAACAGGCGCTTGTTCTGGAAAGCGAGTGTATAGAAGCCTTAAACGATCTGTGCGCAGTCATTATGCCCTTAGATCCGAAAGAGCGGACAAAGTTAGAAGCCGTGGTTGCGATGGTGGCCCCGAACAGCGCGTCTCAGATCACACATCTGGCAGAAAACCTTGATCAGTTTGACTTTGTCCCCGGTGTTCATACCCCGGAGGAGTACGGCAGGTACATGATCCAGGAATCCGGGCATTTCGAGTACGATGATAATTTGGAAGGTTTCTATGATTTCGAGGGGTATGCAAGGCAGCGGATGAGCCAGGAGCAGGGACAGTTTGTAGAGAACGGATATATCTCGTACCATGGTTTTTTGAGCTTGGAGGAAGTCATGGCCGGCTCCCAGACTTTTGAGGAGGGCTTCCAGATGGGTGGAATGCAGTGATGGCGTCAAAGCGGAGCCGTCCGGCAGAGACTGACCTCCAAAAGCTAAAAGCCTTAGCTCATGCATTTCTGGAATTGGACATCCAGCCCACCAAAATATCCCCGCTGGTGGTCAAGCACCCGTTCACTGACAGCGGCATTGTTGGTCTTCGCAAGGAGGACGGCAATATCGCTGCCGCTGACCTGACAAGCGACTCTGCGGCCCTTCGGGCATGGCAGGAGCAATGCGGGCAACAGATCGACGAGGCGGAAAACCCGTTTGGGCTATTCATGATGATCACTAAGCCATACAAGCTGGGTTTCCTGAAATATGCGGCGCCGAGCCTGTCGGAACAGGATACGGCGCTGTTTTTGTCTGAGGCGTGGATCATCGATGAAGCCCCAAACTCCGACCCAAATCTGAGCAAAAGAGAACTGCTGGCCCTGTTTCGCTCCGTTGACCCACAAAAGCTGATGGATGAAGATGAGTACGGACTCTTCTGCAGCTTGGACGATGTGGTCACGGTCTACCGTGGGGTGACATCCTATAACGCAAAAAATGTGAAGGCACTCTCCTGGACTCTGAACAGAGACACCGCCGAATGGTTTGCCCACCGCTTTGGTGCGCAGGGCACGGTGTATGAGGCGCAGATCCCAAAGGAACATATCTGCGCCGTCTTTCTGGGCAGGAATGAGGCAGAGGTCATCGTAGACCCAAAGTACCTTATGGGGGCCTCTCCGGCACAGGACGCTCCTTCTGAGCAGTATCGGCAGGAGCAGGAACTACAGATGGGAGGTATAACATAGTGGTTTTGTATCTGAGATGCGAAGGATACGGCGTAGGGCTTGAGTTACCTGCAACCGCCGATAAAGTGGCGGTCAGGCTTTCCGAGCTGAAAGAAGGTCTTGACGGCGCTGTAAAAATCGATGGTGTAGGCAGCCCCATCCCGAACCTTGGTCAGTATGTCAAGCATGTTGACCCGGAGAGAAAGGAGGATCTCGAAAAACTAAATGCCCTTGCGCAACGGATCGACAACATGACAGAGCGTGAACAGCAGATATTCTCCGGCGCACTGGACGCTGAGAGTGTGGGCGGGCTGGACGATGTACTATCCATTGCCAACAGCCTGGATGCGTATACCTTCCTGCCCAATATCTGCTCTGACAGGGATCTGGGCGTCTTTCTGGTCGATACGGGATATATCGATTCCCCTGAACATCTGCGGCCATATATCAATTATGAGGGTGTGGGGGCGGAATACTATGCAGACTTCGGCGGCGCATACAGCCCCTTCGGGTATGTCCGGCGCAAGGACACTGAGCAACAGCTGGACCCCGACAAAAAGACGGTTTTCACCGCCCACCTTCAGGCTAACGACAGGCGATACATTTTGAAACTTCCCGCCTCGGATGCAGGGCTGGAGGCCGCAAAGAAGGCCCTTGGGGTTGATGACTTTTGCGAGATGGAACTGGTGTCTTTGGAATATAACATCCCGTATTTGAAGGAGCAGCTTCCCCAGGACTGCTTTTCCGTCGTCGACGCAGATAAGCTGGCTTTGGAAATCGAAAGTATGTGGCATACCGATGGTGAACTGCTGAAGTATCTCTCGGCGCTGTGCATAGAAGAACCATCTACATTCCAAGAGGCCCTCGAAATTGCCTATCATATAGGCGACTATGAGCGGATCACTGAGGGTACTTATGAATACGGGCAGAACGTCCTTCGCCGTATTGGTGCAGACGATGAGATCATAGACACCATTGACGGTTATATGGACTTTGAGCGATTTGGGATGGATATGATGGATGAGGACAATGTCCAGCAGACAGAGTTCGGTATGGTGCGCCGTATCAACAAACCCGCCCCGTCTCAGCAGCAGGGGCAAATATTTCAGTAGACTTTCCGCGAAAATTGTGGTAGTTGTTGTAGCTACCAAATCAGAAAGGAGATGCAAAAATGCAGATAGATTCTATGAACGACAAGAAAGAAAGTCCATCCGACACTCATGAACATCCTGTCTTGGACGGTTCTGAGAAATATCTGGTTCGCCCCGCTTCTCCCGAGGAGGCGGGGCTTTTCTATGCCCAGGCGCCGGAGCAGGATGAGGCGCTTGGCGCTATCGGCCATGTGCGCATTGACTTCGGGCATGGCGGCAGGGAGTTCTGGCACACCTGGCATCCGAGAGGTGCGGAGGAACTGAACTCCCCGGAGTTCAAAGCCGAGCTTGACGAGGTGGTCGGGCAGCTCCGGGAGAACGTCCTGCAAGACCTGTCGTCCATGCGCAGCTATTGCTATCACCATGGCGGTGAGATCGAGGGCGGCATCTGCACGCAGAACTACGGCTACACTGTGGAAACGGACCGTTACCGCTACCTTCTGCGGTGCAACCCCATCGAGGGCGACTACCAGGCGTACCTCTCCTGTTTTGATAAGCAGGCGCAGGAGCAAGCTGCACAGCAGGCCAGTTTCCCCGATGGATGGCGTGAGGGGGACATATGCTACCTCATAACGAATAAGGCAAAACAGTATACCCAACCATACACGGTTGAGTCCTTTGATGGCACCTACTTTGGAGTTCGTGGACGGACTGGATCATATCATCGAGCCTCGCCAGGGCGTATGTTCCGCACAAGGGAAGATGCGGTAGCATCCCTAATGGGCACAACTCCAAAAGAGAAATATGACCATCCAGATACGATCAAAGATGTGGATGAAGATAAGGCACGGGACCCGGGGCAGAAAATGCCACTCGGTGGACGGGGCAGCTTCGCCAGCGGTGATCAAATGCAGGGAACGACAGACCTTAAAATCACGGACTATTTCGGCAACCCTGTCACTTTAAGACCGAGGATCGAACTGTACTCGGTCACAGACTTTATGGGCGAGGAACTGCCAGGACTGGCCATCGTTCTCGACAAGATCGGGGATAGCTCTATTGAGTTGGAGCAATACGCCTTCCTGACCGTATCGTTCGGTGAACACATCAGTATCAAAAACAGCGCCTACATTGATACCAACAACTGCCCCTTCGCTGAGCAACTGCTGGAGCAAGGCATTGCAGAGCCAACAGGACTCTGTAAAACAAGCGGCTTCTGTAAATATCCCCTCTGGGTATTTAAAGAGGAGTTCCTGCAGGCGGTGGGCGGCGAGAATTATCAGGAGTACGCCAAGATCTACGACCAGCACATGGAGCCTTCAGAGGAAAACAAGGAAGGGCTGGAATGCTTGCACCAGCAGCCCCCCAAGCCGCTTGTCGGACGGGTCAGCTTCGCCAGCGGGGAGAGAATCGAGTACACCGACCCCGCGAAATATCTCAGGGCGGTCAAAGAGGAACTGCCCTATCAGTCCTCCAGTGGTTTCCGCTTTGAAACACTGACCAGTGACCCGGAGGTACGCAAGACTGTGGATGATATGCTTTATGATCTGTACGGCGAGGAGAATCCCCGCACGCTGGAGGATTATCAGGAGCAGCCCGAACAGGGCATGACGATGGGAGGGATGTGAGATGGAGCGTATTTCAAAGGAATGGCTGGAGTTTCTCCGCCAGCAGTATCCCAAGGGCAGCCGTGTTCGGCTTCGTGAGATGGGCGCAGACGATCCGCAGCCCATTAAGCCCGGCAGCATGGGGACACTGGAGTGGATAGACGATGCAGGCCAGTTTCAAATTCGGTGGGACAGCGGACGCAGTTTGGCACTCATTGTCGGTGTGGACAGCTTCTCGGTCCTACAGCCCGAAGCCACGCTTCTCAAGCTGTATATGCCCCTGACCGCCGAGCTCTACGAGCGAAACGAGTATGGGGACATGGAGGCTCTCCCCGCCGAACTGAGTGGCCGGGAGCTGCGGGCCTATGAGGATAAGATCACCGCGGCTCTGCTGAAAAACCGAATGCCGGAGGAGGCCGAGCGTGGTATCATGCACTGGTACGACGAGGGCGACAGCGTAGATGAGAAGGTCCGCTCCGCCGTCTTCACTGTAGAGAACCGCAACGGTAGACTTTGGGGTGTGGCCGAGTGCCAGGTCGTTGGAACGCTGACACCGGAGGAAATGGCCACTCTGACCGATTACATCAGTGGACAAGCCTCGGACGGCTGGGGCGAGGGCTTCGCGCAGCAGGATATTCTGGTGGATGGCGGCTCAGAGCTGTATGTCCACCTCTGGAACAGTGAAAATTGGCGCGTCATGACAGAGGAAGAATGCTTTGCTCCGAAGCTGGCCGAGGGGCTTCCTGAGCTATGCTTCTCGACCCTGCTGACCACCGGTGACCTCATCTGCATCAAGCGGGGCGAAACCGGCTATTACCCCTCTGACTGGGATGCCGGCGATAAGGAGCGAAATGTGGAGCTGGCAGATCAGCTCAACGAGGAGCTTGGCGTGACCATGTGGCAGCGGAAGGCCATGGAGGTCGGCAGTATGTGCGGCTGGGACGTCCCCGGAGCCGATCCAAAGGCTTATGAACAGACCGGACAGAAGAATGGAGGGATGCAGTTTGAACCCAGTCTTTGAGGTAGAAGTTTGGAATATGCCGTGCTCAGACGCGCCGTATGCCACGCTGTGGCTTCCGGCCACCAGCTATGAGCTGCTGAACGCATTGGAACGTATCGGTGTGTCCAATATAGACGATACCACGGTAACGATCAGCGAATCTATGGAGTTTGAGCGGGAGCTGGCCGGTATGAAGCAGCCCCTCCATCTGGGGCAGCTCAATGCATTGGCGGAACGGCTCTCCCAGCTAAGCCAGCATGAAAGCGTCATTTTTGAGGGGCTCTGCCAAATGGAGGCCGCCAAAGGACAAGACAGTCTGGATATCTGCAGGGCGATCGATCTCGCGTACAGTACAGCGTGCTGTCATGTGGTACCCTCCGCCCTCAACGACTCCCAGCTGGGCAGATTCTACGCGGAGAACGGCTTCTTTTCGGAGCTGGATAAATTATCTGACGAGATGTTTGAGCTGCTGGACTTTGAGAGCATCGGCACCAAAATGCGAAAAGGAGAGGGCGGCGTTTTTACGACGCATGGCTATGTGGTCCAGCACACAGAACTGAATCAGGTCGCGGACAGCATGGATTTCAAAGTTCAGCCGCCAAGCTATGTCTTCCGGGTCGGTGTCGAGAACTGTACGCAAGATGACAGCGGTCCCAGGAAGGTGGAATATTTGGAGCTGCCCGCTACGGAGGCACAGTTGAATGAGTTTCCTGAAAAATTGGGACTGGAGGACTGGCTGGGCACGGCCATGGTCAGCCTTGACGGACCGATTCCGGATTTTAACCGGCTGATCATTTCCGCAGATGAGCTGCCGGAACTCAATAATCTGGCAAAGCGGATCCAGACACTTGCAGCTCGGGAAGAGCTCCCAAAATATAAGGCGGTCCTGTCAGCGGATGGATGTCAGGATATTGACAGAGCCCTGTCCCTTGCGGACGCGCTGGATGCCTATTATTATACCCCCTCCCTGCGGACCGTGGAGGAAGCCGGCAGAGAGGAGCTGCGATTGCTGATGAACCACAACGCGGCGGAATTGGCAATGCAGCACATGAACCTGACGACCTACGGAAAGGCGGTCATGGAGCTCCATCATTCTGTCCTGACGGACTATGGGATGGTAGAGCGAAAGGATGGGCAGCCCATTCACCGTCAGGAACCGGAGCCGCCGACATTCCAGATGTCCATGTAATGGATCGATCCACAAAATAATATAAACCAACAGGGGCCGTTTTTCCGAAAGGGACAACGGCCCCTTCTTTTTTGTGCCCATTTTCGGAGAAATGGCTCCGGAAAGGAGCATCATGCAAAAGGATCAATTGAAGAAATACCTGGCCGCCAACTGCTTTGGCAAAGAACATGTTATGAGCGCGGCGCAGCTTGGCCGGGAGCTGCACATGAGCAAAAAGGGACTGCGGAAGCAGGTGAACCGGCTGCGGCAGGAGGGCGTACCCATTGCCAGTGACCGGACCGGATACTTCTACGCCGCCAATGCCGCGGAACTCTATGACACGGTGGAAGGACTCAAAAAGTTCGTGGCTGGAGTATACCGCGCAATTTGGGGGCTGGAAGCTGCCATGCGGAAGTTTTCTGAGGGTGGTCGCGTTTGAAATCGATCATCCCCTGGCAGGGCGGAAAGAGTAAGCTGCTCTGGCTGATCCATCTGCTGGCCCCAGCGTTTTATTCCCGGTTTATTGACGTCTTTGGCGGCAGTGCCACTGTGACCCTGAACCATCCCATTCGTGCCGGGTGCATGGAGGTCTACAACGATTTTGACAAAGAACTGGTCAATTTGATGCGCTGTGCCAGAGATCAGCCACTGCTGCTGGCACAGGTTTTGAGCTTCCTGCCGCTGCATTCGCATACGGAATTTGACGCTCTGCTGAAGTTTTTAAGCCAAGAGGAGGTCACAGACTGCCCACCGGATGATGAGGCTGCGGATTATGAGGAGTTCCAAAACGACTCAGATATCCTGGATCAATGGGGGCTTATGGATATCCGGGACAGCAGCCTGCTCATCGAGCGAGCACTCGCAAAGTACTTGTTCTTGCCGGAGCAGAGCAGGATCATTACAGATATTCTGCTGAAGCGGGCCGGATACGCCAATGTGTACCGCGCGGCGGCCTATTACCGAAAGATCCGGGAGAGCTTCAGCAGCGGAGGAAAGTCCTTTGCGGGAAAGCCCTGCAATATCCGTCAATTCGTCTATGACATCTGGGAGTGCTCCAGACGGCTCAAGGATGTGGTGATCGAGAACCGGGATTTTGAGCAGTTGATCCGTCAGTATGACCGCCCGGACGCTTTTTTCTACTGCGATCCGCCGTACTTTGACGCGGAGGACTGCTACAACGTGCCGTTTCCCAAAGCAGACCATAAGCGGCTCCATCGTGTGCTGAAAAAGATCAAAGGCAAGGTGATGGTGTCCTACAACTACTGCCCCTTTATCTGTAAGCTCTATCGGGACTTTTATATTTTCCATACCAAGCGGCAAAACAATATGTCCCAAACCAAGGGCAGCGAATATGAGGAGGTCGTAATGACCAACTATGATCCCAGGAAATTCGCGGAGAGCCGAAATTGGCAGATGAACCTCTTCCAACCCGAAGATGAGGACTTCTGCGGTACGGGCGAATACGAGCTGATCCATGAACCAAATTTTAGGAGGAAATCATAATGAACTGCAATGCAAACAATGGAATATTTATCCCTGCCGCCATATTGGAGTCGGGTGGTCTTAGCGCCGGCATTCCCACCGAAGTCCACGCACTCCAAAACGCTGTGCTTCTGCTGCGTGGAAAAATGACCGCGCTGGAAGTCATTCAGGCAGCGGCGGCACTGGACAAACTGGCGGCGGAATTGCTGGAGGTGGTCGCCAATGCCTGCGGCCCCTGCAGCGGCTGTGCGAATGGCTGTCCCTTCGAGATTGGGGAGCCGGAGGAAGAAGATATGGACATCCCTGATCGTCTGCTGGAGGCGGCGAACTTCTCGGAGGGTGCTGTGCTGACTGCGACGGCTGACCCGGAGACACGTAGGATCATTGTTACCGCAGAGGAGAAGGATATTTCGGATGTGCCGCCGGAGCATCTGGAGCTGCTGTCCAACTACGGCGTCTGCCTGGGTGAACTGAACGACAAGATCGTGCGTGGAGAGATCGTCTATGGAGAATAAGGAATACCCGTATCTGTATATGAATTCTGCCGAGGAAGCGCGGCGAAGAAACGAGCTGGACCAGTGGCGGCAGAGCCACAGAATGAATATCGCCTGTAAGAGGGCTATCGAAGCCGCTATCCATAGAGACTTTGATGGGATGCACCTGAACGCTGACTGCGCCAAGAGCGTGATTGCCGCCTATGGCTACAAGCGGACGAGCTTTGTGCTTGCCAGTACTTTGCAGGAGCTATCTGATGATGGGCGGTTCAGCCAGAGCAACAAGGCGTGGGGTAAGCAGATCTACATCCCGCCCGACAAAAATTACAATTACCAGTACACAGTGGCCAGTCATCCCGCCGTGCTGGACGGATTCATTCAGCAGTTCCGTGAGGCGTATGCCGAGCTGGGGCTGTTTGCGCAGGAGCACTGCGAAGCGGATACCGCCAAGCTGGACTACGAGGGCAAGGTGCTGGTCATGCGCCCTGACACGCTCCGCGAGGATTTCTGGGACCCACAATACCAGCTCTGGTATGCCCACGATGGCTTTGGGTGCGATCCCCACGCCATCGGACGCTCCATTCGCTGTACCTGCCTCGGGGACGGTGAGCACACCCGCTGGAACCGCGAGGACTTTACCGGAATTCTGAAAGAAGAATTCCTGCCCGATTGGGCCAGAGAGCAGGTCGAACATCTGCAGGAAAGTCAGACGAGCCATACGCCAAGTATAGGCGGTATGGAAATGAACCCGTGAAAGGAGAAATTATGTCAACTAATCAAACCCCCCAGAATAATGCCCCTACTGTCCCTGAGATCAGCGTCCGGATCGACAAAATGCTTGATGGGCAGGGAAAAACAAAAGCCTTTGCCAGCGCCAATATTGGCGGAGCCTTTGCCGTCCACGGAATGCGCGTGATCGAAACGGACAAGGGGCGGTTTATCGCCATGCCCCAGGATTCCTACATGATGGGCAAGGAAAAAAAGTATACCGACATCTTCCATGCGGTCACCGCCGAGGCCCGAGCCGCGCTGATCGAAGCAGTGAACGCCGCCTATGAGCAGCAGCTGAGCCAGCGGCAGGGACAGCCGGATATGGAACTGCCCGATATGGATATCCCGGAGCAGTTTGAGACGCCGCCCACCCAGGGCATGGGAATGAATATGGGCATGTGACCCCATGGGCAAGGAGGAGATCAATATATGGTCCGATTGACCATAGACAACCAGAACCGGCTCATTTTCTATGACAATCCTGTGGGATATGTCTGCGGCGATGGCATCTCCGCCGTGGTGGATGAAATGTTTCAGAGGCCGGAGCTGCAGAAGGAGCTGGAGCGGCTTCGACTTACACCCCAGTGGCGAAGCGGCGTGTACGACCAGCTCATCTCCGGCTCGGCCCTGATCACAGATACCGGCGAGGAGCTAAAACGCTGCCGTGTCTGGCAGCTCCGTCCGAATGTGGACGTTGGGATGCGGTTTATAGACCACAAGACCATGGTGGAGCGGTTTGGCGCTCCCACCATGGACCGCTACCAGCTGGTCTATGACGGCCAGCTGGGGACCAATGATCCGGAACAGGTATATACCATCTGCCGGGACGTCCCGCCGAAGGATTACTGCGGTCACGCCATGGCCATGTCCGATGTGGTGGAGCTGTATGACCGGTACGGAAGCTCGTTTTACTACTGTGACCGTGTGGGGTTTCAGGAAATATCCTTCCGTCCCCAGGAGCAAACGTCATGTATGGAAATGAGCCTGTAGGCCGGACATTGGAATGCTGTCCGGCTGCTTCTTTGCACCCACCTATGCCAGATGGGTGCTTTCCTAATACCATTTTGAGGAGGTACGCACGATGAAATTCTTTCGCAACCGCACCGTGACCGGTGTGATCTGTATCCTGTTATCTCTGGCGATCTGCTTTGGTATCACGCCGATGTTTACCCGCAGCGCCAGTGGGAAAACAACCGTCCTCCGTCCCATTGCCAATGGGAATAGAAGCAACAAGGATGTGGTCGAAAGCGAGGCTGCCGAAGATGAATTTTAAGAAAGGCAGCCTCTTCCGCCGGAATGCCGGCGCTGAACGCAGCAAGTCGCTGAAGGATCAGGGCGGCCTGCTGGCGGTCTGGGGCAGCCCTGGCAGCGGAAAGACGGTCACCGCGGTGAAGATCGCAAAGCATCTGGCATCCCAGAGAAAAAACGTGGTGCTGCTGCTCTGCGACATGACCGCGCCCATGCTGCCCTGCATCTGCCCACCCTCAGAGCTGGAGTGTGACCGTTCTCTGGGCAGCGTTTTCGCAGCCCATCATATCCCGGTAAATCTCATCCGGAACAATCTGACCACCCATAAAAGGCTTCCCCACCTCACGCTGATGGGACTCCGCAAAGGCGAAAACGAATACACCTACGCTGCCTGCACCAAGAGTCAGGCCGAGGAACTGCTGGCGGGCCTCCGGAAGATCGCACCCTATGTGGTGGTGGACTGCTCCAGCTATATTGCCAACGATATTCTCTCCGCTGTGGCGCTGATGGAGGCGGACAGTGTCCTGCGTCTTGTCAACTGCACCCTCAAGTCTGTGGGGTACTTCTCCAGTCAGCTTCCACTGCTGCGGGAAATCAACTGGGATGAGGACAGGCAGTATAAGGTGGCGGCAAATATCAAGCCCATGCAGGCGGCAAACCCGATCGGTCAGGTGCTGGGCAGCGTGGCCTTTACGCTGCCCCATTCCGCCGAAGTGGAGGAGCAGTATCTCTCCGGAGCGCTGCTCAGTGATCTCTCCAGGAAGGACAGCCGTGGGTTCCGAAAGGAGATCGGGAATATCTGCGAGGAGGTGTTTTAGATGCTTGGAGACAAGCGAGGCGGCTCTCTGTTCGCTTCGGAGCCAGCCGCGCATAATGCGCCGGCGTTTCATGACGCCCAACCTGTGGCGGAGTCTATCAAATCTGTATGTGGTTCGAGTCTTTCCGGAACCATCTTGTGGTAGGAACGATCAACCGATCCACAACATCCCTTACCGTGTAGCACAGCCCTTGGAGAGGGGCTATAAAAACTACTACTCTAGAATACAAGGAACGATTTCGTATGCATAACCATAAGAGATTCACATGGATGTTTACCTTTACTATGCTGCTGAGCCTGCTGCTCGGCACTGTGGCCTTTGCCACCGGTACCGGCGATGTGGCGGGAGCGGTACAGAGCACCTGGACCACCGCTTCTGCCCAGATCAAGACTGTCGTCAATAATGTTGTCTTTCCCGCCATCGATCTGGTCCTGGCGGTATTTTTCTTTGCCAAATTGGGTACGGCCTATTTTGACTACCGCAAGAGCGGCCAGTTTGAGTGGACCGCCCCGGCCATCTTGTTCGCCTGCTTGGTGTTTACCCTGACCGCCCCACTGTACATCTGGGGCATCATTGGGGTTTGAGGACAGAGAGATGACGAGCAGACCTATGTATCAGGATCATGAGAAGCTCACGGATGCGGTGAGCGACGATCCGCAGGTCTTTCAGCAGGAGCAGCGCCAGACTGCCGCCCGGAGCTGGCAGCAGACCATGTAAAGCTCCATAGACAAAAGCGCCGTACACGCCACGGCGTTTTTGCCTGTGGAGGGTACGGTGCACCGAAACGAGGTGATTTTTCATGTTTATATGGGATTTTGTCGCAGAAACGGTGCTGGGTGAAATTCTGGACTGGTTCTACGGTCAGATCATCGGATTCCTGGGCAACTTTTTCGCGGAGATGGGAGACATGGGCGCGGAGATCTTTCAGCTTAGCTGGGTGCAGAGCATCGTCCTGTTTTTCTCCCATCTGGGCTGGGCGCTCTATGTGACCGGCCTGGTAGTGGCCTGTTTTGAGTGCGGCATCGAATATACTTCCGGCCGCGGTGGCATCAAGGACACTGCCCTCAATGCCATCAAGGGCTTTATGGCGGTCAGCCTGTTCACGACAGTTCCGGTACGGCTCTATGAATTGTCCACCACACTGCAGTCCAGCCTGACCGCTGGGATCACCGGCTACGGGACGTCCCTTGGAGATGTTGCGGGCGAGATCATCACCACTCTCAGTGACGCCGGGGCGCTGTCCGAATTAACGGACGGCGCCTTTTTCGGCTTCGCATCCATCACCAGCCCCATCATGGTGCTGTTCTGTGTGATTCTGATGGCCTACGCGATAATTAAGGTCTTTTTCGCCAGCCTGAAACGAGGCGGCATCCTTCTGATCCAAATTGCCGTGGGAAGCCTGTATCTGTTCAGCGTACCGAGAGGCTATACAGACGGCTTCTTTCAGTGGTGCAAGCAGATCGTTGGACTTTGCCTGACCACCTTTTTGCAGGCCACGATCCTCGTTGCGGGGCTGATGGTGTTTAAGGACCATGCCCTGCTGGGCCTGGGGATCATGCTGTCCGCAGGAGAGATCCCGCGCATTGCCGGAGCCTTCGGACTGGACACGACCACCCGCGCCAATATTATGAGCGCTGTGTATGCAACGCAGACAGCGGTCAACACCTCCCGCACCGTTGTGCAGGCGGTAGCAAAATAACATAGATGATAGATGGAGGAACTATAAATGATATCTAATGAAAATATACAAAAGGCCCTTCCGCCGGTCTTTGCGATTTGGGCGGAAGCGGCATCAGACGGGCCACTGGCCGGACAGTCCGGCTTTTTGGCAGAGAAGGGAAAGTGGCTGTTCTATACAGCCCAGGAGGACGCTGAGCAAAAGGCCGATGATATGACACGCCGGTGCATGAATCAGGCACCTGTCGCCGCATATCACTGTGTGGCCTATCCCAATGACAGCCTGCCGGATACATGCCTTTCCGTGGAATGCATCAACCAATATGATCTGACGCCGGATTTTGGTCCCAAGGACTATGTGGTGAAAGATCGAATTTATGGAAACACAGGCGGAGGCTGTATGGTGGCCACGGTATCCTGTTACCTGCCCAGCCTGGATAAGACCGTCTGGGTGAACTGCGGCGAGGAGGACCTGTGCGTCAGTGCCTCGGACTGTACTTGGAATGAGGATCAAAGCGGCAGCTGGAGCCGTGAGGAGGATGTGCGGATTTTCAGTGCCGCCCTTACAGACGCGCCGGAGAAGATGGGGGTATGGCTGCCCATGGCATTGGAGGCTGTGGTGTACATGAGTGAGCGCAGTATGGCTGACATGGGCCGCATCTTTGAGCCATCCGAGGCGTGGAGACAGCTTGTAAATCAGAGAAAGGAACAGCAGCTGTCCGGCGAACCCTCCATGACGATGTCATGCTGACCATGGGCAGCCTCTTCGATGGGATCGGCGGCTTCCCGCTGGCAGCGGTCCAAAATGGCATCACACCAGTTTGGGCCAGCGAGATCGAAGCATTCCCCGTAGAAGTCACAAAGCACCATTTTCCCGATATGCTCCATGTGGGGGACATCACAAAGCTGGACGGAGCGAAGCTGCCGCCTGTAGATATAATTTGCGGGGGCAGCCCATGTCAGGATCTATCCGTAGCAGGAGCGCGCCGGGGATTAGCCGGTGAACGCTCCGGCCTTTTCATGGAGCAGGTTCGCCTCACAAGAGAACTGAGAGCTGCAGATGAGAAACGAGGACGAACAGGTCTCGCTGTCCGTCCTCGCTGGTTTGTTTGGGAGAATGTGCCCGGTGCGTTCAGCAGCGGCGAGCCCAAGGGAGAGGACTTCCGCATTGTGTTGGAAGAAATCTTCCGCATACCCCTATGCGTGGCCGCCTGCCGGGGAGATTGCCGTTGAAGATGAGTTTTCATTGGCATGGCGCTGTCTGGATGCCCAATATTGGGGCTTGGCACAGCGCCGCAAGAGAATATTCCTCATTGCGGATATTGTCAGCGTGTATGCGCCCTTGCTCCTTTTTGATGATCTTGATGAAGAAACGGAGGCGACAAATGGAAATACAACTCTATGAGTCCGACGGTCAGATGTCTTTACTGTGTCCGGAATGCGAAAAAGAACAGCGCAGAGAAAAAAGAACGCCGGCTCCAAAGCGACAGGATGATCTGGTTTCTGTGCCGTACCTTTACTTGGATATGACGCCCGGACATTGCGATTTGTTCGGGGAGCATCGTTGGGAAATGCGTTCCCCATGGCGTGAAGGGCGAAGAGCACTGAACACCGGCGTTGCGCCGAGAAAACCGGTGCGGGCGTCTCTGACAGAAGTCCTGGAAAAAGATCCGCAAAGTAAATACTTCCTGAGCACAAGAGCTTGCCTTGGCATATTGCGGCGGGCACGGGAACGGGGAAAGGAATTGCCGGAGCAGCTCAAGATAGCGCTGATGGCGCAGGCAGGGCTGATCCCGCCGCAACCACCGGCAGGACAACTGAAGGCCTATCATATCAACCAGCGGGATGAGGGCATTGATCTGAATGGCGTTTCCGGCGCGCTCATGGCAACAAGCAATATGCAGATGCAGACCTTCGTGACAGGGCAGCCGATCGCCTTTGCAGCCAACCAACGAGATGAACTGCGAGATCTTCACAATGTGGCCGGAGCCTTGGGCGCCCAGCCGGGGATGAAGCAGCAAACCTTCATTTCAAACGGATGTCTCACACCTTGGGATACCCAGCAAAAACGAATCTTCCTCCCAGGGGGAGTATCCCCGACATTGGCCGGGGCGGATGGCGGCGGTGGGCGAAATCCCGGTGGTCTGCTTCTGACTGCGGCATTTAGCGCCGGAGCTGGCAAAAAGGCAGGCGGGATCGGGTATTCTGAACAGGTTGCTCCAACGCTGAAAGGCGGCCCCGGCGGAAATAGTATGCCGTCAGTCCTCTGCCTGAATGATCAGGGTGGTGAGCGGATGGATCTGACGATTGAGCAGACCATGACGCTGCGGGCTAGTATGGGCGGTCACCAGCCTTTGATCTGTCTCAATGACCAGGGCGGCAGCGTGATGAGCTGCTCAGAAGACCTGTCCGGGACCCTCCGTGCCCAGGAGCATGGGCATCAGCCCTTGGTATATGAAAACCACGGAATTGACGCCCGATACACGGGGCCGCATGACGTTGCGCCGACCATGTCTGCCAGATACGGGACAGGCGGTAATAATGTCCCCCTTGTGGAACAGAAACCGGATGTTTACTGCATCACCGACAATACCCTCGACCGCCAGCCGCAAAACGGCGGCAATGGGATCGGGTATCAGGAGGACATCGCCTATACGCTGACCGCTACTGACCATCACGCGGTATTCAGCCGTCAGCGGGTGGATGTGTTCAAGGATGACGGTGTGGTCAGCACTCAAAGCGCCCGGCAGCATAAGGATGCCACAGATCTTGTGTATCAGGAGACGATAGGGGCGCTGACCAGCAGTGACAGAAAGGGTCTGGGCTCCCAATATGTCGGGCAGGACAAGCTGGTACTGTCTACTCCGCAGCTCATTCGCAGGCTCACCCCTTTGGAGTGTGAACGCCTCCAGGGTTTTCTGGATGGTTGGACCGATCTCCCCGGAGCGTCAGATTCCGCACGGTATAAAGCCCTGGGAAACAGCGTGGCCATTCCCTGTGTGGTGTTCGTTATGCGGGGGATCGCCGCGGTGCTCTATATGGCGTTGGTGGAAAGAAAAATCAATGAATACCGAAACGAAGTAGAGAATCGGAGGTGATGAAATATGGGAACACGTTGCTACATTGCAGAGGAAAAAGAAAGTGGCGTGTACCGGTCAATTTTCTGCCAACTGGACGGGTATCCCGAGGTCGTGGGGAAACAGCTCGTCCGGCACTATGACACGCCTGAAAAATTGGCGGAACTGTTTATGCTCGGGGATATTTACCGTCTTGGCGAAAAAACAGAAGCAGACCCAAGCCTTCCGCACCATGTGGGCGAAGGATTTCAGAAGGGCGTTACGGTAGCGTTTGGCCGAGACTATGACGAGACCGGGTTTGCTGCGGAGGACAGAACACTGGATGAGATCATGGACGATGATGAGGCGATAGAGTTCGTTTATGTATTCACCAAAGAACAGGAATGGGAGTTTTGTTGTTTGCTCGACTATGACGTTGAATTCAGAGCAGTGCGGGATGTCCTGCCGGCTGAGCATGAGGAGGCAGAAAACCAGAGCCCGAAGCAGGAGATGAATGGGCCAACAATGTAAAGCGGACAAAGGCTGCATTGGAAGCACGGAGCTTGTTGTTTGTGCTTGTGTTTTAAGATTTTCTTTGGTGCCTTTGATCATAGCTTTTCAAGGGCATATTCGATATAGTTGGCTTGATCATAAGGAGGTGCAAACCATGTCAAAGCAAATTACCTATGTGTGCTTCGAAATCCCCAGTAGCGAGCACAGAAAACTCCGACTGCTTTCCATTGAGAAGGGCTGCAGTTTGAAATCACTTCTGCAGGAGGCTGTACAGGCATTTATCCAGGCCAAAATTGAAGCAGAAACTGAAAATAAGGAGACCTGTTAAATGGACGATGTCAAAAACCTATGTGCTCCGATCCCGACAGAGCTCCATGCCAAGATACGGCAGAGACAGGAGGAATCCGGGCTGACACTGAGCCAGTACATGACGCAGCTCATCACAAATTATTATGAAATGGAGGGGAGATCAGCTATGAAAGAGAACCAGAGGACTGTGGCGTTCCAGGTGCCGCAGGAGCTGTTTGAGCAGTTCAAAGAATACCTGAAGAAGCACGGCATCAAGCAGAATGCTTTCTTCAATAACTGCATCCAGCGGGCACTGGAAGAAGATGAAGCCCAGAACCAGAAATAAAACATGATATAGCCGCCGCAGGCGTTGTCCCTGCGGCGGTTACCTTTTGGAGGTGACCAATTCTGTATATCTACCCGGACAATCTGACCGCAAAAGCGACTCTGTGGCTCTGGGAGCTGCGGGACATCGGCATCATCGGCGTGTGCCTGCTGTTTTCCCTGCTGGCTTTGACCCAGACCGGCATTGCCATTCCGCTGCTGGTTTCTCTGGTATATGCCTTTCTCAGCATCCAGTTCGATGGGACCAGCATCCTGCACTTTCTGCGCTATGCGGCCGCATTCCTGATCACAAAACAACAATTCTACGAATGGAGGATCGATTCGTGAGATTTAAGAGAAATGACGCGCCGAACCAGTCCACCCGGCAGCTCATGGGGGTGGACAGCGTTTCGGATTATTGCATCCACACCCAGATGGGCGATCTGGTGTTTTTCATTATCAAGCCCACCAATATTTCCGTGCTGCCGGAATCCAGCGTGGCCGCTCGGATCTACGCTCTGCTCAATGTGGTCAAGGGTCTGGCGGAGATCGAGATGCTGGCACTCAATTCCAAGGAGTCCTTTGAGCACAACAAGGACTTTTACCGCAGACGGATGGCGGAGGAAGAACTGCCTGCCATCCGCAAGCTGTTGGAGCAGGACAGCAAGCACCTGGACCGGATCCAGGTGCTTATGGCTTCCGCCAGAGAATTCTATATCGTGATCCGGCTGAAAAACGAAAAGGAATCCGAGGTATTTTCCTATCTCTCCCGCATCGAGCAGAGCATCAAGGACAATGGCTTCAGTGCCCGCCGTGCCGAAGAACAGGACCTCAAGCGGATGCTGGGTGTCTACTTTGAGCAGAATGTGACCACAGAGCAGTATGAGGACTATGATGGTGACCGTTGGGTCATCGTTGGCGAATAGGAGGCGCACGGTGGCAAAGAAGAATTTGAAGATGATGGATCAGAACCGGGACGAAGCTGAGATCAAATCCTTTCTGGATATGATCGCGCCCTCGGTGATCAAATTCAGCACAGACCATTATATCTGCGGAAACACATTCCGCTGTGCATGGGCACTGCGGGAGTATCCCACCAAAACAGATGAGCATGCCATCCTCCGGCATTTGGGTGAAAAGGATGGTGTGACCCTCCGCATCTATACCAGGCAGGTCACAGCGGCAGAGGAGAAAAAGATCATCCACAACGCGGTCAATAAAAACCGCATGAACAGCTCCAACACCAATGACATGCAGCAGGCGGTAACGGCGGAGCATGACCTCCAGGACGTGGCGTCTCTGATCGCCAACATCCACCGGAACCGGGAACCCCTGCTCCACTGTGCGGTGTATATTGAGCTGACCGCCTCCAGCTATGACGCTCTGAAATCCCTACAGACGGATGTGCAGACGGAGCTGGTCCGCTCCAAGCTCAATGTGGACAAGCTGCTGCTGCGCCAGCGGCAGGGCTTTATCTCCGTAAACCCCGCCGGCTACAATGCCTTTGGAACACAGTTTGAACGGGTACTGCCAGCGTCCAGCGTGGCAAATCTCTATCCCTTCAACTACAGCGGCAAAACTGACGCCAAGGGCTTTTATATCGGCAGGGACCGGTACGGCAGCAACGTGCTGGTGGACTTCGACCAGCGGGACGAGGATAAGACCTCCGCCAATATTTTGATCCTCGGCAATTCCGGCCAGGGCAAGTCCTTCCTGATGAAGCTCCTCCTTCTGAATCTTCTGGAGGCCGGGAAGTCTGCCATCTCTCTGGATGCGGAGCATGAACAGCGGGAAATGTGCGAGGCGGTGGGCGGCTGCTTTGCCGATCTGATGGCTGGTGTATACAAAATCAACGTGCTGGAGCCCAAGTGCTGGGATGACGATCCGGACCCTAATGATACCGAGGCCCCGGTAGCTTTCCGACAAGGCACTAAGCTGGCTCAGCATATCTCTTTTTTGAAGGACTTCTTCCGGGCCTATAAGGATTTCAGTGACGCCCACATCGACACCATCGAAATCATGCTCAGCAAGCTTTATACCAAGTGGGGGCTCACAGAGACCACCAACTTCTCCCGGCTTCGCCCGGAAAACTATCCCATCCTTTCGGACCTCTATGCGTTGATCGACGAGGAGTTCCAGAGCTTTGATGACAGCCGTCACCAGATCTATACCCAGCAGCTCCTGCAGGAGATCCTGCTGGGGCTCCACTCTATCTGCATTGGCGCGGACTCCAAGTTCTTCAACGGGCATACCAATATCACCTCCAGCCGCTTTCTGGTCTTCGGCGTCAAGAGTCTGCTCTCCGCGGCCAAAAATGTCCGCAATGCCATGCTGTTTAATGTGCTCTCATTTATGTCTGACAAGCTGCTGACCGAGGGCAATACCGTGGCGGCACTGGACGAATTGTATATCTGGCTCTCCAATTCCACCGCCATTGAATACATCCGCAACTGCCTCAAGCGGGTGCGGAAAAAGGAATCTGCCATGATGCTGGCCTCGCAGAATCTGGAGGACTTCGATCAGGAGGGCATCCGGGAGATGACAAAGCCCCTGTTCTCCATCCCGCCCCACCAGTTCCTGTTCAACGCCGGGTCCATCGACAAGCGGTCCTATATGGATATGCTCCAGCTGGAGGAGGCGGAGTATGATCTCATCAAAATCCCCCAGAAGGGCGTCTGCCTCTATAAATGCGGCAGCGAGCGGTATCTGCTGGAGGTCGTAGCACCCGAGTACAAAAAGAAGCTGTTTGGCACAGCCGGTGGCCGCTGATGACTGCAGGTGCGCTTGTGAAGGCGGCGCTGTCGGTACTGGCAGACCCGGCGCTTCGTAAAAAAGCAGGCTGGGTACTGGTGGCGATCCTGTCCCCCGTTATTGTCCTGCTTGCGTTTCTGTGCGCACTGGGAACCGGAGGCGCGGAGCACAACAATCTGGCGGTGAAAGCCAGCTTCTATGGCTCCGTGTTCTCTGACCAGATCCCGGTGGAATATCGCGCGCATGTATTGGATATGCAGTCCGCCTTTGCCCGTCTGGATTCGGCGGTCGTGTCTGCCAATGAACAGATGGAGAATGGAAACGGTCTTGACCCCATTCAGGTCAAGGCTGTTTTTTATGCCCTCTGCTTTGGCGAGGCGGTACCATCCCGCCGAGCCGCGGGAAATTTCGTCGGGTGCTTCTACACCACAGAAACACGCACCCGAACCGTGACTGTGGAGCATGAGGACGGCACGACCACAGAGGAAAAAGAAACCTACACCGCCACAGTGCCGCTCTCACTGGCAAGCGCCTATGCAAATCTGGCGTCGCTGCTGGGAAGGGAGATCACGGATGACGACCGAAGCAACGCCCAGCATATATACATTACGATTGCCGGACCTGCAAGCGGCGGTGGCGGTTCTTATCTGCGAGGGACAGACCCAAGCGTTGAACTGGATATTTCCAAGTTCAAAAGTCCGGGCACAAAGAACGCGGATGACCTTGTGACCTATGCTATCCACGCATGGGAATCCGGCTGGGGCTATGTGTGGGGCACATACGGCTGCCTGCTGACAGAGTCCGCGTTCCAGTATAAGCTGGCGCAGTATCCTGACGCCATCAGCGGCCATGCGGATTTCATCCGTGCCAACTGGGTCGGAGGCAGAACCACTGACTGCGTGGGGCTGATCAAGGGCTACGGCTGGTTGAATCCGGATACCCTGACCATCGACTATGGTACCAATGGGATGCCCGACACCAACGCCGATCTCATGTATTACGACGCATCTGTGTCGGGCCCCATCAGCACCATCCCGGAGATCCCCGGCCTCGCGGTCTGGCATGAGGGGCACATCGGAGTATACATCGGCAACGGTGAAGTGATCGAGGCCATGGGTACCAGATACGGCGTGGTCAAAACGCAGCTTGCGGGCCGCGGCTGGACACACTGGTTAAAAATCCCGTATATCAGCTATGATTGAGGTGTTCATCACATTGCACATAGTAGACACTCTGTCAAGGGTTTCTTTTTCGAAAGTCGTTGCAATATCTGCGAAACTGGGGTAAAATATTTTGTGAAAAAACGTCCCAACAATAGGAGGTACAGAAGTGTTGTATAAACGGAGCAACCAGGCAAACGGTATGACGGGTCTATCTGCTGCGGAGCAGGCAAAAATTATGGGTGAGGAAGCTGAAATGCAAGAGGCGGCCTTGCTTGAATACCAGGAAGGCGATGCAAAGAGAAAACTCCTTAAAGACATCGAATCTGGCAAAGTTGAAAGAGTCATCGTCTTGGATCAAGAACACTCGGGCATTGCCCCCGATGAAATCAACAGCCCTGATCCAAATTTTGAGATGACGATGTTAGGCTGATTGAACACATATTTGAATATCAAGCAAACGGCTGGCCTGTAACGAACAGGCCAGCCGTTTGCTTTTTCCCGGCGAATGGAGTGCGATATCTCACATCTTGCAGGACAGAGCTGTTTGGAAAGGCAGGTGAAGGTAATGGCAAAAGGCGTTGCGATCAAAATTGATGAGGAACTTCTGCGGGACATTCACATTCGCACAGCGGAACAAGGAATATCCACGCAGCAGTACATTACGGAACTGGTTGAAAAAGATTTGTTTCCGGAGCGGTTTCCTCAACTGACTGATGACCAAAAGTCTCGAATCAAGGAAGCCGTAGACGTAATAAATCAGGCGCTCGACAATGTGGCGGATATCCTATGCGTCAGTTTGGAGCACGCTCCAGACAGTATGACTATGGCTCTGTGATTTAAGTGTCCTGAACATTCTTGCTGGCTGTGGCACTTCACATCCACAAAAATCTAACATATCAACTATGATTAAGGAGGTCATAAATGAAACAAGGAAACCTGACAATCTCCTTCGATGAGGAAAAGCTCACCGCCCTACGGCGTTACATGGGCAAAAGGGATTTGAATTTAGAGTCGGCACTCACCGACGCAGCGACAAAGCTCTATGAGAAATATGTCCCCGCGCCTGTGCGGGAGTACATCGATGAGACAGACGCACCCGCTCCGGCCCCTGCCGCCCCCAGGTCCAGGCGCAGCCCGAAGCTGTCTGTGCCGAAGCCCACCGAAGAATCGGAGGTGGTACAGTGAGCAGCAGAGAGATATCTGTCTGGATCGACGAGCACTGGTATGACGCGCTGAGTAAGCACCTGAGGGATGAAACGCTGGAGGAGCATCTGGAAAATGTTCTCGACGAGATGTGCAACCAGCTTCCCCGGCAGGAATATGAGCGCATCAGCACGCTCATCTGGCAGGAGGAGCAGCGCAATAAGGAGGAGGCCGAAGCCGGGCGGCGCTTCGCCGTGTTTCATGTGACGGAGCATGGAGAGTCCGCCTATTTTCTGGCGGAGGAAAATCTGGAGATGCTCCAGACCGCAGTGAGGCTGAGAAGCTATCTGCGCAAGCCGCCCGAGGATGCCCCCGCGCGGTTCCTTGGGATGTTTTCCCGGGGTGAGCGTATCTCCGCCGAGCAGTTTGATACCTATGTGCGGGAGCGGTTGGACAACACCGGCAGAGTGGTCGGCGCATTTGATATTGATCTGGACAACGGAACCTTTGATGCGCTGCACATCATGGACGGCTGGCAGCGGTTCCGCATCCAGGATGTCAGCACGGCCGCCTACTACGCAACAAAGAAAAGCTATGCGTCGCAGGAATTCCGGTGGAAGGTGTTTCTGGAGCACCTCGACGGAAAGCAGCTCACCGCCGAAACAGAATCTCAGTTCCTCCGTGGTCTGCGGGAGCTATGCGCTCAGGATATCTATTTCTCGGACGAGATCATGCAGAATGATCACCTGCTGGAGTTCTATATGGACGGGAGCTTCAATGTCGACGCGGTGTTCGGCACACAGGTCTGCATCTCCGAGAATGATGACTGGCTGAACATTTATGCCAACTACGACATGGAGCGTGGCTGCGTCTGCGACACGCTGGAGGTTTACCTCGTGCGGGGAGATGGCACGGAGCAGGATCACAAGTACCATCTGAGCGAGGAGGAGCAAGCGCTCCTGCTACCCAGAATGGAGGAATACTGCAAACAGCAATTCGGAAGTTGCCTTGACGAGCTGCGAGAACAGTACCTCTCCGAGCAAACCAGTGGCCAGCAGATCAGCGGGCAGCAGATCCAGCAGATGTGAGGATAGCAGTATGTACAAAAGAATTGAACAGCCTTCTACACCTGCCGTTCTGAGCGTTACTGAAAACGGAGAGACACAATGTCTCCGGACGAACCGGTACGCAGACCCGCTGTTCTTCACCCGGCGTTGCTCAATTGCGTCCGCAGATCAATCGAATGAAAGTATGCTTCAAAAAGCGTTTCCGGGAGCGGAGGCAATAACGCCGACACCAGAACTCTTCTCAATGTGTTCCACAGCAATAGATTTTGACCGGGGAATTCTCTCTGTCAGGGAGTGCGGCCACTGGTTTAACCTACCGGCTCAAGCGGCGTTGGCCGCAGCAGATTGGTGCTATGAACGGTTAGAGTATATTCCCCCGGCGAAACGCACACTGATTTTTTACCTCCGCATTGCTGCGGAATGCGGCAAGCGATCAGCGGATCATGTTGCCTTATAACATTTGTGTAAATATTCTGCCGCTCTTTTTGTTGGTCTTTCTGAATAGCTTTCCCTGTGGAAGTGTGGCATTGTTGTGGCAGGCACAAGGTCTGTGCCAAAAAGACTTAAGGAGGAAATCGTATGAATCAGGCAAGAAGCAAAGACGTACAGCAAACACTCACAAAGGAGGCATTGAGCCTCCAAGAGTTGGGTGGAAGCAAAACCAATGTCGCCAACTATGAACAGGTCATTCGACTGGTTGGGAAAGCGAGTGGGATCCCCCGCAGCGAAACGGAGGATCGGCTTGCGCTCATCCGACAGAACCGGGACGATCTCCGGCGAATCGAGGCTGGAGAATCCGTTCAGGCGCGTGTGTTCAAGGAGGAACATTTTTGTGCGAACTGGTCTGGGCTGGAAACCCTCGACATGATCACAGACCTGTTCGAGATATCCCTGAACCTGGAACGGCGCGGCGAGCGGCAGGCACTGTATAACATGGCAATAGAACTCATGGAAACGCAGTGCCTTCTCGACTGGATTGAAAAAACAGAGTCTGAGAAAGAACTGCCCGAAATCGCTTCCGCGTAAAAAAGAATCCTCACCCCGCCCTGCATCACCGCAGGGCGGGTCACTTTTCGGCAAACACCACTGCGAGACATTGCGGGACTTTTGAGAATCTGCTGCAATGGGGCACCCCTCCGATGCAGACCAGAAACGGAGCTTAAAAGAGATGCCCACTCATGAAATAGATATGGGGCAGATGATGTAGCTATAGTTGGTATTCACCAGTTTGGCAGGGCAATTTTTTGTTGCCCTTGATGAATAGCTTTCCGGGCAGAAAGAGAGCATTGTGTTTCTGGATACAAAAAAGGAGGAAGCACGATGTCTCACAAAGTTCGATTCCAGTGCCAAAGCCAGGCCGAGTTTGCAAAACACTTTTCAGCCCTATGCACATCGAGAAACGCATGGGAACTCTGGTCGGATTTCATTACGATATCTGCAGTAGCTATCGCAAATGCAGTTGATCGAGAAGGACCGACACACGATGAGCGGGAGCAGGAGTATTTGCGGCTTATCAACAGATATGATTCAGATGAGCAGACCGCGCTCTCAAAACTGTTCGCCATGATGGTGCTGGCTCTGGAGGAAAATCCATGTCAGGATTTTCTCGGTGAGATGTTCATGGCATTCAATCTGGGCAGCCATTGGCATGGTCAGTTCTTCACGCCCTATCACATCTGCGAGCTCATGTCTAAGATGACAATGCTGAATGTCGGTAAACACATTGAGACGCGCGGCTGGGTCGGTATCAGCGACCCCTGCTGCGGAGCAGGCGCACTGCTCATCGCCGCGCGAAATGAAATAGTGCGGCAAGGATATGGTTCAACGGAGGCGCTGTATATCGCACAGGACATTGATCGTACTGCCGCACTCATGTGCTACATCCAACTGTCACTTCTGGGCTGTGCAGGGTATGTGGTAGTGGGAAACTCGCTCACCTCGCCCGTCGTCAGTCCGGCTGGCTCGCCGCTCTTGATTGCGCCGCAGCCGGAACAGGAGATCTGGTTCATGCCGGTGACCATACTGGAAACGTGGCAAGCTCGAGTGCAGTGGGAGCGTTTGCGTTTGGCGTTGGTGTCCGCTATTGATGATCATGCGGCAGATGCTCCGGTACCGAATTGTGAGGAAGCTGCACCGCCGCTGAATGAGACAGGCAGCGGACAACTAACACTGTTCTGAATCCAGTCAGAATTCATATAGCTGTGCAGGGTATAAAGAGCCGTCCACATGGACGGCTCTGCTTCTGCGGGATTTTCGCACCGTGAGCCGCTGTGCGCCGATTTGTCCGGTTTTCCAGCGGGGGTAGAGGAATGATACCTCTGGCACGGTTTTGAGCGATTTGGGAGCGTTTCTCACCAAAATGCCACCCAAAAAAGAAAAGCAGGACAAAGGAGAGTGGGTCAGAAGACCCACTCTCCACGCACAAACGCCCGCAGTGCGGGCGTTTTCGGCAGATGCGGCAGTGGGTCAGAAATCGGGGGTGTACTATATTTTTAGGTTGAGTCAACTGAAAATGCCCATGACGTCAGGCTTTTTCAGTGGGTCAAGAACATGATTAGAGAGGGAGGCGTAGATTTTGAGCAACAAGATTCGGTTCGCCCTTTGGGCCGAGCAGGATATCCTGGACATTGTAAAAGCGAACTATGCGTCCGACGAATGCAAGACGCAAAGTGAGTTCATTGAAAAGGCTGTCTTATTCTATTCGGGATACCTCCGATGTAAGGCTGACCCATTTTATTTGCCGAGGATACTCTCGGATGAACTGGAGGGAACAGTTGGCGTCATGGCAAATCGTATTGGACGGCTGCTGTTTAAAATGGCAGTGGAGATATCTATGATGATGCATATCATCGCCGCGGATACTGAGATCGACCAGGAAACGCTGGAGCGTTTGCGTGTGCGGTGCGTCAATGACGTGAAGCGCACCAATGGTCAGATCAGGTTCAAGGACATCCTGCAATTTCAAAAGGAGACGTGATCCATGTCCATGCTGCTGCAGAAAGCTGGCTATATTCGCGATGGCAGCGGTGGCGCATATGTGAAATATATCGCAACGCGGGAAGGCGTGGAACGCATTCATGGTCAAGGCCCTGTGACAAAAAAACAGAAGGAGCTGATCCAAAAGCTCCTTCGCGATTATCCGGATAGCAAAGACCTGTTTGAGTATGCAGACTACACAGCACATCCAACTGTGTCTTCCGCCTCTGATTTTATCACGATGGCTCTGGATGTACATGCCCATGAGATGAAAGCCAGCGATGTGTATATGAAGTACATTGCCACCAGACCTCGTGTAGAAAAAAGAGGTGACCATGGACTCTTCGGACCAGAGAAAACGATTTCTCTCGATGAAAAAATCAATGCACTGAACGCGCATCAGGGAAACGTGTGGACATTCATCTATTCCCTTCGCAGAGAAGATGCCGCCCGGCTCGGCTATGACAGTGCTGAGCAGTGGCGGTATCTGCTGTTGCGGCATGAACGGAATATCGCGGAGGCTATGAAGATATCGCCGGATCACCTCCACTGGAATGCGGCATTCCATGATGAAGGACACCACCCGCATGTGCATGTGATGGTGTGGTCGGATGATCCCAGTGAAGGGTATCTAAAAAAAGATAAGCTGCTGAATATTCGTTCCAAGCTGACCAACGATATTTTTCAGGATGAGTTGCACACGCTCTATGAGAAAAAGGATGTCTCCTATAAGGAACTCACCGGGGCAGCCCGCAGAGCCATGGCGGAGCTGATGCGTCAGATGGAGTCGTCCATCTGTGCCAGCCCGGTTATTGAGCAGAAGCTGACGGCCTTGGCGGAATCGCTCAAAACGGTCACCGGGAAAAAGGTGTATGGCTATCTGAAGAAGCCAGTCAAGGAACAGGTCAACGCCATCGTGGATGAGCTTGCCAAGCTGCCGGAGGTATCTGAATTCTATGAGGAATGGAATCGCCTGCGGGATGAGCTGGAAAGCTACTATAAAGCAAAGCCCAGACAGCACCTGCCGCTCTCGCAGCAGAAGGAGTTCCGGGCCATCAAGAACATGGTCATTCAAGAGGCGGAAACGATCCGTCTCGGCACAGTCACCTTCGAGGACGCAGACATGGAGGATGAACCGGAGGAGCTGGATGAACGAGAGACGTTCGCAGAGGCTCCCTATGCGATGTACGACATGGCGAAGGCGTATCGTGCGGCAAAGGAACTGCTCTATTGGCAGGACGCGTCAACTGAGGAAAAGCAGGAAGCCGTATATACGTTGGAAAAGCTCTGGGACAGGGGCTTTCCTGTGGCGGCGCACCAGCTGGGCAAATGCTGGCGGGATGGCCTTGGTGTTCTGCCGGACCAGGAGAATGCGGAGCTGTGGTTCCGGCGCTCCGCTGACGCGGGGATTGATTTTTCCCAGTACGCCCTTGGCAAGCTGCTGCAGGAACAGCACAGGATCCCGGAAGCGGTGACATGGTATGAAAAAGCCGCCAAGCAAGAAAACCAGTATGCCTGCTACCGCCTCGGAAAACTCTATCTACAGGGAGAGGATGTCCCAAAGGATCCAACGCTTGCACTGAACTATTTGCTGCGTTCTGCATGGAAGGGGAACCAATACGCCCAGTATACGCTGGGCAAGCTGTATCTGATGGGTGAGGATGATGAGAAGGATATAGAATTGGCAAAGCAGTGGTTCACGGCTGCTGCAAAGCAGGGAAATCCCTATGCGCAGCTTTTTCTGGAGCGAATGACGCAGACGTCGGACATGGATCCCAATATACTGCTCTCGGTTACCCGCCTGCTCCATCAGGTTAGTAATATCTGCCGGCAGAATACAGTGCCGCCTGCCAACCCGGAGGGGCCGCGTATAGAGAGTAAGCGCAGGAAGAAGCTCCTGCAGAAGCGGTTGGCCATGGGCCATAAGATCGACGATTATGAGGAGAGTCTACAAATGCTATCATGAACCACTTCCTTTTTACTTGGGATTGTGGTAAACTAAGCGCAGCGAGGTGATCAGAATGAGCGAAAAGGAACTCCAGCGGCGGATCGCAGCCGTTAAAACTGCCGATGCCATCAACGCCATTGAGGGTGCGCCGGTATCGGACTATGCCCGTGAACTCTCGACCCATTGGGCCAAGGGCGAAATTACCGGCGAGCAGATGAAAGCGGCACTTCTGGCGTCTCATAGGAAGCTGGCAGAACAGGTACGAACCAATGCCTGATATTTTCCTTTATGATGATGTCCCTGTGCTGCGGAACAAACTGGATATCAAGGATGATAAGGTCCTGGATCTGGTAGAGGCTGAACAGTCCCGCAATAACATGATGCTTTTGTATGAGCAGGGCTTTGCCAATTTTACACCTGCGGGGCTCTGCGCCATCCACCAATATCTGTTCGGAGATATTTATGACTGGGCAGGTCAGTATCGGCTCATCAACATCGCCAAGAGGGAAAGGCTATTGGCAGGGCGGAGTGTGTGGTATAGTAATGATGATGATATTCCGAGAGATTTGGATATCGCCTTTGCCGAGCTGCACAAGCGCCAATGGAGAAAACTGTCCCAAGCGGAATTTGTCCGTGAATTGACTCTCTGTTTTCCGAGGAGCTGGCAGGTCCATCCTTTCCGGGAGGGCAACACGCGGACGGTGGTCATGATGATGACCTTCTTTGTGGAGCACTATGGCTACCACATGGATCAGGAACTGATGGCGGCAAGTGCAGGCTACGTTCGGGACTCGTTTGTTATGGCCTCCTTAGATCAGAACTCTGAGTATGAGCATCTGGAGCGAATATTACTGGATGCGGTCTGCAATAAACCAATCTCGTATACAGCCGCATCGTTGGAAAGTCCCGAACTATCTCCGGCACAGAAGGAGAGGTACCGGGAATATCAGAAGGATGCTTATATTCCCGAGCCGCATTACCGGCGTGAGGATAACTAAATATCAACTTATTTGAGTGGAGTGCCTTAACCGGCACTCCACTTTTTCATTTTGGAGGTGAGATAAAAGATGCCCTATATCCATTTTACAGAAGAACAGAAAGAGCGCGCCGCCGCAGTGGACCTGGAGGAGTTCCTCCGATACCAAGGAGAAAAATTCACTCGCTCCGGACACGATTTGAGAATGAACAGTGACCACAGCGTTACGATTCGGGGCAACCGGTGGTACGACCACGCAGATAGAAAGGGCGGTGGCCCGATCTCCTTTGTCCAGAATTACTATGGAAAGAGTTATCCGGAGGCAGTGACCATGCTGCTGGGCGGGGAACAGGGAACTGTGTATCCTGCCATAAAACCGAGCGTGGAGGAACCGCCGAAGCCCTTTGAACTGCCGCCCCAAAATCGCGATATGCGCCGGGTCTATGCCTATCTGAATAAGAGTCGGAAAATCGACCAGGCGGTGATCTCTTGCTTCGCGCGGGCGGGGACGCTCTATGAAGATGCGGAGTACCACAATTGTGTATTTATCGGAACCGATGAAAACGGTATTCCCCGGCATGCCCACAAGCGCAGTACCAACAGCTTCGGAAAAGCCTTTCGCATCAATGTCGAGGGCGGCGATCCCCGCTATAGCTTCCACCACATGGGGGATGGAGATAGGCTATTTGTCTTTGAAGCCCCCGTAGATATGCTCTCGTATATCTCCATGCATCCGCAGGACTGGCAAACACACAGCTATGTGTCCTGCTGCGGCACATCCTTCCTGCCGGTGGAGAAAGCACTGGAGCGCCTGCCTCAAACGGGGCAGGTTTTTCTCTGCATGGATAATGATGAAGCGGGGCATAAGGCCAGCCGGCGGATGGCAGACGCTCTGACGGAGCTGGGGATTCCCTCTGTACGGCTGTGTCCGAAAATGAAAGACTGGAACGAGGATCTTGTCCAGCTTCAAACGCCAAAGCAGGAGGTGATCCGTTCATGTTAAGCATTTGGATACTAATAGCGGCAGGCGCGGTTATGTTTCTTGTGATCGGAGGCCTCTCCATGCTCTCCCATTACTACACGCTCAGCGGCATCAAATCCCGCACAGTGGGTGACGGCCAACATGGCACCGCACGGTGGGCAACGGATAAGGAGATCCGGGAAACCTATACTCATGTGCCGTTCGATGTTGAGGGCTGGCGCAGCGGGAAGGATCGTCCGGATGTGCAAGGTCTGATCCTGGGCAGCACCAAAAAGAAAGGCGCGCTGACAGCACTGGTGGACAGTGATGACATTCACTGCCTGATGATCGGCGCCAGCGGCGTGGGAAAAACAGCATTCTTTTTGTACCCGAATCTGGAGTATGCCTGCGCCAGCGGCATGAGCTTTTTGGCGCTGGACACAAAGGGAGATCTGGCCCGGAACTATGGAACGATCGCCAAGAAGTATTACGGCTATAACGTGTCAGTCATTGACCTGCGGAATCCTACCCGCTCCGATGGAAATAATCTTCTGACTTTGGTCAACCGCTATATGGACATCGCGAGAAAGGAGCCGAACGATCTGGCGGCCCGGGCCAAGGCGGAGAAATACGCCAAGATCCTGTCCAAGACCATCATCAACCCACAGGGGGATGATGCTAACTACGGACAAAACGCCTTCTTCTATGACGCTGCTGAAGGGCTGCTGACTTCAACCGTGCTGCTTCTGGCGGAGTTTCTGCCGCCGGGACGGGGACAGCCAGAATGTCGACACATCGTGTCTGTGTTTAAGCTGGTGCAGGATCTGTTGGAGCCTTCCAACGTGAATGGGAAGAGCTTGTTTCAGCTTCTCATGGGCAGGCTGCCTTCGGAACACAAGGCTAGGTGGTTTGCTGGCGCCGCACTGAATTCCTCAGAGCAGGCCATGGCCTCGGTCATGTCCACGGTGCTGTCCCGGCTGAATGCCTTTCTGGACTCGGAGCTGGAGCAGGTGTTGTGCTTTGATAGCGCCATTGACGCAGAAACCTTCGCGGCAGAAAAGTCTGCCATCTTTCTGATTTTGCCGGAGGAGGACGCCACCAAGAATTTCATGGCGGGCTTAATGATCCAAAACCTGTCCCGTGAGTTGTTTGCCATTGCGGATGAGAATGGCGGCAAATTGAAGAACCGGGTGGTGCTGTTCTGCGACGAGTTGGGGACGATGCCTCCCTTTGAGATTTTGCCGCTTTTCTCTGCGGGACGCTCCCGGCGGCTGACGCTGGTGCCGATCATCCAGTCCCTTGCCCAGCTCGAGAAGAACTACGGCAAAGAGGGCTGTGAAATCGTTCAGGACAACTGCCAGGATACCATATTCGGTGGATTCGCACCGAACAGTCAGACGGCTGAGGCACTTTCCAAATCCCTTGGCAGCCGCACAGTGCTGTCTGGCTCTGTGACCCGTGGGAAGAATGATCCCAGCGAGTCTCTCCAGATGATGGAGCGTGCTCTGCTTACGCCGGATGAACTCAAGTCCATTCCCAAGGGTAGCTTTGTTGTCATGAAAACGGGACAGCATCCAATGCGGACAAAACTCCAGCTGTTTGTGGATTGGGGGATTACCTTTGAAGAACCCTATGCAGTAAAAGAGCAGGCCCAGCGCCGGGTGGTTTATGCCAGCCGAATTGATTTGGAACGGAGCATTCGGCGGCGTTATAACAAAAACAGCGGCGGACAGGGTAGGCATCCATCTGGGAAAGCTGATGAGAACAGGGCGAAGACAGAAGAATATACTCAAATGAAAGTATGAGGTGCTATGAGTTACTTTGGAACGATCTACACTGATATCGAGCTGAGTCACCGGGCCAAGACGGTATATATGTATCTCTATGACCGCGCAGATGCGGAGGGCAAATGCTGGCCGGGGATCAAGACCATTGGCGCAGATCTGGGGCTATCCCGCTCCACTGTGAAGCGAGCGCTGAATGATCTGGTAGACAAGGGTTATCTTCTGAAAGAGGAACGTCACCGGCCGAACGGAAGCTATACCTCAAATCTATATACGCTCCGATAAAAAAGCGCACCTTCCTCCGCCAAGGGGAAGGTGCACCTATGGGGAGCGAAGCAAACGTAGGGTTCGTGATGAACCTAGCTTCGGTTCATTATGAACCCACCAGAAGGACTCGCTCTAACGGAGATTTAAGACAGAGGGAAAAACTTCAACACAAATACAATCGTGGGACAAAAATTGGCACACAGAGACAATTCTTCGCCCTTGTGACACGGCTGCATAACGAATACAATGAAATCATGGAAAATGCTTTGAAAGGATGAGGTATATGCATAGCAAGTATAAGGCCCTGATCGTCTATTCCTCCATCACGGGGAATACCGAAAAGATTGCCGAGGCATTCGCGGAGACCTTTCGGGAGTACAATATTGCTCCCACACTGATGAAGCTGGAAGGGAATTATCTGGGGGAGCAGATGGATCCGCCAGATCTCGGGGCCTATGATTTCCTGTGCTTGGGTTCGCCGGTAATTGCGGGGATACCCTATCACGATTTCTACATCAACTTCGGCGCCCAGGATGACTATGGCCGTCGGAGCTTCGGCGGGATGCAGGGGCCGGGAGCGGGTGGCCCACCAAAGAACGGCGGACCCGACGGACCCGGTGATATGCCTGGCGGACCCGGTGGACCTGGCGGACCTGGAGGCCCCGGTGGCGGGGCACCCGGCCCGGGAATGAACCCGAAACAGCACCGCATTGCTTTTACCACCTATGGCGGCGAGGGGAAGACCCCTGATGATGCCAAGGCCACGCTGGAGTTAATTAAGGAGCTGTTTCAGGGAAATAACTTTGTCGGGTTCTTCGCCTGCCCCGGAAAGATTCTGTACAACGATGCTTCGGAGTACATTTCTCAGGAATTGAAGATCAACAAATTCCGGGCGCAGGAGCTGATCGTTCGCTACAAAGCCGGACAGATGGATTATTTTAAGGATTATTCCGAAGAACAAATAGAGTTGTTTGAGGTTGCCAGCAAGGAAGATGCGGAAAGTAGTTTTTCGGAACCAACAATGATGAGGAATGATCCGCTGGGCATTGGCAAAAACGGTTCAAAATTCTGGAGTTATGACCTGCAAAACCGTCCCAATGACCGGGATGTGTTTATGGCCAAGGCGTTTTTGCAGGATATCATTGAGGATTACTACCTCTCCGATTCCGGCAAGCCAAGAACGCCCAGTTCTGTCTACTATTCCATTAACTAAGGGAGGGGCGTACGATGAAAAGCTTAATTATCTATACTTCCATTACCGGGAATACCGAGCAAGTGGCACACAGGTTTGGAGATGTGTTTAAGGCCTTTGGAATTGAGACCACCTATGCCAAGGTGCTGCCAAAGTACAAGGGCGGAGAGATTTCCGAATATTATCCCGAGGACTATGATTTCCTGTGTATCGGCTGTCCCATCATTGCGGCACTCCCGTATGTGAATTTCAATTCCTGCGTGGGCGAACAGGAGGACTATAAGACCCGCAACGTCATTTTCCGGCGCAGAGATCCCATCTCCGATCCAGAGAAAAAACGCTACGGCATTGCCTTTACCACCTACGGCGGAACCGGGAACGGCCCTCGGGAGTGCATGGCCACGCTGAAGATTGAGAAGAACTATCTCCGCTCCTACGGCTTTACGCCGGTGGGAGAGTTCGCCTGCTGCGGCAAGGAGCTGCGCCACAACTCCGTGGACAATCTGGGCGACAAACTGAAAATGAACATTCCCGATGCCCAGGCCATGATGTCCCGCTACAAGGAAAATCCTGATGACAAGGAATTCAAATCCATGGATCCCAAGCTGGTGGCCATCATCAAGAAACTGTCCTCCGTTTCCGATGATGAAAGCTTCGGACAGACGCTGTTCCAGGAGAACGATCCCCTGGGCATCGGCAAGCCCGGCCAGCGGTTCTGGCACTATGATATGCAGATCCGCCCCCATGAAAGAGACCTAAAGAAGGCGAAGTATTTCTTGGAGGGGTTATTGGAGGATTATCTGCTGACAGATACCGGTGTTCCCAGAACGCCTGGACCGGTCTACCGGAATATTAACTGACGAGGTGCGGCTATGAGTATCTATAAGACGGTATATCCCGGGGTATACACGCCGGAGGAACAGGAAGTCCTTTCTGCCTACAGGGCGGAAAAGGATGCACTGAATCATAGGGGAGACGTAAATATTGATGATCTCATTCATGGACGGTTGCCTAAGGGTACCCCCGGCATTGGCCGGGCAGATGTCATTGATGAGAGAAAGCTCAAGAGCAATTATCTCATGCCTGATCCCACAAACCCCCTTTATTTTGATGAGGAATATGCCAGGAACAGCCCCTACGGCGGGGTGATCGCATTCCCATTGATGGTGGCCCACGACGGCGCATTCTTCGACGCCATGCCCTATCAGCTTCGGGATACCTTGACCATATCCGGCTTGACACATGACTTTGATCTTTTGAAGCCGATCTATAAGGGTGACACACTCTACTACATCATAGACCAGCAGACCTTTGAGGACATCACCCCTAAGGAAGGCAGCGAGTTCCGTACCTTTGACATCACCGGGGAAGGGCGGGTCTATAACCAGAAGGAAGAGCTTGTCTGCCGGGGCAGAAGCCGGGTGAAGGAGAGCCTCCGTATCCTCAAAGAAGGAAGCACTACGCCCAAGATGGTAGGCCAGGACTGTCCCGACTGGTGGAGCATGGCGCCGGTAGAATATACCACCGATGAGCAGTGGGAGGTTATCCGTGACTATTGGGCGAAAGAGAAACGTCGCGGAGCGGCGCCGCTTTATTGGGAGGATGTGAATGTGGGGGATATGCCCCAGCCCACGGTAGACGGTCCCTTTAAGATGATTGAAGTAGGCGGACCTCCCATGATGCCTCCGGAGGGCGGCGATATGCCGGACGGTCACGGCCCTCATGCACCCGACGGAATGGAGGATATGCCGGAGGGTATTCCGCCCATGCCCGGCATGAAGAAGGGCTCCGGCGACACCAGAACCATCCGGCTCCAGATGGAGGAACCTGAAACGTTCGAGCGGATGGTTCGGGATCCTGTCAATGGCAACTGGTATCTGCCGGAGGATATGCCAAATCATGACGAAAAACGCAGCATTATTATGAACTTCCATGCCAGGGATATGGCGTACCGTATGATCTCCAACTGGATGGGCGATCACGGCTGGGTCAGCAATATCAAATGGCGGATTATGCGGAAGACCCCTGGCTACGATACCCCGGAGTACCCCGACAATCCACCTTCCTTTGTGAAAGACGTGCCGTATTCCGCAGATCCCAATCTGGAAAACTGGTATGATAACCAGCAGCATGGCCTGGAGAATGACTTCCTGATTACCCGAGGATATGTCACCAAAAAGTTTGAACAGGACGGCGAGAAATATGTGGAGCTCCAGTGGTGGATATCCCGGCTGTTCGGCAAGGTCTATGAGGAAGGGGTGGCTATCATAAAGCTGCCCTCCAGAGATGGTGCATAAATTGGTTGCATACCAATAGAATATGCTTTTTACCAAAGGGCATCCCCCATTCTGATATGATTCAGAATGGGGGATGCCAGCTTATATGCGGTGCAAAATCAAACAGACTTTCTGGAGGGCAGTTCAATGGAGCCGTAGCCCTCGCACCAGATGCGGCCATCAATGTCCTCGCACCAGCAGACAAGATCAATATAATGCTTGCCGAACTTGGTGTATTTGTCGGTGACATAGCCCCTTGTGATGGCGGCCATGCCGTCGGCACCGTGGGCCTCCATAAAGCGGTCCTTGAGATAGGGAACCTTCTGGAGATAGCTGGGACGGTCATATTCCGCCGGATAGGGGTTCGTACCCAGGTAGGGCCAGAAGGCCAGCCGCCAGCAGACGGAGGACACAAAGCCATCGTCTCCGGCATAATTGCTGAGGAACCGGGCGATCTCCGTCCGGCCGGTGGTATTAGACCAGCTGGAGCGCTTGTAGGCCGGGGCAATGTCGGCGGTGTCCGGCAGGCCCTCGTCGTCCTTCAGCATCCAGATTCCATGGTTGTCCCGCTTCAGCTTGTCGTATTCGCCCTTCAGGAGATAATCGCGAGCCTTGGGGATAAAGGCAGGCCCTTCCCCCATGCCACCAGGACCACCAGGACCGCCAGGGCCGCCAGGTCCTCCAGGTCCTCCAGGTCCTCCAGGACCACCTTTTCCGTTGGGCTTTCCATCGCCGGGCTTCGGGCCAGGTCCGCCCATATTCATGGCATCTGCCGGAGGCTCTGTATACCGCTCCGGATAGAACATATACTCCACGGATGCAAAGCTGCGCTCCTCCCGGCGGGCCATGGCCTCCATTTCTTCCTTGGAAGGCGTGAATTTTACCCGCGGTGCAAACCGGTCCATGGGCATGGAGCCGGGATACCGGGGGCCCTCGCAGATGGGGGCAGGCTCGTCGCCAATGTTTACATCCTCCCAGTAGAGGATGTCCTTGCCCCGGATATATTCGTTTTTCCAGATGTCCATCATCTTGGCGTAGTCCTCGTCGGTGTACTGATGCACCGGCTCAAAGGACCGGGCCTGAATGGTGCGGCCTAGATCGGAGGGATACTCGGACGCCTTGGACTTATCCCGCAGCATTCCATAGATCTCCACGGTGGAGTGGCGGATCTTGACATATTCAATGCCCAGATCGTCTACCAGCGCGCCGTAGCCCGCAATGCGGAAGGCCCGGACGGTGGAGCCGTTTGGATCGGTCAGATCCTCCACAGTGTCATAGTAATTCACGGACTTATAGTGCTTTCCCGCCACCAAAGGCCGCAGAAAGTAGACCTCGTGATCCAGCCCCTTGCCGGGCACAAAACGCTGGATGCCGTCATAGATGCCGGTGTTGTCGGGCAGGCTGGGGAACTGCACGTCTGTGGGCTGCATACAGGGGGCGGCAATGAGCTGGCCCCATTTTGTGCTTTTGGCATAATCCGGATCGGTGAACAGGGGATTGTACTGGTTGTTGGCAAAGGCAAAGCCACGGAGCATATCCTCGGTCATGGTGAAATCCACCTGGGCAGGGCCGGTGCCGCTGTTGGGCCGGACTCCGGAGGGACCATCCACCCGGTGATTGTAGAGGTCATCCCGAATGCCATCCAGCAGTTTCTGCTCCTCGGGGGTGTAGATGCCGGGATAGAGAGTCTTGTAAATGGGATCGTTGATGAGGTCGGGCTTTTCCTGCGGCGGCGAACCCATAGGACCCGGACCACCTGGCCCCCCAGGTCCTCCAGGTCCCCCAGGTCCGGGACCGGCGGGAGGACCGGAGGGGCCCTCCGGGTCGGCGGGAAGGGTGTCGGAATCCACCTTTTTCATATCGGCCTCGTAGGTCCCCACGGGGTTGCCCTCCATAATGACCGTGCCTACCACATGAATGCCCTGATTGGTATAAGTGGCTTCAAAGTGATGTTTTCCAGCACCGGCGGGCATATCTGCGGAAAAGCCCGTATCCGTTTTCAAAAAGTTCTCCAGGGTCACAGGACCCATGCTGTTTGTGATGGTGCCGCCAGCCTTTTCCAGGGAGAACAGATGGTGTTTATCTCCGCCGGGTGTGGCGAAGATGCCGAGATAGTACGTCATAAAAATACCTGCTTTCTTTTAGTTTGCCCGCCGGCATTGGAACCGGCGGGCAAGGATGTTAGGGGGAATTTATCCCATGCAGCGGTCATAGGCGGACTGCTCGGCCGCAATGCACTGCTCAATGTTCATTTCCTTGAGCTTTGCCACGAATGTGTCCCAATCGGAAAGATTTGCGTCGCCGGAGATGAACTGGGGAATCATTTGGGAGGCGTAGGTGACGATGTCCGCCACATAGTAGGAGGAGGTCTCCGTCTCTTCTGCATTCATGGACACGTTGGAGGGAATGTAATAGGCTCCGTCCATATTGGAACTCCAGACATCCCAGGCCTCATTCTTCAAATCGGTGTTGAACTCAGCCGTGGAGTAGAGGATCATCAGGGAGGAGCAGAGGGTATAGGGCCGGCGGATGCGGAGCATATTGGGTACGTCCACGCCGTACTCGTTGTGAACGACCGCCTCAGTAAACTGCGGGGTATTGTTTTCGTCCAGCGTATAGTCCTCGCCCTCAAAGCCGTAGTTGTAGAACAGAATGCCGTCCTCGGAGTACATATAATCCAGGAACTTCATGGCTGTCTCCACATCGTCGCAGCAGGCGGTGATGTAGGTGTTGGTGGAATCAGTGACCAGGGAGTTGGAGGTCAGATGGTCGATGCCGCCCTTCTCCAAGGTAAGATTAGGCACGCAGGAGACAGGCTGTGTGATATTTCCGATGCCCTCGCCGGAGGTGCACCAGACGCCCACGGTGCCGTTTGCCTGCAGCTCCGCCAGCTCGCCGCCCATGGGGTCGTAGGCGATGGAGCCGAAGTCCTTGTTAAAAAGCCCCTCGTCATACCATTTGTGCATTTCGGTCAGGTAGTCACGGTAGCCGTCCTCGATCAGCGAGCAGTGAACGGTTCCGTCTACGGCATAGTAGGGCAGGGTGGTGGCGTTGCCGCCGGCGGAGAATACCGCCACATCATAGCCCACGGTCAGGCCGTTGATGACGCAGTCGGAGTTGAAATAGATGGAGGTCGGGGTGTCATAGGCGTCCCGGAAGGTCTTCAGGGTCTCGAACATCTGATCGTAGGTGGTGGGAAGCTCCAGCTTTTGCTCCTCCAGCCAGTCCTTGCGGATCACGAGGCCCTGATTCTGCACAAAGTTTTCATAGGGAGACTGGTAGCATAGCACCAGCCCGTCGTTTCTGAAAATGGGCGCAACCTCGGGGTTGGAGTCGATGAGATACTGGTAGTTGGGGGAGAACTCCGGCAGCTTGTCGGTGAGGTCCACGATGATGCCGTCCTCCAATGCGCCGGTGGCGCCGCCGGTATAGGTGAGGTCCGAGATGACGGCGGCGTAGTCTCCGGAGGCGATGGCCACATTCATCTTCTCCTGGGCTGTCCAGAAGTCCAGCTCCGTATATTCAATGGTGATGCCGGTGATCTCCTGAAGATGCTGGATGGCGGGGAGGTCCTGCAGCGTGGAAAGGCCAAGCTCCCCCAGGGGACCCATGAGGTTCAGCTGGTTGCGCATCCAGGTGAGGGTCGTGCCCTCCTCGGAGATGGGCAGGGTATATTCATTGATGTAGTCAAGACGGGCGGTGTCGCTGCCGGGGAAGTTCACCTTCTTTTCATAGGCGGGCGGTTCCTCGGCGGAGGGCTCTGGGGCAGACGGGGCCTCTTGGGGGACCTCGACGGCAGGAGCCGACGTTTCTTCGGGCGCGTCCTGGCTGGATACCGGCGCCGCAGACTCCGGTGCGGCGGACGGATTTGGATCGCCGCAGCCTGCAAGCAGGGAAAGCAGCATGACAAGCGACATCCATATGGCGAGTACGTTTTTCTTCATGGTAAAACTCCTTTATTTCTCCGCGTAGCGGTCATAGGCCCCCTGATAGGCGGCAAGCAGTTCGTCCACGTGCATACCTTCGCAGTCCGCGACAAAGGCGTCCCATTGTGCAAAATCCCGGTCCCCGGTGACAAATTTAGGGATCTCCTCGGAGATATAGGTGGCCAGGTCTGTGGCGTACAGGGCAACCACTTCGCTTTCCTCTACATTGAGGCTCAGGGATTTGGGCACGGCGCACAGATCGTCTGTGCGGGAGGTCCAGGTGTCGATGGCGTCGGTCTGGGCCTCTGTGAAGAAGGGCACAGTCCGGTCCTGATACATCAGGCCGAAGGACGCGCCGGAGAAGCACCTGGCCCGGCTGTAAAGCATGGGAGGATAGCCCAGCTCATTTTCGGTGATATTGGGAAGATACCGGATGGTGCCGTCCGGGTCCTGCTCATAGTCCAGGCCCTCCACGCCATAGCAGCCCGCCATGGCGCCTTCCTCAGTATACCAGTAATTCATCCAGCCGAGAATATAGGGGATCAGCTCCGGGTCGCACCGGGTGGAGATGGAGCAGGAGTCAAACTGCCGCTCTCCCTGGCCGGTGTGGATATTGCCGCCGTCCACGGTGACCACCATGGCGGAAAGGGCAAAATCCGGGTCCTCGCTGAGCATCATGAGATTGTCCATGGAGTTGACCATGGTGCTGGCAATGGCGGTGCGGTTCGCGGCAAGCTCCCGTTCCATATCGCCGGACATATTGCCCGTGTCCAGCTCGGAGAAGTTCTGGGAGACGATGCCGTCGGCATACCAGGTGCGGAGCTGTTCGATGTAATTCCGATAGGCGTCGGAGGTGATATCCGCCACCAAGCTATCGCCCTCCCGGTGATAGGCAAAGCCGGAGCCGGAGGCGGTGGTGGTGCCGATGCCGTAGGCGGAGCTGAGGGTGTCCAGGCCCGCACCCATCAGAAGGACGCTGTCCAGAGAAAGCTCCGACTTGATGGCGTAGGCAAAGTCGTTTATTTCGTCAATGGAGGTGGGAACGTCCATATGGACGCGGTCCAGCCAATCCTGGCGGATGAAATAGCCCTCGTTGACGATGGTCTTGTCAAAGACGGAGTACCAGGCCAGGTATCTTCCCTCATCGTCGGTCACCGCCCGGCGGAGGGTCTCATCCTCCTGGACCAGATTCCAATATTCGGGCATCCCGTCGGCAATGCAGTCGTCCAGCGTAATGATGACATCGTCCTCCAGGGCCTTGGTCAGTCCGCCCACGTAGTATTTGTCCACCGCGCCGATGACGTCGGGATAGTCGCCGGAGGCAATGATGAGGTTGAACTGGGTGTCGCCGCTCATCTGGCTCAGGGACTGCCACTGGGGCGTTACGCCGATTTTTTCCGTGCCTGCGGCGATGGTCTCAAAGTCGCCGTAGGTACTCATATTCATCTGGCCGGACATGGGACCGAGGGCAGGCTCGGAGTGCAGGATGGTGAAGGTCACGTCGCCGTCCGCCAAGGGGTAGGTCAGAGGCTCCCGGAGGTCCAGGGTCTCCTCCGGTTCGTTTGCGCTGTCCTCCGCCGCGCTTTCGGGGATGGCGGAGGGGAGTTTTTGTGCCGGTGCGCTCTCCGGCGCCGCGTCCTCCGTGGAGACGGCCAGAGCGGAAGCGGTTTCCGCCGCAGGCTTTGTGCCGCAGGCCGCGAACAGGCCCAGCAGCATGGTCAGAACCAACAGCAGAGATAATAGATTCTTTTTCACAATGATTCCTCCTTCATATTACATTTGTCTATTATCTGACAATTCTATTGTATGGAATCAGCAAGTGTGAAGCAAGGGCGTATAATTGTTATCTTGTGCGAGATTTTGACTGAGCTTTTTAAGGCCTGCACGACAATAGCGTTCATGATATAGCCCGCTGAATGTAAAGAGCCTATGATGGCATTAGGAATTATTAAGCGGTTATTCAAAAATTGCCTCGCAGTGGAGTACTCCGATGCGAGGCAATTTCATCATTTTAATTTCGGAACCCCTTGCGTACGTCGATAGGCTCCCGGTGCCATATTTTCATATTTTTTAAACACTCTGGAAAAGATCCATCGGTTAGAAAAACCTACATTGGAGGAGATCTCATCCAGTGTATGGCCTGTATTGCGCAATTCTATTTTTGCGGCATCTATTCTTATTTTCTGGAGATATTCCAATAGGCCAATGCCCATATCTGCCTTGAAAATACGGGACAAATAGGAAGGACTGATCCGAAACTCCTCCGCAATGGATGCGGCGCACAAATTTGGGTCTGTGTAATTGGTACGAATAAACTGCTCAATTTGCGGCAGCTTGCGGTTTCTTGCATTAGGAGCAGTGTAAAATTGGTCCTCCAGCGTTGCAAGAATATCATAGGCGATTTCCCGCATTTGCTGATAGGTTTGGGCGCGACTCAAGCTGTGCAGAAGTTTGGCCAGCCGTGGATCATGAGAGGGTTCTCGGCTGCTACCGCCTATAGCGGAATCCACTACCAGCTCCATGCGGGAAAACACAGTTGGAAGGTCCTTTTCCAGGAAAGAATTGGCCATAATGCTGGTATCAATAATTTGGTCCAGTACTGCGGCAGCATCAAAGAAAGCGTGCTGTTGGATCCGCTGCCAGAAAACCTGTTCCAGGGTATAGAGCTGCGGCCCGGCGGTGGGAGTGGGAAGCGCATAGTCGTAGGCGGTACATACGCTTTCGCCGCTGCCGCGGTGTTCGGAAGCGGTGTGCGCGGAACGGTAGAGCGCCCGGGGACCCTCGTCCATGGAGGATAGCTTACTGATGGAGATGTGATCCACGTTCAGATCCTGATGCAGCGAGGGGTATTGATTAACAAGCATAGCCTGCAGCTGCCGGCAAAAAGGCTTTCCGGTTTCCGGGCTGTCCACGGTTTCCGGCGGAAGGGCATTGATGAGACAGGCAACCAAACCAGAGATACTGAAGAAAAACGGCTCTCCGAAGACAGATATTCTGTCGGTAAGCGCACTGGAAATTGCGTCCGGGGGAGCCGTTTCCGGAAGTGTTTTTGACGGCTCACTGCCGTAGAACAAGATCAGCATATACCATGGAGTTGTGGGCCGCTCAAAAAACTGTTCCATAAAGACGGTAAGATCGGGGCTCATCTGGTCGTCCAGAACCGCCCGTTCCATGGTGTGCTGGAGAAGTGTTTTTTTCATCCGCTGATTTTCCGTACGCAAGTCTTGCAGTTCCTGGCGAAGTTGCAAATTTTCAGCATGAAGCGCGGAAAGGGATTGATCGTCTTTTTGGGGGACCGAGAGAGACATGGATATCCAACTTCCTTTCTAAAATGTGGTGCGGCAAAATTAGGGTCAATAGCCGTAAATCAATCAAAAAAATAGCGATATATAGGCAAAGCAGATAATTTGTTAGCGAGAAAAAACGGGAAAGGCGTAAAAAACGGCAATGAAAAAAATAGGCACAGATTCTACAAAACAGGCCCTTTTTTCCTCGGCTTAGGTGGGTTATCATAAAAAGGTAAGCGTAGGAATGACGATCCTTGCGGTGTGATTTGCTGAAATGCCGCCAATTTGTGCGAAATAGAGGACAGCCTGTCCACAGTGTTTACACACCGTCTTCAGATTCCGGGACGTCCTCTTGGCGGAGCGCGTTGCGCAGGGCACCCGGGGTCACATCATTGATAGAACGAAACGCCCGGTACATGGTGGAAAGATCAGAATACCCCGCCGCTGTCGCGATCTCCCGCATGGACCATGTGGGCTGCTGCTGAAGCAGCGCCTGGGCGCACTGCAGTCGCCGCTGCTGTATAAATTGATAAAGGGTCAGACCGTAATAATATCGAAACTGCTTTGCCAAGTGAGCTTTACAAAGGTGGAACCGGTCAGATATTTGTGTAATGGTCAGATTTGGGTCGGTGATATGCTCCTCCACATAGGCGCGGATGGTCTGGATACGTTTTTGCCGGCCAATGGTACGAAGCGTTTTATTTTGCTGCTGAAGTTCTGTGATCAATTCCAGCATGGTTCTGCGAAATGTGGCTTCTTTCTCAAACCCCATGGCCCGGCTCACGATATTGTGTTGCTTGATATAGGATACATCCACCATTCCGGCGCTTCCCAGATAGTCTGTGAAGGTCAGCATGAAAAGCTGAAGATGGTGGTGTAGCGATTCCATGGAGGGTACGCTGTTTTTGAGGATCGTATCGCAGATATCCTTGGAAATTGCTTCAACAGTGGATTCCTCGCGAGACAGTTGCTCAGATATGGCCACAGAAAATTGCCGGTAAACGCTCATATCATCTGTAAAAGCACCCAGGAGTTGACGCTGAGAATCCAGATGGACCGGAGATGTGCTATGACTGAGAAAGTCATAGTATTCCGCTGCGTGATACAGCTGGCTGTAAGCACGGAAAATGCCCATGGCACCGTATTCAAAATCGCTGAGAATGATACGGAGGGCGGGGTATTCAGATTCAAGCGCAGTCTGAAGCTCGATAAACGTGTCATGCAGATGCATAAGAGCCTGATCCGCCTCCGGATCACCCTCCGCCAGACGGGGAAAGCAGCACAGGATATAGATTTTTCCGCCAATGGTAAAGCAATGCCAAAGTGTGCCGGAAATGCGGAGCTTAGCGAAATCAATCACCTGTTTCGCCCAATCCGTATTCTTGATATCGATGGCTCCGGATGGGTCCTCCTGAATCATCGCCATGGAAAACGCGCCGTTACCAAGAAAAAAACCCAGGTCCTCCAAATCAGAGAAACAACCTTTTGCCGTGTGATAGTGGCACAGCGTAATGGCCTGAAACAGATCGGCAGTCAAAACACCTTGAGGGGAGCTTGCAAATTCCCCAAAGTAATCCCGATTCGGATGTAGAGAACTATATAACAGCATAAAATCACCCCTGTTTGCAATTATAACATATAATTGCGAACATTTAAATAATTATAAAAATTATTTATAATTATATTTGCGGTATTTGGCGGTTTACGCTGCTGGATATAAAGTTAGGAGGAAATCAAATATGAATACGATTCATGAAGCCTGTCCTGCTTATGGGATGCCAATACTGGAGGGACCGGTAAACAAGCCCCCCAAGGCCACCATGGAAGAGATCATGCGTGCGGCGGGGATGGATCCCAAGGATATGCCGCCGCTGCAGCCGCCTGCCGCAGCAGAATTGGCGCCCAACCCGCCGACCTGCCGCCCGTCGGAACATCCCGGATCGGTTCCTGGCGCGGATGTGGAACCTGGTAAGCCCGGTCCCGGTATGCCGGGCGGAGGGCCTCCCAAGGCACCGCCATTCCCCCGAATGGAATCCATGGACGTTTTGGACGGCAAGCTCTATATGGCGGAAACGCCCTACGCCGATATTTCCGGAGATATTACAGACAGCGCCATGCGAGGAGCGTCCTATTCTACTGATGAGGTGTGCCTCAACGGGTTGTATGTTGGCGGCAACTCGGAATATGAGATCAAGGATTCTCAATTTGAACTGACGGGCTACGGTTTGGATGACTTTGCCGGTATTGGCGCGGCGGTGATGGTCAATGACAGCGCAAAAGTCACCATGGAAAACACAAATGTTACGACCCATGGTGTGATCCGGCCTTGTACTGTGGCTACCGGCGAATCCACACTGATCGTCCGTAACTGTGTGCTGGACGCTAAGGGCGGCGAAATCCCCAAGAGCTATGTGCCTCGTGTGGCTTCCGGTATGATGGAGCCGCCTCCAGGATTAAAGCTGGGCGGAAACTGCCGGACCCATTTGAGCATGGGCAATTCCAAGGCGTATTTCTATGACTCCAAGATCCTGGCCCATTCCTGGGCGGCTCTCAGCACCGACGGGTCTCAGGGAGATTTGTATCTGGAGGCAAACAACTGTGATGTGGTCTGCGATACCATCGGATACGCAACCTATGCGGACGGCGGCTGCCATAACGTGCTGAATAACTGCCGGATCACAGTGGATACCCATGTGGCGATCATTGCCGGGGATGCCTGGGTGAAGTTCAATGACTGCACAGCCAAGGCCGGGCAGTATGCCGGAATGCTTCACGGCGTTCGCGGCCACCACTCCGAGACCAGCGAATGCCACATCTGCGGCGGCGATTGGGAGGTCGGAGAGGCGTTGTTCTTCGTGAAGTCGGAGAATGTGTATCTGAAGCTGGATGGGGCGAAGGTCAAGACCGGGAAATATCTGATCCACGCCATTGTCAATGATGATCCCGCCGCCACGAAGGTTCCGGAGGAATTGAAGGGTAAGGTCTACGGTGTCAACGCTGTGATTGCCAACGGCAAGTATACCGGAGACATTATTCATGAGGATACGGATCGGACCATGAATGTGACGATTCAAAACGCAACTGTTACAGGTCATATTGAGGATGCTTATATCAAGCTGGATCAGGCCAAGTGGATCGCAACGGAAAACTCCAAGGTCTGTCTGGTGGGTTCTGTGGAACCGGAGCAGATCGATGCAGCCTCCGGTGTGATCGTTATGGCCAAGGCCGGGGAGGGCTGCGCGCTCAATGGAGAATACACGCTGGCCTCCGGTGGGATCCTGATGGTTCGATAAACGCATAAATTGACTTATTTGCAAATAAAAAATAAAATTTGCATATATTGAGTTAGTATGGCGACATCGGATTTTGGCAATTTGAAATAATTTCTTACGATTGCAAAAAAATATGTTTTTGTTAAACTGAAACTATAAAGTGCAGCTAATGGCTGTTAAGTAAAAAAGGAGATGTTCCTATGAAGAAAAGAACCTTGGCTGTCCTACTGGCGGTATCCATGCTGATTTGTGTATGTGCGGCCTGTGGAAATGGTACGGCGGACAGTGCGGCCACAGTGCCGTCCAAGAGTGAGCAGGTGGCACCCGAACAGACGAATGCACCTACCCCGGCGGACCCCTCCGCTGCGAAGGAAGGCTCCGCAGTGGAGGCTCCTGCGGAAAGCGGTGACAACACAGAAGCCAATGCCAACATGGACTTTGCACCCCATCAGGCCATGCTGAAGGAGTTGACGACGCAGCTTCCTATCACGGATGAGAATGTGACGCTGACCTATCTACTGGGATTTGAAACCAATTCCCTGAACTACATAGACGGCGGTGATCTGATGAACCACCAGGTTTGGGCATGGCTCCGGGAGAACACCGGCGTGAATGTGGACCTCACTGTGGTGGACAAGGTCAGTGAATCGGATAAGTTCAATTTGATGATCGCCTCGGGCGAGTATACCGACCTTCTGAACATGGGCAACTACTCCGCCGGGGTGGAGGCCGCCTATGAGGAGGACATCGTCATTGATCTGGGAGATTATCTGGAAACGGAGATGCCTAATTACTCGAAAATCATTCACTCCGATCAGAACATTTTGAAGGATGTACAGGACGGAGGAATGTTCCTGAAGGTCTATCCTGTCAAAGATCAGATTGCGAATCCCATGGGTCTTGGCGCGTTTGTCCGCATGGACTGGCTGGAGGACCTTGATATGGAAGTTCCCCAGACCTATGACGAGCTGACTGACGTACTTCGTGCCTTTAAGACCGAGAAAAAGGCCGCGGAGCCCATGGCACTGTTCAACACCGTGTCCCTGCAAAACGGATTGCTCTCCGGCGGGTTTGGCTCTCTGGCGGAATTGTCGGCCAACGGTATGGGTACAAATTTTTCCAACTCTTTCTATCAGGAGGATGGGGAGGTTATCTACGGCGCAACGGCAGATGGTACCAGGAAATATCTTTCTTGGCTCCATGAGCTGAACGAGGAAGGCCTCATCAACTTTGAGAATATGCAGAACCGGGAGACCAATCCTTTCTCGGACATGAATGCCGGGTATGCGGCGGACGGCACCAACGGCTACATCTTCTCCAACCAGCCCTTTGGTGGCAATTATTCCACCATGGCGGCGGACCAGTACGGCGACGACAAGTGCAATTGGTGGCCGGTGCAGGATGTGGCCGAGGAAGCCGGGCAGACCATTCCCTTCTTTGAGGAGAACTCCCTGGTGGATTCCTCCGGCGCGGCGGCCATCTCGATCTCCTCCCAGTGTAAGGATGTGGAAGCTGCCCTGCGGTTCCTGGACTACGGCTACAGCTACGACGGTGCGGTCCTTTACAACTATGGGTTCCAAAAAGGCTCCGGCCACGATGTGGAGACCTGGGACTTTAATGACGAGGGCATTCCTACTTTTGATGCCGAGGCCATGAACAGCATTGCTACCACCAATATCGCCTCCAGTGTTGTAGCAACCAAGGATCTGGCGGGTGTGGTATTTGACGCACGGCTGGCCTTTGAGTTTGGCGAGCGGGAGCTCTCCTGCTTCGATGCCTGGAGCACCAACAAGAATACCAATAATGTTCTCGGCTCCGATGTGCAGCTGACGGCAGAGGAGAATACCGATGCCTCGGCCATTTACAGCGACATCATCACCTATGTGGGAACGTCTGCCCTGCAATTCATCAACGGCGATCTGGATGTGGATGACGACGGGGACTGGGAGAAGTATGTTTCTACAATTGAGGGCATGAACCTCTCTGGTCTGACGGAAATCATTCAGGCGGCCTATGACCGCGCCAATTCTTAAGTATGCGATCGGGTACATTCTGTGTGCTCTGAACCCATAAACCCCCAAACAAAAAAGGAGGAACAATACATGAACTTTGCAGGAACCTATACCTATCTGATGGAAACCCCCAGCGGTAAGCGGGAGACGAAAGTTGTCATCCGTAAGACGGCCCGGGCCTATGAGGGAGAGCTTGTCTCATCCCATGGCGGCTGCGAGCTGCTGGAGAACATCCACACCAAGGGCGACGCAATCATCTTCGAGGCCCAGTGCGGCCCCGCCAAGCAGGAGATTACCATTGACAAGGCCAAGATGGCCGGCAGCGTGGTCATTGCCCAGGACGACGGCAACGACAAGACCGCCGCCCTGGAGGGCCTCAAGTACGAGGAGGCCAAGCGCAGGGCGCTGATTCTTTATGCTACCATGACCAAAAACACCGAGAAGATCGCCCTGGCCATGAAGGTGTCCTTTGAGTACTACAACTGGGAGTGCAACTGCATTCGCCTGAAGAAGTCCAACAAGTGGGAGGAACTGCAGGATAAGCTGTACTTTGACGACTATGACGTGGTGTGCCTGGGTTCTCCCATTGTTGCAGGCTATCCTCTGACCATTGTCAATAAGCTGTTCTCCCTGGGTGCCGGCGGCGAGCTGGAAAATAACGTCCAGAAGATGGTGGATTCCGGAAAGAAGTTTGAAATGAACAGCCAGACCATGGGCGGCGGACCCGATGGTGTCGGCGGTGTTGGAGGCGGAATGCCTCCCATGCCGGAAGGCGGTATGCCCGGCGGTCCCGCACCGGAGGGTATGCCTCCCATGCCAGAAGGCGGTATGCCCGGCGGCCCTGGCGGTCCGGGAGGACCCGGTGATGCGCCCGGCGGAGCCCCCGGTATGGGTGGACCTACCTTCCGGCGGAGAAGCTGCTCCTATCCCGGCGGCCCGGTTCGTGACAACTATCAGCCTCTGGGTATTGTGTTTACCACTTATGGTGGTGGCTTCTATGGCTCCGGCGAGTCTAAGGCGACCCTGGCTGCCTTGAAGCTGTTCCTGGAGCTTCAGAACGTGACTGTGGTGGGTACCTTTGCCTGCTGCGGTATTGAGTTCGGACCTGCGGGTGTTGCCGAGGGCGATAAGCCTAACGTCATGGGACCCGGCGGCATTCAGGACCCCAACTACTACGAGTGCAAGGATGGGAAGAAGATCCAGGGCTCCTACTTCTTCCACAATCAGATGTGGAACCATCCCAACGAGCGGGATATCAACAAGGCCAAGTATCTTGTTGCCGACCTAGTGGAGGATTACTTCCTGACCTATGACGGCCAGCGTGGATTTGTGAGCAGCGAGTATATCTCGATGTCATAACACCCTTTTCCGGTCAAGCAGGAACAGTCCATGGGCTGTTCCTGTTTGACTAAAACACAATGCTACCATGAAAGGATGAATTCTATGGGAACCGGTAAATTTCGGACCGTATACCCCGGCGTCTGGACCGAGCGGGAAAAGCCCTACGCCGAGGAGTATATGGCAAAGATTAAAGAGCTGGAGGATCGCGGCCCCATCGATGTACAGGCGCTGATTTCCGGCAAAATTGAAAAAGGCACCCAGGGCTTCACCAATGTCCTTGAAGTCAAAGAGGACATGATGCTCTATAATGCGAAGAAATACGATCCCGACAACAAGCTTTACACGGACGATGCGTATGCAAGGTCTTTGGGTTATCAGGGGAAAATCGCTATGCCCGCTTTCGCGGCCCATGATGACAGCTTCCTGACTGCTTTTAATGGCAAGGCGCGGGACTTCCTCTGTGTGACGGGTCTGCACCATGAGATCGAGCAGCTTCTGCCCGTGTATGCGGGCGATACCATCTATCTGGTAAAGGATAAGCTGGAGCTTATTGACCTGACCCCCAAGGAGGGCAGTGCCTATCGGAACCTGGTACTCAAGTGCTATGGCTCCGCTTACAATCAGAAAGGCGAAAAGGTTCTGGAGGTTCTGTTCTCCGCCCGGGAAAACCTCAAATCCTACGAGGACCCCGCCGACATGAAGCCCGGCACCAAGGCATGGGAAAGCCCCGACTGGTGGACCCGGCCCCAGCCCCAGTATACCGACGAGGTCTGGCAGGAGATATTTGACCTCTGGGCAAATGAGAAGCCCCGGGGAGATGAAGTCCTCTACTGGGAGGATGTCAATGTCGGAGATATGCCCAATGTGACTCTGGATGGCCCCATCCACACCTCCGCTATGCCCCAGCCCGGTGCCTGCTTCGGCATGGCAACCTGCGGCAGCCGTACCATGAAGGAATTGGCGGACCCCGCAGTGCGGGAGAGCATGACCCGGGACGAGACAGGCTTGTACTATCCGGCGGATATGACCCAGTGGAACCCGGAGGTTCCCCAGTGGCGGGATCCGGACGACAAAATGGGTCCGCCTCCCGGCAGTCCTCCTCCCGGTGACCCCAATGCAGTACCCAAGCGGGCGGTGTTTATTAACTTTATGGGCCGGGACTTCGCCATCCACCACATTAACAACTGGATGGGTACCCACGGTTGGATCCAGAACATCCGCTGGGGCATCATGACCGACCCGGTGGAGCAGGATTATGCCTTCCCCAAGAACACCGCTGTGCAGGAGATGATCGAGAAGATTCCCGCCATGAAGGGCAAGAAGTGCAACACCCACGGACTCCAGTATGATGTCATGAAAATTCACTCCCAGGTCTATGACAAGTATGAGAAGAACGGTGAGCATTTCGTGGAGCTGGGCTTCTGGATCACCACTATGAACGATGACGAAATCTACGAGGAAGGCGGCGCAACCATTAAGCTGCCCTCCCGGAACGGATAAGGAGGAACATAATGGCGATTTCCGGTACTTACTATGTGAAAATGTGGCTTCCCGATGCGAAGCTGGTTCATGGCCCCGATTTCCAGCCCGGGCCTCCTCCCGGCGAAATGCCTGCGGGTGGTCCGCCTCCCGAGGGTGGCCCTGGAGGCCCTCCCGGCGGCGAAAAGCCCGTTGTGGAGTTGCCGGATCACGGCGTTCCCGGTGAAAACTCCTTCGAGGGGGATATGACCTTCCACTTCACGCCCAACCCGGACGGTACGCTGTCCGGTGACGCAAACGGCAGTCCCATCAACTTTGGCTTTTACACCGGAGACGAGTTCTTCAAGGTGGATTTCCCCGCCGGCCCCGGCCGCTGGGAGATCTGGGCCAGAGTGGACAAAGACGGATATGTCGAAGGTATGATCTCTGTGGGCGGAAATAAGGGCTTCCCCAATTTGGTCTACGGAAAGAAAATCAACTGAGAAGGAGATTCGGAAAATGAAAAAACGTATACTTTCTATGCTGCTGATGCTCAGCATGGTGTGTCTGCTGTTTGCAGGCTGCGGCGGGAACAACGCTGCAAGCAAGGCTCAGCAGAGTACGGATGCGGAAACAGTGGAAACGCAGGCTCCCACGGAGACGCAAGCCGAGACCGACCTGGAAAACACGGATGCAAGCGAAGTTGAGAGTGCTGTGGACATTGTTCCGACTGTGGAGCACCGGGCCAATATGCCTGACCGCGACAAGGCGGAGCTGGACTATCAAAATGAGGTGAGCCTTCCCCTGAGTGAGGACGGTGTGGAACTGACCATGCTGACCACTGCGGTAAATCTGATGGGGGACCTTGCCAACATCGGCATCCAGAATTATAACGATTTTGAGTATATGCAGAAGCTGGAGGAGCAGACCGGGATCCATGTGGAGACCACGGAGGTCAACTTCTTTACGGCTTCGGAGCAGTACAATGTGATCGTGGCCTCCGGAGACTATCCGGATATGTTTAAGAATCTGGGTACTTACTATTCCACCGGGCTGACTGGCGCACTGGCGGATGAGATCATCATCGATCTGACCGAGGATCTTTCGGAATACGCGCCCAACTATGACTACCTGATCCACTCCAATGGAGCGCAGACCCCGTATTTCCTCAGTGACGACATGGTCCTCCAGTTCATGGGTACCTATGACAGCTTTGTGAATAATCAGGGGCTGGTGATCCGGAAAGACTGGCTGGAGGACCTTAATATGGAGGTCCCCACGACCTACGACGAGCTGCATGATGCGCTGACCGCCTTTAAGAACGAAAAGGGTGCGTCCACGGCCATCTACATGACCAACAACTGCAACATCACCACCCTGACCGAGGGCTACAATGTAGCGTCCTATGCGGCCAGCGGCAATGCCGGCGGCGCGGGCGGTACGGCGTCGGGCCTTCCGTATTATGTGGAGGACGGCGTTGTAAAGTGCAGCCTGATCGAGGACGGATTCCGGGACTATCTGAAGATGCTGAACCAGTGGCGCATGGAGGGGCTTATGGACCCAGACTTTATCTCCATTGAGTACGACCCCTTCTCCAGCTATCTGGACGGCCAAATCACAACGGATCAGATGGGCGTATGGCCCACCTCCGGTGAGGGCATCGACAAATATACCGTGCCTGTGACCAGTATGGCGTCTCCCGTGCAAAAGGAGGGGGATATGCAGCACCTGACGGAAATGACGCTGGCCCCTGCCGACGACATCACCTGTATCTCCATCTCTACCGGCTGCGCGGAGCCTGAACTGGCCATGCGGTGGCTGGACTACTGGTTCTCCGAGGACGGCATCCTGCTGTACAACTACGGCCAGGAGGGCGTGGACTTTACGCTGGACGCGGAGGGAACACCGCTGTTCACGGATGCGATTTTGAACAATGAATTTGCCCTGCCTGTGTCCCAGTACATGCGCTGCCGCTGCGCCTTCGGCACCATGCCGTCCCTGATGCTGCGGTACCGCACCGGCGATCTGAACTCTGATCTGGTCAATGAGGCATGGGAAGTGTGGACCTCCAATCTGGACGGCACCATGGCCATCTCCTCCAATGTGACCATGACCACCGAGCAGAGAGAACAGGAGGGGCGTATCTCCTCCGATATTCTGACCTATGCCAACGAGCGCGTGGCCCAGTTTGCCATTGGTGAGATGGACATCGACAAGGACTGGGATACCTTTGTGGAGGAACTCAAGAGTATGAACATTGAGGAATGCATTGCGCTGGAGCAGGAGGCTTACGACAACACGGTCGGCTGATCCGCCGGTAAGCCATGACAGGCCGGCTTTCGCCGGGCTGTTTTCTGAGAAAGGACGATACCATTGAAATATGAGCACTTGTTGTCACCGCTGAAGATTGGCAATGTGACGCTGAAAAACCGGATTCTGAACTCCAAATGTGTGTCCTCGGACAACCAGGAGCCCATAATCTCCGGCCCCTTCTATGAGCATCTGGCGAGAAACGGCGCCGCCTGGGTCTGCGTGGGTGTGGGTGCCTATCCCGACTGCGAGGGAAATTACAGCAAAATGGCCCCCTGCCATATGGATGATCCCAAGGCCATGGAGGACTATCGGGAGATCGTGAACCGGATCCACAAGCATGGCGCGCTGGCCTCCGCCTCCATGATGGCCATTGAGCCGCAGAACGTGAATATCTCCGACACTCCAAACTGGGATAAGATCCCCATGACCGGGGACTACTCCCAGAATCTGTTCAACAAGCCCGGCATTTCCGCAGAGCGGCTGGAGGGGATGATCCAGGATTTTGTACGCGTCAGTCAGGAACTGAAGAAGCTGGGTTTTGACGGCGTGACCATCTACGGCTGCTACCGGGGCAGCATCCTGGCTTGCTCGCTCAGTCCGCTGCTCAATCAGCGGACGGACAAATACGGCGGCAAGACCATGGCGGAGCGCGCCACGTTGACCCTGGAAATTTTCCAGCGCATCAAGGAGGCCTGCGGGCAGGATTTCCTGATCGAGATGCAGATCTCCGCCACGGAGGAGGGCGGCTACACCCAGGAGGACTGGCTTACATACTGCCAGCTGTGTGAGGGCCTGGTGGACATCTTCCAGATCCGGGGCTGGGACGGTTCCTTCACCCATGTAAACAGCCACAATCTTGTGAAGGAAAACCCCTATAACCTCCAGTTTGCGGAGGCGTTCAAAAAGCGGGGCATTAAGGCGGTGGTCTCCCCGGTGGGCGGCTTCCGGGATCCGGAGCTCATCGACCGATTTATTGCGGAGGGGAAAACCGACTGTGTGTCTGTGGCCAGGGCTTTGATTTGTGATGAGCATTACATGGATAAGATTCAGGCAGGAAAGGGGGAAGACCTGACGCCTTGCCTGCTGTGCAACAACTGTCATGGTTCCTTCTGCGCGGTGAACCCCTACGCGGGCTATCACCATATGCTGGACCGGATGTTTACCCCTTCCGGCAAAAAGAAGAATGTGGCCATTCTGGGCGGTGGCCCGGCAGGGCTGCGGGCTGCGCTGTTCGCCGTGGAGCAGGGGCATACGGTTACCCTGTACGAAGCCAGCGACAAGCTGGGCGGCCAGCTGAAGTTTGCCGACCATGTACCTTTCAAGTGGAACCTAAAGGACTATAAGGATTGGATGGTTCGGGAGGTCATGAAGTCTGGGGCCACGGTGCAGCTGCATACAAAGGCAACGCCGGAACTGCTGAAAGACAAGGGTTACGATGTGATCATTGCGGCCATGGGTTCCACCGCCAAACGGATCCCCGTGGAGGGGGCCGACGATCCCAAGGTTTGGCTGGCGGAGGATGTGTTCGGACGGGAAAACGAGCTGGGCCACAGGGTGGTGGTCATTGGCGGCGGCGATACCGGCCGGGAGGCGGCCCTTTACCTAGCTAAGGCCGGCCATGAGACCGTCATGGTCACCCGGGGCGATGTGATGCTCTTTGATGACGCCCACTCCAAGCGGGCCACGGAATTGGACTATGAAAACGAGCCCAATTTCTCCTACATTGATAACGCAAAGACTTTGAAGGTCACCCCCAACAGTGTGACTCTGGACGTGACGCTGAACGTTCCCAAGGCGGAAAATGACTTTGGCATGATGTTTATGATGATGATGCGAGAGGAGGCACCGGAGGTCATGCCCGACTCCCGTCCGGAGGGCTTCCCACCCCATCATGACCCGTTTGATCCCCACGCGGAGTTTGCGGACGCGGAGATCAAGGATGGCCCCGGTGGTCCTGGTGGACCGGGAGGGCCACCGCCTATGCCTCAGGGTGTGGATAAATCCAAGCTGCCCCATGAGCAGCGGGTCCTCGACTGTGATGCGGTGGTGATCTCCGGCGGACGAAAGGCCGTAGATGCGGAGGCGTTTCGGAGCATTGCGCCGGAGTTTTACATCATCGGGGATAATGTAGCCCCGTATAATATTAAATTCTGTACCCAAAGCGCCTTTGCGGCAGCGATGGGGCTGTAAAAGGAAGGAAATACAAATGGTACAACTGCTGTTGCTGCTCATACCGCTTGCCTTTGTAATTTATACGGTTTATAAAGGACTGAACCCAACGATCTCTATGTTGATCGGTGCGCTTCTGGTTTGTCTGGTCAATGGGATGAATCCCATGGCAACACTTCTTGGAGCCACTGGTCCGGGTGCGGAGCCGGCGCCGTTTATTGCCGGTATGCAGTCGTCTCTTGCCATGTTCTTCATGACATTTTTGATGGCACAGCTCTTTGCGCGCGTTTATCTGCATACCGGAGCAGCTCGATCTCTTGCGCATGCGCTCAATCGACTCATTGTCCGCGGCACTACCGGCACGGCCGGAAAAATGCGGGGTCTCATTGCGTTTATGCTGATTGCTATTGTATTTGGTTTCGGCGGCCTGGACGCATTTGTCTGTGTTTTCACATTACTTCCCATTGGCATGATGATTTTTGAACAGATGGATATTCCGCGTCGGCTGCTGCCAGCCACACTGTTTGCCGGAGTGACAACGGCGGTCTGCTGCCCGGGAACGCCTCTGACCAGTGGCAATATTTTGGCTTCAATGTTTTTGGGAACTGCAACGACTGCGGCATTTATTCCCGGTATTGTTGGTGTTGTCGTGATTCTGGCCTGTGATGTGATCTATCTGTATTCAGCGGTCAAGAAAGCGGAAAAGAACGGAGAGCATTTTGAGGTGGGAAATGCAAATATTCCTCCGGTCGATCAGTCCAAGCCACTGCCAAACCCGATCCTGTCTCTGCTCCCGATTTTGCTTGTGGCGGTAATGAATATGATCCTGGGGATCAGTGTGGTACTGAGCCTGCTGTGCGGCACTCTTCTCGGCTGCATTCTTTTATGCAACCACATTTATGCGCCCGACACAAAGCTGACGCCCTACCTCACGCTGGCGGAGCAGGGCGCACAGGGGGCGGCGCAGGTGTTTGTGCCGATGGCCATCCAGATGGGGCTTGCTACAGTGATCCAGGCATCCAGTGGATTTGCCTATTTGTCGGAGTTGTTTACCACCATGGCAATGAAGGCGCATCCGCTCATTGCTTGGGCAACATCCGCGTCTCTGTCAGGCTTCCTGGCAGGAAACGCAGTGGCCGGGCTTCAGCTCTCGGCTGGAATATTTGCTCCGGTGGCGGAACAAATTGGCTTGAGCCTTCCGGCAGCGCACCGAATCGGCTGCTTTGCAATCTCTATTTTGGATACGATACCGATCAATGCGGCAGTTATCTCCGCGCTTATGACCTGCGGATTGACGCATAAGGAAGGCTATGGCCCGATTTTCCGCACAACAGTACTCTATATTTTCTTCGGTATGGTAGCAGTGATCCTAATGTGCTTGTTGTTCCCGGGATTGGCGATCATCTGATACATACGACGGATTGCAAATGAAATCAATCCAAATAAATCCGCCCAAGGGAGGGCATAGGATGGAAGTGCAAACGCATACGGAACCGTGGGATCTGAATACAATGATATGTTTTGTTGCATACCGCCTGAGGCAGGAATGCAATCAACGGCTGGCGGAATATGGGCTTACTTATGCACAGGCGAGAATACTGAACCATCTGCACATGGCTCAAGACGATACTGTGGTGAATCAGCATAATCTGGTTTGCTCGCTGGGTGTCAAGGCATCCAGCATATCAGCGGTATTGCGGAATATGGAACATAAAGGACTGATTAAAAAAGTGCGGATGCAAAGTGATAATCGGAATAAAGAGATACAGCTCACACCGCTTGGCAAAAGGCTGCATACAGCCTTTCACACCGTTTTGACCGAGGTGGAACGGGAGATCACCGCAAACATATCGCCTGCTCAGAAAAAAGCAATGCGTCAATGTTTGCAGATGTTTTGTTATAATCTGCAAACTAAAAACCGAAAATCTCATCAGGCAAGTGTGCGATGAATCCTTGAACTGCAGAAACGGATTAAAGGAATTGATTGACAAGAATTGGGGGCCATTACGGTTCCCAATTCTCATTTCTATATAAACGAGGGGGCTAATGCTTACTTAAAAGGATCTTCGGGAGCGCATGAAAATATTTCCGGCAAAACAAAAGAAAGGTTTCTTCATAATCAGATAGATTACCTCGGCTGGGCGCTGTGAGATACACATGAAGCCGTTCCGGCAGTTCTTTTAGCGTAAGTAATTTGGGCGTCGCCGCAGCTCCGAGCAGTGATTGTAGCTCCGGCTGGACCAAAGCCCAAAACAGTCTGGGAATGATTGCAACCCCATAGTTCTTTGCAACAAGACGAATCAGGGAATGAAGATCGCTGATGAGGTAATTCGGATGAGGCAGGGAATGTTCAAAGGACGTGGGCAGTGGGAGTGGGGAATAAGCAATGTGTGGTTCTGTCTTAGCTTCCGTCAAATCAATTTCCGTAAGTGTTGAGAATCGATGGTTTGTTGCAACCAGAAGGCAATAGGAATCCTCCAGAACGGATTCGGAGTGAAAGCCCTGGAGCGTAAGAGGCTGATAGGACAGAATAAAGCCTGTTTGCATTCGCTCCGCACCCTCTATGGCGTTGCTGGTGTGGTTGTTTTCTGATATAGGGATACCGGGATGCTCCGCAAGAAATGCACGCAGCATATACGGATACAGTTCGGGGATCTCGTTGGTCAACATGATCCCGTTTCCAAACAGCGCACTTTGTGATTGGAGCTGCCGAACAGAGGAATTCAAATCATCCAAAAGCCGGGATACTACATGATAGAAATACATTCCCAATGGAGTCAGCCGAATTCCGCGCCCTTTAGACTCAAAGAGCGATATATTTAATTCTTCCTCCAGTTGCTTGATGGTTCGGGTGAGGGCAGGCTGAGAAATCAAAAGCTCATCCGCCGCCTTTGAGATATGCTCATACTTGGCGGCGGTGCAAAAATATTGTAACTGGCGAAGCTCCATTGTCGATCTCCTTTTATCATAACTCATTGATTATGAATAGCGTTCAAAAGAAGTATTAGTCCCGCAAAAGACAGTGTGATAAAATATTTGCAGAACAAACTATTCTTAATATTTCTATTTTATCAGCGTTTTAATCGTATGTAAACAAGAATTATATAAGAATAGTTATGATTCAGTAAAGGAAAGGAGTTTTTTATGAAAAAGTACATTGCACTATTGCTGACTGCTGCGGTTTTGTTGTCCCTGTGTATGGGCTGCGGCAACACCAAAGCAGAAGTTTCCGCAGAAGCCACCGCCGTGCGTGAAAAGTCAGCTTCCACAAATGACATACCGGAGCCGGTTTCGGCTATGGATATGTCCGCGAAAGAGGAGACCGATACGGAGCCGGTTCTGCGTGAACCACTAAATTACCCCCTGACGGAGGAGCAGGTCACACTGACCATGTTCACAGGCGAACCGACCCTTGGGCCGCTGTCCTTTATGGGAGGCGATTATGGAATCCATGGATTTGAGGATTATGCCGCAGTTCAGGAATCCTTTCAGCGTACCGGCGTAACAGTGGAGTTCGCCAATGTCAGCTTCATGGAAAGCGCTACGTTATTTGCGCTTCATGTGGCCTCCGGCGATCTGAGCGATATGCTTGCGTCCATTGATCTGAACTACAGCGGCGGCGTTGCAAATGCCTATGCGGAGGATATTGTGGTGGACCTTGCCCCCTATGCGGAGGAGTGGTGTCCGCAGTATCTGAATCTGACAGAAGAAGACCCCCAGCTTTTGAAAAGTACCCGCACGCCGGACGGAGAAATGCTGATGATGTATTACTTCAATGACTGCTTCATTCAGGCGGAAGGGTCCCTGATCCGCACCGACTGGCTGGAGCGGGTGGGGAAAGAGGTCCCCACTACCATTGATGAGCTTCATGAGGTGCTGCTGGCATTTCAAAGTGAAATCGGCTGTGAACATCCCTTCTACTTTAATTCCGGCTGTAACCGGCTGCTCTCCAGCTACAACCTATATAGCTATGCGAACCTTTCCAGTGGTGAGCTTGCAGTGTTCCAGGAGGATGGCACCGTATACAGCAATTTCACCCATGACCGGTACCGGGAATGGCTGAGGACTATGAACGCATGGTGTGAGGAAAAACTGTTCGATCAGGACTTTATCTCCATTGCCTCCACCAACATGGGCGGAGAAGATGAAACACTGCTTACAGAGGATAATCTTGGCGCCTGGTTTGGCAACATCAATAGCATTTCAAACTACTATGCCATGTGTCCCAATGAGGATTTTGATGTCGCGCCTGTCTATATTACCGCAGATGGGGAGAGCAACCACAGCCTCAGCACGTCCCGACTGTTCGGTATGTCTACCGGCGTTAATGGAGTGGGCATTTCCTCCGACTGTGAAAACGTGGAGCTGGCGCTGGGCTGGCTGGATTTCTGGTATACGGAGGAAGGTTACCGTTTAAAGAACTACGGTGTGGAAGGCGAAAGCTATGAACTGGTAGACGGAAAAGTGGAGTACACAGATGTGATCATGAACAATGACATGGATCTGGTACCCGCAGTTGCCCTGTTGCTGTATTCTACCGGCGCTAGCGACTGGGGCATGGGCGCGCAGGATCGTACTGCGTATTTCTATGATGATATTCAGGTGGAAGCGCAGACTGTCTGGACAGACGCCTGCGACGGTACTTGGGCATATCCCAATGCAACGCTGACAACGGAGGAGAGTGGAACTGTCGCGGCCAAAGGTGGTGACGTGTGTACCTATATTGCCCAGTGTGTACCCAGTTTTATTATGGGCGAGATGAGCGTGGAGTCTGATTGGGATATCTATGTGGAAACGTGCAATTCCATGGGCCTGACGGATTGTATCGCGGCCTATCAGAGCGCATTGGATCGATATAACGGAATCAACTGAGAAAGAGGTCATATTTATGAATGGAAAAATCTATTATCCCGGGCAGTATACCCCGGAACAGCAGGCAGATCTTGATGCAGCCCGGGCCAAATTGATTCAGGACAGCGATACAGAGGAAGTAAAGATTCAAAAGACCATTGCGTCTTCCTTTATGCCCGGCGGCCCCCAGATCAAGCGCGTTGTAACAGAGGACATGATTCGGCAGCACGCCAGTGACAGATTTTCCTCCCGGCTGTTTACCGACCCTGAATACGCAAAGACTACCAAATACGGCACTATGATCGCACCGCCTGAAATGTTTGCGGAGGCCAGCTTTCCCATGTGGCGCCATGAGACCTTTGACACCATGGTCACCGGAAATGACGGCGGTCTGCTGGAGTGCTATAAGCCCATTAAGGTGGGTGATGTGATCACCGAATACAACGACTTTGAGCAGATTTTGGATACCACTGATTCCAACGGCAGTCTCAGCCAGGAGTTTACTTTTGTTGGCGGCATCAAGTCCTTTAATCAGGACGGTGAGCTGGTGGCTTACGGCGAGGGTTACGGCAGAAACGCCACATCGCTGGGAGAGCAGCCCGACGGTCCCGCCGCGGCCATGGCCACCTGGGGGATGCACGTGGAGGACGTTCCCCAATATACCGAGGAGGACTGGGAAAAGATTTACGCTATGTGGGATCAGGAGACCGTCCGCGGCGCGGATACCCTCTACTGGGAGGATGTGGAGATTGGCTATGAACCGCCCCTGGTAAGCAGCCATCCTCTGACACTGGTGGACGCGGTGTATATGTCCGGCGAAACGGCCATCCGCCTGGCGCCCATGGCGAAGAAGATACTGCGGGAGAACAAGGACAACCCCGACCAGGTGTATACTTCCGCCGATGGCATCAAGCATATGCGCCGTGTGGAGCAGAGTATCAATACCATGGGCGAGTTTTCCAGACTGTTTGTGATGATGGCCTATGGCCGCCGGCTAATGCTGAATATGATTACCAGCTTTATCGGGGATGACGGCTGGCTCCGCCGCCTCAACTGGAGAAACGGTCCCAAGGCCAACCCCATTATTCGTCAGGTTCCCGGCTTTGAGGATGCGGTCTGCGATACCCATACTTGCATCGGTGATGTTATCATTGCCAAGGCTGTGGCCGTTCGCAAGTATAAGGATGATGAAGGCTGCAAGGTAGACTTTATCTGCTGGACGGAAACGCTGCGCGGGGGCAAATGCACCGCCGCGGAAGCGACCGTGATCCTGCCCAGCAGAGCGAAGTAAAAGGAGGATTACACGATGAAAGGAAAAGCGCTGATTATCTATTCCAGCATCACCGGAAATACGGACAAGGTGGCAAATTGGTTCCGGGAGAGCTTTGAGCACTACTGCATGGAGGTCACCATGGTCCGGGTGAAAAACAAAATGGATTGGTCTCAATATGCGGGAAAAACCTATTTTGAGGATTTCGACGTGGTCTGCCTGGGCAGCCCCATTATTGCGGGGGCGCCGACGATGGCAATGATTAAGCTGTTCAGCCCCGGTGGTGGTTCCGATCTGGAGAAGAACGTCACGGCTAATGCCGAAGCCGGCAAGGGCTTCAACGATGGCGGAGCGGGCTTCCCCCAAGGAGCCGATCCAACAAAGGGCGAAGGCTCACCGGGAATGCCTGGCGCCCTGCCGGCCAATATGCCCCAGTGGCAGCGCATGGAACCGATCCCTGGCCACTACACCTATGCCGGAGGGATGAAGCCCCAAGGTGTGTATCAGCCTCTGGGCATCGCGTTCTGCACATATGGCGGCGGAGAGTCCGGGTCCAATGAGTGCCTGGCGACCCTGGCGACTTTGGAACTGTATCTGAGATCCCGTAATTGTATTCCTGTGGGCAAGTTTGCCTGCTGTGGGTTTGAATTTGGACCGGCCGGGATCAAGGACGGACAGAAGCCCATGACATTCGGCGGGGATATCCCTGAGGCGAAGGTCTACTATGACGCGGATGGAAACGAGCATATCGGCTCCTACTTCTTCCATACGCACATGGATCAAAAGCCCGGTCCCCGGGATGAGATGAAGGCCAAGGCATTAATTGCAGACCTGGTGGAGGATTACTTCTACTCCTGGGACGGCAACCGGAAGCCCGCCGGGTCTCAGTATATTTCTATCAGTTGAGAAAGGTCGGGAAAACAATGTACATTATCACAGACGAGTGCATCGGCTGCGGCCTGTGCCAGGCGAACTGTCCAGTCTCTGCCATCGGCATGGGAGAGGAGCACCGGGTCATTGATCAAAGTGTCTGCATAAAGTGCGGCACCTGCTTTGAAGCGTGCCCTGTGGAAGCCATTGAAGAACAGGAGTGAGAAATATGGCGAGCTTTGTAAAATTCAATCCTGGTGAATACTATGACTGGGAGCAGCCCCATGTACAGGAGCGGCTGGATCTGGCCTCCGGCAAAACAAAAATGGAAATGCCGCCGGAGATGAAGGCGTTTTTCGGTGGACCGAAGCCATATACCGAGGCGGAGATTTTGGAGTATAACCGCAAGTGGAATCCCTATGATCCCCTCTACACAGACCCGGAATACGCCCGGAAGCAGGGCTTTCCGTCTGTGCCCGCCATGCCGGGCTTTGCCCAGCCCCAGGGCGGCATGATGATGGGCTTCCCGAAAAATATTGCGGATAAGTTCTATTATACCCATGACGGCGGTTCCTTTGAGATCCGGGATCATATCTTTGCGGGCGACTTGTTGACCAAAGGAAAAAGCACCACGGACTTCCGGGATATCACAGTACCGGGCAGCCGCGTGCGTATGTGGTATATGGGCGGCGAGGGCGAATCCCTCAAGGACGGCAAGGTGATTTTGAAGGGAAGCATCAATACCCGGGATGCCTACAGCAAATTCAGTGACAGCGCCCCGTCGCCCAGCTTTTCCGAGAATATGAGCGAATGGTATGACTATTTTCCAAAGGCCCATTATACCACAGACGATGAGTGGGCCTACATTCGGGAGCTGTGGCAGAAGGAAGAAATTCGGGGCGAGGACACACTCTATTGGGAGGATGTTCAGGTGGGCTATGAAGCACCGAAAACCTGCTCCGGACCCATCACCTATATGGATATGATCTACTGGTATGGCGCGCGGCCATTGACCCGGCAGCAGCTTATGGACTCCAAAACTCTGGAGACCATGTACCGGGATCATCTGGGCAACTATCTTTTTGAGACTAGCATCCATCTGGGGACCCGAAACCATCCCCAGGGCCGCATGGTCTGGTACAACGATACCGGAGCCAAGACCATTTACCGTACCATTACAAACTTCATCGGAAACAAGGGGCGGGTGTCTAAATTCAGTTGGCGGTTCTTCCCGTTCTTTAAGGAAATGCAGGGGCCCACGGACGCGACGGAAATGTTTAATAAGGTTCCGGGCATGGAAGGCCGGGACTGTGAACGCCATGGCTCCGAGGGCGACACCTGCATCGGCCGGGCTGTTGTGACGGATAAATATGTCAATGACCGGGGCGAGCACTGCGTTGAGATCGCACTTTGGGCGGAGACGCTGGACGGAGAAATTGTTCAGGCCTGTGCGTCGGAAGCTGTGCTGCCGGCTCGTGGTGAGGGGTAAGTTCTCAGTGAAATCAGCGTATATTGAAGCACGTTCTTTTTGGTTACCTCCCAGAATGAAGTCGGTTGGGAGATAAAAAATAGAGCAAGCGGCCTATTGGCCGCTTGCTCTTCCTTTTTGTTCGACAAGTTTCGAGCAATACCGACAGGGCGAAGCCTATATCAACATTGATGGTTGGCGCCCCTACATAGCCCAATACCCTTAGCTCCAATCTCAGAAAACAACCCAAAAATCTGAGATTGGAGAAAATCAATGAAAACGTATAACATAAAGGAAACCGCTGTCCGCATTCGCAATCTGCGGGTCAGCTTTGGATATACACAAGAAAAAGCGGCTTGTCTGTTAGGAAGCGACAGACGGTCACTTAGCCATATGGAAAATGGATCAAGGGGGTGTTCGCTGGATATGCTCATTCGTATTTCGGCGTTGTATGAGGTGCCTATGGACTATCTCCTTTTTGGATGGAAAGGGGACGCTGAGATGATGAAGGTTGGAATTGACATGGCAATTTCCTGCCTTGTCAAATTAAGGGATAATTTGCAGGGCGTCTAATTCGCCGCAAAAAGGCGTCTATTTGCACCTGTTCATTTTCCATCGGATATTTTAAGATAAGGGCGTGAGGAGGAAAATCTTCTCTCTGCTCTTTGAAAATTACATATCCGATCCTGAATACGTTCCCGGCAGCGCTGAAAAGCAAGCGACAGCGGTAGATGCGCCAAGACCACCTGTGCAGACCAGGTCTGCATCAACGACGGCCAAATAAGGTGCCCAGCGGTCCCATCTGACCCAAAAGCAGTCTGTGGCAGACTGTTTCGCCATGAAAACTGCCGGAGGATACTTCCGTCCAGTCCCAGCTCCCCGTAGGGGGATCACGCAAGGAGGGCGGCCGCGAGAGATCCTCGCGGGGGTGGAACTCCCATGACTTGGCCCAGCCAGCCATACTTCAGGCAATCGCCCTGTGCGTCTGGGGAAGTAGTGTCGAATACAGATGCGAGCTTAATATCAGATGTCATGGGGGTCGCTCAAAATGCTGTTTGGAAAGCCCCTGGCTTCCGCAACCAAAATGAGCGGCCCCTATTTATGTGATATTAAGATCATTTCAGAAATCCAGTTGGCCGGAAGGCTGACGGATAGGATCGTCTCCCTTCTGTCCGAAACCAGAGAAGGGAGACAGCATGAAAAATCAGAATGTTGACATTGACTACTGCGGCGTTATCAATCTGCTGCGAGAACTGATCCGCAGCGGCGTATGCTCGCGGGGAGAGGCAAAAAGGATCGCTGACCGAATCGCAAAGCAGCTTTCGGTCAGCGTCATGATATCTCTCTGAATTTTATTGCATTTGCATATAGCTTTGGACGAAAGGTTGTGGTAGTGTTTGTGACTGACAGGAGGAGGTGACCAGCATGGAAAAGCACAATATTACAGACGGAAGTTTGGCCTTGCAGGAGAATCAATGCCGGGTGATTACGATCCCAGCAACTGAGCAATCAGGAAGCATAGCTCTGAGAGTGGCCGCCTATGCCCGCGTCAGCTCAAATTCTGAAGACCAGGAAAATTCCTTTGCCGCACAGTACCGCTATTATACCTCTCTGATCTCCGGCACAAAAGAATGGGAAATGGTAGACATTTATGCGGATGAAGGGATCACCGGCACCTCTGCGGACAAGCGCGGAGATTTCCAACGTCTAATGGCAGATTGCCGCAGGGGGATGATCGACCGGGTGTTGGTCAAGTCCATTTCCCGATTCGCCAGGAACACATTGGAGTGTCTGGAGGCCATCCGTGAGCTGAAATCCATCGGCGTCAGCGTGTTCTTTGAGGAACAGAATATGGACACCTCTGTTATGTCCAGCGAAATGCTCACGGCCATCCATGCAACCTTTGCACAGAGGGAAAGCGAAAACATATCCAAGCATATTCGATGGAGTTATGAAAAACGGATGCAGAATGGTGAGTTCAATACCTGCAAACCGCCACATGGGTTCCATCAAAATGGCAGTAATATTGTAGTTGAAAGGTCTGAAACTGAAGTCATTCAATATATTTTTTCAGAATATCTATCTGGGAAGACAGCTGGGATAATCGCTAAGGAATTGAATGAATGTTTTAATACAGAGCGAAAGTGGGTACCCTGTGCGATTGATTATATTCTGAAAAATGAGAGATACGCAGGGAACGCCTTATTACAAAAGAAATATACAACAGATACTTTCCCACATGAGCATAAGGTGAATCATGGGGAACGTCCCATGTATTATGCGGAAGGGATCAACGAGCCGATCATATCACAAGATGTTTTCGATCGGGCACAGATCCTTCGGAAAAGCCGGGCCGCACGTTATGCGAAACCCTCGAGTGATATTAAGCACTTGTGCAAGAAAGTGTACTGCGGGAGCTGCGGCTCAATTTTCCGGCATAAAACGATCAATGGAAGACGCTACTGGATGTGTAATCGCCATGACGAGGATGCGGGAGCCTGTTCTGTCAGGCCAATATTAGAAGATCACATCTATTCATCATTCTTGTGTCTTTACTACAACCTAAAGCACCAAGGCGTGATGATCCTATCACAATTGATTGCCAATCTCCAAATCATCCGTGAACGCAGAATGCTTTGGCGAGAGGACGTCATTGAACTCAACAAACAAATATCCGAACTTTTAAGTCAGAATCAACTACTGGCCGAGCTGAACAAGCACGGCCTCGTTGATCCTGACATTTTTATTGCTCAGACTAATGAGCTGGCTCAGCAGCTCCGCGGGTTAAAGCTTCAAAAGGAACGACTAATGTCCTGTGCGGCCGATGATACCATCCCCCGGACCCAGGACATGATTCATACGCTGGAAGAAGGGCCGGATCTCCTGGAAGCATTCAATGCGGAGCTGTTCAGCGAGCTCGTTGAGAAGGTGATCGTAGAGGACAATGAGCATATCCGATTCCGGCTGAAAAGCGGTCTGGAATTGCCAGAGACCATAGAGAGGACGATGCGCTGATGGGAAATCGGAAACAGCCCTTCGGATACCGTATGGAGTTTGGAGATATAGTGATTGACCCAAAGGAATCCGAGGTGGTGCGGTATATCTTCCAGCAATACCTGATCGGGCATTCCTTCAAGGCGCTGGCAGAGGATCTGCAACAGCAGCCCATTCAATACGAAGTCCAGAAGTCCTGGAACAAGAATATGGTCGCGAGGATCCTACAGGATGACAGATATGCTGGAGAGAAAGGATTTCCTAAGATCCTTTCAAGAGAAACACTGGATGCGGCTTTGAAAAAGCGGTCAGCGCAAAACGCTCCTGTCCAAAAGACAGCGGGGGAAAAGGCATTTCGACAGTTGAGCGGACATCCCGCAACAGCGAAAATGCTGGCGCAGACAATAGAACTCCTGAACGCCATAGCCGGCAGCCCGGAGCTGCTTGTGGAGCCACCGCCTCCCAGCCAAATCAATGCGACCACGCTGGGCAGAGAACTGGAGCAGGTCCTCGTGCAGATGCCCATTGATGAGGACAGAGCCAATGTCCTGATCCACGAATATGCGGCAGCACAATATCAGGCGATTGGTTCCGGAAGATACGAAACGGAGCGGCTCCGGCGGATATTCGCGGATCGTTCTCCCATGGAAACCATGGATGCTGATCTGCTCCAATCAGCAGTTTATAAAATACAAGTCAAAGGCGGCAATGTGAAAAGCATTTGCCTAAAAAATATGCAGGTCATTGGAGGCGAATATTAAATGGAGACAGCAGTGAGGGTCATTACCATCCCCGCAAAGCCCAAGGAGGAACAGCAAGGGGGCGGTCTGCACCGTAAGCGTGTTGCCGCATATTGCCGTGTGTCTACAAACAGCGATGAGCAGCTCAACAGTTATACGTCCCAGAAGAATTATTATACCAACTACATTATGAAAAACGCGGAGTGGACCATGGCGGGCATTTTTGCGGACGAGGGGCTCTCCGGCACCCAGGCATTAAAACGGCCTGAGTTCCTGAGAATGATCCGGCACTGTAAGCAGAAGAAGATCGATCTGATCCTGGTAAAGTCCATATCGAGATTTGCCAGAAATACAGTGGACTGCCTAAGCTATACCCGCGCCCTCCGCGCCCTGGGGATCGGCGTACTCTTTGAGGAGGAGCATATTAATTCTCTGGATCCGGACAGCGAATTCCTGATTACGCTGCATGGTGCTATGGCACAGACGGAGAGTGAAAACACCAGTAGCCGTGTCAAATGGGGCATGCGCCAGGCCATGCGGGAGGGGAAAGCCTCCTTTCGATATGGGACACTCTACGCCTACGAAAAGGGCGAGGACGGGAACCCAAAGGTCATTCCAGAGGAGGCGGAGGTAGTCAGGAGGATATACCGTGAATATCTGGCCGGCGGAAGTCTCCGCCAAATCGCAGCAGGGCTTGAAACAGATCATATTCCCAGTCCAACGGAGAAGGGATGGTCCATCAACGTAATACGCAATATTTTGACCAACGAAAAATACGCCGGGGATGTGATAAGGCAGAAGACCTTTGTTGCAGATCCCATCAGCAAACGGGTGGTCAAAAATACAGGGCAGCTTCCTATGTATCTGCTGAAAAATCATCATGAAGGAATCGTGGACAAGGTTACATACAACGCAGTACAGGCAGAATGGGCAAGGCGGAACGCCAAACGGACACCCTCCGTGAAAACAGCTCCTACAGGCAAGGGATGCTATGCCAGCAAATATGCTCTGTCGGAGCGGATGATATGCGGAGAGTGCGGTTCAAATTATCGCCGCTGTGTATGGAGCAAGCGAGGAAAAAAACGCACTGTCTGGCGCTGTGTCAGCCGCTTGGACTATGGCACAAAATACTGCCATGATAGTCCTACACTAGATGAATCGGTCATTCAAAAAGCGGTCCTCACCGCACTGAACTCAGCTATGGGCAGAAAGGATGAGCTGGTACATCATATCACCAACACCATGGCACAGGAGTTGATCTCCATTCCTGGTGAAACCATGAGCCTTGCGGATATAGAGCGGCGGCTGGAGGAGATCAATCAGGAAACCCATGAAATCGTGGTGACGTCATCCAGACGAGATGATAAGTACAAAGATTTTACAGAGCAGCTAAAAGCACTTGTGGATGAGAGCGCGGCGCTTAAGGAGAGACGAGCTTTTATCCGGGAGCAGCAACAGAACAACACGCAGGCGATGCAGCGTATTGAACACGCAAAGGCAGTTCTGGAGCAGGCCTCCTCCGAGATCACGGAGTGGGATGAACGCGTGATCCGCCAGCTGGTGGAGTCTGTTAAGGTGCTGTCAGCCGAGAAACTGGCGATCCAAATCCGAGGCGGCATGGTCATAGAGCAGGAGCTGGAGAAATTAACGGTTTGATTCAGGGGGAGGCAAACAAGATGGCATACAGAAATGTGTATTTTCGGATCAATAGCGCCTACAGAGGGTACTCCGGGTGGGCAGATCCTGCGGATGAAAATCGTTTTCGAGAGGAATCCCGACAGCTATTTGAAAGCAATGGATGGACGCTCCAAATGGGCGGCAATGGGGTCAGTGATACGGTGACAAAAGGTGATCAGGAACTCTATCTTCATCCACAAAATTTCAGCGGAGTGGTCTCCGAAGCTGAGATTGATGAAATCAAGGCGTTGCTGGCAGGAGCAAAGTCCTTTCAGTGCCAGGGTGTAGATTGCTATGAAGAATATCTGGATATAAGCAATGAGGACTACCAACAGTGGCTGGAGTCTGAGCGAGACAATATTCATGAGGCGTTGTTAGCACAGTGCAAAACGCCGAGGAGAAATTTATACCGTACAGGCTGTGTTATAGATAGTGTCGTGGAGAAATTCTCCCTGAATCGAGTTTACGACAAACATGGCGAGCACGATCTTGCGAAAGGGTTTGTGCAAGAACTCTTTGCAGACATGATCGCAAAGGGGGAAATTGCGGTTGCTGAAACCAAGCATGGTACTGGGTACAGAGCCGTCCAGAATGCAGAACCGCAGCAGGTTGATGGTCAGATGCAGATGTGCTAAAATAAATTCGGAGGATAGAAAAGATGATTTATCCTGATCTGGGAACAGATCATTCGGGTGTATGATTCGGAATAAAGTAAAGAGAAGTGCGGTATTGTTATTGCCGCATTTCTCTTTGCCTTATATCAGACATAATAATAGGCGCTGAGCGCCAGGAAGGAGAAACTGATGAATATTCGGAAACCAACAGACTACAGCGCCATGTATGTGGAATTGGACAAATTGATGTCCACAGACATGACGCAAATGGAGTTGTACAGCGAGATCGGTAAAGCGGTCGCCAGTAGGCCGGAAAAAGGAGCGGCAGTAGCGGCAGCGGAGTATCTAAACACCCAGTATCCAGAGAACACCGGCTTCTCTCCACGGAACCTGCGCCGGATGCGGGACTTCTATCGGATGTACGGTACTCAGGCAGAACTTCTGACTCAGGCAATGCAGATTGGTTGGACGCAGAATGTTGTCATTATGGAAGCAGAGCTTTCCATGGAACAGCGGCTGTGGTACATCCACGCTGCCCGGCAGTATAGATGGTCCAAGGCCGAGCTGACCAGGAGAATCGAGATGGAAGCGCATTTGACAATGACGCTTTCAGAATCCGGCGATCTGTGCTATACTGAAGTGGAAATCAAAGCACAGGAGCATGAACATGACGAAGATTTTATTTGTATGCCACGGCAACATTTGCCGCAGTCCCATGGCGGAGTTTGTAATGAAAGACCTTGTAAAGAAAGCGGGTCTGGAGAAACAGTTTCAAATCGATTCAGCAGCGACCAGTACGGAGGAAATTGGCAATCCCGTATACCCGCCAGCGAAGCGGAAGCTCCGAGAGCATGGCATCAACTGTGCCGGCAAAACAGCCCGGCAGCTCCGGAACAACGACTACGACGATTACGACCTCCTGATCGGCATGGACAACGCCAACCTCCGCAATATGCACCACATCTGTGGCGGCGATTACGCAGGCAAGTTCCATCTTCTGATGGACTATACGGATCGCCCCGGCGAGGTGGCCGACCCATGGTATACCGACAATTTCGAGATAACTTGGAACGATGTGTTGGAGGGGTGCCAGGGGCTGCTTGACAGCCTGAAGGAGCAAAGCGACAGATGAACATTTCAAGAGAGCGCTTTGCGTCAGCCCTTCGTCAAGCCTTGCAGTTTGAAGGGCTGGAGCATCCAACCTACGCTGTGCTTGTCCCACTGGTTTACAGCGAGGCAGGCGCGGAACTTTTGATTGAAGTGCGTGCTGCGGGGATATCCCAAGCGGGGGACCCCTGTTTTCCAGGCGGACGGATTGAACCGGGAGAGTCCCCGGCGCAGGCGGCCACCCGAGAGACGGCGGAGGAGTTGGGGATCAATGTTCAACCAGATCAGGTGCTGGGACAGCTTCCCACTGTTCACACCATGCTGGGCAGCAAAACAGATATCTTTGTCTGTGTGATCTCTGTGGAGCAAGCGGCGGAAATAAAGCCCAATTCGGCAGAGGTCTCTGAAGTGCTGAAAATTCCGCTGACATTTTTCCAGGAACGAGCAGACGAGAGTAACTTTAACGTATGCGGGCATGTAATCTGGGGAATGACAGCTGGGGCAATTCGAAATCTTTGCAAAATACTTGTTGATGAAGCAGGACTCCATATTGGTTGACATAATTTATTGCGCTATGATTTCCTTAAGGAATATAATAGATGCGAGTGTTGACAAATCCTCTTTAAAATGTTATAATCTCATTGAAAATAGTGTAACAGAAAAAATAATGCGACCACATAGATGGCATCTAAAGTGTTTACATAAGACATGTTTACCAAACGGTATAGATGCGCCTGAGAAAACTTAGGCGCATCAACGGTTCGGGTTCTTCGTACAAAAATCGAGGTGGTGACAAAAAGACATCGTCCGGCGAAAAACCCTACCGACCGGATTTGAGCCAAAGTATCGCCGTTTTAGGGCCGATC
>CAKSWT010000014.1 GCA_934512135.1 uncultured Oscillospiraceae bacterium
TAGAGGTTTGCGCCGGTGTTTCCGGTGATCTTCACGTCGCCGGTAAGGGTCAGGGAGCCTGCGCTCAGCGCGACCGCGCCATTGCCGCCGGAGTTTCCGGTGATGGTGCCGGTGCCCAGGTTGGCGGTCGAGCCGTCCCGAGTCAGCGAGATCGCGCCGCCCTTGTTGTTCTTAATTTCGACGGGGGTGGCGCTGCTCTGCTGCGCCATTGTCACCTTGCCGTAGACCGCGTCGATGCCCGCCCCGGTATTTTCCGAGATGGTGCCGCCGTAGAGGTTGACGGTGGTATACTTGGTATTTTCGTAGTTATCCGGTGCAGGCCAGCGGGAGGTGGAAAGCCCCGCGCCGGTGTTGCCGGTGATGGTGCCGCCGTAGAGATTGATGGTATCCTCCACATGGATGCTGGTGGAGAGCACGCCGTTCCTGGCATTGCCGGAGATGATGCCGTCGTACATATTGAAGGTTCCCACGTTGACCACACCGGGGCCGTACTTGGTGTTGCTGATGTTGCTGATAACCGGGCGATCCGTGGGATATTCGTCGCTTTTTTGATAGTAGCAGCCGCCGTACATATTGAAGGTGCCGCAGTTATAAACGCCGCAAACCAGGTCGTTGTAAACATCGCGGATGCCGTCCGTTTCCGAGCTGGTCATGCAGATGCTCACGCCGTAAAGCTCAAGGGTGGCAGTTTTTGCAACAGAAACAGCGGCGCAGCTGTCACCGGTGATGAGGCCCCGGTCGCCGAACATCTGGCAGTCTGTGATCACCAGACGCGCATTTTTCAACAGATTAAAGGCGTAGTCCTGACCCATTGTATTGCAGGTAAGGGTATGGCCATGCAGGCAGAGCACAAACGTGCAGCCATCGGCAATATTGAGTTGCTTTGTGATCGTGACATCATTGGCAAGATAACCGTAGAATGTTTTCGTCTTGCTGTTCGTAAAATTAAAGTTTATTGTACTGAAATCCTCTTGCGATTTGATCGCGTTCATCTTTGAAATGTCGTTGCCGGAGGTATTTTCCTTCCCGTCCTTGGTGAAGTAGACCCCTTCATAGGTCGTGTGTCCGTTCATGGCTTTATGATTGCTGATTCCTCCTCCGCAGACGCAATGCGAGGACGGATGCGGCCAATCAAGGCGAACCGCGCTTGCCGTGATCGGGAATAGCTGCGTGAGCAGGCAGAGCGTCAGCAGAATGGCGAACAGTCGTTTTTTCATGTGGTGGCCTCCTTTTTTGTTTGACCGGTTTCAATTTCCTGAAGGGAAAACTCATAGCGCATGGCCAGGACCTGGAACAGGGTGTGCATCACCTGTTCGGAGATTCCGCGGATATTCAGTCCTTCCACAAACCGGATCGCCCGTTCCGCTTCCTCCGTCGGGACGCTGTATGCTCGCAGAGTCATGGTGAGAAAAAGCCGCAGCTTCTTTTCCAGCGTCAGCTCCTCATCGCACGGATGCGCCATGTAGCCGCGCATGATGCTGGCCGAGCCAATCTCCATGTCGTAAAAATCCCGGGCAGTCAGCTCCGGCTGGTACGGGCCGAAAATCTGATACAGCTCCTTCGCCGTTTCCTGGCGGATATATTCGGATGCTTCCTTTTGTGTGTAGGCTTCAATGTAGATTTCCCGCAGGTTTTCGTTCAGCTCTGTCAGCGTCATCTGGATCGCCGTTTCCACGGCGTAGACATAGACCGGCGGCAGCTTCTCGCCCGCCGCGCTTCGCGCCATGGCGAACTGGTTCTCAAACATGAACTCCACCAGCTCTGTCAATACGCCGTCCTTGGCGCGGAAGATGTTCTGAAACTGGCTGTAAGACACACCGGCTTTTTCGTTGATTTCCGCCAGTGTGGTTTGCTTGTAGCCCTTTTCCAGAAACAGCTTTACGCAGACGGCCAGAATCCGCTTTTTCGTGGGCAGACTTGCGCTTGTGATGGCGATGAGGATCACTTCCTTTCTTGCATGGTGTGCGTACCAAAAGTATAGCATATGGAAGGAAAAAGCGCAACAGGAATAAGAAGATTGTGCGCAGTTTTTTATGAATGGGTTGCGGAGTAGACCATTCTTTTCTGAATCATCACACAGAAGCCAACAGCATGCAATATGCGGTACATGAGGCGCTGCGCTGCATCATGCTGAAGGGACTTGAAGCAAGATTCGCGCGTCACGCACTAAATGATAGGGTGCTCTGCGCAGGGCTGGAAGCTATGGGGCTGGAGATATTTGGCGATCGAAGTCATAAGATGCCGATGGTTACAGCGGTCTGTATTCCTGCGGGCATAGAGTCGGCGACCTTGAGAGGCCGACTGCTGGATGACTTTGGAATTGAAATTGCGACCTCCTTTGGACCGTTGGATGGGAAAATCGTCAGAATCGGAAATATGGGGTATGCAAGCCAAAAACGCAATATCCTGTTTTTTCTTGGCGTCATGGAGGCTGTCTTGTTACAGAGTCATGTTAAAGTTCCGGCAGGGGAGGCGGTGGCAGCGGCGATGGAAGTATATCGGAAAGAAGCGTGCGAATAGACCATGAGTAAAAATGCGCATAGTGTATTATATTTCAAGGTTTTTCACTTGCGTCTATAGTGTCGTGAAAACACATGTAAATCCCAGCGATTCGTTCTGAATCGCTGGGATATTGCGCGTTTATCGGTTTTTTGGTCAATACATTCTGCTGTAATCTTAATATTGACAGTTTTTTCTTTCCTATGATATGATGAAGCCGAAAGATTTTTGTACATAGAAGGGGCGTATCCACTGTGAACCATGACCAGAATCCACACAAGCTCATTCTGCTCCGGGGCAACTCCGGCAGTGGCAAGACCACCCTTGCCCACAAACTCCAGCACAAGCTGGGCCGGGGCACGCTGGTGATCTCTCAGGACGTAATCCGCCGGGATATGCTCTGGGCCAAAGACACCAAGGACGGCCCTGCGGCGCCCCTGATGATAAACCTGGTGCAATATGGACGGCGGCACTGTGACTATGTCATCCTGGAGGGCATCCTGTTTTCCGAAACCTATGAGGCGCTGTTCCGATGCATCCAGTCGGAGTACGCCGCTAAGGACATTCACGCCTATTACTATGACATCCCCTTTGAGGAAACACTGCGCCGCCATGAGACGAAGCCCAACCGGGCGGATTTTGGCCCGGAGGCCATGCGGGAGTGGTGGAATGAGAAGGACTATATCGGGTATCTTCCGGAGACAATCCTTACACAGAATTTGACGCTGGAGGATGCTGGGGCGCGGATTTTGGCGGATATACAGGCGCGGTAGAATTGGAGGAAAACATGACGATTTATATCGAAACCCAGAGTGCCAATACGCGCTCCAGAGCCTTGCTGGAGCGACTGGGATTTACCATGAAGCAGCAGATAGAACGCTTCGGGGCAATGCAGTGCGTGTATGAAAAAAGCAAACCGTTTAAGCAATGAGGTTCGGCATAACTGAGTTACAGCTTGTATTGGAGGAATATTATGGAGCGCATCAAAAAGCTGGTTGGTCAAAAAGTATCTCTATCTCCGCTGCATTGACAAACTTCTCCGCTAAATGAAAGGGAAAGCGCGATGAAAAAAGTATTAATTACAGGTGGAACCACTTTTGTTAGTAAGTATGCGGCAGAGTATTTTGTAAGGCACAATTATGCAGTATATGTACTCAATAGAAACTCTAAGCAGCAAGTCTGCGGTACGAAGCTGATTGAAGGTAATCGGCATTGTTTGGGCGATGTATTAAAAGACATACATTTTGATGTAGTAGCTGATATTACTGCATATACCGCAAATGACATTTGTGATTTATACGATGCACTAGGCTCTTTTGATCAATACATCATGATTAGTTCCAGCGCCGTATACCCAGAGTATGGTGTTCAACCATTTTCTGAGGAGAGCGAAAAGGCTGCAAACAAATTCTGGGGACCATATGGAACAAACAAATATGAAGCGGAAAACGCCCTGCTGGAGAGGGTCCCAGATGCCTATATTCTTCGTCCTCCATATTTGTATGGACCGATGAACAATGTTTACAGGGAAGCCTTTGTATTTGATTGCGCACTGGCAAATCGGAAATTCTACATACCAAGAGACGGCAATATGAAACTGCAATTTTTCCATGTCAGAGATTTGTGTAATCTAATGGAATTAATCATAAATGAAAAACCGGCAGATCATATTCTGAATGTAGGCAATGCGGAATCCGTTACAATTAAGGACTGGGTAACAAAGTGCTATGCCTGTCTGGGGAAAAAGCCGGAGTTTGTGACTGTCTCTGGGGAAATAGAGCAGAGAAACTACTTCAGCTTCTACAACTATGAATATTATCTGGATGTTCACCGACAAAGCAAAATCTATGCGAAAACCATTTCTTTGGACGAGGGCTTGAAGGAATCGGCGGAGTGGTATCTGGCAAATGCGTCAGAAGTTAATAAGAAACCATATTTTGACTATATCGACGCAAATCTCAGCAAAACATAGATATAGAAAACTCCTTTATAAAAGAGATAAATGCTTGGAGGAAACTAAAATGGAACATGTCAAGAAACTTGTAGGTGAAAAAGTATATTTAGCTCCTCACAGAACAGAAGATGCCGAGCAGCTTTACCGCTGGAGAAATGACTTGTCCCTCACCGAGCAACTCGGAAGCCCTACACGACTTTCCAGTGTAGAATCAGAAATTGATGGCATTAAGTCCAGAAACTCCGGAAAAGATCACCACTTTGGCATTTTCTCATTAGAAGACGATACGATGCTGGGCTATTGCGGAATCCGAGATTTTAACTGGCTCCATCAGTCCGCCAGAGTCGGTATTTTTATCGGTGACACAAAGAATCAAGGCAAGGGCTATGGGACAGAGGCCATGGCGCTGCTGGTGGGCTTTGGCTTTGATTACCTCAATATGCACAGAATTGCGCTGGGGGTGCTGGACTTCAATAAACGGGCCATCGCCAGCTACAAGAAACTCGGCTTCCGAGAATGCGGGAGAAGCCATGAATCCTATCGTCTGCACGGGCAGTGGCACGACTGGATCGAGATGGAGATTCTGGAGCAGTGGTGGAGAGAAAGAACATAAAAATCCCAGAGGAGAACCCGCAATCCGTTTGCAGGCAGCGGGAAAACATATGCCACCGGCAGGCCCAGGGGGGCTGCCGGTGGCTATGACGTATTCCAGACGGGAGGCTCCCTCAGCGTCTGCTGCTTTCCAGTGCGTCACGGTCTACGCCCCGGACATTTTTCACCACCATGCCGGTGAGGGCGAACAGAGCGATGACGTTGGGGATGACCATGAGGTTGTTGAACATGTCGGAGAGCTCCCAAACCAGGTCGTTGGAGGCAAGGGTACCCAGGAAGATGAACACCAGGGCGATGACCATGTAGATCTTGGTGGCCTTGCCCTTGAACAGGTATTCCACGTTGACCTTTCCAAACAGATTCCAGCCCAGAATGGTGGAGAAGGCAAAGAAGAACAGGGAAATGGCCACAAAGGCAGAGCCCAGCTGGGTGCCCATTACGGTGCCAAAGGCGGTCTGCGCCAGGTTTGCCTTGCCGATGGCCTCGGTAACGGCGCCGGTGTAGCCGTCGGCAAGCAGGCCGCCGGGGGTGTAAAGCGTGCAGATGATGACCAGGGCGTTTAGGGTCAATACCACAAAGGTGTCGATAAACACGCCGATCATGGCCACACAGCCCTGCTCATGGGGATTGCCGACGTTGGCCAAGGCGTGGGCGTGAGGGGTGGAGCCCATGCCGGCCTCGTTGGAGAACAGGCCGCGCTTGGCGCCCTGGGATACGGCAATCTTAATGGCTGCGCCGAAGCTGCCGCCGATGATTGCCTGGGGCTGGAAGGCGTATTTGAAGATCATGGCGAAGGTGGCGGGGACGTATTTTGCCCGGAGAATCAGAACAAACAGACCGCCCAACAGGAAGATAGCCGCCATTACAGGCACGATTTTTTCGGTAACGGAGGCAAGTCTGCTCACGCCGCCCAGGAAGATCACGGCGCAGATGATTACCAGGATGACGCCGATGATCCAGGAGGGGATGCCAAAGGCATTTTGAAAGGTGGAGCCGATGGAGTTGGACTGGACCATGCAGCCGAAGAAGCCAAGGGCCAGGGTAATGGCAACGGCGAAGAAGCCTGCCAGGAACCGGCCAAACTTTCCGGTAAACGCGGTCCGAATGTAGTAGACCGGACCGCCGTGGATGGCGCCGTTTTCGCCCTTCCGGCGGGTCATAATGGCCAGGGTGGCCTCGGCGTAGATGGTGGCCATGCCAAAGAAGGCAATGATCCACATCCAGAAGATGGCGCCGGGGCCGCCGGTGAGAATGGCGCCGGATGCGCCGACAATGTTGCCGGTGCCGACCTGGGCGGCAATGGCGGTGGCCAGGGCCTGGAAGGAGGTCATGCTGTGGGTCTGCTTTTCGCCTCGCAGAGAGAGGCTTCCGAATACTCGGCGCATACCCTCGCCGAAATAGCGGACCTGGACGAATCTTGTTTTCACAGAGTACCAGAGCCCCACCGCAATCAGCAAAATAAACAGGATGTAGTCGGATAGATAGGCGTTAATTGTCTGCACAATGGTCAATAATGACATAGTGTTTCCTCCTTGAATCATGAAAAAAAGTGACCGAAACCGGTCACTCTGAAAAAACACAGACAAAATTGACACCCATATCCGCGGCAATGGATGCGATTTCTCTGTCTGTTTGCCTGAGAGATTCAGCCCCATGGCCTTACACCTTCGGCACCCGCACCGGCGGGATTTTCCAGAGTGCCCTCCATCTCCAGTTTTCCAAAGGGAATTCAAGAGACTTCAGTGGACGAGGGTTATCCTACCACATGAAAACGCGGCTGTCAATATGAAAATTCGGCTTTGGAAAAAAGATTTTCAGCTGTGGTGGGACGGCGAATTTTGGGGTGCAGCCGTTGACAGCCGCAGAGGCAGGGAGTACACTAGATGGGACGGGCAAGGAGGGCGCAGCCTGGGCAGGCGCAGGTACCGACTCGGGAACACGGAGCAAGCCAACGGAAAGCAATGGAGGGATATATATGCACACACTGTATCATGAGGCACAGGGCCTCCAGGAGACGATGCTGCGCCACCGGCGCACGCTTCACCAAAATCCTGAAGCAGGGGCGGTGCTTCCGAAAACCAAAAAATATGTGATGGAGCAGTTGAAGGCCTTGGGCTATACGCCCCGGGAAATCTGCGAAAGCGGGATTACCGCGGAAATCACCGGCCAGGACACCGGCCGGTGTATGCTGCTCCGGGCGGATATGGACGCCCTTCGGGTTCGGGAGCAGACAGAGCTGCCCTTCCGCTCGGAAAACGGCTGTATGCACGCCTGCGGCCACGATATGCACACGGCGATGCTGCTGGGTGCGGCGGAGCTGCTGCAACGGCACCAGGCAGAGCTTGAGGGAACGGTGAAGCTGGTGTTCCAGCCGGACGAGGAGGGATTCACCGGGGCAAAAACCATGCTGGGGGCAGGGGTGCTTCAAAATCCTGTGCCCCAGGCTGCTATGGCGCTCCATGTGAACTCCGGGACCCCGTCGGGGATGGTGCTCTGCGGACGGGGGACGTTTATGGCCGGCTGTACGCTGTTTCGGATTACGGTCCGAGGGGTAGGCTGCCATGGGGCCATGCCGGAGACCGGAGTGGACCCCATTCACATTGCCTCCCATATCTATTTGGGCCTCCAGGAGATCAACGCCCGAGAGCTTTCCGCACAGACCCCTGTGGCCCTGACGGTGGGGCATTTTGCCGGGGGAGAGGCACCCAATATTATTCCCCAGGAGGCGGTGCTGGAGGGGACCATCCGGACCTTTGACCGAGCAGTGACCGCTAAGGTGTTTGAACGAATCACCCAGATTGCAGAGGGAATTGCCCTGGCCTTCCGGGGCACGGCCCAGGTGGAGGAGCTGTCCTCTGCGCCACCGCTTCAGAATTCTCCCGAGCTGGTGAATCAAATGGCGGATCTGGCGGAGAGAATGTTCGGTAGCCGGATGGTCTATCGAATGGACCAGGGGGGAATGGGATCGGAGGACTTCGCATCCTATACCTATGAGCTGCCCTGTGCCTATCTGCTCCTGGGCGCAGGTACGGCCCAGGAGGATCCCCGTTACGGAAAGCCCATGCACAACGAAAAAGTGGTGTTCAATGAGGACATCCTGCCCCGCGGGGCGGCGCTGCTCACGGCGGGGGCGCTGACCTGGCTCAGGGGAGATACACCGGAAAAGCAGGGTGCTGACCCAAAGCACGGGATTTAATGGGAACACCGCAAAATTGATGGACACAAAAGAAGATATTTCGGCATATCCGCCGAAGGAACAGGAGAGATTGCATATGAGTCAGCAGATATACGTCCCCAATGCGGGGCAGACCTACATGCCCTTTCAGGACAATATCAAAGTAAAGCCCCTGGCCTTTACACCACTGGAGCGCCCCAATCCGGCCATTCCGGAGCTGGAGCTGAATCCCATGGCACAGGAAAAGAAGTGGGTGCTAAAGGAGCAGTGCCAGCATTTCCTACCCGGCGTTACCGTGGAGATGATGGATTGGTTCTGGGCGAACATGGAGAAGGGGTATTACCTATGGGCCCCGGGCTCTCACAAGCGCTTCAACTGGGTGAGGGCACCCTGGGAGTATGGATTCCTGCATTCTGCCCACATGATCTCTGAGACCATGGGCGAGAATCGCCCGGTGTTCGGCGGCAGCGGGGTCCAGATCAATCGGCTGGGGCTGGAGTATTTCCCCTTTACCGCAGCGCTGGACCATGTGATTGTGGAGGGGGTATTCAACGACCTGGGAGAGTTTGTAGACATGACCGTCCATATGTGGGAGGCCTGCTCCGGTGGGTGCCGTCATATCACCGCATCGGTAGCCAGCACCACCACCCATGAGCCGCCGCATTTCATCAAGGAGATGCTGGCGGAAAATCCTGCGGCCCTGGAGCAGGCGTCCCAGCCCTCGGATCACTCCGAATATGAGGCAAGCCGGTGGCCCCAGTTCCTGCCCCAGCTCTATCAGCTGTGGCTGGGCCATCCGGACCCGTCCCAGAATGTCCAGTGCAACCTGGAGGTGGAGTACACCGGAGGGTATACCTGGCGGTATACCCACGAAAACGGGCCTGTCACGCTGTAAAAGAATGAAAACGTCCTGAAATCCGTTGATTTCAGGACGTTTTTGTATCTTACAGGGCGGAGCGCTTGCTTCTGCGGTAGCACTGGATGCTGAGGCCGAGGCACATCAGGAAGCCAAAGGAGGAGCCAAAGTACCAGGCCCAAAGCAGACCGGTATAGCTCTGAAGGACCCGGGTCAGCACAAAGCACATGGTAACCCGTACGGCAAACTCCAGTAGGGTCTCGATGAAGAAAGCCAGACTCCGGCCAACGCCTCGAAGGAGGCCGCCGGTGGCGATAATAAAGCAGATGACGCTGTACACCGGAGAGATGATTCGAAGATAGTTGGTACCGGCTTCAATCACCAGGGGAGCGGAATCCCCGTCAATAAACAGATTGATCAGAGCCCCGGGGAATAGCTGGAACAGGGCGATGATAACGGCGGTGATCCCGAGACAGATCACCACGGTGGTCCGGAAGCCCTCCCAAATACGCTTGTTCTTTTGGGCGCCATAACACTGGGCGGTAAAGGAGGCGAATGCGGTGCCAATGGTGTTCAGACCCATATAGGCAAAGTTGTGGAGCTTGGAGGCGGCCTCATATCCGGCAATCACCGCGGTGTCATAGGTGTTGAGAATGCTCTGGACAATGGTGTGGGTCAGGGCCACGCAGCTCTGCTGTAGAATACAGGGGACGGCTGCCTTGGAGATGTCAGACAAGATGGTTTTGTCGAAATACTTGGTGTCCGTGCCGCCGGTGATGATTTTCATCCGGCGAATCAGGATTACAACCGCCAGCACCGCAGCAACCAGCTGAGAGAAGGAGGTGGCCAGTGCCGCACCGGCCACGCCCCAGTGGAGATACCGTACGGCAATGTAGTCCAGGATCACATTGAGCACCGAGGACAGCAGCAGCAGATACAGCGGCAGCTTGGAGTCTCCCAGTCCGGTAAATACGCCGTTGGCGGCGTTGTAGATCAGCATGGGCAGCACGCCTGCGGCATAGATGGCCAGATAGAGCCGGGCGTTTCCCCAGATGGCATCTGAGGCATTCAGCAGATGCATCAGGGAACCGCTGAGGGCAATGCCTGCCAGGGACAATGCCAGACCCAGAATGCCCAGGGAGATCAGCGCCGTAAATACGGCCCGATGCATCAGGTTTTTTCGGCCTGCGCCAAAGAGCTGGGAGATCACCACGGAACATCCCATGGACGCGCCGGTGGCCACTGCCACAAAAAACAGCGTGACCGGGTAGGCTGCGCCGACGGCTGCCAGGCCGGGGGCGCCGGTGAACTGACCGACGATCATACTGTCGGCGATGTTATAAAACTGCTGGAGCATGGTGCTCAGCAGAAGGGGCAGCGAGAAGGACAAAATCACCTTTGGTACGCGCCCGGTGGTAAGATCGGTTACCATGTTGGTTCCTCCTTTTGGTTCTTGATATTATGTTATCAAAAGGACCGGGAAATGGAAACACAAAATGTATGGGAGGCTACAACCGTAAGGCTGTTACACAAAAGCCACAGCCCTGAAATGCCAGTGGGTTGGCAGGTTGCAGGGCACAATGCACGAGAATCGGTAACAAAATTTTCGGAATTTACCTGTTGACATTGGAACGATACTAAGGTGTAGATTATAGGTGTCAGACAGGGCGAAGCACGCCCAAAATAGAGCCGGATTGCCCTGCGGCAGCGCGGTGGCTCTGGGGAGGCGAGGGATTATATGGGTGAAGAAAAACAGGTGCGGCACAGCCGTGACCGAGACCGGCGGGAAAACCACGACAACGACGTGGAGCTCCGCCCCCTGGAAAAGGACGGGGAAAAGCTGCTCTCGGCGCTGGAGGAAGGGAAAATCGTGGCGGTCCAGTCCGGCCTGGAGATCATGTATGTCCTGATCCTCCGGCATGATTACCGCTGCTTTATTCACAAAATGGATGCAGAGGAGGGACGTCAGAAGGCGTTCCCGGTGAACGAGCGAAACAAGGCCATGTTTAAAAACCTGGCATCCCTGGCCGACGGGCTTTTCGTGATTACGCCCAAGGATCATATGAACCCCATGGGGGCCATGGTCGCGGCGGAACGGGGAATCATCGCATATCTGGACGCTACCGGGCAGTTGCCTGCCGAGGATCAGGATTTTATGAGCTGGCAGGAGGCAACCGGAGAAGAACATACAGAGGGAGGCTAAAACTTGAAAACGTATCAGTTTGTCTGTAGAAGTACCCGGCGCGGCTTTACTGAGTGGGCCAGCGTCATGGAGGACGGAGTGGAGGTGCGCCGGATCGATCGGGACGTGTGGCAGGAGACTGTCCGCCAGTTCCGGGAGCGGGTGGGCGCACAGCTGGAGGCTGAGGGCTATCAGCCTGCGGAACATCAGTATACGCTGTGATTTTAACGGAGGAAGGTAGATAGAATGACAGAGATTTCGATTCTCATGCAGCATCATGCCGGCCCCACCGGCGATGTGCTGGTATGTCAGCGGCCCGATGGCGGCTGGGAGCTGCCGAAGGGCTATGTCCGGGTCAACGAGACGCCTGACGGCGCAGTGGTTCGGACGATTTGGGAGACCTTGGGCCTCCAGGCCAAGGCCGGAAAGCTCATTGTACAGGGCATGAAGTATGTCAAGGACGGTACTGTAGAGCATATTCCCTGCGGCAACATCACCCACAATACCCACACCAAATGCAATGAGCACTGGTACTATGAGGCGGTGGACCTCTATCAGGAGGAGCCCAAGAAGGGAACCTATACCGGTTTTCGCTGGGTGCACCCCTCGGAGCTGGGAAATGTGGAATTGACCGGCGACGACAAGGCGTTCCTGGATAAGTACGATCCTTGGGTGAACGGACGGACCATTCCCGACGTTCGGATGTATTAAGGAGGGGCCCTATGAAAAAATACTACTGCGAGGCACAGAAAAAACAGCTGGAGAAGCCCACAGAGCCGAAGCATGTATTCTGTACCACGGCCAAGTGCTTTGTGCTGGCGGAAAATGAGGCAGAGGCCCTGGAGAAGGCCGCGGCGGAGTTCCGGGAGATGTATCACGGCACAGGCGCAGTGCTGGGCCAGATCAAGATCACAAAATCCGCAGCGCTTCCTGTGGATTGGAGCTACGGCGAGAATGAGGACGCTGTGGCTGGCGATGCAGCCGCTATGGCGGAGCTGGTCCGTCATAATGTGATCCGATAAAGGAGGAAGCAGAATGGATCTTGTAAAAAAATATGTGCTCCGACTGCCCGACGGGGTAAAAACCGTGGAGAAGCAGGAGCTGGTTGACAAGGTGAAGGAGATCCTGAAGGATCATCCCAGCGAGCATATGAATGCCTATCGGGTCTGGTACGAGGGCTTTGAGGGCTGCGGCATGCCCGGCACCGACGTGTACGACGTGATTGTGGAGACCATGCGCTCCATGACCCAGGACTGGAAGGACATTGGCCCCATGCGTATGGAGAAATATGGTGTGATCGACCCCACCTTCCTGAACCTCCATTATGCCACGGCGCAAAAGCGGGCCGATGCACCCGGAGGCCCCGTAGAGATGCTGCTGCATCAGTTCCATGCCGGAAAGCACTATCAGGGGCCGGATGGACGGGTGTTCTGGATTCCGGTGATTGAGGATTTTGACATGCGCTGTTTCGAGCGCAAGGACGGAAAATATGTTGGCACTATGGTGGAGATCGACCCCAAAAGTGAATATGCCCGTCAGATGATCGAAGTGAAGTAAGGAGGACTGCACATTATGGAAAAAATACCAATGCGTTCCGACTCCAAGCGGGAGCGTATTACCCACAGCGTATGCGTGGGCGGCCCCATGACCCTTCACACCATTGACGGCGTGATCCGCCGGGTTCGCCCCATTGTGCTGACAGATGACGATCCCGCAGGCTGGGTCATTAAGGCCCGGGGCAAGGAATATACCCCCCAGAGAAAGACCACCATGAGCCTTTTGGGCTACTGTGAGCGGGACAAAACCTATGCCTATGACCGGCTGAAATACCCCATGATCCGCGAGGACTTTGTGGAAACCCCCGACGGAAAGAACCGCAACACCGAAAACCGCGGAAAATCCGGCTATCGCCGCGCCTCCTGGGACGAGGCCCTGAGCCTGGTGGCCCGGGAAATCAAGCGTCTGCAGAAGACCTATGGCAAGGAGACCATCACAGCCTGTACCTCCTCCCACCACTCCTGGGGTCTGGTTGGCTATAAGATCTCTCTGTTTAAGCGTTTCTTCTCCATGATGGGATATACCAGAATCGCCGATAACCCGGACTCCTGGGAGGGCTTCCACTGGGGCACCCCCCACTCCTATGGCTACTATTGGCGTCTGGGCGGCCCGGAGCCCTATGATATGCTGGAGATGGCCATGCAGAACACCGAGACCATTGTCTGCTGGTCCACGGACCCCGATACCAGCCGAGGCGGCTATTCCGCCCAGGAATCCGCCCTGTGGCGCTGGTGGATGAAGGAGATGGGTATTCAGTTCATCTACATTGATCCCTTCAACAACTATACCTCCGTGAAGCATGCCGACAAATGGATCGGCCCCCGGATGGGCACCGATGCGGCACTGCTGGAGGCCATCGCCTATGTGTGGATTACAGAGGGAACCTATGACAAGGAATATGTGGCCCAGCACGGCCACCGGTTTGAGGAATTCAAGAACCACATCCTGGGCCTCGGTCCCGACGGTACCCCCAAGACGCCCAAGTGGGCCTCTGAGCTGAGCCTGATTCCCGCCATGGACATCAAGGCCGTTGCCCGCCGCTGGGCCAATTCCGTCACCACCGGCGGTTCCGGTATGCGCGGCGGCTTTGGCGGCGCCTGCCGTCACTCCAACGGCACTGAGTATGCCCGACTGATGACCCTGCTGTTTGCCATGCAGGGCATGGGCAAGCCCGGCCGTGCCTTCTGGAGCCCTGCCTGCGGCGGTCCCATGAACTACAACTTCTGGTTCGGCGGCTATTCCGATCCCCTGTCCTCCATTGCGGGGGCGCCGATCTGTGACGATGTGCCGGTGAACTCTGTGGAGCAGGTGCTCTATCGTCCCAATGTGCCCGACGCCATTTTGGACGGCCACTATGAGTGGTACGGCGAAGGCTTCTGCGGTGGCGGCGTGGATCAGGAGTTTACCCGCCATGTTTACCCGGCCCCCGGCTATAACAAGGTCCACTGCTTCTGGCGCTATGGCGGCTCCTTCTTCGGCACCATGCTGGACACCAACAAGTGGGCCAAGATGTACAAGAGCCCCGAGCTGGAGTTTGTCATCAACCAGGACATCTATATGACCCCGGAGACCCGTCACGCGGACGTGATTCTCCCGGCCTGCACCAACCTGGAGCGCGTGGACATCGGCGAGGTGGGCAACTCCGGCAACGGCGGCTACTGCTCTCACTCCCAGACCGGCAACTCCTGGCAGGTGATTGTTTATCAGGACAAGGCCATTGAGCCGATGTGGGATTCCCGCTCCGACTTCTGGATCTTCTCCCAGGTGGCGGCCCGGCTTGGCTGGGGCGAGCGCTTCACCGAGGGACGTACGGAGGAACAGTGGGCCAAGCGGTTCTGGCAGTTCTCGGATCTGCCCAAGCACATCTCTTGGGAGGACTTTAAGAAGAAGGGCTACTATATCCCGCCGGTGTCCTACCATGAGGAGGACAAGGACCCCAAGACCGGCCTCTATGAGAACTGGGATCGTTATCCCGGCTTCCAGTGGTTTGCGGAGAACCGCCCCTGCGACACCATGAACCACAAGGTGTTCCAGGAGGAGGGCAAGCTGGGTACCTTCTCCGGAAAGTTTGAATTTGTGTCCGAGTCCCTGACCTACTGGGCGCCGGACGATGAGGCCCGCCGGCCCATTCCCCAGTATCAGGATTCCTGGGAGGGCTTCAAGAGCCTGTCCGCAGACAAATATCCCTTTGGCCTGATTTCGCCCCATCCCCGGTTTGACTATCATACCCACTATCAGCAGCATGCCAAGTGGCTGTGGGAGATTCCCAAAAACCGTCAGATCATCAACGGCAACCCCTACCTGGTCTGCCATATCAACCACAAGCTGGCAGAGCAGAAGGGCATTCAGGACGGTGACGTGGTGCGGCTGTTCAACGACCGCGGCAGCTGCCTGATGGTGGCCCGTGTGACCTACCGCCTGTATCCGGAGACCATTCATGCCTATACCTCCTCCGGTATCTATAACCCCATTGAGTATGGCGTAGTCGATAGCTGGGACAAGGGCGGCAGCATCAACGTGCTGACTCCCGGCCGCCTGATTGGTGACTATGTTCCCGCCATGGCGCCCTACAGCTGCAACATTGACATTGAAAAGTGTGAGGCGGATCCCAACTACGGCCAGGGCTTTGAGCATATTCTGGACGAGGTGGACAAGCAGCAGCTGGAGACCGAGCGTCCTGTCCGTACTTCCATGGAAGCCGATCTGCTCTTCGGCGAAAAGGAGCAGTGGCTCCGTGAGCAGCTTGCGAAGAAGGAGGCAATCTGATTATGCTGAAACACCCCATGAAAAAGCCCGGCATTGCCATTAACTCCGCCCGGTGCATGGCCTGCTATGCCTGCTTTATGGCCTGTAAGGACGAGCACTGCGGCTGGGATACCGACCTGAGCAAATCTCAGCCGGAGATGGGCCAGTACTGGATGAATATCAAAGAGTGGGAGCGAGGCGACAACGAGCGCCACATCAAGACGGCTACAGTTCCCACCCCGTGCTCTCACTGCGACAACCCCGCCTGCATGGCGGCGGCCAAGGACGGCGCAGTGTATAAGCGCCCGGACGGCATTGTCATTGTGGACCCCGAGAAATCCAAGGGCCAGAAGCAGATTGTGGATGCCTGCCCCATTGGCGCCATCTACTGGAACGAGGAAGAGCAGATTCCGCAGAAATGCACCATGTGCGCCGAGCTGCTGGACGACCCCAACTATCCCGGCTTTGAGCCCCGGTGCGTGGAGGCATGTCCCAACCAGGCCCTAGTGTTTGGAGATCTGGCAGACCCGGAAAGTGAGATCAGCAAGCTCATTGCCGCCAACCAGGTGACGCCGCTGAAGGAGCTGGGCAGCATGGGCACCAGCGTGGTGCATCTGAATATCCCCGGCAAATTCCTGGCAGGCACCGTGGCCTATCCGGAGGAGCTGGAGGAGGTCTGCATCGGTGCAAAGGTGAAGGTGACGTGCCAGGAGTGCGGCACCACCTATGAGACCGAGACCAACTGGGCCGGTGACTGGGAGGTAGAGAACCTGCCTGAGGGCAAGAGCTGGACGGTGGAGATCACCTTCCCTGGGTTCAAGCCTGTTTGCTACCGGGATCAGCGGACCGATCATGACCACTATGTGGGCATCACCTATCTGGAGCCTGCGGAGTAATCGAAAACCTGCTGTGGGGTTCCCGCCGGTGCGGGGACCCCACAAGAGGGCCGTTTCGGCGCGGCTCCTTGCACTGCTTGTCCAATGATTCAGAGAAGCAGTGGAAGGAACCGGTTGAGTTCAAACGGATTCATCCATCATTACCGACTGATAAGAGAGGAAGTATTTCCAATGGAACTTCGAAATGTTGTTGTAGTAGACGGCTGCCGTACTGCCGTGGGCAAGTTCGGCGGCGCGCTCCGTCCCGTCAGCGCCTATGATCTGGCCTGCGTGGTGATGAAGGGCTGCCTGGATCGTACGGGCATTGACCCCAAGGAGATTGACGAGGTCATTATGGGCCAGTGCCGGCAGACCTCCGACGAGCCGAACATTGCCCGGGTCGCAGCGCTGAAGGTGGGGATTCCCGCCTCCGCCTCTGCCCATACCGTGATGCGGCAGTGTGCCTCCGCCATGACGGCGGTTCAGAACGGCGCCATGCAGATTATGACCGGCGTCAGCGATGTGGTGCTGGCCGGCGGAACGGAATCCATGAGCAATGCCGTATTCTATGTGCGCAATGCCCGCTGGGGCGTGGGCACGGGCAATACGGAATTCGTGGATGCCGTTACGGAGGGACAGTTCCGGTCCCAGCCGGAGGAGATGTACGGCCGGTACAATATGGGCGCCACTGCGGAAAAAATCGCAGAGACCCTGCATATCACCCGGGAGGAGCAGGATGCCTTCTCCCTGGCTTCCCAGCAGAAGGCCGTGGCGGCCATTGATGCGGGGCGGTTCAAGGACGAGATTGTTCCGGTTACCGTGCCCCAGGGCCGGAAAAAGCCCCCCATTGTATTTGACACCGATGAATTCCCCAAGCGGGACACCAGCATGGAAAAGATGGGGAAGCTGAAGCCCTGCTTCAATATCGTCACAGAGGAGGATGGCCGGATCTTCAATGATACGGAGCTCTCCGGTACCGTGACGGCGGCATCTTCCTCCGGACGGAATGACGGCGCATCCTGCATGCTGCTGATGAGTGAGGAGAAGGCCAAGGAGCTGGGACTGAAGCCCATTTGTAAGATCATCGGCATGGGTACCGCAGGCTGCGATCCCCGCACCATGGGTCTGGGCCCTGTCTATGCCGTGCCCAAGGCCCTGAAGAATGCCGGAATCACCATGGACGACATTCAGCTCATCGAGCTCAATGAGGCCTTTGCGGCCCAGTCTCTGGGGTGCATCAAGGAGCTCCACTGGGAGGACAAGATGGACATCATCAACGTCAATGGCGGCGCCATTGCCCTGGGCCATCCCGTCGGCTCCTCCGGCTGCCGGATTATTGTGACCCTGATGCACGAGATGAAGAAGCGTGGTCTTAAATATGGCCTTGCCACCCTCTGTATTGCCGGCGGCATGGGTCAGGCCACGGTAATCGAGATGTGCGATTGATTCCATAAAAAAGTTACTGTTTAATTTGAAAGGGTGTTGTTATTATGGCGAAATCCAATAAAATCATGATTCAGGTCTGCCTTTGCGGCGCAGGCACCAAAAAGGACAAGGCACCTACCGTTCCCTATACTGCCGATGAGCTGGCAGAGCAGATTGTAGCCTGTGCCAAGCTGGGCGCGTCCATTGCCCATATCCATGTCCGTGAGGACAAGGAAGTGGACGGTGTGATGCAGATCGGCTACAAGTCCATGAGCCTCCAGAAGTTCACCGAGGCAGTGGAAAAGACCCGGGAGCTGTGCAAAAAGGAGGGCGTGGACATTATCATCAATCTCACCACCTCCGGCGGCGAGTATGAGGACTACAAGCGCCTTCAGCATCTGTCTGCCCTGAAGCCGGAGATGTGCTCCTTCGATCCCAATACCCTCAACTGGTCCAATAGCTACATTTTTGAGAACAGTCCCCGCTTCCTCAACAAGCTGGCCCAGGAGGTGGTGAAGGAGGATGTCAAGCCTGAGTTTGAGATTTTCGATACCGGCCATCTGGACTCCGCCATGTACTATGTGAACAAGCACGGAATCCCCGGCAACCCCCATATGCAGTTCATTATGGGTGTGGGCGGCTCCATGCCCGGTACCGCAGAGAACCTGGCCTTTATGGTGGGGCATCTGCCCAAGGGTGCCACCTGGTCTGTTTCCGGCATTGGCAAGGCGCATATGCCCATGATGCTGGCCGGACTGGCTCTGGGCTGCGACGGCCTGCGGGTTGGCCTGGAGGACAACATTATGTATGGCAAGGATGAAAACGGCAACAAGATCATTGCCACCAACGAGATGCTGGTCAAGCGTGCGGTAGAGCTGGCAAAGCTGGCTGGCCGTGAGATTGCCACCGCAGACGACGCCCGTGAAATCCTGGGCATTACCCGCAACTGCCTGCGGGACGAGGGCTGATCCTCCCCTTGAATTTTTCGGGGAAATCCGTTACACTATCCATAAATGATCTCCGAGCTGCAGCGGCTAAAGCAATATGCCACGCCGCTGCAGCCTTGACCCTGAGTCAACGGGCCTGCCGGGAAATCGGCTGACCTTCCGCTTTTGAAAAGGAGAGTTTTCCAGTGCCTGGGGCTGCTCTGCAAAAACGGAGTGGGCCCATTATTTCTTTTTGTGGGGAGCGAAGCGTATGCAGAGCAATATGGAATATCGTGCAGCCAGGGAACTGCTGCTGCGGCAGGTGCGGCCGCTACACTATATGGAGGGGGTACCCCTGGTGGAGGCGGTGGGGCGAATCCTGGCTGAGCCGGTTTATGCCTCCGGCGACGTGCCGCCCTTTGATCGAAGCCCCTTTGACGGATATGCGTTCCGGGCGGAGGATACCGCAGAGGCCAGCGCAGAGCACCCCGTGACCCTGAGAATTTTGGAGGAGGTGCCTGCCGGTTCCATGTGGACCCGAGAGGTCACGCCGGGGACGGCCACAAAGATCCTGACAGGCGCACCGGTGCCTCCGGGGGCCAATGCGGTGACAAAGTACGAGGATACCGTGTTCGATGCGGAGACCGTGAAAATCTCCGCCCAGTTTGCCCCGGGGGAAAATGTGGTCCCCCAGGGGGAGGACGTGACCCGAGGGCAGCTGCTGGCCCCGGCCGGTACGGTAATCGACAGCGCCCTGCTGGGAACGCTGGCGGCGCAGCACATTGCGGAGCCGCTGGTCTTTGGGGTGCCTAAAATCGGAATCATCACCACAGGCAGCGAGCTGGTGGAGCCGGGGGACCCACTGTCCGGCGGGAAGATTGTCAACACAAACCGTTACACCTTTCACGGGGCAGTGAGCCATGCCGGGTGTCAGCCGGTGCTGTACCCCACGCCGGGAGATGATCCGGACAGGATTGCAGCAGTGATCGGGCAAGCCCTGGAGGAGTGTGACCTGGTGGTGACCACAGGGGGCGTGTCTGTGGGGGACTATGATTTTACGCCGGATGCCATGGAACGGGCCGGGGCGGTTCCTCTGATTCGCACGCTGTTTTTGAAGCCCGGAGGGGCATCAGCCTACGGTGTAAAAAACGGAACGCTGGTCTGCGGTCTGTCCGGCAACCCGGCATCGGCGCTGACCAATTTCTATGCGGTGGTGCTTCCTGTAATCCGAAAGCTCCAGGGCATGGCCCGGCCGGAGCTTCCGGAGATTCCCGTGGTTTTGGCGGAGGATTTTCCCAAGAAAAGTCCCAAGACGCGGCTCATTCGAGGAATTCTGGACCTGACGGAGGGCACGGCGAAGATGCATGTGTCCCGAGGCCAGGGAAACGGTGTGCTGCACAGCCTGGTGGGCTGCAATTTGCTGGCTGAAATCCCTGCCGGAAGTTCGAGGCTCCCGGCGGGAACCAAACTCACAGCCTATCTCATTCCCTGATGGAGGATATGCCATGAAAAAAGTTAAAACGGAAGACGCAGTGGGCTTGACGCTCTGTCATGATATTACTGAGGTCCGGGACGGATTCAAGGGGCGGGCATTCTCCCGGGGGCATGTGATTACCCGGGAGGACGTGCCCCATCTCCTCAATCTGGGGAAGAAGCACATCTACATCTGGGAAGAAAATGCCGGAGAAATCCACGAGGAGGATGCGGCACGGAGACTGGCGGCCATGGCCCCGGTGGAGGGGGCGGAGTATTCCGGTCCCAGCGAGGGCAAGATGACCCTGACCGCCCAGCGGGACGGCCTGTTCCGGGTCAATCGACCCCTGCAAAATGCCATCAATCAGATTGGGGAGATCACCATTGCCACCCTTCCGGACCACTATCCGGTGAAAAAGGGGATGAAGCTCTGCGGGGAGCGGATTATCCCTCTGGTCTGTCAGGAACAGGAGATCCTGGAGGCGGAGCGGCTGGTGGCCCAGGCAGATCGACCCCTGATGGAGCTGCTGCCCTATCGGGAGAACCTGCCGGTGGGAATCATTGTAACCGGCAGCGAGGTGTATTCCGGGCGGATTCAGGACAAGTTTGAGCCGGTGATCCGGAGAAAGGTGGGGGCCTTTGGGGCCCAGGTGCTGGGCTGCATCTTCTGTGACGATGACCTGACCATGCTCCTGTCCGCCATGGAAAAGTGGAGAAATCGGGGGGCGAAGCTGATTGTGATGACCGGGGGCATGAGCGTGGATCCGGACGATCTGACGCCCACTGCCATTCGAAGAAGCGGCGCAGAAGTGATTACCCAAGGGGTTCCCGCGCAGCCGGGCAATATGTTTACGGTGGCATATCTGGAGGACGTGACCATTTTGGGAGTGCCTGGCGCGGCAATTCACGCCAAGACCACCATGCTGGATGTGATTTTGCCCCAGGCCTTTACCGGCCTGCGATTTACCAGACAGGAGCTTCGCAGTCTGGGGGCCGGCGGCCTGTGTCAGGGCTGTAAGGACTGCCGTTATCCCAACTGCACTTTCGGACGGTACTGAGCCATGCGGGATCAATATCAGAGAGAGATCAGCTATCTGCGGGTCTCCATTACTGACCTTTGTAATCTTCGGTGCCGCTACTGTATGCCGGAGGGAGTGTGCCAGAAGGGACACGAGGATATTCTCTCCTTTGAGGAGATTACGGAAATCGTCACGGCAGCGGCACAGTTGGGCATTCGGAAGGTTCGGGTGACCGGCGGAGAGCCGCTGGTGCGCCGGGGCTGTGTAGAGCTGTGCGGGATGCTGGCGGCGGTTCCGGGAATCGAAGAGGTCGACATGACCACCAACGGCATCTTGTTGGGGAAGTATGCCCAGGGACTGAAGCAAGCCGGGGTACGCCGGGTGAATATCAGCCTGGATACCATGCATCCGGAGCGGTACACAGCCATCACCGGAGGGGGCCGCCTGGAGGATGCCCTGGCGGGACTGGAGGCGGCCTTTGCGGCGGAGCTTGCTCCGGTCAAGGTCAATACCGTGCTGATCGGCGGATTTAACCAGGATGAAATCGAGGATTTTGTAGCGCTGACCCGGGAGACGCCACTGGAGCTTCGGTTTATCGAGCTGATGCCCATGGGAGGGGCCTTTGGAAAGGAGGCCTATCTTCCGGGGGATACGGTGCTCCGACGGGTGCCGGAGCTGGAGCCCCTGCCGGAGGGCGGTGGGGTGGCCCGGCTGTACCGGCTGCCGGGAGGCAGGGGCCGTGTAGGGCTGATTTCCCCCTTGAGCCGCCATTTTTGCGGTACCTGCAATCGACTGCGGCTTACCAGCGAGGGCGCATTGAAGCCCTGCCTTCATTCTGACCAGGAAATCCGGGTCAGAGGCCTGCATGGAGATGCGCTGCTGGAGACCCTTCGGCAGGCTGTGATGAGCAAACCAAAGATGCACGGGGTACTGGACGCGGAGCACCTCAGCGAAGCGGGACGAACCATGAATACCATAGGAGGATAGATATGGCCATTGCAGATGATTTTACCCACTTTGACGACCGGGGAAACGCCAGGATGGTCAATGTGGGGCAGAAGGAAGAGACAAAACGGGAGGCAGTGGCTGCCGGCCGTGTGCTGGTCAACCGAAAGACCTTTGACCTGATTCGGGATGGCGGGGTCAAAAAGGGAGACGTGCTCACTGTGGCCCAGGTGGCGGGGATTATGGGTGCCAAGCGGACCCCAGAGCTGGTGCCTATGTGCCACCCGATTATGCTCACAGGCGTGTCGCTGGAGCTGAGCCTGAATGAGGAGATGCTCTCCGTGGATATTCTGGCCACAACCTCCTGCTATGGCAGCACCGGTGTGGAGATGGAGGCCCTTACCGCAGTGACTGCGGCGGCGCTTACCGTCTACGATATGTGCAAGGCCGTCCAGCGGGATATGGTGATCGATGACATTCGACTGCTGAAAAAGACCGGCGGACAGTCCGGCGATTTTGTCAGGAAGGAGCTGTAGCATGGACTATACAGCGGCAGTGATCACGGTTAGTGATAAGGGCAGTCAGGGACTTCGGGAGGATACCTCCGGGCCGGCTCTGGTGAAGCTCCTGGAGGAAAATGGCTATCAGGTGACCTATAGGGCCATGGTGCCTGACGACCGGGAGGAGATTCAGTTCCAGCTGCGTAAGTGCGCAGATGAGCTGGGGGTGTGGCTGGTTCTCACCACCGGCGGCACAGGATTTTCCCAGCGGGATGTGACCCCGGAGGCCACAGAGGCCGTGCTGGAAAAACGGACGCCGGGAATTCCGGAGGCCATGCGTGCCGAGAGCATGCGGATTACCCCTATGGGCTGCCTGTCCCGGGAAACGGCGGGAATTCGGGGCCAGACGCTGATTATCAACCTGCCGGGAAGCAAGAAAGCATCCACCGAGAACTTCTCTGCGGTGGTCCAACCGGTCCGTCACGGGCTGGAAATTCTGCGGGGCATCAGTCAAGACTGCGCCGCAATACACAAAGGAGAGCATCATCACCATGGCTAACGTATTGGCAGTATGCATCAGCGAGGTGCGGGGAATCCAGAAGCACCCGGTGGATCAGGTGGAGCTGCGGGAAAACTACGGCATTGTAGGAGACGCCCACGCAGGGGATTGGCACCGTCAGGTGTCGCTGCTTGGAATGGAAAGCGTGCAGAAGCTGCAGGATAAGATCACCTTGAAGCTAAAGGCGGGAGATTTTGCGGAGAACATTCTGGTGGAGGGGATTTGTGTGTACCAGCTCCCGGTGGGGACCAAGCTCCGGCTGGGTACGGCGCTGTGTCAGGTGACCCAGATCGGAAAGACCTGCCACAATGACTGCGCCATTCGAAAGGCCGCAGGGGACTGCGTTATGCCCAGAGAGGGAATCTTTGTCCGGGTATTGGAATCCGGGACCGTCAAGCCCGGCGATGAGATTGCCGTGGTGGAAGAAGCCGCCCAGTAAAATCGGATACAAAACTGACACAGCCACCGGGGAAACCGGTGGCTGTGTGTATTATACGCGATGCTTGGGGCAGCCGGAACAGCCGGAATGGGGACAGCGGCGGCAGCCGCAGGCGCCGCGGCGTACTAGATATCCCAGGGCCCACAAAATCCAAAGAAGCAGCAGCGCCAAAAGCAGAATACTTTGTAGATTCATAAGGGCCTCCTAGATGTACAGCAGACCGTGGAACACAAAGGCGATCAACCAGGCCACGGCGCACTGAGAAACCACTACGATGGCGGCCCAACGACCGCCCAGCTCCCGCCGCACAGCAGCAATGGCGGCCACGCAGGGGGTGTAGAGCAGGCAGAACACCAGGAAGGTGGCTGCGGATCGAGGAGAAAACAGGGAGCCCAGGGCGGCGGTGGAGCCGCCCAGCAGCACCGTCAAGGTGCTTACCACGCTTTCCTTGGCGGTAAAGCCGGTAATCAGGGCGGTGGAGATTCGCCAGTCTCCCAGCCCAAGGGGGGAGAAGATGGGAGCAATCCAGCTGCCGATCAGGGCCAGCAGACTCTGGGAGGAGTCCGATACCAGATTCAACCTGGTGTCAAAATTCTGAAGGAACCAGATGATGACCGAGGCCAGAAAGATTACGGTGAAGGCCTTGGTGATGAAGTCCTTGGCCTTTTCTCCGATGAGCTGCAGTACATTTTTGGCCCCGGGCATTCGGTAGTTTGGCAGCTCCATGACGAAGGGCACCGGCTCCCCCTGAAACGCGGTTTTCTTCAGCAGCAGCGCATAGCAGATGCCCACGAGAATGCCGGTGAAGTAGAGCCCAATCATCACCAGTGCGCCATGCCGGGGAAAAAATGCGGCGGTAAACAGGGCGTAGATTGGGAGCTTGGCGGAACAGCTCATAAAGGGTGTCAGCAGTATGGTCATCTTGCGGTCTCGGTCCGAGGGCAAGGTGCGGGTGGACATTATGGCCGGGACGGAACAGCCGAAGCCAATGAGCATGGGGACAAAGCTGCGACCGCTGAGCCCGATTTTTCGCAGGAGCTTGTCCATGACAAAGGCCACTCTGGCCATATAACCGCTGTCCTCCAAAATAGAGAGAAAGAAGAACAATACGACAATAATGGGGAGAAAGCTCAGAACGCTGCCGATGCCGGCAAAGACGCCGTCGATAATCAAAGAGTGAACCACGGGATTGATGCCGTATACCGTCAGTCCTTTGTCACAAAGGCCGGTAAACCAGTGGATGCCCAGCTCCATCCAGTCGGAAAGCCAGGCTCCGATCAAGCCGAAGGTCAGGTAGAACACCAGGGCCATAATTCCCACAAAGGCCGGAATGGCGGTATATTTTCCGGTTAGCACCTGGTCGATTTTCCGGCTGCGGATGCGCTCCCGGCTTTCGTGGGGGTGCACAACGGTCTCCGAGCACAGGGCAGTGATAAACTGAAAGCGCATATCTGCCAGCGCCGCCATGCGGTCCAGTCCGCGCTCCTCCTCCATTTGGGTGATAATGTGCTCCAGGGCCTCTTTTTCGTTGATGTCCAGCTTTAGGGCATCCAAAATCAGCGGGTCTCCTTCGATGAGCTTCGACGCGGCAAACCGCACCGGCAGCTGCTCCCGGCGGGCGTGATCTTCAATGAGATGGCTCACGGCGTGAATGCAACGATGGACGGCGCCGCCGCTGGCATTGGCGTCACAGAAGTCCATGCGTTCCGGGACCTCGTGGTATCGGGCCACATGGAGACAGTGATCGATCAGCTCATCAATGCCTTCGTTTTTGGCGGCGGAAATGGGGACCACGGGAATGCCCAAGGCCTGCTCCAGGGCGTTGATTTGGATGGTGCCGCCGTTGAGCCGAACCTCATCCATCATATTAAGGGCCAGCACCATGGGGATGTTCAGCTCAATGAGCTGGATGGTCAGATAGAGATTTCGTTCGATATTGGTGGCATCCAAAATGTTGATAATGCCGTCGGGATGTTCCTTCAAAATGAACTCCCGGGTGACAATCTCTTCACTGGTATAGGGGGAAAGGGAGTAGATGCCCGGAAGGTCCGTTACGGTGGCCTCCTTGTGGCCGCGAATCACGCCGTCCTTCCGGTCTACCGTGACACCGGGAAAGTTGCCCACATGCTGGTTGGAGCCGGTGAGCTGGTTAAACAGGGTGGTTTTTCCGCAGTTTTGATTGCCGGCCAGGGCAAAATGCAGAGGCCGTCCTTGGGGAATCGCCTCCTGCTTGGTACTGCCGCGATAGGTGGCGGCTTCACCAACGCCGGGATGGGGAATCACGGAATGTCGGGAGGTGGGGCCGGTCTGCCGGTGGGCGGGATGGATGTCCGACAGCAGAACCCGGGCGGCGTCCGCCTTGCGGAGGGTCAGCTCATAGCCCCGAAGCCGCAGCTCCAGTGGATCGCCCAGGGGCGCAGCCTTGACCATGGTGACCTCTGTGCCGGGGGTCAGTCCCATATCGAGAATATGCTTGCGAAGAGAGGGCTCCTCACAGGTCACCTCGGAGATGATGGCATCATTTCCGGGAAGCAGTTCATCAAGCGTCATAGATATCAGCTCCATAGCATGGATTTGTCCAATGGTATGTTAGCATGGACTAACGAATGTGTCAATAGCGTGACTCCAATTTGGGGTATGTTTTTTCTGACAGCGATGAAAAGGCCCCGCAGGCAGCGCCTGCGGGGCAGCTATATTAGACTCGATCCTTGTTTTCCTGCTGGACCTTGGCGAGGAACTCCTCCAGGGACATGGTGGTGCTTTCTCCGGTATCCCGGTTCCGGAAGGTGATATTCCCGGCCTCCACCTCTTTGGCGCCGATGACCAGCATATAGGGGACACGCTCCACCTGCTGGGCTTCGCGGATTTTGTAGCCAATCTTTTCACTGCGCTCATCCAGTTCTGTGCGGATGCCGGTGGCCCGGATGGCCTCATAGACCTCCTTGGCGTAATCCATGCTCTTGTCGGACACAGGCAGGACCTTCACCTGCGTGGGAGCCAGCCACAGGGGGAATTTGCCGGCAAAATGCTCGGTGAGAATGCCGATAAACCGCTCAATGGAGCCGAAGCACACGCGATGAATCATAATGGGCCGCTGCTTTTCGCCGTTCTCGTCCACATATTCCAGCTGGAAGTTCAGGGGCATCTGGAAGTCCAGCTGGATGGTGCCGCACTGCCAGGTCCGGCCCAGGCTGTCCCGAAGATGGAAATCAATCTTGGGACCGTAGAAGGCGCCGTCTCCCTCGTTGATGATATAGTCCAGGCCGAGGCTCTCCAGCGCGTCCTTCAGGCCGTTGGTGGCTGCCTCCCAGTCCTCGTCGGAGCCCATGGAGTCCGCAGGACGGGTGGAAAGCTCCATGAAGTATTCGAATCCGAACTTGGTATAGACCTCGTTGATCAGGTGGACCACACCGCGGATTTCGTCGGCGATTTGGTCGGGACGCATAAAAATGTGGGCATCATCCTGGGTGAAGCAGCGGACACGGAACAGACCGTGGAGGGCGCCCCGAAGCTCATGGCGGTGGACCAGGCCCAGCTCACCGACCCGGAGCGGCAGCTCCCGATAGCTGTGGGGCTGGGAACGATAGACCATCACGCCGCCGGGGCAGTTCATGGGCTTGATGCAGTAGTCCTCGCCGTCAATGACGGTGGCGTACATATTGTCCTTGTAGTGATCCCAGTGGCCGGAGGTCTCCCAGAGGTGCCGGTTCATAATCATAGGCGTGGAAACCTCCACATAGCCGTCACGGGTGTGGATTTCCCGCCAGTAATCAATGAGCGCGTTTTTGATGGCCATGCCCTTGGGCAGGAAGAAGGGGAATCCGGGGCCTTCGTCACAGAACATAAACAGGCCCATTTCCTTGCCCAGGCGGCGGTGATCCCGCTTCTCGGCCTCCTCCAGGAGCTTCAGATGCTCCTCCAGCTCTGCCTGGGTGCGGAAGGCAATGCCGTTGATTCGCGTGAGCATTTTGTTGTCCTTGTCGTTTTTCCAGTAAGCGCCGGACTGCTGTGTGATTTTAAATGCCTTGAGGGCCTTGGTATAGGTGATGTGAGGCCCGATGCACATGTCGATATACTCGCCCTGCTGATAGAAGGTGATGGTGGCATCCTCGGGGAGGTCTCCAATGTGCTCCACCTTGTAGGTTTCGCCACGGCTCTCCATCAGGGCGATGGCCTCCGCCCGAGGAAGAACATAGGCCTTAAAGGGGAGGTTTTCCTTACAGATTTTCTTCATTTCCTGCTCAATGGCAAGAAGATCCTCGTCGGTGAGTTTTTCCTCGCCCAGATCCACGTCGTAGTAAAAGCCGCGCTCCGTGGCGGGGCCATAGGCAAAGCGGGCCTGGGGATGCAGCCGGCGGATGGCCTGAGCCATGATGTGTGCGGCGCTGTGGCGGAGCACATGGAGCTCCTGCTCCTGCTCAATCTCGCCAACGTGACCGTCGTTATAAACAACCTTCATCGATTGACACTCCTTTGTTGGTTCTAAAAAAATAAAACCCCTACAAGCTGCCCTTGCAGCTCATAAGGGTGCAGTGCACGGTTCCACCTTATGGTTTTACTCATTGGCTCCCTAACGCGGAGAGACGTCTGCGTTTCAATCCATTCCCGCAGCAGCTCCAGACTGGTGTTCCCGAAAAGCCGTCATAAGGCGCTTACAGCAGATGCGCCTCTCTCTGAAATCAGGCAAGCCGGTACTGGTTCCTTCCTAGCCTTTTGTCACAGTCATTGTAACAAGTTCTTGGACGATTGTCAAGGCGGCGCCAGGAACATTCTGAAGGATTTTACAGAGAAAGATCGGGACAGCCGTCGCTGCCCCGGTCTTTTCGCATCTTCCCGCAGGTTACCTTGGAGACACACTTGACCGCCCTCAGAGATGCCCTTTGAGATCACACAGGTTATCCTGTCCTCCAGATCCCGCACCAAAGTTATCGCTATGGAAAACGACGAGCTTCGGATGTTCAGTGGCCTTTTGAACACCGGCAATGTCTTTGAGCTGGTCCGAGATCATTGTATGCAGTATTCCGAAAAATATGCGAAGAAAAAGACTTGACATTCTGCGGAAGGTTCGCTATAGTAAAAGTGTATCAAATGAGACAAAAGGAGGGGCGTTATGGCAGGAGAGCTTCCAAAACAGAAGCTGCGCCGGGTCGCTTCCACGTTTCTCTTTGAGGGCGTTGATGAGATCGTAGTGGAGGGGATTGTCCGGGATCCCCGGTGCCGGCTCCAGCGGTTTCAAAAAAACCAGATCATCTTCGACGAGACGCATTTTATGCGCTGCCTGGGGATTATTTTGGTGGGGACCGTCCGGGTGGACAAGGAGACACCGGATGGAAAACGCATGAAGATGTCAGATTTGTCCCCTGGAGAGTGCTTTGGTGCGGCCAGTATGTTCTCCTCCCGGGAGGTCTATGCCACCCGACTTATGGCGCAGGATAGCACTGAGATTCTGTTTATCCCCGAGGAGGTAATCCTTTGGGCTATGCATCGGAATTTTCATATCACGGAAAATTACATCCGATATCTATCCAACCGGATATGGTTTTTAAATGAAAAAATCTCCGGACTAACGGCCGGATCCGTGGAACAGCGGGTGTCCGTGTTCCTAATGGACCAATGTGACGCCTCAGGACGGTTTATTTCCTCCATGACGGAGCTGAGCCGCCAGCTAAATATCGGCCGGGCCTCTCTGTACCGGGCGCTGGATGCTCTGGAGGAGAAAGGGCTCATCCGGCGGGAGGGCAAGCAGCTTTTTATTTCCGAGGAACTGCGTGCATGTGCGCGTTCTAAATAATTTCAGCAAGGAGTACCCAAACATGAAGAAATTGATTGCAATGCTGATGGCGGTGGCCATGCTTACAGGCATGCTCGCTGCGTGCGGCGATACACAGACTGCGTCCAGCGCATCTCCGGTCCAGGAGACGGTGTCGGAGACCCCTGTGGAGACGGCTGCCCCGTCTGAGCCGGTGGCGTCCTCCGTGGAGGAGCCTGCCTCCGTCCAGGAGAGCGTCTCTGCGCAAGAGGAAAGCCAGGAAACGCCCTATGAGGCGGTAGACGTGACAGTGGGCACCATCAAGGGCCCCACCGGCGCCGGTATGGCGAAGCTCATGGAGGAAGCCGAGGCCGGTACGGCTGCCAACAACTATCAGTTCACCCTGAGTGCCGATCCCTCTGAGGTGGTCACCAAGGTTATTGCAGGTGAATTTGACATCGCCTGCCTGCCCACCAACAGCGCCGCTGTGGTGTACCAGAAGACCCAGGGGAAGGTCCAGCTGCTGGCGCTGAACACCGAGGGTGTGCTGCACATTCTTCAGAACACCGCCGATGCCGAGCCCATTACCCAGTGGGAGCAGCTCAAGGGAAAGACCATCTATACCATTGGCCAGGGAGCAAATCCGGAATATGTGCTGGATTATGTGCTCAAGGGCCATGGCATTGACCCGGACAACGACGTGACGATTCAGTTCTGCACCGCCGCAGACGAGGTCATTGCGGCCTGTGCCTCCGGCGAAGCGGAGTTCTGCATGCTCCCTGAGCCCAATGTCTCTGTGCTGAGCACAAAGGTGGAAGGCTTCACCTCTGTGCTGGATCTGACCGACGCCTGGAATGAAATCGTGGATGACGGCAGCATTCTGACCCAGGGCTGTGTGGTGGTCCAGCAGAGCTTCGCCCAGGAGCATCCCCAGGCCGTGAAGAAGTTCCTGGAGGAATATGAGGCATCCATCCGCTTTATCACAGAGGACCAGGAGGCGGCAGCGGCGCTGCTGGCACAGTATGAGATTGTGCCCAGCGAGGCCATTGCCCTGAAGGCCCTTCCGGGCTGCCACATTATCTTCCGGGCAGGGGAAGAGATGAAGCAGAGCATTGAGGGGTACTACAAGGTGCTCTTTGATGCGGATCCCACGTCGGTAGGCGGACAGCTGCCGGACGATGACTTCTACTATATCGCGGACTAAAGGAATCGCAAAGGGACTTTTGGCCGCAGGCTTCTGGCTTCTTGTCTGGCAGCTTGCGGCCAAAGCTGTAGACCTGCCGCTGCTGCTCCCCGGTCCCGGCGTGGTTCTGCGGGCCCTGGGTGCCTTGGCCGTAGAGGGAAAGTTTTGGGCCCAAGTGGGCCTGACGCTGCTGCGGATTCTGGGAGGATTTGTTCTGGGGGCTGCTGTGGGCTTTCTTGCGGCGGTTCTGACGGAGTTTGTGCCGCTGTGGGGAACGCTGCTGGCACCGGCCATTCGTGTTGTCCGGGCCACGCCGGTGGCGTCCTTTATCCTGCTGTGTATGCTCTGGATGAAGAGCGGCTTTGTGCCTGCGTTTATTGCGGGACTGATGGTTCTGCCGGTAATCTGGGGCAATGTGGCCGAGGGCTTTCGCCAGACAGACCGTCAGCTTCTGGAGATGACCAAGATTTTTGGCATGGGACGGTGGCGAACCTTTTGGTTTTTGTACATTCCCTCGGCTCTGCCCTATTTCCGTGCGGCCTGCCTGACCGCCATGGGCATGGCCTGGAAATCCGGGGTGGCGGCGGAGGTCCTCTGCCAGCCAAAGCGGTCCATAGGGACGGGGCTGTACTATGCCAAGATCTATCTGGAAACCCCAAACCTCTTTGCCTGGACGGCGGTTGTGATTGCCCTGAGCATTCTTGTGGAAAAGCTGTTTACACGGCTGCTGGGCTGGATGGAGCATCCGGCCCGGCGGTAGAAGGGAAGGCCCGTGGACGAAAGTCCACGGGCCTTTAGACTGTCGGAAAAGCCGGAAGGCTTTTCTGACAAAGAAACTGCGGCCTGATGCGCGCATTTTTGTGTGCCCAGAGCACACAAAAGCCACACTTTCAGGCCGAGATGTATTTTCCGCCATGTACACGCCCCGGCGGAAAATGATTTTACTCTATTTCGCCGCTGCGGCGGCGAAACTCTACGAGGTTTTGGACACGCTGAGAGCCCGTGGACTTTTGTCCACGGGCTTATCGTTTATCGTTCCGCCCAGGAGAGAAGACTGGAATGGTCCTGGGAGGCGGCATCGTACTGCCAGGCGCTGTGCAGCAGCACGGCGGCGTCCCGGCGTGTCAGCGGCGCGTCAGACTCCGTGACACTGTAGATGCGAGACATGGCAGATACGGCAGAGGCGGCCCAGGCGGGGACGCCGTCATCCCGGCCCATGACTGGAGTGGTGTCGCTGTGCAGATTCAGCATGCCGCTGACCAGCTGGACGGCTTGGGCTTGGGTGATGGGCTCCTCGGGGCAGAGGGCAAGTCCGTCTCCGGTGGGAATCCCTCGGAGATAGCCGCCCCGCAGGGCGGAGGTCACATAGCCCTCCAGCCACACAGGGGTGCTGGACGCATCGGCAAATCCGGTGGGGACTCCCTCATCATCCGGTTGACAGCCGGTCAGACCGGCGCACATGGCGACAAACTGACCCCGGGATACGGTGGCATCCGGGGAAAATAGCAGCTGCCCGGATACGGTTTCTCCGGAAAAGAGGCCCTCCTCCCGAAGCCAGGTGGCGGCCAGCAGGGCTGGGTCCTCCGCCATGTCTCCGTAGGTTTGCTTGTCAGAGGGCTTTCGAATCTCGATTCGTACCGTGGCCTCCTGCGAGGTGTTTCCCGCCGGGTCTGTGACGGTGTAGACGAAGCTGTCCTTGCCTACCTTATTCTCCAATGGAGTGTAGGTGACGGTGCCGTCCGCTGCAAGACTGAGGGTGCCGCGGCCCGGCTCCTTGACAATCTGAACAGTGAGGGGTTCCTCCTCCGGATCGGAGGCCGTCAGCGGAACCTGGCCGGGAATATTCTTGTAGGTGACAAACTGGGAATCCTCAGCCACCGGGGGCTGATTGTCCCGCCCCCGGACCTTTAGGGTGGCTTGAAGCGCCTCAGTGCCGTTGGGACGAAGTCCCAGACAGGAGATTACTGCCTCTCCAGAGGCGTCGCCGGCAGGGTGAAAGGTCAGCTGAGAGAGTTGCGCCAGGGAGAGGGCATCACCGCATCGGAGCTGTCGGTTCCCCAGCATCAAGGCCCCCAAGGTTTCCTCCGGTACCTGCGTTAGGAGCACTCCCGAACAGGCGTCGGCGGAAAAGTCGGCGGAGGAAAAACAGTAGACGTCGTCCCAGGACACCGTGGTGTCTGCGGCCAGGGCGGAAGTGGATAGCAGCAGGGCCAGACAAACTGCCAGAAGGCTCCGGGCGGCAGGTGATTTTGTGTTCATAGCAATACCTCCAATTTGTTTTGCAGAGGTAGTGTTTGCCTGAGAAATAAAATTATTCCTCCCAACGAAAAAATGTGCGCCGCAAATTGCGGCGCACAGGGCTATACGGGAAGCTGTAGGTATCGCAGCTGGGAATCCGGTGACGGATGCATTCGAACGCTGGAGATAACCCCCATGGCGATAAACAGGGAGAGGATAGAGGAACCGCCATAGCTGATAAAGGGCAGGGTCAGACCGATAACCGGCATAAGGCCCAGGCACATGCCGATGTTCACGAGGATCTGGAACAGCAGCATGCCGGCAATGCCGATGCACATCTGACGATAAAAATAGCTCTGAGAGTGAACGCCAATGTAGATGATACGGAAAATAATGGCGCACAGCAGCGCAATGCACAGCACACAGCCCAGAAAGCCCAGTTCCTCTCCGATTACGGCGAAGATGAAGTCCGTATGCTGGGCGGGAATGGCATCTGCCTGCGTCAGGGTGCCCTGGTAGAGCCCCTGACCGGTCAAACCGCCTCCGGAAATGGCGCTGATGGAGCGCAGGGCCTGATAGCGGACGGAGGTGCCGGAGGGGTCAATGGAGCTGTCAAAGACCACCATGATACGCAGCTTTTGATAATCCTGAATCAGTGAGCTGCTCCACAGAATCGGGACCACTACCGCCAGTCCCGCCGCCGCGGCCAGAAACCACAGAATGCTGAAGCCGGCGGACAGGGCCATAATAATAAAGGTAAACACATAAATCAGGGCCACGCCGGCATCCTTAGAGATCACCACAATCAGACCTAAAAACAGCGCCGACAGAAACCCCAGCCGGAGAATACAGGGAATGGAGTTGATGCGCTCCTGATAGATGGAGCAGATACGGGCCACCACAATGATGTAGATGATTTTACAATATTCCGCAGGCTGGACCATGAAGTTGATGCCGGGAATTCGGATCCAGCTCTTGTTTCCGGTGCCGTCGTCCATGCCGAAGGGATACAGCAGGGCGAGAAACAGGGCTGCCATAATCACGATGATTGTGGTGTGCTCCGCAAGAATTTCCATGTCCACAAAGGAAATCAGAACATAGAGAACCAGACCGATGAACAGGGCGATCAGCTGCTTTTTGATGTAGTCCGCAGAGCCGTCGAGATTGGTGGCGCTGGAGATCATGACCAGGCCGAAAATCGAGACGGCCACACACAGCCCCAGCAGAATCCAGTCGGTGCGGGAAAAGAATTTTTTTACTGCGCTAAGCATATTGGCTCCTTTCAGGGAGTTTCGCGTTTTTTCTCATTCTAGCATTTTCTCAGGCGGAAGTAAACAAGAAAAGGATTTTTATTTGCCCAAGGATGTGCTATAATAGTGTCCACGGAATGAACCGCAGAACAACGCAGCAGGAGCCACGACTATGGAGTTTTTTACACATTCGGAACAGGAGACAGAGCAGCTGGGAGAAAAGCTGGCAAAACAGTTAAAGCCGGGGACGGTCATTGCCTATGACGGAGACCTGGGTGCAGGCAAGACTGCCTTTACCCGGGGACTCGCCCGGGGGCTGGGAATCACAGACCGGGTCACCAGTCCCACATATACCATTGTCAATGAGTACGATGGGGCGGTGCCACTGTTTCACTTTGATATGTACCGGCTGACTTCCTCCGAGGATCTCTTTGACATCGGCTGGGAGGACTATTTGGAACGAGGGGGAATCCTGGCGGTGGAGTGGAGCCAGCGGGTGGAGGACGCCTTGGAGGATGCCCTGCGGATTTCCATTCGCAAGGATCCCACAGAGGAGAACGGACGGAGAATTCTCATTGAAGGGGGAGAGAACTATGCGAATCTTGGCCTTTGAATCCTCGGCAAAGGCGGCCTCGGTGGCGCTGATGGAGGATGGCGTCCTGCTGGCAGAGAGCTTTCAGAACAACGGAAAGACCCACTCGGCCACGCTGATGCCCATGGCAGAGCAGGTGCTCCGGGACTGCGGTCTTCGGGCAGGGGACCTGGACTGTGTGGCCGTGGCCAAGGGGCCCGGCAGCTTTACCGGCGTGCGAATCGGTGTGGCGGCGGCAAAAGGATTGGCCTGGGCCGCGGAAAAGCCTGTGTGCGGGGTCAGCACCTTGGAGGCCATGGCATATCAGATGCGGCATAGAAGGGGATTGATTTGCCCGGTGATGGACGCCCGGCGGGCGCAGGTCTATCACGGACTGTTTGAATCCGACGGCAGACACCTGACCCGGTGTACAGCGGATCAGGCCATCTCTCTGGAGGAACTGAAAAAAGAGCTGGAAAATGTAGAAAAACCGATTTTTCTGGTTGGAGATGGGACAAAACTGTGCTATAATACTCTATCGGAAGCACTGCCGCACCTGGTTCTGCCGCCTGCGCATTTGGAGATGCAGCGGGCCAGCGGCGTAGCAATGGCTGCGGAAGTGTTGGCAGAGCGGGGGGGACTGTCGGCGCCGGAGGATCTGACGCCCAATTATCTCCGCTTGAGCCAGGCGGAACGGGAGCGGCTGAGCCGCTTGAGCCAGACATCGAATCAGGCTAAATTGAAAGGAGATTCATAAAAATGGGAGAACTGCATGTTTTAGATCATCCCCTGATCCAGCACAAGGTTTCTATCCTGCGGGACAAGAACACCGGCGTGAAGGAATTTCGAGAGGTCGTTGGTGAGATTGCGGCGCTGATGTGCTACGAGGCCACCAGAGATCTGCCTCTGGAGAACGTAGTCATTGAGACCCCCATTGCCACCGGCACATTTCAGCGCCTGGCGGGCAAAAAGCTGGCTATTGTGCCGATTCTGCGGGCAGGCCTTGGTATGGTGGACACGATTATTGATCTGATTCCCTCCGCCAAGGTGGGGCATATTGGGCTGTACCGTGATCCGGAGACCCATAACCCGGTGGAATACTACTGCAAGATGCCCCCGGATATCTCCGAGCGGGAGGTCCTGGTGGTGGATCCCATGCTGGCAACAGGAGGAAGCGCCGCAGCGGCGATTACCTTCCTGAAGGGATATGGCTGTAAGAATATCAAACTCATGAACATCATTGGCTGCCCCGAGGGAATTGACGCAGTGCGGAAGGAGCATCCGGATGTAGATCTGTATATCGCCTGTGTGGATGAAAAGCTCAACGAGGACAAGTACATTGTGCCTGGCCTGGGAGATGCCGGCGACCGAATCTTCGGAACCAAGTAAAAACAAGAAAGCAGCCTCTTCGGAAAATCCGAAGGGGCTGCTTTTTTGGAATAATCAGTAGTCCTCGCGGCAGCGGCCGAAGATCTTATCCCAGAAGCCGATGAGCAGGCAGATTGCGCCGGCCAAGGTCAGAGATGCCCCGACGATTTTCAGAATAAAACGTGCCAGTTTCATGGTAAGTCCTCCTCGTATAATAGATTTTTAGGTTAAAAACGTTTGATGCGGAACCAGTATTCGTAGGTTTCCCGGTATCCCAGACCGCGGTAGAGGGCCCGAGCCCCAAGATTGTCTGAGAGCACCTGGAGATAGGCCGTGTCGCAGCCCTGGGCCTTTCCTGCCTGCATAATGGCGGTGCAGATGTCAGCTCCCAAGCCCCGGCGGCGACAGCTGCTGTCCACGAAGATGTCGTAGAGGCCCACATGACCGCGCTCTATGACGCCGAGACCACAGGCCACCATGGCTCCGTTTTCCCAGATGGATGCGGCAGCCACAGGGCAGGCGGTGTTTTGGAGCATAGCCGCTGCCGCGGCGCGCTGGGTGTCCGGGGTGCCGTTCATGGTGAGAAAGCCATCCAGCCACTGCTGGGACATCTCCCCGGACACATCCACGGAGACGTTGGGCTGCCGGGAAAAGCGATTTAGATCGCAGACAAAAATATTGCCGTCCCGCTCTGTGGCGTAGCCTCGCCCATCCAGCAGGTCCTGACAGGCCTGGCGCCGCTTGTCATCCATGCCCTCATGGATCTTAAAAATGCACATGGACAGGCCGGATTTGCGATACAGCTCCTCGACATAGGGAATCTTCTCGCTGACAGGCAGATGCTCCGGATACATGGGGTTGGCACAGTTGACCCGGTAGGTAAAGCCGCCGCCAAAGCGAACGCTCCAGCCGTCATACATCAGGGTTTGCAGGGCCGGGAAGGCGTTGCTCTGCAGCTCTTCATAAAAAGAGATTTCTTCTTTCTCCAATGGAATCACGTCCTCTTTCTTTCGGGTACTTTTATTTTACAGCGGAATGGCTGCTTTTGCAATGGGTATTTAGAAGGCCGGCTCCAACAGCAGGGCCTCCAGCTGAGAAAACGAGGTGACCACCGGCACACCGGCGGTGCGGAGGTCCGCCTCCGACTGGTGGCCCGTGGCGCAGAGAATGCAGCCGGTTCCCATGGCCTGGGCGGCTTCCAGATCGTGAAGGGTGTCGCCAATCATGACCATACGGGCCGGAGAAACGTGCTGCTGCCGAATCCAGGCCTTGGCTCGGTCCACCTTGCCCTGGGCCAGCAGGTCGTCTGCGGCCAAAATCTCCTCAAAATAGGAGCGAATCCCGAAACGCTCCGTATCCCGCAGAATCCCGTCCCGGTGGCCGGAGGAGAGGATCAGCTGATGCACACCGGCCTGGCGGAGCTGCTCCAGCAGAGACTGGGTTCCCGCCTGCAAATGGTCAAAATATTTGGGGTAGAACTCGGCAAATTCCCGGCCGATGACCTCCATGGGGACCTGGTGAAGGTCCAGGAGATGGGCGTAAAACCGGCTGATGGGCGTGTCAATGTATTGGTAGTACTGGTCCAGGGTAATGGCCGGAAGGTTCCGCTTTTTTAAAATGTCGTTGGTGGACAGAAGCGAGGCGTTTACGTCGTCTGCCAAGGTGCCGTTCCAGTCCCAGAGTACATAGTCGTAGGATCTCATCAATCGCTCCTTACTGTGGGGGGAAGTGAATAAGGGGACGGGGCGTACTTGGTACGCCCCGCAAGCCGTTACATCTTTTCCGGGGCCTCAAAGCCCAGAAGATCAATGCAGGTCTCCAGCACCCGCTTGACCAGGGTAATCAGAGCGATATAGCCCTGCTGCTTTTTCTCGTCGGTCTCGGTGAGAATCCGCGTCTCATGGTAGAAGCGGTTGACTGCGCCGCTGAGCTCATAGATATAGGCGCAGATCACATTGGGCTGGGTGTCCCGGTAGGCCAGCCAGAGGTTGTCGGCAAACCGGCTCAGCTGTAGCATCAGGTCCTTCTCAATCTGATTCTCCGGGGGAAGAATGGCCAGATCCTGAGGAATCGTCCCGACCTTCTCCGCATACTTGGCGAGAATGGATTTAATCCGCACAATGGTATAGAGAATATAGGGGCCGGTGTTGCCCTCAAAGGCGGAGAAACGGTCCATGTCAAAGGCATAGTCCTTGGTGGCCAGATTGCTGAGGTCGCCGTATTTCAGGGCGGCCACGGCAATGATGCCGGCAATCTCATCCACGGCTTCTCCGGAAATAATGTTGTTCTCCAAAATGCGCTGCTTGACGGTGTCGGTGATCTCTGAAATCAGGTACTCCAGCCGCATGACCCCGCCAGAACGGGTTTTAAAGGGCTTTCCGTCCTTGCCGTTCATGGTGCCGAAGCCCAGGAATTGCAGCTCCGTCTCCGGGCGGATGATGCCGGACTTTTTGGCGGTGCGGAATACCTGCTCAAAGTGCAGGGCCTGGCGTTTATCCACCACATAGAGGACCTTATCCGGATGGTAGTCCCGCTCCCGCTGTACCAGGGTGGCCAGATCCGTTGTGGCGTAGAGGGTAGCGCCGTCGGACTTGAGGATGATGCAGGGAGGGACCTCCTTCTTATCCTGAGGCTCCTGGACATTGACCACCAGGGCGCCCTGGCTTTCCACCGCATATCCGCCGTCTTTGAGATACTTCACCATCTGGGCGATATAGGGCTCTGCATCGCTTTCGCCCTTCCACAGGTCGAATTCCACATTGAGGTTTTTGTAGTTCTTTTTGAGATCCGCCACGGAAACATTCATCACATGGCGCCAAATGGCCATATAGCCCCGGTCGCCCTGCTGGAGCTTCAAGGTGGCTTCATGGGCCCGCTGGGAAAATGCGGCATCCTCCTTGCTGCGGGCGGAGGCGGCGGGGTAGATCTGCTCCAGCTCAGAAATGGTAAAGGGCGGGTTCTCCGGGTAATCCCCCTGGAAATCCGGGTCAAAATAGGGGAGGTCCGGCTGGCGGTCCCGGATGCCCTCGATGATAAGACCCATTTGGAGGCCCCAGTCTCCCAGATGAACGTCGCCGATTACACGGTTGCCAAAGTAGCGGTCAATGCGCTTGACGGCTTCGCCGATGATGGCGGGACGAATGTGTCCCACATGCAGGGGCTTTGCCACATTGGCGCCGCCGTAGTCAATGACAATGGTTTTTGGGGTGGCCTCTCCCTGAAGGCCGAAGCGCTCGGCATGGGCCATTTCGTTCACATAGCTTGAAACCGTCTCCGGAGCCAGCCGAAGATTGATAAATCCGGGCTTTACCGCCTCCACGGAGGCAAAGGAAGAGTCTCCCTGGAGCCTTTCGGCAATGGCCTCCGCAATCTGGATGGGGGCCTTTTTATATACCTTGGCGGCCTTGAGACTGCCGTTGCACTGATACTCGCAGAGGTCCGGCCGGCCGGACACGGACACCTGACCGTAGGCGGCGTCATAGCCCTCTGCCGCAAAGGCGGCAGAGACCCGCTGGGAGATCAGATCAATGAGCTTTTCCATGACAATGTTTCCTCGTTTCTCACATAATATTACACATCATTGTACCATAGAATTTCCCCGGTGTACAGGGAAAATACATCCTAGCGCTTTCGAAAAATATCCAGACTGTGGGCCGTGGCGCCGACCAGGTCCGCTTGTTCGCAGACGGTGAGATGGTATTTGAGAAACATCTGAAATAGCGCCTCATCCGCCTCCAGCTCCTGGCGCAGGAAATAGGCAAACCCCTCTAGGGCGACGTAGTGGAGCCGCTCCACGGGAAAATCCGCCATCAGCCGGTCAATGTCGGATTTTCGCACCAGTTCAAACAGGTCTGAGGGCTTGGAGGTGGTGATAAAGGTCTCAGGATCCAGCATTCCCTCCTGAATCAGCCTCTGCAGATGGCCCTGACGAAACGCATATTCGATGATGCTGCCCTCGGCGATGCAGTAAGCCGCCATGATGACACCGCCGGGCGTTGTCACCCGCAGAGCCTCGGAGATGGCCTGGTGCTTGTCCTCCCGGGTGAACAGATGGTAGAGCGGGCCGAGAAGCAAGGTTACGTCATACTGCGCAGAGTCCAGCATGGATAAATCCAGTGCATTGCCCTGAAGGGCCTGAATGTTCATGCCCGGGGTGATCTTTCTCCGAAGCTGGTTCAGGTTGTGGGGTAGAAGCTCCACGGCAGTTACATCATAGCCCTCCGCTGCCAGGGTGATAGAGTACCTGCCGGTGCCTGCGCCGATCTCCAGCACCCGACAGCCGGGGGAGAGATAGCGGCGGAGATAGGCCATGGTTGTGGCATACTCCACCTGGCCCCGCCGGTTTCGAGCCAGGCGGCCGTCCTCGTCGTAGTGTTGGTAATACGCTGAGAGATAGTCCTTGGTTTCCATGGTTGTAGTCCTCCTTGTCTGTGAAATAAAAAAACGGCGGTACAGGCAACCTGTGCCTATACCGCCGCGAAAAAACCGTCTATGGGTGCAAGGGCACCTGGAGATTCCGCCAAATGGGTATAAGCCTACGGCCTGACGGGGTGCACCAGTCAGGCTGAGTAGGCAGAGGTCGGCAAGATGACCGCAGAACAGAAAAACTCATATGCCGTACCTCCCTTGAAAATTTGACCCATGATAGCATGATCCGGAAAATTTGTCAACCGTTTTTGGCGATACAGGACAAAATAGATATGTTCGGCGCAGCGGTCTTCTGTCCGCCGACGGACGTCTCGGTTCCCGTGGAATGCCTGGGGGAAAGCTCTTGCGCCCCTTTCTGCGGCATGGTATAATGAAGCCAAAACCAAGAAACTGAGGAGAGACTATGAAAAAACAGTTTTTAGAGGCCGGACAGATCGTTTCCACCCACGGCGTGCAGGGAGAGGTCAAAATCATGCCCTGGTGCGACGGGCCGGAGTTCCTGCGGGAATTTGACCGGTTTTATGTGGAGGGGACGGCCTACGCGGTGGAATCCTCCCGTATTCACAAAAATATGCTCCTGTGCAAGCTCCGGGGGGTGGAGGACATGTCCGCCGCCCAGGGAATGAAAAATAAAGTGGTCTCCATTGACCGGCGAGATGCCCATATTCCGGAGGGACGGGTGTTTATCTCTGACCTGATTGGGCTTACGGTCTACGCCGAGGAACAGGAAATCGGCGTGCTAAAGGACGTATACACCGGACCGGCCAACGATGTCTACATCGTGAAGGGGCGGCGGGAGTATATGATCCCGGCGGTGTCGGAGTTCCTGGAGGAGGTCAATGTGGACGGAGGCTATATCAAGGTAAAGCTGCTGGAGGGAATGGCCACCGATGAGAGTTGATGTGCTGACGCTGTTTCCGGACACCATGAATGCCGTCTTTGGGGAGAGCATTTTGGGGCGGGCGCAGAAAAAGGGGATTCTGCACCTGGAGGCCCACCAGATTCGGGATTATACCACCAATCGGCAGAACCAGGTGGATGACTATCCCTATGGCGGCGGACAGGGGGCCATTATGCAGGCAGATCCCCTGTATCGCTGCTGGACGGCAGTACAGGATGAGATCGGCGGCCATGCCCACACCATCTATCTGTCTCCCTGTGGCAAGACGTTTACCGAGGAGGACGCCAAGCGGCTGGCAAAGCTGGACCATATGATTCTGGTGTGCGGTCATTACGAGGGGATTGACCAGCGGTTCATCGACGAGTGCGTGGACGAGGAGCTCTCCTTGGGGGATTTTGTGCTGACCGGGGGAGAGCTGGCTGCCATGGCGGTGACAGACGCCGTTTGCCGGTTGGTGCCTGGGGTTCTGTCCGAGGCGGCCTGCTATGAGGACGAAAGCCACTGGAATGGTCTTCTGGAATATCCCCAGTACTCCCGGCCGGAGGTATGGCACGGAATGGCGGTGCCGCCGGTGCTGCTCTCCGGAAATCATCAGATGGTTGAGCGCTGGCGAAAAAAACAGGCGATTTTCCGTACCAGGGAGCGGCGGCCGGATCTGGCAGAGCGGATTGTTTTGCCCCACAAGACCCGGGCGGAGAAAAAGTTTATTCAGGAATTGGAATCGGAATGGGAGGAATACCGACATGAACGAAGCCATCAAGACCCTGAAGAAATGGATTGAGGAATCCGGCCAAATCGTATTTTTTGGCGGAGCGGGAGTGTCCACGGAGTCCGGAATCAAGGATTTTCGCAGCGTGGACGGCCTGTATCACATGAAATTCAAATATCCTCCGGAGACCATGCTGTCCCACACCTTCTACAGGGAGCATACCCAAGAGTTTTATGATTTTTATCGAAACCAGCTGATGCCGCCGGAGGACATCCAGCCGAATCGGGCGCACCTCCGATTGGCGGAGCTGGAGCGGGAGGGAAAGCTCCTGGGGGTGGTGACCCAGAATGTGGACGGACTGCATGAAAAGGCCGGCAGCAAGCGGGTGTATAATCTCCATGGCTCTATCTATCAGAACCGCTGCGTCCGCTGCGGCAGACGCTATGACGGGCTGGAGGGGGCGCGGAGGATCCGGGAAGCCCAGGGCATCCCACTGTGTGACTGCGGCGGCGTGATTAAGCCGGATGTGGTGCTCTATGAGGAGGGGCTGGACCAGGAGACCGTGGAGGGAGCGGTCCATGCCATTACCCAGGCGGATCTTCTGATTGTCGGGGGTACGTCTCTGACGGTATACCCCGCCGCGGGACTGCTTCGGTATTATCGGGGAAACCGCTTGGTGCTGATCAATCGGGATGAAACGCCCTATGACAGCCAGGCCGACCTGGTGATTCGGGAGCCCATTGGCCAGGTGTTCGCCCAGGTATAGCATGATCCCCTGGAATGCGCTGCATTCCAGGGGGTGAGTGTTATTCTCCCTTGTATTTTCTGCGGGTGGCCATGCCGCCCCGAATGTGGCGCTCTGCCCGGTTTTGGTCCAGCAGGGCCCGGACCTGGAGATAGAGGGGGCCGTTGGTCTGGGGCAGACGTGTGGTAAGGTCCTTGTGAACGGTGGACTTCGATATACCGAACTTCTTGGCCGCGGCCCGTACGGTGGTTCGGTTCTCGATCATGTATACAGCCAGCTCATAGGCTCGCTGCTCCATGTTCTCCTGCAAGAAGGCACCTCCCATGCTTTGACTGCTACAGGGTATGCGCCTCCGGAGGAGGATATGACGAAAGCCTCCGGCGGAGCCGGAGGCCAGAGCGCAGAGGTTATTTCGAGCGGATAAACAGAATGCCCAGGGTGCCGGGGCCGCAGTGGCAGGAGATGGTGCAGCCGGCCTCCGTTTCGATGATCTGGGTAAAGGGGGCGTATTCTGCAATGGCGGAGCGGATCTTGTCCACAAGGCCGTCCTCCACCGGAGTGTGGGTGATAAAGATGCGGTCGTAGACCAGGTCGTCACGGCCCTGGAGCCGGTCCCGGACGTACTCGAGAATGCACTTCTCGTATTTTCCACGGTACTTCTTGCCAACACGCATTTTCCCGTCCACCACCTCAATGCAGGGCTTCAGGTGGAGCAGATTGGCGCCCAACGCCACCACGGCAGAGCAGCGGCCGCCCTTGCGCATATAGTCCAGACGGTCCAGCAGGAAGCTGGACTCCACACGTCCCGCCAGATCCCGGAGCCGGTCGGCAATCTCGGCAGGGGAGAGCTCCCCGGCTTCGGCCATGTTCACGGCCTCGCAGACAATATGACCGTGACCGGTGGAGAGGTTTCTGGAATCCACCACAAACACCTTGCCGGAAAACTCCGACGCGGCAACACAGGCGTTTTGATAGCAGGAGGAGAAATCCGCACTGATGTCCACATGGATAATGGCGTCAGCGGTCTGGAGCAGCCGGGAGAACATGTGGTAGTAGTCGTCTACGTTGTTGGCGGCAGTGGAGCAAAGGTCGCCGCCGGCGGCCACATGGGCAAAGATGTCTGCGGGGACGATGTCAACCCCGTCACGGAATGTTTCGCCGCCCTTCATGGTGTATAGGGGCAGAATCTCCACATGGTGCTGTTGGAGATATTCCGGGCGAAGGTCGCAGGTGCTGTCGGACGTGACCTGAATGTGCATGGCAAACACTCCTGTTCCTAGAATCATATGAGCATATTATACTGAGTGCTGAAAAAAATTGCAATCCTTTCTTTTCTGGCAAATGATCAAGAATGGTCAAATGTCGCAGGAGAAAACAGTGGAATGAAGAAAATGTTGACAATGTTCAAAAAATATTCACACACAGAGGAAACGCCTGTGCTATGATGGCACCGTAAACCTGGTGTCATGTTTCCAGCTTCGGTTCTCCTCTCTTTCTTTCCGCTCCTATATGAAACTCTTTTCCGAAGAGATGCCGGTTTATTAGAGGCGCCGGCATAGCTGTTCCCTATGTCGGCGCCGCCCTTCTAAGGAGGAAATCAACATGTTTGAACTGTTTCGAAGAATCAAAATGCATGTGCTGCTGACGGCAGTGCTGACGCTGATCTTGGGGCTTATCCTGCTGTTTCAGCCTGGAATCGCCATGGGGACGGTGATGAGTATTTTGGGCTGGATCCTGGTGATCACCGGGGTGGTGTCCCTGCTGGCGGTTCTACTGACCCACGGAACCGTGATGGGCCAGGGAGATCTGGTGCTGGGACTGCTGGAACTGGCCACGGGATTGGTTATCCTGATGAAGCCCACATTTCTGGTTTCCCTGGTGGGAATCGTGCTGGGGCTGCTGATGGTGATGCACGGCGCCAGGGACATTCAAAGCGCCCGAGAGGCCAAGGCCTTAGGCTACGATTGGAAGCTGTCTCTGGGCATTGGCGTGGTCACGGTGGTCATGGGGGCAATCGTGATGTTCAGCCCCTTCTCCACGGCCAAGGTGCTACTCCAGGTGGCAGGTATTTGCCTCATTGTGGATGCGGTGGGGGATCTGGTTCTCATTGGAAAGAGCAGCAGATCATAAAATAGAAGAGTACTGCGGTGCCGCGGATCAACGGTACCGCAGCTTTTTTGCGATTTTTCGTGATAGTGCCGATTGCGGTCGCCTTGGAATCTTAGTATAATAGGCTACGGCTTATTTTTGCGGCGTACGCCGCGGAGGAAAAGGAGAGGAATGGATTGAATTTGATGAAAGTGCCGTATATCGACCAAACGGAGAAGTATCCCACAGGCTGTGAGAGTATATCTTCTGTGATGCTGCTGCAATACCTGGGGTACCCCATTACCCCGGAGGAATTTATAGATCGCTATCTGACCAAGCGGGATCTGGAGTATCGCCAGGGGAAGCTGTTTGGACCCCATCCCGATGACGCCTTTGTGGGGAGCCCCTACAACAGCGACGAGGGATCCTACGGCTGCTATGCCCCTTGCATTGCGGCAGCGGTTCGCCGGGTGGTGGGAGCCCGGTTTCAGGTGACGGTGGAACAGGGGCAGACCATGGAGACGCTGTGCCGGAAATATATTGACCGTGGAATGCCGGTGATTCTCTGGGCAACCCTGAATATGGAGCCTTCCGGTCTGGGCAAGGTCTGGAACCTGGCGGACCGGGTGGGACAGTTCCAATGGGTGAATCATCAGCACTGCCTGCTGCTGGTGGGCTATGACGGCGAAACATACTATTTTAATGACCCCTGGCAAAATGCCGGGTGCATTGGATATGATCGAAAGCTGGCAAGTCAGCGGTATCATGAGATGGGCTCCCAGGCAGTGGGACTTACGGAAAGCGTGCAGACCATTGCAGAGTAACCTGACCAGATCCGGAAAAAGCCCGGTGCTCCTGGCGATTCTTTTGTCGGTACCGGCGATTTTGGAGCAGCTGCTGGTGACGGCCACCTCCTATGTGGACACGGCCATGGTCGGTTCCCTGGGAGCGGGAGCCACCGCAGCTATTTCTGTGACGTCCTCCTGCAACTGGCTGATCAATGGTATAATCATGGCCCTGGGGGTGGGGTACAGCGTGCGGGTGGCGTACTATATCGGCGCCCGGCATCCCGACCAGGTCAGTGCTGTGCTGATTCAGGCCGTGCTGGGCTCAGTGATTTTGGGCCTGGGGACCACCGTTGTGGGGGTGCCCCTGAGCCGGGTGCTTCCCGCTTGGATGGGGGCAGAGGAAGGAATTCGCAGGGATGCGGCGCTGTATATGCTGATTTTAATGGCGGCGCTGCCGGCCCGGACCTTTAATGCTGTGTTTTCTGCGGTGCTTCGCTGTATGGGAGACACCAAAACACCAATGCTGGTCAACACGCTGGTCAACCTGCTGAATGTGGTGCTCAACTATTTTATGATCTACCCCACCCGGACAATTTCACTGCTGGGACGAAGCGCCACCATGCCGGGCCTTGGCCTGGGAGTGGGCGGCGCGGCCCTGGCCACGGCCCTGGCAATCACCCTGGGGGCGGTGTGGCTGACCTTGGCGGCGGTCCATGGAAAACGGGAGTATCGTCCCAACTGGCGGGGAAACCTCCACTTGGATCTGCATATCCAGCGGGAGGCGCTGAAGGTGGCGGTACCGGTGGCATTGGAGCGGATTACCATCTCCGTGGGCCAGATCGTTATGACCCGGATGGTCAGCACCTTGGGCACGGTGGCGTTGGCGGCGAATTACGTGGCGGTAACGGCGGAGCAAATCTGCTATATGCCTGCCTATGGTATTGCGTCGGCGGCCACGGCCCTGACCGGTCAAAGCGTAGGGGCCGGGGACTACCGTGGGGCCAAGCGCTATGGCAATATCACCGGTCTTCTGGGCGCAGGACTGACCCTGGTGCTGGCGACGGTGATGTTCCTGTGCTCGGACCTGCTGGGCAGTGCCTTTTCCAGTGATCCAGAGGTGGCAAGGCTGTCGGGGCAGATGCTGCGAATTGTGTCTGTGGCGGAGCCTATGTTCTCCATGTATACGGTGATGGCCGGCGCACTGCGTGGCGTAGGTGAGGCGAAATATCCGTTTTATGTGGGCGTTGTGTGTATGCTGGGGGTCCGGATCGGCCTGGCCAGCGTGATGCTGTTTGGATTTCATATGGGCCTGGAGGCGGTGTGGATCGCCATGGCGGTGGACCTGAACCTCCGGGGAATTTTGAACGATTTGCGGTTTTATGGGGGAAAGTGGATCCCCAATGCAGAGGAGGAAACGGAATGAAAGAAATGCTGGAGGCCATAGGCTATCCGCTGCCGGAGGATATTGAAAAGCTCAAATGGTATGGTGATTTTGAAGGCTGTCTGGGCCTGATCGACCAGCGAATGGCGGAAAACATCCCGGAAACCCTGCGGCAGAAGCTCCGAATGGAGAAGGCGCAGATTCAGAGAATGGTCCGGGACTATGTTGTGACGCCGGAGGAGGCACAGCAGGTGTTCTCTAGCCGGCTCCGGGACTGGAAACCGGAGGAGCTGGAGCAGCTTCGCCGGGCCAATGTGCTGGATTGGATTTTTGTCAATGGCCAGGTGCGGTACATTGACACGTTTTACGAGAACCTAATTAAAATCCGGGGGGATATTGCGGCACGGCAGCTGACCCCCGCCCAGCCGGAGCCGGGGAAGCGGTCCGATATGGAGCTTCGCCGGGAAATTGTGGCCAAGATGAAGGCAAATCGACGGGTAATTTGCAAGTTCACCCTGCGGGCATATTTGAATGTATCCATGCAAACCAGGGAGAAAGATGAAAAAATACACATATGGATCCCGTACCCTTTGGAAAAATTACAAATGAAAAATGTGCATATTGTAAAGTCAAGTCCTGCATATTCCATGGTGGCGGAGCCGGATGCCACGCAGCGAACCGTCTACTTCGAGGGAACCGCGGAGGACCTTAGCCAGGTGGAAATCACCTACACTGCAGAAAATCACATGGAGTATGTGGAGCTGAATCCGGCGGAGGTCCCGCCGCAGCAGCCTGACTTTGCCCTGGAGGAACAGCTGCCTCATATTGTGTTTACCCCTTATCTCCGGGCACTGACCGCAGAGGTGGTGGGGGAGGAGACCAATCCCCTGAAAAAAGCCCGGAAAATCTATGATTTTATCACCAAAACCGTGAATTACAGCTATATGCGCAGCTACATCAGTCTGCCGGTCATCCCGGAGTACTGTGCTGCCCGGCTTCGCGGGGACTGCGGCGTACAGGCCCTAACATTTATCACCATGTGCCGGATCGCCGGGGTACCGGCCAAATGGCAATCCGGCTTGTATGCCAACGAAAATGAGGCGGGCTGCCACGACTGGGCCATGTTCTATGTGGAGCCCTACGGCTGGCGCTGGGCGGACTGCTCCTTTGGCGGATCGGCCTGGCGGCGGGGAGATCTGGAGCAATGGAATTTCTACTTTGGCAATCTGGATCCCTATCGGGTGGTGCTGGCCTCGGAATTCCAAGGGGATTTTGTGCCGCCGACAAAGTATCTTCGGGCGGATCCCTATGACAACCAAAGGGGCGAGGTGGAGACCGACAGCGGGGCGCTGCCAAGGAGCCTGTGGGATGCCGGCTCGGAAACCCTGGCAGTGGAAATCCTGACGGAATCCTAAATTTGCATGAAGTGAACGGAAGCTTGCAAAAATTCCTATTGCTTTTTCTGGCTTTTGTGGTAGAATGGGAGACAGATTCACCGGTCGCATGAAAGTTTTACAAATGTTTTTGCGTTTTTCAAAAATGACATTTTTTGAAGCAAAAACTTCATCCCGGAATTCTGACAAGGAGTGAATGCTATGAAGAAAATACTGAGCCTAACATTGGCGCTTTCCCTGATGACCAGTCTGCTGGCTGGCTGCGGCGGCAATAACGCTTCCACAGGGGACGGCAGCGTGGCCTCCACCCCTGCTTCTACGGCAGAAGCCCAGGGTACAGGCCAGGCAGAGGCTGGCCTCGACACCAGCAAGTTCCTGATGATTCAGGACGAGAACCCCGACACGGTGGACCCCCAGTGCACAACATCCTATTACACCGTGGGCATGAACATCTTTGACCGTCTGGTAGAGGTCAAGGCCAACGGTGACGGTACCTCGGAGATTGTTCCTTCCCTGGCCAAGTCCTGGGAGATTTCCGACGACGGCCTCACCTATACCTTTACCCTCAACGAGGGAGTGAAGTTCTCCAACGGCGCAGATCTGACTGCCTCGGACGTGCTGTATACCATCATGCGTATGCTCACCTATGAGAAGGCCGTCAACGACGACATTTATGATATGATTCAGGGCGCCCAGGACGTGATCGACGGAAAGGCCGAGACCCTGAGCGGGTTCGAACTCATTGACGATTACCACTTTGCCATCACCCTGGCGGAGCCCTACGGCGCATTCCTGGCCTGCCTGACTACCCCCGGCGCTTCCATCTATGATGAGGAGACCACGGAGCAGGCCGGCGATCAGTTCGGCATTGATCCTGCGGTGACCATTGGAACCGGTCCCTTTGTGTTCCACGGCTGGGAGTTCAACGCTGAGCTGGTGCTCACCGCCAACAAGGACTACTGGGATGGCGCCCCTGCCTGCGAGGGACTGATTCTGAAGGTTATCCCCGATGAGGCCACCGCCAGAATGATGTTTGAGAACGGCGAGCTGGACATCCTTGATATGGACAACAACTCCTCTCAGCTGGAGTACTTCATGAATAACGAAAAGTACAAGGACCAGATCGTGTCCGGACCTCGTGTGGGCACCTATTATATTATGCTCAATGAGAAGTTTACGGAGCTCAGCGATGCCCGGGTTCGGAAGGCGCTGCAGTACTCCATTGACCGCCAGGCCATTCTGGATTCCCTCTATGCCGGCCTGGGCCTGCTGGAGAACGGCATCTTCCCCCACGGCCTCATTGGCTACAACGAGAATCTTCCCGAGATCCCCTATGATGTGGAGAAGGCCAAGGAGCTGCTGACGGAGGCCGGGTATCCGGACGGCTTTGACATGGAGCTCTGCTACTCCTCTGATGCCGGCCAGACCACAAAGGATCTTCTTGAGATCGTTGCTGCCTATTGGAAGGAGATCGGCGTCAACGCCAAGGTCACCGAGGTAGATGAGGGCAGCTTCTACGATAAGCGCGCCGCTGGCGAGATCGAGGCGTACACCTCCAACTGGTCTGCGGACTTTAACGATCCTGACAACTTTATCTACTCCTTCTTCGGCAACACCGAGAACATTGAGCGCCGCGGCATTGGCTACACCAACAGCGAGGCCATTGCCCGGGTGGCCGCTGCCCGTGCCATTGTGAATGAGGACGAGCGTGTTAAGGAATATCAGGCGCTGGAGGAGCTGATTATTCAGGAGGATGCCGCTTGGGTGCCCCTGTTCAGCAAGGAGCATGTGTTTGTGGTCAATCCCCGAGTCTCCGGCTTTACCGTCTCTTGGAACGGCTGGAGCGGCAACTACTACCGCAATGTCAGCGTGAGCTGATCGTATTTGGCATAAGCTTCTGAGGAAGGGCGTCAATAGACGCCCTTCCAAGGTGGTTTTCGGACTTTTTTAAAAACAGTAACCTTGACGGAACGTTCAGACCGCTCCGCATAAGGGGAGCGGCGTGGAGGTCTCGCCAACAGAAAGGATGAACACTCTGTGATCAAAAAAATAGTCAATCGCATCCTGGTTTCCATTCCGGTGCTCATTGGCGTCATTCTGCTGATTTTCTTGATGCTCAATGTGGTGCCAGGCAATCCGGTGGCCATTATGATGAAAGAGCATGCCAAGCCGGACGTGATTGAACGGATGACGGAATATTACGGCCTGAATGATCCGGTGATGGTGCAGTTTGGCAGATATATGTTTAATGTGCTCCATGGAGACTTTGGAATTTCCTATAAGCTCAACCGGTCTGTGGGCACGCTGATTGCCCAAGCCTTTCCCTATACCTTAAAGCTCTCCATTGCGGCGGCGGTTGTGGCCTGGCTCATTGGCATCCCCGCCGGAATTGTGTCTGCGGTGAAGAAAAATTCTTTGGTGGACCGTCTGTTTATGGGGGTCAGCCTTTTGGGCGTGTCTATGCCGGTGTTCTGGGCGGCGCTGCTGTTCCAGTATGTGTTTGCCTACCGGCTGGGCTGGTTTCCGGTGTCCGGCGTGGACGGTTGGAAGAGTTATGTCCTCCCGGCGATTGTGTTGGGGTGGAGCTCTGCGGGTACCATTGCCCGTCTGACCCGGTCTAACCTGCTGGAGTCCCTGGAGGAGGACTACATCCGTACCGCCTGGGCCAAGGGGCTGAAGCAGTCCGGTGTCATTGTGCGCCACGCCTTTAAAAACGCACTGCTTCCTGTCATTACCATGATGGCCATCCAGGTGGCGTCTCTGCTGTCCGGCGCCGTGATTACCGAAACGGTTTTCGCAATCCCCGGTGTGGGGCGTCTGGCAGTCAGCGCAATCTCCAGCCGGGATATGCCGCTGCTGCAGGGAACCGTGATTTTTACCACCGCGCTGATTATTCTGGGCAATCTCATTGCGGACGTGCTGTATTCCGTGATCGATCCGAGAATCCGCAGCGATCACTAAGGGAGGAGGAACGTCTGTGCGTAAGAAAACAAATACCCCTCAGGATCCGGAGATCCTGGACCAAGAGATCCAGAAGCAGGTGGAGCTTGCGGCGGAGCTGGGGGATACCGATACCGGCTGGGACAAATTCAAGACCATGTGCCGGGAAAACAAACTGGCGGCCTTCTCGGCGGTGGTGATTCTTCTCATCGCTCTGGGGGCGATCTTTGCCCCTTTGGTGGCACCCTATGATCCCACGGCCCAGGACCTGACCCATCGGCTTCAGGGAATGAGCATGGAGCACATTTTCGGCACTGATCAGCTGGGCCGTGACGTGTTCAGCCGCATGATTTACGGGGCACGGATCTCCCTGTGCATTGGCCTGTTTCCCACACTGATTTCTATGCTCCTGGGAACCATTCTGGGGTTGATGTCCGGGTATCTGGGCAAGACGGTTGACTTTATCATTATGCGCCTGGCGGACATTACCATGGCCTTTCCCTCTCTGCTGCTGGCCATGGTGGTAATGTACACCCTGGGCAACGGCATTGTGAATATCTTTTTGGCGTTGACCATTGTGTCCTGGGCAGGAACCGCCCGTGTGGTTCGGTCCCAGACCCTGTCCCTGCGGGAGAAGGAGTATGTGGAGGCGGCACGGAGCATGGGCGTCGGGAGCTTTACCACCATGTTCCGGCACATTTTGCCCAACTGTCTTCCGTCGCTGATTGTGCTCTTTACATTAAACATTCCCGGGTCTATCCTCTCGGAGTCCAGCCTGAGCTTCTTGGGCATCGGCGCCCAATCGCCGGCCACCAGCTGGGGCCTGATGGTCTCTGAGGGCAAGGACTATCTCTTTACCAATCCTGTCATTGCCATTGCCCCTGGTGTTGCGATTCTGGTGCTGGCGCTGGCCTTCAATTTCCTTGGTGACGGTGTCCGCGATGTGCTGGACCCCTACACCAAGCAGCAGTAAGGGGGAGCACCATGGACTATACATTAAAAGTTGAGCATTTGAAGACCCAGTTCCAGACCCGGAAGGGCACGGTCCCTGCGGTGGATGACGTGTCCATTGAGATTCCCAAGGGGAAAATCGTGGGCCTGGTGGGGGAAAGTGGCTGCGGCAAGAGCATGACGGCCATGAGCATTATGCAGCTGGTGCGGAAGCCCGGAAAAATTGTGGGGGGCAAGATTCTCCTCAACGGGAAGGACCTGCTGGAGGCAACTCCGGCGGAGATGCGTGAAATTCGGGGCAACGAGATTTCGATGATCTTCCAGGAGCCCATGACGGCCCTGAACCCGGTTTATACAGTGGGCCGTCAGGTTCGGGAGGCGATTCTGCTCCACCAAAATGTCAGCCGGGAGGAGGCCAAGAACCGGGTCATTGAGATTTTCCGGCAGATTGGGATTCCTGAGCCGGAGAAACGGTATCACGCTTTCCCCCACCAGCTTTCCGGCGGCCTCCGGCAACGTGTGATGATCGGCATGGCCATGGTCTGCGAGCCCCAGCTGCTGATTGCCGACGAGCCCACCACGGCCCTGGATGTGACCATTGAGGCCCAGATTCTGCGGCTGATGAAGCAGCTACGGGATGAAAAGGGAACGTCCATTCTGATGATTACCCACAACATGGGGGTCGTGGCCCAGATGTGTGACTATGTCTATGTCATGTATGCAGGCAAGGTCATGGAGCAGGCGGAGACCTTTGAGCTTTTCCGCAACACCCAGCATCCCTATACCCGGGGCCTGCTAAAATCCATTCCCAGAATGGACAGTCAGGTAGAGCGGCTTTACAGCATTCGCGGCGTGGTGCCCAATTTGCTGCGGCTGCCTGCCGGGTGCAGCTTCTGCACCCGCTGTGACGATGCAGATGAGCGATGCAGACAGGAGCGGCCTGGTTTCTACCAGGTGGCGCCGGGACACCTGGTCCGCTGCCATCGCTGCCAGGAGGGAGGAACGGAGCATGTCTGATAAGAACGTACTGCTGGAGGCCAGACATCTGGTTAAGGAGTTCCCGGTATCCGGTGAATCCAAGAAGGCGGTGGTCCATGCGGTTTCCGATGTGAGCTTCGATATTTACGAAGGAGAGACCCTGGCCCTGGTAGGAGAGAGCGGCTGCGGAAAGAGCACCCTGGGGCGTCTGCTGCTTCGGCTCATCGACCTGACCTCCGGAGAGGTCATCTTCGACGGGACGGACCTTGCTGGGCTCAAGGGGAGAGCGCTGCGGGAATTTCGGAAGCAAATGCAGATCATCTTCCAGGATCCCTATGCCTCTTTGAACCCCAGAATGAATGTGGAGAAGATCATTGCCGAGCCGCTGATTACCCATAAGGTCTGTGCCAATTCGGCGGAGACCAGGAAGCGGGTGCTGGAGCTGATGGAGGAGGTGGGAATCCCCACGGAATTCCTGCATCGGTATCCCCACCAGTTTTCCGGCGGCCAGCGCCAGCGAATCGGGATTGCCCGGGCACTGGCCCTGAATCCCCGGCTGATTGTCTGCGACGAGCCGGTGTCGGCCCTGGATGTGTCCATTCAGTCCCAGGTGATTAACCTTCTGGAGGACCTGCAGGAGCAGTATCATCTCACCTATCTCTTTATTTCCCATGATCTCAGCGTGGTGCGGCATATTTCGGACCGGGTCTGTGTAATGTTCCTGGGTTGCGTGTGTGAGCTGGGAGACACGGCAGAGATTTACGATCAGCCCATGCATCCCTATACCAAATTCCTGCTGGATTCCGTGCCCAAGCCGGATCCTGAGCAGCGAGATGACAGCAAGGAATTGCTGGCCGGGGAGATTCCAAGCCCGGTGAACCCGCCCTCCGGCTGCCGGTTCCGTACCCGCTGCCCCTATGCGGATGAGCGCTGCGCCCAGGAGGCGCCGGAGCTAAAGCGGTATGGCACCAGACAGGTGGCCTGTCACCATCCGCTGGAGATGCCGAAATCTGAATAATCAATCAGCAGCCGCAGAACCAAAGAGATTCTGCGGCTGCTGTGACGAGGTGTGATAGATGGAATCAATAACCCTTCGACAGGCCTCCCGGGAGGATGTTCCGGTCATTATGGAGATCATGACGGCGGCCCACCGGGCCATGGCGGATCCGGATGCCTACATCACCGACTCCCAGGACTATGTGGCCCGGCACGTTTCCCGGGAGGGGTTCATTCTGCTGAGCCAGGTGGACCAAAGGATTGGGGGCTTTTTTCTGGTAAGTATCCCCGGAGATGGGAAGGACAATCTGGGTCACTACCTGGACTTCACCCGGCGGCAGCTGATGGAGACTGCCATTATGGATTCTGCGGCGGTGCGGCCGGAGTATCAGGGCATGGGACTGATGGGCCGGATGTTCCGGGAGGCGGTGCGCAGAACGGAGCCCCGGTACACCTACCTTCTGGGAACGGTGGCGCCGGATAACGTCCCGAGCCTGCGGAACTTCGAGAAATGCGGGTTCCAAGAAATCCGGCGGGTGGTGAAGCCCCAGGGGCAGACACGGCTTTTGATGGGACGGTTTCGGGAGAATTAAAGGGTTGCTTCTCCTGCGATGTATTGAAGGAACCAGCGAAATACCGGCAGACCGTCTACAGTGTCTTCCCGGCGGTGCTTCAGGCACATACGCTCCGGGTGCCACTGAAGGCCCACCAGAGGCAGAGATTCATGGACCATGGCCTCCAGCACCTGGTCGTCGGCCCACTGGATGGGACGAAAGCCCTGGGCCGGAGTGATAACGGCTTGGTGATGGGCACTGTTGACCCGGAATTCCGTGGCGCCGTAGATTCGCGCCAAAAAGCTGTCCGGCAGACAGTGGCTGCCGTGGGCACGGTCCTTTTTCTCCTCGGGCATCCAGCCGTGGACGGGTTCCTGGGGGATGTCCTGACAGATCTTGCCGCCCAGATATACGTTGAGGAGCTGATGGCCCTTGCATACCCCCAAAACCGGCTTTTTGGCCTTGACGAAGCAATCTAAGATCTCCAGCTGGCGAAGGTCCCGGTCGCGCTCGATCTTCTTGCTGCCGTGGTTTTCCTCCCCAAACAGTGCCGGATCAATATCCGCTCCCCCGGGGAGAATCAATCCGTGGTAGGGGGAGAAGTCCGTTTCCTCCAGCACAGGGCTGCCCTCTGCGCCCAAGGCCTGCAGAGCGTCGATAAAGTTTGCGGCCCCCTCCGGGGTTCCGGCAATGGCGATTTTCAGCATGATGATCCCATCTTTCCTTCTTCGATTTGCGGCTTAGACCGCAGGAATTATTGGCATTATTATAGCCTGAAAGTCATAGGGGCGCAAGCCTTGATTTTTCCCGAATAATTTAGTACACTGAAGCCAACATTTTGCGAAAGAGGGAATGTAATATGTACCGTGCAGTCGATATGCACTGCGATACAATTTCCGGCCTGTGGCGGGCGGAACGGGAGGGCAAACCCATGGAGCTGCGGGACAGCAGCCTGTGTGTGGACCTCCAAAAAATGCAGAAGGGCGGATACCTTTTGCAAAATTTCGCCATGTTTGTATTCATGGGCCGGGAGGCCGATCCCCTGGTGAATGTGCTGGAGCTCATTGACGAGTATTACCGGCAGATGGAGAAGAATCAAGATATGATTGCCCCGGTCTACTGCTACCAGGACATTTTGAACAATCAGGCGGCGGGAAAGCTCTCTGGCCTACTCACCATTGAGGAGGGCGGTGTGCTGAAGGGCAGCATCCCGGTGCTGCGGAATCTCTACCGGCTGGGGGTGCGGATGCTGACGCTGACCTGGAATTTTGAAAATGAGATTGGCTATCCCCACACCATTGTAACGGAAAAAGATTATGATCCCTCCCGCCGCTACGGCCTCAAGCCCCAGGGCATTGAAATTGTCCGGGAGATGAACCGGCTGGGGATGATCGTGGACGTCAGCCACCTGGGAGACGACGGCTTCTGGGATGTGGTGAAATACAGCGACAGCCCCTTTGTGGCCTCTCACTCCAACGCCCGGGCGGTCTGCGGACATACCAGAAACCTCACAGACGATATGATTCGGGCCCTGGCGGATAAGGGCGGCGTGATGGGCATCAATTTCTGCGACAGCTTCCTTTCCCACCAGGGACCGGGTACTGTGGAGGATATGATCCGCCACATCCGGCACATCAAAAATGTGGGAGGCATTGGCTGCATCGGCCTTGGCACGGACTTTGACGGCATCGACAATGTGCCGGAGGTCCAGAATGCGGCCGATATGCCCCTGCTGGCCCAGGGGATGGAGCAGGCAGGCTTTACCGATGACGAAATCGACGCGGTATTCTCCGGAAATGTGCTGCGGCTGTATCGGGAGGTGCTGAAATGACCGACCCAAGACTGACGTTGGAACAGCGCATTGAGCACGAGATCAAAAGCTATGACGGCAAGATGGGGCTCTACATCAACGATATGCGGGGCAACGTCATCACTCGACTGGCTGATGAACCCTATGAGACGGCCAGCACCATAAAGGTCTATATCCTTGCGGCCCTGTTTATGGCCATCGAGGAGGGGAAAGCCAGCCTCCAGGACAAGCTCACCTGTGAGGAGCGGTTTTGGATCGACGGCAGCGGCATTCTGGGCTCCCTGGAGGTGGGAACAAAGCTGTCGGTGAAAAATGTGGCGACCCTGATGATTATTGTCAGCGACAATATCGCCACCAATATGCTGATTGATTATCTGGGGCTTGATTATATCAACCAGTGCATTTTGCATTTGGGGTGCAAATCCACAAAGCTCCACAATGTGCTGGATTTTGCAAAGTACCACCAGCTGGGCACCACCACACCCCGGGACTATGGCTCCCTTTTCGAGCGGATTGTTCGGGGAGAGCTGGTGTCTCCGGCGGCCTCCAGCCAGATGTGGGAGATTTTGAAGCAGCAGCACTATAACACCATGCTGATTAAGTCCCTGCCCCAGTACTATGTGGACCCGGATAATTACGATGACAATCAGATCTTTACCTTCGCCTCTAAGTCCGGCAGCATGAATGCCTGCCGCAATGACGGCGGCATTGTCACCACGCCCTACGGAAGCTATGTCATCGTGATGCTCAACAAGGAGTTTTCGGACAAGCAGTATTACCCCGATCATCCGGCTACGGTTTATGGCTCCCGGGTGAGCCGGCTGATTTTTGACCAATACCTCGCCTTAGAGGGGCGGCTGAAATAGTGTGGAATCTCCCGTTTTCTCTGGGAAAACGGGAGATTTTTCTGGGAGAATGGGAAACAATGAGAATATTTTAAAATTTCCTCTTTCCTTCTGCGGCAAATTAGGGTAGAATAGGGACGGTAACCTTATGCCCTGTGTATGGGACGGGGCGCAACATAAAGGAGAATGCTATCATGAAAGAACCGCAGTATAAACGTGTGCTGCTGAAGATCAGCGGCGAGGTGCTGGCAGGCAACGGAAAGCGTGGCCTGGACTTTGACGTGATCGGCAAGGTGTGCGACGTGGTAAAGCAGTGCACTCAGGCCGGTGTGGAAGTGGCCATCGTCGTGGGCGGAGGAAACTTCTGGCGCGGCATTAAGGACGGCGGAGATCGCATGCAGCGGGTTCGGGCCGACCATATGGGAATGCTGGCCACCACCATCAATGCCCTGGCTGTGGCCGACTGCCTGGAGCAGCGGGATGTGGAAGTGCGGGTTCAGACTGCCATTGAGATGCGCGCCATTGCGGAGCCCTACATTCGTCAGAAGGCCTGCCGCCATCTGGAAAAGGGCAGAGTTGTGATTTTCGGCTGCGGTACCGGAAACCCCTATTTTTCCACGGATACCGGTGCAGCGCTTCGCGCGGCGGAGATCGACGCGGACGTGATTCTGCTGGCAAAGAATATTGACGGTGTATATGACAGCGACCCGGCGGTGAACCCCGACGCCAAGAAATACAGCGACATCACCTACTCGGAGGTACTGGCAAAGCAGCTCCAGGTGATGGATTCCACGGCCACCAGTCTCTGCATGGACAACAATATTCCCGTGTTTGTCTTTGCACTGAAGCAGCCGGAGAACATTCTCAAGGCCGCCATGGGTGAAAATATCGGAACCTATGTCCATGGCTGATTAATTGTATTATCAAACATCGTAGGAGGCGTTTTTCATGAAAGTAGATATGAGCCCTTATACCAGAAAAATGGATAAGACCATCGAGGTGCTGCTGAGCCAGTTTGCCGCTGTGCGGGCAGGACGTGCCAACGCTGCGGTGCTGGACCAGATCTCCGTGGAGTATTACGGCGTGGACACCCCCATCAACCAGGTGGGCTCCATCACCTCTCCCGATCCCCGGACCCTGGTCATTGAGCCTTGGGACAAGAGCCTGCTGAAGCTCATTGAAAAGGCGATTCAGACCAGCGATCTGGGCATCAATCCCCAGAACGACGGGCGGATCATCCGACTGATCTTCCCCCAGCTCACAGAGGAGCGCCGGAAGGACCTCACCAAGCAGGTTAAGAAATACGGCGAGGAGAGCAAGGTCGCCTTTCGGAACATTCGCCGGGAGGCCATGGACGCCATCAAGGCCATGAAGAAGAAGGCGGAGATCACCGAGGATGACCAGAAGGTGGCAGAGAAGGACCTTCAGAAGGTCACGGATGACTATGTCAAAAAGGTCGATGAGCACTGCGCCAAAAAGGAAAAGGAGCTCATGGAGCTGTAATCATGCTTTGGGAAAGGGGAGACCCTTTCCCAAACTTTCACGGCCTCTTTCCAGAGAAGCGGCTCGTGGGAAAGGAACGTCATGGCGATACGAAAGAAGGAAGCGTCTTGTCTGCCGGTGCCGCAGCACATTGCAATCATTATGGACGGCAATGGCCGTTGGGCCAAAAAGCGGCTGCTGCCCCGGACGGCGGGGCATGGAGCCGGGGCGGAGACATTTCGGAAAATTGCGCTGTACTGCCGGAAGATCGGGGTAAAGTACCTGACGGTATATGCGTTTTCCACGGAGAACTGGAAACGGCCCCAGGAGGAGGTCTCCAAGATCATGTCCCTGATGCGGGATTATCTGCTGGAGGCCATCCGGGATATGCAGAAAAACCATGTGAAGATTTGCTTTTTTGGGGATCTCTCTGCCCTGAGTCCGGAGCTCCAGGAGCTGGCCGCAGAGGCCAGCAAGGAGTCGGAGGTCTATACGGATTCCCAGGTGAATATGTGCATCAACTATGGGAGCCGGGACGAAATTCTGCGGGCGGCCAAAATGTGGGCGGAGCACTGTGCGCAGACCGGGACGGATCCCCAAGAACTCACCGGAGAAACGTTTTCCTCTCTGCTGTATTCCGCAGACATTCCGGATCCGGAGCTGATTATTCGCCCCGGGGGAGAGCTGCGTATCTCCAATTTCCTGCTGTGGCAGGCGGCCTACTCGGAGTTCTACTTTACCGATGTGCTCTGGCCGGACTTTTCAGAGGCGGAGCTGGACAAGGCCATTGAAGCCTATCGGTCCAGGAACCGGCGGTTTGGAGGAATTTGATTCATGAAGTCAAGACTGCTTGTGGCGGCGGTGGGTGTTCCGCTGCTGCTGGTGATTCTGTTGGTGTGCCCGAAAATCATTACGGTGCTGATGATTTCCCTGCTGTCATCCATTGGGGCCAGAGAGATGCTCTATACCACGGGGATTGTCCGGCAGACTCGTATGATGCTCTACAGCATGGGTATGGCATTTCTGATGCCCCTGTGGAGCTATATCGGCTGCCCCATTCTTCCGGGGGCGGTGGCCGTGACGGTGTTTGGGCTGCTGCTGTTTCTGGAGGCTTTGGTCGCTTATCCGGATGTGAAATTTGAAAGCGTCACCGGCTGCCTCTTTGCCGGAATTGTGATTCCCGTATGTCTATCCAGTATTGCCCGGATTCTGCTGATGGACACCGGGCGGCACCTGGTGCTGATTCCCATTATGATTCCCTTTATCGCAGATGCCGGGGCATATTTTGCCGGAAGATTTCTGGGAAAGCATAAAATGGCGCCGGTGCTCTCTCCCCACAAGACCATTGAGGGGGCAGTGGGGGGCGTTTTGTCCGGCATCCTGTCTATGGTGATCTACGGACTGGTGATGCAGTTTGGGTTCCACCTGACCTATCACTATGGCTATGCTGTCCTGTATGGTCTGGTGGGGTCTCTGGTGTCCATTGTGGGAGATCTGTCCTTTTCCATGATTAAGCGGGAGACGGGAATCAAGGACTACGGCACGCTGTTCCGGGCCCATGGTGGCGTTCTGGATCGGTTTGACAGTGTAATATTTGCGGCCCCGGTGGTGGAGCTTCTGATGCTTCTGCTGCCTGTGCTGGCGTAAAAGCAGGGGCTGGAGGTAACTCCGGCCTCCTTTTGCAGAAAGCGTGGTATAATCATGAAAACCAAAGCTATATCTATTTTAGGAAGTACCGGCTCCATTGGCCGGCAGACCCTGTCTGTGGCGGAGCATCTGGGGGTTTCGGTCTGTGCGCTGACGGCCAACGAAAATGTGGATCGGATGGAGGAACAGGCCAGGGCCTTCCGGCCGCGGCTGTGCGTTATGGGCAGCGAGGCCGCCGGAGAGGCGCTGCGTCACCGGCTGAGGGATCTTCCCATTACCGTGAAATCCGGCATGGAGGGGCTGATCGAGGCGGCCACCATGCCCGAGGCGGACGTGGTAATCACAGCAGTGATGGGGATGGTGGGACTGCGCCCCACCCTGGCTGCCCTGGAGGCAAAAAAACGGATCGGGCTGGCCAACAAGGAGACCCTGGTGTGCGCAGGAGAGCTGGTGATGGATGCGGCGGATCGCTGGGGTGCGGAAATCGTGCCGGTGGATTCTGAGCACAGCGCGATTTTCCAATGCCTGATGGGCTGCCGGGATCGGTCGGAGATCCGGAGATTGATCCTCACGGCCTCCGGAGGGCCGTTTTACGGCAAGAAATTTCAGGAGCTGGAGACAATCAAGAAGGAGGACGCCTTCCGGCATCCCACCTGGACCATGGGGCCGAAGATTACCATTGACTCCGCCACCATGATGAACAAGGGCCTGGAGGTCATAGAGGCCATGCGGCTCTACCGTCTGCCGAAGGAGCAGGTGGATGTGGTGGTGCATCGGCAGAGCATTGTTCACTCCCTGGTGGAGTTCCGGGACGGAGCCATTTTGGCCCAGCTGGGGGTGCCGGATATGCGCATTCCCATTCAGCTGGCGCTGACCTATCCCAACCGGATGGAGGCCCCCTGCCAGCGGCTGGACCTGCTCTCCTGCGGGGATCTGAGCTTCCTGCCGCCGGATGATAAAAATTTCCCCTGCCTTGCCTATGCTGTGGAGGCGGCAGAGCGGGGGGGCACGGCCTGCGCCATTTTGAACGGCGCCAATGAGGCCGCGGTGGGGATGTTCCTGAAGGACGAAATCGGCTTCAACGATATTCCCCGACGGGTGCGGCACGCAATGGATGCGGTACCGGTAGTGGAGCATCCGTCCCTGGATGATATTCTGTCGGCAGACCGGCAGGCTCGAGCCTGCGTGGGGAGAGGGTAAAAGAGGAAGATACAATTCTTTCGATTGGAGTTTTCTATGTATCTTGTGATTGCAATCCTAATGTTCAGTTTTCTGATCTTTATCCATGAGCTGGGCCATTTTATCACGGCCAAGTTGTTCGATGTGAAGGTCAATGAGTTTTCCATTTTTATGGGTCCTCGTCTGCTCCACTGGGGCAGGGGAGAGACGGAGTATTCCCTGAGGCTGCTGCCCATTGGCGGGTACTGCGCCATGGAGGGGGAGGACGGCTCCAGCCAGGACCCCCGCTCCTTTACTGCCAAGGCGCCGTGGAAGCGGTGTATTATTCTGGCGGCAGGGGCCTTTATGAATTTCCTCACCGGCTTTGTCATTCTGGTGGTGCTGTATATGACGGCCACAGGCTTCCGGACGCTGGAGGTGACGGACTTTGTGGAGGGCTGCCCGCTGGAGGGAGAAAACGGCCTCCAGGTGGGAGACGTGCTGGAACAGATCGACGGCGACAACCTCTATATTTTCTCTGACTTCCTTATGCTCACAGAGCGGGCCGGAGAGGGCAACATGGAGGTGACGGTCCGTCGGGACGGCCAGCGTGTTACCCTGAATTTGGACATGACCAAAAGGGATTATACCGTAGACGGAAAGACACAGCATATCTACGGCCTGATTCTGGGAGGTGTGGCGGAGAAGAACGCCGGCTCCCTGCTGAAAAACGCCTGGCTCACCTCCATCGACTTTGCCAGAATGGTGAAAATGGGGCTGCTGGACCTGATCTCGGGCCGTGCGGGAATGAAGGATATGTCCGGCCCTGTGGGAATTGTGGATACCATTCAGGAGACCGGGAAGAATTCCCCCACCCGGGCCGCAGGGGTGATGAACGTGGTGTATTTCGGCGCGTTTATTGCCATTAACCTGGCATTTATGAATATGCTGCCCATTCCGGCGCTGGACGGGGGGCATATATTCCTGCTGCTGGTGACGTGGATCATAGAGTCCGTTACCAAGAAGAAAATCGACCCGAAATACGAGGCCTATATCCATGGCGCAGGGCTGGTGATCCTTCTGGGATTTATGCTGCTGGTGACCTTTCACGACATTGTGAAGCTGATTACGGGGTGATTGTATGAAACGAAAGATTATGGTGGGCAATGTCCCGGTGGGCGGAGACGCACCGGTGAGCATTCAGTCCATGCTCAATACCAAGACCACAGACGTGGAGGGGAGCCTGACCCAGATCCGTGCCCTTCGGGCCGCCGGGTGTCAGATTGTCCGGCTGGCGATTCCGGATATGGACGCTGCCCGAGGCTTTGCGGAGATTGCCAAGGCGTCCCCGCTGCCGCTGGTGGCGGACATCCATTTTGACTATCGTCTTGCCATTGCGGCGGCGGAGGGCGGTGCAGCGAAAATCCGGATCAATCCCGGAAACATCGGCGGCCGAGACCGGGTCAAGGCGGTGGTGGATGTCTGCCGGGAAAAGCATATTCCCATTCGGATCGGTGTCAACGGCGGCTCTTTGGAGAAAGAAATTCTTGAAAAGTACGGCCATCCCACAGCGGAGGCCCTGGTGGAAAGCGCCCTGGGACATGTGCGCCTGTTGGAGGAGCAGGGGTTTGAGGACATCTGCATCTCCATGAAGTCCTCCTCAGTGCCGGTGACCATGGCGGCCTATCGCCTGATGGATGGCAAGACGGATTATCCCCTGCATTTGGGAGTCACGGAGACGGGAACGGCCCATATGGGCCTGATCAAATCCGCCATGGGCATTGGCGGACTGCTGTGTATGGGCATCGGCAACACCATGCGGGTGAGCCTGACGGCAGACCCGGTGGAGGAGGTGGTGGCGGCCAAGGAGATTCTCCAGGCCGCGGGCCTTCGGAAGGATGCCCCGGAGCTGATTGCCTGCCCCACCTGCGGCCGTACCCAGATCGACCTGATCCGGCTGGCGGAGGAGGTGGAGCAGCGGCTGAAGGGCTGCACAAAGCCTGTGACCGTGGCAGTGATGGGGTGCATTGTAAACGGGCCCGGAGAAGCCCGGGAGGCAGATGTAGGAATTGCCGGGGGAAAGGACTGCGGCGTTTTGTTTGCCAAGGGCAAGAAGCTCAAAACCCTGCCCTACGATCAGCTGGCGGACGCCCTGATGGAGTATATCGACACACTCTAAGGACATAAAGCGAGGATTGTCATGGATGAAAATACCGTACGGCTGCTGGACCTTTTCGGGGCCTATCAGCCGGAGGACCAGATCAAAGAGCTGCTGGACGACGTCAAGGTATTCGACGCGGAAATCAATATGGAGCGGCGGCAGGTGGCGGTGACGGTCCATCTGAAGGAGTATCTCCCTCTGGGAACGGTTCGGAAGATCGAGCAGGGGATTGCCGGGGCCTATGCCATCCGGCAGATGGAGCTGCGGACGGTCTATGAGCAGTCGGCGCTGCGCGCACTGTGTTATACAGACGTGGGGCTGTATCTCAGCGAAATGTTCGCCCCCAGTCTTTCGATTTTGGCAGGGTGTCAGTACGCCCTGGAGGGGGACACACTGACCATTACCTTAAAGGGCGTCGGCAAGGAGATGCTGGCGCCCTACCTGGGCAGGACGGAGCACTGGCTGTCCAATATGTTCGGGACCACCGTCAAGCTGGAGGTCCAGTCAGGAAGCACCGGTGATGCCGCAGCCCTGTTTGCCGCCACGGAACGGATGCGTATGAAGGCGGTGGAGGGATTTCCCCAGCAGGCGGCGGCTGCACCGGAGAAGCGCCGGGTGGCGGCCCCTGCCTCCAATCTGATCTATGGCAAACCAATTCGGGGCGACATCACGCCCATGCGGGATATTCAGATGGATTCCGGCCGGGTGGTGGTGGAGGGCGAGGTCTTTGCCATCAACCACAGAGAGCTGACCAAGGCCAAGGCCTGGGTCATCAACTTCGACCTTACCGATCACAGCGGGGCGGTCCGGGTGAATCAGTACATGGAGAATGCCAAGGCCCAGCCGCTGCTGGAGGGAATCTCCAAGGGCATGTGGGTGAAGGTCCAGGGAAAAATAGCCTTTAGCCGGTTTGAAAACGACATCGTACTCCAGCCCTATGCCATTGAGGTGGGGAAGAAGCCGGAGCGTCAGGATACTGCCCAGGAAAAGCGAGTGGAGCTCCATCTTCATACCCGTATGTCCGCCATGGATGCGCTGACCGACACCGCGGAGGTAGTGGGCCTGGCCACTAAATGGGGGCACAAGGCCATTGGCATCACCGACCACGGAGTGGCCCAGGCATTCCCGGACGCCATGAAGGCGGCCAAGGGGAAAATCAAGATTCTTTACGGCTGTGAGGGCTATTTTATCAACGATATTGACGCCAAGGTGGCGGTAAAGGGACAAGGGGACGCGGATTTCCACGGGGAATATGTGGTCTTTGACCTGGAGACCACGGGCCTGAGCTATACCGACGACGCCATTACGGAAATCGGTGCGGCCATCTACTGCAACGGAAAGATGGAGCGGCAGTTTCAGACCTTTGTGGACCCGGAGCGCAGGCTCCCGCCGAAGATTGTCGAGCTCACCGGCATCACCGATGAAATGCTGAAGGGGGCACCGAAAATCTCCCAGGCCATACCGGAATTCTTGGAATTCTGCGGAGACCGGCCCTTGGTGGCCCACAATGCGGACTTTGACGTGAGCTTTGTGAAGGCAGCCTGCCAGAGACTGGGCCTGCCCTTTGCGCCGCTGTATCTGGATACCCTGGTGATGGCGGAGGGCCTGCTGCCGGGACTGAGCCGCCACAAGCTCAATATTGTGGCGGATACCCTGAGTCTGCCTGCCTTTAACCATCACCGTGCCGTGGATGATGCCATGACGGTGGGATATATGCTGGAGCGTTTTTTTGCCATGCTGGAGGAGAAGGGCATCACTCAGGTCTCTCAGATCAATGACGCCATGAGCGAGATGAAGGCCGGCAACAAGCTGGCCACCCTAAAAACGCGCCACATTATTATCTATGCGAAAAACAACACCGGCCTTCGGAATCTCTATCGCCTGATCTCCTATGGCCACTTGAAGTATTATAAGCGCAACCCACGAATTCCCAAAAGCGAGCTGGTGGCCTGGCGAGAGGGGCTGATTATCGGCTCTGCCTGTGAGGCGGGAGAGCTGTTCCGGGCCATGGTGGAAAACCGAAGCTGGGATGAGCTGCTGCGCATCGCCTCCTTCTATGACTTCCTGGAGATTCAGCCCATCTGCAACAACCGCTTCCTCATTGCCAGTGGAGAGGCCAAGGACGATGAGGACCTGAGAAATTACAACCGCACCATCGTTCGGCTGGGCGAGGAGCTGAACATCCCGGTGGTTGCCACCGGCGACGTTCATTTTCTCAATCCGGAGGACGAGATCTTCCGGCACATTCTCCTGGCCACCAAGCAGTTTAAGGACGCGGACAAGGACCTTCCCATCTATTTCAAATCCACCGACGAAATGCTGGAGGAGTTCTCCTATCTCGGAGCGGAGAAATGCTATGAGGTGGTCATTAAAAATACAAATCTCATTGCGGATATGTGCGACGTGATCCGTCCGGTTCCTCATAACCTGTTTCCCCCTTCCATTGAAAACTCCGCCGGAAAGCTCAAGGATCTGGTCTATGGCAAGATGCATGAGCTCTATGGAGACAATCCGCCTAAGCTGGTGACGGATCGAATCGAGACGGAGCTATCCGCCATTTTGGGGCGGCACTATGATGTGATTTATATGTCGGCCCAGATGCTGGTGGCCAACTCCCTGGAGCACGGCTATCTGGTGGGAAGCCGTGGCTCGGTGGGATCCTCTCTGGTGGCGTTTATGTCCGGCATCACAGAGGTCAACTCTCTGCCGGCTCATTATCGCTGCCCCAAGTGCAAGCACACGGATTTTGCCGCGGGAGAGGGCTACGGCTGCGGTGCGGATATGCCCGATGCCCATTGCCCGGTCTGCGGGGAGAAATATGCCAAGGACGGCTTTGACATTCCCTTTGAGACCTTTCTGGGCTTTGGCGGCGACAAGGTGCCGGATATTGACCTGAACTTCTCCGGAGAGTATCAGGCCAAGGCCCACGCCTACTGCATCGAGATGTTCGGGTCCAGCCATGTGTTTCGGGCGGGAACCATTGGCACGGTGGCGGAGAAAACCGCCTATGGCTACGCCATGAAATACCTTCAGGAGCGGGGGCTCAGCGCCTCCAAGGCGGAGGAAAATCGGCTGGCGGCAGGCTGTACCGGCGTAAAACGTACCACCGGGCAGCATCCTGGCGGCCTGGTGGTCATTCCGGGAGACAAAGAGATCTATGACTTCTGCCCGGTGCAGCACCCGGCGGATGACACCAGCACCGATATTATTACCACCCACTTTGAATACCACTGCATGGAGGAAAACCTTCTGAAGCTGGATATGCTGGGCCACGATGACCCCACCATGATCCGTATGCTGGAGGATATGACAGGGGTGGACGCAAAGACGATCCCCTTGGATGACCCGGAGACCATGGCCATTTTCAAATCTGCGGAGCCCTTAGGCCTTACCAATGAGGACCCCATTGTTGGGAAAACAGGCTCCATCGGAATCCCGGAGTTCGGAACCGCCTTTACCCGGCAAATGCTGGTGGACACACAGCCCGACGGGTTTGATATGCTGGTGCGTCTGTCAGGCTTTTCCCATGGTACGGATGTGTGGCTTGGCAACGCCAAGGACCTGATTCTGTCCGGCACCGCGTCGGTAAAGGAAACCGTGGGATGCCGTGACGATATTATGCTGTTTCTGATTTCCAAGGGCATGGAGCCGAAGATGGCCTTTAAGATCATGGAGGCGGTCCGAAAGGGAAAGGTCAAAAAGGGCGGCTTCCAGGAGGGCTGGGTGGAAAAAATGCAGGAGCTGGGGGTGCCTCAGTGGTATATTGACTCCCTGGCGAAGATTGCCTATCTGTTCCCCAAGGCCCACGCGGTGGCCTATGTGATGATGGCGTTCCGCATTGCCTGGTTCAAGGTGCATGAGCCGCTGGCCTTTTACAGCGCATATTTTTACCGGAAGAGCCAGAAAGGCGGATTTGACGCCCAGATGATGACCCAGGGCCTGGAAGAGGTAAAGAAGCACATCAACCGCATCAAAAACGACCCGGAGGCAACGGACAAGGACGAGGATCTGATGACGACCCTGGAGGCCTGCTATGAGTTCTACCTCCGAGGCTTCGAGTTTGCGCCCATTGACATCTACAAGTCCCATGCCACGAAATTCAACATTGAAAACGGCAAACTGTTGCCGCCCTTCGTGGCGGTGTCCGGGCTGGGCGAAAGTGCGGCCTGGGACATTATGGACGGACGGAAGGGCAAGAGCTTTGTTTCCATCGAGGAGTTCAGCGCAGCTTGCCCCAAGGTGTCCAAGACCCATATGGAGCTTTTGCGCAATCTGGGGGCCTTTGGCGATTTGCCGGAAACCTCTCAGGTCACCTTGTTTTGATTGTTCAAAAGTACATCTTGAAAAGATAACTTTCGCATGGTAGTATATTAGCGAACGAAAGAATTCGAGAGGAAGTTTGCCATGAGCAAAACCATTGGAACTCCGGAGGGGACCCGGGACCGGCTGTTTGCCGAGTGCGCGTCCTTCCGGCAGGTGGAGGATGCGGTGACGGAGGTATTCCGCCGCCAGGGCTACTGTGAAATGACGACCCCCAATGTGGAATACTACGACGCCATTTCGGCGGCGGGACATCCCCTTCCGCAGGAGGCTATGATGAAAATTGTGGACCGCACCGGAAAAATCCTGGTGATGCGGCCGGACTGCACGGTGGCCATGGGACGAGTTGCCGCCACCAAGCTGACGGGACTGCCCCTGCCCCTGCGGCTCTACTACAATCAGATGGTATTTCGGTCAGACGATGTGAACACCGGGGCACGGTCGGAGATCGACCAGTGCGGGGTAGAGCTCATTGGAGCAAAGGGACTGCGGGGAGACCTGGAGGTACTGTCCATGGCCATTGCAGCCTTGGATGCCTGCGGACTTACAGACTATCATATTGAAATCGGCCATGCCGGATATTTCGGTGCTCTGGTGGAGGCGCTGGGGCTGGAGCCGGAGCAGCAGGAGCGGCTGCGGCGTCTGGCGGAGGCAAAGGAGTTTACCACCTACCGGTCGGTGCTTCGCCCCTATGGGGACAGTCCGGCGGGCCAGGCGCTGCTGGCGCTGCCGAGGCTCTTTGGCGGGCCGGAGGTGCTGACGCAGGCCAAGGGTCTGTGCGGCGACTCCCAGGCCTCGGAGGTACTGGAGTATCTGGAGACCCTGTATCAGGTGTTGGAGCAGGCGGGGCTCAGTGGCCGGGTGCAGTTTGACCTGGGGCTTATTCATACTATTGAGTACTATACCGGCATGGTGTTTCGAGGATACAGCCGGGGCGCGGCCAGCAATGTGCTCTCCGGCGGCCGGTATGATAAGCTCATTGGGCGTTTTGGACAGGAGATTCCCGCCACAGGCTTTGCCCTGGACGTGGAGGCGGTGGCATCTTGCCTGGATACACCGGAGCATCAGCGGCCGGAGACCCTGGTCTACTATGGGCTGCCCTATCTGGGACATGCCCGCCGGCTTGTGGCTCAGCAGCCTCCGGGAACGGCGATGCTCTCCAGCGGAGAGACCCCGGAAGAGGCAAAAAAAGAGGCGGAACAGCTGGGCGCCCGGCGGCTATATCTGCTGGACGAGCAGGGACAGCGGGAGGTGAGCCTGTGAACCGACTGAAAATTGCCGTCACCAAGGGACGACTTCTGGAGGATTCCCTGGAGCTGTTTGAGCAGATGGGATTTGACTGCGGGGCCCTCCGAGCGGATACCAGAAAGCTGATTTTGCCCGTTGGAAACTATCCGCTGGATGTGGTGCTCAGCAAGGCGGCGGACGTTTTGACCTATGTGTCCCATGGCGTTTGCGATCTGGGAATCGTGGGGAAGGATACCATTATGGAGCATGGCGGCAGCTTCTATGAGATGCTGGACCTGGGGTTCGGCGCCTGCCGGTTTGCCCTGGCGGTGCCCCAGGGAAGCGACTTCTACGGGACCTATCAAAACCGGGTGGTGGCGTCCAAATATCCCAATGTGACAAAGTCATACTTTATGGACAAGGGAATGGATGTGTCGGTGATCAAAATTGAAGGCAGCGTGGAGCTGGCCCCTTTGGTGGGGCTGGCCAACGGGATCGTGGACATTGTTCAGACCGGGACAACCCTGAAGGAAAACGGGCTGGTGCCCATTGAAACCGTGGCGCCGGTCAGCGCGCGAATGATCGTCAATACAGCGTCCATGAAGCTGTATCAGGCAGAAATATTTGATTTGATGGATAGGATCGAGGCGGTGCAGGGATGATTACCATGGTAAAGGCAGACGGCGTGGCGGAGCGGAAGCAGATTGCGGCCATGCGTCAGCGTGCGGCAGAGCAGGGGACGGCAATCAGCCGTTCTGCGGCGGAGATTATGGAGGCGGTTCGGACCCGGGGTTATGAGGCGGTTCGGGAGTATTCTTTGAAGCTTGACAAGGCGGAGCCCTACGAGATCTCCCAAAAGGAGCTGAAGCAGGCGGCAGGCCGGATCGCCCCGGCGCTTCGCCGGAGCCTGGAGCGCAGCGCAGAGAATATCCGCGCCTATCAGCAGGAGCTTTTGACCAAGTCCAAGGTGTGGGACAGCCCCGTGAAGGGCGGCATGGTGGGACAGCTGGTTCGGGGGCTTACCCGGGTGGGGGTCTATGTGCCCGGCGGACGGGCAGCCTATCCCAGCTCGGTGCTGATGAACGTGGTACCGGCCAAGGTGGCAGGCTGTGAGGAGATCATTATGGTGACGCCCCCCACGGAGAACCTCAACGATGCGGTGCTGGCGGCGGCCTGGGTGGCCGGTGTGGATCGGGTCCTGGCAGTGGGAGGCGTACAGGCGGTGGCGGCGCTTACCTATGGCGCAGGCATGATTCCCCAGGTGGACAAGCTGGTGGGCCCCGGAAACGCCTATGTGGCGGCGGCCAAACGGCTGGCTTACGGGACGCTGGACATCGACATGGTGGCCGGACCCTCGGAGGTGCTGGTGATTGCCGATGAGACGGCCAGTCCTGTGTATACGGCGGCGGATCTGCTGTCCCAGGCGGAGCATGACGGGATGGCCAGTGCAGTGTTGCTGACTACCTCCCAGCGCTTGGCGGAGGAGGTTGCCCAGGAGATTGCGCGACAGACGGCCTATCTCAGCCGAAAGGACGTAATCGAGCAGTCTCTGCGGGATTACGGGGCCATCATAGTCTGCGACACCCTGGAGGCGTGCTGCCGGCTGGCAAACGAAATTGCCCCGGAGCATTTGGAAGTGATGACCCAGGAGCCGGAGAAGCTGGTGCCAAAGCTAAGCAATGCCGGAGCCATCTTCCTGGGGCAGAACACCCCGGAGCCTCTGGGGGACTACATGGCGGGGCCCTGCCACGTGCTGCCCACCTCCGGCACGGCCAGATTCTTCTCCCCGCTGTCGGTGGAGAGCTTTTTGAAAAAAACCTCGGTCATTCAGTTTAGCCGGGAGGCCTTGGCGGAGGTGGCCGAGGACATTGTCCGCATGGCGGAGAGCGAGCATCTCACCGCCCATGCCAACTCCATTCAGGTGAGGTTTTAACCATGAGAACTGCGGAATTGGAACGGAATACAAAAGAAACAGAGGTGTACGTCTCCCTAGAGTTGGAGGGGGGACCTCTGACCATTGAGACGGGCATCGGCTTTTTTGACCATATGCTCCATGCGCTGCTGTTCTATGCCGGATTTGGCGGCACAATCCGCTGCCGGGGAGATCTGCATGTGGACGGACACCACAGCGTTGAGGATGTGGGAATCGTGCTGGGAATGGCGCTGCGGGAGGCGCTGGGAGACAAGGTGGGAATCCGGCGGTTTGCGTCGGCCTATGTGCCCATGGACGAGAGCCTGGAATTCTGTGCGGTGGATGTGTCGGGGCGGCCCTATCTGGTGATGGACGCGCCCATGCCCCAGCCTATGATCGGGGATTACGACAGCTGCCTCACCAAGGAGTTTATGCGGGCCTTTGCCATGAACAGCGGAATTACCCTTCATCTCCGGTCGGAATATGGAGAAAATGCCCACCACATGACGGAAGGCCTGTTTAAGGCACTGGGCCTTGCACTGAAATCTGCGATGACTGTGGAATCCAATCAGATCACCTCCACCAAAGGAGCGCTGGCATGAGCATCGCGGTGATCGACTACGGGGCGGGAAACCTGAAAAGTGTGACCAAAGCCCTGGATTATTTGGGGTTTTCCAGCGAGATTGTCTCCCAGCCGGAAGGACTGGAGCTGGCAGACGCCATAATTCTTCCCGGTGTGGGGGCGTTTCCGAAGTGTATGGAGGCACTGCGCCAAAACGGTATGGAGCGGGAAATTCTCCGGCAGGCGGCAAAGAAGCCGCTGCTGGGCATCTGTCTCGGTATGCAGATGCTGCTGGATGCCAGCACCGAAATGGGGGGAGACTCCGGCCTGGGATTGATCCATGGCAGGGTGGAGCGGATTGAGACGAAGCTGAAGCTGCCCCACATTGGATGGAACAGCCTGGAGATTCTTCGACCGAATCCCCTGACCAAGGGACTGCAAAACGGAGATTATGTCTACTTTGTCCACAGCTTCTGCGCACAGGTCCGGGACCCGGAGGATTTGGCCATGACGACGGACTATGGCGCCTCGGTGACGGCCATGGTGGCCAGAGGGAATGTGTATGGCTGCCAGTTCCACCCGGAAAAAAGCGGACCGGTGGGAATGGCCATCCTGAAAAATTTTGGGGAGTTGAACCGATGATTATTCTGCCTGCGATTGATTTGAAGGACGGCAAATGCGTCCGGCTGCTGAAGGGTGACTTTTCTACCACCCATCAGGTGGCGGAGGATCCCTTGGAGACGGCCCGGGCCTTCCGGGCTGCCGGTGCGGAGTATATTCACATGGTGGATTTGGACGGAGCCAAGGACGGCCTCCGGCGGAACGGCGACATTGTGCAGGCGGTCTGCGGGGACAGCGGCTTGAAGGTGGAGCTGGGAGGCGGCATCCGCTCCATGGGGGACCTGGAGGCGGTGTTTGCCCTGGGCGTCTATCGCGGGGTGATCGGCTCTGCGGCGGTGACGGACCCGGAGTTTGTGCGGACTGCGGCAAGCCGGTATGGAGACCGTGTGGCTGTGGGAATCGACGCCCTGGACGGGGTGGTGAAAACCGCTGGCTGGGTGGAGAATTCCGGGCTTTTTTATCTGGATTTTGCCCGCAGCATGGAGAAGCTGGGCGTTCAGCATCTCATTTTCACGGATATTGCCACCGACGGCGCCCTGGGAGGGCCATCCTATGACCGACTGGAGGCCCTGCGGCGGGTGGTGTCCTGCCGAATCACCGCCAGTGGCGGCGTGTCCTGCAATGAGGACATCCGCCAGCTTCGGGACAGGGGAATGGACGGAGCCATTGTGGGCAAGGCGTGGTACGCCGGGACCATTGATCTGGCACAGGCAATCAGAGAGGCGGGCGCATAATGCTGGCAAAGAGAATTATTCCCTGTCTGGACGTCAATAACGGCCGGGTGGTAAAGGGCGTCAACTTTGTGGATATTCGGGACGCCGGAGACCCGGTGGAGTTGGCCCGGTTTTATTCGGATCAGGGAGCGGATGAGATCGTATTTTTGGATATTACCGCCACCAGCGACGGCAGAAAGTCCGTGGTGGATGTGATCGAGGGCACCGGCAGACAGGTGTTCGTGCCCCTGACGGTAGGGGGCGGCATCCGTAGCGTGGCGGATTTTACGGAGATTCTTCGGGCTGGTGCAGATAAGATCTCGGTGAATTCTGCGGCGGTGAAGAATCCGGAGCTGATTGCCCAGGCGGCGGAGCAGTTCGGCAGCCAGTGCGTGGTGCTGGCCATTGACGGACGGAAACGGCCAGAGGGGAGCTGGGAGGTTGTGACCGCAGGAGGCCGGACTCCCACGGGACTGGACGTGGTGGAGTGGGCCAGACGGGGACAGGAATTGGGTGCCGGGGAAATTTTGCTCACGTCCATGGATGCCGACGGCACCAAGGCGGGCTTTGACATTGCGATGACCAAGGCCGTGGTAGATGCGGTGTCCATTCCTGTGATTGCCAGCGGCGGAGCAGGAAGCCTCCAGGACTTTGCGGAGGTGTTCCTGCAAACCGGGTGTGACGCAGCCCTGGCGGCCAGTTTGTTTCACTATGGAGAGCTGACGGTGCCTCAGGTCAAGGAATTTCTGCGTGCCCGGGGCATTCCGGTGCGATAAGGAGCAAAATCATGTTTGATGTTACAAGGCTATTTCAAAAATCTGAGCTGATCCCTGTGATTCTCCAGGACATCCACACCAGACAGGTGCTGATGCTGGGCTTTGCCAACGAGGAGGCGGTGCGCAGGACCTTTGCCACCAAGACGGCCTGGTTTTGGAGCCGCAGCCGAAAGCAGCTGTGGAACAAAGGGGAAACCTCTGGAAATTTTATGCATGTCAAGGAAATCTACACGGACTGTGATACGGATACCCTGCTGCTGATGGTGGAGCCCGCAGGCCCGGCCTGCCACACAGGGGCCGTGTCCTGCTTTTACGAAAAATTGGAGGAAATCTCATGAACGATCATGCACTTTCGGATATGTACCAGGTGATTTTGGATCGGAAGGAGCACCCCATGGAGGGGAGCTATACCTGCTATCTGTTTCAGCAGGGGCTGGATAAAATCCTCAAAAAGGTGGGGGAGGAATCCGCCGAGACCATTATCGCCGCAAAAAACGGGGTCCAGGAGGACACGGTGGGGGAGATCAACGACCTGATGTATCATCTGCTGGTGCTCATGGCCCAGGAGAACATCCCTCTGGAGGCTGTGCTGGAGGAGATGGACCGCCGCAGTGCAAAAATCGGGAACCTGAAGCAGTTCCATGTTTCGGACCACAACACCTGATAAAGCCCGAGACAGCCTGGTATAAAACAGGGCGGCAGACCCAATGCGCCGGGATTCCCGTGGCAGATTAAAAATTTATGAATGTTGCAGGAATCCCTTTACTTTTCGCGGAAGATGCTGTAAGATAATGAAGAAGTCAAAAGGAAACGGGGGCTACATCGATGGAAGATCAGACTATTAAGTTCCATGTTACAGAAGATACCAACCGGGAAATGAAGCGGGTTCTCACGTCGGTGTACTGTTCACTCAGTGAGAAGGGCTATAATCCCATCAACCAGATCGTTGGGTACCTTTTAAGTGAAGATCCCACCTACATCACCAATTATAATGGTGCCCGGACAGAGATTACAAAGGTGGACCGGGATGAGCTGATGCAGGAGCTGGTGCGGAACTACCTGTTTGGCTGACATTCGTGAAAGTGGACGCCCTGGTTTTCAGGGCGCCCTTTTTGACCTTGCGGCGGAAAACTAGACAATTTCATCAATGACTTTCGTGCGTGCTCTGTGGCGGTATTGTAATTTCCAGAAAAAAACTTACGGAAGAATGGACTAAAAAGGTTGACACGAGGGCTACAACGTGTTACAATTTGGTTACATTCGCAGAAAGGAGAAACAGTATGGCTACAGAATCCAAGAAAACGCTCTTGTATAAGGGCCGTCCCCTGATGCGAAAGGACAACATCATCTACTACGGATCCATGGCGGATCCCTATATTGTGATGATGCAGATCCTCGAGACGAAAAAGGTCGGCAACGAGGATGTGGCGTCCAAGGTGTCTGTTCAGCTCCAGCTGACAGATCCCAACGTGAGATCCCGCGATCGCGTGACGAAGCGCTCCGAGAAGGATGGACTTTTCTCGGCTTTGGATGTGGGTAGTGTCTGGCTGGAACGGGCACTTTCCAAGTAATCATTTGAACTGCGCTTTGACCCACAGAGTAACGAACGGAGGTTACATACGATGAATGTCAAACTTTTCAGACCCGCCAGACTTCTGAGCTTTGTGCTGGCAGCCACAGTTGCATTGGCCCCTGCGGCCATGGCGGCAGATACCGCCGACGTCAATGAGAAGGATGCACCTGTGGTCGTCAGCAACCTTGTCAGTGGCACTGCCATGGGCATTGGCTCGGTGGACGTGCTGGGGGTCAACATCCGGGAAAATCCCAACGCCGAGGCTGACGTGGTTGGCCTGGTAGGCCAGGGTCAGCAGGTCCTGGTGCTTTCTCAAGAGGGAGATTGGTACCGGGTGAGCTGCAACGGTGTAGTGGGCTTTGTTTCCAAGGACTACATGAATGTGACAGCCCAGGGCACTGCGGATTTGGGCTACGGCCTGGTGAAGTGCTCCGCTGCCAACGTCCGTGCCGCAGCGAATACAGACAGCGATCCTGTGGGCTGCATGGCAGAGCAGGATGTGGTGACCATTACCGGCATCACCGACGGCTGGTATCAGGTGGCGCTGTCCGACGGCAGCACAGGCTATGTTCGCAGTGATCTGGTGGATCCCACCGCGGAGATTCCTGCGGAGAAGATCTTCGATTATGCGGTGATCCAGTGCGCGGCGGCAAACCTTAGAAGTGCGCCGGATTCCTCTTCCACCAAGACCGATGTGCTGTATAACGGCAGCCTCTGCACGCTGGTGCAGCAGGTCGGAGACTGGTATGAGGTCCAGTATGGCGATGCCACAGGCTATGTGCTGGCGTCTCTGGTGAGCACCACCAATAGCGCCGAGGACGGCTCCACCAATGTGGAGACGCTGGTTCAGGCACTGGATCGGGAGGAGGCCGAGGCTGCGGCGGCGCAGGCTGCGGCAACTCAGACCCCTGCCAAAACTGAGGAGAGCACCTCCTACAGTGATACGTCCTACGAGGATGACAACGATTCCCAGGATGATTACGAGGATTACGAAGACTACGAGGACGACACCTCCTATGAGGAGCCTTCCTACGAGACACCCTCCTACAACGAGTCCTCTTCCTCCAGCATTGTGGATGTGGCCCTGTCTTATCTGGGCGTGCCCTATGTCTGGGGTGGCACCACACCTTCTGGCTTTGACTGCTCCGGCTATGTGCAGTATGTGTTCCGTCAGTGTGGCTACTCCATCTCCCGTACCGCGACTCCGCAGTACGACGATGGCTATCCGGTGTCCTATTCCGAGCTGCAGCCCGGTGACCTGGTGTTCTTCGAGCGCACCTATGACGATACCGGCATCACCCATGTGGGCATCTACATCGGCGGCGGTGACTTTGTGCATGCCGGCGGCGGATGCGTGAAGATCTCCTCCTTGAGCGAGAGCTATTACTCCAGCCGCTACTACGGCGCCTGCCGGATTGCCTAATACCGGATCTTCTATTGCCCCGACCAAACGGTCGGGGCAATTTTTTGCGCAAAAAGAGAGGAAAGCGCTTGGCTTTCCTCTCTGGGTTGTTACCGGTAAATAATCTCGTGACGCTTGGGACCGGTGGAAACCAGGGTGATGGGCACGCCGATTTCCTTCTCGATAAACAGTACATAGTCCTGGGCGGCCTTGGGAAGTTTCTCCCAGCGAGTGGTGCCTCGCACATCGGTTTTCCAGCCAGGCAGGGTGGTGTAAACGGGCTTTGCTTTTCTCAGCTCTGGGGTAACCGGGAAGTCTTTGGTGATGTTACCGTCGATCTCATAGCCCACGCAGACCTTGATTTCGTCCAAATAGCCCATGACGTCTAGACAGGTGAGGGCGACATCGGTGCCCCCCTGGACGGACACGCCATAACGGGTGGCCACGGCGTCGAACCAGCCCACTCGACGGGGACGTCCGGTGGTGGCGCCGTACTCTCCGGCGTCGCCGCCCCGTCTCCGCAGCTCTTCCGCTTCGTCGCCGAAGAGCTCACTGACAAACTCGCCGGCGCCCACGGAGCTGGAATATGCCTTGGTGACCACATAAATCTGCTTCAGCTCTGTGGGGGCGATGCCGGCACCAACACAGCCGAAGCCGGCAACGGTGTGGGAGGAGGTGGTCATGGGGTAGATGCCGAAGTCCGGATCCTTCAAAGAGCCAAGCTGGCCCTCTAGCAGAACGGTCTTTCCGGCCTTCAGCGCCTCCTGGAGATAGGCGTGGACGTTGCCCACATAGGGACGGATCAATTCCCGCCACTCCATCAGCTGGGCGAAAAGCACGTCGGGATCCAGAGGATCCTTGTGATAAAGATTTACAAACAGGGCATTCTTTAAGGTACAGATGTTCTGAAGGCGGGCCTTCAGGTCCTCCTCGTCAAACAGCTCGTTGACCTGAATGCCGTTTTTCGCATATTTGTCGGAGAAGAACGGGGCAATGCCGGATTTGGTGGAACCAAAGGCGTTGCCGGCCAGACGCTCCTCCTCGTAGGTATCCTGGAGAATGTGGTAGGGCATCAGAATCTGAACCCGGTCGGAAATCAGGAGCTTAGGCGCAGGGACGCCGGCGTCGGTAATTGCCTTGATCTCGCCCATAAGCTCAGAAATGTCCAGCGCCACGCCGTTTCCAATGACGTTCATGGTCCCGGGGTTGCATGCGCCGGATGGAATCAGATGCAGTGCAAATTTTCCGTAGTCGTTGATAATGGTATGGCCGGCATTGGCGCCGCCCTGAAAGCGGACCACAATGTCGGAGGTCTCAGAGAGCAGATCGGTAACCTTACCCTTTCCCTCGTCGCCCCAGTTTGCGCCGACAATCGCTTTCACCATAATAATACCTCCGCGGCTGGGATTCGCAACCTTTTGGGGGATCCCGGAAGGATTTGCCTTTTCCAAGCCCGCATTTTCATTATATCGCAAGGGAGAATTTTTTGCAAGGAAGAGTTATAAAATTTCGTCCTTTACTTTCATATGTCAGTTTGTTAAAATGAGGTGACAAATGATAAAGTGAGGTGACTGTGCATGAATAGCCATGGAAAGGGCAGCGACCGTTCCGCGGCGCTCTACGAGGCACTTTTGCTGCTGAAAACTCCGGAGGAGTGCTATGCTTTTTTTGAAGACCTCTGTACGGTGTCAGAGCAGATGGCCATGGAGCAGCGCTTTGAGGTGGCGATGCTGCTGGACCAGGGCAGCATTTACAGTGACGTTTTGGAGAAAACCGGCGTCAGCAGTGCCACGGTAAGCCGTGTCAAGCGGAGCCTGAACTACGGCTCCGGGGGCTACCGGACGGTGCTGGATCGCTATCAGAAAGAAATGGAGGAAACCAAGTGAGCGCATATGGTGCTTTGGCAAGCTATTACGACAGCTTGACCCAGGATGTGGACTATGCCGGACTGCACGCCTATCTGATGGCCCATTTTCGCCGCGGCAATGTGAAGCTCCGCAGAGTGCTGGATATGGCCTGCGGGACCGGTAGCCTCAGCTATTTGTTTGCGGCTGACGGCGTAAAAACCCTGGGGATGGACCTGAGCCAGGAAATGCTGGACCGGGCCGGAGAAAAGGCGGCGTGCTTTGCCGGGATGGCGCCGGAATTCCGCCAGGCCAATATGGCGGATTTTCAGGTGGATAAGCCGGTGGACGGCCTGGTGTGTATGCTGGATAGCTTTAATTATCTTGTGGACCCGGCAGAGGGCGTCAGCGCCCTCAGGAGCTTCTATCAGGCACTGGCACCAGGAGGGATGCTCATTTTTGATGTGCGGCCCAGAAAGCAGCTGATGGCCTTTGACGGCCAGATGTTTATGGATGAGACGGAAGATGTGGTCTGCATTTGGCGCACGGAGTTTGATGCGGCGGAAAATCTCTGCTATTATGGCATGGATATTTTCAGCCGGGAAGGGGACCTGTGGCGTCGAAATCAGGAGGAGCATGTGGAATACGCCTATCGGCTCCGCTGGCTCCGTCAGGAGATGGAGGCCATTGGGTTCCAAAACATCGGGTTTTGGGGAGATCGCACCATGGCCGCCCCTGGGGCGGAGGATGAGCGGGTGTTTATCACCGCAAGGAAAGGAATGAAACCATGGGGGATACACTGGTTCGGGGGATGACCCGAGACGGTTTTGTGAAAATCACAGCGGTTGCCACCACGGAAATCACCCGGCGCGCCCGGGAGATCCATCACACCACGGCGGTGGCCACGGCGGCGCTGGGACGTATGCTGGCGGCCACCAGCATGATTGGAAACATGCAGAAAATTGAGGAGGGCAGTGTTACACTGATCGTCAAGGGCGGCGGTCCCTTGGGGACTCTCTTGGCCACAGCAGATCCGGAGGGAAACGTCCGGGGATATGTGGAGAACCCTCAGGTTGCGCTGATGGAAAAGTACCAGGGAAAGCTGGACGTGGGCGCGGCAGTGGGCAGGGAGGGAACCCTGACCCTTGTTCGGGACCTGCACATGAAAGAGCCCTATGTGGGCACTGTGGGGCTTCTGGGGGGAGAGATTGCCGAGGATGTGGCGGCTTACTTTGTAGAGAGTGAGCAGGTCCCCACGGTGTGTGCGCTGGGGGTGCTGCTGAATCGGGACCAAAGCGTCGATGTGGCAGGTGGCTACCTTTTACAGCTGCTGCCGGGTGCGCCGGACAGCCTGATCGATCAGCTGGAGCAAAGCGTTCGGGAGACGGGGAATGTCTCGTCGCTGATGAAGGAAGGCCTTAGCCCCAGGGAAATCATTCTCCGCGTGCTTGGTGGCATGGACGTGGAGATTCTGGAGGAGCAGCCCATCTGCTATAAGTGCTATTGTAGCCGGGAACGGGTGGAGTCTACACTGGTCAGCCTGGGAGAAAAGGAGCTTCGTGAGATCATTCAGGAGGGGAAGGACATCTCTGTGGGGTGTCAGTTCTGCGACACGGAATACACCTTCACGCCGGAGGATATTCAACAGCTCCTGGATCATGCGCTGTCGTGAGAAATGGTCATTTTTCGTGCCCTGTCAAGGGTTTTTGCGGGGCACGAAAAAAGATTTAAAAAAACGAAAAAAACTTCTTGACATTTTGGGGCATCCTGAGTATAATATCAACGTCGCTGAGAGATACGGCTTCAAAACCTCCTCAAAAGCGAATTTGGGAGCATAGCTCAGCTGGGAGAGCACTTGCCTTACAAGCAAGGGGTCACAGGTTCGAGCCCTGTTGTTCCCACCATGTAATATGGCCCGGTAGTTCAGTTGGTTAGAACGCTAGCCTGTCACGCTAGAGGTCGTCGGTTCGAGCCCGATCCGGGTCGCCAGCATTTTAAGCTGAGCGACAGCTCAGCTTAAAATATGCCTCTGTAGCTCAGTCGGTAGAGCAGGGGACTGAAAATCCCCGTGTCGTTGGTTCGATTCCGACCGGAGGCACCATTTCTGCGGGTGTAGCTCATCTGGTAGAGCGCCACCTTGCCAAGGTGGAGGTAGCGAGTTCGAGCCTCGTCACCCGCTCCA
>CAKSWT010000015.1 GCA_934512135.1 uncultured Oscillospiraceae bacterium
TCGCAGTAAAAATACTCCTTCCACTGGTCGGCCAGTACGCCGCCAGCGGCACCCATTGCCGCTTTGATGAGTCCCATTTGGATCCTCTCCTTTTTCTGTTTGTACTACGCCGGTTCCGGCGTGAAGATTGGTCTACTGCTCCATAATATTCATCTTGCAAGAACAGTTTACTCTTTTTCTGTCTTCGATTCCCCCTACTTTTGTACAGGTTTCGACAATCTGTTCGGGTTCCAAAGATAAACCCGGAACCGGAAGAACCCGTCCCACTGTAACGCAGGACAGGTCTTTCCTTACTGCTGAATCATCAGCTTCCGCTTTTTCCAGAGTCCCGTGAGATAGTAAAAATCCCCGATGATCACGCTGACAAAGCCCGCCAGGGCATTGCCCCAGAAATATCCCCAGACCCCCAGGCCCATGGGGCCTGCCATCAGAACGCAGAGGCCGATCCGCACGATCACCCCGTCCAGCAGCGCCGTAATCAGGCTGAGACTGCCGTTTCCGATACCGTTAATCAGGGCCACCCCAGTGGTCATGGTGGCAAAGCCAAAGAACATCACCACAAGGGTCAGCATGGCATAGGAGGCCTCCGCCAGCACCGCCGCATCCTGGGTAAACAGCTGGAAGATCTGCCGGGGAAGGGCCATACACACCACCGCCACCACTGCAAAGAACACCATGCAGTAGAGATTTCCAAACCAGAACACCTTCTTGACCCGGTGGTATTTTCCGGCTCCCAGATTCTGACCAAACATGGAGGCGCTGGCTGTGGAAATGGAGTTGGTGATAATAAACATAATGGAATTGAGCCGGCCGCAGATTCCATAAACCGAAGCGTAAACCAGGCCATATGTGTTGATGCCCGCAGACACAAACAGCATGGAAATATTGATAGCCGAGGTCTGCACCGTCAGCGGCAGTCCCAGCTTGGACAGGGACCGAAAGGTTTGACCGTCCACGGCAAAGCTCTTCCGCTTAAAGTCAAAGCCAAAGCTCTCCTTCCGGATGTAAAGATAAATCACAGAGATAATAAAGCTCACCGCCTGGGATATTGTGGTGGCCAGGGCCGCCCCCGCAGTCTCCATCCCCAGAGGACCCACAAAAATCAGGTCCAGAATCACATTCAGCACTGCGGCAATGGCGATAAACAGGAAGGGCCGGGTGGAATCTCCCATTCCTCGAAGCACCGCAGACACCGTATTATAGCCGTACACAAAAAACATTCCCGCAGAACAGATCACCACATAGTCACTGGCCTGCTCCATGGCCTCCTGGGGGGTATTCAGCAGAGTCAGCAGTGGCCCGTGAAACGCGATCCCCACCCCTGTGAACAGAATGGAAAAGGCCGCGATCACGGTAAACAGGGTGCCGATGGTCCGTTTGATTCCCGCCCGGTCTCCTGCGCCCACCAGCTGAGAAATAAAAATCTGGCCGCCGGAGGAGTAGCCAATGGCAATACAACTCAGCAGCCAGACGATCTGACCGCCGATGGACACTGCGGACAGGCCGCTGGACCCTACAAACTGCCCCACCACCACCATGTCCACCAAGTTGTAGATGGTCTGCAGGGCGTTGGAGAGCATAAAGGGAAAGGCAAACCGCAGCAGTTCCTTTCCTACACTTCCTGTGGTCAAGTCTTTGATCATTGATTGTTCCATAAAAAACCCAAAACTCCTTTAGATTTGAAACCAATTTAAATGCAGGTGCATTATAACACAATTCCCAATTCCCTGCAAGCCAAGGTTTCGCGCCGTAAACGGGGGATTTTTGTGAAAATCGGTCAGAGACAAAACAAACTGCCGTGCATGAACTTTCTTTCGAAATCACACACGGCAGTCAGTGCTGGATGGGGTCAACCATACCCCTCTCATCCTTTCATATGAAATTTTTCTGGGTTTTACTTGTTCATGGGCCCGTCCTCTTGATGCCCCTTTGGACATCACCATTGCAATGTGGATTTTACTGTCAGCTTATCATGCCAGAAACCAATCTTCTTCCTGAACTGTCCTCTCCGAATCTACTACCTTCGAATCGTCATTTTCGACTGATACTGCGATTTTGCCGCTTACGCATTTTACGGGAACTCAGTTTCTCTTAAGGTGGCTTCTGGAAGGATACCGATCAGTACATGGGACCTGTCCTCCTGAATCTGAAGTATCTATTGTCACCGGTAAACCGGATTGGAAAAGAAATGCTTCTATCATATCCTTTCTGAATAAATACTGCAAGACGACACATCTCAATCCTTCATTATCTTCCGACTAGCTCCCTCGCTGAGCTGTCGTGCTTGTCCTCTTCATGGGACTCACCCCTTTCCTTTGTGTCTATAATATACAACCATTTTTGGATTTTGTCAAGATGTTTTATGAAAAAAGTGCAATAAATTTCTTTGGATATGTTTTGACGCGGTTCCTGCATTGACGGTCATTTGTGACAGAAATGCATCCCACCCGCCCCCAGCGGACATCTGTGCCTCCCCAGGGAACAAAATGTACAAAAACCTAGGGAAAATTCCGAAAAAGGTTGTGAAATTCAGGCCCCTCCGGCCCCTTGACAACGGCGGCATGGTTCGATATATTATAGACAACTCAAAAACACTGAAAATGTGATGACGAAGACAGTAGGCGGACGGTCAAATCCACAGCGAACCGGGGACAGTGGAAGCCCGGCGAAAGTAGCCTCCCGCTGAAAATCACTTCCGAGCTGCAGCCTGAAAGCTGAAGTAGGCGCTGCCGGTACTCCGCCGTTATTGGGAGATGCATATGTTGGTATGCAGTAATGGGTGGTACAGCGAAAACGTCAGTTCTCGTCCCTTTACGGGCGGGGGCTTTTTTGTTGCCCCGCTGCACACCGAACCAGGGAGGTTATTTCATGGACAATCGAGACATGGTGGAGATCCGTTGGCACGGCCGGGGCGGCCAGGGCGCAAAAACCGCCTGCCTGCTGCTGGCAGACGCGGCCTTCTCCTCGGGAAAGTATGTACAGGGCTTTCCGGAATATGGCCCCGAGCGCAGCGGCGCCCCCATCACCGCCTACAATCGCATCAGCGCCCAGCGGTGCACCATCCACTCCAACATCTATCAGCCGGACTATGTGGTGGTGGTGGATGAGGGGCTGCTCTCCTGTGTGGATGTGACGGCAGGGCTCAAGGAAACCGGCGCCATTCTCATCAACTCCAGCCGTTCCCCGGAGGAGCTGCGTCCCCTGCTCCGAGGCTACACCGGCCGGGTCTGCACCATTGACGCCAACCGGATCTCCAAGGAGATTCTGGGGAAGGTATTCCCCAACACCCCCATGCTGGCCGCCACGGTAAAGGTCAGCGGCGTGGTGGATCCCGAAAAGTTTTCCCGGGACATGGAGGCGTCCTTCCACCACAAGTTCGCCTCCAAGCCCCAGGTCATTGAAGGCAACATGAAGGTGCTCAAGCAGTCTATGGAGGAGGTACAGGGATGATTCACGCAAAGGATATTCACGAAAACACGCCGTGGCAGGGGCTCACCCCCGGGGGAGAGATCTATGAGCCTGCCACGTCCATGGCATTCAACACCGGCGACTGGCGGACCCAGACCCCGGTATTTCTGGCCGACAAGTGCAAGCAGTGTCTGCTGTGCGTCCCCTACTGTCCCGACAGCGCCATTCCGGTCAAGGACGGGAAACGGGGCGAGTTTGATCTCCAGCACTGTAAGGGCTGCGGCATCTGCATCACCGCCTGTCCCTTTGACGCCATCGTATGGAAGGAGGAAGCATAATGGCTCATCTTGATCGTCTCTCCGGCAACGAGGCCGTGGCTGTGGCCATGCGGCAAATCGACCCGGACGTGATGGGCGCCTTCCCCATCACGCCTTCCACGGAGATTCCCCAGTATTTTGCCCAGTATGTGGCGGACGGGCTGGTCCATACGGAGCTGGTGACGGTGGAATCCGAGCACAGCTCCATGTCCGTGTGCATGGGCGCCGCCGCTGCCGGCGGCCGGGCCATCAGCGCCACCTCCTCCTGCGGACTGGCGCTGATGTACGAAATGCTCTATGTGGCAGCCTCCAGCCGTCTGCCCATTGTGCTGGCGGTGTCCACCCGGGCCCTCAGCGGCCCCATCAACATCAACAACGACCACTCCGACGCCATGGGCGCCCGGGATACTGGCTGGATCCAGATCTATGCCGAGAACAACCAGGAGGTCTACGACAACTACGTCCAGGCCTTCCCCATTGCCGAGTCGGCAGAGGTTCGGCTGCCGGTGATGATCTGCATGGACGGTTTTATCACCTCCCACGCCGTGGAAAACATCGAGCTTCTGGAGGACGATCAGGTTCGGGACTTCGTGGGCGAATATCATCCGGAGCACTATCTGCTCAACAGCCGGGAACCTCTGGCGGTAGGTCCCTATGATGTGACACATTATTATATGGAGCACAAAAAGCAGGAGGCCGAGGCCATGAAGCACGCCAAGGCGGCCATCCTCCGCCAGGCGGAGCGCTTTGAGGCCATGACCGGTCGGAAATACGGGTTCTTTGAGGCCTATCGCATGGAGGACGCCCAGGAGGCCCTGGTGCTTATCGGCTCCACCGCCGGCACCGCCAAGGCCACTGTGGATCAGCTCCGGGCCCAGGGCCGCAAGGTGGGACTAATCAAGCTCCGGGTGTTCCGTCCCTTCCCCGGGGAGGAGCTGGCCCAGGCCTTGAAGCACTGCAAGGCCGTGGCCGTTATGGACAAATCCGAGGGCTTCAGCGGCTGCGGCGGCCCGCTGTTCGCAGAAACCAGAAGTGCCCTGTATGATTTGGAGCAGCGGCCCAAGCTCATCGGCGTGGTCTACGGTCTGGGCGGCCGGGATGTCTCCACCGATAACATCACCGCCCTCTATGACCGGCTGGAGCACATTGCCGAAACCGGCGAAATCGGCGAAGTATATACCCATATGGGCGTCAGGGAGGAATAAACGATGGCATATCAGTTTAAAAAAGAGCTGGAAAAGCCCGAGCGCTTTGTGGGAGGACACCGGCTGTGCGCCGGCTGTGGCGCCGGCATCACCTGCCGGGCTGTCATGCGGGCTCTGGAGCCGGAGGACAAGGCTGTAATCACCAACGCCACCGGCTGTCTGGAGGTCTCCTCCTTTATGTACCCCTACACCTCCTGGACCGAGAGCTATATCCACGCAGCCTTTGAAAACGCCGCAGCCACCTGCTCCGGCGTAGAGGCCTGCTATGAGGCGCTGAAGCGCCGGGGCAAGGTCCAGGACAACTTCAAGTTCATCACCTTCGGCGGAGACGGCGGCACCTATGACATCGGCTTTCAGTCTCTGTCCGGTGCCATGGAACGGGGCCACGACATGGTCTATGTCTGCTATGACAACGAGGCCTATATGAACACCGGCATCCAGCGCTCCTCCTCCACCCCCCGATTTGCCAACGCCACCACTGCGCCTGTCGGCCAGGAAATACAGGGCAAGCAGCAAAACAAAAAGGACCTCACCGCCATTATGGTGGCCCACGGCATTCCCTATGTGGCCCAGACTACCTTCATCGGAAACTTCCGGGACCTCCATGAAAAGGCCAAAAAGGCCATCTACACCCAGGGTCCTTGCTTCCTTAACGTGCTCTCTCCCTGTCCCAGAGGCTGGCAGTATGAGACGGCTCTCCTTCCCAAGGTGTGCCAGCTGGCGGTAGACACCTGCCTGTGGCCCATGTACGAGGTGGAAAACGGCGTCTGGCACCTCACCTATGAGCCCAAAAAGAAGCTCCCCATTGAGGACTATATGCGTCTCCAGGGCCGGTTTAAGCACTGCTTCCAGCCGGGGAACGAGTGGATGCTGGAGTCTGCTCAGCAGTATGTTGACGAGAAATGGGCGTCTCTTCTGGAAAAATGCAGATAATCTCTTGACAACCCCCTGAAACTCTGCCATGATGTCCTTAGAATTCATACCATCGAGGAGTGATTGATTTGAACACAAAAGCGCTGCGCAATCTGACCTGCGGTCTGTATATGCTCTCCTCCAGAGACGGCCAGCGGATCAGCGGCTGTATTGTCAACACCGTGATGCAGGTGACCTCCCGCCCGCTGCGAATCACCGTCACCGTGAACAAGTCCAACTTCACCCACGACCTCATCCAGAGCTCCGGGGTTTTCGCCGTGTCCATGCTGTCGGAGGATGCCCCCTTCGGCCTGTTCCAGCACTTTGGGTTTCAGAGTGGACGGGAGGTGGACAAATTTTCCGGGCTCCATGTGGCCTCCGATCTCCACGGCGTTCCCTACCTCACCTGGGCCTCCTGCGGCTATCTCAGCTGCAAGGTGGTCTCCTCCATGGATCTGGGCACCCACACCCAGTTCTTGGCCGATGTGGTGGACTGTGATCTTCTGGAGGGCGGCACACCCGTCAGCTACGGATACTATCAGTCCAACATCAAGCCCAAGCCCGCCTCTGCCGTCAAGGGCTGGCGATGCACCATCTGCGGCTATATCTATCAAGGAGAAACTCTGCCGCCGGACTTTATCTGCCCCCTCTGCAAGCATGGCGTGGAGGCCTTTGAGAAAATCGAATAGCGCTTGCGTCGGATGGGGTGCCGGATAGGGTTTCCCCATCCGGCCTTTTTATTTTCACCGGAGCGAACAATTTGTCCGATTGCATTTTACACGGCCCTGTGGTAAACTGAACCTGATTTTATCAGGCGGGAGCTGATCCCTTGAACCACCACACAGAGGAACCCCAGGCCCGGCCGGGGATTTTTTACGAAAACCTGGCCCTCAGCCAGGAAATATATGAGGCGGAACACAAGCCCTCTTCGCCGGGTCTGCTGGAGGGTCTTCCCAAGCTCCCAATTTTGGGCGGCCTGCTGCTGCTTATTTTGCTGCTGGTCCCTGTGGTGATCTGGGGCCGGAGCTGCGACCCGGACGCCAACGCCATGACGGGACTGGGTATCGCCCTGTCCAACCGGGAATATGCCATCTACTACTGGACAGAGTACCAGACGTGCCTGTCCCAGCTCCAAGAGCAGGAGGCCCAGGTGCCCTTTGACCAGAGCCGCCCCCTTGACCGTCAGTACTATGATTTGGAAACCGGAGAGACCTGGGAGTCCTTTTTTCTCCGTCAGGCCATGGATACCGCCGCCCTGACCCAGAGTCTGTGCCGAGAGGCCCGGCAAACCGGCTTTGTGCTCTCCGAGACCCAACAGCAGGAATTCGCCCAGCAGCTGGCAGCGGTGGAGCAGGGGGCAGCTGCCGCCGGATTCCTCACCCAGGAGGGCCAGGGGGACTTGACCGCCTATGCCGCCCACCGCTACGGCCCGGAGACCACTGAGCGGGAGCTTCGGCAGTATCTCTTTGACCGCTATTTGGCTCAGGCCTACGGCGCCTGGCTCTACCAGGCGTCGGTCATAACACCGGACGCTCTGGAGGCCTATGCCGCCCAACATGCCGGGGAGGATGCCGCTCTGACCCCCACCGATCTGCCCAACGTGGACGTCCGGCACATTCTTCTGATTCCGGAGGAGGACAGCCGAGACACGGCACAGGACCAGGCCCAGGCGCTGCTGGCCCAATGCCATACCCAGCAGGACTTTGCCCGGATGGCTGCACTGTATTCCCAGGACGCCGGATCCCGCCGGCAGGGGGGCCTGTATGAAAACGTCTATCCCGGGCAGATGGTCTCCGCGTTTGATTCCTGGTGCTTCGATCCCTCAGGCCACAAGCCCGGAGACATGGGCATTGTGGAAACGGAGTACGGCATTCACCTGATGTACTTTGTGGGATACCGTAACAACTATCACTGGGCCGACGTGGCCGAGGCCGGCCTCCGCACAGAGCTGCTGGAGGCATCCTACGCTGCGCTGCTTCAAAAATACCATTGCCGGCTGACCAGTCTGGCCGCCGTACCGGAGCCATAGGCCCCGGAGAAGGGAGCAATCATGATCACCTACGATTTTGTTCGAAAGGATCCGGAGCTGCACACCTATATTCAAAAGGCGGACCAGGCCCTGGGCGCCATGGGCTATACCGAGCACTCCTTTGCCCATGTGAGCAAGTGCGCCATGGAGTCCGGAGACCTGCTGGAGGCCCTGGGCTATGATTCCCGTACGGTGGAGCTCACCCGGATTGCCGGATATATGCACGACATCGGCAATATGATCAACCGGGAGGGCCACGCCCAGTCCGGCGCCCTGATCGCCTTTCACCTGCTGGAAAAGTGGGGCATGGAGCCTGGGGAGATTGCCCTGATCGTGGCCGCCATCGGCAACCACGACGAGTCCTCTGCCTTCCCTGTAAGCCCCACCGCCGCCGCGCTGATTCTGGCGGACAAGTGCGACGTGCGCCGCAGCCGGGTCCGAAATCCCAATCCTGCGGAGTTCGACATTCACGACCGGGTCAACCACGCCGTAGACAGCGCCCGGCTGTCTCTGGACGCCCAGGCCCGCACCGTCACCCTGGACCTGTCCATTGACACGTCTCAGTGCCCGGTGATGGACTATTTTGAGATATTTTTGACCAGAATGCTTCTGTGCCGCCGGGCGGCAGATCAGCTGGAGCTGAAATTCCGGCTGAACATCAACGGAGCATCCATTTTGTAACGGAGGAAGTCACGATGAAGAAAATGCTGTTATTTGTGAATCCCGCCGCCGGACGGGAGGAAATGCATCTACAGCTGATGGATGTCATCTCCCGGTTCACCGGGGCAGGATATGACGTCACCTGTCATCCCACGCAAAAGCCCGGAGACATTCCCCAGGTCATCGCAGACCGGGGAGAGACCTTTGACATGATCGTCACCTGCGGCGGCGACGGCACTCTGAACGAGACCGTCACCGGCCTGATGCAGCTGCGCAAGCGGCCCCTGCTGGGATATATCCCCGCCGGCACCGTCAATGACTTTGCCACCAGCCTTCATATTCCCAAAACCATTCCCGAGGCAGTGGACAACATCATCGAGGGCCGGCCCTTTTCCGTGGATCTGGGGGGCTTTAACGAGAAATATTTCACCTATGTGGCGGCCTTTGGCGCCTTTACCAAGGTGAGCTACGCCACCCCCCACGCCAGCAAACAGGCCCTGGGCCGGGCAGCCTATATTCTGGAGGGCATTCGTTCCCTGACGGACATCCGGCCCATCCACGTCACAGCCCATGTGGGCGACCAGGTCATTGAGGATGACGTGATTCTGGGCATGATTACCAACGCCACCTCCGTGGGCGGCTTTAAAGCCCTGGACGATTCCATTGTAAAAATGGACGACGGCCTCAATGAGCTGATTTTGGTCCGTGCCCCCAAGGGCCTTCCTGACTACAACGCCATTGTCGGCGCGGTGATCGCCCGGGACTTTCGTCCCGACCACTTTATCATCCTCCAGGCCGATTCCGTGACCCTGGACTTTGACGAGCCGGTGTCCTGGACCCTGGACGGGGAATACGGCGGCGACACCGACCACGCCCTGGTGGTGAACATCCCCAAGCCCATTGAGATTATGGTCCCCCAGGGGGACTGACCTGGGGATTTTCCTGTACGCCGGGATAATCCTGTGATATAATGGATACAAACGAAAATTGGGAGGTCTCCAAATGGAACTGAAAGAAATGCAGCTGAAAAACGGGACGGTGCTGGTCTCCGTCACCGGCTACAGCGGAGAAAGCGATTTTTACACCATGTATGACGTAATTCAGGAGGTCCTCCATCCTGAGGAGGCCACCTACGGGGTGGACAGCATGTGTGTAGACGGCTCCTTCCGGAAGGACGGTCTGCTGGTCCGTATGAGCAGCGAGTGTGTCACCGACTGCTGCTGCTTCCACTACAACCCCAAGGACATGACCACCGGGGACGTGGATAAGATCAAGGGATGGATCCAGACTATCGCAGAGGAGCTGCACCGTCGGCTTCCCAGATAACATCAGCGGCGCTTCAGCCTGTTCTGAAGCGCCGCTGACTCCGTTTTTTACGGTTCCTGGCGATAGCAGGTGAACAACCCCTCCGCCAGCCGCTTGTCTCCGCAGTCCAGCCGGACCCGGAACACCAGAATTCTCCGGCCCACCTTGACCGGCTCCGCCGTGGCCACAATGGTGCCCTGGGTGACGTTCCCCAAGTAGTGGAACTCCCCGTCCAGGGTGACAGACTTCCCGCCTATGGCCCGGCTGTAGGCGGAGACCACACAGTCCGCCATGGTGTAGAGCAGGCCTCCGTGAACGGTCTCCCCTGTGTTTTTACAGGCCTCCGCCACCTGTAACTCCGCCTGGCACCGTCCTTCCTCCAGCACCGTGATCCGGATGCCGCAGTGCCGCATAAACCGGTTTTCCCGGTTGGTAAATTCCAGCTGCTCTGAAAATGTCATATTGACCGCTCCTTTCCCGTGTATAATTATTATATAATGTATGTCAATCTTCCCTGTTCGCTTGACACCAGGCCTTGGCAAAGGTAAAATAATTTTAGATTTCTACGGAATGATGCAGCAGGGGCTTGCGCCCCGGAAAGGCCCGTTATGCGTATAACTGATACGAGACTGACCCAGGAAAAGCTCTACCTGTTCAACCAGGGGACCTACTATCACAGCTATCGGCTCTTTGGTGCCCATCCGGTGGCCGGCGGTGTCCGATTCACAGTCTGGTGTCCCGAGGTGGCTGCCGTCTCCGTCATCGGCGACTTCAACCGCTGGCAGGGGACCCCGCTCTCCCCCCAGGGTACCACCGGGGTCTACTCCGGCGTTATCCCGGCAGCAGAAGGCCAGCTCTACAAATACCGCATCACCACCCGGGACGGTCAGATTCTGGATAAGGCCGACCCCTTTGGGTTCTCCAGCGAGGTCCGCCCCGGCACCGCCTCCCGGATTGTGTCCCTGGACGGCTACCATTGGGGGGACGGCCGCTGGCGCGCCGCCCAAAAAAATCGGAAGTCCGCCGCGCCCATGAACATCTACGAGGTGCATCTGGGGTCCTGGAAGCAGCAGGAGACACCGGCGGACCCGGATTATCCCTTCCTCACCTACCGCCAGCTGGCTCAGGAGCTGATTCCCTACGCCCGGGACATGGGCTACACCCACCTGGAGCTGCTTCCGGTGATGGAGCATCCCTTTGACGGCTCCTGGGGCTATCAGGTCACCGGATTCTTTGCCCCCACCAGCCGGTACGGCAGTCCCCAGGACTTTATGTACTTCATCGACCAGGCCCATCAAAACGGTCTGGGCGTGATTCTGGACTGGGTCCCCGGCCATTTCTGCCGGGATGTCCAGGGCTTGGGTCGATTCAACGGCCAAATGCTCTTTGAGGCGGCGGACCATCCGGAATGGGGCACCTATAAATTCGACTTTGAACGCAGTGAGGTCTCCGGCTTCCTTTTGTCCTCGGCCCTGTACTGGCTGCTGGTATACCATGCCGACGGCCTCCGGGTGGACGGGGTCACCAGTATGCTCTATCTGAACTTCGGCCAGCCGGACTGGGTGGAAAAGCAGTTCAACCAGCATGGCGGGGAGGAGAACCTTCCGGCGCTGCGGTTCCTGCGGCAGCTCAACGATGTGGTCCATCAGTACGCCCCGGGAACCATCACCGTGGCGGAGGAGAGCTCCGCCTGGCCCCATGTCACCGGCTCCACCGCCAGCGGCGGTCTGGGCTTCGACTACAAGTGGGACATGGGCTGGATGAACGACACCCTGGAATACTGCAAAACAGACTTTCCCGGCCGCTCCGGCCAGCACAACAAGCTGACCTTCTCTATGGTCTACCACTTCTCCGAGCACTTTATTCTGCCCCTGAGCCATGACGAGGTGGTCCACGGGAAGAAAAGCCTGATGGGCCGCATGCCCGGGGACTATTGGCGGCAGTTCGCCGGACTCCGGCTTCTGGCCCTGTACCAGATCACCCACCCCGGGGGAAAGCTCAGCTTTATGTCCACGGAGTACGGCCCCTTTATCGAATGGCGGGAATATGAGTCCCTGGAATGGTTCCTGCTGGAGTATCCCTCTCATAAACTGCACCAGGGCTATACCGCCGCACTGAACCACCTCTATCAACATACCCCCGCCCTGTGGCAGGACGACCACAGCTGGGAGGGCTTCCACTGGCTGGACGCCGACGACGCCGCCCAGTGTATCCTGCTCTTCCGGCGCACCGGCCGCAAAAAGACCCAGGCGGTCACTGTGGCGCTGAATTTCCAGCCCACGGTGTATTCCCGTTTCCGCATTGGCGTTCCCGCTCCAGGGCTGTATCGGGAGCTTTTCAACTCCGACGCCAAAGCCTTCGGCGGCAGCGGGAAGTGCAACCCCGAGCCGATCCCGGCAGAGCCTATCCCCTGTCATGGGGAGCCCTATTCCGTGGCAGTAACAATCCCGCCCATTGGTGGTCTTATGCTGCAGCGGGTCCCGAAAAAACAAGAATAAGGAGCGATCTCATTGTTCGCAGGAAAAGAAGATTTTAAGGTGGCCTACGAGGCCAAGGCGCTGGAGACCTTCGCAAAGCCCATTTCCCAGTGCTCCACCTTTGAAAAGTACGAGCTGCTGGTGTATCTGGTCTCCAGCGTCACCGGCAAGGTCCGCACCCAGACCTCCCAGCGGCACATTCGTCAGCAGCAGAAAAAGGTCCACTATTTCTCCATGGAGTTTCTCATTGGCCGTCTGCTGAAAAACTATCTCATCAACCTGGAGATGGAGGACCTGGTCCAGGAGGGCCTTCACGATCTGGGCATTGATCTGGACACCCTCTGCCAGTGTGAAACGGACCCGGGCCTGGGCAACGGCGGTCTGGGCCGGCTGGCGGCCTGCTTCCTGGACTCCATGGCCTATCTGGGGGTTCCCGGCGTGGGTATGGGCATCCGCTATCGCTTTGGCCTGTTCCGTCAGCACATTGTCAACGGCTATCAGACCGAGGAGCCGGATAGCTGGCTGGAAAACGGCTATCCCTGGGAGACCAAAAAGCCCGACGAGGCCATTGCAGTACAGTTCGGCGGCCATGTGGAGCACACCCTGGATGCCCGTGGGCAGTCCCACTACAGCTTGAAGGATGCCCAGACCATTCTTGCGGTTCCCTATGACGTCCCCATTGTGGGCTACGGTGGAAAAACCGTCAATGTGCTTCGGCTCTGGAGCGCGGAGCCGGTGGTGGAAAAGCTGGATCTGGCCGCCTTCAACCACGGGGACTACTCCGGCGCCATGCGGGAACGGAACGAGATCGAGGCCATCACCTGTATTCTCTATCCCGACGACAGCACCGAAGCCGGTCGGGCGCTGCGGCTGAAGCAGGAGTATTTCTTTGTGGCCGCCGGCGTCAAGGATATCGTAAAAAATTTCAAGAAAAACTACGGGCCGGACTGGTCCATCTTCCCGGAAAAGATCAGCATCCACACCAACGACACCCATCCGGCCCTGTGTGTGCCGGAGCTGATGCGGCTGCTGCTGGATGAGGAGGGCCTCAGCTGGGAGGAGGCCTGGGACATCACCTGCAAAACCATCTCCTATACCAACCACACCATTATGCCCGAGGCCCTGGAGAAGTGGTCCATCGACCTGATGCGGGCCCTGCTGCCCCGGGTCTATCAGATCATCGAGGAGATTGACCGCCGGTACTGCGCCGGATTTGACCGGAAGCGGCCCGATTGGCAGGAGCGTCTGCGGAACACCGCCATTCTCTGGGACGGTCAGGTTCATATGGCCAACCTCTCCATTATCGGCTCCCACAGCGTCAACGGCGTGGCCTCTCTCCACACGGAGATTCTCAAGACCTCCGTGCTTCAAGATTTCTATGCCCTGACCCCCGAGAAATTCAACAACAAAACCAACGGCGTCTCCCATCGGCGCTTCCTGGCCGAGGCCAATCCCGGCCTGCGACGGCTGATCACCGACGCCATCGGTCCCGAATGGTTGGGCAATGCGCCGGCCCTCCAGCGGCTCCTGCCCTATCGGGAGGACCCGGCCTTTTTGATGGAGCTGCGGAAGATTAAGCGACAGAACAAAATTCGTCTTGGCAATTATATTGGAGATACCATGGGCATCGCCGTGGACCCGGACTCCATTTTCGACATTCAGGTCAAGCGCATCCACGCCTATAAGCGCCAGCTGCTGGCCGCCTTTAAGGTGATGCACCTGTACAACCTGCTCAAGGAAAATCCCAATGCCGATGTGGCGCCCCACACCTTTATTTTTGCAGGGAAGGCCGCGGCAGGCTATGCCTTTGCCAAAGAGGTCATCAAGTATATCTGCTCCATTGCGGACCTGGTCAACGCCGATCCGGTGGTCAGCCGAACCCTCCGGGTGATTTTCCTGGAGAACTTCAACGTCTCCTCCGCTCAGCTCATCTACCCCGCCGCAGACATCTCCGAGCAGATCTCCACCGCCGGAAAAGAGGCCAGCGGTACCGGAAACATGAAGTTTATGTTCAACGGCGCCGTGACCCTGGGCACCCTGGACGGAGCCAACGTGGAAATTCGAAGCCAGGTGGGAGACGAGAACATCGCCATTTTTGGTCTGACTGCGCAAGAGGTCATGGATTACTATCTCCAGGGCGGGTATCTGGCCTATGACACCTGCCACAGCGACCCCCGTCTGGAAAAGATCTGCGGCCAGCTGGTGGACGGCACCTTCCTTCCCATGGGCCGGAACTTCTACGGCATCCACGACGCCCTGATGAAGGCCAACGACGAATACTTTGTGCTGAAGGACTTCGATCCCTACCTGAAGGCCTTTACCCGGCTCTCGGAGATCTACCAGGATCCCATCCACTGGGGCAAAATGTCCCTAACCAACATCGCCATGGCCGGAGAGTTCACCTCCGACCGCACCATCGCACAGTATTGCGACGACATCTGGCACGCCCCCTGTGATAAGCTAAAGTAAGGAGTCTCAGCGGCCCGGTTTCCGGCTGCGTCTCATGTTTGACACCAGATAAGGAGGGTCCCCATGCGTAAAAAAGAGTGTATAGCTATGCTGCTGGCCGGAGGTCAAGGCAGCCGACTCCTGGCGCTCACCAAAAAGAACGCCAAACCGGCCGTCTCCTTTGGCGGAAAGTATCGGATCATTGATTTTAGCCTGAGCAACTGTGTTTCCTCGGGAATTGACACCGTCGGTGTTCTCACCCAGTACAAGCCCATGATCCTCAACGCCTATCTGGGCAACGGGGAGGCCTGGGATCTGGACTGCAACAACGGCGGAGTCCATGTGCTGCCGCCCTATGAGACGGAAACCGGCGGCTCCTGGTATTTGGGAACGGCCGACGCCATTTATCACAACATCGACTTCATTGACACCTACACCCCGGACTATGTGCTGATTCTCTCCGGCGACCACCTCTATATGATGGACTACAGCAAAATGCTGGCGTCCCACAAGGAGAACCAGGCCGATCTCACCGTCTCGGTGATGACCGTCCCCTGGGAGGAAGCCAGCCGCTTTGGCATTATGGAGGCGGACGACACCGACCGGATTACAAAGTTCGTGGAGAAGCCCAAAAAGCCCGAGAGCAATCTGGCCTCCATGGGCATCTACATCTTCTCCTGGCCTGTGCTCCGGCAGGTCCTCATGGAGGACCACGAGGACAAGGCCTCGGCCCACGACTTCGGAAAAAATATCATCCCCAAAATGCTTGCCGCAGGCAACCGGCTCTTTGTCTATCGGTTCTCCGGCTACTGGAAGGACGTAGGCACCATCGACAGCTACTACAGCGCCAATATGGAGCTTTTGGAGCCTCACCCCGGTTTGGATCTCTACGGAAAGCCCCGTATTTTCTCCAACTCCAACATCTTCCCTCCCCATTTTGTGGGTCCCAAGGGCAGTGTGGACCGGAGCATCGTCAGCAACGGCTGCCAGATCCTCGGGACGGTGGAGCACAGCGTCCTGGGCTCCAATGTGATGGTAGGGGAGGGGGCCAGGGTAACGGACTCCATTCTTCTCCCCGGGGCAGTGGTGGAGCCCGGCGCCCAGGTCACCCGGGCCATTGTGGCGGAGCGGGCCACCATTTTGGCCGATACCGTTTTCGGCACGGCGGACGGCCCCATCTCCCTGCTGGGCGATGACATGACCAACGGTTAAAGGAGGTATCATTATGGCTAACGTCATTGGACTGCTTTCCACCAACTACACCGGCGAAAAATACGGAAAGCTCATTGCGGACCGGCCGGTGGCATCCATTCCCTTCGGCGGCCGGTATCGGCTCATCGACTTCCCCCTGTCCTCCATGGTGAACTCCGGCATTGATACCGTGGGCGTCATCACCCCCAGCAACTACCGCTCCCTGGCGGACCATCTGAATATGGGCCGGGAGTGGGGCCTCAATAAAAAGCAGGGGGGCATGTTCATGCTTCCCGGCGCCGTCCACGGCCTCAAGGACCTTCACGCCCGGTTTAGCCTTCGGGACGTGATTCTGAACCGGCAGTTTTTCCTCCGGGCCGACGAGGACACGGTGCTGATCTGCGCCGCAAACCGGATCTACAATATGGACTTCCGCCCGGCCATCGCCCAGCATCAGAAATCCGGTGCGGCGGCCACCCTGATCTATAAAACCATTCAGCACGGAGAAAGCGCCACCGGACTGTTCCTGACCATCGGCCCCGGAGGCCAGGTCACCGGCATCTCCGAGAAGGCAGTGGGGGAGGCCAACTGCTTCCTGGATTGCCTGCTGATTCAGCGAAAGCTGGTGCTGGACCTGATAGAGTGCTATCAGAACCTGGGCTACATCGACATTATGGACATTCTGGCCGTCAATCTCGGCCAAATCCAGGTGGACACCTGGCGGTACACCGGCTATGAGCACGCAGTAGACCACTCCTGGGACTATATGCGGGTCAGTCAGGATCTCCTTCGCCCGGAGGTTCAGGCCGAGCTGTTCCAGCAGGACCGTCCCATCTACACCAAGACCCAGGACTCGCCCCCGGCCAAATATCTCCCCGGCGCCCAGGTGAAAAACTCCCTGATCGCCGCCAGCTGCATTCTGGAGGGCACGGTGGAAAACAGCATTCTCTTCCGCAGCGTGGAGATCGGCAAGGGTGCCGTGGTCCGGAACTGCATTCTGATGCAGCACTGCATCATCGGCGACGGCGCTGTGGTGGAAAATCTGATCTGCGACAAATATGTCACCATCAGCCCCAACGTACGGCTTTCCGGCAGTGAAAGCAAGCCCTTTGTCATTGGTAAACAGCAGACCCTTTGATCTGCCTTCCTCTTTGCTTTGGAAAGGAGTTTGATAGCATGGCAACCAAAAAGCTTCAGGTGCTGTTTGCCGCCTTTGAAGCCGCCCCCTTCATCAAAACCGGCGGACTGGGAGATGTGGCCGGCAGCCTCCCCGGGGCCCTGAAGGGCCGAAACTGCGAAATTCGGGTGATTCTTCCGAAATTTCGCCAAATTCCCCAGGAATATCGGGACAAGATGGAGCTGGTCACCACCTTTACCGTCCCGCTGGGCTGGCGGAACCAGTATTGCGGAATTCTCACCCTAAAGCTGGGAAAGATCCAATATTACTTTGTGGACAATGAGTTCTATTTTTACCGGGACAAGGTCTACGGCTACGGAGACGACTGTGAGCGGGTATCTTACTTCTCCAAGGCCATTTTGGAGTGCCTCCAGCATCTGCCGGATTTCTTCCCGGATATCATCCACGCCAACGACTGGCACACCTCCTTGATTCCTGTGTTCCTCCGGGAGCAGTATCAGCAGCTGGAGCAGTATCGGAAGATCCGCACGGTTTTCACCATTCACAATCTAAAGTTCCAGGGCATCTGCTGGAAGTTCTTCCTGGGCGATCTGCTGGGACTGCATGAATGCAAGAATGCCGCCGATCAGCTCCAGTGGGGCCATGATGCCATCAACTTTATGCAGAGCGCCCTTTATTATTCGGACTATATCACCACCGTCAGTCCCTCTTACGCCCAGGAGATCTGCACCCACGACTACGGCGAGGGCCTGGACGGGGTGCTCTCCCAGCGGAAGGACCGGCTTCAGGGTATCCTCAACGGCATCGACACCGCAAAATACACCCCCAAAAAGGCCCCCTATCCCTTCTCCCCGGAGGATCTCTCCGGGAAGGCACAGTGCAAGGCCGCCCTACAGCAGGAGCTGGGGCTGCCGGTTCGGCCGGATGTGCCGCTGCTGGCGCTGATTTCCCGTCTGACCGACCAGAAGGGGCTGGATCTGCTGGCCGGCTGTCTGGGTCAGCTTCTGGGCGGCGATATTCAGCTGTGTATTTTGGGCACCGGAGATCAGCACTACGAGCATATGCTGGAGGGCGCCGCAGCCATGGCCCCTGGCAAAATGGCGGTCCGCCTGACCTTCGACGAGGCCCTGTCTCAGCGGATCTACGCCGGCGCGGACATCCTGCTGATGCCCTCGCTGTTTGAGCCCTGCGGCCTCAACCAGATGATCGCCATGGCCTACGGCACGCTGCCGGTGGTCCGGGAGACCGGCGGTCTGAAGGACAGCGTGGTCCCCTACAACAAATTCACCGGCGAGGGCAACGGCTTTGGCTTCCGGAATCCCAATCCCCAGGAGCTGGAGCAGTGTGTTTCCACCGCAGCGGCGCTGTACCGGGAGGACCCCGAGGCCTGGACAGCTCTACAGCATCAGGCCATGGCCCGGGACTTTGGCTGGAAGGCCAGTGCAAAACAATACATGGCCATTTACCGAATGCTCACCAAGTAACCCAAGCCCCTCGGTGGTCTCGCCGAGGGGCTTTGACCGTCTGGCCTGTGCCGACGAATATTCCGGAGGTTTTTATGTTTCTCTATCACAATTCCCGGCAAATCGCCTATCGTGACCCCTTTGGCGCCGCCCCGGTGGGCAGCCAAGTCACCCTGTCCCTGGACGCCGCCGTCCCGGAGGGGACTGCTGTAATGCTTCGGCTTTGGCAGGAGGGGGAGACCCTGCTTCCCATGGTCCCCGCCGGGGAAAACCGGTGGACCTGTCGCCTGACTCTGCCGGAGCAGGCCGGTCTGCTTTGGTATTACTTTGTGGTGGAGACCCCGGAGGGGACCCTCTACTATGGGAAAACACCCCACTGCACCGGAGGCTGCGGCGCGGTCACCAGCACCCCTCCGGACTCCTGGCAGATCACCGTTTATGTGCCCCAGCCCCTTCCGGATTGGTACCAGAACGCCGTGGCCTATCAGATTTTCCCGGATCGTTTCCACCGGGGCCGAGACTGGCAGACCCGGCAGCAGAACGCCGCCCACCGGGCCGGATGGAAGGGGAGCCACCGTCTGGTGGTGCAGGACTGGAATGACAAGCCCTTTTACTGCAAGGACAGCCAGGGCCGGGTCACCCGCTGGCCGTTTTTCGGCGGGACCCTGGAGGGAATCCGGGAAAAGCTCCCCTACCTGAAATCCCTGGGCATCGGCGTACTGTATCTGAACCCCATTTTTACCGCCTCCAGCAACCACAAATACGACACCGGCGACTACCTCACCATTGATCCGGGATTTGGCGACCGGGAGAGCTTTCAGCGGCTCTGCCGGGAGGCAGAAGCCGCCGGGATCCGCATTCTCCTGGACGGCGTATTCAGCCACACCGGCGACGACAGCATCTATTTCAACCGCTGGGGGAACTATCCCGATCCCGGCGCCTTTGCCCAGTCCGGCAGTCCCTATGACAGCTGGTATCGGTTCGGGACCCAGTATCCCTGCGGCTATGAGAGCTGGTGGGGGGTGGACTCCCTGCCGGACGTAGAGGAAACGGACCCGGGCTACCAGGATTTTATCTGCGGACCGAAGGGCGTGATTCGGACCTGGCTGGGGCTGGGCGCCTCGGGCTGGCGGCTGGATGTGGCAGACGAGCTGCCAGACAGCTTTATCCGCCGGATTCGCCAGGCGGGCCTTGCGGAGCGCTCCGACGCCCTGCTGCTGGGCGAGGTGTGGGAGGATGCCAGCAATAAGGTCAGCTACAACGTGCTCCGGCCCTATCTTCTGGGCCACGAGCTGGACTGCACCATGCACTATCCCTTCCGCACCGGAACCACGGCCTTTCTGCTCAGCCGGATAGACGCCCAGGCCCTGGCCCACCAGCTGGACACCATCCGGGAAAATTATCCTCCCTCCGCCCTGTATGGGGCCCTGAATCTAATCGGCTCCCACGACACCCCGCGGATTCTAACCGTGCTGGGGGAAGCCCCGGATGATCTCAGCCCGCAGCAGCAGGAGGAGTACACCCTGCCCCCTGCGCAGCGGGAGCTGGCCCTTCGGCGGCTTCGCCTGCTCCAGGTCCTACAGTTCACCTCCCCGGGCGTCCCCTGTGTCTACTATGGCGATGAGGCGGGCATGGAGGGCTTTGCCGACCCCCTGAACCGGGGAGCCTTTCCCTGGGGTCACCAGGCGGAGGACCTCACCGCCCAGGTGCGGATTCTCTCCCAGCTTCGCCAGGAGTATCCGGTGCTGATTCACGGCACCGTGACCTACCATGCCCCGGACCCGGACCTGTTCTCCATGGAGCGGTCCCTGGAGGAGGTTACAGTGCAGGTTTATGTAAACCGTTCCTCCTGCCGCAGTCTTTCTCTGAACCTAAGCGCCCAGGTTTTGGACTTGCTGACCGACCGGGTCTGGGGCCCGGGGGAGACCTTCCTGCTGCCGCCGCTGTCCGCCGCCGTACTGTACCGGGAGGGCGCAGACCCGGCCTGCTTCTCCCCGTTGCCCGCCGCCGCCCAATCTCCGAAGGGAAGGGGCCTGCTGTGCCCCCTGTTCTCTCTGCCTGGAACGGCCCCCACCGGTACCATTGCCGACGGTCTGGAATTCCTGGACGTACTCCACCGGGGCCGGTGGAAGAACTGGATGCTGCTCCCTCTCTGTCCTCCCGGACTGGGGAATTCCCCCTACTCCAGCCCCTGCGTCTTTGCCGGAGACCCTCGATTGATCTCTCCAGACCTGCCTGTGGACCCCGAAGGATTTGCGGCCTTCTGCCAAGAAAATTCCTACTGGCTGGAGGACTATGCCCTGTTTACCGCCCTCCACCGGACCTATGATCTGCCCTGGCAGGACTGGCCTCAGGAGGCCCGGGACCGTCTGGACCTGGCTGCACTGCGGCAGCGGTATGCCCAGGAGATCCACCAGGTCCAAATGGCCCAATACCGCTTTTTCGCCCAGTGGGAACAGCTGCATACCAAAGCCCGCTCCCTGGGGATCTCCCTGATCGGCGATCTCCCCATTTACGCCGCCCTGGACAGCGCGGAAACCTGGGCCCATCGGGAGCAGTTCCAGCTGGATTCCCAGGGCTATCCCACCATGCGCTCCGGCTGTCCTCCGGACTATTTTAGCCCCCAAGGCCAGGACTGGGGCAACCCCCTCTATTGCTGGCCTGTGATGACCGCCGATGGCTACACCTGGTGGAAGCAGCGGCTTCATCAGGCCTTCCGCTGCTATGACTTTGTGCGGCTGGATCACTTCCGCTCCTTTGCGGCCTACTATGCCATTCCTGCCAGAAGCACCGCCAGAGACGGCCACTGGATGAAAGGGGCCGGTGTGGAATTCTTCCGGGAAATGGCCCGAGAATTTGGTGCCCTTCCCATTGTGGCCGAGGATCTGGGGGCGCTGGACAGTCAGGTATCCGTACTGCTCCGGCACACCGGGCTCTCCGGCATGGACGTCTGGCAGTTCTCCCAAGAGGACATGGCACAGCGCACGCCGGAGGAGGCCGCCCATCGGGTGTTCTTCTCCGGCACCCACGACAATCAGACCCTGGTCGGTTTTCTCCGGGACACCGGCGATTCCCGGTCCTCCGCAGACATCCTTCAGTGGCTGCTTCAGGCGCCCGCAGGAGCGGTGATTCTGCCGGTGCAGGACCTGTTGGGTCTGGATGACACCGCGCGAATCAATGTTCCCGGCGTTCCCCAGGGAAACTGGACCTGGCGTATGACAAAATCCCAGCTCCAGGCCCTGGGCTCCGGGGGGATTCTGGGGTAAAGATGTACCTGTCCCCACCTTTTCTTCACAAAATCCACATATTTCTCCCTTCCCTCCCTTGCGTCACGGCGGATTTTCCGCTATAATAACATTTATTGAATAAACTGCGACCCCATAGCATCCCGCGGTATCAATAGAACTCTGCAGTTGAAATGGTATCCCATTCATTTCCTCCTGCAAATCTGAGGAGCGTTAGAAGATGACAAAGGAAGAACTGTATCAGTCAAAATTCATTACCGTTCAGCAAGCCCTGGACATGGTCCAGGACGGCGACATTGTATATCACGGCTTCTACGGCAACGAACCGAGAAACCTGCTGCGTCAATTCCACACCATCGCCGACCGGGTCAATCATGTGGACATCTGGTGCACCAATCCCGACGAAGAATACCAGTTTATCACCGACGACTCCCTGGGCAACAAGATTGAGGTCTACAGCGTGTTCTACGGCCCCCTGCTGCGGCGGGTCCACAGCTCCGGCCGCATCCACTATGTGCCCCACCACATCCATGCGGCGGTGCCCATGATCAAGGAGTGCGGCGCTACCCCCAACGTATTTTTTGCCTCTGTCACACCCCCGGACGAGTATGGCTACGTCTATATGTCCGGCAGCCAGCAAACCGAGGCCGAGGTCTTTGAGATTTGCGACCTGAAGATCTTTGAGGTCAACGAGAACCTGCCCCACGTCTACGGCACCACCCGTATCCCGCTGGAGAAGGTGGACTACTTCATCAAGGCCGACAACCCCATCTCCGAGCCCCCCAACTATCCCATTCCGGACGTGCTGTGGACGCTGGCCGAGAAGGTGGCCTCTCTGGTGGATGACGGCGACACCATCCAGCTGGGCTTCGGCGGCCTGCCCCACGCAGTGGCGGAAAAGCTCCGGGACAAGAAGGACCTGGGCGTTCACACGGAGATGTTCTCCAACTCCCTGTACCACCTGATGGACGCGGGCGTCATTACCAATGACCGCAAGACCATCAACCGGGGCAAGGCGGTCTGCGCCTTCTGCTGGGGTGACAAGGATTTCAATAAGTTCATCGACCACAACCCCGCCATCGAGATGCGCCCCACCAGCTACACCAACGACCCCAACACCATCATGGCCCACGACAACCTGGTGTCCATCAACTCCGCCCTGCAGATCGACCTGACGGGCCAGGTCTGCTCCGAGTCCCTGGGCACTCAGATCTTCTCGGGCACCGGCGGCGCCACGGATTTCGCCTACGGCGCCTTCCACTCCAAGGGCGGCAAGGGCATCATTGCCATGACCTCCACCGCCAAGGGCGGCACCATCTCCCGGATTGCGCCCACCCTGACCCCCGGCTCCATTGTGTCCATCCAGCGGAACATCGTGGACTATGTGGTCACGGAGTACGGCATCGCCCACCTACGGCATCTGCCCATCCATAAGCGGGTTCAGGAGCTGATAAAAATTGCCCACCCGGATTTCCGGGAGGAGCTGAAAAAAGAAGCCGAACGGCTGATGTTCTGGTAATACAAAGCCTCCCTGATTGGTCGCTTCCAATCAGGGAGGTTTTCTTCTGAAAAGGAGGTTTATCCGTTGGGCGGTGCCATACCCCCGGGGCCGCCGGGTCCGCCTCCTGGGCCGGGGAAGCCAAAGCCGCCGCTGCCCAGAGAGGTAATGGTGTCCGTCAGCGTCAGTTCTGCGGTTTCCGTGCCGCAGGTGAGGGTATAGGTCTCACCCACCGTCAGCTCCGGCAGACTGATTACCACATTGTTAAAGCTCTTGGTCATGGTGGTGCGCACCAGCACATTGCCGTGGGCATCTGCCAGGGTCACCTCGCTGCCCGCCGCAATGGTGGTGCCAAAGGTATACATAACACTGGCCTGGGTGGAGGAGCTGTCGAAGTTCTGCGCCATGCCCGAGGCTCCTGCCACCACCAGGGTGCCGCCATTGATCTGTCCGGTGGTGGTATAGTCCAGACCACCGTTCATGGACTCCGACGGGCCGGACACATAGATCTCACCGCCGTCCACAAACAGTGCCCCATTGGAGTCGATTCCGTCGCCGCCGGCATCCACCTGAAGCCGGCCTCCGGTGATGTGGATGTAATAGTCCGCCTCCTCCAGCGTCTCCGCCTTGCCCTCGGCGCCGGGACCCATAAAGGCAAAGTCCGTATCGGCAGAGCTGCCCCCCGCCGCGTTGAGCCCGTCATCCGACGCCACCAGGGAAACCTCCCCGCCGGAAATGGTGATAAACACCGCCTCCAGGCCCTCATAGCTCTGGGAAATGGAGATGGTTCCCCCTGTGATGTTCAGGGTATCGTCCGAATGGAAGCCGTCGTCCCCTGTGGCCACATGGATCTGGGCCTCCTGCTCAATGGTCATGGTCCCGGCACAGTGCAGGGCGTCATCCATACAGTCCAGGTTGATTGTGCCCCCGGAAACCCGCAAATCCCCATGGGATTTCAGGCCCTTGGCGCTGACGTCATCCTCCTCATCTGCATTGTTTGTATCAAACCAGCCAGGGAACCCAAAGTTCTCTGTGTGTTCCGGGGCATTGGCCGCTCCGCCGCCGGTGGTGATATTCAGGCTGCCCCCGGCGACCGTGAGCTCGGTTCCTGCCTGCACCCCATCCTCCTGGGCGTCAACGGTCAGGGTAAAGGGGTTGTCCACCTGGTAATCGTCCACCTGCGACATTCCCAGCATAACCGTCCCCTCGGATTGAATGCCGTCCTCCTGGGCGGTGACGGTAACCTGGCAGTCTCCCAGGATAATCAGCGAGCTCTCCGCCTTGATGCCATCCTCTCCCGCCGTAACGCTGACGGTTCCGCTTTCTATGAGGACATTTCCCATGTCCTGGTCCTTGTCATTGTTGGACTGGATCCCGTCCTCTCCGGCCTGGATGGTCAGGGTTCCTCCGGAGATCTGTACGGAATCCTTTCCTTTGAGACCGTCGCCAACGGAATGGAGCGTATAGACGCCGTCCCCGGACACCGTGACATTGTCCTTCCCGTGAATGGCCATGTCATAATTTCCGTTCACGGTGAGGGATCCGGCCCCGCAGAAGGTCAAATCGTCCTTGGAGAAGATTGCCGCATCCGGCTCGTCCTCCTCCGCTCCAAGGACATAGTCCGTCCCGTCTGTCACCGTATTCTCCGACCCCTGGGCCAGCTCCACGATGACCAGGCCCCGGGTGATGCAGATGGGCGCAGTGGTGGAGCAGGTGATATCCACCCCATCCAAAATCAGCCGGATTTCCTCGTCCTTTTCCGCCTCCACCAGGACGCTTCCATCCTGGAGCGTACCGGAGAGACGGTAGACCCCCTTCTGGGAGATCGTCACCCCGGAGGCCGTGGCCTTGGCCCCCGGGCCGTCCACCGCAGTGGTGTCACCGTCAAAGGTGATGGCCGTCTCCTCCTGGGAGACCTCCTCCCGGGAGGATTCCACCTGAGGCTCCGCCGACACGCCGGACCCTTGGCGCTCCGGCACCGATTCCGTCTGCTTTGCGGTGCAGCCGGTCAGCCCGACACAGAGCAGTCCCGCCAGAATCACCGCCAGTTTCTGTTGATTCATAGGTCATACACTTCCCTTCTAACATTCTGGGAGCTTCAGGATCCTGGCCGGGCTCCAGCAGGATCCGTGTCCACATTATATCAGGAATCCGGGCAAAGAAAAGGGGATTCCCAGGAATTCCACGCAAAATTAACGGTTCCGATACAAATCGAACAGGGTTTCCACACAAAAGGACGCGCCACAGCTTCCTGTGACGCGTCCAAGGCCTGTATTCTTTACCGAACGACCAGGGTTCCCCCAGAGGCCAGGGTATAGGTTCCCTGTCCGGAGGCCGCCTCCATGGTGATGGTCACGCCCTCGGGGGCGTCCACCTGGGCCGTCTCCAGCGGGCCGGCAAGGACCACATGGGAATCCCCGGTGGCATACCAGCGGCTGCCCTGATCCATAACAATGGCGGCATTTGCAATGACGCCGTTGAGGCAAGCGGAGGTCATGTACACCCGGCAGTCCCGCTCCGGATCCTCGTGGAGAATGTCGCCGTCCACGGTCATATCCTTGAGTCGGAGCTCATCTCCCGGCGTGGGCCGGCCGTTGACCCGGGCCGCATTGGGATCGGCGTTTTTGCAGGTACGCATCAGCGCGCCGCCGGTGACAATGTTGCAGTTCTCCAGAGAGACCACCACGTTCTGACCGTGGACCTCAATGGCCGTCTTTCCGGTCTTGACGTCGCAGTCGGTGAGGCTCAGCTCGCCCACCTCGGTGTGGCGGCCCATGACACAGTGCATCAGCGCCAGATAGGTGCCGCACTTCAGCTCAGAGCCGGTAAATCTCACGCTGGCCTCTCCCGCCACAATGGCAGCCTGGCAGGCCACGTCAAACTTGCAGTCGTGGAACACATCATGGCAGCCCCAGTCTGCATAGGCACCGTAGCCGGACTTGGTGGCAACCACCTTGCAGTCGTTGGCCTCCAGATAGACAAAGCCCTGGGAGGCGTCGGTGGACAGTGCTGCCCAGCCGTCGCAGGTAATCAGGGAGTTGTAGAAATAGCTGTAGGAATTCTGCACGGTGCAGTGGGTCCGGTTGTTGCCCTGAATCTCCAGCGGCGCGGGAGGACTCATCTTAGGCGCCTGGCCGGGGGCGTCCGAGCCATAGGGGGCGCCGTGGGAGGTGAGAATGGAATCGTAGACCTTCAGCACACTGCCGCCGCTGGCGGAGGTGGAGGTCCGGCTCAGTCCCCAGGTGTCAATGAGGCAGTCCTTCAGCGTCAGTCTCGCATGGTCGGATACTCCGGCGCCGGCGGACTTTTCCCCCAGGCCCTGGCCGTCACCGGACAGGCTGATCACTGCGCCCTCCACGGTGAAGTCCGTGTCCTTGCCCTCGGCGTACACACCGCCTACAGACCCGTCATAGGAAACAATCCGCAGATCCGTGGCGCTGTCATCGGTGATTTCCCCGCCGTATACCGTGGCCTCGTTGCCGGGAACCAGCTTGCCGTCCTTTACATACACGGAAGGCGTCATCTCGGGTCCTTCGCCCATGGGAGGGGGACCGCCCGTTTTGTCCTCCACACCGTTTTCCTTGAACCAATCCCAGGGCTCAATGGGAACATAGGGAATCCGCTCAACAATTGTAAGCTCCTTGCCAGTTAGCTGTGCCATATACAAAACCTTCTTTCCAAATTTGTACGGATGCTCCGCCTGTTTTACCGCGTGGACCGGCGCTGCCGACCCAGTGGCCCTATTATACAAGGAAATGGTACGAATTGCAAGTATCAATCTGTGCAGAATCCCCCCCATGTGTCAGGACCGCCCCGGTGGGGGCGGTCCTAAATCATATCACGGCAAATTCTTCCGGCCCAATTTCCCGGATTGCCCCGGCAAAGGCCGCCTCCATGGCACGAATCAGATATTCCGTGTCTGCGGTTCCCGCCGTTTCACAGGCAGAGTGCATGGCCAGCTGGGCCAGACCGATGTCCACGGTGTGCATGCTCACCTGGGTCCCGGAGATGTTCCCCAGGGTTCCCCCGCCGGGAACATTGGAGTGGTTAAAATAGGCCTGTTCCGGCACGCCGGCGCTGCGCAGAATCTGCCGCATCAGGGCCGCGGAAGGGCCGTCGGTGGCATATCGGGCACCGTATTTAATTACCACACCCTCTCCCAGTCGGGGCCGGTTGGTCAGTGCGGCCTTTTCCGGATGGTTGGGGTGGACGCCGTGGGCATTGTCTGCGGAGATCATCAGGCTCTGGGCCACGCAGCGGAGATATTCCTCCCGGGAGAGGCCCCGAGAAAGGCAGACCCGCTGGAGCACATCGGACAGGAAGGTGGACATGGCCCCCTGGCGGGTCTCGCTGCCCACCTCCTCATTGTCAAACAGCGCCAAAACCGGCATGGCCCGGGGCGTTTCCGCCTGAAGAAATCCCCGAAGAAGGCCGTAGACACATTGGAGATCATCCAGCCGGGGACAGAGAATCAGCTCCTCCTCCGGCCCCAGCACCGTGCCCTTGTCCCGATTGTAGACAAACAGGTCAAAGGACAGAATATCCTCCGGGTCGATCTTCAGCTGCCGGGCCAGCATGGGCAGCACGTCCTGCTCCCCCTTCCCCAGCAGCGGCAGCAGATCCACCTGGGCGTCCCACTTTTTCCCTTCGTTGGCGCTGCGGTCCATGTGGATGGCCAGGCTGGGAATCACCAGCAAATCCCGGTCCACATTCACCAGTCGGGAGGCCACCCCGTCCTGACTGCGGACCATCAGACGGCCCCCAATGCTCAGGGGCCGGTCCAGCCAGGGATACACCAGCATTCCCCCATACTTCTCCGCATCCAGCTTGGTATAGCCCTCCGGCCGAAGTTCCATATTCTCCTTGAGCTTCAGACAGGGAGAATCGGTGTGGGCCGCCCCCACCATAAAGCCGGTGATGGTCTCCGGCACCCGGAAAGCCATCAGGCTGGACTGGTTTCGGGTGACATAATATCCCTTCCCCGGCTCCAGCTGCCAGGCCTGTCCCTCCAAAAGCGGGAGAAATCCGGCCTGTTCCAGGGCCTTTCTGGCGTTTTCCACTGCGTGAAAACAGGTAGGACTTTCCTCGATAAAGGAAAACAGTCCCTTGGTTATCTCATTCATTCCAATCTCCTCTTTCCCGGCTTACAGGCTCTCCAGCAGGGCGGTGAGCTCCGTAAGTGTCTCGTCAAAGACCTTCAGCGCCCGATCCACCACATCCGGCTTGGTGAGATCTACCCCGGCAATTTTCAGCTCCTCCAGAGGATAGTCGCTGCCGCCGGTGGTCAGGAATTTCAGATAGTTGGAGGGATCTCCGGTTTCATAGATGCCATCCGCAATGGCCACGGCGGAGCAGAAGCCTGTGGCATACTGATACACATAGAAGGAGCTGTAGAAGTGGGGAATTCTGGCCCACTCCACATCCTGCAGGGGATTGACCTCCGCCCCCTGATAATATAGCTGGTTGAGCTCCCGGTAGACCTTGCTGAGGGTCTGGGCCGTCAGCGGCTCCCCTCCCTGGTACATCTCGTGGGCCTTCCGCTCGAACTCCGCAAACAGGGTCTGGCGGAACACCGTGGTCCGGAAGCTCTCCAGCAGGTGATTCAGAAGGTAGGCCCGCTTTTTGGGGTCCGTCTCCGTTTTGAGCAGGTACTTGGTCAGCAGAACCTCATTGACTGTCGAGGCCACCTCCGCCACCAGCAGCCGATAGTCATGGTTGGCAAAGGAGTTATTGGCAGAGGACAGATAGGAGTGCATGGCATGTCCCAGCTCATGGGCCATGGTGAACACATCCTCCAGGGAGTTGGTGAAGTTCAGCAGCACATAGGGATGCACGCCATACACCCCGCAGGAGAAGGCGCCGGTGGTCTTTCCCTTGTTCTCATAGACATCCATCCAGCTCTCTGCATAGGCCTTGTCCAGAAGCTTCTGATAGTCTGCGCCCAGGGGCTCCAGGGCCTTTTTCACCATGGCCTTGGAGGCCTCGTAGTCAATGTGATAGTCCACGTCCTCCACCATGGGGCAGTAGAGGTCATACATATTCAGCGTATCCAGCCCCAGGACCTTTTTCCGCAGCGCCAGATATTTTTTCATGGTGCCAAGGCCCCCGTGGACCGCCTCCACCAGGCTGTCATAGACGGAAAGCGGCACATTGTTGGCATAGAGGCTCTTTTCCGCAGCGGAGCCGTAGCCCCGGACCTCCGCAAAATAGGTGTCCAGCTTCACCTGTCCGGCATACATGGCCGCAAAGGTGTTGATATACCGCTGAAACTCCCCGTGGTAGACCTCAAAGGACTCCTTGCGGACAGACTGCACCCGGCTCTCCCGGTACAGGCCGTAATTTCCATGGGTGAGGGGAGCGGGCTTGCCGTCCTCTCCGGTGATGTCCGGGAAGGTCATATCCACGCTTTCCAGCATGGTAAACACATTGTCCGGGGTCCCGGCGGCATCGGCCAACTGGGAGAGCATTTTCTCCTTGTCCGCAGACAGGGTATACTTCCGCATCCGGCCGGTGTCCTCCAGAATGTGCCGGTATTCCGCCAGCAGCGGGTCCGCCATCCACTGGGTCAGGGTCTCCTGGGGAATGGACAAAATCTCCGGATCCACAAAGCTCAGGGCCGTAGACAGGGCCACATAGAGGTTGGTGGCCCGGCCCTCCAGCCGCTGGGCCTCCGGGTCCCCGTTGTCCCCGCTTTTTTTCAGAGACGCATACAGGCTCAGCAGCTCTACCGGCTGCAGCACAGCGTAGATCTGATCCAGACCTGCCTTCAGCTGCTCCTTGGAGGCCCGCAGGGTGCCCGGCAGGGTCTTCAGCTGCTCCAGAGAGGCCTGGGCCGTCTCATAGGCCTGCTCCCAGGCCTCTTGGGTGGGGTAAATATCCTCCAGCTTCCACTGGAACTTAGGGTCCATATCCTTACGGGACAAAAGCGCCATAAAAACATCTTCCTTTCATAACATATCATCCGTGGCAATGCCCCACGGTTCGCCAAGCGCTCCAGGCGCAGCTGTGGGACATTGCCTTAGTATTGTATCAGATTCTCCCAGGTTTCACAACCGCCCGATATCCCTCCTCCGAAAATTTACGCAAAAATCACACCCCTCCCATTGACAGAAACTGTCCTCCGTGTTATGATGATGTTGTAATAAACGTATGTAACAAGTTGAGCCTTAAGACCCGGGGATTCCCTCCCCAGGGCCGCCCGTACTGTAACGATGCAGTATGCTTTTTTTAGCAGATCAACTTGTCCGTAACATGTCGTACGACACAGACATATAACAGTGTATGGAGGTATTATTATGGCGATTAAAGTTGGTATCAATGGGTTTGGACGGATCGGACGGATGACCTTCCGGGCCAGCGTGAACTTCCCCGACATCGAGATCGTCGGCATCAACGACCTTTGCGAGCCCGCCTATCTGGAATATATGCTGAAATACGACACCGTACACGGCCGTTTCCCGGGAGAGCTCCGTCACACGGACCATTCCCTGATTGTAAACGGCCATGAGATTCCGGTGTTTGCAGAGCGGGACCCGGCCAATCTTCCCTGGGGCCAGGTGGGGGCCGACTATGTTGTCGAGTCCACCGGCCTGTTCCTCACCAAGGAAAAGGCCCAGGGCCATATTGCGGCAGGGGCAAAGCATGTGGTCATGAGCGCCCCCTCCAAGGACGATACTCCCATGTTTGTCATGGGGGTCAATGAGGACACCTATACCAGCGACATGCAGTATGTCTCCAACGCCTCCTGCACCACCAACTGTCTGGCCCCTCTGGTGAAGGTGCTCCAGGATCGGTTTGGGGTGGTGGAGGGTCTGATGACCACGGTGCACTCCGTCACCGCCACCCAGAAAACCGTTGACGGCCCCTCCATGAAGGATTGGCGGGGCGGTCGGGCGGCCACCGGCAATATCATTCCCTCCTCCACCGGGGCAGCAAAAGCCGTGGGGAAGGTGATTCCTGCCCTGAACGGGAAGCTCACCGGCATGAGCATGCGGGTCCCCACCCTGGATGTCTCTGCGGTGGACCTGACGGTACGTCTGGAGCAGCCCGCTACCTATGAGGAGATCTGCCAGGCCATGAAGGAGGCCTCCGAGGGTCCCCTGAAGGGTATTCTGGGCTACACCGAGGACGCCGTGGTATCCTCGGACTTCCTGGGCGATCCTCGTGTTTCCATTTTCGACGCCAAGGCCGGCATTGCACTCAACGACCACTTTGTGAAGCTCATGGCCTGGTATGACAATGAGGTGGGCTATTCCCATAAAATTCTGGAGCTGATCCGCCACATGGCCAAGGTGGATGCCCAATAACACCGAAAGAGGGCGCTGGGGCGCCCTCTTTTTGTCTTGCCGACCCAGGAAAAAACTGCTATGATGGAACCAATGGATACGGAGGCGAACGCTTATGCGAAAGACAAAAATTATCTGCACTTTGGGCCCGTCCACCGATGACAAGGAGACCCTAAAGGCACTGTGCCAAAACGGCATGAACGTGGCCCGGATGAATTTTTCCCACGGAGACCACGACAGCCATCTGTCCCGGCTGCATCTTCTCCAGGAGCTGCGGGAGGAGCTGGGGCTTCCCATTGCCGCCATGTGCGACACCAAGGGGCCTGAGATCCGGACCGGATTGTTTCAGGGGGGCAGCGCAGACCTGAAGGTGGGCGACACCTTCACCCTATACGGCCAAGAGCGGCTGGGCGACAGCGCCGGCTGCTGCACCACCTATCCCAATCTGGCCAAGGTGGTCCGTCCCGGAAGCAGGATCTGCATCGACGACGGGCTCATTGAGCTGTCGGTTCAGGATATTCAGGGAGACAATGTGATCTGCACCGTCTGTAACGGCGGGACCGTCCGAGATCGGAAGGGCATCAATCTTCCCGGCACCCCGGTGGATCTGCCCTTCCTGTCCCGAAGAGACCGCAGCGACATCCTCTTTGCCGCGGAAAACGGGTTTGACCTGATCGCCGCCTCCTTTACCCGTTCCGCCCAGGATATTCAGGACATTCGGGATCTGCTCCGGGAGGTGGGGGCCGACAGCGTAGAGATCATCGCAAAAATCGAAAACCAGCAGGGCATCGACAACATGGACCAGATCATCGAAGCCGCCGACGGCGTTATGGTCGCCCGGGGGGACCTGGGTGTGGAGGTCCCCTCCTATCAGGTGCCCTTGCTCCAGAAGGAGATCGTAAAGAAGTGCCGCCAGGCGGGAAAAAATGTGATTATTGCCACCCAGATGCTGGATTCCATGATTCGCAATCCCCGTCCCACCCGGGCCGAGGTCAACGATGTGGCCCAGGCGGTTTTTGACGGGGCCAGCGCCATTATGCTCTCCGGGGAAACCGCCTCCGGCAAATACCCTGTGGCAGCGCTCCGCACCATGTCCAACATTGCCGTCCATGTGGAGGACAGCATCGACTATTGGCAGGCCTTCCGGGGGCTGGACATTCCCCACAGCCGGAACATCGGCGCCGCCATTTCCCGGGCATGCTGCACCACCGCCATGGAGCTGGATGCCAAGGCCATTGTCACCGTAACCCAACGGGGCATCACCGCCAAGGCCGTGGCCCGATTCCAGCCCGGCTGCCCTGTGCTGGCTCTGACGGTGGACGAAAAGACCCGGCGGCGGCTCTGTCTGGTTTGGGGGGTGGAAACGGCGCTGGTTCCTATGGTGGACTCCACCGATAAGCTGCTGAACCTGGCTCGGAGCAACGCCTGGGATCTGGGCTATGTGGAGGAGAACGATCTGGCAGTGGTCACCGCCGGCATTCCCGTGGGCATCAGCGGCTCCACCAACCTCATTAAGGTCCTGCGGTTCTAGGCCGGCCCCGCTGATTTTTCCGGCCCAGTTTTGTGCATTTCTTATAATTATGCCGGAAAATCAATTTTCAACTTGTCATTTCCCACAGAATGCGCTATACTGAGGGTGAAGATGGGGGAGTAGCTCCCAAATTAAGAATAAGGCGGTGTTCCTATGATTATTACGATTGGAAGGCAATTTGGTTCCGGTGGAAGAGAGATCGGCGAAAAGGTCGCACAGCGTTTGGGATACGCCTTTTACGACAAAGAGATTCTGACCATGGCCGCAGAGAGCAGCGGATTTTCCCCTGTGGCCATGCAGCACTACGACGAGAAGCCCAGCGGAAGCCTAATCTACAGCCTGTACATGACCGGCGCAGCCACCAGTGACAATCTTCCCTTAAATCAGAAGCTGGCCTTTGCCCAGTTCAATATCATCCGGAAGGTGGCCCAGGCTGATAACTGCGTAATCGTAGGCCGGTGCGCCGACTATGTCCTCCGGGAGCGGACCAATCTGCTCACCGTGTTCCTCCATGCGCCTATGGCATATCGCGTGAAACGGGTCATGGCCGACCAATCCATTGACAACGCCACCCTGGCGGAAAAGACCATCAAAAAGCAGGATAAGGCTCGGGCAGACTACTATAATTTCTTCACTCACAAAAAGTGGGGCGATGCCGGCAGCGCCATGCTCTCCATTGACACCTCCATGCTTCCCACCGATCAGGTGGCGGAGGCCATTGTAGGATTCGTCCAGCTACTGGAACACAAAGCGTAATAAGCTAAGCCTGACGGCACACGCCGTCAGGCTTTTCAGACTGTCGAAAGAGCCGGAAGGCTTTTCCTGTGACCGCAAAATCCGGGCGCTGCCATATGCCGCAGCGCCCGGATTTTATCTTACTTCTTTTTTTTCTTGACCACCACTGCCGCCACAATGACAATCACTGCGATTACTGCAATCACAATGCCCACAACCACGCCGGTGTTGACCGCCGACTCTGCGGGAGCCGGGCTGGCCGCAGGCGCCTCAGCGGGAGCGGCGGAGGGTTCTGCGGGAGCCGGGGTCGCCGTCTCCTTCTGGGAGGTAGCCTCCACAACGGATTCCTCTGCCGGGGCCTCCTCGGTATAGGTCAGGCGAATCTCACCCTCGTAGCTACCGGGCGTAAGCTCCGTCTCCTTGCCGTCCACGGTCATGGTAACGGTACCATGATCTCCCTGGACCATGGCGCCCTCTGCAATGGTCAGAGAGGAGAGGAGGCAGTCGCCGGTGACGTTCCACACGGCGTTGTCCGTCAGATTCATGGCCAGAGTGTTGTCGCCGTTGCTGTAATAGCGATTGGCCACATGGCCGATATTGTAGTACTCCGCAATGGTAAAGGAGGTGATCTGACCGGCGTCCTCTGCAGAGGTACCCTCGGCCAGGACCTTGGAGTCATAGTTGATGGCGTCGGTATGGATGGTCTCTGTCTGGGCCACGGCACCGTGATACACGGCGTCCTTCCCCAGGTTGACCTCCACCCCAACAGCGGTCTGGCCATAATAGCCGGAGCCGTTGTAAATATCACCGTACAGCTCGCTGGACTCCACATTCAGATGGTTCACCACAGGACCGGAGGATGCAGCATCCCCACCGGGACCGCCGGGGCCGCCAGGACCGCCGGGGCCGCCATCGGGAGGCGCCATATCGCCGCCCATGGTGCCGTCTGCGCCGATCATTCCCGCCATATCGCCGGCCTCCGCATTGGCGGAGTCATCGGTCATCTCCGTGGAGACGTTGCCGTTTTCAGAGGGCCAGCCGGCAGGCTCTTCATGGGTGGTATTGAAGCTGAAGGTGGCGACGTCCATGCCGGTGGTGGAGTCGTCGTTGTCCATGACCTGCATCAGCACGCCATTGGCATTGTTCAGGGACACGCCGTTGGACACATTGATTACCGTGTCTCCCTGGGTGTTTTTAATCAGGAAGGAGGCATAGTTGGAATTGACCTCGGTGCCGTTTTCCAGATTGATGGTATCGGTGCCCTGATGGGACATAAAGCCGAAGGTATCGGAGTTGATTACCGTATTTTTGTCTTCCTTGGCCTCATAGGTCTCGGAAACTTCCCCGTTGGCATCCATGAGCTCATAGGTTTTCCCAGCCTCCAGGTTGGTATAGGTGCCGGTACCGCCGGTGAAAATGGAGGCATAGGTGCCCACGTTCATGGTAACCCCCAGGAACTGCTCATCCGCAGAGCCGATCACATAGGTGCCGTAACCGGAACGGGTGGTATAGGGGTTGGGATCTCCCTGTTCGTCCCGGAAGGTGCCGTCCGCCTGGATCTGCTTGTCGTTGCCGGTGAGCTCCATGGTCGTATTGACCACATTGAGCTTCATATTGGAGCCGGAGTCCGTGGACAGCACCGCCCACTTGGCCGCGGAGGTCTCCGAGTCGATGACGTTCATGGTGGTGTTGTTGCCCTCCAGGTTGGTGCAGCGGGAGGTCCCCATAATGCCCAGAATCCACGGAGGCGCCACCATGGTGTTCTGAGAGGGAGAGTTCTTATACCCCTCGTGGAGCGTGCCGCCGTCGGAATGGAGCTTGGAGTTCCGCAGGGTCATGGTAGAGCCGGAATCCGCAAACAGCGCCATATTGGCCACGCCGGAGACGCTGATGTCGGAGTCCTCAACGGTGAGCTTTGTGCCCTCTCCAAAGGAGGTGATGGCCGTGCCCTTGCCGGAGAAGTCGCAGGCCTGGAGCCCGTTGCCATCGGTGTCGAATTTGATGGTGGCCTTGGCTATGGTATAGTCAATTCCACCGGCGACTATGATTCCGTTAAAGCTGGGGTCGGTGCTGTCGATGGTCACGTTCTCCGCGTGGCTTCCGTCGTAGACTGCGTCTGCCCCCAGGGCGTCTGTCACAGACTTCTCCTCCACCACGCCGTTCTCGTCTACAAACAGCCCCGTATGGTAGGCGTAGTCGTCGTCTGTCTCGTCTTCGCCGCCGCCATAAAAGGAGGACAGGCGGCTGCTGGCGTCGTCCAGCCGGTCTGTGTAGACCACCTGGGCGTTGTCCCCGTCGGTGTAGGTCTTGTCGCTACCGTCAAACCGGGTGACCTGGCCGTTGACAATCAGCGTTGCCACCTGGCCCTCCGGCGCCGTAATATCCGCCGCCGCACCGGTAAAGGGCGTCCCCGCCGCCGCCAGGGTCACCGTGCTCAGCAGGGACGCACACAGTCCCAGCCCCAGGACCCGGGCCATAAGTTTTTGCTGCTTCATACAATTCTCCTTCCCCACAGGATCGGACTCTTCCTGATAAGATATGTTCCTGTGTTCAGGAGTATTATAGCATGTGTTACGAAATTTTTACAGTTTTCCCCGGGGCTTTTGGGCAAAAACCCGAAGGTCTCTTTTTGAACCAACCATCCACTTGTGTCCTATCCGGCCTCGTTCTCCGCGATCGGTATCAAACCCAACTCACCTCTGCCTCCTCCAGCAGAGGAAGCTCCCGGAAAATATGGGCCACCACCGCCTGATATTCCGTCAGGGAGGTGGTTTTTCTCAGCTGCTTCTGATAGTGCGTATGCTCTCCAAAGAGGCAGATCCAATAGCTCCACAGCTCCTTCATCCGGAACATGGTGCTCCGGGGACTGCCCAGCCGGGCCGCCGTCTCCTGAAACAGCTCGTCATGGAAGCGCTGTAGGGTGTCCCGATCCGCCCCGGGCTGTCCCCGGAGCTTGTTGACCAGGGAGGGATCCGCCGCCAGGCCCCGGCCCAGCATCAGAACCTCCGGCGGTGTGTGTCCGTGAAGTTCCCGGGAAAAATCCGAGGCCACCTCAATGCCGCCGCTGAGGGCCAGGGGATTTTTACTCTCCTCCTGGGCCCAAAAGAACCACTCCATCCGGGCCGGTATTCTGTACAGATCTCGCTGCACCCGGGGATGCAGGGTCAGACGGCAAATGGGATAGCGGTTGTACAGGGCGAGCAGGTCCCGAAACTCCTCCGGGTCCTCCTTGCCCAGCCGGGTCTTAATGGAGATTCGAATGGGGCAGGCTTTGAAGATTTCATCCAGAAAGCGCTCCAACTCCTCCCGACGCTGGGGAAACAGAAATCCTGCGCCCTTCCCCTTAGCGGTAACGGTGCCGGAGGGACATCCCAGGTTCAAATTGACCTCCGGATAGCCCATATCCCCCAATATTTTTGCCCCCTCCACAAACTGCTCGGCCTGATTGGTCAGAAGCTGAGGCACCAGACAGATGTCTCGGTTATCCTCCGGCAGCACCTCCCGAAGCTCTTTTTTCGAGAACACATGGCCGGTGGCCGGGGATAAAAAGGGAGTGTAATAGCGGTCCACGCCCGGAAAATATTTGTGATGGAGCCTGCGAAACAGATCGTCGGTCAGGCCCTCCATGGGGGCAAATTCATATTGCAATGCTTTTCATCCTGTCTTGTTTTTTCTCAATTATACCGATTCTCTCCACCTCCGTCAAGAAATCCTTGCAATGTCCTTGACAATGTTTAGAATCCTGATATACTGAGATGGCAAAGCAGCATATTTCTTGATAAAGGAGGTCCTTATGCTCATTCATCGCAGCTTCGGCCTGTCCCGGCAGCAATTTGCGCAGATTGTCTACAGCACACTATTCCCTTGACACGCCTTTCGTCAGTACACGGTAATGTTGGAAAGGAGTTTTTATGGATAACAATCTGGCAAAGGACATGACCGAAGGCTCTGTCCTAAAACAGCTGGCAGTCTTTGCGATTCCCGTGGCCCTGGCCAACGCCCTTCAGGCGGTCTACAGCATGGTGGACATGGTGGTCGTGGGTCAGTTTGTCGGCTCCGCCGGCCTTTCGGCGGTGGGGATCGGTGGCCAGCTTCTCAATATGTTTCTCTGCATTGGCATGGGCTTCTCCTTTGGTGCCCAGGTCCTGATTTCTCAGCAGGTTGGCGCCCAGGACCACAGCCTGCAGCCCACCATCGGCACCCTGTTTACCACAGAGCTGATTGCCGCGGTGGTCTTTGGAATTCTGGGCATTGTATTCTGTCCCCAGCTTCTGGCGCTGATGAATACGCCGGAGGCCGCCTATGCCGACGCCCACGCCTATGGGGTGATCTGCTGCTGCGGCATGATATTTATTTACGGCTATAACGCCGTCTGCGGCATTCTCCGGGGCATGGGGGAGAGCAAGCTGCCCATGATCTTTATCGCCATTGCCGCGGTGGTGAATCTGGTGCTGGATCTGATCTTTGTGGCGCTGCTCCATATGGCCGCCGCCGGTGCAGCCCTGGCCACGGTGATCGCCCAGGGCGTCAGCTTTGTGATTTCCCTGGTCTATTTGATTCGGAACAAGGAACGGTTTGGCTTCGACTTTCGGCTGCGCAGCTTCAAGCCCAACCGCCAGCGGCTGATTCCCATTTTAAAGCTGGGCATCCCCTATATCGCCCAGAGCCTGCTGATTACCTGCTCCATGATGTACGTCAACGCCAAGGTCAACACCTTCGGCGTCACCGCCTCGGCAGTAGACTCCATTGGCAACAAGCTCAACTCCATTGTCAATATTGTGGTGGGCGCCCTGTCTGTGTCCAGCGCCACCATGGTGGGGCAGTGCTTCGGCGCCCGGAAGTTTGACCGGATCCGCCACTGCTACAACGCCTGCACCATTATCTGCCTGATCTCTTTTGTGATAATCGGCGGCAGCTATGTTCTGTTCTCCAAGCAAATCTTCGGCCTGTTCAGCTCAGATCCCGATGTAATCGCCATGGCCCCTCAGTATATGTGGCTGGCCGTTGTATGGGTGCTTTCCATCTGCTCCATGACTGCTCCCTACGCCATTGTGGACGGAGTGGGCCACGCCATGCTGGGGCTGCTGATCTCCATTCTGGACGGAGTGGTGGCCCGGATTGGCCTGTGCATTCTGCTGGGCGATCTAATGGGGCTTCCCGGATACTGGCTGGGCAACGCCCTGGCCGGGTTTGTCACCACCATTATGGCCGGCCTCTACTATCGGTCCGGCCGCTGGAAGCTCCGCCAGCCCCTGCTGCACCAGCATAGCTGACGGCAACCACCGGGCTGTCTCAGCATACAAATCGTAAGAGAACAACTTTCGTAAACACTGGATAAAGTCGTGAAAATCCGATAGAAACTCGGATTTTCACGACTTTTTGTTGGTCTGATTTGAAAAAATTTATTTTGAGACAGCCCCCTGTTGTTCTTTCTGCTCAGAAAACTCCGGCTCCGGCACATCCTGCCTCAATCGTCCGGAAGCCACACTGGGGTGAATCAGCTGGGTATAGGAATACTCCCACAGCGCCTGAGAGCCCTTGGGCGTTCCTTCGTTTCGGTGAAGGATCTGACTTAGGCAGTTGTTTCGCTCCTCCCACGCCTTTCCATGGGAGGCCGCATTGAGCATGGTGGGCTGAAGATTGTCCATGGTTCGGGCAAATTTCGCCTCCGGCGTCTGGGCGGCTTCAAATTCCTCCCACAGCGCCCGAAAGGCCGCCGCCTGATCCTCCGGAAGCAGGGGAAACAGTCGATCTGCCGCCTGGAGCTCCCGCTGCCGCTGGGTTTTTTGTCCCTCTGTGTCGTAGGCATAGGTGTCTCCCGCATAGATCTCCACCAGATCGTGGATCAGCAGCATGGTCATGGTCCGCAGCACGTCGATCTTCTCATTGGAATATTCACTGAGCAGTACCGTCATAACGGCCATGTGCCAGGCATGCTCCGCGTCATTCTCCTTGCGCCGCCCATCCGAGAGGTAGGTCTGACGGAAAATCTCCTTCTCCTTGTCGATCTCCACGCAGAAGGCCATCTGCCGGTTCAGTCGTTCCCAATCCATGTTTCTTCACCCTCCGTCCATACAATGGGGGATTGTCCCTGTTCCTCGAGAAATTCGTTGATTCCGGAAAACGGCCTGCTACCAAAGAACCCCCGGTAGGCAGACAGTGGACTGGGGTGGGCGGATTTCAGCACCAGCCGCGGCGCCTCCGTGCGGATGAGGCTTTGCTTTTTCTGGGCATAGTTGCCCCACAGCAGAAAGGCAATGGGCTGAGGCAGCCTGTTGGTGGCCGAAATCACCCCATCGGTAAATTGCTCCCAGCCAAAGGCCCTATGGCTTCCCGCCCGGTGTGCCTCCACCGTAAGCACTGAATTCAGCAGCAGCACCCCCTGCTCCGCCCAGAACTTCAGGCAGCCGTTTTTCGGGGGCTGCCGCTGCAGGTCTGCGGCCAGCTCTTTGTAGATATTCTGTAGCGATTTGGGCAGCGGCATTCCCTCCGGCACGGAAAAGCTCAACCCATGGGCCTGTCCCGGCTCATGATAGGGGTCCTGTCCCAAAATCACCACCCGCACCTGCTCCGGCGGCGTCATACGCAGCGCCGCAAACAGCTCCCCTCGAGGGGGATAGACGGTCTGAGTTTCATAGGCGGCCTCCACCTGGCTGGCCAAGTGGCCCCAATAGGGCTTCTCTGGCTCTTTATTCAGCCACTCTGCCCATTTCCCGGTCTCCTGTAGCTCCATAGCATTCCCTCCCGGTGCTATGGTATCACATTCCGCCGGTCTTGTCGAGCCTCCCCTTGCCCGGGCTTCGGCAAGGGGAGGCTCCAAACTTTTTTATTTTTTTCACAATTCCTATTGACATGATAGGTAAATCGAGGTATAATCCCAATAACCTATTAAACAGATATGATTTACAAGGAGGGAATACCATGGCAACCCAGTTTCTTGCGATGCTGCGCTGCAACTTTCGATTTGGACGAATGCCCCAGTCTCGGACGCCATGGCTTCCGGGCAGTCCTTGTGCTGCCTGAATGAATCTTGCTGTGGCTCCGGGCGTTATGAGAATAACTCCGGGGTATTTTTCTACCCTTTCACAAAATTTACTGAAAAATGATCGTTAAGAAAGAGGTTTTTATCATGTCTGAATATCGTTTTGAAACATTGCAGCTTCACGTGGGCCAGGAGCAGGCCGATCCCACCACCGACGCCCGGGCCGTTCCCATTTATCAAACCACCTCCTATGTGTTCCACAACTCCCAGCACGCCGCGGCTCGGTTTGGTCTGGCCGATGCCGGCAATATTTACGGCCGTCTCACCAACTCCACCCAGGATGTGCTGGAGAAGCGCGTTGCGGCGCTGGAGGGAGGCGTGGCCGGTTTGGCTCTGGCCTCCGGCGCAGCCGCCATCACCTACACCATCCAGGCTCTGGCGGCAAAGGGCGAGCACATTGTGGCCCAAAAGACCATCTACGGCGGCAGCTCCAACCTGCTGGAGCACACCCTGCCGCTGTATGGCATTGACACCACCTTTGTCAACATCCATGACCTGCAGGAGGTAGAGAATGCCATTGAGGAGCGCACCAAGGCCATCTACATCGAGACCCTGGGCAACCCCAATTCCGACATTCCTGACATTGACGCCCTGGCGGCCATCGCCCACCGGCACGGCCTGCCCCTGGTCATCGACAACACCTTTGGCACCCCCTATCTGATCCGTCCCATCGAGCACGGGGCCGACATTGTGGTCCATTCCGCCACCAAGTTCCTCGGCGGACACGGCACCACCCTGGGCGGCATTATTGTGGACGGCGGTACCTTTGACTGGGCGGCTTCCGGCCGCTATCCCTGGATTTCCGCCCCCAACCCCAGCTATCACGGGGTAAAATTCACCGAGGCTGCCGGTCCTGCCGCCTTTGTCACCTACGTCAGAGCCATTCTTCTCCGGGACACCGGAGCCACCATCTCTCCCTTTAATGCGTTTCTGCTGCTTCAGGGGGTGGAAACCCTGTCCCTGCGGCTGGACCGCCACATTGAAAACACCAAAAAGGTGGTGGAGTTCCTGGTAAACCATCCCCAGGTGGAGCATGTAAACCATCCCTCCCTAGCCAACCACCCGGACCATGCGCTCTACGAGAAGTATTTCCCCAACGGCGGCGCCTCCATCTTCACCTTTGAGATCAAGGGCGGCCAGGAGGAGGCCTTCCGGTTTATCGACAATCTGAAGATTTTCTCTCTGCTGGCCAACGTGGCGGATGTAAAATCCCTGGTGATTCATCCTGCCACCACCACCCATTCCCAGCTGTCTCCCCAGGAGCTGCTGGATGTGGGCATCCGGCCCAACACCATCCGGCTGTCCATTGGCACCGAGCATATCGACGACATTCTCGCAGACCTGCAGCATGGCTTTGACGCAGTAAAATAACCCGATCCCTCCAAAATAGTTTCGCCCGCTATGGCCTTTGCCATAGCGGGCGTATTTTATGTGTGACGTTTCCAGGTCGCCGGCAGGAAGAAGATCAGCAGGGGATAGATTTCCAGCCGGCCCGCCAGCATATCAAAAATCAAAACCACCTTGGATCGCCAGGAGAAGGCCGAAAAATTCCCCACGGGACCAACCATATCCAGGCCGGGACCGATGTTGTTGATGGTGGCGGCAACTGCGGTAAAGTTTGTCACCGGATCAAATCCGTCCAGAGACAGGATCATAACGCTTACCGCGAAAATCACGCCGAACACCACCATATACACAAAGGTGTTTTGAATGGTCCCGTCCTCCACGGTTTTCCCGTCCATCCGCAGATGCCGCACCGAGCGGGGATGGGACATCCGGCGGAGCTCCTTGCTCACGGCCTTGAAATAGATGAGGAAGCGGCTGATCTTGATGCCGCCGCCGGTGGATCCGGCGCAGGCGCCGGTGAACATAATCAGCACCAGCATCATCCGGCTGTAAGAGGGCCACAGATTGAAGTCCGCCGTGGCAAAGCCTGTGGTGGTCATCACCGAGGACACGCTGAAGAAGGCGTCAATGGGCTGGGCCTGATGGCCGATCACCCCTCCGTGGTAGAGGTTGATGAGAATGGTAAGGGACGCAAAGAAGAAAATCCCCAAATACCACCGCACCTCCTCCATTTTGAAGGCGTCCCTCAGCCGCCGAAGGATCAGCAGGTAGTAGAAGTTGAAGTTGATGCCAAACAGTAGCATAAACACGGTGTCCGCCACCTTGCAGAACATGCTGTAGTCATTAAAGCTGGAGGCCACCACCCCGAATCCGCCGGTTCCCGCGGTGCCAAAGGTCATACAGGCCGCATCAAACACCGGCATGCCTCCAATCAGCAGCACCAGGAAGCACAGAATGCTCAGCCCCAGATAAATGCCGTAGAGCCACGCAGCTGAGGAACGCATTTTGGGAGAGAGCTTGTCCACAGTGGGACCGGGACTCTCCGCCCGCATCAGATAGAGATTCTGACCGCCGGAGCCGGACAAGGGGAGAATTGCCAGCATAAACACCAGCACGCCCATTCCTCCGATCCAATGGGAAAAGCTCCGCCAAAACAGCATGCACCTGTCCAGGGCCTCCACATGCTGCAAAATGCTGGACCCGGTGGTGGTAAATCCGGAAACCATCTCAAAGAGCGCATCCAGGTAGTGCGGGATCTGCTTGGTCATGCAGAAGGGGACCGCCCCCACCGCCGACAGCACAAACCAGCTCAGCGCCGTGGCCACCAATCCCTCTCGGGCATAGAAGGCGGTGTTCTTGGGCTTCCTCACCAGAAAGATCAGCCCAATCAGGGCCGTAACCCCGGCACAGATCACAAAACTCCAGGCGCTCCGCTCTCCATAGCCAAAGCCTACCGCCGCCGGAAGGAGCATCAGCGCCGCCTCGATTTCCATTACGCTTGCCACAATATAGGCGATCATGGGAAGGTTCATATTCAATACCTCACAATGTCGCCCAGATCCCGGACGCCTCGACGGGTGGTGACGATTACCACAATATCCTCCTCTTCGATGGTATCCTGGCCGGTGGGAGTGATGATTCTCCCGTGGCGGTTAATGCTGCACACCAAAAGATTTTTCTTTAGGCCAAGCTCCTGGAGCTTCACCCCTACAATATTGGTGGAGCCGGGGCGGACCACAAACTCCATGGCCTCCACCTGGCCGTCCAGCAGGCGGTAGAGGGTCTCTACGTTGTTGCCGCTGGCGTTTTCCATAGCCCGGACATAGCGGACAATGGATTCCGCCGTGATGTTCTTCGGATACACCACGGAGCCCAGATTCAGCTCCTCCACAACCTCCTCAAAGTCGATTCGGCTGATCTTGGTGACCACCTTGGCCTGGGACACCTTTCCGGCATACAGTGCCAGCATAATGTTTTCCTCATCCAGTCCGGTCAGGCAGACAAAGGCCTCTGCGTTGGGAAGCCCTTCCTCCTCCAGGAGCTTTTTGTCGCTGCAGTCCCCGTGGATAATGTGGGCCTTGGGCAACAGATCCGCCAGCAGCTCACACCGTGCCCGGTCGGTCTCAATGATCTTGACCTGCACTCCCGTCCGCTGGAGCATCATGGCAAGGTATACCGCCGTGCTGCCGCCGCCGGCGATGGTCACCGCATGGATGGGCTTTTTCCGCAGATGCAGCCGGTGGAGCACTGCGGCGATTTCGCTCATGGGAATCACCACGGAGACCTTGTCTCCGGCCTGAAGATCCGTTGTGCCGCTGGGGATCACGATTTCGCCTCCGCGCTCCCGGATACAGACCAGCATCTTGCCTCCCAGCATACTGTTGACTTCCATCATGTTCTTCCCGTTCAGAGGAGAATCCTCCTGAATGCGGAACCGGATCATATTGACCTTTCCCTTGTCGAAGGTATCCACATCCAGCGCCGAAGGGATTTGCAGCAGTCGGAAAATATCCTGGGCCGCCTGCCACTCGGGGTTGATGGCCATGGAAAGGCCCAGCTCATCCTTGATAAACCGTATGTCCTCGTAGTAGCTTGGGTCCCGGACTCGGGCAATGGTCTGGCATCTGCCCGCCTTCCGGCCGATCAGGCAGGAGAGCATATTCAGCTCGTCCCGGTCGGTAACTGCAATCAACAGATCCGCCTGATTGATGCCCGCCTCCACCAGCACTCTGTGGGAGGTGCCGTTTCCGGCCACCCCCTGAATATCCATGGAATTCACCGCGGCCTCCAGACTCTCTCGGTCTGTGTCCACCAGGGTAATGGCATGCCCCTCCTGCCGGAGCTGCTGTGCCAGGGTCAGGCCCACTTTTCCGCAGCCCACAATCACGATATTCATAGTATCCTCTCTTCTTTTCTCTCTGTTCTTCCCGCCCGGTTCAGGGCAGACTGTCATTTTTTCAGCCGCTTCCGCAGCATATCCACTTCCGGCAGCCCCAGCAGGATTGCCAGAAGAAAATAGACCAAAATTCCACCGGCAGCCGGAATGCCCAATGCCAGCACCCGGCCCACCAGGCCATCCGGCAGCCAGCCGCTCACCAGACGGTCCACGGCATACACCGCCACGGCCATCACACTGGCGGCGGCGGCCATTTTAAGGAGCCCCAACCAAAATCCACGGTCCAGTGCCCCAGGATACCGCCGCATCATGGGGATCAGCAGCACCACCCCAGACACTGTGGCGGATATGGCCGTGGCCAGGGACAACCCCGCCACATCCATGGAATCCGTCAGCACCAGGCACAGCACCAGATTCACCACAATGGAAATAACCCCGGAGATCAGCGGCGTCTTGCCGTCCTGCTCCGCGTAAAAGGCCCGGGACAACACATTCTGGACGCCGTATCCCACCATACCCAGACTCATAAAGGAAAGCGCCCGGGCGGTAATTGCCGTGGAATTGGCATCCCAGCTCTTCCACTCGTAGAGCAGCCGGACCAGGGGCCGGGCCATGAGCATCAGCCCCAGCATCATCGGCAGCAGCAAAAACAAAATACTCCGAAGGGATTCCGCCACCAGCTCCCCCAGCTCCTGAGATTTTCCACTGGTGCTCAGGCGGCTCATCTCCGGGAATATCACATTGGTCACAGAGAGCACCAGGATTCCGGCAATCATGGTGTACAGGGTATTGGCATAGTCCATGGCGCTGGCCCCTGCGCCCGCAAAAAGGTGGGTGGCAAAGCGGGTGGAGATCAGCTGGTTCACCGGCTGGATCCAGGTGGAAACCATCACCGGAAGCATCAAAAAGAACACCTGCCGGAGGCCGGGATGCCGCAGCTGGGGACGGTACCGAAATCCGTTTTTCCGCAGCCAGGGCACTTGAATCAGGGCCTGGGCCGCCCATCCCAGGAGAAAGGCCCAGGCGAGGCCGTAGATGCCAAATCTGCGGCAAAACAGCAAGTAATATAAGATAACAATTCCATTGGAGACCACACTGATGGCCGCAGGGATATAGAACTCCCCCAGAGACTGAAGCACCCCCACCATGGAAAAGGCGATTCCCGTAAAGAACACCGTCGGAAACAGCAGCCGCAGCAGATTGACACACAGCGCCGCAGTCTCTCCGTCAAAGCCGTCCGCCAGCAGCGACACAATGGGCTCCGCAAAGGCGATTCCCAGGGCAGAGAACAGGGCCGTCAGCAGCCCCACCCAGGTAAAAAAGCTCCTGGACAGATGAAATGCATCCTCTTTTCCGTGCTGCTCCAACCGATCGGCAAATACGGGGATAAAGCTGGCGGAAATTGCGGATGCAAAAATCGCGTCAAAGAAGGTCCTGGGAATGCGGCTGGCCACCTGAAACGCCATGCTTTCCATTCCGGTGGCAAAGTTGTGCCCCAGCAGCATATCTCGCACCAATCCCATAATCTTGCCCACCAAGGTGATCAGCATGATCAGACTGACGGTTTTCATACGGCTGGTCTTGTTTGGTTCCTGCCCCATGGACGGCTCCTTTCCGATATTTAGAAGTATTCATTGTTTGGTAAGTATAGCACAGCCAAAATAGCTTGTCAATACAGCCACTTCCACGGGCACCCCCCAGAAAACCCCCAGTGTCCCATGTCCCGGCTCCGGTCCCGGGGAGGGGGCGGCCAGGCGGGATTTTCCCTTGACATCCCCCCATCCGTATATTAAAATGTTCTTGTTTCCTGCGGGTATGGTGAAATAGGTAGACACAAGAGACTTAAAATCTCTCGGGAGCAATCTCGTGCCGGTTCGAGCCCGGCTACCCGCACCACACCGCCGCGTTCCTTCCAGAGGCCGCGGCGGTGTCTTTTTGTTTCCTTTTACCAGGCAGTGCGCCCCGCAGAACCAACTCCTGGTGCTGCGGGGCGCATCTTATTTAATAGGTATTGAGGCGATTACTGGGCCATATACCGGTCATAAGCCTCCTGCTTAATCTCCAGGGCACGGGTCAGGCCCATGGTGCGGACCTTTTCCACATAGCTGTCGTAATCCTTCTCAATGTCCATGTCGCCGGTGATAAACTTATCACGGCACTCCAGGGCATAGGACTCGTAGTCGGCAGCCAGCTTGCTGATTTCATAGGTCTCGTCGATGGTCAGCTTTGCCACATAGGGGTAGGAATCCCGGTTGTCCCGGCTGGCAGACCACACCTCAAAGGCACCGGCCTCATCCTCGTTGAAGGTCGCCAGCAGCTTGGAGTTGGAGCTCCAGGTGGGAGTGTTGTTCCGGCCGGTGTAGAAGGACACCGCATCGCCGGCTGCCACATCGGGATTGTTTAGAACCGTGTCGGTAAACTGGGGCTTTCCGTTGACCACCTCACAGGACAGGCCCTCTACGCCGTAGTTGGCCAGCTGAATGCCCTGATCGGTAAACCAGAAGTCGCAGTACTGAATCGCAATCTCAGGATTCTCACACTTGGTGGAGATGCTCATACGCTCTGTGCCGAAGTCATACTCGGTGGTATCCACATGGGTCTTCTCGCCCTTTTCCTTCACAGGATCCGGCAGGCCCACAAGGCGCAGGTTGGGGTCGTCAGAAATCGCGGAGTACATGCTCATCATCGGCGCACCGTTGAAGAACACGCCGCAGTTGCCGGAGGTGATTTCAGCCATGCCGCTGGGATCCATTGCGCCGGGCGCATTGGCAAAGTCCCGGGAAATCAGGCCGTCCTCATACCACTGGTGGAGCATGGTCAGATACTCCTTGTAGCCCTCGTTGGTGATACCGTCCATAACCGTGCCGTCCTGGACCATCCAATAGGACTCCTTGGCGTTGGTGGCCAGCATGCAGGGGGCGCCGTAGCCGGCGGCCAGGAAGTTGTCATTGCCCACAGCCGCAGAATCCAGGTAGATGGCGGTGGTGCAGCCATACTTGTTCTTCATGGCCATCAGCAGCTCATGAAGCTCGTCATAGGTCTCAGGGGTTTCCATGCCCAGATCCTCGATCCAGTCGCCCCGGCCCATCATGCCGAAGAAGGGACCGATAAAGTCGCTCATCAGCTCGTAGAAGCCGGAGATATGTCCCTCGCTGGTGACGGTGGCAGTCTCCAGGAATCTGGTGCTGGTGCGATAGTGCTGGTAGTGGGGGAACAGGTCCTCATAATCCTCCAGCGCCAGGATGATTTCCTCCTCGATGCCGTTGTCATCTCCGTCGGAATACAGGCTGTTGAAGCTGCCGAAGATGTCAGGATAATCCTGAGAGGCAATCATCAGGTTAAACTGCTCATTGGCCACCATAAACTCCGCCTGGATAAAGTCCAGGGTCACGCCGGTGACCTCTGCGGCCTCCTGGAAGTGGGGGTAGTCAAAATAGCCGTTGGGGGCCAGATTTGCCACTGCGCCGCCGGGCTTGGTCTGCCAGTAGGTCAGGGTGATGGGGGTGCCGTCAATGGGAAGCTCCATGGCGGGGAGCTCCGGGGCCTCCACTGCGGAGCCCATCTCTGCGGAATCCTCCACTGCGGAACCGGGGGCAGCAGGCTCCGCCGGAGTCTGAGGCGCCTTGGTTTCCTCCGTCTGAGTCTCGTGACCGGAGGCAGGGGCTGCCGCGCTGCCGGACTGCTTGTTGCCACAGCCGGCCATGAGACACAGCAGAGACGCCAGCGACAAAAGCAGCGCCAGCATACGGTTTGTCTTTTTCATCGTTACTCCTCCTAACTGAAGTCTATGGTCAGAATTCGTTGTGTCGTAATATTTCCTTCATAGAATCTTCATATTTCAACCACAGTATAGCAGATTATGTCCCTTTTGTCCAGTACAAATTGTTGAATTTCGGAACTCCCTTGGAATTCCTTCGACTCCCCCACAAAAAGAAGTCTGCGCCCCCCAGTTGGGTGACGCAGACTTATGTAAACCAACAGGTATACCTTTACCACAGACGCCAGCGATTTGCCTGTTCCCGGAGCTCTCCCCGAAAATCCGGATGGGCAATGGCAATCAGATTTTCCACACGCTGCCGAACGCTTCGCCCTCTCAGTGGAGCTATGCCGTATTCGGTGACCACATAGTCCACCTCATTTCGGCTGAGGGTCACCACGCTGCCGGGCTCCAGCTGTGCTGTGATGCTGGAAACCGTCCCGTTGCGCTTGGTGGAGGCCATGGCGATAATTCCCCGGCCCCCTTTGGAGTGGACCGCGCCCACCGCCATATCCGACTGGCCTCCGGAGCCGGAATACTGCCGGGAGCCAATGGACTCCGAACAGACCTGCCCGGTGAGGTCCACAGCCAGACAGGAGTTAATGGACACGAAGTTGTCGTTTCGGGCCACATTGCCGGGGTCGTTAACGGTTTCTCCCCGGAGCATTCTCACACTGGGGTTTTCATTCAGCAGATCATAGAGCTCCTGGGTGCCGTAGGCGAAGGTCCCCACCATTTTCCCGGGAAAATAGTTTTTCTTCCGGCCGGTAATAACTCCCGCCTGGACCAGATCCGCCATGGAATTGGTCAGCATCTCCGAGTGAACCCCCAGATCGTGCTTGTCCATCAAGGCCTGGGCCGCAGCGTCCGGAATACCGCCGATGCCCAGCTGAATGCAGTCCCCGTCCTGGACCATAGAGGCAATGTAGCCGCCTATGGTTTTCTCCAACTCCGTGGGCTCGCTTTTGGGCAGATAGGGCAGGGGAGTGGCCGCCTCCACCACCATGTCCACGTCTCGAATGTGAACCTCCGTATCCCCATAAATGCTGGGCAGATTGGGGTTGATCTGCAAAATCACCCGATCCGCCTGTTCCAGAAAGGTCCGCTCATGGATCAGGCACAGGGGAATTTTCATATAGCCATGCTGGTCCATCGGCGTGGCGGCTGCCAAAAAGACATTGCACCCGTGGACACTGAGCCACCGGGACGCTCCATTGTGCAGGTCCCCCGGGTAGTAGCTGAGCATCCCGGCGTCTCTGGCCTTCCGAGTTGCTCCCATTAAAAAGGTGATGTCTGTATCAAAGGTGTCCCGATACACAGGGTCGGACAGAAACTCATGTGGCACAAAACACATAGGGGCGAACAGTCGGAACTTTTTCCCCTTTCCCCGAAGGGTGTGCATGGCGTCAAACAGCGCCGTGGGCTCGTTGGCGCACTGGCTTGTGGCGATGACGTCTCCATGCTGAAGGGAATCCAGGGCCTCCTCCACTGTCACCAGTTTGCTTTGATATTCCTGCTGATATTGATTCATGATTGACTTCTCCTTGCTTGCGGTTCCTAGCACGTATTATCCTACATTATAATACATTTCCCGCAGATTACAAATGTTTTTTGTTTCACGTGAAACATCGTTGGTTCCCGGCGAAATTGTTTCACGTGAAACCTCCTTGCATCTTGCAAAGTGGTGGGGCATCTAGTATAATAAAAACCCTAGAAGAAAAGAAGGAGGCCGGCGGATGATTCTATCACTGGTGAATCAAAAGGGCGGCGTAGGAAAAACCACCACCGCGGTCAGTCTTACCGCGGCCCTGACACAGCTTGGAAAAAAAGTCCTGCTCTGCGACTTTGACCCCCAGGCCAACGCCACATCCGGACTTGGTGTGGAGAAAAATCAGGTCAAAAACACCGTATACGACGTAATCATCAACGATGTTCCCGCAAAAGACGCCATTGTCTCCACCAGCTTTGGAGATTTAATCCCCAGCGGCGCAGACCTGGCAGGGGCGGGAATCGAATTGGTCAGTCTGGACCGGCGGGAATACCGTCTGCGGGACGCCCTGCACACCGTAGCGCAGCAATACGACTACATTTTAATTGACTGTCCCCCCTCTCTGGAGCTGCTGACCCTAAATGCTCTGTGCGCGGCTGACCAGATTATCATTCCGGTCCAGTGCGAATACTACGCCCTGGAGGGACTTAGCGATTTAATGGCAACCCTGCGTGCCGTCAAGCGGACCTATCAGCCCAACATTGGAATTTTCGGTCTGGTGCTCACCATGTATGACGGCCGAACCAATCTCAGTCTACAGGTGGCCCAGGAGGTCCGGCGGCACTTTCCCGGAAAGGTGTTCACCTCGGTGATTCCTCGAAACGTGCGGCTCAGCGAAGCCCCCAGCCATGGTCTTCCCATTACCGCCTATGACAAGCTCAGCCGGGGGGCGGAGGCCTATCTGGCCCTGGCAGAGGAAATCTTGAAGAAGCATTCGGAAGGGAAGGTGTGAATATGGCAAAATCCTCAGCAAAAGGCCTGGGAAAGGGCCTGGGCGCCCTGTTTTCCGAGACAACAGAGGTCCAGGAGCCCCAGGGTTCCACCCTTCCCATTCAAAAACTGGAGCCCAATCCCCACCAGCCCAGACATGACTTCGACGAAGAAGCCCTGGCGGAGTTGGCGGATTCCATTGCCCAGCACGGACTGATTCAGCCCATCACCGTCCGGCCTGTGGAAAACGGCTACTACCAGATCATTGCCGGCGAGCGCCGCTGGCGGGCCTCCCGGATGGCCAATCTCACAGAGGTTCCTGTCAATATCATTGAGGCCGACGACAAAAAAGCGGCCCAGCTGGCGCTGATTGAAAACCTTCAGCGAGAGGACCTGAATCCTCTGGAGGAGGCCAAGGGCTATGAAACCCTGATGAACACTTATGGTCTGACCCAGGAGGAGACGGCCTCCAGCGTAGGAAAATCCCGCCCTGCCGTGGCAAATGCCCTGCGGCTGCTGAAGCTGCCAAAAAGTATTCTGGAGCTGGTCACCGATGGAAGTCTTTCCGCAGGCCATGCCCGGGCCCTGCTGCCTCTGGAATCCGAGGAACGTCAGCGGACGGCGGCCCAGAAAATTCTCTCTCAGCAGCTCTCTGTGCGGCAGACGGAGGCCCTGGTGAAACGGATGATGAAGCCGGAGCCGGAGGCACCCCTCAGGGATCCCCTTCAGGTGGACTATTACAAGGAGTGCGAACAGGCGCTGACCCGGCATCTTGGACGAAAAGTTTTGATTCACGCCGGGAAAAAGCGGGGAAAATTTGAATTGGAGTACTATGGGGAGGAGGATCTTCAGCAGCTCATCGAGGCGCTGGAATCTCTGAACCCGGTAAAACGAGATATTTAATTGAGGTGGAGCAATATGTTAGACATTAAATTTGTGCGGGAAAACCCCGACATCGTCAAAGAAAACATCAAAAAGAAGTTCCAGGAGGAAAAGCTGCCCCTGGTAGACCAGGTGATTGCCTTGGACGGGGAAAACCGTGCGGCAATTGCAGAGGCTCAGGAGCTGCGGACTGCCAGAAACGCCCTGTCCAAGGAAGTGGGCAAGCTCATGGGACAAGCCAAAAAGGATCCCTCCAAGCTGGAGGAGGCCGAGGCCGTCAAGGCGAAGGTCAAGGCTCAGGCCGACCGTCTGGCTGAGCTGGAGGCAAAGGAGGACCAGCTGGCGGAGCAGATTCGCAAAATCATGCTGGTGATTCCCAATATCATTGATCCCTCTGTTCCCATCGGACCCGACGACAGCTGTAACGTGGAGGTTCAGCGCTTTGGAGAGCCGAAGGTGCCGGATTTTGAAATTCCCTATCACACAGAGATTATGGAATCCTTCAACGGCATTGACTTGGACGCCGCCGGGCGGGTATCCGGAAACGGCTTCTACTATCTTCTGGGCGATATTGCCCGGCTTCATGAGGCCGTCCTGGCCTATGGCCGAGATTTTATGATCAACAAGGGCTTTACCTATTGCATTCCGCCCTTTATGATCCACGGCAACGTGGTGGAGGGCGTGATGAGCCAGACCGACATGGATGCCATGATGTATAAAATCGAAGGGGAGGACCTGTATCTCATCGGCACCTCCGAGCACTCCATGATTGGCCGGTTTATCGACCAGATTATTCCCGGAGAAAACCTGCCCCAGACGCTCACCTCCTATTCTCCCTGCTTCCGCAAGGAAAAGGGCGCCCATGGCATTGAGGAACGCGGAATCTACCGGATTCACCAGTTTGAAAAGCAGGAGATGATCGTGGTTTGCCGTCCCGAGGACAGCAAGGAATGGTACGAAAAGCTGTGGAAATACTCCGTGGAGCTGTTCCGTTCTCTGGATATTCCCGTGCGGCAGCTGGAGTGCTGCTCCGGTGACCTGGCGGATCTGAAGGTCAAGTCCTGCGACATTGAGGCATGGAGCCCCCGGCAGAAGAAATATTTTGAGGTCTGCTCCTGCTCCAACCTGGGAGATGCCCAGGCCCGCCGCCTGCGTATTCGCTACAAGGATGAAAACGGCCGCAACGTCCTGTGCCACACCCTGAACAACACCTGTGTGGCGCCTCCCAGAATGCTCATCGCCTTCCTGGAAAACAACCTCCAGGCAGACGGCTCCGTTCGTATTCCCGAGGTTCTCCGTCCCTACATGGGAGGAGAAGAATTCCTGCATAAATAAGAAATAGGGAGGGCACTTCCATGGAAGAAAAAAAAGGAATCATCCAAGAGTTTAAACAGTTTATTATGCGGGGCAATGTGCTGGATATGGCCGTTGGCGTGGTAATTGGCTCCGCCTTTACCGCCATTGTCACGGCCCTGGTGGATTGCATCATCAATCCCATTATCGGCACCATTATGGGGGGCGTCAATTTTGACGGGGTCACCGTTGGAATGTTCCCCATTGGACAGCTGATTACCGCCATTATCAACTTCCTCTGTGTGGCCATTGTAGTGTTCTCCATGGTGAAGTTTGTGGGACATCTCTCCCATAAAAAAGAAGAGGAGCCTGAGCCGCCTCCGGAGCCCACCAAGGAGGAGCTTTTGCTTACAGAGATTCGTGACCTTTTGAAAGAAAAGGAATAATATGGATATTAAGTTTCCCGAAGAAAAGAATCCATTTCCGAAAACCATGGCCAATGCCATCATCTGCTGTTTGGTTGCCCTGGCCGTTGGACTGTTTCTTGGCAACGCCCTGGGGGCCTTCTTTGGAACCGATGAATCCGTAATTGTGACCTCCAACTACACCGACCGAATGTCTGCGGTGCGGACCATGTTCACAGACGGCGATCAGCTGGATTCCTACTCCAACACCGCCTTGACGTTTCAGAATATGGACGGCTTGAAGCTCTACACCAGCAAAAACCATGACAAGGTGCTGGCATACTACAATGGCAGCTACTCCGATGCCTATGCCATGTTTGACCAGGACATTCAGGCCTCGCTGCTGGAGCTGATGAACACCCAGGATGCCCTCTACGGTCAGGAAACCGCTGCAGGGGACCCCATTGAGGACGTTCAGCTGTGGAATGTTGCCGTTCAGGATGGGGTGGTCTACTACTACCTCTATTATGACGAGGCCGGATATGTGGGCCTGGCCTTTGACTCCACCCACAGTACCTTGACCGACCAGAAGGATCATGCCCTGCCACTGACAAAGACGTCATCCACGGCAGATGGTCAGTACGAGTGGTTTATCATCTACGACATGGGGGAATGACCCTTGAAAAACAACCTTATCTTAATCGGTATGCCCGGGGCTGGAAAAAGCACCGTGGGCGTCGTCCTGGCAAAAACCCTTGGCATGGATTTTTTGGACTCCGATCTGGTGATCTGCCGGGAGTCCGGGAAAACCCTTCAGGAGATTTTGGACCAGGAGGGCCTGGACTATTTCCTGGCCTATGAGGAGAAAATCATCCGGGATCTCCGTCTGGAGCACACGGTTCTGGCCACAGGGGGCTCCGTGCCCATGCGCAGCAAGGCCATGGAACATCTGAAAACCCTGGGCACCGTCGTATATCTTCAGGTGGGCCTGGAGGAACTGCGAAACAGGCTCTCCAATATCACCACCCGGGGGATTGCCTTTGGTCCCGGTGAAAATCTGGACACCCTCTATGCCAAGCGGGTCCCGGTCTATGCCTCCTGGGCAGATTTGACCATTCCCGCCGATCCGGAACACAATAATATTGAGCACATGGTGGACCAGATCGTGGCACAGCTGTAACGCCATTTTTATGGCCAATCTCCCAAGGGAGATTGGCCATATTCCGTAATTTTGGAGGAACCGGAATGATTACACTGATTGCACTGGGAAAGCTCAAGGAGGACTTTTACCGCAGCGCGGCGGCGGAATACGAAAAGCGGATGAAAGCCTATGGGGGCATTCGAATCCTTGAGCTGCCGGAGGTTCGTCTGCCGGAAAACCCTTCTGCCGCACAGATCCAGGCCGCCCTGGAAAAAGAACGGGAGGCCGTTTTACAAAAGCTGCCAAAGAACTGCTGGCTCTGCGTGCTGACCCCGGAGGGAAAGTTATTGTCCTCAGAAAAACTGGCAGATAAACTCCAGACTGTGCGGAACAACGGAAAATCAGAGCTGGTATTTCTCATTGGCTCCTCCTTTGGCCTGGATCAAGCGCTGAAGCAGCAAGGGGATTTTCAGCTGTCTATGTCTCCCATGACTTTTCCCCATCACCTGGCCCGGATTATGGTGCTGGAACAGATTTACCGGGCAGAGAGCATTTTGGCTGGGTCAAAGTACCATAAATAATCCCCCTTTCGGCAGTTTTGTAAAATATTCCTTGTATTATGTCATATTCTTTGGTAAAGTAATATGGATATAAACAGTTGATTCATCTTCGGGAGGTTACACCATGCGGAAACGAATTCTGTCCCTGCTCCTCACTGCCTGTCTGATTTTTGCCGCCATTCCCACGTCCAGTTATCAGGTCAAGGCTGTGGATTCTTCGGCCCAGAATGTGGTCTATGTTCCCCTGGATGACCGTCCCTTTAACGACAGCCGTGTAAAAACCATGGCCGAATCTCTGAATATTCAGCTGATTACGCCGGACCGGGACCTATACGCCACCAAGCTGGATGGGCAGACCGAAAATACAAACGGCACCCAATACGGCAGTCGAGAGGCGCTGGTTACCTGGCTTCAGGAGATGGACAAGACATACGACACCTTCATCATCTCTATGGATCAGCTGCTTTCCGGCGGACTGATGAATGCCCGCTGTATGACGGAAATGACGGCGCTGCACTTTGCCGACGGCTCCTCTATGACGGAATATGAGGTCATTGATTTTCTGGCGGAGCTGGCCGAGAACAATACACTGTATCTCATTGACTCCGTTGCCCGGTTGGCCAGCGCCTGCGATTTTGACGGGTATACCATAAATCACTATTGGGTCACCCGTGCCTATGGCATGGTGGGACGGCCGGTGTTCTATCGGGATGACCTGACGGTGGAGCATATCATTGCCAGCTATCCCTACGCCGCAGACGGACACACCAAGGCCTATCTCCAGGCCAATCTTTCCTCGGAGGAGCTGGAAATGCTGCTCTCTCCCAAGGCTGCCTCCCAATCCGCCGCCAGCTCTGCCCTGGTGATCTCCGCCTTTCTTCGGCATCAGGATATTGGAACCGCTCAGCAGTCGGAGCGCTCAGAGGCGGAGGCGCCCCAGGAGGATGAAAATTCGCTGCTGCAGGAGTATCTGGCCATTCGAACCAGACAGCTTCTCCTTACGGATTACGCCATGGACACCCTCTGCGGCATGAAAAATGTCCACTACCTGCTGGGGGTAGACGACTCCTCCGACGGAAATAATATTCAGCGAAACGAGATTGCCCTGTTTCAGCGTTATCTCACGGAAAACGACCAGATCTTCAGTGCCCTGGACGGTCTGGGGCAGACTGCGCTCAGCAAGATTTTCCTAGAACGGTATCCCTTGGAGGACTTGCGGGTTTCCGTGTCCTGCTTTGGAGAGGAGATGCATCGGGTTCTCAGCTTTAACTGCTTCACCGTATCCGAAATTCTGGACGATACCCTCCGCTACTTTGGCGTGACCCATGTGGACACCCAGGCGGATCTCTCCGTGGTGGTGGTAACGGCCTCCGGAGGAAACTCCAATCAGATGCTCAGTCAGCTGGTCTCCACCCTCAACGAAAATGAGTATCACCACATTCCGACCATTTTAATTGACCTCACCGACACCGCTGAGCCGGCCCTTAACGACATTCTGGTGGAAAATACCCATTTGGGTATGCTGTTGAGCTTCTCCGGCGGAGGGGAACTTCCCAATGGCATTGTCATGGGGCTCAGCCAGGGGATTGCCCGATACCGCTCCCTGGAGCTGCCGGGCTTCCAAACCGATGCCACCCAGAGGGCCCACCTTCGGAGCCTTTCCACTGCGCTAGTCAAGGAAATCGGGTATCGGGACGGCGCCTGCCAGGAGATGCGCACCTATCTCACAGAACTGGGCATTGCTCCCAACAATTTTAAGCATCTGGAGGAAGATACTCAGATTTTCAATGAACTGACCTCCCGGATTCAGGCGAATTCCCAGGCACTGCTGGACAATCTCACAAGCAGCAACTTGATCACCGGCCTTTCCCCCTATACCACCGGCAGCATTCAAGGCCTTACCATCCAAAGCTGCTGGTACCCCTGGCTCCGGCAGATAGAAATCGACTGTACCCTTTCGGCGGAATGGAGCCAAACGCCCTATACCCAGGAGGCGTTTCACGGCCGGTTTATCGACGGCACCTCGGAGACTACCTTCGAACCCACGGAGTATGTGACCAGAGAGCAGACGGCAAAGCTGCTGGTCAGCATCCTTGGTCTGTCCGTCTCCTCCGCCGGTGAGACCTGTCCGGAGGATGTGTCCGACTGGGCCTGGCCCTATGTCTATACTGCGGTACAGCGGGGCTATATGAAGGGCTATCCCGACGGGACCCTGGGCGGGGACCGAAATATTCTCCGGGCGGAGTTTGCCGCCCTGCTGATGCAGTACGTCCAGGCGGAGGGCGTCACTTTGCCCAGCACGGAATCCATTGTTTTCTGCGACGTGGCCGATGACGACTCGGAATGGTACAATCCCCATGTGTACGCCCTGGCCCGGGCCGGTATCATCCGAGGGGACGCCGAGGGAACCTTCCGTCCCAACGACCCCATTTCCAGAGTTGAGGCTGTGGCTCTTTTGACCCGCCTAACCGGCCGCACCGAGGAGATTTCCTCCTCGCTGCTGGATCATGTCCGATTTGCCGATGTGACGGCGGACTGGCACATTCCCGTGGTGCAGGAGGGCAGCGTCTCTCACTTCTGCAAATCCGCCCACTGATCCCCCTGGCATCACACGGCTTCAGAAAACCGAACAGGGCGCTGCGGCCATCCGCAGCGCCCTGTTTTGCCCCTCCTTTTTCAGTTATTTTAAAAAAAGGGTTGAAAAGCCCTTTCCAGGTATGTATAATTGACAAGATTGCAGAAAAAGAGGAGGAGTTTGATTCATGAATCAAGAAACGATCTATGACGCCAGAACCCTTGGCGCCCCCAAGATGCTGTTGCTGGGGCTTCAGCACATGTTTGCCATGTTCGGCGCCACGGTCCTGGTGCCGGCAATTACCGGTCTTTCCATTTCCGCCACCCTGCTGTTTGCCGGTCTCGGAACCCTGCTGTTCCATCTGATCACCGGTAGAAAAGTGCCCGCATTTTTGGGCAGTTCTTTTGCTTTTCTTGGAGCCTATGGTCTTGTGACCGCCTCCGGTACAGACATTCCGTTGACGTATTCCTGCTTCGGTGTTGCCTGTGCCGGTTTGTTGTATCTTGTGCTGGCGCTGCTGTTTAAGATTTTCGGCGCCCAGAAGGTCATGCGGTTCTTCCCCCCCATTGTCACCGGCCCTGTTATCATTGCCATTGGTCTGACCCTGTCCCAGAGCGCCATTGACAACTGCGCAAACAACTGGATCGTGGCCCTTGTTGCCATTCTTGTGGTGATTTATTTCAATATCTGGGGCAAGGGAATGCTGAAGATCATCCCCATTCTTCTGGGTGTGATTGCCAGCTATGCGGTGTCCATGATTATTGACGCCCCTACCCGCCAGACCCTGATTGAGCATGTTTCCGATGCCGCCTGGGTGGGACTCCCGGTAAAGTGGAACAACACCGCCCTGTCCATCTTTGGTGAGGGCTTTGACGGCGGTATGCTGATCACCACGGTGATTACCATTATGCCCATTGCCCTGGCTACCATGGTGGAGCACATTGGCGACATCTGCGCCATCTCTTCCACCGTCGGCAAAAACTTTGTGGCAGACCCGGGCCTGCACCGCACCCTCACCGGCGACGGCATTGCAACCACCATTGCGGCTCTGTTTGGCGCGCCTGCAAACACCACCTATGGAGAAAACACCGGCGTTCTGGCGCTGTCTAAGGTCTACGACCCCCGTGTTATTCGCCTGGCTGCCGTATTTGCCGCGGTTTTGTCCTTCTGCCCCAAGTTTGCCGCCGTCATTGCCGCCATGCCCGCTGCCACAATGGGCGGCGTCAGCCTGGTGCTCTATGGCATGATCTCCGCCGTGGGCGTTCGGAACGTGGTGGAGAATCAGGTGGACTTCACCAAGAGCCGCAACGTAATCATTGCTGCGCTGATTCTTGTGCTGTCTATCGGCATTAAGTACTCCGCCGCCGGCTCCATTCTCATTCCCATTGGCTCTATCACCATCAGCCTTTCCGGCCTGGCCATTGCGGCAATTGTAGGCATTGTGCTCAACGCTGCCCTTCCCGGTAAGGACTACACCTTCCAGAAGGACGATGAGGGTTCTACCTCCGTCAACTTCAAGGTCTGATTCATACAAAGAATCCCGGCTCTGTGCAGGAGCCGGGATTCTTATTTTTTGGCTGCCATCGAAACGGCTTCCTTTCTATAAGACCCGGTATACCACCGGCGGCTCCCGAAACAGCCGCTGCCGCAGCTGATCCTCCAGCAGGACCCCCAGCAGGGAAACGAGAATCCAAAGAAAAAAATAGGCCATACACACCTGACCCATAAAATTCAGCGGCAGGTCGCTGTAATCCCATACTCCCATATCCAGCCACAGGTTGAGAATCAGCCCTGAAATCAACTCCACAGCTGTCACAAGACAGGCCCCCAGCACCGACTGCATCACAAGGGGCATATCCGGAATCAAACCGTCTATGCTGCCAATCAGGAGAAAGCAAATTCCTCCTACCACAAACATGCTTCCGTGGCTCCAGCTCCGCCAAAGAAGCTCCATTCCCATGTAGATCATTCCGCCCAGGTAAAATAAAACTAAATTTTTCCATACCCTCACTTGTATCACCAATTCTATTATATGCGGTGTTCTGTGAAAATATGAATCTGAAAAATTATAAATTTTCCCGGATTATTTAAAAACAGTTGTTGACAAATGAGAATTTACCTATTATAATGGGTCTTGCCCTTTTGGGGGATTATATGGCGGCATAGCTCAGTTGGTAGAGCATTCGGTTCATACCCGGAGTGTCACTGGTTCGAGTCCAGTTGCCGCTACCATCAAAGGCGGAATTGTTTCCGCCTTTTTTTATTCTGATGCTTTTTGCATCAGCGCTGGCCCGGTGGTCAAGAGGTTAAGACACGGCCCTTTCACGGCTGTAACACGAGTTCGATTCTCGTCCGGGTCACCATGAAAAAAGCACGCTTCGGCGTGCTTTTTTCCTTGACCATTTCATGTTTCCGGTAGGAGGGTATCCCCATGTGACGGATGACGAAAGAAATATAGATTGTTCACCCTACAATGGAGGTTTTTCTATGACATTACAAGAAGAAATTCAGCGGCGCAGGACATTTGCCATTATTTCTCACCCCGACGCCGGTAAAACAACTCTGACGGAAAAATTTCTGCTCTACGGAGGCGCCATTGCCCAGGCCGGCGTGGTCAAGGGCAAGAAAAACAGCCGAGCCGCCGTCTCCGACTGGATGGAGATTGAAAAGCAGCGCGGCATCTCCGTGACCTCCTCCGTACTGCAGTTTGGCTACAACGGCTACTGCATCAATATTCTGGACACCCCGGGCCACCAGGACTTCTCTGAGGATACCTATCGTACCCTGATGGCTGCGGACTCTGCGGTGATGGTTATTGACGCCGCAAAGGGCGTAGAGCCCCAGACCAGAAAACTCTTTAAGGTCTGCACCCTGCGGAACATTCCCATTTTCACTTTTATCAATAAAATGGACCGGGACGCCAGAGATCCCTTTGAGCTCTGCGAGCAGATTGAGCAGGAGCTGGGCATTGAAACCTGCCCCATCAACTGGCCCATTGGCTCCGGCAAGGAGTTTCAGGGTGTCTTTGACCGGACAAAGCAGCAGATTTTGTTTTTCTCCGATACGTCCTTTAAGTCCAAAAGCGGGGCGGAGCAGGTGGATCTGGACGATTCCCATGTGGGAGAGCTGATTGGCGAGAAAAAGTGGCGTCAGCTTCAGGAGGAAGTGGAGCTTCTGGGGGCAGGAGCGGAATTTGACCTGGAGAAGGTCCGGGGAGGACAGCAGAGCCCGGTGTTTTTTGGCTCCGCTTTGACCACCTTTGGCGTGGAGCCTTTCCTCAATGAATTTCTCACCATGACCACGCCGCCCCTTCCCAGAAAGGCCGGAGATCAGGTCATTGATCCCTTCTCCCCGGATTTCTCCGCCTTTATCTTTAAAATTCAGGCCAATATGAACAAGGCGCACCGGGATCGCATCGCCTTTATGCGTATCACCTCCGGCAAATTTACCCGGGACATGGAGGTTTACCATGTACAGGGTGGAAAGAAGCAGCGGCTTTCTCAGCCTCAGCAGCTGATGGCCCAGGATCGGGAAATCGTGGATGAGGCCTACGCCGGCGATATTATCGGCGTATTTGATCCGGGCATTTACTCCATTGGCGACACCCTCTGCTCCCCGGGAAAAAAGTTTATGTTTGAGGGAATTCCCACCTTCGCCCCGGAGCACTTTACCCGAGTCAGCCCCAAGGACACCATGAAGCGCAAGCAGTTTATCAAGGGCACGGAGCAGATTGCCCAGGAAGGCGCCATTCAGATTTTTAAGGTCCCCAACACCGGTATGGAAGAGGTCATTGTCGGCGTGGTCGGCACCCTGCAGTTTGACGTTTTCCAGTATCGTATGAAAAATGAGTACGGCGTGGATCTTCGGATGTACAACCTTCCCTATGAGTATCTGCGGTTTATCACCAAATGCCCCTGTGATCCCAAGGACCTTCTTCTCTCCTCGGATGCAGAGCTTCTGGAGGACTACAAGGGCCACAGTCTGCTGGTTTTCTCCAGCTATTGGTCTATTGACTTCAATCTGAAGAAAAATCCCGGGCTGGAGCTCAGTGAAACACTCAGCGCAGAGGTGTAATGCATGGACGCAACCTTAAACAAAACACATCTTCCCATAAACAGGGGCGTGTTATGTACCTTTCTCGGTGGCGTCTGCTGGGGCTTCTCCGGGGCCTGCGGACAGTATCTGTTCTCCCATTATGGCATCTCCTCGGAGCTTCTGACCTGTCTGAGGATGCTGATTGCAGGGCCGATTCTCATTGTCTACTGTCTGATTCGCAAGCCCCAGACCATGCTGGCCATTTGGAAAAACAAAAAGGATGCCCTGCATCTGATTGCCTTTTCCATTTTAGGGCTGCTGTTCTGTCAGTATACCTATCTCACCACCATATCCTACTCCAATGCGGGAACCGCCACGGTGATTCAGTATATTGGACCTGTGATGATTCTGGCGGCGGACTGTGTGATTCATCGGCGGATGCCAAAGCCCCGGGAGCTGATTGCCATGTTCCTGGCGCTGTTGGGAACCTTCCTCCTGGCCACCCACGGAAATCCCGGGACCCTGGTGCTTTCGAAAAAAGCACTGATTTGGGGACTGCTCAGCGCCGTCTCCATGTGCCTGTACACCACCCTGTCCTGCGGCATTTCCAACCGCTACGGCAGCGACACCATTATGGGCTATGGCCTGGTCATCGGCGGCATTTTGATGGCTGCCCTTCCGGGGACCTTTTCTCACCCTGTTTTCTTTGGCTTAAACGGTATTCTGGCTATGGCCAGCATTATCCTGGTGGGAACCATTTTGGCCTATGTGATATTTATCTATGGTGTCAGCCTGATAGGCCCTGTGAAGGGAAGCCTGATTTCCAGCATTGAACCGGTTTCCGCCACGCTGTTCGCCGTCCTCTGGCTTGGCAGCAGCTTTATGCCCATGGACTTTGCTGGCTTTGTCTGTATTATCTCCACAATTTTCCTGTTGGCGAAAAAATGATAAAAAAAGCACGCGGAAATCCTCCGCGTGCTTTTCTTATTTACCGCAAAAATCCCTCAAGGATTTTCTGCTCTGCCTCCTCGGCGTCCAGACCGAGGGTCATCAGCTTTAGAATCTGTTCTCCTGCGATTTTTCCAATGGCCGCCTCATGAACCAGGCTGGCGTCTACATGGTTGGCGCTGATCTCCGGAATGGACCGAACCTTTGCCTTTCCCATAATAATGGCGTCGCACTGAACATGTCCAAAGCACTGGTTATTTCCCTGGACTCTGGGATAGAACACCTGGGAGGAGGCATCCTTGGCCACAGACCGAGAGGTAATCTGGCACCGGGAGTCCACTCCATTGAGAAATACATCCACCTCGGAATCCGCAGTCTGTTCCCCATGGGTCAGCAGCTTCTCCTGAATCTGAAGCTCCGCGCCGTCTCCCACCTCACATTTGGTATCCCGCTTCGTGCTGTCAACGCCGCCAATTTGGCTCATATCCAAAAACACATGGGAACCCTCTCCAATGTATAAAACCGTCTGAGGATTTAATATACGGCCGCCTGTGCCGTCTCCGGCGCCGAAATGCTTCTCCTCATAGCGAACTTGGCAGTTTTTCCCCACGTAAAAGGTGTGAATGCCGTTGTGGCGGGAATCCTCACAGCCGCAGTTGTGGATTCCGCAGCCGGCCACAATCGTCACGTCCACCCCGTCTGCAATATGAAAGTCATTGTAGACCATATCATCCATACCGCTTTCGGAAATCACCACAGGAATGGCCACAGTTTCTCCCTTGGTTCCCTCTTTGATATAAATATCAATGCCCGGCTTATCCGTTTTGGGTACAATCTCAATGTGCTCGGAGGAATGACGGACAAATCCCTGGCCGTTAAGCCGCAGATTATAAGCCCCCTCTGTGGGCATCTGCTTCATATTTGCGACCTTTTCCAGCATCATCTTCTGAATCTCTGTCAGTTCCTTCATCTCAGTTTTCCTCCAAATAGCTACAGGTGCCGGTGGTGTTGGCCATAATCTTGGGGAAGATCTCCGACACAGGGCCCTGCTCCTTGATCTGTCCGTCGGAGATCATCACGATCTCGTCCGCCAGCCGAATGATCCGCTCCTGGTGGGAGATAATCACCATGGAGGCGCTGCTGTCTGCATGGATGGACTCAAAGGTGCCGGTGAGCCGGCTAAAGCTCCAGAGGTCAATGCCTGCCTCCGGCTCATCGAATATCATAACTTTGCCTTTTTTTGCTAAAATTGTTGCAATTTCTATGCGCTTTAGCTCTCCGCCGGACAGGGAAGCGTCAACATCCCGATCAATGTATTCCCGGCTGCAAAGTCCCACCTGGGTGAGATACTGACATCCGTCGGCCTTGCTGAGGGCTTTTCCTGCCGCACAAGACAATAGATCGCTGACCTTCATGCCCTTGAACCGAGGGGGCTGCTGGAATCCGTAGCTGATGCCCTTTTTGGCCCGCTGGGTCACAGAAAGCCCCGTAATATTCTCCCCGTCCAGGAAAATAGACCCCTCCGTGGGCTGTTCGATTCCCATAATGATCTTGGCCAAGGTGGACTTTCCTCCGCCGTTTGGGCCGGTAATCACCAGAAACTTTCCGTCTGGAATGGTCAGACTGACATGTTTGAGAATTTCAGCGTTTCCCCGGTCTGTTTTGGCAGAAAAGCTGATATTTTTTAATTCCAGCATAGTCTTATTTCCTTTTCTGTTTATTTTTCAGTTATATCATACCCTGGATTAGGGAATTGTCAAGCATGAAATCTGTTTCTTCATGGTTTTCTGGGGATTTTCAAAGAGATGATATTATAATAAGGTAGGTATCTGTTGATTTTACACGGAATCTCTGCTATAATAAAGTGTAAAAAACCATGCGTTTTTTCGCCCTGACGGCATTCTCCAGGACACTCAAATGCCCTGACTGCTCTTAGCCGAAGCTGGGGATCAAACGCTTTATTTCATACTGGAGAGGAGAACGCTTATGGCATCTGCCACCTATTTGTGGGCCAAAATTCTGTCCTACATAGAGCAGCACCATACCGAGGCCTTGGTCAACACCTGGTTTGACGATGTGGACGTGGTAGAGCTCCGTGACAACACCCTGGTGCTCTTTACCCCGAACCCCTTCCGAAAGCCCATTTTGGAGACGCAGTGCATTCCCTATATCACAGAAGCCATGCTGGCGGTGGGTCAGCAGCAGGTCACCGTGGAAGTGCTGGATGAGGACGGCCTTCGGGATTATCGGAAACAAAGCAAAAAAACAGAGGACCTTGACGCCATTAAGCGGGAATTCACCTTTGAGAACTTTGTGGTGGGATCCTCCAATCGGTTTGCCCATGCCGCCGCAAAGGCCGTGGCCAATATGCCTGCGGAGTCCTATAACCCCCTTCTTATCTATGGAGAAAGCGGTCTTGGCAAAACCCATCTGCTCTATGCTATTGCCAATGTCATCAAAGACAATAATCCGGGCTGCCATATTGTCTATGTGAAAGGCGACCAGTTTACCAATGAGCTGATTGCCGCCATTGCCGAGGGCAAAAACGTGGAGTTCCGCAGCAAATACAGAACAGCCGATCTGTTTCTCATGGATGACATTCAGTTTATTGCCGGCAAGGAGAGTACCCAGGAGGAGTTTTTCCATACTTTCAATACCCTCTATGAGCAGAAAAAACAGATCGTTCTCACCTCTGACCGGCCGCCGGATGTGATGAGTAAGCTGGAGGACCGGCTAAAGACCCGGTTCCAGTGGGGCCTTTTGGCCGATATTCAGCCCCCGGACTACGAAACCCGGGTGGCCATTATTGAAAACAAAGCCGCCACCATTGGATTGCAGCTGCCTGGAGATGTGGTCACCTATGTGGCGGAAAACGTCACCTCCAATGTCCGTCAGCTGGAGGGCACCGTCAACAAAATCAAGGCATACCGAGATATTACCGGGCTGGAGATCAATCTGACAAATGTCTCCCGGGCCATTAAGGACATGTTCCGAGGAAAAGACAAGGTACTGCCCACCCCCCAGCTGATTATTTCCGAGATTAGCTCCTATTACAACATTTCGGAATCCGTAATCCGAGGCACTGCCCGAGACAAGACGACGGCGGAGGCCCGTCAGGTATCCATGTATCTGATTCGGAAGCTGACACCGCTAAGTCTGGAGGACATTGCTGCGGAGTTTGGAAAGGACCACACCACCGTCATGCATTCCGTAGACAAGGTAGAGACCAATCTTCCCTCCAATGCCCATCTTCAAACGGTGGTCAAGGAGGTTACGGCCAACGTCAACGGAAAGCTATAAGCCCCCTGCGGGTTCTTTTTTCGGTCTTTCCTTTTTCCACATTTCCACCGGGAAACTGCTGTGAATATAATGTGAAAACTCCGCATTTCCCCGGAACGGGAATTTTTCCGTGGAAAACCGTTTTGTTTTTCCACAATCAGACCAGAATAAAAAAACCAGTGATTTTCTGAATAAACCACGGTTTTCCACCGTTTCCACAGCATCTACTACGATTTCTAGAAAATTTCTCTTTTTTCTATTAAAAAAAGCCTCCAATCAGGTCTTTTTCCCTTCCTATTCCGACTTCCCTGTGGAAAACTTTTTCGGCCTGGCGCCGAGCGAAAGGAGCTTCATCCATGATCCATCTTACCTGTGATAAAGACAACCTGATTTCTGCCATTTCCATCGCATCCAGAACCGTCTCTCAGAAAAGCACCATTGCCGCTTTGGAGGGTATTCTGATCTCCGCCGGAAATATGCTGGTTCTCACGGGCTACAATTTGGAAACCGGTATTTCCGTCTCTCTGGAGGCAAATATTCAGGAAATGGGTACCGCTGTATTTCCCGCAAAGCTCTTTGGAGACATTGTGAGAAAGCTGCCGGATGACACCGTGACCATTCAGGTGGACGACAACTACAAGGTGAAAATCATCAGCGGAATCAGTACATTCTCTATTATGGCGTCCTCCTCGGAGGATTATCCCTCTCTGCCGGACGTGGAATACGACAAGGCAATCTCTGTGCCTCAGAATGTTCTAAAGGACATGATCTCCGGCACCATCTTCTCTGTCAGTGACAACCAGGCCCGGCCAATTCAGACCGGCTGTAAATTTGAAATCACGGCAGAGGACATCACGGTGGTGGCGGTAGACGGATACCGTCTGGCTCTTCGCCGGGAAAAAATCGAAAATCCTGAGGAGCGCATTCTGAATTTTGTGGCTCCCTCTCCCGCTCTTCGGGAGGTGGAGAAAATTTTGGGAGACACTGATGACAGCGTTTCCTTTACCCTGGGTACCAAACATATTATGTTCCAAATCGGCAACGCCACCTTGGTCTGCCGGCTGCTGGAGGGAGAATTTTTGGATTGGCGCCGGGTGGTCCCCACGGACAACCCCATTCGCCTGGCCATTAACGTCAAAAATATGACGGAGTCCCTGGAGCGTGTCAGCCTGATTGTTTCGGAGAAGCTGAAAAGCCCCGTTCGCTGCACCTTCGGAGAAAATGTGGTGGCCCTTCGGACCTCCAACTCCATTGGAAACGCCTATGACGAATGCCCCACAGCAGGCAGCGGCGGTGACATGGAAATCGGCTTTAACTGCAAATATCTGTTGGAGGCCCTGCGGGCTGTTCCCACGGAAAATATCTCCATGGAGCTGAAAACAAATCTTTCTCCGGCAGTGATTACTCCCTGTGAGGGAGACAAATTCACCTACATGGTTTTGCCGGTTCGACTGAAAGCGGAATAAAAAGAGGACGATATGCGAGTAAAGAAAACAACTGCTCCGGTAGAGACAGAAATCCCGATTTCTACGGAGTTTATCAAACTGGAAGCATTCTTAAAATTCTCCGGAGCGGTGGAAACCGGCGGAGAAGCCAAAAACCGCATTCAAAACGGTGAGGTTTTGGTGGACGGCGAGGTTTGCACCATGCGGGGAAAAAAGCTGACTCCGGGGATGACCGTCTCTATGGACGGAAGTGTCTGGAAGGTCACTTCATGAATGTCACAGGACTGCAGCTTCAGAATTTCCGAAGCTATGAGCGGCTGGACGCTCTGTTCGACCCTGGGGTGAACCTGATTGTGGGCGATAACGCCCAGGGAAAGACAAACCTTTTGGAGTCCCTGGTGTACCTGTCCAGGGGCAGTTCCTACCGCACCCGAAAAGAGGAGGATCTAATCCGCTGGAATCAGGATTTTGCCCGGCTGGAGGCGGAAATTCATACGGCCCAGCGGGAGACAAATCTGGTATACGCCCTGTTTCGCGGACCTAGACGGCGACAGATCCTACTCAATGGGGTCAAGCAGAAAAATGCAACCCAGACGGAGGACGTACTGACAACGGTTTTGTTCTGTCCGGAGGATTTGCAGCTGCTTCGGTCCGGGGCTTCGGTTCGGCGGCGGTTTTTAAACGATGCCATTTCTCAGCTGCGGCCGCGATATAAGCGCGCCGTATCTGACTATCAGCGGCTCTATGAAAGCAAAAGCCGAATTCTGCGGGACCATTTTACAAAGCCCAGTCTGCTGGAGACACTGCCGGACTTTAACCGGCAGATGGCGGCCACCGGCGCCGTCATTATCTCCTACCGGGCCCAATACTGCCGAAGGCTCAGAGAGCTGACGGAGAAATATCATGGGATATGCTCCGGAGGCAATGAACTTTTGTCGATTCAATATCAGACAGTCTCCACCATTACCGATCCCTTTGCTCCGCAGCAGGTGCTGTTTCAGCAAATTATGGACCATCAGGAACGGCATTACCGGGCGGAGTTGGACAGTGGCCGCTGTCTCACTGGACCTCACAAGGACGATTTTGAGGTGTTTTTGGACGGTCACAGTCTCAAAAGCTTCGGTTCCCAGGGACAGACCCGCACGGCGGCCATTGCCCTAAAGCTCAGTGAGCGGGAAATTGCCCGGAAGGACACAGGAGAGGAGCCGGTGCTTCTGCTGGATGACGTGCTGTCTGAGCTGGATCAGGGCCGGCAGGATTTTATTCTCAATGAGATTCGTTCCGGCCAGGTGTTTATCACCTGCTGTGAAACGGAAAAGGTCACCACCGCAGGCCGGGTATTCTCCGTGAAAAACGGAATTCTCGCTGCAGAATAACGGGAGAAACAGGGTATGTATATTTCCATTGGCGGGGATATGGCGGTTCGAGACCGCGCAATCATCGGTATTTTTGATCTGGACGGAGCATCCCTTTCTCAAAAAACCATGGACTATCTCAGGTCTGTGGAGGAGGATGGGGGCCTGATCTCCGTTACCGAGGATGTGCCAAAGTCATTTTTGGTGACGGAGGAATACGGGATGGAACGGGTGTATTTCACACAGCTGTCCGCCGGAACCCTGGAAAAACGGGCGGAAAAGCAAAGTCAATCTCCTTCCCTATAGGCGAGAAAGCGCAAATTTTTCCGACAGGCAACTGCCCCAAATGGGCAATAAACATCGCATAAAACGTATTTTGCGCCTTGGCGCAAAATGGACGGCGCCTAAGGGCAATGTCCCCCTGATCAAAGGTCTGTATGTGATCGGGGAAGCGTATTACTTTCGGCGGAGCCATACCGCCACAAGAAAAAGGAGGTCAATGTATGTCAGAGGAAAACAAGACATACGGCGCCGAACAAATACAAGTGCTGGAGGGACTGGAAGCCGTTCGAAAGCGCCCAGGCATGTATATCGGCTCCCAGTCTGCCGCAGGACTGCATCATCTGGTGTATGAGATCGTGGATAACGCCATTGATGAAGCCTTGGCCGGCTATTGTAATCACATTCAGGTAAAGATTCTGGAGGGAGATATTATCTCCGTACAGGACAACGGCCGAGGCATCCCCACGGGAATCCAGCAGCAGACCGGAAAGCCCGCCTTGGAGGTGGTATTTACCGTGCTCCATGCCGGCGGAAAATTCGGCGGCGGCGGCTATAAGGTCTCCGGCGGCCTTCACGGCGTCGGTGCTTCCGTGGTCAATGCCCTGTCTGAGTGGCTGGAGGTTCGGGTTCATCGGGATGGAAAAATCTATGAGATGAAGTTTGCCCGGGGCCATGTGACACAGCCTATGACCGTGGTGGGGAACACAGACAAGCACGGCTCGGAGATTGTGTTTAAGCCTGACGGCGAAATCTTTGAGGTGCTGGAATACAACTACGACACCCTGGAAAAGCGGCTGCGGGAACAGGCGTTTTTGAATGCCGGTGTGCGGATTGAATTGTCCGACGAGCGAATCAAGCCGGAGGGCGAAGAAAATCGCCGGGACGATATGTGCTATGAGGGAGGAATTCGTTCCTTTGTGGAGCATATCAACAAGTCCAAAACGCCGCTTCATCCTCAGGTGATTTATCTCTTCGGAAAGAAGGACGACGCCCAGGCGGAGATTGCTCTGCAGTATAACGACAGCTATAACGAGATTCTGCTGTCCTTTGCCAATGACATTCATACCACAGAGGGTGGTATGCACGAAACCGGATTTAAGGCGGCGCTGACCTCTGTGCTCAATAGCTACGGTCACAGCAAAAAGCTGCTGAAGGATGACGAAGCCATTTCCGGCGAGGACAGCCGTGAGGGAATCACCGCCATTATTTCCGTGAAGCTGTCGGATGCTCAGTTTGAGGGCCAGACAAAGACAAAGCTGGGCAACTCCGATATGCGGTCTCTGGTGGACAGCGTGGTTCGGGATGGACTGTCTACCTTTTTGGAGGAAAACCCCGGAGTCGGCAAGATCATCATCGACAAGGCACTGATGGCCTCCCGGGCCAGAGAAGCCGCCAGAAAGGCCAGAGAAGCCACCAGACGGAAAAACGTTCTGGAGAGTTCTACGCTGCCCGGCAAGCTGTCGGACTGCAATGAGCGGGACCCGGCGCTGACAGAAATCTATATCGTGGAGGGCGACTCCGCAGGCGGCTCCGCCAAGGGCGGACGGGACTCCAGATTCCAGGCAATTCTTCCTCTGTGGGGCAAGATGCTCAATGTGGAAAAGGCACGGGCAGACAAGGTCTATGGAAATGACAAGCTCCAGCCTGTAATTACCGCCTTGGGGGCCGGCCTTGGAGAGGACTTTGATGTAAATAAGCTCCGCTATCACAAGGTCATTATTATGGCCGATGCGGACGTGGACGGCGCCCATATTCGGACGCTGCTGCTGACCTTCTTCTTCCGGTTTATGCGGCCTCTGATCGAGGAAGGCTATGTGTATACGGCAGTTCCGCCTCTGTATAAGCTCACCCGGGGCAAGGTCACAAAGGTGGCCTTCTCCGATGAAGAGCGGGATCAAGTGTCCGCAGAGCTGCGGGGTGACAACCCCAATGCCAAGGTGGAGATTTCCCGGTTTAAGGGCCTTGGTGAAATGGACCCGGCGGAGCTGTGGACCACCACCATGAATCCGGAAACCAGAATTCTCAAGCGGTTTACCCTGTCGGATGCCATTGCTGCGGACGAGACCTTTACCATTCTCATGGGAGAAAAGGTGGAGCCGAGAAAGCAGTTTATTGAGCAGAACGCAAAAAAGGTTGTCAATTTGGATATATAACTCCAATAAACGGAGGTCATTATTTTGGCGAGAAAAGAAACAAAATACACTGATATTTCATTTCCAAACCAGGTCATTCAAAATGTAGATCTGGACCACGAAATGAGAGACTCCTTTCTGGACTATGCCATGAGCGTTATTGTGGCCCGTGCCCTGCCGGATGTGCGGGACGGCCTCAAGCCGGTTCACCGGCGAATTCTCTACGCCATGTATGAGGATAATCTGACGTCGGACAAGGCCTTTAAGAAGTCTGCCACCTGTGTGGGCGACGTGCTGGGCCGGTATCATCCCCATGGCGACGCCTCGGTCTACGATGCGTTGGTCCGTCTGGCTCAGGATTTTTCCATGCGGTATCCCCTGGTAGAGGGCCACGGAAACTTCGGCTCCATCGACGGAGATCCCCCGGCGGCTTACCGTTATACCGAAGCCCGCATGAGCAAAATCTCCAATGAAATGCTTCGGGACATTGACAAGGACACCATTGACTGGGACCCCAACTTCGACGAAAGCCGGAAGGAGCCTCGGGTGTTGCCCTCCAGATTTCCCAATCTGCTGGTCAACGGCAGCTCCGGCATTGCCGTAGGCATGACTACCAACATTCCGCCTCATAACCTGCGGGAGGTGGTGGATGCCTGCATCTGCATCATTGACAATCCTGAGGCGGATCTAAATGACTTGATGGAGCACATCAAGGGGCCGGATTTCCCCACCAAGGGCATTATTATGGGCACCGCAGGGATTCGTGCGGCCTATGCCACAGGCCGGGGACGGATCAAGGTCCGGGCCAGGACGGAGTTTGAGGAATATGGACAGAACCGCACCCGGATTGTGGTGACGGAGCTTCCCTATCAGGTCAACAAGGCCCGGCTCATTGAGAACATTGCCGAGCATCACAAAAATAAGAACATCGAGGGCATCTCTGATCTCCGGGACGAATCGGACCGGGAGGGTATGCGCATCGTCATTGAGGTGAAGCGGGACGCCAATCCTCAGGTGGTGCTCAATCAGCTGTTTTCCGCCACGGCCATGGAGTCCACCTTTGCGGTGGTGATGCTGGCTCTGGTACACAATCAGAAGCAGCCCAAGATTTTGACACTGCGGGAGATCCTGGACGAATATATTCGGTATCAGGAGCAGATCATCACCCGGCGCACTCAGTTTGACCTGAAAAAGGCCAGAGAGCGGGCCCATTTGCTGGAAGGTCTGCTGATTGCAGAGGAGAATATTGACGAGATCATTCAGATCATTCGCTCCAGCTACGACAATGCCAAGGAGCGGTTAATGGAGCGGTATGGGCTCTCTGAGGTCCAGGCTCAGGCAATTTTGGACATGCAGCTCAAGCGGCTGCAGGGTCTGGAAAAAGAGAAGCTGGAAACGGAATACGCAGAGCTGGAGAAAAAAATCGCGTACTATCTGGAGCTTCTGGGAGATGAAACCAAGCTCCTTGGGGTTCTGAAGGAGGAGCTTCGCGCCATTGCCGATAAATACGGGGATGACCGTGTTACGGAGATCCAGCCTGTGGACGATGAGATTGACATTGAGGACCTGATTGAGGAAGAGGACTGCTGCTATACCATGAGCGAGGCGGGCTATATTAAGCGTCTGCCTGTGGATACCTATAAGGCCCAGCGTCGAGGAGGCCGGGGCATCAACGGCCAGAGCTTAAAGGACGAGGATTTTGTCAAAAATCTGTTTATCGCCTCCACCCATGACTATCTGCTGTTCTTTACCAATATCGGCAAGGTGCATCGGAAGAAGGGATACATGATCCCGGAGGCCAGCCGAACGGCCCGAGGCACCAATATTGTCAACATTCTTCCTCTGGAGGAGGGAGAAAAGGTCACGGCAATGCTGCTGCTGCGGGAATTCCAGGAGGATCGCTATTTGATGATGGTGACCCGAAACGGTACCGTAAAGCGGCTGAAGCTGACGGAAATTCATACGGCCAGAAAGGCCGGTATCCGTGCCCTGTCCCTGGAGGAGGGGGATGAGCTGATTTCCGTCTCCATCACCGACGGAAACGACAGTATCATTCTCGGGTCCCACAAGGGCATGGCCATCTGCTTCCATGAGTCGGACGTTCGTCCCATGGGCCGAGACGCCGCCGGTGTCCGCGGCATGAAGCTGGAAGAAGGGGACTATGTGGTGGGCGCGGAAATCGCCAAGGAAGGCGCCTGTCTGCTGACGGTAACAGAGAACGGATACGGCAAGCGCACCGCTGTGGAGGACTATATGCGCTCCGGAGAGGATGGCGGCCAGCGTCAGCCGCAGAAGCGAGGCGGCAAGGGCCTGAAAAACTACAGCATCACCCAGAAGACCGGTTTGGTGGCCGGTGTGCGTATGGTCACCGAGTCCGATGACGTTATGATTATCTCCAGCGACGGAACCATTATCCGTATGGCGGCAAAGGACATCAATGTCTATAGACGTGACACCCAGGGTGTTATTGTCATGCGGGTAGAGGGCGACAGCAAGGTAATTTCCATTGAAAAGGTTGCCTCGGAGGAGACGGATGAGGACGCTGAGACAGTCGGGGAATAACCTATGGACGTGATCATTTACACAGACGGAGCCTGCTCTGGGAATCCGGGACCAGGAGGGTATGGAGCAATCCTGATGTATGGGGACCACAAAAAGGAGCTATCCGGGGGAGAGGCGGAAACCACCAATAACCGCATGGAGCTGATGGGAGTCATCACAGCCCTGAAAGCGCTAAAGCGTCCCTGCAGTGTGCAGCTCTATACAGACAGCCAGTATGTGGTGAACGCCATTGAAAAGGGCTGGGCCAAGAAGTGGCAGGCCAACGGATGGATGCGCAACAAAAAAGAGCGGGCCATGAATCCGGATCTGTGGCAGCAGCTGCTGGAGCTGCTGGGGGTCCACCAGGTGACGTTCCACTGGGTCAAGGGACACGCTGAAAATCCCTATAACAACCGCTGCGATGAGCTGGCGGTGGCCCAGAGCCATAAATTTAAATAGTAAAAGAGCACGCGGAAGTTTTTTCTTCCGCGTGCTTTGCTATTTTAATTACGCCTGCCCACTGGGGCCGCCGGAGGTTCCATTTCCGCCGGAGGGCTTTTTTCCCCCTCGATAATACCGACGGCGATAGGGCTTGGATTTTCCCTCTTTTTGCTCCTTTTGGTGGTCCTTGTTGCCAGGCTGCTCCGGCTTTTTTCGGGGCTTTTTATTGTCCTGGGGGCGGCTGGCATTCTGGGGCTTTTTATTGTCCTGCTTTGTCTTGGGCTTTCTGCGGTTTTCCTGAGACTTGTCCCCTCGGGGGGAACGGCGTGGTTCAGTGGGTTCCTTTTTGCTGTCCTCTGCGGTATAGTTGGAGAGAGTGGTTTCATCAAAGAGAGTGATGGTCTCCGGCTCCGGGAGCTTGGCCTCCGGCTTGGGCAGAGGAGGAAGATCCGTAGGAATGGGCGGGTCATTTTTCTTGGCCTTGCCGTTTCGCAGTACGCAGATGTCGCAGTTGTTGTAGCATTTAATGGTGCTGGGGTCTTGCTCCAGCCGAACCTTAACCGTCTGCTTGAGTAGGTTTGAGTCGGTTACGGTGCCGATGCCGTCGCAGGTATTTACCAGGGAGTCGGACTTGGGACTGGATTTAATCAGGGATTCATAGGCATCCTGCTCATATTTCAGGCAGCACATCAGCCGGCCACAGGTGCCGGATATTTTTGTGGGATTCAGGGAGAGATTTTGCGTCTTGGCCATTTTAATGGACACCGGCTGAAAATCGTCCAAAAACTGCTTGCAGCAGAAGGGACGGCCGCAAATTCCCAGGCCACCCAGCATTTTTGCCTCATCCCGGACGCCAATCTGCCGAAGCTCAATGCGGGTGTGAAATACACTGGCCAGATCCTTAACCAGCTCCCGGAAGTCCACCCGTCCGTCGGCGGTGAAGTAGAAGAGAATCTTACTGCCGTCAAAGCTATACTCTGCGGACACCAGCTTCATATCCAGTTTATGGTCCAGAATTTTCTGCTGGCATATGTCAAAGGCAGAGGATTCTTTTTCTTTAAATTCCTTTCGGGTGCGCTTGTCGTTTTCCGTGGCAATGCGAATCACCTGGCGAAGTGGGGATACCACGCTGGTTTTTGAAATCCCGTAGTTTCCCGCCGCACAGAAGCCATATTCTGCCCCCCGGGAGGTATCGATAATCACCTCGTCTCCCGTGGCAACGGTCAGGGCGCCGGGGTCAAAGTAATAGATTTTCCCGCCCTTTTTAAACTGAATGTCCACCACGGTGATTTCCTGAGGCTCCAAGGCTTCAGGGGGAATCTCGTCGTATCCAACCGGAGTTGCCACATCGTCGTCTAAGGGAATATTGCTGAAGGTTACAACTGGAGTTTGGGAATGCTCCGAATCATGATTGTTCATTAAGTTTCTCCGTTCTAATCAAAATCTATGAGGAAGGCTGAATCCGGGACAGCAGACTGCCCACTGCGTGACCGGCACTTCCGTTGGCCTGAAGCAGCGTAATGGCATGGGATACTGCTTGTGCCGCAGAAAACAGCTGCTTCTGGGTGCAGTCGGAGAGCACCTTTGTCTGGGCAGAGGGCACCGCGCCGGGATTCATGGCCCGGACAAAACTGCGGTTTAGGTCTGTGAGCAGCTCCAAAAGCTCCTGGCGCTTTAGCTTCTCCAGAGGAAGGAGCGCGGTAAGCAGTTCCAGCTCATCCTTGGAGGCAATGGCGGACATAATGTCTGCGGCCTGACGGTCCAGGGCGGTTTCCGGCGTGTGGAGCAGGGAGAGCGCCGATCCCAGATAGCCTTCGCTTTTGTCCATAGCCCGGGCCAGGTCCTCCGGAGAGGCGTCCGGCTCCCGCTCTTTCAAGGCGGACCGAAGCTGATCCTGAGGCAGGGGTGCCAAAGTCAAGGTCACGGCTCTGGAACGAACCGTCTCTAAAAGCTTTTCCATACTGTCGGTCATCAAGAGAAAGGTACAGTAGGAGGGAGGCTCTTCTAACAGTTTCAGCAGGGCGTTTTGCGCCGGCGCCTGCATATCCTGGGCCCGGGGCAGCAGATAAATCTTTCGCTTTCCCTCGTTGGGCAGAACATAGGCGTCCCCCTGCATATCACGGATCAGGCGAATGGGAATAGTGGCGGTATCGCTGTCAACGGTGATAATATCCGGGTGCTCCTGCTGAAAGGCCTTTCGGCAGGAGGGACACTGGCCGCAGGGAACGACTTGATCGGACTCACATTCCATGGCCGCCGCAAGAATCCTGGCCAGGGTCTTTTTCCCGGAGCCGGAGGGACCCTCTAAAATATAGCAGTGGGAAAAATGATCTCTGCCGGCACTTAGCCGCTGCTTTAGCGGGTCATTGCCGAGAAAATCGGGAAATCGCATCAGACCTTTTCAAATCGGTCTACGTCCACCACAAAGATGGTAGCGCCGCCCACGGAGACCTCCAGGGGCATATTGGTGTCGAAGTCAAAGGAGAGATCGTTGGTGGGAATCACCTGCTTGCGGCTGTGGGAGTATTCCTTGATAATGTCGATGACGGTCTGAACCATTTTGTCCTCTACGCCCACCAAAAGGGTGATGTTATTGGAGAGGAGAAAGCCGCCGGTAGTGGCCAGCTTGGTGGAAGAAAAGCCGCGATGGCTCAAATTACGGACTACGGTATTGGCATCTTCACGGTCAACAATGGCAAACAGCAATTTCATGGATGGTGCCTCCTTTATAATATGGGTGATTCGCAATTCACCCCAATGCATTCCTCTATATTATAACTCTTTTTTTGTAAATAGGCTATATGTTTTTCAGTTATTTCCTCACCTGGGGCAACGACAGGAATACCCGGGGGATAGGGGGCAAGAATCTGAGCGGAAATTCTCCCTGCGGCCTGGGAGAGGGGAAGAAATTCTTTTGGTCCGAAGAGAGCCCCGCGAATGGACATGGGACGGGAAGGAAGCGGAGGCGGAAGAAAATCAAGGCAGTGGGAGGCAGGCCTCTGCGGCAGGCTGCACAGAGCGGAAAACAGCCTGTCCAGATCCTGTTCCCGGTCACAGCAGGTCAAAATACACACCAGATACCGTTCGTCTGACATCTCCACGTAGACGTTCTGCTTTTGGAGCAGCAGGTCAGCCTGATGGCCGCTGAGGCCGGCAGATGCTGTGTCAATGGTCAGCCGACAGGGATCCAGCGAAAGGCCGGGGCACTGGGTCAAAACGGAAAAAAGCGTTTCTTGGGAAATCCGACGCCGCATTGCGGAGACAAGGGCTGCCATGTGGCGATAATCGGCGCCGGCCTCGCCCTCCAGCAGGGCCCGGGCATAGTCGATGGAGGCTAAAATGGGATAGCTGGGGGAGGTGGTGGAGAAAATCGAGGACATTTGTTTGAGCTCCAGGGCGGTCCATGGAGCCTGAGCGCCGGTCAAAAGCACCGCACTGGATCCCAGAGCCGGAAGGGTTTTGTGGGTGGAAACCACGCAGAGGTCCGCTCCCTCCTCCGGGGCAGAGGGAAGCCCCAAAAAGGGAAAATGGGCGCCATGGGCCTGGTCCACCAAAAGATAGACACCGAAGCGATGGCACAGGGCAGCCAGAGGCTTTAAGTCAGTGATTACGCCGTAGTAGCTGGGGGTGGTGACCACCACGGCCCTGGCCTCCGGATGCTCTGTCAGGGCTTGTTCCAGGAGAGCCGGAGAGATCGGTCCGGGAAGGGAGGTGCCGGGCAGGAGATCCGGCAGTAAATATACCGGGGTGATGTCCAGCAGGGCCATGGTGTTGTATACGCTTTTATGACAGCCTCGGTCTAAAATCACCGTGCTTCCCACTCCGGCAGCCGCCAGCAGCATGGTTTGAATGCCCTGGGTGGAGCCGCAGGAAAAGAACAGCGCATCCCTTCCATGGGCGCTTTGGGCATACAGTGCTTCTGCCTGGGCAATGGGACCTTCTCCGGTATAGAGATTTCCCGTGGGGGCAATTTCCGTAAAGTCCAGAGAAGCGCAGTGAGAAAATGCGCCGGAAAGCCGGCCCTTGTGGCCGGGCATATGAAGCCGCAGGGGCTGGGTGTGGGCAAGATGGGAAAGAGCATGATAAAGTGGTGCGTTCATAGGCGCCTCCAAATTTGAGGATAGGAACATCATACCACGAAATAATTTCCCCTGCAATATGGTGATAGACCATACATAATGTGAAGAAAAACACAAATATACACTAAAATATTACGAAAATATTATGCCATCTCAGAAAATAAAGGAAAAACAGAAAATTTTGTAGTTTTTATGGGCAGAGATATTTACTTTTCAAAGTAAATTGCTATAATAGATTTTGTCCTTTTTGAGGGATGTCAAATTTTAAGGAGGTAAACCATGAAAAAAGCACTTTCCCTGTTATTAGCACTGGGCATGCTGCTGGGTCTTATGGCAGGCTGCGGAAATGAGTCCACCGCATCCTCTGCCACCGGGTCTTCCAAGACGGAGACCAAAACGGAGACCGAAGCAGACAAGACCCAGGAAACATCCGCCGAGGAAGCTGCAGAAGCACAGGCAAGCGGCGAGGCATCCGAGGAATACACCTTTGAAGGAACCTGGGCAGAATATCCCCTTTGCGACCCCGGCACAAAAACTCTGTCCATGTGGTGTGAGTTCCCGGGATTTTTGAGCATGATCGGAATTGACTCCTACAAGGATTTCACCACCTTTGCTGCGGCGGAAGAAGCCACCGGCGTCCATGTGGAGTTTACCGAGGTTTCCATGACCACCGCTGCGGAGCTGTTCTCCCTGATGTGCGCCTCCGGGGACTATAAGGATCTGATCTCCGGCGCAGTCCAGCTCTATGGATCCTCCTCCGCTGCCATTGAGGACGAGGTGATTATTGATCTAAAGGAATACGCCGAGGAATACATGGGAAACTATATGACCATCCTCAATGATCCCAAAAATAAGGCAGCCAAGGGCAGCGCCTACAACAGCGAGGGCCAGCTGCCTCAGATCGCCACCATTTCCGATGATTACTGCCCTACCACCGGCGCGCAGATTCGCCAGGACTGGCTGGATGCCCTGAAGCTGGAGACACCTGTGACCTATGATGACTGGGAAACCACGTTGAAGGCATTCAAGAGCAATTATAACTGCTCCTCGGCCTTGCTTCTCTCCGGTGTTACCCAGGGCTCCGACGGTATGCTGGTAGGAGGCTACGGTACCATTGGTGCGGCGGAGTCCTCCACCGGTGCCGAAGTGACCAATATGTATGTGAAGGACGGGACAATCTATAACGGCTATGTAGATGATTCCTACAAGGCATATTTGAAGATGATGGCCAAGTGGTATTCCGAGGGGCTGATTTCCCCCGACTTTATCACCGCGTCCTCTGACAATTCTCAGAACAACACCGATTCTGTGATTCTCTCCGGTAATGCGGGCATCTGGTATGCCCAGGGCAATTTTATCGGAACCTATGAGGCCCAGGGCACCGACGGTCTAACCATCTCCGGTATCGCTGAGCCCTATGATCCAGAGTACACCGACGGCATCAATCACTTTGGGGCGGATTCCGGTACGGACGCCTCTGGCAGCGCCATTTCGGTTTCCACCGGCTGCAATGATCCTGAGCTGGCGTGCCAGTGGCTGGATTACTTTTTTGGAGAGGATGGTATTCTCCTGGCCAACTACGGCATTGAGGGGGAGGCCTTTGAATATGATGAGAACGGAAATCCCCACTTTACCGATTTTATTGTGGATTCCGGGAACTTCCAGTTCTATATGGTAGGCTATACCCTGTCTGCGGTACCCACCTATCAGGACTTCGACAGACAGTGGTTCACCTATGGGGACAATGTCATTGAAGCATTTGAGACCTGGGGGAACTGCACAGATTCTACTATGAGTATTCCCAAGGCACTTACGCTGAATACGGACCAGGCGGACGAATACAGTACCACCTTCTCAGACATTAAGACCCTGGCGGAGGAGTATGTGTCCAAGTTTATTGTAGGTGAGTACGATGTGGACGCCCAGTGGGAGGATTATGTTGAGAAGCTCAACAGCATGGGCCTGCAGGACTGCATTGATATTTATCAGGAAGCATACGACTCCTTTATCGAATAAAGGTCAGGAACTCCCCCGTGGAAGAGCGGGGGAGTTCCTGTAGAAATACCGTAAATTGTGGGGAAAAGGGGAAAGAAAACACCATTTGTTGTGTATCCCAAAATAATTCAGGAAAAGCGAAAAAAGTAGTTGACAAAATTGGAGGGGTGGATTATAATATCTGAGCACTTGAGAGAGCGGCCCGAAACAAGGGCCCGCAGCTCAGAATCCTTCCAAATCAAGAAAAAAGTTCTTGACAGATACGGAAGGATGTGCTAAAATAATCAGGCTG
>CAKSWT010000016.1 GCA_934512135.1 uncultured Oscillospiraceae bacterium
TCCGTATGGAAGAAGGGGGACAGGCCATAGCGCCCGGTGGCAATGGCCTTGGCGTCATGGGTGGTGTTGCCCATATAGGCGGGCTTGTCCGCCAGACAGGAGAGAATGGCAATGGACAAGCAGGCGGGAATATCGTATTCGCAGGCAGAGGGAACCCCCATTTCTCCCAGCAGAGAGTGGGTCAGGCAGAAGGTCATCCGCTCCTGATTCAGTCGGCGGGTGGCGCAGGCGTCGGGACAGGGGGCGGCAAAGGCGTTGCAGCCGTAGTAGTCCAGCATCTTCTTCACGGTGATGTAGAACCGCTCGGAGTTCAGGACCTCCTTCCGCTCCATGTCGCACTCCACGGCGTTGCCAATGAGATCGTCTGCCAGGGCCTCCATTTCCGCCACGTCCTCCTCGGTGGGGTTCAGCGCCGCACGTCCGGGCAGGGTATAGTTGTCCCCGGACTTTCCGATATGGGTCTGGTCAATGAGCTCGTGGAGGTTCACAAAGGTGAACTGGGTACCCAACACCTCTGTCACCTGCTCCAGGCTGACGAAGTTGCCCATATCGCTGACGGAACGGGTCGTGCCAAACCGGGCGGCACAGAGCACCCGGGTCTCCCGGAGCATCTTCTTTACCCGCAGCACCTCCAGGAAATCCAGGGTTTCCTTCCAGGTGCGGTAGGCGTAGCTCTCCAGGCCTCTGGCCCGAGTGGAAGCAATCAGAATGGTCTGCATACACTGGGGGCCGGGAATGGTGATGATGGGCTTTTTGGCCTTCTGTACAAAGTCAATCACCAGGTCGGACAGCCGCCCCATGGGACCGATCATGTAAATATCCACTTCATCCTTGCCCTGAAGCATCTTATCCAGAATCTCCGGGGTCACCAGGAACTCCTCGTTTCGGTCAATCCAGATTGGCTCCATGACATTGAAATGGGGGCTGGTGAGATTCTCTGCCAGCTCTTCATGGGCGCCCTTGATGAGCTCGGCATTTGCCATATCGTCGAACTCTTTGGTCAGCTCAAAGTCCTTGCCCATGCGGCAGGGGCCTTCGAATACATAGTCGTGGTGCAGGGTCACCAAAATGGGACATACATTGAGCTTTACGTCTTTTCCGAGATGGATCATGTCGATTCCTCCTAAAATTAAAATTTCTAATTCCATTATAGCCAGGGCCATTGGGAAAGAGAAACAATGGTTTTTCTTATTTACAACTTCTCATTGTTATTGTATCATGGATTTAAGGTGAATTCACCCGATCAGATTGTATATCCTATCATACCAATAGGAATATGGAGGCATGATCTATGTTGCAGCAGCGGATTCAGACCTTTCTGGAGGTGGCCAACTGTCTGAACTTCTCCACAGCCGCCCGAAATCTCTATATCAGCCAGCAGGCAGTCACCAAGCAGATCGCCTCCCTGGAACAGGAGCTGGGACTGCGGCTGTTTTACCGCACCACGCGGCAGGTGGTGCTGACTCCCGCAGGCAGCCTGCTCCGGGACTCCTTCTCTCAGATTAACCGACAGATCCGCAGTGATATCCGGAAGGCCAGAGAATTAAACAGCTCCGGAAAATCCCTGCTTCGGGTTGGCTTCCTCTCGTCTCTGTCTCGAAAGGACATCATTCTGCCCATTACCGATTTTCTCATGCAGCATTGCCCGGATGTGGCGCTGGATATTCGCCTGCTGGACTTTGTGGCCCTGCGGAACACCCTTTTGGACCAGCAGCTGGACTTCTGCGTCACTACCTCCAACGACTGGCGGTTCTGGCCCGGCATCCACACTACGGTTTTGCAGCAGAAACAGTTTCAGGTAGTCTATTCCGCACGGCATCCTCTGGCCGATCAGGAAACCATTGCCCTTCAGGACTTGGCTGCCCACACCCAGCTGACCCTGCCCAACGACAATATGCTCTCCGGCATCGAGCAGTGGGGCCGGAAAATCCCCTTCTCCAGGGTCGTGGCCTGCCCGGACATCAGCACCCTGATGGTGCGGCTGGAACTAGGGGAGGGCTTTGCGCTGCTGACCAAGGTCATCGAGGGACACGACGCCCCCAACCTCCATTATTGGCCGGTCCCCTTCCCCGAGGCCCACGCCGAGATTGTCTGCATCTGTCTGGAACAGGCCAGAGAGGAGATCAGCGGGCTCATCCAGAAAATCGCCCACAGTGAGCTGGTACATCTGGGGAATTAGCATTGATCGCACCCTTGGTTTTGTCTCTCCCTCCACTATCCTTTCCCCTTGGACTGTGGTATAATGTTCCCGGCCCTTGGCTCCCTGTCCATGGCCCAAGGGCGGAAAGAAGGACATACAATGCTAAGTGAAAAACGGGTCACCCCAGCGGATACGGCGTTGCGCTCACAGATCAACCAGCTCTATCAGCAGGCCTTTCCCCCCAATGAGCGGCGGGACCTGTCCCACCTGCTCACCCCGGGGCAGAACATCGGCGAGGTCTTTGCCTACTGCGACCAGGAGGGGTTTGTGGGGTTCGCCTGTCTGCTCAACTCCCTGGATATTTCCCACATTATATACTTTGCCGTCACAGAGACGCTCCGGGACAAGGGCTATGGTTCCGAAATCCTCCGTCGGCTGTGCCGCCAAAAGCCGGGGAACCGGGTCATTGTGGACATTGAACGGGACGGCCCCAGCGCGGAAAACCATGTCCAGCGCCAGCAGCGGAAGCAGTTTTACCTGCGGAACGGCTTTGGAGAAACTCCGGTCAAATACCGATGGCAGCAGGAGGACTATGAGATTTTGTCCTACGGGGGAACCATCCAGCCCGAGGAGTTTCATCAGTTCTGGCAGGCCATTGACCGCATGGATCGGGATATGCTCTACTGACCACCCCCCGATCACCCCTTCTCTCCCGGGTCCGTGATTCTCACAGGGGGAGAACCCTATCCAAGACAAGGAGAAGATTATGCTTGCAACTGTGTTATCGGACAATATCCCCCAGGGCCAGCTAAAGGGAGAATGGGGCCTGAGCATTTACATCGAATACGAGGGCCGAAACATTCTGCTGGACACCGGTGCCTCCGACTTGTTTGCTGAAAATGCAAGGCAGCTGGGAAAATCCATTCGGGATGTGGATTTTGCGGTGCTGTCCCACGGCCATTACGACCACTCCCAATCCATGAATACCTTTTTCCAGCTGAATCCCACCGCCCCTTTTTATCTCCGACAGGGGTGTCGGGAAAACTGCTATGCCAAAAAGGGCTGGTTCCCCAAGTATATTGGCCTGCCAAAGCACACTCTGCGGGACCATCAGGACAGGATTCAATATGCCGCCGGAGATTTGGAGGTGGCCCCGGGGGTCTATCTGATTCCCCACAAGACCCCTGGACTGGATGCCATGGGCAAACGGGAAAAGATGTACCGGCGGGAGCGCTGCCGATGGGTCTACGACGACTTTTCCCACGAGCAAAGTCTGGTATTCCGAACGGAGCGAGGGCTGGTTATTTTCAACAGCTGCTGCCATGGCGGCGTGGACCATATTCTTCGTGAAATTGGCGCCACCTTCCCCCGGGAGACGATATACGGTCTCATTGGCGGGTTTCATCTGTTCAACAAGTCCCAGGAGGAAATTCAGCTGGTGACCCGGCAGATTCTGGACGCGGACATTGCCTATGTCTGCACCGGCCACTGCACCCAGGAGCGTGCCTATCACATCCTCCAAAGGGGCCTTGGGGACAGGCTCCACCAGCTCCAGGTGGGGCTGCAAATCCGGCTATAATCTTCCATTACCCTGACGGCAACGCCTGATTTGGTCATTTTGTGAAAAAAGCTCTGGGAAAACCCGCACAACGGCGTGTTTTCCCGGAGCTTCTCCCTTGCGGGCCGCCAGTGCGGTCCTTGGGGGACCCGACTTGCGCCGGTGATGGTTCTTTCCTCTATTCCCGTGCCAAATAGGCCGCCACTCGGTCCTTTACATTCTCCAGAAGGCTGAAATAGTACAGCTCGATCTCGTAGTTATGATAGCATCCCGGCACAAACAGCGGCTCTCCCGGGGGAAAATCCTCCGGGGAAATATCCGGAACGATGATGGTGCCCCGGTCCGGGCTTTGATAGCAGCCGGTGAGCTGGGGACGAATCTGGTCCACAGAACCGTCCATGTGAATCTTCACCACCCCCGGATTCTCCTCCCGGTCCGCCGGCGTCCCGTCCACCCGCCAGTTCAGAGGATTGATGCCGTAGGCGTAGCCCCCCTCCGGCAGGATAATGGTATCGGTGATCCCCGGGGCCTCGGAGTTGAAGGATACAATCACTCCGGTATCCTCCGCCCCCTGGGCCATATGCAGCTGGGGGAACATGGCCAAGTCCTCCCAGGTCACCCGCCAGCCAATGAGATAGGCCGCTACTAGCTGCTCCTGCAGCGACTCCTCCCCGAAAAATTCCTCCATCAGCCGCAGCGCCAAGTCCGCCCCTTGGGAATAGCCCGCCAGCAGGAAGGGCCTGCCCTGATTTTCATGGTCCAGATACCAAAGGAAGGCCGAGCGAACATCCTCATAGGCGGCGGCAAAGTACGGTCCCCGATCTGGGTCCGGCAAATAGTACACACTGAGACAGACCTGCCGGTAGTAGGGCGCATAGATCCGGCAGTTGTCCCGATACAGCAGCTCCTGAAAGCCCAGCAGCGACGACTGATAGTATCGGTCATCCGGCTCCCAGCAGGAGGAAAGGAAGGTGCCGTCCTGGCCCAGATCCGCCGTGGCTCCCACCAGAAACACATCCACCGGCTGATTTCCCCCTCGGTCCCGCTCCGCCCACATCAGCGGGCTGCGGTAGAATCCTCCCCATGGAAACAGCAGGATTCCCAGAGAGAGTCCCGCCAGAAGCGCCGCCCATATCAGCCGTCGTCTCATGTTCTTCACCGTTCCTTCACATTTCTTCCCTATGAGAGTAGCATAGCCCGACGGCTGTGTCAAGGCAAAAAGGACGTCCGGAGACACCGGACGTCCGCTTTTATTACAAATTATGGTGGCCGTGTTTCCCCAGGCTCAGGCGGTCTTTCTCAACATGCTCTTTCCCTCAGAACCCTTGCACCCGGTCCCCCTGAACAATCCCCTGCTGGGCCATGGTGTGGTCAATGGCACCCAGCACGGCTCGCTTGTCCCGGCTCCACAGCGGGGCCAGCAGTACCCGTCGGTCCCCATCCCCGGTGAGCCGCTCAATCACCGTCTCCCAGGGAAAATACCGCAGCTGCTGACAGACAATCTCCACATATTCCTCCCGGCTCAGGGGCACATAGCCGCCCTGGGCCCAGAGCTGAGCCAGAGCCGTCCCCCGGTTCACATGAAGCAGATGGAGCTTCACGGCCCCGGGCGCCAAGGCCCCCACCTGCCGGGCCGTTTCCAGCATCTGCTGCCGGTCCTCCCCCGGAAGGCCGTTGATGAGATGGACGCAGGTTCGGATTCCCCGTTTCTGGAGAGCATCGTAACCCCGGAGGAAGCAGGCAAAATCATGGCCTCGGCCGATCCGGCAGGCGGTGGCGTCGTGGACCGTCTGTAGCCCCAGCTCCACCGTAAGCTCCGTTTTGTCCCGGAGCTGCTCCAACGTCTCCAGCACCTCCGGGAACAGGCAGTCGGGCCTTGTGGCAATGGACACCCCCACCACATCCGGCTCCCTCAGGGCCGCCTCCCAGTTTCGCCGGAGCTTTGTCAGATCGCCGTAGGTATTGGTTCCCGCCTGAAAATAGGCCAACAGCTTTGCCTCCGGCCACTTCTCCCGAATTCTCCGCCGCTCCACCTCCAGCTGCTCCGAAATACTTCCGCCGGAGGAAAAATAGCGGCTCCCCTGGTCACAGAAGATGCAGCCGCCGGTGCCCAGGGTCCCGTCCCGGTTGGGACAGGTACAGCCACCGTCCAGACTGGCCTTCAACACCCGCCCGCCATAGCAGGTGTCATTGTAGTCAAAGAGACTGTGGTAGCGCTTGTGATCCTTCGAAAAAGCCATCGTACCTCCAAAAAAGGGGTACGCCCACAGACGTACCCCAGGGATTTACTTTCTCCGCTTGGCGTAGAGATGCTCCACCTTGAAGTGGGACACCTGATCCTCCTTGGCATTGTACTGCCGGGCCGCCAGAAATGCGATGCCGGCGGAGAGCACACAGGTGATTCCATCCCGGACATAGCAGTTGGTCAACACATCCCCCTGGAACAGTCCGTCCGGCAGCACCGCCAGGAAGTGCATCAGCGGAATCAGCGCATAAAACATCTTTTTCCCGTCCTCCGCCATGGCATACCACAGCAGCACACACAGGGCGATTTCCCGCACCAGGAAGAACACCCGGTTGAGCCCTGTGGCAATGAATTCCCACGGTCCCTGCTGGGAGATGGCCCGGAGCAGGTCCAGAGCCTCCTGAGCATCGCTTCCGCTATTGGCCACAAAGCTGTCCATGCCTGTCTTGAGAAACTCCGATGCCACAGAGTAGCAGTTGAAGTAGTATGCACCGCAGACGCACAGGTACAGCCCGCCAAAGCCAATAGCAAAGCCGATGGCTGCGTCGGTCTTGTCAAAGTTCCCCCGGACGCCGTATTTCATGGCGGCAAACCGGATCAGCTCCCGCGCCGCCACCACAGACAGCACTACATACAGTCCATGGGGAAGCCCCTGCTGGGGCAGGCCCAGATTCAGGCTCACCAGGTCAAATATATTCTCCAGCAGCATCACCAGCACATAGCAGAACACGCCCAGAATAATCTGGGAGAGCTGGATTCGGTCTCGTACGGTGTACCAGGCCACCAGCACCGCCAAAATGCACATGGCCGCCGTGACCATCAGACAGGTGACGGTCAGGGACTCAATTTGAATATCAGCTGTCATAGACGTCCTTTCTCAGGGGTACAGGAAAGGCGCCGCCCCAAAATACAAGGGTATCTCGAGGCGGCGCCCGATTCATTTCGATTACTTCCGGTTAAAGATCCGGAAAATGTCGTCAATGTCGGAGACGTCGGGCTTGGAAGGCGCCTCGGGCTCTGCCGCGGCCTTCTCCCCGGCAGTGGTAAAGGCGCCGGCCTCGCCGGAATCGTCAAAGCCTGTGGCAATCACCGTGACCCGGAGGGCATCCTCCAGACTGTTGTCAAAGGTGGCGCCGAAGATGATGTTGGCATCGGGGTTGGCAGCCTCCATGACAATGTTAGCGGCAGTCTCCACATCCTCCAGCTCCATATCCGGAGAGCCGGTGACGTTAATCAGCACGCCCATGGCCCCATTGATGGAGGTCTCCAGCAGCGGAGAGGACACGGCGGCCATTGCGGCACCCTCTGCCTTCTCCTTGCCGGACGCCACACCTACGCCCATATGGGCCCGTCCGGCATCCCGCATAATGGCGGAGACGTCGGCAAAATCCTGGTTAATCAGGACGTTATCGGAATAGCCCACCAGCTCGGAAATGGAGCTGACGGCCTGCTTCAGCACGTCGTCGGCAATGCCGAAGGCATTGGCAAAGGTGATCTTCTGATCGGTGACATATTTGAGCCGGTCATTGGGGATGATGATCAGGGAATCCACCTTGTCTGCCAGGTTGGCAATGCCCTCCTCGGCCTGGCCCATCCGACGCGCCCCTTCAAACTTAAAGGGCTTGGTCACAACGCCTACGGTCAACGCACCGGTCTCCCGGGCAATGTCCGCAATAATGGGAGCCGCGCCGGTACCGGTGCCGCCGCCCATACCGGCGGTGATAAAGACCATGTCGGTGTTCTCCAAAATCTTGGCAATGGATGCCCGGCTCTCCTCTGCGGACTTCCGGCCCACATCCGGCTTGGAACCGGCGCCCATGCCGCCGGTGAGCTTCTCACCGATCTGGACCTTCTCCGGGGCCTTGGACTTGTTCAGGTCCTGCTTATCTGTGTTGACTGCAATAAAATCAACGCCCTGGACACCGGCCTCGATCATGCGGTTGACAACATTGTTGCCCGCGCCGCCAACACCGATGACCTTAATGGCGACAACTCTCTCGGGATAGGATTCGCTCATAAGTATTCCTCCTAAGTACTTTATTCACACGCAAAACGCGCAAAGATGCTATTTTGCTTATATTTTATCGCACTTGCCCCTCCGGGTCAATAGCAACTTTCGATTTTCCACATTTTTATGCCATGGGATGGAAGATTGCCTGACTTCCGGAGGCAAAGCTCAGGTCCAAGGTCCCTCGGGCGTTGTCCTCCAGCTTGGACAGGGCCGCAATGAGATATTGGAGCCGATAGGGCAGATCGGACCCGTCTCCCAGATCCACCTGGATCCGGTTCTGATAACTCAGATAGGTTTTCTCTCCCACATGGATGGTTCGGATTTGGGACGACAGCCCCGCCGCGGAAATATCCGCCGCCATGGCCATGGCCTGGTCCCCCAGGGCCGGATCGTCAAAGGCCGCCGGATCTCCTGCCACCGGCATGGTCAGCAGTGTCCCCTGAATGAGAGGATATGCACTTTCTTCGCTGTCATCCACTTTTTCAAGAACTTTTCCCTGGGAATTTAGCAGCCATTTTGTTCCAACCTCCGATTCTGCCAACACGAAGGCCTGACATTCCACCAGCGCAAACCCAACGGTTCCCGGCAGAGACTTGGTAACCTCCACCTGCTCCACATAGGGAAGCTTTGTGAGAATCCGGCTGGCCGCCTTGGTCTTGTTGACGCCCATCAGCACGTCTCCCAGCGTGATTCCGCTGGCCTCCGCAACCTCCTCCGGCGTATAGCGGACGTTTCCGCTGACCTCAACGTGCTGCACCCGGAAAAACACCAGCATCAAAAGCAGCACCACCGCCACGGCAATCAGCGTCTTTCCCCACATGGGAATTCCCTGTTCCCGGCCGGCGGCCTCGCTGTTCTTTTGGGCCTGCTGCTCCATCCGGAGCTTTCGGAAATAGGCCCGCTGGCTTTTGACGCTTCGGCGGGGCGCCTGGGGGGCCGCCGTCTGACGGGTGGGCCGGGAGGGCTGCCGGGTTTCGGTTCTTTTTTTCTGTTGAGGCTGAGCCGCCCTAGGGCGGTTTTTTCCTTTGTTCTGCGCCATGGGCGTTTCTCCTTTCCTCAGGAACCTGTCAGCTCCAAAATAATATCATAAATCTTCTGGGCGGAATCCGGCACCGCCATGGACTGCACCGCCCGACCCATCTGCTCCAGCCGTGCCGGGTCCTCCAGCAGAGACCGGGCCGTCTCATAGAGCCGGTCTCCGTCACATTCCGTCTCCCGAAGCACCACGGCAGCCCCGTGCTCCTCCAGAATTCTGGCGTTTTTCTCCTGGTGATTGTCGGTGACGTTGGGCGAGGGCACAAATATGGCCGGCTTTCCTGCCGCCGCCGTCTCCGCAATGGTGGCAGCCCCTGCCCGGCAGATCACCAAATCCGCTGCGGCCATCACCTGGGGCATGTCATAGACGTACTCCCGCATGTCAATGGCAGGATGCGCCGCCAGATCCGCCCCCTGCTCCTTTACATACTCAGGCATCCACTTCCAGCCATAGCTGCCGGTGGCATGGATGTGCTGATAAGGTGTGCCGTCCTGCACCTCCCGGGCCATAAACCGGGCGATCTTCTTGTTCATCTCCCTGGCTCCCAGGGAGCCCCAATAGCTCACCACCACCGGGCGGTCATCCAGGCCCAGGGCCTTTTTGGCGTCGGCCTTTTTGGTGAACAGGAACTCGCTGCGAACAGGCATCCCCACCACCCGGACCTTTTCCGGATGGGGATAGCAGCTGCGGCTCTCCTCAAAGGACACCATCACCCGGTCCATCTTGTCCATCACCAGCCGTGTGGTCAGACCGGGAACTGCGTTGGATTCGTGGATGGCTGTGGGAATGCCCCGCTTCGCCCCCTGATGAAGCATGGGATAGCTGGCATAGCCGCCGGTGCCCACAATAATGTCCGGCCTAAAGTCCCGGATGATTTGATCCGCCTTCCGGCGGCTGCTGAGCATATAGCTCACGGCCACAATGTTGTGGATGATATTCTTGGGGGTGGGCTTCCGCCAGAAGCTGGCGATCTGCACGGTCTCCAGCGAAAATCCGGCTCGGGGCACCAAATCCGCCTCCATGCCGTCCACGGCTCCCACAAAGAGAATCTTGGCCTCAGGCTGCCGTTCCCGGAGCAAATTGGCCACGGCAATGGCGGGACTGATATGGCCTCCGGTGCCGCCGCAGGTAAAAATCACATTCATGCGTTTCACAACCTCTATTTCATCCTGGCAGCGGGGCTGCCTGATACTTACAAAAATCCAGCAGAGCACTGCCGGGAGGCCCCTAAAACCAGGCCCATCTCCCCCAGCTGAATCAGCAGCGCCGTACCTCCATAGCTGAAGAACGGCAGGGAAATGCCTGTAGAGGGCAGAAGATTTGTCACCACGCCGATATTGAAAAACACCTGTAAGGCCGTCAGCGTAGTAATTCCGGCCACCATCAGGGACAGGAACCGGTCCCGCAGGTGCATGGCGATATAGTACCCCCGGAGAATCAGCAGAGCGTAGAGGGTCAAAATCGCCAGCGCCCCCATAAGCCCCAACTCCTCGCAGGCGATGGCAAAGATATAGTCGTTGTGCTCCTCCGGGAGGTAGAGATATTTTTGGCGGCCCTGGCCAAAGCCCAGGCCCCAAAGTCCGCCGCTGCCGATGGCATACAGGGACTGGATGATCTGATAACCGCTGTCCGCCGGGTCCGAAAAGGGGTCCCGCCAGGCTGTGATCCGGGAGGCCTCATAGCCTCCGGCCCCCAAAATCACCGCCAGTCCCAGGAGCATCAATCCGCCTCCCAGCAGAAACCACCGGTATTTTACCCCGCCCAGAAACAGCATGGCTCCGGCGGTACAGGCAATGATCACAATGGCGGAATTGTGGGGCTCCAGCCGCAGCAGCACCACAATCACTCCCAAAATGGCGGCGAAGGGGGCAATGCCCCAGCGGAAGGTCTCCATTTTCTCCTGGAAGGCGGCGATCATGGCGCCGTAGCTGAGAATCACTCCCAGCTTGGCAATTTCCGAGGGCTGAAAGGAGACGCCCAGACGGACCCACCGGGTGGCTCCATTCTCCGATTGGCCGATTCCCGGCACAAATACCAGCGCCAGGCACAGCACTGACACCCCCAGAATGGGAAAGGCCAGCCTTCGGATCACCTGGGGCCGAACCCGGCTGATGGCCAGCATCGCCCCCACTCCCGCCAGGGAAAACATCAGCTGACGCCGAAAGAAGTACAGACAATCCCCGGTCTCATACCGGGCCCTGGCGTAGCTGGCCGACAGAATCATCAGCAGCCCCAAGGCCGTCAGCACCAAGGTCAGCAGCAGAAAGGGCAGGTCCACAAGGCTCCCCCGCTCCCGTTTTTCCACGTCCGGCAGCCCAGGTCCTCTCATGGCGCCTCCTATCTTATTTTAATCAAAAGCGATGCATGACCCCCACATAGGCCAAAATGCAAAAGACCACGGTGATGGCGGTAAACACCCCCACGATCTTCACCTCGCTCCAGCCACACTTCTCAAAGTGATGGTGCAGCGGCGCCATTTTGAAGATGCGCTTCCCGTGGGTCAGCTTAAAATAGCCCACCTGGATGATGTCGCTGAGGGTCTCCACAATGTAGATAATGCCCACCAGAATCAGAATCAAGGGCATATCCAGGGCGTAGGCCAAGCCGCACACCGCCCCGCCCAAAAACAAGGATCCAGTGTCTCCCATAAACACCTTGGCCGGGTGGAAGTTGTAGATAAGGAAGCCGCACAGGCCGCCCACCAGCGCAGCGGCCAGCTGAGAGGCCCCGATCTTCTGCCACTGCCAAGCTACCACCGCATAGAACAGCATCACGGGAATGGTCACCGAGGAGGAAAGGCCGTCCACACCGTCGGTGAGATTCACCGCGTTGACCGTGCCCACAATAATGAAGATGCTGAGAATCAAGTACAGCACCCAGGGAATCGTGATGCTGAGATTGGCAAAGGGGATGTACAGCTGGGAGGTGAGATGGCCCGTCTTGCGGAGCACCACCAGATACAGGGCGGCGGCGGCCAGCTGAAGCAGGAGCTTCTGGATTTCCGTCAGGCCCAGATTCCGTTTTTTCCTCACCTTGATGAAATCATCCAAAAAACCGATGATGCCGAAGATCAGCGCAAAGCAGTACACCAGCAGATAGGTGTAGTCCCCGGAGCGGAAGCCCCCGATGGCTGTGACAATGCACACCAGGCAGGCAAAGATAAACATCAGGCCTCCCATCACCGGAGTCCCCTGCTTGGAATTGTGCCAGGTGGGTCCCACCTCCCGGATGCTCTGGCCCACATGCAGGGCCCGCAGGGCCGGGATTAAAAATCTGCCTGCAACCGCGCTGACCACAAAGGCCAGCACACAGGTAATGATGCTTTCCATAATTGTATATCCTCCGTTGATTAGTCGTCCTTCATAAACTCCTTCAGGAGCGCCTCCATGTGCATTCCGTGGCTGCCCTTAAACAGCAGCACGTCTCCGGGCTTTGCCCGGTTCCGAAGCACATTGAGCAGCTCCTCCTGGGACAGGAAGTTCATGGCGCTGCGCTGTCCCATGCCGCCGGTGATGGCCCCTTGGACCATATGGCCCGACTGGGGACCATAGGTGAGCAGCAGATCGGACTTATAAGCCGCCACCCGGCCGATGCGGTAGTGCTCGGCGCTGGAATGGTTGCCCAGCTCCAGCATATCTCCCAACACGGCAATGCGCTTAAACTTATCCCCGGAGCCGCTGGTATCTCTCAGCACCCGCAGGGCCGCCTCGGTGGATTCCGGTCCGGCGTTGTAGGTGTCGTCGATGATGGTATAGCCCCCCCAGTGGAGCGTCTGCTGCCGCTGGCTGGTGTTCACATAGCCCTTCATGGCCTCTTGGATCTTCTCCACCGGCACCTGGTAGTACAGGGCCACGGAAATGGCCGCCAGGGCGTTATGGACATTGTGCAGACCCCCCACCGCCAGCTCCACCTGGAAGTCCTGATCCATTCCCTGGACCCGGAAAACGCTTTTTCCCTCCATCAGCTGAATCTCCGAGGCCCGAATATCACAGCCGGGATTCTCTATGCCGAAGTACCAGGTTTTCTCCCGGTTGCTCTCCCGGAGATTCCACAGCAGCGGCTCGTCCCCGTTGAAGAAGCAAGTACCCCCGGGGCGCAGCCCCTCCAGGATCTCCAGCTTGGCCTTGAGGATGCCCTCCCGGCTGCCCAGATTTTCAATATGCATACTGCCGATGTTGGTGATCACCACCGTATCCGGCCGGCCGATGGAGGTCAGCAGCCGCATCTCCCCGAAATGGTTCATGCCCATTTCCAGCACCAGCATCTGACACTCCGGGTTCACCTTGCCGATGGTCACCGGCAGGCCGATGTCGTTGTTGTAGTTTTTCACCGTGCCGCAGGTCCGATAGGACTGCTTCAACAGCGCCATAATCATGGTCCGGGTGGTGGTTTTCCCCACGCTGCCGGTAATGGCCACCGTCTTGCAGTGCAGGGTCTCCTTATAAGCCGCGGCGATGTCCCCCATGGCCTTCCGGGTGTCTGACACCGTCACCGTAGGCAGCTCTACATCCACCGGATGGGTCACCACGGCAGCGGCAGCTCCGGCGGCCTTGGCAGCGGCCACATAGTTATGTCCGTCATGCTCCCCTTCCAGGGCAAAGAACAGCCCGCCGGCCTCGATCTCCCGAGAGTCATGGCAAAGGCCGTTGACGGTGACGGATTCAACCTGCGGTTCCACGGTTCCGCCGCACCACTGTGCAATCTCTTTGAGGGTTGTGGGCTTCATATTTTATCGTCCCTTCTGTTCCTGGAGGGCGGCGGCAACTTCCTCCCGCTCGTCCAGATGTGTCTTTTCTGTTCCAAGGATCTGGTAGGTCTCGTGGCCCTTGCCGCAGAGCACAATGATGTCGTCTTTTTTCGCAAGCTCCATGGCCATGCGAATGGCCTTCCGGCGATTTTCCTCCACCACGCAGTTGGACCGGTCCGGGATTCCCGCCAGGATCTGCTGTAGAATCTGGAAGGGATCCTCCGTGCGGGGATTGTCCGAGGTGATCACGGCGATGTCCGACAGCCGGGCGCCGATCTCCCCCATGATGGGCCGCTTGGTATTGTCCCGGTCGCCGCCGCATCCGAACACGGAAATCACCCGGCCCTTGCAGAAGCCCCGAACCGAGCGGAGCACATTCTCCAGAGAATCCGGTGTGTGGGCATAGTCAATGAGCACGGTATAGTCGGTGCCCGGCGTTGGCACCACCTCCACCCGGCCCTTGACCCCGTGGGCCGTCTCCAGGGCCGCGGCGGCATCCTCCAGCGTAATTCCCAGGGCCAGCGCCGCCCCCAGCACGCCCAGAGCGTTGTACACGGTAAACCCGCCGGGAATCCCCAGCCGGATCGGCGCGGACTGCCCCTGATACCGGGCGGTAAAGGACACACTGTCGGAATGAAGCACGGCGTGCTCCGCCATCAGATCCGCCGGATGATGCTGCCCATAGGTCAGCGGCCGGCAGGTGGCCTGGGCCATAATCTCCTCGCTGGCCTCATCGTCCAGATTATACACTCCCACGTCACACATGCGGAACAGCCGGGCCTTGGCGTTTCGATATTCCTCCATGGTCTTGTGGAAGTCCAGATGGTCCTGGGTGAGGTTGGTGAACATCCCCACCTGGAAATGAACCCCAGCCACCCGGTCCAGCACCAGCGCATGGGAGGACACCTCCATAACCACATGGGTACAGCCGGCCTCCGCCATCTGGGCAAAGAGCTTCTGAAGCTCATAGGATTCCGGGGTGGTGCGCTCCGTCTCGAGGACCTCTTCCCCGATCATATTCTGAATGGTGCCCACCAGTCCCACTTTGGCCCCCAGGGTCTTTTCCAGAAGGGTTTTTAGCAGATAGGTGGTGGTGGTCTTCCCGTTGGTACCGGTGACCCCGATAAAGGTCATCCGATTGGCCGGATGGCCAAAAAAGTTTGCCGAGACCAGGGCCAGGGCCAGCCGGGTGTCCTTCACCTGGACGTAGGGAATCTGTCCCTCCGGGACATGCTCACACAGCACCGCCGCTGCCCCCTTCTCCAGGGCCATGGGAATAAACCGATGGCCGTCGGAGGCAAAGCCTGTCACCGCCACAAACAGCTTCCCCGGCCGGACCTGCCGGGAATCATAGGCAATCCCCGGAATCTCCAGCTCCAGAGAAACACCGGTTGACACAATATCAATTCCTGCCAGAATATCTCGAAGTTTCATAGCGTCCTCCTTAGTCTCTCGCGCCAAGGTCCGAAAACTCCACCGCTACCACCGTTCCCGGCCCGACGGTCTGACCGGCCTCCGGGCGCTGAGACGCAGCCACAATAGAGCCTTCTCCTGACGCGCCGATAATTTTCATATACAGTCCCTGGCCGGTGAGCAGTGCGTTTGCCGTCTCGGCGTCTTTTCCCACCACATCCGGCACCGTCACCTGCCCCACAGGCTGGTGCGCTCCAAAATACAGCACAATCTCACTGTCTCCGGGGATCACGGCCCCCGCCGGAGGCACCTGCTCCGTCACCGTCTCCCCGTCTCCCTGGCTGCGGAAGGTCAGCTGTTTTTCCGCCAGCGCCTCCTTAGCCGCCTCGGCCGTCATGCCGGACACGTCCGGCACGGACACATCGGCCCGGGCCGCCTCCTCCTGGGAGTAGTCCGGCTGAATCCCCAAATAGGGCAGGATGTCTCCCAGCACATCCCGAACCGTCGGCGCCCCCATCTGGCCGCCGGAGATGTAATATCCCGTGGCGGGAGAGGGCGTATCCAGCGCCACCAGCACAATGTATCTGGGATGATCCATGGGAGCAATACCCACAAAGGAGACGATCTTATCCTCCACCGGATTGCCCTCCTCGTCGAATACGTCGATCTTCTCCGAGGTGCCGGTTTTTCCGCCGATCCGATACCCGGCAATCTGGGCGTTTTTCGCCGTCCCCTGGGATACTACGGATTCCAGCAGCTGGCACATGGCCTGTGAGGTCTGCTGGCTGATGACCTGACGAAGTACAGTGCGTCCCTGTTCCTCCACCAGGCTGCCATCCTGGTCCAGCACCTGCTTCACCACATGGGGTTCCAGGAGATAGCCGCCGTTTACCACTGCGGCAATGGCCCGCACCAGCTGCAACGGGGTGATCTTAAAGGTCTGGCCAAAGGCGGCGGAGGTCAGGGAGGCATAGCTGTCCGGATTGGCCAGGGTTGCCTCGTCAAAGAAGATGCCGCTGGCCTCCCCGCCCAGCTCAATGCCCGTCTGCTCTGTCAGGCCAAACTGCCGGACGTACTCATAGAGCTTTTCCCCGCCCAGGCGGATGCCGATGTTGGCAAAGGCCACGTTACAGGAGTTCTGCAGAGCCTCCGCAGTGGACTGCTGGCCATGTCCTGCGGACTTCCAGCAGTGGAGGGGTCTGGTCCGGCCCTTGACCGAGGTACTGCCGGAGCAGTAAAAGCTGTCGGAAAGACTCACCGCCCCCTCCTCCAACGCTGCGGCCAGGGTGATGCATTTGAAGGTTGAGCCAGGTTCATAGCCGTCTGAAATCACACGGTTCCGCCACTGGCTCAGCCGGGCATTCACCAGCGCCTCCTGATAGGCGTCCATCAGGGACTGCTGCTCCGCCGCCGGAGCCTCCAGGGCCGCCTGCCGCTGGGCCTCCAGGGCCTGACGGGTCTGGGTGTCGTAAATCTCGGCGTAGTGGTTGGGATCATAGCCGGACAACGTGGCCATGGCCAAAATGTCTCCGTTTTCCACGTCCATCACCACGCCAAAGGCGCCGTTCTCCACGTCGTACTGGGCAATGGCCTCGGCCATATGCTTTTCCAGCATCTCCTGGACGGTCTGGTCTATGGTGAGCACCAGGTCGTATCCCCTGGCGGCATCGTAATAGGTCTCGTGGTGGAACTCCATCTCTGCCCCATAATTGCCCTTGGCGGAGACGATGCTCCCGTTCCGGCCGGTAAGGGTTTTGTCATAGGCGGCCTCGATTCCGTCCAGTCCGGTGTTGTCGCTGCCCACGAAGCCCATGACTTGGGCCGCCAGGGCTCCGGCGGGATAGTACCGCTTGGTATCCGGCTCCAGATAGACCCCCGTGACATCCTCCCGGGCCAGATAGGCCCGGACCTGGGCCGCCTCCTGTTGCTCCACCTTGCGCTTGACAATCTGATAGCGATAGCTGGTATCGGCCATAAGGCCTTGAATTTTCTCCTGGTCCACGGACAAAATATCGCTGAGGGCCTTGGCAATGGCTTGGGTGTCCTGGCCGGACAGCGAGAGCTCATTGGGGTCCATACAGACATTTTCCACGTCGGCGCTTACCGCCAGAAGATTCATATTACGGTCGTAGATCGTACCTCGGGAGGCCGTCACCCGGCTGGTTCTGGTCTGGTTTTCCGCCGCCAGCCGGCTGAGCATGGAATGGTCCAAAATTTGCAGCTTGACCAGCCGCGCCGTCAGCGGGACAAAGGCCACCACGCCGAAAAGAACCATAAGAATGGCAGTCCGCCGCAGAATGCTTCGGTCGGCACTGCCGGGGAATCTGGGCTTGGAACCATGGGACCGCACAAGGACGCCTCCTTTCAGGCTAGGGTCTTTACAGGATATGCCCGAAAAACGTCCGTTATGTTTGTCAGTCCGCCATGCCGCCCCGGATGTGGAGGATCTCCACCTGCTCCGGGTCCAGCGGCTGAAGCCCCAGGGCCTCCGCCTGCCGGGAAAGGTCCGGCTGTTCCGCCATTTGGCGCTTGAGCTCCTGCAGCTCCTGCCGCCGTTCCTGGACGGCGGTTTCCAGCGTCAAATTCTCCTGGCGAAGCTCATAGAGCCGCACATTGGCCCCCAGCATCATCCCCAGCAGCAGGGCTGCAATCCCTCCCCCCAGCAGCACGCCGGGGCGAAGCCGCCGGGCTTGTTCCACTTCCCGCACCGTCCCCCTGCTCATCCTTCTACAGCTTTTCGCAGATTCGCAGCTTGGCACTGCGGGCCCGGGGATTCTCCTCCAGCTCTCTCTCTCCGGAGACAATGGGCTTTCGGGTCAGGACCCTCACCTGGGGCTTCTTCCCGCAGACGCACACCGGGAACTCCGGCGGGCAGGTGCAGCCCTTGGCCGCAGCATTCATGGCGGATTTCACCATCCGGTCCTCCAGGGAGTGGAAGGTAATCACCGCCAGCCGTCCGCCTGGATTGAGCCTGGGAATTGCCCGCTCCAGCATCTCCCGGACAGCGCCCAGCTCATCATTCACCGCGATTCGGATGGCCTGGAAGCTCCGCTTTGCCGGGTGCTGCTTCTCCCGTAGGGCCTGGGCCGGCAGCGCCCCCCGAATGACATCCACCAGCTCCAGGGTGGTGGCAATGGGACGCTCCTGACGGCGGCGGTCAATGGCTGCGGCGATTTGGGGCGCATAGCGCTCCTCTCCGTACTCGTAGAGAATCCGGCGCAGCTCCTCCCGGGACCACTGATTCACCACCTCATAGGCGGTGAGTCGGTCCTCCCGGTTCATGCGCATGTCCAGCGGCGCCTGGGCCATATAGGAAAAGCCGCGCTCCGCCTGGTCCAGCTGGGGAGAGGAGACCCCCAGATCAAAGAGCATTCCATCCACCGCTGGAATCCCCAGTTCCTGGAGAATCCCGTCCAGCTCCTTGAAATTGCTGTGGACCAGGGTCACCCGGTCCAGATAGGGCGCCAGACGTTCCTTCGCAGCCTCCAGGGCCGTGGTGTCCCGGTCCACGCCGATCAGCCGTCCGGTGGTGAGCCGCCGGACAATCTCCAGGGAGTGTCCCGCGCCCCCCAGGGTGCCGTCCAGGTAGATGCCCTCCGGCCGTATGTTCAGCCCCTCTATACATTCGTCCAGCAGAACGGACTTATGTGAAAACGCCATAGACTCTCCTTTCCCGCAGGGCAGATCAAATTTCCAAGGTGGAGAGCACCTGATCCATGGTTCCCTCCTGTAAAAACGCCTGTTCCATGGCGTCGTAGGTTGCCGCGTCCCAGATCTCCGCCTTGTCGCCAAAGCCCACCAGAACCACCTCCTGGGTGAGATTCCCATACTGGCGCAGCGCGGCAGGCAGCAGAATGCGCCCCTGCTTGTCCGGCTCACACCGAAGGGCGTTGGCGAAAAAGAACCGAAGATTTTGAGTCTGGGCCATGGGCATGGACTGCTTTTTCTCCTCGATGCTCTGCCAGACCTGCTCCGGCAGGACCATCAGAGAGCGCCCCAGGCCGATGGTCACATAGAAGGCCTCGCCCAGCTCCTCCCGCAGCTTTGCAGGCACAAACAGACGGCCCTTCCCGTCCACGTTGTGGCGGAACTTTCCCGTCATGGGCACAGCCTCCTTTCCATGTGGGCAGAAGCACCACTTCCCCCCACTTCCTAGTTAGTATACTTCAATCCCCCTCTAATTGCAAGGCTTTTTCGCACGAATCCCGCCGGGGGCAGATGGGAAAAACCGGCCCGCAGCAGCGAGCCGGTTTTGTACGAATTGATTCTGCCTGTGGCTTTCCGGGGCTTAGCCCTTCAGAGAACCAACCATCATGCCCTTGGTGAAGTACTTCAGGATGAAGGGATAGAAGCAGAAGATGGGGAGAATCGCGACCACGATGGTGCAATACTCAACCAGATCGGAGTACTTGGCAAGCTCCGGATCGTAGGTCAGAGAAGAAGAGTCGGATTCTGTCAGGATTTCTTTCAGGATAACCTGGAGGGGATACAGGGCGCGGGTCTGCAGATAGATCATCGCCTCGAAGTAGGAGTTCCACTTCATGAGGATGTACTGCAGCGCAAGCACAGCCACGGTGGCCTTCACCAGAGGAATGACGATCTGGAACAGGATGACGAAGTTGCCAGCGCCGTCCAGACGTGCGGACTCCTCCAGAGAGGTGGGCATGCCCTGAATTGCGGTACGGATGATGACCAAGCTCATGACGTTCACGGCGTTGGGGATGATCATGACCCAACGGGTGTCCAGCAAATGCAGGCTCTTGATGACCATGTAGGTGGGGATCATACCACCGTTGAAGAACATGGTGATGGTAATCATGAGCATGACGTACTTCTTCAGCACCAGGCCCTTACGGGACAGGACGAAGCCGCCCATGGTGCAGACGATGGTGGAGAAGGCGCCGCCAACTGCGCAGTAGAAAATGGTGTTGGCATAGCCCATCAGCAGGGAGTTGTTGCCGAAAACCATCTTATAGCCATACCAGGTGATGGGATGGTCTGCGTCAAACAGAGGATAGAGAATGATGCCGGAGTGCTGTGCCATCAGAGTGGGATCCGAAACGGAGGCCCAGATACAATGGAGCACAGGCAGCAGACAGATGATGCCGAACAGGCCCAGGAGGATATAGTTGATAACCTCAAAGACACGTCTGCTGGGAGTCTTAATGACGAAATTCAAATTCATACGTTAACTTCCTCCCATCAGAACAGGCTCGTCTCGGAATACTTTCTGGACACGCCGTTGGCGATGAACAGAAGAATCACGTTGACGACAGAGTTGAAAAGACCAACGGCGGTAGAATAGCCGTAGTCCGCTTCCAGAAGGCCCTTTCTGTAGACGAAGGTACCGATAACATCGGAGGTCTCGTAGATCAGGGGGTTGTACAGAAGCAGGATCTTTTCCTGGTTGGCGTTCATCAGGCCGCCGATTCTCATGATCAGCATAATGACCACGGTGGGCATAATGCCGGGGATGGTCACATGCATGGTCTGCTTCCAGCGGTTTGCACCGTCGATGACAGCAGCCTCGTAGAGCTCCTGATCGATACCGGTCAATGCTGCCAGGAACAGGATGGAGCCGAAGCCGACCTGCTGCCACAGATCAGTCAGAACCATAATGGTCCGGAAGTACTGAGGTACCGACAAGAGGTTCTTCGCTTCCTTCAGGAAGCCGACCTTGACCAGCATGTCGGTGATTACACCATCGGATGCAACGAAGTCGATGATGATACCAGAGATAACGACGGTAGAGATGAAGTTGGGCATGTAGCTGACGACCTGGATGACTTTCTTGTAGTACTCGTTATCCAACTCGTTGAGCAGCAGAGCAAAAATAATCGGTGCAGGAAATCCGAAAATAATGCTGTAGAGGCTGAGAATCAGGGTGTTCTTCAGCACGCGGATAAAGAACACGGAGCTGAAGAAGGTCACGAAATGCTTCAGACCAACCCATTCGCTCATGTACACACCGTTCTTAGGCGTGAAGCGTTCGAAGCCCAGAACAATGCCTGCCATAGGCACATAGTTGAAGATGATGAGATACACGACCACTGGGATAATCAAGAGATACAGTCCCTTGTTCATGCGCCAGTCTCGCTTTAGCTCAAGCAATCGCATGCCAATTCTCCTTTACTTAATTGGTTTGCATTTCTGCATTTTTCACGTTTCCCATTCGCCGCGGAGCGCGGCGTCGCACGAAGTCAAAAATGCCACGAAACGGTTCGCTGCTGGCACCGTGCTAAAGGGTTCGGGTTCTTAGCCCATGTGCATTAGCGAACAGAATCCACCGCTTTCCACGGACCCCAAGCCTGCACATCTGGAATCCGATTCCCGGCGTTTCCATCCTACGCGGCATTTCCTCCCTTCTGTGTGAAATCACGCGGTGCCCGCCGGGAAAGACCATGATTGGATGGCACGGTCTTTTGCCTTACCTTTTGGGCACTTTTTTGAAGGCTTTCGCCTATCACTGATGATTATAGCATAATTCGAGCGTTTTACAAGTCATTTTTCATAAAAAACGTCAAAAAATTTGTCTATTTCCCCGTAGGGCATGGCATTATCCACAAATTCCGCCGCAGAAACCCCTGTTTTCCGGCCCGGTTTTTGTGCATTCTCACCTGGCTCTCCCTGATTTTTCTTTGGCTCGTTCTTGAACTTTTTGTGAAAAATGCGATTATTTTTGACTTTTTTCTGGTTTTTCGTCATAATGCCCACAGCCTCTTGTCTCTCTAGTTTATGCATTCTATCCATTCTCTAGAACCGAAAAAATACGGACCTCCCCACCGGGAAAGTCCGTATGCCCTGTTCTTAACAATGGAGTTGAAGCCCCTCCGGTCCCGAAATCACCTGGGCAGCCCCGGTCCAGGCCCCCTGAGCCAGTCGCTGGGCCAGGGGATCTCCCAGCTCCCGGTCTATGATCTGCCGGAGGCTCCGCACCCCGTAGCCTTCTCCCTGCCATTTCCCGCAGAGATATTCCGCCACCCCCTGCTCCGCCTGTAAGCTCCGCCCCTCTCGGGTCACCTGACGGCAAAAATCTCCCAGGAGCTTCTCGGTGATGGCCAGTCTGGCCGCCGGATCCGGTCGCCGGAAGGGTACAATGGCGTCCAACCGTCCCAGGAACTCCCGGGAAAACCCGGTTTCCAGCTCCCGGCGCAGCTGGATCCCCTCCTGGGGCGCTTCCGTGGCAAAGCCCAGCGTTGCTCCCTCCCGGGAGATGGCAGTTTCCCCCAGGTTACAGGTCATCACCACCACGGTATTCCGAAAGTCCACCGAAATCCCTTCGGCATCCGTAAGCCTTCCCTCGTCCATGATTTGAAGGAGCAAAGCCCGCACATCCCCGTGTGCCTTTTCGATCTCGTCAAAGAGCACCAGGGAATAGGGCTTCCGTCGGACCTGCTCCGTAAGCAGCCCCCCTTCGCCGTAGCCGGCGTACCCTGGCGGGGCGCCAATAAGCGTGGCCGTCCCTGTTTTTTCGCTGAGCTCCGTCATATCCAGGCGGATCAGCGCGTCCCTTTGCCCATAGAGGGCCTGGGCCAAGGCGCGGCACAGCTCCGTCTTCCCCACGCCGGTGGGCCCGGTAAACAGGAAGCATCCCCGGGGACGGCGGTCATGCTCCAATCCCAGTCGGCTCCGAAGCAGCGCCCGGCTCACCGTCTCCACCGCCTCCTGCTGACCGATAACCTGCCGGGACAGCGTCTCCGGCAGCCTCCGCAGCCGGTCATCCAGTCTCCCCTGAACCGCCGCCGTGGGGATTCCCGTCCGGCGGGAGACCACCTGGGCCATGTGCCGGGGCTCCACCAGGGAGCCGCCACGGCTGCGTCCCTTTTCGTGGAGCTCCTGATTTAGACGGCTGAGCTCATCCCGCAGTGCGGCAGCACGTTCAAACTGCCGTCGCTCCACCGCACCGGAGAGTCTCTCCTCCAAATGCTCCCGGGCCCTGCGGCCCTTGCGGTCCAGGGACTTCTCCCCCTGAAGCTGCACCAGCGAGGCCGCCTCGTCCATCAGGTCCACCGCCCGATCCGGCCAGCACCGCTCCGGAAAATATCGGCCGGACAGCTCCACCGCCGCCTCCAGGGCTCCGGGCGCATAGGTGATCCGATGATAGCGCTCGTACTCCCCCCGGATTCCCTGAAGAATGGTCAGTGTCTCCTGGGCGGACGGCTCCGGCACCTCCACCCGGGAAAACCGCCTGGACAGGGCCGCATCCCGCTCAATGTACTTCCGATACTCCTTCTCCGTGGTGGCGCCGATCATTTGAATCTCTCCCCGGCCCAGAGCCGGCTTGAGAATATTGGCGGCATCTATGGCCCCCTCGGCGGAGCCGGCCCCCACAATGGTGTGCATCTCGTCCACAAACAGCAGCACGTTGCCCGCATGGATGACCTCCTCCAGAATATCCCGCAGCCGCTCCTCAAATTCTCCCCGGTACTTGGTTCCCGCCACCAGGGAGGACATATACAGCGCCACCACCCGCTTGTCCCGGAGCTGCTCCGGCACCCGTCCCCCGGCGATCTCCCAGGCCAGCTTCTCCGCCAGGGCCGTCTTTCCCACCCCGGGCTTCCCCACCAGCGCCGGATTGTTCTTAGTTTTCCGGCAGAGAATCCCGATGATCTGGTCCATCTCCGCCTCCCGGCCAATGACGGCGGGGCACTCCCCCGCCGCAGCCCGCTGGGTCAGGTCCAGGCTGAATTTGTCTAGCAGCTTCGTCATCACTACGCCTCCCGATGATTGTCTGCGGGCCTGCTCCAGGCTCCGGGTAACCAGCCGGTTCGGGTCCGCCCCCAGGGACAGCAGCATCTCCCGGCCGGGATTGTTCGGCTCCCGCAGAATTCCCAACAACAGATGCACCGGCTCCACCGGCCCCCGGCCCGCTTCTCCCGCCGCCCGGGCCACCACGCCCCGTGCCGCAGGGGTCAGTCCCTGAATGGGATACTCCCAGGGAATGCCGCTGCCCTGGTCCAGAAGCCGCTGCCCCAGTGCTGCCGCGCCAATGCCCTCTCCCTCCAGCAGCCTCCCCACGCTGCCATCGCCGCAGCGGCTAAGGCCCATCAGCAGATGCTCGCTGCCCACATAGCTGTGGCCCAGCTGCGCCGCAGTGAGCTCCGCCCATTTTACCGCCCCGGCTCCCTGGGCGGTAAACCTCCGTTTTCCCATGGCCGCACCCCTTTCCTCCACTCTATGATTTCCATTTATTGTCTTTCTATTCATTCCGTCCCGGGATAGAAAAAAGTATGGAAAAAGATTTGCATTTTCAGAAAATCATGATACAATGAGGAAAAGGTCGGCTCCGGCCTGAAAACATTTGGAGGTGTACATTATGGCATATAAAATTGGTGAGGATTGCATCAGCTGCGGCCTGTGCGCCAGCAACTGCCCTGTGGAAGCCATCACTGCCGGTGACGAGCACTATGTAATCGACGCGGATACCTGCATCGACTGCGGCACCTGCGCGGACAACTGTCCCGTGGAGGCCATTGCGCAGGCCTAAGTCCGTATGAACTGCGGGTGCCGCCGGAAGGCGGCACCCCTTTTCCTGTCTCATCGAAAGGAGGCTTTCCATGGCGGAAACCCTTTGGACCGGCGGCCCCCTGCTGGAGCAGGCCCCAGGTGTCTTCCCCATGGGCACCGATTCCGTCCTTTTGGGGCACTTTGCCCCCTGCGGCCCCCGGGATCGCATTCTGGACCTGGGCACCGGCAGCGGCATTCTCCCCCTGCTTCTGCTGGGGCGCTGTCCCGAGGCCTCTGTCACAGCCCTAGAAAAGTCTCCGGTGGCCTGTGATCTTGCCCGGCGGAACATGGCGCAAAACGGTCTGACCCAACAGGTCCAGCTGATTTTGGGAGACCTCCGGGACCATCGGACCCTTCTCCCTGCCGGAGGCTTTGACCTCACCATCTCTAATCCCCCCTATTTTGTCCAGGGCGCAGGATATGTCGCGGCCAAGGGGCTGGAGGAGGCCCGCGGGGAGGGCGGCTGCACCATTGAAGAACTGTGTCAGGCCGCTGCCTGGGCCACCCGGTGGGGGGGACGGTTCTGTCTGGTCTTTCGGCCGGAGCGTCTTGCCGACCTGCTGTATTCTCTGCGAACCTGGGGGTTGGAGCCAAAGCGCCTCCGTCCCGTTCACCACAGCCCCGGCAGAGCGGCGATTCTTCTGCTGCTGGAGGCCCGCAGAGGCGGAAAGCCCGGCCTCCGGTGGGAGCCCGATCTATACCTCCGAACGGAGTCCGGCCAGGAAACGGCAGAGCTCCGGGAAATCTACCACAGAAGCTGAAAGGAGCCTCTCCATGAGCCTTGTTCTGGTTCCAACCCCCATTGGCAATCTGGGGGACATCTCCCCCCGGGCCGCTCAGGCCCTGGCGGATGCGGATTTTATTGCCGCCGAGGACACCCGGGTGTCCGTCAAGCTGCTGAATCATCTCAGCCTCAAAAAGCCGCTGGTCAGCTATCATGAGCACAACAAACAGGAAAGCGGCCAACAGATTTTGGCACGGCTTCAGGCCGGAGAGACCTGTGCTCTGGTCACCGACGCCGGTACCCCCGCCATTTCCGACCCCGGCGAGGATCTGGTCCGGCTGTGCGCCGCCCATGGGGTTCCGGTCACTGCCATTCCCGGCCCCTGTGCCGCCGTCACGGCGCTGGCCGTCTCCGGGCTTTCCACCGGGCGCTTCACCTTTGAGGGTTTCCTATCGGTAAATAAAAAAAACCGGAGGGAGCATTTAAGCTCTCTCCAAGGGGAGACTCGGACGATGATTTTCTATGAGGCCCCCCACAAGCTCTGTGGCACCCTGGAAGATCTTCTGGAGGCCTTCGGTCCCCAGCGGTCCATCGCCCTGTGCCGGGAGCTCACCAAGCTCCACGAGGAGGTCCTCCGGATGAGCCTCCAGGAGGCCGTGGACTACTACCGGGAGCAGGCTCCCCGGGGGGAATACGTTCTCATTGTGGCAGGGGCGGCTCCCAAGGTCCAGGAGGCCCCTTCCCTGGATCAGTGCCTTCAGATGGTGGCGGCCCTCCGCAGTCAGGGCAGCAGCCTCAAGGATGCGGTCCGTCAGGTCAGCCGGGACACCGGCATGGCCCGAAATACCCTCTACGACGCCGCCCTGACCGACCATTGACGTTGTGAAAAGACCCGTAAGCCGCTGGCTTACGGGCCTTTGAGACTGTCGAAAAAGCCGGAAGGCTTTTCCGACAAAGGGGTTGCGGCCTGATGCGCGCATTTTTGTGCGCCTTCAGCGCACAAAAGCCACACTTTCAGGCCGAGATGTATTTTCCGCCATGTACACGCCCTGGCGGAAAATGATTTTACTCTATTTCGCCGCTGCAGCGGCGAAACTCTACGAGGTTCTTTGACAAGCTGAAAAGACCCGTAAGCCGCTGGCTTACGGGTCTTTTTGTCAGAACTTCTTCATTTCCTCCAGGCATCTTCTGCAGATGTTCCGGCCGCGATAGTTGATCACGTCCTTGGCATCGCCGCAGAAAATGCAGGCAGGCTCATACTTCTTGAGAATAATCGTAGAGCCCTCTACATAGATTTCCAAAGAATCACGCTCGGCGATCTCCAGGGTACGGCGGAGTTCGATGGGCAGGACGATACGCCCCAGCTCATCTACTTTTCTGACGATTCCGGTAGATTTCATTGTTTTTTGTCTCCTTTTCCATAACCATTAGCGCAAAGTACGCTCTAGCTTTATTATAGGGAGAAATCGGAAATTTGTCAATGGATAATCGAGCGGTATTGACAAATATTTCAGGGATTCGACGGATTTTTAGGGGGAATTTTGATGCTATCCTGGATTTGGAGCGGCATGCTGGCGCTCAGTCTGGTCTGCGGCATTCTGCTGCACCACACGGGAGATCTCTCCCAGGCCGCCATGGAGGGCGCCGCCTCGGCCATTGAGATCACCCTGACCCTGGCCGGCCCCATGTGCCTCTGGTGCGGGGTAGGAGAACTGCTCCGCCGCAGCGGCCTTCGGGATTGGCTTTCCCGGCTGCTCCGGCCACTGCTGGGGCGGCTGTTTCCCAGTCTGGGGGACAGCCCGGAGGGCTTCTCCGCCCTGTGCGCCAACGTGACGGCAAATCTCCTGGGGCTGGGTAACGCAGCCACCCCCATGGGCATTGAGGCCTGCCGGGCCATGGGCGACGGAAGCGGCCAAGCCACCAACGATCAATGCCGCCTGGTGGCCATGAACACCGCCTCCATCCAGCTGCTGCCCACCACCGTGGCCGCACTGCGGGCAGCCATGGGCTGCGCCACCCCGCTGGACATTCTACCGGCGGTGCTTCTGTCCAGTCTGTGCTCCGTGAGCTGTGGCCTGCTGATGTGCCGGCTGTTGGAGGGACGGCATGGCTGAGCTGCTGATCCCAGGGATTTTGACCCTCACCGCCTGTGCTGCCCTTGGGCGGCGGCAGGACGTATTTTCCGCCATGACAGAGGGGGCTGCCCAGGGACTGCGGCTTCTGGGCTCCATTCTCCCCTCCCTGATTGTGCTGCTGTGCGGCGTGAACATGCTCCGGGCCAGCGGCGCCCTGGACCTGCTCTCCCGGCTGCTGGGACCGGCCTGCCGATGGATCGGTCTGCCCCCGGAGCTGCTGCCGCTGATGCTGGTGCGCCCCTTTAGCGGCAGCGCCGCCCTGGCGGTGGCTGCGGACCTGATGGCCCAGTACGGGGTGAATTCCACCATTGGCCGAACGGCAGCTGTGATGCTGGGCTCCTCGGAAACCACCTTTTACACCGTCAGCGTCTATTTCGGCGCCACAGGCATCCACCGGACCCACCACACCATTCCGGCGGCCCTCTGCGCCGATTTGGCAGGCTTTCTCTCCGCGGCCCTGTTTACCCGGCTGTGCCTTGGAGCGTGACGAAGGAGTTCGCCTCGCTCCTTTGCCCCGGTTGCGTATCCTTCCAAAAAGCCGAAACGGGACAGGCAGCAGCCTGTCCCATGTTCCGGTTTCCGTAAAATGCCCCTCAGACTCCCCAAAAATCAGTTGATAGGGGAGGACTGAGGCTTTCGCACGTCGATTACAAAGGAGTTCAGCCCCTGAATCTGGTCCTCGATCTCGATGCCATAGCTGATCTCCAGCCGTCCCCCCTCCGGGCCCAGCTCATTCTTCAGCCGACGCGCCTTGACCCCGATGGTCAGGGCGCCAAAGCCCATGTCATACAGGGACACGTTTCGCTTTCCCTTTTCAAACACCATCTGGGACTCAATGGACCCTGTGCGGGTCAGAACCACATGGTCGCTGCCCACGGCAAAGGTGGTGGTGGTCCCCTCCATGCCGGTCATCTCCGACTCCTCGTAGCTGAGGTACACCATGTCGCCCTCTCGCTTCATGGTGCCGTCGGTGACGATCTGCACGGTCTGCTTCTCCTCCCCCACCATACGCTGGGTTCCCTCAACGGAAATTACAACGGACTCTTCCATACTGTTCAATACCTTTCGATGTCGATTTGTTCCACCATGTCGTCCACCTTTCGCTGCAAAAACAGCGAGGCAGTCTCCGAAAACCCTTCCGTGGAATCACTGACGTAATATCTGCATGTTCCCTTTCCCTCCCGGCCGGAGAGCATATCCGCCTGGCGGAGGGTCTCCGCCAGCTGGCAGGCGGCCTCCTTTCCGGAGTTGATCAGCGTCACCTCCGGGCCCATATACTGGGCAATGACCTCCCAGAGCAGGGGATAATGGGTACAGCCCAGCACCAGGGTATCACAGCCCCACTCCTTCAAGGGCCGGAGATACTCCTCCACAATCATCTCCACCGGCTTGTCGCCGGGGAGAAACCGGTTATTCTCCACCAGCGGCACCAGCAGCGGGCAGGCCACGCTCTTCACCTGGAGCCTGGGATTGATCTCCCGAATGATGGCGCTGTAGGCCCGGGCCTTTACGGTGGCATTGGTGCCAATGACGCCGATCCGCCCGTTCTTGGTGGCGGCGACAGCCTTCTGGGCGGTGGGACGAAGGGCCCCGCAGATGGGCAGGTCATATTCCCGCTGGACTCTGGCCCCTGCCACGGTGTCCGCCGTGTTGCAGGCGATGACAATGGCCTTGATGTCAAACTGCATCAGAAAGTTGATGTCCTGGCGGGTGTATTTCAGGATAATGTCGTGGGATCGACTGCCGTAGGGCACCCGCCCGGTATCTCCAAAATAGATAATATCTTCTCCGGGCAGCTGCTCCATCAGCTGTCGGACGGCGGTCAGGCCTCCCAGACCGGAGTCGAACACACCAATGGGCCGCTTATCCATGGCGCTCCTCCACGGCCAGGCGCACCAGCTCATCCAGGAGCTGGTCATAGGGCATGCCGCTGGCCTCAAAGAGCTTGGGATACATGGAAATGGACGTAAAGCCCGGCAGGGTGTTGATCTCGTTGAACACCACTTCCTCCCCTTCATCGGTCAGAAAGAAGTCCACCCGGCTCAGTCCCGTGCAGCCCATGGCCTCATATACGGTGACCGCCGCATCCTGGAGCCGCTGGGCAGCCTCCGGGGAGATCTCCGCTGGAATTACCGTCCGGGACTCCTGGGAATGGTACTTGGCCTGGTAGTCATAAAACTCTGCCCCAGCCAGGATTTCCCCTACCACAGAGGCCACCGGCTTCCGGTTGCCCAGAACCGCCACCTCCACCTCACGGCCGGAGATAAACTCCTCCACCAAGACCTTTTTATCGTATTTCGCCGCCAGCTTCAGCGCCGCCTTCAGCTCCTGGGTATTCCGCACCTTGCTGACGCCCACAGAGGAGCCGGTGCCCGAGGGCTTGACAAACAGGGGATATTCTCCCCCCTGTTCAATGTCCCGCACCAGGGAGTTCATCCGTCCCTCAATGCTCTCCCGGCGGCAGAGATACCAGTTGGCCTGACGGACACCGGTTTCCCCTACCAGCAGCTTGGTGATGGTTTTGTCCATGCTGGCTGCGGAGGCCGCCACCCCAGGTCCCACACAGGGGATCCCTGCCACCTGCATCAGCCCCTGGATGGAGCCGTCCTCGCCGTTTTCACCGTGGAGCACCGGGAACACGCAGTCCAGAGGGATTTCCTCCACGCCGCCTTTTCTCCACAGCAGCAGCCCCTGCCCCCGAACCGGGGAGATGGCCGCGGGGCAGTTCTCCGGGCAGTCCTGCCAGGTGCCCCCGGGAAGCATGGACCAGTCGGTATCGCCGAAGTAGATCCACTTTCCCGCCTTGGTGATGCCCACGGGATAGATGTGATATGTATCTCCATTGAGATGATTCAGCACGGATTCTGCCGACCGCAGAGACACCTCGTGCTCCGGAGAAATTCCGCCGAATAGTACGCATAGATTCATTGCCATAGATGTTACCTCATTTCTTGGTCCTTGGCTCTTGACTATCTTTATATAATATGATAAAACAGGCTATAAAACAAGTCCTATTTTTAAACCCGGAAAACATCTGGTCTTTCTCCGGAAACTTCCCCCCAAACGGTGGAAATTTCCCTGGAAACCGTATATAATGAAACCGAAGGAGGGCTGAACGATGCAAATTGAGCTGACTGAAAAGGAATTCCGGCGGCTGCTGGACATGGTCTACATCGGCAACTGGATTCTCAATTCTGCCCGGGGCAACGACCGCTTCGAGGACTACGACAAAGTGGAAAGCAAGCTGTTTTCCTACTGCAAGGACCACGGGATGCAGGCACTGGCTGAGCGGTTCAACGGCGAGATCGTCCCCTCCCGCGCCTTCGCCGAGGGAGGCATCCACGAGGCCATTATGGACTATGAGGATGCCGTGTTCTTCGACATCCTGGCAGAGGAGCTGGCCCGGCGAGACATGGACTATGCCCCGATCTCCGCCCAGAACTATGACGAGCTAATGGCCCGCATGGACGAGTACATGGAGGAATTCGAGCAGAACGGCACCGACCGGCTGCAGCTGGAGGATCCGTAAATTTCCGTCTGTCAAAGCACCTGGCAGCGTTTCGCCGCCGGGGCCGCAAAATACGATAACCTTATTTTCCGCCGGGGCATGTATATGTCGGAAACTACCACTCCAAAGGTCTCCCGGCTTTGGGGCAGTCTCAAGCGCATGGAACAGTGTTCCATGCGCTTGTATGCTGTCCGGCCCCTTTGGGATGTCCTTCCTACGGATGCAGCTTCTTCTGCTTATGGTGCCGGCGGCAAAGGGCGATATAGCTGTCGTTGGCGCCCAGAACCACCTGGTTTCCCTCGGTAATCATCTCGCCCTTGGCGTTGAAACGGGCATTGCAGGTGGCGGCCTTCCCGCACCAGCAGACGGTTTTGATCTCCTCGATCACATCCGCCCAGGCCAGCAGCCACATGCTGCCGGGAAACAGATTCCGCTGGAAGTCCGTTCGGAGGCCGTAGCAGATCACCGGAATTCCCAGATCGTCCACAATGTAGGTAAAGAACTCCACCTGCTCCTTGGTGCAGAACTGGGCCTCATCCACCACAATGCAATCATAGCGCCGGAGATCCTGGGGCTGCATGTTCACCAAATCCTCCACAAAGATGCACTTTTGCTGAAGGCCCATGCGAGAGGACATGACCCCCTCTCCGTCCCGGTCGTCCACCTTGGGCTTGGCCAGCAAGGCCCGTTTCCCCCGCTCGTAGTAGTTATATCCCACCATCAGCGCATTGGCAGTTTTGGAGCTGCCCATGGCTCCGTATCGAAAATACAGCTTTGCCACAATCATTCCTCCCTCAACGTCCCCCCTATTCTATCACGGCCCGGCGTCTGACGCAAGGCCCGGAGGAAAATCCAGGAGGTCTCAGTTAGCTACAGCAGTCCCGCCAGCCAGTAAATTAGCCCATAGATCACGCTGGCCAGCACGCCGTAGACCAGCACCGGCCCGGCGATGACAAACATTTTGGCACTCATCCCCAAAATCAGGCCCTCGCTGCGGAACTCCATGGCCGGGGACACCACGGAATTGGCGAAGCCTGTAATGGGCACAATGGTGCCGGCCCCTGCCACCTTGGCAATTTTATCGTAGACGCCCACTGCCGTCAGCAGCGCCCCCAGAAACACCATGGTCATGGAGGTGGCGGTGGCCGCCAGATCCTGGGCCAGCCCCGCAGCAGACCAGCCACTGAGCACCAGCTGCCCCAAAACACAGATCAGGCCGCCGGTCCAGAAGGCGTTGAGGGTGTCCTTAGCGGTGGTGGAGTTGGGGGAATACGCCTTCACCAGCTGGCTGTACTGTATTGCACGGATTCTCATCAAATCATCTCCCAAAGCAGTATGCCCCGGGAGATGATTTTTTATTAAAATAGCTGTGGCAGCAGCCGGGAAAGCCCATATCCCACCACAAAGGACAGCCCGTTGGCAGCAGCCACATAGGCAACGGGATGGCCCTTTGGTCCCTCCGGCGGGCCCAGGCGTCCCAGCAGCAGCACATAGACCACCGCCTCCACCAGGAATACCCCCAGCTCCAGCAGCCCGTACTCCACGACATAGAACACGAAGTTGGGCTGGACCCCCAGCACCTGGAGGGCAATGTTCAGCAACACCTGGGTAACCAGATTGGTCAGCACCACCAGCAGCAGCTGCTTTCTTGCCAGGAATCCAAAAATCGCCGCCATCAGCACCTCCAGGGCAATGGTCAAAATCAGCCGGGCCAGAAACCCCACCGTCTGCCAGGCCCACCGGTAGGCGGGCTTGGCTGTGATGGTTCCGGCGGGGGCCTTCCCTTCGCTGGCCGTCTCCGCAGCCAGTCCTCCTTTGGAATAGACCGCGTCGAAATAGCTGTCAAAGGCATAGCGCTGGAATACCTCCGGGCACCCCACAAACTGATCCGTGTCGGGGAGGTACATCAGAATTTTAAAGTTTTCCGGAGGATAATAGTCCCACCGAAACTCCGTTTCCCCGGTGCAGTCCTCAAAATACTGCAAAAAGTGAAAGCCGTCCGGGTCCTGATAGTCCACAAACTTCTGCCAGATGTCCCCGTCTACAGTGGGCGCCTCCTGGGGAAGATCCGGGCGGAAGGTCACACTGCTGTGAGGCCCGGTGGATTCCTCCTGGGCCATCAGGGTGACATAATACCGCGTTCCCGGGTCAATTCCCTGAAACCGGACCACCACAGAGGGCTTGGGTCCGGTATCTGCCCGAGCGGGAAGCAGCAGCAGGGGAAGCAGCAAACACAGCAGCACCATCCTGCGCAGGGTTCGATTTCTCATATGCAGGCGCTCCTCTCCTTTTGATCTATCCTTATAGACGCAAAACAGCGGGAAATGTCGCGTGATTGAGAAAAAAGGCTGTCTCAAAAACGAGACAGCCTTTTTAAACACGATCTTACTTCACCAGCTCGATGACAGCAGTCTCTGCAGCATCGCCCCGGCGGATGCCCACACGGGTGATTCTGGTGTAGCCACCATGGCGCTCCGCATAGGAAGGAGCGATCTCGGTGAACAGCTTGGTCACCACGTCCTCCTTGGTGATCCAGGCCAGAGCCTTCCGGCGGGAAGCCAGGGTGTTGGCCTTACCCAGGGTGATCATCTTCTCAGCCACAGGCTGGACTTCTTTTGCACGGGTAACGGTGGTCTCAATACGACCTTTCTCCAGCAGATCGGTGGTCAGCTGACGGAGCATTGCCTTCCGCTGAGCCGTAGGTCTGCCGAGTTTACGGGTTCCGAACATTCTTATTGCCTCCTTTGCAAAGGAATTCGCTTTAGTTGTTGTTAGAGGAGTTGTCGCTTGCCAAGGACAGACCCATCATTGCCAGCTTATTCTGGACCTCTTCCAGGGACTTCCGGCCAAGGTTCCGAACCTTGATCATGTCCTCCCCGGAGCGGGAGATCAGGTCTTCCACGGTGTTGATATTGGCGCGCTTGAGGCAGTTGAAGCTACGGACAGACAAGTCCATCTCTTCAATGCTCATCTCCAGCACCTTTTCCTTGACGTCAGCGGCCTTCTCTACGACTGTGGACTTGCTGGCCACAGATTCGCTGAGGTCGGTAAACAGCACCAGGTGATCGGTGAGGATCTTGGCGCCCAAGGACACGGCGTCACGGGCGGTAATGGTGTTGTCGGTCCAGACCTCCAGGGTCAGCTTATCATAGTCCGTCATGTTGCCCACACGGGTATTTTCCACAGTGTAGTTCACCTTGTAGACGGGGGTATAGATCGAGTCGATGGGAATCACCCCGATGACAGTCTGGGCAGTCTTGTTCTTGTCAGACGAGACATAGCCGCGGCCATGGTTCATGGTGATCTCCATGTTGAAGGTAGCGTCGGGGCCAAGGGTGCAGATATGCAGCTCGGGGTTGAGAATCTCCACCTCGCCGTCTGCCTTGATGTCACCGGCACACACCTCGCGCTCGCCCATGGCCTCAATATAGACGGTCTTGGGACCCTGGCAGTGGAGCTTTGCGATGATCCGTTTCACGTTCAGGACGATCTCGGTGACATCCTCCTTGACGCCGGGAATGGTGGAGAACTCGTGCTGGACGCCTGCGATCTTAATGGAAGTAGCCGCGGTGCCAGGCAGAGAAGAAAGCAGAATTCTTCTCAGAGAGTTGCCAAGGGTGGTACCATATCCCCTCTCCAGGGGCTCAACAACATACTTGCCATAGGAAGTATCTTCTGCGGAGTCAATGCATTCGATGCGAGGCTTTTCAATTTCTACCATATAGGAAATACCCTCCTTGTAACCGCGATAAAAATCGCATATGATTCAGCTTACAGATAATCGAGGGTCTTGTGTTACTTGGAGTACAACTCGACGATAAGATGTTCGGCGATCTCGAAGTCAATATCGTCTCTTGCAGGTGCGGCGATGACCTTGCCCTGCAGGGTGTTCTTATCTCTGTCCAGCCACTTGGGAGTGGCGGCGAACACGTCGTCCTCCTTGAGCTTCTTGAAGAACGCATTGGATGCGCTCTTCTCAGACACTGCGATCACATCGCCGGTCTTGATGAGATAAGAGGGGATGTTCACACGCTTGCCGTTGACGGTGAAGTGGCCGTGGTTGACAAGCTGACGGGCCTCACGACGCGTGGCGGCAAAGCCCAGCCGGTAGACAACGTTGTCCAGTCTCCGCTCGATCATGCACAGGAGCTCCTCGCCGGTGTTGCCGGCCATCTTGGAGGCCTTCTCATAGTAAGCACGGAACTGCTTCTCCTGAATGCCGTAGACGAACTTGACCTTCTGCTTCTCGGTGAGCTGCGTTGCGTACTCAGACTTCTTTGCTCTTCTCTGGCCGCCGGGGTTCTTGTTGGAAGTTCTGCTATAACCCATGACAGCAGGAGAAACGCCCAGCGTTCTGCAGCGCTTGAGAACAGGCTGTGTATTTCTAGCCATTGCTTAATATCCTCCTTTGCGATTATACACGGCGACGTTTGGGAGGACGGCAGCCATTGTGCGGAATGGGAGTCACGTCCTTGATCATGTTGACCTCCAGGCCAGCGGACTGAAGTGCGCGAATCGCAGACTCACGGCCCTGGCCGGGACCCTTAACATATACTTCCACGGTCTTGAGGCCATGCTCCATAGCAGCCTTGGCAGCGGTCTCTGCCACCATCTGTGCGGCATAGGGAGTGGACTTTCTGGAACCACGGAAGCCCAGGCCGCCGGAGGAAGCCCAGGAGATGGCATTACCGTTGAGATCGGTAATGGTCACCATGGTGTTGTTAAAGGAGCTGCGGATATGCGCGGCACCCTTTTCAATGTTCTTGCGCTCACGGCGCTTCTTGATTACCTTTTTCTTGTTGGCAGCCATTGCATATCCCTCCTTTACTTCTTCTTATTAGCAATGGTCTTCTTGGGACCCTTGCGAGTTCTGGCATTAGTCTTGGAACGCTGACCGCGAACGGGCAGGCCGCGTCTGTGGCGCACGCCACGATAGCAGCCGATCTCGGTGAGCCGCTTGATGTTCAACGCAACCTCACGACGGAGATCACCTTCAATGGTGTAGCCCTTGTCGATGACGTCACGGAGGGCGGCCTCCTGGTCATCAGTCAGGTCCTTTACTCGGATGTCGGGATTGATACCCGCCTTCTCAAGAATGTCTTTTGCACTCTTTCTGCCGATTCCATAGATATAAGTCAGGCCGATCTCGACTCGCTTATCCTTCGGCAGATCAACACCGGAAATTCGTGCCATTTAACTCTGCACCTCCTTTTCTTAACCCTGTCTCTGCTTATGCTTGGGATTTTCACAAATCACCATAACGCGGCCCTTGCGCTTAATGACCTTGCACTTCTCGCACATGGGCTTTACGGACGGTCTTACTTTCATACTGCTAACCTCCATATTGAGAACGTGTCTCTCACTTGCTTCTCCAGGTGATGCGGCCCCGGGTCAGATCATAGGGTGACATCTGAACGGTGACTTTATCGCCCGGAAGAATCTTAATAAAGTTCATCCGGAGCTTGCCGGAAATATGTGCCAGAATGGTGTGACCTTTTCCGATATCCACGGAAAACATCGCATTCGGCAGTGCGTCTACCACGACGCCCTCAAGCTCAATTACGTCGTCTTTTGCCAAGATTATTCAGCCTCCTTGGTTCTGACTGTTGAATTCATGGCCAAATATGGCCAAATCCCTGCGTAACTCGCTGTTGAGTACTATGTCGCCCTGTCTTATTTTCACGGCGACGTTAGAATCAGTCCGAGCGGCCAGCCGGAGATGCTTCAGCTTCTTCCGTTTGGGATTTTCCAGCTTTCTGACCTTGCCGTCTGCCACAGTGGCATAGGCGCCTTCTGTGTCCAGAACAAAGAGCAGACGCCCCTTGTCCCGGCCGGCCAGCGAAACAACGATATCCGACTTAGAGATATTCACTTCCCTGCCCCTCGGTGACGGTGAGAATTTCCGGCTCGCCGTCGGTAATGAGCACAGTATTTTCATAGTGCGCCGCACGGGTGCTGTCCACGGTTTTGGTGGTCCAGCGATCCGGCATCACATGCACCTCGTAGGAGCCGGCATTCACCATAGGCTCCACGGCGATGACCATGCCGGGAATCAGCCGGGGACCACGGCCGGGCCGGCCAAAGTTCGGCACTTCAGGTTCTTCATGGAGCTTTTCTCCAACCCCGTGTCCCACAAAGCTCCGCACCACAGAGAAGCCGTTGGCCTCTACATAGGTCTGGACCGCATGGGAGATGTCGGAGACGCGGAAGCCGCGTTTGGCAAATTTAATGCCTTCATAGAAGCTCTGCCGGGTCACATCCACCAGCTTCTTGGAGACCTCGTCGGTCTCTCCGCAGATGAACGTGGCGGCGCAGTCGCCATGGAACCCGCCCCAATAGGCCCCCACATCCACGCTGACGATGTCGCCCTCATGGATGACCTGCTTTCCGGGGATGCCGTGGATCACCACGTCGTTGACGGAAATACAGGCGCTGCCGGGGAATCCACCGTACCCAAGGAACGAGGGTTTCGCTCCCTGGGACACGATGAAGCTGTGGACAGCTTTGTCAATTTCCTGCGTCGTAACACCGGGTCGAATCATCTCACCGGCCAGTTTCCGGGCCTGTGCGGTGATCTTTCCGGCCTTCCGCATAATTTCAATCTCATGCTCTGTCTTGATCGAAATCATAGTCAGTTCTCCAACGCTGCCAGGATATCCTTCGTAGCATTTTCGATGGGCTGATTGCCCTCCACCTCGGTGAGGATCCCCATGGCCTCATAGAAGGCCTTCAGGGGCTCGGTTTCGTTGTGGAATACCTCCAGCCGATTTTTGACTGTCTCCGGCGCATCGTCCTTGCGGATGACAAGCTGGGAACCGCAGCTGTCGCAGACGCCCTCCTCCTTGGGAGGATTGGCCTCGATGTGATAGCTGGCGCCGCACTTGCCGCACACACGCCGTCCGGTCATGCGCTTCTCGATCACCTGGTCGGCAATCTCGATGGACACAACCTTGTCGATCTTAACGTCCTGATTTACCAGGGCTTCTGCCTGAGGGATGGTCCGGGGCATTCCGTCGAGGATAAAGCCGTTTTTGCAGTCGTCCTGGGCAACACGCTCCTTGACGATGCCGACGATCACCTCGTCGGGAACCAGCTTTCCGGCGTCCATATAGGACTTTGCCTTCAGGCCGATCTCCGTACCATTTTTGACTGCCTCACGCAGGATGTTGCCGGTGGAGATGGTGGGAATCCCCAGCTTGGCGCTGATAATCTCAGCCTGGGTACCCTTGCCTGCACCGGGCGCACCAAGAAGAATCACGTTCATTTACGTTTCCTCCTCTAATCAGTCAAGAAAGCCCTTGTAATTCCGCATCATCATCTGAGCCTCCAAGGCACGCATGGTCTCCAGGGCAACGCCCACCACAATGATGACGGAGGTACCGCCAATGGCCAGGCTGGAATAGCCGGAGATGTTGGAGATGATGATCGGCAGAATTGCCACGACACCCAGATACAGGGAGCCAAAGAGCACGATTTTGTGAATCACCCGCTGAATAAACTCAGAGGTGGGCCGGCCTGCACGGAAGCCGGGAATAAAGCCGCCGTTCTTCTTGAGGTTGTTGGCAATCTCAATGGGATTGTACTGCACTGCTGCATAGAAATAGCCGAAGCCAATGATGAGCAGAAAGTACACGATGGCGTAGATCACGCCTCTGGTGTCGGTGATGTTCAGGAAGAACTTCATCACCTTGCCGCTGCCGTCGGTCTTGACAAAGGTCAGGATGGTGGCAGGGAGAGAGGCGATAGACTGGGCGAAGATGATGGGCATAACGCCGGACATATTCACCTTGATGGGCAGGAACGTGCTCTGTCCACCGTACATTTTGCGGCCGCGCATCTGCTTGGCATACTGGATGGGGATCCGGCGCTCGGCTTCGTTTACGAAGACGATCACCACCACCAGCGCCAGGGCCAGCACCAGGATGCCCAGATCACCGAAAATACTCTGCGCACCGCCACGGATGTTGGTGATGGCAGATCCCACGGTGGAGGGGATTCTGGAGATGATGGACGCAAACAGGATAATGGAAATACCGTTGCCGATACCAAATTCGGTGATCTGCTCACCCAGCCACATAATAAATGCGGAGCCTGCAGTGAAGGTCAGGACAATGACCAGTCCCGTGGTGAAACCGCTCTGCGTCAGCAGGTTGTAGTTGCGGAGCATGACGTAGTAGGCAAAGCCCATGAGCAGTGCCAGGAGCACGGTCACATACCGGGTGATGCTGGCGATCTTCTTCCGGCCCTCTTCACCGCCGTCCTTGGAAAGGCGCTCCAGCGCGGGAATGCCGATACAAAGAAGCTGCATGATAATGGAGCTGTTGATATAGGGGTTGATGGACAGCGCAAACACCGTTGCACGGGAGAAGGCGCTGCCGCTCATGGCGTTATACAGTGCAAGCACTGTATTTGCCAGAGAGCCGCCCTCGTCAAAGAGGCTCTGGAGAGCCTGCCAGTTGACATAGGGCACGGGAACCGCATTGCCGAACCGATAAATCAGCAGAATGAACAGCGTGAACAGGATCTTCTTACGAAGCTCGGGGGCCTTCCAGGCGCCCTTGAGGGTCTGAAGTGTCTCAGCCACTTAGATCACCTCGGCCTTTCCACCCGCCTGTTCAATCTTTTCCTTGGCAGATTCAGAGAATGCAGCTGCCTTAACTGTAACTTTCTTGGTGAGGTTGCCGCTGCCCAGCACCTTCAGGCCATTCTTGCAATCAGACAGAATGCCCTTCTCGATGAGGGTCTGAGCAGTGATCTCAGCGCCGTCCTCGAAACGCTCCAGCACGGAGACGTTCACGGTGGTCAAAGGCTTCGCAAAGATATTGTTGAAGCCCCGCTTCGGAACACGTCTCGCCAAAGGCATCTGGCCGCCTTCGAATCCTCTTCTGACCTTACCGCCGCTGCGGGCCTTCTGACCCTTGTGTCCGCGGCCGCCGGTTTTGCCGTTGCCGGAACCATGACCACGGCCCTTACGCTTGCCGACCTGAGTAGAACCGGCAACCGGAGCAAGTTCATGTAAGTTCATCTACTTGCACCTCCTTACTGTTCCTCGGTGACCTTCAGCAGATAGCCGATCTGGGCGATCTTGCCGCGGGTCTGAGCATTGTCGGGCTGAACGGTCGTCTGACCGATTCTGCGAAGCCCGAGAGAATTGGCTGTTGCAATGTGCTTGTCAAGACGACCGTTGAGGCTCTTGACCAGCTCGATTTTCAGATTTGCCATTGTGCAGCCCTCCTTAACCCAAGATTTCTTCGACGCTCTTACCTCTGATCCGAGCGACCTCCTCGGGGCCGCGCAGCGCCATCAGGCCGTTAAAGGTAGCCTTCACGACGTTCTGGGGGTTCTTGGAGCGCATGCATTTTGCACGAATGTTGGTGATACCGGCTGCCTCCATCACGGAACGGACTGCGCCGCCGGCGATCACGCCGGTACCGACGCGAGCAGGCATCATCAGCACGGTGCCGGCGCCATAGATACCGGTCACCTCGTGGGGAATGGTAGTGCCGGACAGGGTGATCTGTACCATGTTCTTCTTGGCGTCAGCGATGCCCTTCAGGATCGCCTCGGACACCTCGGAAGCCTTGCCCAGACCATAGCCGACCTTGCCCTTACCGTCGCCAACGACGACCAGTGCGGCAAACTTGTAGATACGGCCGCCCTTCACGGTCTTGGAAACACGGTTCAGGGAGACGACTTTCTCAATATACTCCTGTGCAGCTTCATCCTTTGCTGCTCTGTTGTAAGCCATTGTATTGTCCTCCTCCCGACTTAAAATTCCAGGCCGCCTTCACGGGCGCCCTCTGCCAGTTCCTGCACACGGCCATGATAGAGATAGCCGCCGCGGTCGAACACGACATTTACGATTCCCTTGTCCTTGGCACGCTGGGCCAGGAGCTCACCGACCTTGCGGGCGGCCTCCTTATTGCCGGTGGTAGCGCCCTCGAAGGACTTCTCCAGGGAGGAAGCGGAGACCAGGGTGACGCCATTGACGTCGTCGATGATCTGCGCATAGATGTTCGCATTGCTGCGGAACACGTTCAGACGAGGTCTCTCGGGCGTGCCGGAGATCTTGGCGCGAACTCTCTTGTGGCGCTTCAGACGCTGCGCATTGGTATTGGGTCTCTTAATCATTTAGGCACACCTCCTATTACTTCTTACCTGCGGTCTTGCCTTCCTTACGGCGCACGACCTCGGTAGCGTATTTGATACCCTTGCCCTTGTAAGGCTCGGGGGGTCTCTTCCCTCTCACTTCCGCGGCGAACTGACCAACCTGCTGCTTGTCAATGCCGTGGATAATGATCTTGTTGGTGGACTTTTCGGGAACCTCGATGGTGATGCCGGGAACCTCATCCACGCACACGTCATGGGAGAAACCGAGCTTCATCACAAGCTGGGTGCCCTTCTTCTCAACTCTGTAGCCGACGCCGTTGACCTCAAGCTCCTTCTTATAGCCCTCGGTGACACCCACGATCATGTTGTGGACCAGGGTACGGGTCAGGCCGTGCAGGCTGCGGTTGAGCTTTTCGTCGTTGGGACGGGTCACATGGATGACGCCGTCAGCGCAGGTGATGTTCATATTGGGATGCAGGGTCTTAGTCAGCTCCCCCTTGGGGCCCTTGACGGTGACAACATTCCCCTCGCCGATGGTGACCTCAACGCCTGCAGGTACTGTGATGGGCATTCTGCCGATACGAGACATACAGCTTTACCTCCTTTACCATACAAACGCCAGGACTTCACCGCCGACATGCTCCTTGCGAGCATTCTTGTCGGTCATGACGCCCTTGGAAGTGGAAATGATTGCAATGCCCAGGCCGCGGAGCACCTTGGGAAGGTCGTCGGCGCCGGCGTACATACGCAGGCCGGGCTTGGACACACGGCGGAGGCCGGTGATGACCTTCTCCTTGCCCAGGTACTTCAGGGTGATCTTGATCACGCCCTGGTTGCCGTCCTCGATGAACTGGTAGGACTTGATATAGCCCTCCTCCACCAGGATCTTGGCGATGGCCAGCTTCAGCTTGGAAGCAGGCACGTCAACGGTCTCATGCCGAGCATTGTTGGCATTTCTGATACGGGTGAGCATATCAGCGATAGGATCAGTGATTTGCATTTGTTTACCTCCTGTTAGAATTACAGCCGTCGGCTGTTGTGATGCCGGAGTATCTTTCGGGTGGAGTACACCGAAAGACTTCCGACGTCCTTATATTACCAGCTAGCCTTCTTGACGCCAGGGATCTGGCCCTTGTAGGCAAGCTCTCTGAAGCAAATACGGCACACGCCGTAGTTGCGCAGATACGCATGGGGTCTGCCGCAGATCTTGCAGCGATTGTAGTAGCGAGTAGAGAACTTGGGATCTCTCTTCTGCTTCATAATCATAGACGTTTTAGCCATATTGCGCCTCCATTAGTTGTAGAAGGGAGCGCCAACCAGGGTCAGCAGCTCTTTTGCCTCTTCGTCGGTCTTGGCAGTGGTGCAGATGACCACGTCCATGCCGCGAATTGCGTCAACCTTATCGTACTCGATCTCAGGGAAGATGAGCTGCTCCTTGATGCCGAAGCAATAGTTTCCTCTGCCGTCGAAGGAGTTGGGGTTAATGCCGCGGAAGTCACGAACACGGGGCAGCGCCACGTTGAACAGACGATCCAGGAACTCCCACATCTTGTCCTGACGGAGGGTGACCTTCACGCCAACCGTCTGGCCTTCCCGGACCTTGAAGTTCGCAACGGACTTCTTGGCCTTGGTGGGAACGGCCTTCTGACCGGTGATGGCGGTGATGTCATTGATGATGGCTTCTACGACCTTAGCGTTGTCCTTGGCCTCGGAGGAACCAACATTCACAACGACCTTGTCGATCTTGGGGATCTCCATGACGCTTTTGTACTGGAACTTCGTCATCAGCGCCGGGGCGATCTCAGCCTTGTATTTGTCTTTGAGTCTAGGCACAGTCAATTCCTCCCCTTAAAAAGTCTCGCCGCAGCCGCGCTTGCCGCTGCAGAAGCGGGTCTTGGTGCCGTCTTCCAGGAACTTATAGCCGCAGCGGGTGGGCTTGCCACACTTGGGGCACACGAGCATGACCTTGCTGGCACGCATGGGAATGGCCTTGCGGATGATGCCGCTTTCCTCACCCTGGCGGGTAGCCTTGGTGTGGCGGTCAGCCATGTTGATGCCCTCCACCAGAACCTTGCCCACGGTGGGCATGGTGGCGAGAACCTTACCCTGCTTGCCCTTGTCCTTGCCGGACAGAACAACTACGGTATCATTCTTTTTGATCTTCATATTCATGGTACCCCCTTAAATGACTTCCGGAGCCAGGGACAGGATCTTCATGTAGTCCTTGTCGCGGAGCTCTCTTGCCACAGGCCCAAAGATACGGGTGCCTCTGGGGTTCTTGTCGTCCTTAATGAGGACGGCGGCGTTCTCGTCGAAGCGCACATAGGTACCGTCGGCACGGCGCACGCCGCGGACAGTCCGAACGATCACAGCCTTGACGACCTCGCCCTTCTTCACGGTGCCGCCGGGAGCAGCCTTCCGCACGGAAGCCACGATCACATCGCCGATGTTGCCGTAGCGACGGGAGGAACCGCCCATAACACGGATGCACTTAATCTCTTTGGCGCCGGTATTATCGGCAACCTTCAGGTAACTTTCCTGCTGAATCATCGAACCGGCCTCCTTACTTCGCTTTTTCGATAATCTCTACCAGTCTCCAGCGCTTGTCCTTGGACAGGGGACGGGTCTCCATGACGCGGACGGTGTCGCCGATGCCGCACTCATTGTTCTCGTCATGCGCTTTGAGCTTGTAGGTTCTCTTAATGGTCTTCTTGTAGAGGGCATGCTGTACGCTGTCCTGAATCGCAACCACGATTGTCTTATCCATCTTGTTGGAGACGACGGTGCCAACCCTGGTTTTGCGGAAAGCTCTTGTTTCTTCGCTCACTTGAGTTTACCTCCTTAGGCTTCGGTCCGAAGCTCCCTTTCGCGTAAAATAGTCTTGACTCGGGCAATATCCTTCTTCACAGTCTGGATCTTAATGGGGTTATCCAGCTGATTGGTCGCATGCTGCATACGCAGGAAGAAGAGGTCCTTCTTCAGAGCAGCCAGCTGTGCTTCCAGCTCAGCGGTGGTCTTATCGCGTAATTCGTTTGCCTTCATCATTATTCACCACCATTTCCGGATTCGGTGTCTTCCTTCGCCACGATCTTGCACTTGACAGGCAGCTTGTGGATAGCAAGACGGAGTGCTTCCTGGGCGACTTCCTTGGAAACGCCGCCGATCTCAAACATGACCTTCCCAGGTTTCACAACCGCAACCCAGAACTCGGGTGCGCCTTTACCGGAACCCATTCGAGTACCGATGGCTTTCTTGGAAACGGGCTTGTCAGGGAAAATTTTGATCCAAACCTTACCGCCACGCTTGGTAGAACGGGTCATGGCGACACGGGCGGCTTCGATCTGATTGCTGGTGATCCAGCCGGGCTCGCAGGCGGCGATACCGTAATCGCCATAAGCCACAAAATTGCCGCGGGAAGCAGCGCCCTTCATGCGGCCTCTCTGCTGCTTGCGGTATTTAACTCTCTTAGGCAGAAGCATCAGCGGTTGCCTCCTTCCCTCCGGCTGTTATTTCTGTTGCCGTTGTTTCTGTAGCCTCCACGGCGATCGCCGCGGCGGTCATTGTTTCTGCGTTCACGTCTGGGCTGCTCAACTCTGGTCTCACGGAGGGTGGAGTTAAGAACCTCGCCCTTGTAGATCCAGACCTTGACGCCGCACTTGCCATAAGTGGTGTTTGCCTCAGCAAAGCCATAGTCGATGTCAGCGCGGATGGTCTGCAGCGGAATGGTGCCCTCATGATAGGACTCGCTGCGGGCGATCTCAGCGCCGCCGAGACGGCCGCCGCAGGTGACCTTGATGCCCTTGGCGCCAAGGCGGGTTGCGTTCTGCATGGCCTTCTTCATGGCTCTTCTGTAGCCGATACGCTTCTCCAGCTGAGAAGCGATGTTCTCTGCCACCAGCTGGGCGTTCACGTCGGGGCTTCTCACCTCAACGATGTTCACGGCCACAGGCTTCTTCAGCATGGCCTCCAGCTTCAGGCGGAGCTTCTCGATCTCGCTGCCGCCCTTGCCGATGACCACACCGGGACGGGAGCAGTGAATGTTGATGCGGATCTTAGCCGCGTTGTCTCTCTCAATTTCGATCTTGGCGATACCGGCAGAGTACAGGGTGCTCTTGAGGTACTTGCGGATGTTGTAATCCTCGACCACCAGATCACCGACTTTGTCCTCGCGGGCATACCATCTAGAGTCCCAATCCTTGATTACGCCGACGCGCAGTCCATGGGGATTAACTTTCTGTCCCATAAGTTACCTCCTGCCTTAGTCCTTCTCGCTGACCACAACTGTGATGTGAGAGGTTCTCTTGTTGATTCTGTAGGATCTGCCCTGTGCCCGCGGCATGGCCCGCTTGAGGATGGGGCCGGGGTCAGCGGAGACAGCAGATACATAGAGCTTCTCGACATCCATGGAGTGGTTGTTCTCTGCATTGGCCACCGCGCTGTTCAGCAGCTTCAGAAGAAGCTCAGAAGCAGCCTTGGGGGTCTGCATAAGAATTGCGGTCGCAGTCTTCACATCCTTACCGCGGATCAGGTCGCAGACGATCTGGACCTTGCGGGGGGAAATGCGGGCGTAACTCAGGTGTGCTTTCGCTTCCATTTATAGCTTCCTCCTTACTTGGAATTGGTGGTCTTGCTGCCAGAATGACCTCTGAAGGTTCTGGTGGGAGCAAATTCGCCCAGCTTGTGACCAACCATGTCCTCGGTGATATAGACAGGAACGTGCTTCCGGCCGTCATGCACAGCGATGGTGTGGCCGACGAAGGAGGGGAAAATGGTGGATGCTCTGGACCAGGTCTTGAGCACCTTTTTCTCATTAGCCTTGTTGAGTTCCTCCACGCGCTTGTACAGCTCAGGAGCAACGAAAGGGCCTTTTTTAATGCTTCTGCTCATTGTGTTTCCTCCTTACTTGCTGTTTCTGCGCTTGACGATGAACTTATCGGTGGGGTTCTTCGTCTTGCGGGTCTTATAACCCATAGCAGGCTTGCCCCAGGGGGTAACCGGTCCGGGACGGCCAACAGGGCTCTTGCCCTCGCCGCCGCCGTGGGGATGGTCGTTGGGGTTCATCACGGAGCCGCGGACGGTGGGGCGAATGCCCATGTGACGCTTGCGGCCAGCCTTGCCCAGGTGGATGTTCTCATGGTCGAGGTTGCCGATCTGGCCGATGGTCGCCTTGCAGTCCATGCGGATGTAGCGAACCTCGCCGGAGGGCATACGGATCTGCGCCATGGCGCCGTCCTTAGCCATGAGCTGTGCGGAGGTGCCGGCGGAACGGACCAGCTGTGCGCCACGGCCGGGGTACAGCTCCACATTGTGGATCACGGTACCAACGGGGATGTTGGCGATGGGCAGGCAGTTGCCGGGCTTAATGTCGGCGGCCGCAGAGGACACCACGGTGTCGCCGGCCTTCAGGCCCACGGGAGCGATGATATAACGCTTCTCGGTGCCATAGTCCACCAGCGCAATGAACGCGCTGCGGTTGGGGTCATACTCCAGGCGGAGGACAGTGCCGGGCACTTCCAGAAGATCCCGCTTGAAGTCGATGACTCTGTACTTCTTCTTATTGCCGCCGCCACGATGACGAACGGTGATTCTGCCGTAGCTGTTGCGGCCTGCATGCTTCTTAACAGGCTCCAGCAGGCTGCGCTCAGGTTTAGCCTTCTTATCAACACCATCAAAACCAGAGACGGTCATGTTTCTGCGAGACGGCGTGGTCGGCTTAAAAGTTTTGATAGCCATTTATATTCTCTCCTTGTTTGAGATTTGGATCAGACCATGCCTTCGAAGAACTCGATGGTCTTGGAGTCCTCGGTCAGCTCAACATAAGCCTTCTTCTTCGCAGCGGTGCGGCCCTTGGGATAGGAGCCGGTGCGCTTGCTCTTGCCCTGCACGTTAACAGTGTTCACATTCTTGACCTTCACGCCGAAGATCTCGGCAATGGCCTGCTTGATCTCGACCTTGGTGGCGGAAGGAGCCACTTCAAAGACATACTTCTTCTCAGCAGACTCAGCCATGGACTTCTCAGTGATCACAGGCCGCAGGATTACGTCATATGCGGTTTTCATTACGCAAATACCTCCTCGATCTTAGCCACCGCAGCCTTATCGACGACCAGCTTGTTGCAATTCACAATGTCGTAGACATTGATGAGGTTTGCGAAGGTGGTGATGCAGCCGGGGATATTGCGGGCGCTCAGAATCACGTTCTGATTTGCCTCGGGGGTAACGACCAGAGCCTTCTTGTCGGCGCCCACAGCAGTGAGGAAGCCCTTGAAGGACTTGGTCTTGATCTCGTCTGCCTTGATCTCGTCGATGACCACCAGATCACCGGAGGCCACCTTTGCAGACAGAGCGGACTTCAGGGCCAGTCTCTTGACCTTTTTGTTCAGGGTGTAGCTGTAGTCTCTGGGCTTGGGCGCAAAGACAACGCCGCCGTGCGTCCACTGGGGAGCGCGGATGGAGCCCTGTCTTGCCCGGCCGGTGCCCTTCTGACGCCAGGGCTTGATGCCGCCGCCTCTGACCTCAGCACGGGTCAGGGTGCTCTGGGTGCCCTGCCGGCAGTTGGCCAGGTGGTTCTTCACCACGTCATGGACAACAGAGGCGTTGGGCTCGATCCCGAAAACAGCCTCGGAGAGCTCAATCTCGCCGACCTGCTTGCCAGTCATATCATAAACATTTGTCTTAGGCATGATTTACACTCCTCTCCTTAGCCTCTAGCGGAAGCCTTCTGGGGGTTACGTCCGGAAGCCTTCTGCGGGTTCTTGCTGATGCCGGTCTCCACCTGCTTGATCTTGTTGTTCTTCACAGTGTTCTTGAGGACCACCAGGCCGCCCTTGGGGCCGGGGATCGCACCGCGAATCACAATCATGTTCAGCTCGGCGTCCACCTTCACAACGTCAAGGTTCTGCACAGTGACCTGATCCACACCCATCTGACCAGCGCCGATCTTGCCCTTGAAAATACGGGAAGGCGTGGAGCAGGAGTTCATGGAGCCGGCGTGACGGTGAACAGGACCGCCGCCGTGGGTGGTAGGAGTACGCTGTGCGCCGTGGCGCTTGATGACGCCCTGGTAGCCATGGCCCTTGGAGATGCCGGTCACGTCGATCTTATCGCCGGCCGCGAACACATCCGCCTTGACCTCGTCGCCTACGCTCAGGGTGCTGTCCTCGAGACGGAACTCCTTGAGGACCTTTTTGAGGGCCACATTGGCCTTCTGGAGATGGCCAGCCTCAGGCTTGGTGAGCTTGGACTCTTTCACGTCCTGATAGCCCAGCTGCACAGCTGCATAGCCGTCTTTTTCCACAGTCTTGACCTGAGTGACGGTGCAGGGACCAGCCTCCACAACGGTGACCGGAATGACCTTGCCGCTCTCATCGAAGATCTGGGTCATACCCACTTTTTTGCCGATGATTGCTTTTTTCATAGTGTTTCCTCCTGTATAGGTTATTGGTTGACGCATTGGGTACGCCAACTTGACCCGTCCGCAGCTGCGGACTTGGCGTGCTGTATTCCGTGGGTTAGGGGAATTACAGCTTTATCTCAATCTCAACACCAGCAGGAAGCTCCAGGGCCATCAGGGCCTCGACGCACTTCTGGTTGGGGTTGAGAATATCGATCAGTCTCTTGTGAGTCCGGCGCTCAAACTGCTCACGGCTGTCCTTGTACTTGTGCACAGCACGCAGAATGGTGACGACCTCTTTCTTGGTGGGCAGAGGGATGGGGCCGGAGACCTGAGCGCCGTTGCGCTTGGCAGTCTCGACGATCTTCTCTGCGCTGGAATCGATGATCTGATGATCGTAAGCCTTGAGGCGGATCCGGATCATATCTTTGTTTGCCATTGTGGGTGTTCCTCCTTAATTCGTATCCAGTATGTCGTGGATGGCTGGGTACGGGTGAGAGTTCTGTCCGCTATGCCGTGCGTATCATTCCGGGTCATAGAAAAGACCGGCAAAAGCCGGCCTACCACCACACCCCGGCGATATACGCCGCGAAGCAGTTCTCTCAGCCGCCCGATTAACGGACTTACTCCGCAGAAGTTACCGGCAGTGCCGCAATCTCCTGTTTCATCGCAATACGCGAAAACTCGCGCCTGAATATAATACAATAGATCCCCCTTGTTTGTCAAGGGGGATCTTCCACTTTTTTAAATTATTTTTTCCCGGTACACCAGCCGATGATCCGCTCCACCTGGGCGGAGGTCATGGCGCTCATGGGCACCAGGTTTACGCTCCGGCGGTTGGGATAGAGCAGCAGAGCCTGGTCATTTCGGCGGACCCGCCAGGTTTTGCTCCAGAGGACCCGGACCTGATCCCGGCCGCTTTTCACCGTCCAGCCGTCACGGTCAAACTGATACTGAAGGGACATGCCGGCAAGGCCGGACTTTTTGTACTCCCGGCGCATAACGCTGCGGTACACCGCCAGCAGCCCCAGCACCACCAGCACAATCACCAGCAGCACCGTCAGCGGAATCTCCTTGGGCATTTTCCCGGTGACCGTCAGGAGAAGCACCCCGGCGATGAAAATCACCACTGCCAGAGAAAATCCTCGGAGAAACTGGGACCACTTGAGCTTAGCAAAGGCGGAATAGCCAATGCCGCTGACGTTGACCGTCACCTGGGTCTCCTTATTCTTTGCCAATACGCCGCCCTCTTAATAGGCCACGCCCCAGTAGACCATCTTCTCTGCCTTCTTCCCGCAGATGGGGCAGACATCGGAGAGATGCTCCTGCTGGAAGGGGATGCAGCGGGAGGTCATGCCGGCCTTTTCCTTCATCTCCAGCTCGCACTGGAGATTGCCGCACCACATGGTCTTGATGAATCCGCCGTGCTCCTCCTGAAGGGCCTTTGCCTCCTCCAGGGAATAGGCTGCGTAGGTGTGATCGGCCACATTCTTGGCCGCCTTTTCGTACAGGCCGTTGTGAATGGCATCCAGAAGCTCCGGCACCTTGGTCTCCAGCTCCTCCAGTGCCAGTACCGTCTTCTCCCCGTTGTCCCGGCGGCAGGCCACACACTGGCCCTGTTCCAGGTCCTTGGGGCCGATTTCCACCCGGAGGGGCACACCCTTCATCTCATACTCCGCAAACTTCCAGCCGGGGCTGTTGTCAGAGAAGTCGCCCTTGACCCGAAGGCCCATGGCCTTGAGCCGAGCCACCAGCGCCTCCGCCGCCTCGTTGACACCGGGCTTGTGGGCCGCAATGGGCAGGACCACCACCTGAATGGGGGCAATCCGGGGCGGCAGCACCAGGCCGTTGTTGTCCCCGTGGGTCATAATCAGGCCGCCGATGATTCGGGTGGACATGCCCCAGGAGGTCTCGTGGGGATGAGCCAGCTGGTTGTTCTTGTCGGTAAAGGTAATGTCAAAGGCAGTGGGGAAGCCGTCGCCGAAGTAGTGGCTGGTGCCTCCCTGGAGGGCTTTCCGGTCATGCATCATGCACTCAATAGTGTAGGTACGCTCTGCCCCGGCAAACTTCTCCTTGTCGGTTTTCTGGCCCCGAATGACCGGCATGGCCAGCACATTCTCGCAGAGGTCCGCATAGGTCTCCAGCTGCTGCTCCGTCTCGGCAATGGCCTCCTCTGCGGTGGCGTGGAGGGTGTGGCCCTCCTGCCACAGGAACTCCCGGTGACGGAGGAAGGGGCGAGAGGTCTTTTCCCAGCGAAGCACGCTGCACCACTGGTTATACAGCAGGGGCAGATCTCTCCAGGAGTGTACAATGTGACTCCAATGGTCGCAGAACAGGGTCTCAGAGGTGGGACGGACGCAGAGCCGTTCCTCCAGCTCCTCGCTGCCGCCGTGGGTGACCCAGGCGCACTCCGGCGCAAAGCCGGAGACGTGGTCCTTCTCCTTCTGGAGCAGGCTCTCCGGAATCAGCATGGGCATGGACACGTTCACATGACCTGTGGCCTTGAACCGAGCGTCCAGCTCCTTCTGAATGTTCTCCCAGATGGCGTAGCCATAGGGCCGGAGAATAAACATGCCCTTGGTGCTGGTATAGTCGATGAGCTCCGCCTTGGTGCACACATCCGTATACCACTTGGCAAAGTCCGTCTCCATATCGGTGATGCGCTCCACCTGCTTCTTCTCTTTTGCCATATCTATTTCAATCCTTTCACGGGCCGGGACATTCCGGGCCGATTGTCTCGTACCGATTATGATAGCACAATTTTTCGGCAGCTTCAAGTCCGCTGTCCTCCTTTTTTCCGGGGATGGGGGAGTTTTTCGAAGAGCCTGTCCCATGGACAGGCTCGTATACTATATAATATGTATCACTGCCGGGCCGGCTCCTCCCGTCTTCCAAAGCAGCGCCGGAACAACCGGGTCACTGGGGGGCTGGAAAACAGCAGCAGCATACCTCCCAACAGGGCCAGAATCAGCACCACCGGGTGCTTTGTCTTTTTCAGGAACTCAAAGTAATCCAGGAATTCAATGACAAAGCCGTGGAGGAGATAAACCGGCAGGGTATTCCGGCCGATCCGGGTCAAAAGAGGAAGCCGCCGATTCGGCACCCCCAGCAGGAACAGGCACAGACACACCACCGCAAATCCCAGCAGCGTGGCCCGATTGAGCACGGTGCCTCCCCGCTTGCCATAGGGATATTTCCAATAGAGCCACCTCCGGGAGACATCGTCCCGGAGCAGCCAAAGCACGGCAAAGGTCACCAGCACCGTCATCACCAGCACCGCCACCATAAGCCGCCGCTCCGTCCGATCTCCGTTCCGCCACCACTGGATAATCCGGGCGCCCCGGCCCCGGCAGTAATAGCCCAGAAGGAACATAGGGAACAGCGCCACCATCCGCTGGAAGCTCAGCACATACCGAAGCTCCTTCTCCCAGCCGGTGAGCAGCGACAGCGCCAGTACCACAGCCAAAATCTTCCCCTGATCCCTCAGCCGCTCCACCTTCAACAGTGGCAGCAGCAGCCGCCAGAGGAACAGTGCCATGAGAAACCACATGAGCCAGTAGGGCTCCAGCAGCTTCAGTTCCTCCTCTGTGTGATAGAGGAAGATTGCCGCGGCACTGTAGAGGAGCTGGAACACCAGATAGGGCAGCAGCAGCGTACGGACGCAGCCTCTGTCCGCAGGCTTGGCGAAGTAGCCGCTGATCCACACAAACAGAGGCATATGGAAGGAATAGATCAGCAGATAGAGATAGTCCGTCACCGGGCCGCGGCGAAGCTCCAGCAGATGCCCCAGTACCACCAGGATCATCAGAATCCCGCGAAAGTTATCCATCTTTGCGCTGCGCATTTCCATCCCCTCCTCTCCCTCAAGGCCAGCGGAAGGAAAGGGCGAAGCGCCCTTTCCTTCTCTTTCTACCGTGTTATCTGCGTCCGGCACCGCCGCCGTGGCCGCCGCCTCCGCCGAAGCCGCCACCGCCAAAGCCGCCGAAACCGCCGCCTCGTCCGGCACCGCCGCCGAAGCCACCGCCTCCGCCGAAGCCCGGGCCGCCGAAGCCGCCGGGTCCCCGCGGTCCCCGTCCTCTCGGGGGACCAAAGCACCAGCTGGGACCCCCAAAGCACCAGAAGCCGGGATGGCGCATGGCATTGGTGAAGGCAAAGATCACCAGCACCACAACGATCAACGTGAAGATCGTTCCCAGAATGTTCTGGATGATGCTGCCCACCTCATGGACCACAGCGGCTGCGCCGCCGCCAAAGCCCGCCTGGCGGTTCTGCTGAACCTGGGTGGAGCTGTAGCTGGACAGGCTCATATTATAGTAGCTTTCATACCAAGCAAAAATGGCCTGGACCGTGTCGTAGACTGCGGCATCATACCGGCCGCTGTCCAGGCTGTCATAGCAGTAATTTTCCAGGATATTCTCCAGGACCCCTGCGGAGAGGTCATCTTCAATACCGCTGCCGGAGGTGATCCAGCACTTTTTCTCCGCAGTCACCAGCACAAATACCGTGCCATTGTTGGCCTTTTTGTCCCCCACGCCCCACTGGTTCATGACCTCATAGGCGTATTCCTCGGTGTTGAGATCATTGAGAAATTCCAGGGTGACCACAGCCACCTGGCCGCCGCAGGCGTTGGTGAGGGCGATATTCTGCCGGTTGATATAGTCCTTGGTGGTCGAGGACAGGCACTGAGCGTCGTCCACATAGTAAACGCCGTGGTCCGCATCGGGAGGGGAGACTATGCTCGACGTCGCATACACCGGAGCCGTCAGCAGCCCCACCAGCAGGGTCAGCGCCAGCAGCAAACTGGGAAATCTCTTCATGCGTACTCCTCCACTTCCTCCACATCGGTTAAGGCCCCAAAGAGCTTCGCCGGGAAACCGCCCAGCACATGGTCGTTAAAGTTCCTGGCCTGGGCATTGAAGCTGGAGGCCAGCTTGTCGATGCGCATTTCATAGGAGGCCAGATCCGCCATCAGGCTTTTGCGGTAGTCCTCGTCCTCCTGGGACAGATTTTGCCGCTGAAGGGTCCGGTCCAGCGCATCCACTGCGGCGGTCAGCCCCTGATTGGCCTCGTACTTGTCGTCAAACTCATCCTCGGTTTCCAGCTCCCGGCAGGCATCCTCCACCTCCTGAATCTCCGCCGCCGCGTCATAGTCTCCGGCGATTTTGCAGAGGTTCCGGGCGTACTCCACCCGGAGGTCCAGGTTAGTGGCTATACCATAGCCGCTGTCATCGACCCCCCGGTAAAAGGCCTCGGTGACCGTTTTTCGCTGGCCGGTGAGGCTCCGCCAGGAGCCAAACACCGTACCGAAGATCAATACCGCCGCCAATACCGTCCAGGCGGCCGCGGGTTTTTTCATCATGAATTATCCTCTCACTTCCAAGAGCTTCTGCTTGAGCTCTCCCTCGATGCGCCGGAGCTCCACCTCGGCCTCCTGCCGCTTCTGACGGCCCTCGGTCTGAATCTGGACCACCTCGTCCAGGGTAGAGATCAGGCTCTGGTTGGTATGCTGTAGGGTCTCGATGTCCACGATTCCCCGCTCGGACTCCTTGGCCGTCTCAATGGTGGCCATTTTCAGCATATCCGCGTTCTTCTTCAGCAGGTCATTGGTCATATCCGACACAGCCCGCTGGGCCTCCATGGCCTGCTTGGAATGGCTGATGCCCAGAGCCAGGACCATCTGGCTCTTCCACAGGGGAATAGTATTTACCAGAGAGGTCTGGATCTTCTCGGACATCAGGGTGTCGTTGTTCTGGATCATGCGGATTTGGGGGCCCATCTGAATGGAGATCTGCCGGGTGAGCTTCAGGTCATAGAGCTTCTTTTCAAACCGGTCGCACATGGCGGCGTAGTCGTTGGCCGCCTGGGCGTCCTCGGGAAGATTGGAGGCCTTGGCCTTGTCATAAAGCGCCACCAGGGTGGTGCTCCGCTCCTCTGCCAGCTTCTTTTCTCCGGCCAGAATGTACATGGTCAGCTGCTTAAAATAGTCCAGGTTCTTTTCATACATCTGGTCCAGCAGCGCCACGTCCTTCAGCAGCGTCACCTGATGGCCCTCCAGCTGCTCGGCGATCTTGTCCACATTGGCCTCTGCCTTGTCGTACTTGATCTTCATGTTCTGGACATTGTTGGAGGCCTTTTTAAACATGCCGAACAGGCCCTTTTTCTCCTCCTCCGGCGCAGAAAAGCCCTTGAGCTCCGCCACCAGAGAGGAGACCATATCTCCCAGCTCTCCCATGTCCTTGGTGCGCACCGCACCCAGCGTGGTCTCGGAGAAATTTGCGATATTCTTCTGGGCCGCTGCGCCGTACTGGAGCACCAGGCCGGAATTGGTCAGGTCGATTTTCTCCGCAAAGTCCAGCACCGCCTTCTGTTCCGCCGGGGAAAGGGTGGAAAGGTCCGGGCCGGCCTCGGGAACGGGCTTCTTCTCCTCCTGGGCAGTCAGCTCCAGCTCCGGGGCGGTGGTGAGCTCAGGGGTCAGGGTCAGTTCAGGAATTTTCTCGTCCATGATTCTCTCTCCTTATCCATTGATATCAAATTTCTGTGATTCTGCCAGCAGGCCCTCGGACTCCATCATCCGCTGCATCACCTGGATGTCTGCGGTGACGTCCATGGCCTGATTTTCATAGAGATTGTCCAGCTGCTTTTGGAATGCCGTCTCCACCTTGGCCAGCATATCCTGGATTTTTTCCATGGTGGAGGTGATATTCTCCCCCTGGGCCTGCTGCCGCTCCAGCGCGCGGTACCGCTGAAGGAGGCTGACGGTGGTGGGCAGGTAGTAGTTCAGGAACTTTCGGGTCTGCCCCAGTCGGGACGGATCCTCCTCCAGCGCCTGAAAAATCTTTCCGCCCAGCGTCTCCAGGGCCTCCACCTGCTGCCGCAGAGCGGGGCTCTGGGTCCCCAGGGTGTGAAGCTGCTCCAGCTGTCCCCTGCCCTTTTCAATGAGGGCATCCACCTCCGGGTCGCCGGAGTCCGGCGGAGCCTGGGGCAGCTCCACCTCCTCCACGGTTCCCGGGAAGAAGCGCTTCATCAGGAAATAGCCCCCCAAGGTAATGACACCGTAGAGCAGATAATGCCAGAGCTGGTACATGGGAAGAAGCAGGCAGCACAGCAGCCAGATCCCCCCGGCGGTGTAAATAGGAATTACAGATGGATGGCGTATATTTTTCAATTTAATTCACCTTCTATGGGTTCATTTTACCGCATCCCGCTTTTCCTGTCAAGAATTATCGGCGGCAGTTGACACCCCTGACATTTCATATTATACTGATTATTATAATTCTTCCGGCAGGAGATTTCCATCCATTTTTCTTGGATTTACATTTTATTTACCACTTCGCGCCCCAGGCGCCGGCGACCGGGAGAAATTCAAGCAAAGAAGGGATTCCACCATGATGACACTAAACGAATTTCGGCAGGCGAGAGATCTTCTGTCCGGAATCCTGTCCAACACCGACCTGGTCTACAGCCCCCATTTCTCCGCGGGCTGCGGCGGCCAGGTGTATTTAAAGCCGGAAAATATGCAGCTCACCGGAGCCTATAAGGTCCGGGGCGCCTGCTTCAAGGTCTCCACCCTCACCGACGAGGAAAAAGCCCGGGGTCTGGTCACGGCCTCCGCCGGAAACCACGCCCAAGGGGTGGCCTTTGCCGCCCAGCGGGCCGGCGTCCCCGCCACCATTGTCATGCCCACCACCACCCCCCTGGTGAAGGTCAACAACACCAAGGCCTACGGCGCCAACGTGGTCATTCACGGGGACTGCTTTGACGAGGCCGCCGCAGAGGCTGCGCGGCTCTCTCAGGAGGAGGGGCTGACCTATGTCCACCCCTTTAACGACCTGACCGTAGCCACTGGTCAGGGCACCATTGCCTACGAGATTTTCAAGGATCTCCCCGACGTGGACATGATCCTGGTGCCCATCGGCGGCGGCGGACTGGCTGCCGGCGTTTCCACCCTGGCAAAGCTCCTCAACCCCAACGTAAAGGTCATCGGCGTGGAGCCGGAGGGCGCCGCCTCTATGAAAGCCGCCTTGGCTGCCGGTCATCCGGTGACGCTGCCCGCAGTGAACACCATTGCCGACGGCGTAGCCGTCAAAACCGTCGGGGACCAGGTGTTCCCCTATGTCCAGGCCAATCTGGACGGCATTGTCACCATCAGCGACGACGAGCTGGTGGAGACCTTCCTGGACATGATGGAGAAGCACAAAATGGTGGTGGAGAACTCCGGTCTGCTCACCGTGGCGGCGCTCCAGCACATCGACTGCAAGGGCAAGTTTGTGGTGCCCATTCTCAGCGGCGGCAACATGGACGTAATCACCATGAGCAGCCTCATCCAGCACGGACTGATTCACCGGGGCCGGGTCTTTACCTTCTCGGTGATGCTGCCGGACCGTCCCGGAGAGCTGCTCCGGGTGGCTCAGATTGTGGCGGAACAGCAGGGCAACATCATCAAGCTGGAGCACAATCAGTTTGTCTCCATCAACCGTCAGGCGGAGGTGGAGCTCCGGGTGACCCTGGAGGCCTTTGGCCACAGCCACAAGCAGGCCATTGTCCAGGCTCTGGAGGACCAGGGCTATTCCGTTCAAATTGTCCCGGCCACTGCCACATTCGGGTAAAACAGGAGGAACATTATGGCAAAAGTTGCACCATCTATCCTTTCGGCTGACTTTGTCAACCTGGAACGGGATATTCACCATATCGCCCAGTGCGGGGCGGATTACGTCCACATCGACGTAATGGACGGCATTTTCGTCCCCAACATCACCATCGGCATCCCCGTGGTGTCCGCCATCCGAAAGATCACCCACCTGCCCCTGGACGTCCATCTGATGATCGACCGTCCCCTGCGGTATGTGGACCAATTCTGCGACGCCGGGGCAGACATTCTCACCATCCATGTGGAGGCGGACACCCAGGAGCACAACCTGGAGGCCCTTCGCCGGATCCGCCAAAAGGGCGTCCGGGCCGCCGTATCCATCAAGCCCGGAACCCCCGCCTCCGCGGTGGACCCCTATGTGGATCTGGTGGACATGATTCTGGTGATGACCGTGGAGCCGGGCTTCGGCGGTCAGAAGTTTATGGAGGACATGATGCCCAAGGTCCGTGCCCTTCGGAAGATCATCGACGTGCGCATTCCCGGCGTGGAGCTGGAGGTGGACGGCGGCGTAAACCTGGAAACCGCAAAAACCTGCGTTGAGTCCGGGGCCAATGTGCTGGTGGCCGGATCCGCCCTGTTCCGGGCGCCGGATACGGCGGAATTCATCCACAGCATCCAGACCACCGTCTGAGACGACCAAATAATCTGGAAGGCTCTTCCGACATAGGAATTGACGTCCAGCCCTCCGGGCTGGGCGTTTTTGTCCCATTCCCGTTTTAGTTTCGAAATTTTTTGTTACACTTTTTTCATTTTTAGACTGTTCAAATCCCAGAACCTGTGTTATAATCTCATCAACACATGATGACATCACGACTGGAAAGGAGCGGTCTCTATGACCAAACGTCGTTTCTCCATTCTCTTTCTTGCGGCGGTGACCCTGCTCAGCCTCTGCGCCTGCGGCCGCACCACCCTGGATTCCTCCGCCCCCGAGGGCCTTCAGACCTTCGGCGCACAGGTGAATCCCTCGGCGCAGCCCTCCACCGGCCAGACGGTCAACGGCGTCCCCGTGACCCCCGGTGCATCCAACAACCCCTCCGGCGGCGGCACCATTATCGAGGACAACGCCCAGAGCTCCGGACAGCCCACCTCCTCTCCCAGTGGTAACGGAAACGGCGGTGGAAACGGCGGCGGAAACGGCGGCGGCAGCTCCACCACCCCCACGCCCACCAAGACGCCAACCCCCAGCACTTCCCCCACGCCTACGCCTTATTCCAGCCCCGCCATCTCCCCTCCGGCTCCGGCTTCCACCGCCTCCCCGGATGAGGCCGAGGCCTATATTGGAAAGCCCCTGTCCGATTTGATTGCCGACCTGGGCTATCCCATTCGCTCGGACTATGAGGACATCGACGAGGATGACCCCTCTGCCGGGAAAATCGGCACCCTGTATTTCGACGGCTTTACTGTCACCACCAAGCGGGACAGCACCGGGGAATACATCACCGAGGTTACACGGAATTGACCTGCATCGAAAAAGCTGTGCCCATTTGGACACAGCTTTTTCCTATTCAGAATACATACGGTTGAAAAACGAATCAAATCGCCCCCATTCACTTCTTGCCATTTGCGGAATAAGAATGTATACTTATTACTGTTAGAAGTCAAACTGGCTTCTTCGGCCTTTGGCCGAATCTATAATGCAAAGGAGAATATTCATGAAAACCTTTACAGCTCCTGAGGGCAAGCTGGTCACCGTTCTGGTGGACGGCGTTGAGGTTTCCTATGTGCCGGGACAGGAATATCCCGACAATGCGGAATTCGTCGTCACCTCCCCCATGACCAATCAGCCCGCCAGCTTCGATAAGCGCGGCATCGAGCCTTACCGTGCCGCCGTTATGGTCAACGAGCAGGGTGTGGATGAGGCCAACTCCGTGAAGGGCGCCATCCAGGGCGGCACCGTCACTGCCGATGGTATGGACGGGGTAGAGATTCACTCCACCTCCGACGACTTCTCTGCCGTGGTCTCCGTCGGCGGCAAGTACACCATCAAGAATTCCGTACTGAACTTTGACACCAAGTCCGACGGCAAGCACGTCTGCGACTTCTCCGGCTACGGCTCCGTTCTGGCAGGCTTCCAGGGCGCACAGCTCACCGTGGAGAAGACCCAGATCAACTCCGTGGGCGTGGCAAAGCCCGCACTTTTCTGCGACGACCGTTCCGAGTGCCTGTTTAAGGACTGCAACGTCACCGTCCGGGGTGGCAGACTCTATGACGGCTATGTGAACTCCGCCAACCAGAAGACCATGGTGGCGCCCCCCTGGGTGCTGGGCATCGGCGGCAACGCCCGGGGCATCAACCTGGAAGGTGACCGGGGCACCGCTTACGTTGTGGACACCTGCTTCAAGGCCAACCAGTGGGGTGTGCTCTCCACCGACGCCGGCCAGAACATGCACCTGTATGTGGCGGACTCCGACATGATCCTTCTGGGCGAGAACGTCCCCTTCTCCGACACCAAGGACCCCTATTCCACCAAGTATGGCTCCGGCTACGGCTCTTACATCATCGGCAACGCCTATGAGGAGTTCTCCGGCGTAGACATCAAGGTCGGCACCCACGGCGCCGTTCTCCGCGGCGGCACCGCTGTCTACAAGTCCTCCAAGGGCACCATCAAGTTCGTCTCTCCCATCACCGGCGAGACGGTCTATGAGGCACCCGGCAAGGGCCGCATCACCCGCATCGACTGCGAATTCGGCATCATGGCCCACGGCGACGGAAAGATCGTCTTTACCGAGGGCACCGAGGTCAACGCAAATAACGCTGTGTTCCTGCTGAAGTCCGGCGGCGTCACCTGTGACGTAGAGGACGGCGCCAAGCTGAACTCCGGCAACGGCGTCATTCTCCAGATGATGGACGACGACGACAACCTGGTCGGCGCCAAGATGACCGACGCAGGCCCCATGTTCAACACCGAGTTCAACGAGTTGCCCGGCTGGCCCTCCGAGAACGGTCAGATCACCTCCAAGATGCCCGCTCCCAGCTTTGATCCCATGGCTGGCGGTCCCGGTGGCCCCGGCGGTCCTGGTGGTCCCGGTGGCCCCGGTGGTCCTGGCGGCCCTGGTGGTCCTGGCGGCCCTGGTGGTCCTGGCGGTCCTGGTGGTCCCGGTGGCCCCGGCGGGATGGCAATGGCCAAGCCCGACACCTTCCTGAACGCCACCAACGTCACCCTGAACGGCAACGTCTACAACGGTACCGGCTACTATGGCCAGAAGCCCAAGCCCCTGTTTGTAACCCTGGGCAAGGGCGCAGTGCTCAACGGCGCAGTTTCCGCCACTGAGACCCGTCACATCGACGAGAACGGCAACCAGAACACCCACTTCACCATCAAGGAGTTCTACCACCTGGCCCATGTGGAGAACCGCAACTTCTTCAACGGCGACAACACCGTAGAGGTCACGCTGAAGGACGGTGCTGTCTGGAACGTCACCGCTCCCGGCATCATCAACAAGCTCACCGTGGGCGAGGGCTGCACCCTCAACGGCACGGTCACCGAGAATGCCGACGGCACGCTCACCGTTGCCCCCAAGGCGTAAATCATTTCTAAGTCATTTCCAAGACCCGGCAGCCTCCCGCTGCCGGGTCTTGAGCCTATCGAAAGGGACTGCAACCGGGTGGAGCGATGCTCTACGTTTTTTCATCGGTTGCTGCACTTCACTTGACAATCCAGGAAACTTTTTGCGCAAACCTGCGTCTAATCCAGTAGAACCACACTTCAAAAAAAGGAGGAATCCCCATGAAAAAGAGCGTTCCTTGTATCAGTCTGCTTTTGATTTTGTCTCTGCTTCTTTCCGGCTGCGGCGCCTCTGCGAGCAAGGCCGCGGCGGATGCCCCCATGAACATGGCCCTGGGCGGCGGCGACTATGATATGGCGGCCCCCCAGGAGGAGGACGCTATATGGGACACGGAAGCCGAGTATCCCATGGAGCCGAAATCGGAGCCAAACCCGGAACCATCGTCCGGAGCCGGGCTGCTGGCAGGCACAGGCCTCTCCGGCAGTGATCTGGCGGAGAAAATCATCTATTCCGCCTCTGCGGACCTGGAAACCCTGGATTTCGACGCCAGTGTCCAGACCCTCTATGACCTGATGGACCAGTATGGGGCTTTCCTGGAGAATTCTTCTCTCCATGACAGCCAGCTGCTCTACGACGACGGCTACCGCAGTGGCAGCTTCACCCTCCGTGTCCCCCAGGCGCACTACGCCGACCTTACCGGAGCTCTGGACCAGGTGGGCCATGTGATTTATCTTGGCAGCTTTGCCGACAATATCACCGCCCAGTACACCGACACGCAGTCCCGGCTGGCTGCCTATGAGACCGAGGAGCAGCGGCTGCTGGAGATTATGGCCCAGGCGGAGACCGTCGAGGACCTGATTTCCCTGGAAAGCCGGCTCAGTGAGATCCGCTATCAAAAGGAATCTCTCACCTCCCAGCTTCAGAACTGGGACAATCAGGTTTCCTACAGCACCGTCACCCTGAGCCTCCAGGAGGTTCGGGACCTGACCCCGGAGCCTGAGGAGGAGCGCACCTACTGGCAGCAGGTGGGCGACGGCTTCCTGGCCACAATCCACTGGATGGGCCGGGCAGGCAAGACCCTGTTCCGGGTATTTGTGGCGGCACTGCCCATTCTTCTGCCCCTGGCTGTGATTGTTCTGGTGGTGGTGCTTCTGTGCCTGCGGAAAAAGCGGCAGACCAAGCGGCGGCAGGCCGAAGCCCGGTCTGCGAAGTCTCCCGATGGGGGCAGTGACACATAAATGAAGTTTTCCTTTACTCCTGCCTCCCAGGAAATGCTGCCGGAGCTGCTGGGGCTGTGCCGCCGGGCCGCCCAAGCCCCCGGCAGCCACTGGGACGATCAGTACCCCAATCTAGAGATTCTCCAGTCGGACCTTCGGCAGCAGGCGCTCTACCGCATTGACTCCTCGGAGAAAGCCCCCATGGGGCTGATTTCCATGGGCCGCATTGGGGAGCAGAATGACCTTCCCTGGCCCGATGAGGAGGCCCGCGCCTGCGAAATGTCCCGGTTTGGACTGGACCCGGCCTATCAGGGGCAGGGGCTGGGCGGCGTCATTTTTCTGGCGGCAGCTCGGCATTGCTTTGCCCAGGGCTTTGGGAGCATCCGCTTTCTGGTCTGCACCCAGGATCAGCGGCTCCGGCGGCTCTACGCCCGCTGCGGCGCCCAACACATTGGTCATCAATTTCTCTACGGCCTGGACTTTGAACAGTATCTGCTGACACCCCAGAGTCTGTGAATTTGTTGCCGTTTTGTTTCCACCTTGTTCCTTTACATGGCCCCGTTTCTCCCGTATACTTAAGGTATCGAATTGTATACAGGAGGAGACTTACCATGGAGCATTCGAAAAGACGGCTTGGGGCCGTGTGCACGCTGATTCTGTGCTGCCTATGCTGGACCTTGAACGTCTTTGCCTACGGAGATGTCCAGGAGGACAGCTGGTACGCCCAGGCAGTGGACTATGTGACGGAGCACGGCCTGTTTCAGGGCACGGAGGAGGATCTGTTCTCCCCGGAGGCATCCATGACCCGGGCCATGTTTGTGACGGTGCTCTGCCGGGCGGACAACGGGGACCGGGACACCTACCCCGACGCCGGCTTCACCGACGTGCCCCCTGACGCCTACTATACCCAGTGCGTCAACTGGGGAAAGGCCCGTGATCTGGTGAAGGGCACCGAGGACACCCTGTTCAGCCCGGACGACCCGGTGAGCCGGGAGCAGATCTGCACCCTAATCTCCCGGTATACAGACTACCTGGGCTTCCAGCTTCCGGCCGACCAGGCCCCCGCCGTCTTTACCGACGGCGGCTCCATCAGCGAATACGCCCAAGCGGCTGTGACGGCCTGCCAGGCCGCCGGGCTGGTAAACGGCTATCCCGAAGGGGATTTCCGGCCCCAGGCCTCCGCCACCCGGGCAGAGGTTGCCACCATCTTCTTCCGGCTGGGAACGCTGCTGGAGGCGGCGGGCTATTCCGTCGGACCGGACCGGGTGGATTCCGGGGACTGGCGGCTGATGCTGGTAAATCGCTGGAATCCTATTCCCGAGGGGTATGTGGACACCATTTCCCTGGTGGACACCCCCTGGGGCGAGGCTGTGGACGCCAGAATGTATGAGGACTGCATGGCCATGATGCAGGGTCTGGATGACGCCGGAATCTACGCCTACATCGACTCCGGCTTCCGCTCCAACTCCATTCAGGAATACCTGTTTAACCGGAAGGTAAACCAGTACATATCCTACGGCTACTCCTACGGGGAGGCCCAGGAGGCGGCAGAGCAGTGGGTGGCCCGCCCGGGCACCAGCGAGCACGAGATCGGCCTGGCGCTGGACATCAGCATGTACGCCGACAACGCCGACACCGTCCACTGGTGGCTGTCCCAGCACGCCTGGGAATACGGCTTCATTTACCGCTATCCCGCCGACAAGGAGTCCGTCACCGGCGTACATCAAGAGCCCTGGCACTACCGCTATGTGGGCAGGGAGTACGCCAAGCGCATCTACGACTCCGGCCTGACCTTGGAGGAGTTTTTGGCCCAGTACACCGCCTGATTCTCCGGCCAAGTCTCCGGGGCAAAATCCCCGTAAACTCCCGGTCCATATTTCTGCACGAATTGCTCAACGCCCTGATTTTTCAGGGCGTTTTTTCGTCTTTCTGACAAATTTTCACCCCGAGGTGTTTTCCTCCTTGACAATACTACGGGATGAAATATAATATGGGTATCCGTGTCATTTGGCGACTGTGGTCTGCTGGACGGCACGGAAATTTTTTAGGAAAGAACGGGGGAGGATAAATGGCAAAAGAGCTCATTCGTCTCCAGAACGTATCCATGGGATTTGACGGAGAGACGGTATTGGATTCCATTGATCTTACCATCAATGACCACGAGTTTCTTACCCTACTTGGCCCCAGTGGATGTGGAAAAACCACAACCCTGCGCATCATTGGGGGCTTCCAGAAGCCCACTTCTGGAGACGTATTTTTCGATGGACAGCGGATCAACGATGTTCCGCCCTATCGTCGCAGAATCAACACGGTGTTTCAGAAATATGCCCTGTTCCCGCATCTGGACGTCTACGACAACATTGCCTTTGGCCTGCGGGTCAGCAAGCTGTCCGAGGACGAGGTGGACCGGAGAGTCACAGAGATGCTGGAGATCGTCAGTCTCAAGGGCTTCCAGAACCGAAAGGTCACCAGCCTTTCCGGCGGTCAGCAGCAGCGGGTGGCCATCGCCCGCGCCCTGGTGAACCAGCCCAAGGTTTTGCTTCTGGACGAGCCCCTGGGCGCCCTGGATATGCGGCTTCGGAAAGATATGCAGAATGAGCTTAAACGCATCCAGCAGGCGCTGGAGATCACATTTATCTATGTGACCCACGATCAGGAGGAGGCCCTGGCCATGAGCGACACGGTGGTGGTCATGGACAAGGGCTGCATCCAGCAGATCGGCTCTCCCGTTGACATCTATAACGAGCCGAAAAACGCCTTTGTGGCGGACTTTATCGGCGAGAGCAACATTCTCGACGGCATTATGCGAAAGGACTATGAGGTGGAGTGCTTCGGCCACCGGTATCAATGTCTGGACAAGGGCTTTGGCAAAAACGAGCCGGTGGACGTGGTCATCCGGCCGGAGGACATCGACATTGTATCCCCCACCGCCGGTTACCTCACCGCAGAGGTCACCAACGTGATCTTCAAGGGCACCTTCTACGACACCTTTGTGGACGTGGAGGGCTTTAAGTGGCTGATTCAAACCACCGACGCCCATCAGGTGGGGGACAAAATCGGCATCAGCCTGGATCCCGACGCCATTCACGTGATGAAGAAAAGCGCCTACTCTGAGCAGTTTGGCGACTACAGCTCCTACAGCGCCGAATACGACGAAATGGAGGAGGACCCGGAGGGCGAAGGCGATGAAGAATAAGCTGCTGGCCGCCCCCTATCTTCTATGGATGGTGCTGTTTACCCTGATTCCCCTGGGCATTGTCGTCTACTATGCCTTTACCGACGCCATCACCGGGGGCTTTACCCTGGATAACATCGGAAGAATCAGCATTTATCTGCCCATCTTCTTCCGGTCCATTGGCCTGGCCGCCGTGGCCAGCGTGATTTGCCTCATCATCGGCTATCCTGTGGCCTACTGCATTGCCACAGTAAGCGAGACCTGGCAGAAGTTTCTGTCCATGCTGGTGATGCTGCCCATGTGCATGAGCTTTCTGCTCCGGACCCTGGCCTGGGTGGCACTGCTGGACGACACCGGCATTCTCAACCAGCTCTTTGGCGCCATGGGGATTGGTCCCCTGCCTCTGGTTCGGAACAACGGCGCCGTGATTCTGGGCATGGTCTACAACTATCTGCCCTATATGATTATGCCGCTTTACACGGTGATTATGAAGATTGACCCCAAGCTGGAGGAGGCGGCCCAGGATCTGGGCTGCTCCAATGCCCAGGTGTTCCGCCGGGTGACCCTCCCGCTGAGTATCCCCGGCATTGTCTCCGGCATCACCATGGTGTTCGTTCCGGCGGTCTCCACCTTCTATATCTCTCAGAAGTTGGGCGGCACCAGCACCGTACTCATTGGCGACGTAATCGAGAGCCAGTTTAAAACCGCCTACAACCCCAATCTGGGGGCTGCCCTGAGCCTGGTGCTGATGGTGATGGTACTCATCTGCGTGGGCATTATGAATCACTTCTCCTCCGGAGATGACGGAGAGGAGATGATGACCCTGTGAAAAAGTTCACCCGTATTTTCACCGTTTTGGTGTTTCTCTTTCTCTATCTGCCCATGATCGTCCTGGGGGTGGCCTCCTTTAACAAGGGCACAGACATCGCCTCCTGGAGCGGCTTTACCCTGAAGCAGTACGGGGCCCTGTTCCGGGACGGAACCCTGCTGCCTCTGCTGGGGAACTCTGTGATTGTGGCAGTGGTGGCCGCTGTGATCTCCACCATTCTGGGCACCATGGCTGCCGTGGGCATCTACAACATGCGCCGCCGCCCCCGTGCCCTGGCCATGACCCTCACCAACATTCCCATGACCAATCCGGACATCGTCACCGGCGTCTCTTTGGCCCTGCTGTTCGCCTTTGCCGGAACCATGCTCCGCCGGAACAACGTTATGGGCTTTGGCACCCTGCTCATTGCCCACATCACCTTTGACATGCCCTATGTAATCCTGTCGGTAATGCCCAAGCTCTCCCAGATGGACCCGAATCTCCGGGAGGCCGCTCTGGACCTGGGCTGCACCCCGATGCAGGCCTTCTTCCGCGTGGTGATTCACGAGATTCTCCCGGGCATCGTCTCCGGGGCGCTGATGGCCTTTACCATGAGCCTGGACGACTTTGTGATCTCCTATTTTGTCTACGGGCCCAATTTTGTCACCCTGCCGGTGGAGATCTATAACTACACCAAAAAGCCCCTACAGCCCAAAATCTATGCCCTGTTTACCCTGCTGTTCCTGGTGATTCTGGCGCTGATGGTTCTGATGAACCTGCTCCAGGCCCGGGACGCCAAAAACCGGGCCGGACGTCGGCGGAAGGAGGCGGTATAATGGGCCGTGTGTTTTCCCGTGTCCTGAGCCTGACCCTTACTGGGCTATTGACCCTTCCCCTGCTGTCGGGACTGTTCACCCTTCCCGCCCAGGCTGCGGACAAGGTCACCATCAACGTCTACAACTGGGGCCAGTATATCTCCGACGGCACCGACGACTATATTGACGTAAACCGTGCCTTTACCGAGGCCACAGGTATTGAGGTCAACTATATGACCTTTGACACCAACGAAAGCCTGTACACCAAGCTCAAAACCGGCGGCTCTACCTATGACGTGATCGTCCCCTCGGACTATATGGCCGGACGGCTCATTGACGAGGGCATGGTGCAGAAGCTGGACTTTGACAACATCCCCAACTATCAGTATGTGGGGGAGGCCTACAAAAGCACCGCCTACGACCCGGACAACGAATACTCCGTCCCCTACACCTGGGGCACCGTGGGCGTCATCTACAACAAAAAGTATGTGGACGAGAATGACCTCGGCTCCTGGAATCTGCTTTGGAACTCCAAGTACGCCGGGAAAATTCTCATGTTCGACAACAACCGGGACGCCTTTGCCATTGCCGAGGCCTCTCTGGGCTATTCTCTGAACACCCAGGACCCCCAGGAGCTGCGGAACTGCGCCGACTATCTGGAGCAGCAAAAGCCCCTGGTCCAGCAGTACGTCATGGACCAGATCTTCGACAAAATGACCCGGGAGGAGGCCTGGATCGCCCCCTACTACGCCGGAGACTATCTGACCATGGTGGAGGACAACCCGGATCTGGGCTTCTTCCTCCCGGAGGAGAGCTTCAACCTGTTTATCGACTGCTTAATGATTCCCTCCTCCGCAGAGCACAAGACTGAGGCTGAAGCCTATATCAACTTCCTGCTTCAGCCGGAGATTTGCGGCGAAAACCTGGACTATCTGGGCTACTCCGCCCCGGAGGAGGCCGCCAAGGAGTATATGGACCCGGAGATTGCCGCCAGCGACATCGCCTACCCCTCCGAGGAGACCTTGGCCCGGTCCGAGGCCTTCCTGTACCTCCCCGGGGAGACCAACCAGCTGATGGATTCCCTTTGGCTGGAGGTCAAAACCGACGGAGGCGCCGACAGCACCCAACAGCTGATTATCTCCGCTGTGGTGATTGGCGTCATTCTGCTCCTGCTGGCTCTCTACAGTCTGCGGAAAAAACGGCGAAAGGCCCGCCGCTGCCGCGCCTGGAAATAGCATCTTTCCCGCACATCCCACAGGATGTGCGGGTTTTCCATCCTTTGGTGGAAATTTTGTTGACTTTCCCTGGCCCAGGCAGATATAATGTCTAGGGAATACACGAGAATGGAAGGAATGTTATGGAGAGACGAAGCGCCACCCTTTGGGGCCTGGGCAGCATAATCCTGGTCTGCGCCTACCCCTGCGTATTTCAGTACGCACACAATATTCAGGACGCCCTTTGGCTGGACGCCCTGCTGTTTTTCGGCATTTTTCTGGCCACGGCAGCGGTGATTTTTTTGGCGGCCCTGGCGGTGCTGCGGAACGTGGGCCGGGCGGCCCTGATCTGCGACCTTACCATGCTGGTGGTCATGAACTTTGGCCTGGTGGACAGCGCCCTAAAGGCTCGCTTTTCCTGGGCCCGCGCCCTGCTGCTGGGCGGTCTGGTCGGACTGCTGCTGCTGGGGCTGCTGATCCTGCTGCTCCGAAAAAAGTGGAACTGCAAGGTCCCGTGTCTGCTGCTGTGCCTGATGTTCGGCGGAATGACCCTGGTGAGTCTGGGCTCCACCGTCCCCCACTGGCTCCAGCATGCTTCATCTCCCGAGCCTGCCTTGGAGGCGCCCCCGGCGGCGGCGGAGGGCCCCCGGCCCAATGTCTACTTTTTCCTCTACGATGAATACGGCGGCCCGGACAATCTGGACTTTTACTACGACTACGACGACGGGGCCTTCTATGAGGCGCTGGATGCGCTGGGCTTCGTCCACTCGGACAGCAGCTACAACATGGAATCCACCAACACCGCCGAAATCGTCCCCAACCTCTACGCCCTCCAGTACCTGGACACCTACGGCTTCCAAAGCGGTGACGGAGAGGTGCCGGCGCTATATCAGCTGTTCCAGGACATGGGCTACCGGATTCAGCTGATTAACCACAACAGCTTTCTGGACACCGACAAAACTGAGGTCCTCAGTCATGACCAGTATGCGGAGTCCATCTGCAAATACCTGTTCCAGAACAGCCTATTCTCCATCCATCCGCTGAATACGCCCTTTTTAAAGCTGCCCCAGCTTCAGTACACCTACGCCTATGTGACCATGCTCATGGATGTATTCCGGCGCACGGAGACCGCCTGGGAAACCGCCCAGGATAGCCCCACCCTCACCCTGGGCTATATCCAGTGCCCCCACATTGGCTTTGTGGTGGACCGAGACGGGAACTATCTCCCGGGCTATGCCTGGAGCGACTGGAGAGATCCCCAATACTATCTGGGGCAGCTGGAATACACCAACCGCCGAATTCTCTCGGCAGTCCAGGCCATCCGTGCCCACGACCCGGAGGCGGTAATCATTCTCCAGTCGGACCATGGGGCCCGGCTGAGCAAACACCGGCAGGAGCTGTACAACATTCCCTACCAGGAGGCCGATCTGATCCATGAACACAATATTCTCAACGCCGTGTGTCTCCCCGGTCAGGAACTCTCCATTGAGGGGCTCTCCGGCATCAATACGCTGCGCACCGTTCTCAACACCGTCTACAGGACGGACTATGAAATGCTGACCTGGAAGGAGTCTTGAGCATGGAAGAAGAAATCATTCGCCAGGACCGGACCCTATCTGTGGTGGTCCCCGCCTACAACGAGGAAATGACTCTGGACAAGGCCGCCGCCACCATTCATCGGATTTTGGAGGAGGCCCGGATTCCCCACGAGCTGATTTTTGTGGATGACGGCTCCACCGACGGCACCTGGAGCCGCATCAATCTGGCCGCTGAGCATTTCCAATGCGTTCGGGGACTGCGCTTCTCCCGGAACTTCGGCAAGGAGGCCGCCATAATGGCCGGTCTCACCATGTCCAAGGGAGCCTGCACCGCTGTGCTGGACTGCGACCTTCAGCATCCCCCGGAAAAGCTCCTAGACATGTACCAGCTGTGGCTCCAGGGCTACCAGGTGGTGGAGGGCCGGAAGCGCAGCCGGGGCACGGAGACCGCCTCCCACGGTCTGGCGGCCAAGCTCTTCTATGGGCTCATCAGCAAGGCCGCAGGCTTTGACATGTCCGACGCCTCGGACTTCAAGCTGCTGGACCGGACTGTGGTGGACGTGCTCATCCACATTCCCGAAAAGCAGATGTTCTTCCGGGCCATGTCCCAGTGGGTGGGCTTCCCCCACGGCGTGGTACTCTTTGATGTTCAGCAGCGGGAGGCCGGAGAATCCAAGTGGTCCGGGCCGGCCCTGGTCAAATACGCCCTGTCCAGCATTGCCTCCTTCTCCTCTGCCCCCATGCAGATTGTCTCGGCCCTGGGGGTCATCATGTTCCTGGTGTCCTGCGTCCTGGGAATCGTCGCCCTGGTGCAGAAGTTCACTGGCCGGGCCCTGGGAGGCTTCACCACCGTAATCCTGCTGCTGCTCTTTATTGGCAGCATTATTATGATCTCCCTGGGGCTCATCGGCTATTATCTGGCCCGAATCTACGAGGAGATGAAGGGCAGGCCCCGGTACATCATCTCCGGCCTGTGCGGCAGCCAGCCCCAAGGCCCCGCCCCGGACCGGGAGAACTGCCCGGCACCGGAGACGGCCCCATGAGGCGCTCTTCTCTGCTCCGACAGTGCCTTATGGCGTTTCTCTCGGCTCTGGGGATGATGCTGGTGATCTACGGAGTGCTGGGTGTGACCCCCTTCGGCGGAAACAGCATCCTTCTGGGAGACGCCAACGCCCAGTATGTGGACTTCCTGGCCTACTTTCAGGACGTGCTCCGGGGGCGGAACAGTCTGAGCTATACCTTTGGCAAGCTCCTGGGAGACTCCGGGATCACCCTGTACAGCTATTATCTGGCCTCCCCCTTCAATGTGCTGGCGGCCCTGGTGCCCAAGGCCTATCTGGATGTGCTGTTTTCCCTTTTGGTGGCCCTGAAGATCGCCCTGGCCGCAGGGACCATGGCCTTTTTCCTGAACCGGCGGTTCGGGGGGAGGCTGGATGATCTGATTACCCTGCTTCTGGCCCTGGGCTATGCTCTGGGACAGTTTGCCATGGTGCAGAAGCGGAACATTATGTGGCTGGACGGCTTTTATTTGCTGCCCCTGCTGCTCTGGGGCGTGTATGCCGCAGTGGCCCAGCGAAAGGTCCTGCCCCTGGGGATTGTCTCTGCGCTCACCATTCTCTTCAACTGGTACACCGGGGGCATCAACTGTCTGTTCAGCATCGGCTGGTTTGGCTATGAGGCCATCCTCCTGGAGCTCAACACCAAACGCAGTCTCCGGAACCACTGGAAATGCCTTTTTGGCGCCCTGATGCGCTATGGTCTGTCCATGCTCAGCGGTCTGCTGCTCAGCTGCTGCCTCTTTCTCCCCACCATTCTGGGGCTGCAAAAGGGCCGTGGTGAGCTGGACCTGGATCTGTTCCGCAATCTGTTCCTCTATCCCCCCCTGGACACCCTTCAGGGGCTGTCCATTGGAGGCGGCGGACTGTACCGGCTGGCGTCCCTGTTCTGCGGCAGTTTTGCCCTGCTGGGGGCCATCTGCTTCTTCGGAAACCGGCGCATTTCTCTGGGCAGCCGTCTGTTTACCGGGCTGATGGTTCTGGCTGTGGGAATGACCTTTACCTGGCAGCCTCTGTTTTTGCTGTTCTCCCTGCTCAAGCAGTCGGACAGTCACTGGTGCCGCTACGCCTATACCGGCATCTTCTCCCTGGTATTTGTCGCCGGGTATTTCTACTCCGCCTGGGACCGGGATAAGGTCTGGCGCCGGTATCTGCCCCTGGCGGCAATGGGCTTCTCCTGTGTGTTTCTGGTCCTTCGGTGGATCTCCCCCAAGCAGCGGCTGCTACTGGACCTGCTGACGGTGGCCTTTCTTCTGGCAACGGCGGGGCTTCTGGCCCTGTACTGCCGAACGTCCCGGCGGTCCCTGTCCCTGGCGCTGATGGGCTGCGTGCTTCTGGAGCTGGGCATCAACGGCGCCCTGGTCTCCGGCTACAGTCTTGCCTCCGCCCAGGACTACAACCGAGACTACATCACCGCCCAGACCCGGCAGGTGGAGGCCCTGACGGACTATGACCCGGGCCTTTACCGGGTATCCCAGACCTCCACCCGGGTGGAGGATACCACTGGCATCACCGGCAACTACAGTGAAGCCCTGGTCTATGGCTATTTCTCCACCACCGGCTACTCCTCCGCCGCGGACCACAGCCAATTCACCATGATGGATCGCCTGGGCTACTCCGGCTGGGGCGCCTGCTTCAACGTGGTGCGCACCTCGATTTTAGGGGCGGATTCCCTGCTGGGGGTGAAATATGTCCTCAGCAAAACTCCCATTGCAGGCCTGATCCCGGTGGATTCCCTGCCGGAGTGCCAGGGCAAGCAGGTCTATGAAAACCCCTATGCCCTGCCTCTGGCGCTGCGATACACCCCCGGGGACCTGGTGCAGCGCCAGGCGGAGAATCCCTTTGTCTATCAAAATCAGCTTTACAGCCAGCTGCTGGGCCGGGAGGTGTCCCTGTATCAGCCTGTGACCTGGTCCAGCCGGGAAACGGACGCCGGTACGGTCTACACCCTGGAGCTCCCCCAATGGAGCTGCGCCGTCTACGGGAACCTGCTCTGGGACAGCTCTGGTGGATCCTGGCTCACCGCAGGAGACGCCGACCCGGTGCGCTACGGCGCCTGGAACACCCCTTCGGTATTCTATGTCTCCACCCAGGCAGGGGCTTCCACCGCCCAGGTGACCCTGGCCCAGGGAGAGGGCTTTCACCTGGCAGACGTTCAGTTCTACGCCCTGGACCTTGCGCTGCTGAAGGAGATCACCGAGGCGCTCACCGCCCGGCCTGTGGAAAATCTGTCCCTGACCAACGGCAGCGGCAGCTGCCAGGTGACAGATGCCAAGGCCGGAGAAATGCTGCTGCTGTCGGTACCCTATGACAGTGGCTGGAGCATCCTGCGGAACGGAACACCCGTGACCCCGGAGCGCTTCGCCGATTGCCTCATGGCCATTCCTCTGGACCCAGGCCTCAACCAAATCACGCTGACCTATCACGTTCCCGGGCTGACGGCAGGTCTTGCCCTGAGCCTCGTGGGGCTGCTGCTCCTAATCGCCCATACTCTGGCGGTGCGGCGGCTTGGCCGCCGCCTCCGGTAGATGCAACGAGAGCCGACTCTTTCTCAAGAGTCGGCTCTTCCATCCTTGGAGGCCCCGGCGGGCACGTCCGGGGCAGGTTTCACTTGGCATAGTACTGGGCCTGGGCATTCCACAGCTGATAGTATTTCCCGCTTATATCGGCCACAAGCGTGTCGTGGGAGCCCTGCTGGATGACTGCCCCCTGGTGGAACACGGCGATTTCGTCGCAGAACTTGCAGGAGGACAGCCGGTGGGAGATGAAAATCGACGTCCTGTCTCCTACGATCTCGTTGAACTTGCTGTATATCTCCGCCTCGGCCACGGGGTCAAGGGCCGCCGTGGGCTCATCTAGGATGATAAAGGGCGCATCCTTGTACAGCGCCCGGGCAATGGCGATCTTCTGAGCCTCGCCGCCGGACACCTCCACTCCGTCCTCCGTCAGCTCCTTGTAGAGCATGGTATCCAGCCCCTTTTCCATCTGGGAAAGCCGCTCCCCAAAGCCCGCATCAATCAGGGCCTTGCCCGCCCGCTCCCGGTCATAGAGGCTGCGTCCCGCCACGTTACAGCCCAAGGGCTGGTCCAGCAGCTGAAAGTCCTGAAACACCACGGAAAATATCCCCATGTAGTCCTCATGGCGGTATTTGCGGATGTCGATACCGTTGAGCAGAATCTGTCCCTCCTGGGGGTCGTACAGGCGGCAGAGGAGCTTAATAAAGGTGGTCTTTCCGCTGCCGTTTTCCCCTACAATGGCCAGCCGCCTGCCCACCTGGAACTTCATATTCACATGGCGCAGCGCCCAGATGTCCGAGCCGGGATACCGAAAGGACACGTCCCGGAACTCCACGTCATACTGACGATCAGACCGCTTCTCAGTGGTGAGGCTTCCCTGGTACATGGAATTGGGGATGTCCAGGAAACTGTAGATGGTCTTGAGGAACTGGGCGTTGGTCCGCATCTGGTTGACGGTGTCCAGCAGCAGAGCGGCGTTGCCGGAAAATGTGGTCACGGCGCTGACATACTGGGTCACGCTGCCGATGCCGAAGGCGCCCCCCAGGGCCTTGAGACACACAAACACATACACCACGCCAGACAGGGCAGCAGGCAACACGGCAGACATGGCCTTACTCGGCCCCACGGTAGTCTCAAACACCTTGGCATAGCGGGACCCCACGCCAAACATATTCACCCTGCGGACATAATGCTCCGCCAACTCACTCTGGCGGTATATTCGACGATCCATGTCCTTTTCCTTGTTTCCCGGTGTGACAAAGACAAAATGGCCAAATACGCGGTTGCCAAAGCGCGCGTCCTCCGCCAAATCCCCCCAGACGGAATTGGCCCTGCCGCCCAGCACCGGCCCCAGGCAGGTAACGGCGGCAATCAGCAGGAGGATCCCCACCAGGAACACCGGGTGGTTGAGAGCGGTCAAGGCACCCCCGGAAGCCGGGACCTTGCGGGTAAATAGGCTCACCGTCAGGACGGCGGCCCCCAAAATCCCCGTGATCCCCTGAACTGCCTGAATGAAGTACATCTTAATCCGTGGGAAGCCCCAGCCGCCCCAGTTGGTGTTCTGCTGGATTTGAGAAAACAGATCCCGGGTTTCCTGCTTGTCGCAGTCCCCATAGTCCATCCCCAGGAACTTCTCGGTATACAGGGCCTGTGCCTGGTTGTCATACAGCTCGTCGCGGAGATTCTGCCACCGCTCCAATATGGCCTTGAGCAGCTCTGTGGCAGCGGTGACGGCCACAATCAGTAAGGCCCATTTTCCCAGGACCTCCGGTCTGCGAAGGGTGGAAAGCTCATTGATGAGCTGGGCAGAGAGCCAGATCACCCCATAGGGAGCGGCCGCCCCCACTTCGGCGCTGAGAATAAAAGGCGCAAAGCACCCCGGTGCGGCCCGGCGCATATCCCCCACCGCCCGGCGATGGAGGGCAAAGGTCTCCCGCAGGCTCAAGCCCTCAGGTTTCTTCTTCATCCTGGGCACCTCCTTCCTGATAGTAGCGGCTCTGGACCGCAAAGAGCCGGGCATAAGCGCCGCCCTTGGCCAGCAGCGCCTGATGGGTGCCCTCCTCGGCGATGCCGCCGTCTGCGATAAAGACAATGCGGTCGCAGAACCGGGTGGAGGCCAACCGGTGGGAGATAAACACGGAGGTTTTGCCTGCCGTCATATCGCTGTACTTTTGGTAAATGTCGTTTTCCGCAATGGGGTCCAGCGCCGCCGTGGGCTCGTCCAAAACCAAAATGGGGCCGTCCTTATACAGGGCCCTGGCCAGCATCAGCCGCTGGGTTTGGCCGCCGGAGAGCTGCACCCCGTCCAGATAGACCTCCCGGCCAAAGTGAGTATTCACCCCCTGGGGAAATTTTGCCATGGTCTCCGTCAGGCCGGCCTGGGCAAGGCAGCGTTGCACCTTCTCCAGGTCAATCTCCTGAGCAGTCTGGGCGACGCACTCTGCAATGGTGGTATCCAAAATAGAAAACCCCTGAAACACGGCAGAAAAGAGCTTGTAATACGCACTGCGGTTAAATTCCCGAATATCCTGGCCGTTTAGCAGCACCCGGCCCTCCGTAGGGTCGTAAAAGCCGCACAGCAGCATCACCATGGTGGTTTTTCCGGCGCCGTTTAAGCCCACAATCGCCAGCTTTTCCCCGGGATGGATGGTCAGATTCATATGCTTCAGAATGTCCTTTTCCGTACCCGGATAGCGGAAGGACACATTTTCCAGCCGCAGCTCATATCCCTGGGCCACCGGCGGCTGTAGGCCGTCCTCAAACCGGAAGGGCTCCGGGAGATTCAGGTACTCCTGCACCTTGGACAGGTCAATGCTCTCCTGATGGAGCCGGCTGAGCTGGGACAGTATGCCGGTGACCCAGGCCGTAAAGCCGCTTACCGCAGTGAAATACAGCAAAAACGTCGATGCGGGCCATCCCTGCTCCAGGGTCTGCCAAATCAGATAGGCATAGGCCAGGCCGCTGCGGAGAAGGGTCAGCGTCACGTCTACCACATTGGCCCAGAGGTAGGTCTTCTCCCGGCGGGCAACAAAGGCGGCAAGGGCCTTCATGGATTTCATTCTCAGCTCCCGAAGCCACGGGGCCAGACCGAACACCCGAATCTCCTTGGCCAGCTGGACCTTCCGGGGCTGCTCCAGAAAGTAGTTTAGCTCCTTGTCATAGGTCTCCCGCTCCTCCCGGTGGCGGTATTCCCACTGGCTGATGTAGTGGGAAACCAAAAATCCCACCGCCGCAGTCCCCATCACCACCAGCAGCAAAAACGCATTCAAGCGGGAGAGCAGCAGCAGATAGACCACAAATCCCCCCACATTGGTCAGCAGCTCCGTCAGGGTCCGCCAAATATGCTCCGCCGCATCATCGTTGCCGTTGGTAGCCTGCTGGGCCTGCTCCTCCAGCCTCAGCATTTTGGGGTCGTGGACGTTGGGGTAGGATGTCTCGCTGCTTTTCCGGGAGATTTTCCGGATGACGGCGCAGCGGACGTCGATCTCGGCGGGCATCCGCACTGCCTCGCAATAGGCCCTGGCCCCCTGCAACAGCAATAATATCGCCGTGAATCCCCCGATGGCCCTCAGCAGCTCCCCCACAGGCGCCCCCTGCTCCACCTTCGCCAGAATTTCCGGCGCAATATAGAGCTGCGCCAGGTTCAGGGCCACCTGGATGGCGGCGGCGATCAGGCACATAACCAGCACCCGCCTGCGGGTATTCCAGGCTGTTTGCACCATGAACCAGAGGTTCTGGGGGATGCTGTATTTTGGTTTTTCCTTATGTCCCATGTTTTCTCACCTCACGGTCTTATCCTACCACAAAAAATTCGCCCCCGGTGTGATTCGGGGACGAATCGCCGCTTTCGGGGGACGAATTGCAGCCGCCTACATCTGGGGCAGCAGAATCTCGGTGGTAAAGGCTCCGTCCTCGCTGTTCCGGCTAATGTAGCCCTCCAGCCGGTCCACAATGGCATCTATGCTGACCAGGCCCAAGCCGTGGCCTTCTCCCTTGGTGCTGGGAAACCGCCTTCCCGCCTTCCGCATTTTCTTTCCGGCGGTAAAATTGGTAAAGGAGATGTAGAGCTGGGTGTTCTTCATGTCCATGTACACCCGGATGCACCGCTGGTCCGGCGGGAGCTGCATACTGGCTTCCATGGCGTTGTCAAAGAGATTGCCGAGAATACAGCACAGGTCGATCTCCGAGAAGCTCAGCTGAACGGGAATATGGGCATCCGCCACCACCGCAATCCCCTTCGCCTTGGCCAGGGAGATCTTGGAGTTGAGAATGGCATCGGTCATAGGATTACCGGTTTTTATGACGGTATCCACGGTGGTCAGGTCCTGGTCCAGCAGGTCGAGATAGCGCCGGATGGCCTCCCAGTCCTCCAGCGCGGCGTAGGCCTTCATGGTCTGGATATGATTGCGGTAGTCATGGCGCCAGCCCCGGATCTGGCGGTACATATGGTCCACCTCCCGGTAGTGGGTCTCCATAAGCTCCCGCTGATAGGCGGTGATCTTCTTGTCAATTTTCTTGGAAAACAGCCCCAATGTTCTCACCTCATGTTGATGATTGCCCGGTTTACCCCCTCATAGGCTCCCCGCGGAAGCGGAATAACCGTCCCGTCGCTGAGGCGAATCTCTCTCCTGGTGACTCGGCTGATTCGTGTCAGGTTCACCACCACGGAGCGCCCCACACGGTAGAAGCGCGGATCCAGCTGCTGCTCCAGGCTTTGCAGTGTCATTTTCACGGTGACCTCCGACGTGGCGTGGACGGTAATATAGTTGCCGGACACCTCCGCATACCAGATTTGATAGATGGGAACCCCCACCAACTCACCGCCCACCTGGAAGTACAGGACTTTTTCGTTTTTGGCCAGCTTCTCCGCCGCCCGGTCCAGCACCAACCGGAGCTTTTCCTCCCTGACCGGTTTTATCAGGTAATGCAGCGCCGCCACCTCGTAGCCCTCCGAAATATAATCGGAGTAGCCGGTGATGAACACAATCTGGAGGGTGTCATTATGCTCCCGCAGCCCCTTGGCCATGGTCACCCCGTCCATGGCGCCCATTTCGATGTCCAGCAGCAGCATGTCATAGTCGCTTTCCTCAGCGTAACGGAACAGGAAGCGCTCGGCGGAGGAGAAGTCGTCGATCTGCACCGTGTGACCACGGTCCGCCGCCCAGCCGGTCACCATATTCCAAACATACTGCCTATCTGCGTAGGAATCATCGCAAATCGCAATTTTGTAGTGCATGCTCCATTCTCTCCCTCCTGCTGCTATCTGGTATTATAATATTTCTTCCCTGCGCCGTCAATTTTTTTGCCGGAGGGAGAGAGGCAGCATAGCGCCAAGCAGCATGAAAGCGTTCAGCACAAAGCCGTAGACGACCGCCGTGACAAAGGAGAAGAGATACGACACGCGGAAGCGCCGCAGCGGCAGGCACATGGCGAGCAGCAGCCCCGCCTGCAAAGTATGCTGATTCGATCAACGCATCATATTCGGTTCTCAGAATCCCCCAGAACGGAAATTTCGCTTTTCAAATCTGTCTACATGGATGCCAGACAGAACGAATGAAAATATGCCGTGATAAGGGTTGAAAATCAAGGATTTTCTTCGCTGTAAGCAATGCGGGCAAGCTTTCCCTTGTGATGATATTCCTTCCACGGATTTATCGTTAGAGCGCAAATAAGTGTTGATTTTGGCGTTGTTTTGAAGCCGCCGGAGCACAACGGATAAGCGCTTTTGCGATGCCTATTTAGGCGCTGGCAGAGGGTTCTTTGCGGGCTTTGCTATCCCCCTATTGAATGATTCCGGTTTCCTGCGCTTCCTCAAACATCTTCGCCAGCTCCGTACCGCTCTCCTGCATGGCAACGGAAAAAACCAAGTATTTATTTACCCAAGGAAGACTTATATACCTGCGAATAAGCCACCAATCTAGCGATGCGCATTTTCATATGCTTTTCGGATTCCGTCCGGCAAGCGGTCAGGAATCAGTTCCTTTAGTCTGTCCTCGCTGCCGTCTTTGATTGCCTGCTCATAATACCAGCATTTGAATTTGAGCATATCCAGTGTTCGGTTCATCTGCTCAAGCTCTGCCTCCATGTGCACCCGTTGCGCCTCAAACATCGCCTTTCGCTGCGGGTAGGTGGCCGATCCTTCTACACACCAATCCATTCCTAACGGATACCAACCGAAGAAGAATTGCTG
>CAKSWT010000017.1 GCA_934512135.1 uncultured Oscillospiraceae bacterium
GTCCTACAAAGAATAGCAGGCTCAAGTGCCTTTGAGATTGCGTCAAAAGAAACGGTGTTCAGTTTTCAGGGTATGGCTGATTAGTTGGTGTTGATTGCCGCGAGGGTCCACCTGTTCCCATTCCGAACACAGAAGTTAAGCTCGTGTGTGCCGACGATAGTGTGTGGGTGACTGCATGTGAAAATAGGTAATGCCAACATCAAATTCCGCTCTCCAATCGGGGAGCGGTTTTTTCTGTCATTCTATACAAAACCCTTCCAATCCGCCAATTTCCCATTGACGAGGCTGTTGAAATGTGTTAATATAATGATACTAATTTGTAACTTTTCGAATGGGGTGAGCATATGCCGAGACGAATCCGTCGACTCCTGCTGATCAGCATGTGTACGGCGGCACTTTTTTGTGTATTCGCATTGGGGGCCAATGCCTATACGTATCCAAGCATGCCCAGTGACTGGGAAAACGTCCAGGTGACGGTCGGCTCGGTGACGATGCCCTTTGCTCGGTATCCTTCCGGCAGCACATACCCTGGCAGCAAGCGGTATATGACGGTGGACGAGCAGAGAGATTACGGCATCTATACCGGCGGCGATATTGACCTTAGAGGTTGGCAGTGCGTGGGCTTTGCCCGGTATGCTTATACCGCACTCTTCTATACATATCCCCAGGATGCCACCATTGATACGAGCCTGGCCTACAGCTATGCGGGAAGTTATGCCTACCGGGATATGATTGAGGAGGTCTTGGGAACCCAGACGCTGGAGGCGGGCTATAGCGCATCAACGTTGAAAACGCTGTTTACGGAATGCCGCCCAGGGGCCGTATTCCGGGTCCGTGGACACTCCATGGTTCTTATGGCCATTTATGACGACGGCTTTTTGATCTATGACGCTAATTTTTCCAATGACGACGAGGTCAATGTTCGGATGTACACCTGGCAGTCCTTTGTGGATTCGCTGGGCGGCCGGGGCATCGAGGCCCTGCATATGCCGGCCTACTACCCCGGATTTAGCTACTCCACCGGTGCCAATGACTATTATGACATTGACACCTCCACAGCTGGCACCTACGTTGTGTACGACGCCAGCAGCCTGAATGTACGGTCCAGGCCCTCTACCTCCGCCTCCGTGGTGGGAACGCTAAACGAGGGGGATGTGGTGGAGGTCTATGGCACCTATGAGGGATGGGCTAAGATCTTCTACAATGGGGTAGGCTGCTGGGTTTCGGCAGACTATTTGAAGCAGCAGGGAAAGGAAGTCCCTGTGACCTTTGATCCCAATGGAGGACGGGCCAGCGCCGCCACAGGTACCTTCACCTCGGGGCAGCCCTTTGGCGCTCTGCCCACGGCCCAGAAGGCCAACCGTTCTCTGGTGGGGTGGACAGACGGAAATACCGTGTATACGGCCAGCAGTATGGTCCCGGCGGTGGAATCCCTGAGCCTCAAGGCCCAGTGGTGTGTGCTGGGATATCAGGACGTGCTGGAGGAAGCCTGGTATGCCTCCTATGTGGAGGATGCTTATTTCAAAGGCTTGATCAGCAAGGATTCGGCGTTTAACCCCAACCAGCACGCGTCTCGGGCGCATATGATTACGGTGCTCGGCCGTGAGTATGAGCGGGAACATGATATGACGATTTCCAACGACGGTCAGACGAAGTTTGAGGACGTTCCCACGGACAGCTACTTTGCCAAATATGTGGCATGGGGCAGCGAGGTCGGCATTGTCAACGGTGTCAGTGAAAGGGAATTCGCACCGGATGAGGATGTTACCAGAGAGCAGATTGCGGAGTTCCTGTATCGCCTGGCGATTTATAGCGGCCTGACCCAGCGGACACCGGCGGATCCCACGGTGTACAGCCGATTCCACGACAGCGATGAGATTTCCGACTATGCCAAGTCCGCCATGTGCTGGGCTGTGCAGGTGGGAATTCTCCAGGGGGATGATACCCAGTGTGTGAACCCCGGAGATTCGGCGCTGCGTTCGGAAATGATTACCATGTTCAGCCGTTACATTACCTATGCAGGCAGCACCGCCAAAATTGAGATCACGGTGACCTTTGATCCCGATGGAGGCCAGGTGGAGCCCGCCACGGCGACCTATGAGATGGGCGGCACGGTGGGGACCCTGCCTACGCCGACCAAAGAGTATCGGACGTTCCTGGGCTGGTATGACGGAGACACCAAATACACCGAGGACACGGAGGTCCCTGGTTCTGCTGTGACCTTGAAGGCCAAGTGGCAGGTTCTGGGGTACACCGACGTGGAGGAAGGTGACTGGTTTGTGCCGGTGCTGGAGCGGTCCTACGCCACAGGGCTGATCGACGGCCAAGGGGAGTTCCAGGCGGATGTCAACGCCCTTCGCCGGGAAATGGTGACGTTGCTGGGACTGACCTATGAAAATGCCACCGGAAATGAGGTGCCGGAGCCTGTGGAGAACCCCTTTGAGGATGTGGACCTCAGCCAGGAGTATGCCAAATATGCCATTTGGGGCAAGCAGAACGGCCTGGTCAAGGGAACGGATGATACCCATTTTGATCCGGAGAGCAATGTGACCCGGGAACAGATTGTGACGTTCCTCTACCGTCTGGCCGGTATGTCCGGCATCACCAACGATTTTGTGGCAGACGCAGAGGCACTGAAGCGATTTGATGACGGCGATGACATTGACGAATCCTATCAGGAGGCCATGTGCTGGGCCATTCAGGTGGGAATCCTCCAGGGAGATGATACCAACCGGCTCAATCCCCACGGCTTTGCGACCCATGCAGAGCTGCTGGCTATGATGATCCGGTACATCGACAACGTGGCGAGATAAGCGCGAGATTATGTGATTGCGGCTGACCCAATGGGTCAGCCGCTTTGCATATCCGGACAGAAACGGGGGCTTTTGGTTGACGGCCCAACGTGCCCTGTGATACAATAAGAATATCCCCCTCAAAGGCGGTGATGAGATGCCATTGAACCCGGAGGCCCTGTCTGCGGACGGGTATATTGTAGACCAGCGGAAAACCGATAATATTCCATTTGGCCGTTTCTCCTCGGACCGCAACGGCTGCGGATGGATCGCCTGCTACAACCTGCTAAAGGCCCTGGGTCAGGAGCCGGATCCCGAGGAGCTGGTGGAGCGGCTGGGCCGCACACTGCTGGCAGGCGGCGTTCTAGGGCTTAATTTTTTTGTCTTGGTGTGCGCGCTGAAACGGCAGCACCTACCGTTGGACTTTGCCCTGCGGCCTTTTCATGCCCAGATGCTGGCAGAGCGAGCCACTGCTGGGGTAGTGCTCTACTTTAATGGGCGTTGCAATCATTATGCGGCCTTTCGCCGGGAGAAGGACGGAACGCTGCGCTTTTTCGGGGCGGTACCCGGCAGACAGGTCCATAAGCTCTCCGTGGGAGAGTTCTACTGGAATTATGTAAAGTTCCCCTTGGCAATCACCATTACTACAAAATTATAGGACGGAAATACCATGGAGTATCCAACGCTGGAGCAGGATTTCAACGAAATCCCGGAACATATTCTCCGCAGCATGGCGGAAAAACTCACGGTGGGACTGGAGCGGTGCGGCCTCTATTACCGGATTTTCACCAGAACCAAAACTGCGGCATCCACCCGGTCCAAGCTGCTGGCCAGAAACTACACCGGGGGCAAGAAAATGCAGGACCTGTTTGGAATTCGAATTGCGTCCTATTTTCAGGACGATCAGGCCATCTGCCGCAGCATCATTGAGGACCGCTTTTCTGTGGTTTCCGTGACGGAGGATCGTCCGGACCCCAATACCTTCAGTCCCACTCGGCTGAACTTGATCTGCAAGCTGCCGCTGGCCTGCCGACAGGCCATGCCTGGGGTGGTCCTGGAGCGGTACCCCATTGACGGCACAGTGGAGATCCAGCTGCGAACGGTGTTCTCGGAGGGATGGCACGAGGTGGAGCACGACCTGCGGTATAAATCCAAGAACGATTGGAATGGCAGCGCAGATTTGAGCCGTGCGTTAAACGGCATATTTGCCACGCTGATTACCTGCGACTGGTCCATGCTGAACATCTTCGATGAGCTTGCCTACCGGAAGTATCGGGAGAAGGACTGGACCGCCATGCTCAAGAACAAGCTGCGGGTCCATGTGGGAGAAGAACCTCTGTGTCGGCAGCTTTCGGACCTGTTCTCCCAGCGGCCGGAGCTGGCGGCGGAGCTCTATCAGCTGGACCGGGGAAGTCTGCTGGATTTCCTGTCCGACGACCACTTTCCGGGAATGGAGATCACCTTGGATAATCTGGTGTTTGTGATGAACGAACTGTTTATGCATCATGAGCAGATCTCCGCCATGACCCCGCAGCAGCTCAAGGAGGACATTGCCGCCTGCGCCAGGAAGCGATAAATTGTGGTACTTACCTGAAACCCCTCGATTGGATCGAGGGGTTTTTAGCGGAAATGGGGATTTTTCTGAAAAAGGGAAGAACGCCATTGTGCTGGTGGGAAATTTACGGTATACTAGCTTTAACACATCAAACCGTAAAGGAGTTTCAAGGCTATGTATAACGAAATGCTGGATGCGATTGGTGCGGTGGCCCGTCAGGACCCGGAGGTGGCTGCGGCCATGGGACGGGAGCTGACCCGGCAACGTCAAAATATTGAGCTCATCGCCAGTGAGAACATTGTATCTCCTGCGGTCATGGCGGCCATGGGAAGCGTGCTGACCAATAAATACGCCGAGGGTTATCCCGGAAAGCGCTACTATGGCGGCTGTGTGTATGTGGACCAGGTGGAGCAGATCGCCATAGATCGGGCCTGCCGCCTGTTTGGGGCCTCCTATGCCAATGTACAGCCCCACAGCGGCGCACAGGCGAACCTTGCGGTGTATTTTGCCCTGCTGGAGCTGGGGGACACGGTGCTTGGCATGGACCTGAACCAGGGCGGACATTTGACCCACGGCAGCCCGGTGAACATGTCCGGCATGAACTACCGCTTTGTCTCCTACGGCGTCAATGAGGATGGCATTCTGGACTACGACAAGCTCGCCCAGATGGTGGCGGAATACCAGCCGAAGCTGGTGGTGGCCGGAGCCTCGGCCTATCCCAGAGCCATCGACTTCCAGCGGATTGCGGAAATTGCCCACGCCGGAGGCGCCATGCTGATGGTGGATATGGCGCACATTGCCGGCTTGGTGGCGGCCGGTCAGCATCAGAACCCCGTGCCCTACGCGGACGTGGTCACCACCACCACCCATAAGACCCTACGGGGCCCCAGAGGCGGCCTGATTTTGACCAACCAGGAAGAACTGGCCAAGAAGATCAACAAGGCAATTTTCCCTGGGACCCAGGGCGGCCCCCTGGAGCATGTGATTGCGGCCAAGGCGGTGTGCTTTGGAGAGGCCCTGTCTCCGGCCTTTAAAATCTACGGAGAGAACATCGTCAAAAACGCCCAGGCCCTGGCCCAGGGACTGCTGGACCGGAATGTGAAGCTGGTGTCCGGGGGTACGGACAACCATTTGATGCTGGTGGACCTCACCGAGGAGCTTTGCACCGGCAAGGAGCTGGAGCACAACCTGGATGAGGTGCATATTACGGCCAATAAGAACACCGTTCCCGGGGAAAAGCGGAGCCCCTTTGTGACATCCGGCCTTCGGCTGGGCACGCCGGCTGTGACCACCCGGGGAATGGGTGTGGCAGAGATGGATGTGATTGCCGGGTGCATCGCCGATTGCATCTTCGATTTCCAGAACAAGCGGGCGGATGTGCTGGACCGCGTAATTGCGCTGACCGCCCGGTTCCCGCTGTACGAATAAGTTCATACTGAGGAAAAGCCGTCTGCGCAGTGGCAGACGGCTTTTTGCATGGCCGGGCGCCGAGGAGCATAGACTGTCGGGGGGCGATGGGATGAAGCGATGGGGAATACTGCTAATGCTGCTGTTGGGGTTCCTTTGGTTCCAGCAATATGGTCTGGAAACCACCAAAACCCAGGTGAGTTCCCCGGTGCTGCCGGAGGCCTTTGATGGGTTTCGGGTGGTTCAGCTGTCAGATCTCCACGGCCGACGGTTTGGCCCGGGGAACTGCGTGCTGCTGGCGGTGGTCCGGGCGGTGAAGCCGGATTTGATTGCCGTGACGGGAGATGTGGTGGACCAATGGGAGCAGATCCAGGAGACACAGCGGCTGCTGGCCGCTCTCCAGGAGATTGCACCGGTGTATCTGGTGACAGGCAACCATGAGTGGTCCCTGGATCGGCCACGCCAGGCACAGAAAGCCCTGACCCAAGATGGAGGGAGGTTTCTTCACAATGAGGCCGCCCTTTGGTCCAGAGGGGGACAGCACATTGTCATTGCCGGAGTGGAGGACCCCTGCGGCCCCTGGGATCAGCCTACGCCCCAGACCGTGGGGGAGAATGTGCGGCGGAAGTGGGGCCAGGACAGCTTCCTGCTGCTTTTGGGGCACCGCAATGAGACTGTGGCCCAGTGGGCCCTGACCCAGGCGGATCTGGTGCTGGCAGGCCATAGCCACGGCGGATTGATTCGCTTGCCGGGGCTGGGCGGGGTGATTCGCCGTCACGGAGATGGCAGCTGCCAGGGAGGACTGTACAAGGCGGGACGGACACAGCTGTTTGTCAGCCGGGGCCTGGGGGGAAAAGGCCTGCGGCTGTGGAACCGGCCGGAGATCGCGGTGATCGAACTGTTGAAATCGTAAATAATTGATGAACAATACATTGGGGCCGTTGCAAGATTGCCGCCGGAGGCCTATAATGTCTACAAAACCAGCCGTGTGACGGCTCGGTCCATGAGAGCAAGAAATTCCTGAGGTGATATGATGTTTCAACGATTGGGAGATGGCGTGCGCCGGTTTATGGCGGGACGCAACGGGGTAGACGGACTGGCCTGGTTCTGGTGCATTCTGGGGGTGGCGCTGAATCTGGTGGGCACTATGACCCATCTGGCGGTGCTGACCCTGCTGGCGTATATTCCGCTGGCCCTGGCCATTTGGCGTATTTTCTCCAGGGATACCGCCCGCCGCAATGAGGAAAACGAGAAATTTCGGCAGTTTTTCGGCCGAATCAAGGGACGAAAGAACTATTGCTATTATAAATGCCCCAGCTGCAAAACCAGAGTTCGGGTTCCGCGGGGGAAGGGAAAGATCCGGATTACCTGTCCCTCCTGCCGGGAGAGCTTTGTGAAAAAGACATGAAAAACTCCGCCTGCGGAAGCATGCCGCAGGCGGAGCTTTGCGTTATCGGGGAATGGGAGAGACCACCGGTTTTCCCTCCCGGTCCAGCAGAGGCGTCAGCCCGGCACCATAGCCGCTGGACAGGTACAGGTAGTTCACGCCGGTTTCCCGGTCTACCCAAATCTCAAGGGTGGAAAGGGTCCCCTGGGTATAGACCTTTTCAAAGCGCTTGTCAGCCATATCAATCAACCTTCTTTACCGACTCGACAATGCCCTCGGCCAGTCCGGCCAAGCCCTGAATCTCCGAGGGAATGATAATCTTCGTGGCCTTGCCGTCGGCGACCTTTTCCATGGTTTCCAGAGCTTTGAGCTTGATGACCTGGTCGTTGGGGCATGCCTCATTCAGCAGCCGCAGAGACTCCGCCATGGCCTTCTGGACCTCCAAAATGGCCTGGGCCTCACCTTCTGCCTTGAGGATGGCGGCCTGCTTCTCTGCGTCTGCCCGAAGCACGGCGGCCTCTTTTTCGCCCTCTGCCACGAGAATGGCAGACTGCTTGGTGCCCTCCGCCTGGAGAATATTCTGCCGGCGCTCACGCTCTGCCTTCATCTGCTTCTCCATGGAGTTCTGAATATCCGTAGGAGGCAGAATGTTCTTCAGCTCCACACGGTTGACCTTGATGCCCCAGGGATCCGTGGCCTCGTCCAGGATCACCCGCATCTGGCTGTTGATGGTGTCCCGGGAGGTGAGGGTCTGATCCAGCTCCAGGTCGCCGATGATGTTACGCAGGGTCGTGGCGGTCAAGGTCTCAATGGCGCTCATGGGGTGCTCCACGCCGTAGGTGTAGAGCTTGGGATCGGTGATCTGATAGTAGATCACCGTGTCGATCTGCATGGTGACGTTGTCCTTGGTGATGACAGGCTGGGGCGGGTAGTCCATGACCTGCTCCTTGAGGCTGACCTTTTTCACCACGCGCTCCAGGAAGGGAATCTTAAAGTGAAGCCCTACCTCCCAGACCGACTGAAAGGCGCCCAGACGCTCAATGACATATGCCTTGGACTGCTGGACGATGTAAATATTCTTCACAAGAAGCAGTAAAACCAGCAGCGCGATAATTCCAATGATGATTGCGAATTCCACAATACTTCCTCCTTTTCAAAATAGCCTAAACCGATGCGGGAGTGTTTGCCGGGGAGACCCAGGCCTTGACGCCGGAGATGCGCCGTACCGTGATGATGGTACCGGCGGGGATCACCTGGCCGTCTTCGGAACGGGCGGTCCATATGATCCCGTCCAGACGGATGGCGCCGGTTTCCTCTAGATTATTGATCTCCTCTGTGACCAGCGCATTCTGTCCAATGTGCCGGTCGGCGTTGGTCCTGGTCTGATGAGGCTTGGATAGCTTCCGGACCATGGGCCGCAGCAATGCCAGCAGGATCACAGAAATCGCCACGAACAGCACCACCTGGAGCCATACCGGGGCGTTGAGCCCGGCGGCAATCAGGGCCACCAGAGCGCCTCCGGCGAACCAGATGGAGACCAGCCCCACCGTGGCGGCCTCTGCAACGGCAAAGACGATCAGGGCCACCAGCCACATCAGCGCCATGGGGGAAAGCGCGGAGAAAATTTGATCCAGCATGTTGATCCGCTCCTTTCTGTCATATTAGCAGGTAACTACCTGTTACATACATAGTAATTCCTGTAGAGACTTTTGTCAAGAGAATTCGTGAGTATTTTTATAGTTTTTTTGTGGGGAACGCCCTGGAAACAGCTGGACTTCTCCCGGAAAGGCCAGCCGGTTTGATTCCACTATTGACAAACGGCGGTTTCTCGTATATGCTTAGCTCTGCAGATTAATCGGCAGCAACGCCGAGGCTTTGGCGTCCCTTTCCCGGAATAAGATCTTGGATCGGGGAAGTAGAGCCCAGTGCCGTGGAAGAATGGTAAACTCAGTGAGTGATTTTAATTTACCTTACGAGGCGAGACATTGCTGCCCAACAAAGCATTGGAGGAATCATAAATGGAAAGTACCTTTGACCGGGTTGTACAGATTCTCCGGGACAAGTGCGAGCTGGATGCTTCTGTGGAAATCACCGAGGATACCACCTTTCAGGATATTGACCTGGACTCGCTGGCTGTGGTAGAGGTTGCGCTGGAGTGCGAGGACGAGTTCGGCATCCAGATCGACGTGGAAGAGCCACCCAAGACCATGGGAGAGTTTGTAAAGCTGGTAGATATGCTGGTGAATGAGCAGTGAACCAAGGGCCCCCGGTCGTCAGTAGACGGCCGGGGGCCCTTAACTGCCGGGAAAGCCGGAGTGCTGTTACAGAAGGTTCAGCGGCGGTTTACCACCAGCTGATGGGTCTGCCAATGACCGGAGATGTAGTAGGCAAAGGAGAGAATCGCAGTGACCCAGATGGCCAGGCTGTGACCCAGGAAAAAGCCGTTGAGGCCCATGCCGAAGGTGATGCCCAGCAGCAGACTGAAGGCGATTCGTGCCACCACCCCGTCCAGCAGGCCAATGGCCATGGACAGGGACGTAAAGCCAATGCCGTTGATCACGGAGTTGAAGCTGGCATTGAAGATGGAGGCGGCAAAGCCGATGCAGGCGATTTGCAGATAGGTGGGGGCCATGGCCAGCACCTCCGGGTCTGTGGTGAACAGGGAGAAAATCTCCTTGGGAATCAGCAGACAGGCGGTGATAAACACGCCGTAGACGCAAAGGTCCAAAATAAAGCAGGTGCGTACCGAGCGACGGACCCGGTCTGCCCGGCTGGCGGCCATATTCTGCCCCACCATGGAGGCGTTGGCCATACTCATGCCGTGGGTGATAATGGAGGGAATGCTTTGCAGCTTGGTGCCAGCGCCGAAGACCGCGGAGGCGGCCGCTCCGTAGGCGTTGATAAAGGAGTTCACAAAGAGCATGGAGATGGTGATGGCCGCAGACTGGAAGGCCAGAGGCAGTCCCAGTTTGACCAGAATCCTCAACAGGCGGCGGTCCAGCCGCAGGGTTTGCCGGGAGAAGGTAAATCCAAAGCTCTCCCGGTGACCAATTAGGTACAGCAGCGCGAAAAGGAAAGCGATGCCCTGGGAGATTACCGTGGCAATGGCGGCTCCGGCAGCCCCCAGCTGAAGGCCCACCACAAAGACCAGATCCAGAATCAGATTGATCACCGAGGCAATGGCCACAAACACCAGCGGCCGCTTGCTGTCGCCCATTCCCCGGAGCACGGCGCACAGGGCATTGTACCCGAAGATAAACAGGCATCCGCTGTTGCAAATCACCATGTAGCTGGCGGCTTGGCCATAGGCGGCGGCAGGGGTATTCATTATGGTGAGAAGCGGGCGATGGAGGACAATGGACAGGCTGCCCAGCCCCAGGGCGCAGAGGAGAATAAAGGTGAATAGGGTCCCAATGGTCTTCTGCATGTCCTCCTTTTGCCGGGCCCCTACCTGCTGACTCAGAAGGATTTGGCCGCCGGTGCAAAAGCCGGTGCAAAGCATGGTGAGAAGATCTACCAGACGGCCGCCTACAGACACGGCGGACAGCCCCACGCTGCCCATATAGTGCCCCACCACCGCCATATCCACCAGGTTATAGACGGTTTGCAGCAGATTGGAGAGCATAAAGGGGACGGCGAAGAGCAGCAGCTTTTTGGCGACGCTGCCCTCGGTAAGATCATTGATGAATGTTTTGGATTGGCTGGTCATAACGATCGCTCCTTGAACGGTTAGGTATCGAACGATTTAAGTATAGCATACACCTAAGGGGAAATCAACGAAAAATCCTCGGGGAAAGACCATTCTGCGAAATTCCGCGGTCTTTTTGCCGGACGTTCGATGGAACGCGGGGGCATAAGTTCTCAGAATATTTACAAAGTGCGTCTGGTCAAAGCAGACGGTCTGTGGTATAATGTACCGTATGAAACTAACGGAGGAACTGCAATGAAACATCGACTGAGCAGGATGCTGGTCTGTGTGTCGTTGGCGGCCCTGTTTACCACAGGCGTGCTGGCGGTGGATCCGGCGTCCATGACGGATATAGCGGGACATTGGGCAGAAAAGGAAATTGGGTTCTGTCTGGAAAAAGAACTGTACCGGGGCGTATCCGAAACGGAGTTTGCACCGGAGGAGGGCATGACCCGAGGAATGTTTGTGACGGTATTGGGCCGGGCTGCCGGGATTGATCCGGATCAGTATCAGGACTGGTACCTGGAATACCTCTATCAGGACGTGCCCGAGGGGGAGTACTATGCCCCCTATGTGAACTGGGCCACCCGCTACGGCATTGTCAACGGCATGGGAGACAATTCCTTTGAGCCGGATACACTGATTAACCGGGAACAGATGGCCACCATGATCGTTCGGTATGCATCCATCTGCAACCTGGAGATCATATCTACAGACGGTGTGATTGCAGAGCGCTTTACAGACCAAGACCAGATTTCGGATTACGCCAAGGACCCGGTGGAGCAGCTCCGGATGACCGGCGTACTCAACGGATATGACAACGGCGACGGGACCTATTCCTTCCGGCCGGAGCAGACCACCACCAGAGCGGAGTGTGCGGCGCTGTTCTATCGGCTGGACACGGCGCTGTGGCCCTACGGGGGCCGTGAGGTGGTGAACCCGGAGGGACTGCAGGTGACAGCCTCGTCGGCGGAGATGAAGGTCGGAGACTCCGGCTATATGACTGCCGCCTTTACGCCGGAATCTTCCACCAACCAGACCGTCACCTGGATTTCCACAGACAGCACGGTGGTCAAGGTGGATCATACGGGAAAGCTCCAGGCCCTGGGTGAGGGGACGGCTGAGATCTATGGATACACCTGGAACGGATACAGCGACAGCTGCACCGTCACGGTGCGCAAAAGCGAATCCATTGCCGGCAGCAGCGAAACCTATGAGGAAAAGTGCATTCGCATCTTTGGCCAGGTGGTGGACGATCCCCATACCTATTATGATCGGAATGATACCAGCTATCTGGTCAGTGTGCCCATTCGGGTGTGGCAGTTTGCAGACAGCAGCCGCAGGGAGAAGGTCACCCAGACGCTCTATGTCCAGGTCCATCGGAACCTGGCGGCTACGGTTCAGGCCATCTTTGAGGAGATCTATCAGGGGGCGGAGCAGTTCCCCATCTATGCGGTGGGAGGCTACTACGACAGCTCCTACTCGGAACACACGCCAGGGCTTGCCATTGACATTAACCCAGAGGAAAACTACGAGTGTACCAACGACGGCACGCCGCTGACGGGAAGCTACTGGAAGCCGGGGGAGGACCCCTATTCCATTCCTGTAGACGGAGACGTGGTCCGGGCCTTCCGGAGCCACGGATTCGGATGGGGCGCAGATTGGCGCAGCAAAAAGGACTATATGCATTTTAGCTATTTTGGAACCTGATTACATCTGCCGGGAGGCCGCCCTGCGGCGTCCCGGTTTCCAATATTGCGGTAGAAGAAAGGATTTTTCCGATGGGGAAAAAACAGATACAGAGTCCTGTTCGACCGAAAACGCAGAACATTCCCGTATGTAACCCGCCCTATCAGCTGGGGCTGGACGATGCTGCCGTACGGCTCCGCCAGAAAAACGGCCTGGCCAATCTGCCGGTGGAGTCGCCCACCAAAACGGAGCGACAGATTGTCAAAGAGAATTGCCTGACCTTCTTTAACCTGATTTTCGTGGTGCTGGCTGTGTGCCTGGTGCTGGTGGGGGCCTTTGGAGATATGCTCTTTTTGGGGATTGCCATTGCGAACACCTGCATCGGGATTTTTCAGGAAATTCGTTCCAAGCGGACCATTGATAAGCTGACGCTGATGACCGCCCGGAAGGTCCCTGCCACACGCAACGGGAAGCGGGTCATGGTGCCCTCGGATCAGCTGGTGCGAGATGACATTGTGGAATTTTCCGCCGGAGACCAGATCTGTGCCGACGCAGTGGTGCGGGTGGGACAGGTTCAGGTGAATGAGTCGCTGATTACCGGAGAAGAGGACCCCATTATGAAGCATCCCGGCGACGTGATGCGGTCAGGGAGCTTTGTGGTGTCTGGCCGATGCCGGGCGCAGCTGACCCAGGTGGGGGCGGACTCCTATGCCTCCAAGCTGACCCTGGAGGCAAAGAAGGACGTAAAGGTCGGCAATTCGGAGATGATGGCGGCCCTGGACAAGGTGATCCGGGTCATTGGCTTCACCATGATTCCGCTGGGGGTGGTGCTGTTTATCAAGCAGTACCATGTGCTGAACCTTGGACTTCAGGCCTCGGTGAAGGCCACGGTGGCGGCACTGATCGGCATGATCCCCGAGGGGCTGTATCTGCTCACCAGCGTGGCCCTGGCGGTCAGTGTGCTGCGCCTGGCGCAGAAGCAGGTGCTGACCCAGGACATGAACTGCATTGAAAATCTGGCCCGGGTGGACGTCCTGTGTGTGGATAAAACCGGAACCATCACCGAGGCGGTGATGGAGGCGGGGGACCCGGTACTGCTGGACTCGAAGGTCTGTCCTCTGGAAAAGGTGGATCAAATCCTCTCCGGAATCTACGGAGCCGAGAAGCCCGACAACGACACAGGCCGTGCCATGGCCCAGCGGTTTGCGGAGAATGTGGATTGGGCGGTCCAAAAGATAATCCCCTTTTCCTCTGCCACCAAGTGGACCGGAGTGGTGTTTGAGGAGGAGGGCAGCTTTTTGGTGGGGGCCCCGGAGTTCATTATGGGGGCCAGATATGAAGAAGTGGCGGAGGAGGTCCGGGAATGGGGCCAGCGAGGCTATCGAGTGCTGCTGCTGGCGGCCTATGATGGGATTCCGGAGCCGGAAAACCTGGAAAAGGATGCGGTGTATCCTCTGGCCCTGGTGCCCCTGACCAACAGAATCCGGCCGGAAGCGCCGGAGACCTTCCGATATTTCACCCAGCAGGGAGTCTCGGTTCGGGTGATCTCCGGAGACAATCCGGTGACGGTGTCCGAGGTGGCCCGTCAGGCGGGGATTCCTGACGCAGACCTGTATGTGGATGCGTCGGAGCTTCAAACCGACGAGGAGCTGGCCGAGGCCGCGGAGCACTATGCGGTATTTGGCCGGGTGACCCCGGACCAAAAGCGAAAGCTGGTAAAGGCTATGCAGAAGGCGGGGCATACCGTGGCCATGACGGGGGACGGCGTCAATGATGTGCTGGCGCTAAAGGATGCAGACTGCGGTGTGGCCATGGCCTCCGGCAGTGACGCTGCCTGTCAGGTGGCGCAGCTGGTGCTGCTGGACTCCGACTTTTCCACCATGCCTGAGGTGGTGGCAGAGGGACGGCGGGTAATCAACAATATTCAGCGGGCGGCGTCCCTGTTTTTTGTGAAGAACATTTTCTCCTTTATGATCTCGGTGATTTCCTTGTTTATCGACATGCCCTATCCTCTGGTGCCGCTGCACCTGTCGGTGATCAGCGGGCTGACCATCGGCGCTCCGGCGTTTTTCCTGGCGCTGGAGCCCAACCACGATCGGGTCAAGGGAAAATTCATCACCAATGTGTTCCTGCGGGCCCTGCCGGGAGGACTGACGGATGTGGTGCTGATTTTGCTCATCGAGGCCTTTGTGGCGGTATTCCGGTTCCCCACCGCCCAGCTCTATACCATGAGCGCTGTGGTAATGGCGGTCATTGGCCTGCGGGTGCTCTATCAGACGGCACAGCCCATCAACGACTGGAAGCATTGGGGGCTGATTTTGGCCATGAGCCTTTGTGAACTGTTTGCCTTTACAGTGCTGGCCCCGGTGTTCAATTTTACCGCCCCCACAGTGGCCACCGGCCTGGTGCTGCTGGTGCTTTTGATCGTCTCCTTCCAGGTGATGCGGACGGTGCTGAAGATATTTGAACGGTGCGAGGCCCTGGGAAAGAGGCTGCGGGAAAAGCGCCTGGAGCGCACCGTGCGCCTTTCCAGAGCGAAATGAGACTCGGGCATTTTATGCAATAGATAAGCCGCACTCCTCACACAGGAGTGCGGCTGTTTTTGAAATCAGGCTACAGTCAGTACAATTTTGCCGGTAAGTGTGCCGACAGACAGTGCGGTGTCCTTGCCGTCCACCGTGAGCTTTAGCGTTTTGCCGGCAGGGGCAGTCACCTTTGCCCCCTCAGCCAGGGTCAGAGAGGTGATGTAGCTAGTGCCGGTGACAGTCCAGGTGCTGGTGCTGTCCAGAGAGACAATGACGCCGTTGTTGACGGTGGGAGCGGGCGTCTGGGTGACATTGCTCAGCTCCTCCCGAATGGTCTCCTCCAGGAACTTCAGCCCCTCCCGGTAATGCTGGGTGGCGGAGGAAACAATGCCCTCCAGAGAGGTGCTCTTGAGATCCAGAACCAGGTTCTTGGGGGCATCGCCTGCCATAAAGGGAGGCATTCCACCGGGGCCGCCAGGGCCGCCAGGACCTCCGGGGCCACCCATGGGAGGCATACCGGGCATACTGCCGGGACCACCCATGGGTGGCATACCGGGCATGCCCTCCGGACCTCCGGGGCCACCCATAGGCGGCATGCCGCTGACCTTGCCCTCGTTGCCCAGCTCACCGGGGGCCTTCCCGTTCCGCAGCACCAGCTCCTTGGGCGCTTCCTTGCTGGCCAGAGAGGGCAGGTTGGAGGTGGAATTCAGGAAATTGCCGCGCAGGGTGCATCCGGTGATGTGCATGGTGATGTCATCCTCGGGATCGGGCTGGGTCAGGTTCCGGCCTGCAATATAGGTGTCGGCCTGGTCGTAGACGCTGACGTCTACAAAGGTGCCGTGGAGACCGGGGTCATCGCTGTCAATCAGCTGCAAAATCTGGCCGTCACCGGGCTCCATTACGGTGTTTTCAATGTGATAGACCGTGCCAGTGGAGCCCTTGATGAGCATGGTGGCCTTGTCGGTAATGATCTTGGAGTCCCGGATGGTCACAACGCTGCCGGTATCTCCCTGGGCGTGCAGACCAAAGCGGCGGCCACGGATCTCAGAGCCATCGGTGACCTCAAGAACGCCTTTGCGTTCCATGCCACGGAGCAGCAGCGGGAAGCCGTTGACGGTGAGCTTGGTGCCGGACAGATGCATGTCAGTGGGGCCAATGCAGAATACGCCGTAGCCGTGGGAGTTGGCGCCCTCAAGCTCCATGTTACAGTCCTTTATAAACATGTGCGCATAGTTGGAGCCGTCTACGGAGAGAATGCCCCAGCCGTTGGAGCGCATCAGGCAGCCGTTATAATGGACCGTGCCGTCATCGGCCAGCTGGCAGAGACGGTTTGTGCCGCGGATGGCGATGCCCCAGCTCCAGTTACCCATTTCAACCTGGGGAGAGATGTTGTACATCTTTGTGTTGTTGACGGTGACTGTGCCGGTGCCGCCTACATGGACGGCGCAGCGGGTCACAGAGGAGAGATTGATCTCGCTGTCGTTGATGGTCACCTGGGCGTTGCCAATGGCGGCCACACCGGCGCCCATGCCCACAAAGTCGTTATTGCCTTCGCCGTCCATGGTGATCCGGGCACGGTTGATGGTGTAGCTGCCCTCGCCGTCTACGACGATACCGGCGAAATCCGGAGCAGCCGTGGCGATAAAAATGTCGTCGGCCTCGGTGTCGGTGACCTTGCCGTGCTGGACCACTGCGGGAACACCCTGGTCGGGAACCAGCTTGCCGTCTTTTACGCTGATGGCGGCCTCCAGCGGAATGGGACGCTTCCGGCGGACGGAGGGATATGTCTCCTCAATTACCGGCTCTGCCACGGTGAGGCATACGTCCCCATGGTAAAAGCCCTCTGCCACAGGATGACCGCAGCCGTTGACGGTGAGGGCCAGATATTTCCCCTCGGGCGCCTTGAGGAGAGCGCTGGCTTCAATGGTCAGAAACTCTGTTTTGATGGTCTCTGCCACCAGGTGCTCTCCGGGGGTAAAAACGATTTTGTCCATAGTAGGAACCTCCTGCTTGTAGGGATGGATCGGGTGCTCCTGGGAGCACCCGACCGGTTTTGTTGGGTTATCTCTGCCGGATCACATTTCCGCGAGCCAGAGCAGAACTGTCGTTGCAGTACACTCCTTCTCCTGAAGAAATGGATCAGAATGCTACATATTACATTATAGAAGGCGGAAAGTATATTGTAAAATTCCAATTCTAATGGTCTACCATGCTCCAATGCATATGCTCACAGAAGAAAAGGGGCTTGCTGTCTGCATTGCACAGACAGCAAGCCCCCCTGGGCGCAGAGGTCGTTTTCCGTTCTACGCGCCGATGGGTCACTTGGATTCGATGGAGACAATGGCGCCGTCCTTCAGGGTAACACTGTAGTCATAGGCGTTTCCGTCGTCCCGGACGGCAACGGTGAGAATGCCGTTTTCCTCGTGATACTCCATGGAGACCACGTCCACGGTGTTCAGGGCCCCCTGCAACAGCCGGTACTGTTCCGGTGTTCCGGCGGTGGCGTCGGGGGAATCGTGATAGACCATGGTGGTATTCTCAGGCAAAGCCGGCAGGGCCTCCAGTCCGGCAAAGACCTGCTGGGCACAGGCCAGCATCTCCTCCGGCGTCAATACCAGATAGCCGTCTTGGGATGGATACTTTCCCAGAGATGCATACCGGGCCATAATTGCCCAGAAGGAGTCGGGGTCCTCCGGGGAGAAGCTGCCGCCGCCGCGAACCACGTCTAGGGCGCATTCCACTGCCGGGACGGATTTGGCAATCTCCGCCGGAAGGTGAAAGTCCGGAGTCGGTGTGGGGGACGGCAGAGGTGACAAGCTGGGAGAGGGACTGGGAGAAGGAGTGGGAGAAGGAGTAGGACTTGGAGAGGGACTGGGAGAAGGACTTGGAGAAGCTGTCTCCGTGGGAGAAGGAGCTGCCGTGGGGGCAGGCGTCGTGGTAGGGGCCGGCATCGTGGTGGTGGTCGGAGCGACAGTGGGGGTTGCCGTGGGCCGACGGGTCAGCAGCTCCAGAGCACTGCCGGTGGTGATGTCATAGAGGGTGATGTGGCTACCCTGGATGGTGAAGCTGTACTGGGTGGCCTGGTCCTGGCCGTTTTCAAAGATGCACAGACGAATCTGCTTGCCGGTGTCTAAAAACCAATAGGTGTAGGTTCTGGAATCTCCGGAGCCGTTGGTGAGGATCAGGTTTTCATTGCTGCGGAAGTTGTAGGTCCGAGAGCCGTCCTCGTTGTCCCAGATGCCCACAAACAGGTCTTTATAGGAGTCGGTGACGTCATCTTCCTCAAGGGCCGCAGGAGCGGACAATTCCGGCATGACAACCCCGGCGCTGGGTGTTGCGCTGGCAGTGGGGAGAGTCAGGTCCTCCCAGGTGCTGACCTGGGGAGAGGAGCCGTCTGAGTCGGGAATCCGGGAGGTTCCGCAGCCCGTCAACAGCAGGATGACAGAAATCAGGCACAGGGCCTTCAGATGGTGTAGTTTCATGGAGATGCCTCCTTTCTGGTGTGCACCTCCATTATATACTGAAGGCCCGGAGAAAAGCAACTGCTATTCCGGGAGGCACCCTATCGCCTCCCGGCGAAGTCGCCACAGGCAGATCAGGTTTGGAATGGCCATCAGTCCCGCCAAAACACCCCCCAGACTCCAGACCAGCTCCAGCCCTCCAAGGGCCCCCAGAAATACGGCGGACAGATATAAGACCCGGTACCAGGACAGGGTATTCCCAAACAGGTAGCGCCAGCAGCAGGCTCCATACCAGCACCAGCCTACAATGGTGGAAAACACAAAGGTCATCAGGCAGAGCGTCAGCAGCTGGGATCCAAAGGGAATCGCGGAAAAGGCCAGGGTACACATAGTCCCCGGGTCGGCGTGGACGAACCGCTCCGGTGCGCCCAGCATGGCGGAAACCAGCATCAGGCCGGTCATGGCGCAGAGGACAACGGTATCCCAGAATACGCCGGTCATAGACACCAGCGCCTCCCGGGCCGGATCCGGGGAGGGAACGGCTGCAGCGGCCATGGGGGCGGTCCCCATGCCGGCTTCGTTGGTGAACAGGCCTCGGGCGGTGCCGCTGCGGGCCGCGGAGAGAATCGTGCTGCCTACAAAGCCGCCCACTGGGGCACGGGGGACGAAGGCTCCGGTGACAATGACCTGGAGCGCCTGGGGCACATACTGCCGGTAGACCCACAGCACGGCCAGACAGCCCAACAGGTACAGTCCGGCCATGGCGGGGACCAGCTTTTCGCAGCACTTGGAAATGGATCGAATGCCTCCCAGAATTACGGTGGCGGACAGAATTGTGGTGCCCAGGCCGGTGAGAACGGGGGAAATCTGGGGCCGGAGGACGGTGGCCAGGGCGTTGGACTGAATCAGGGCACCGGTACCCACGGCGGCGGCAACGCCCAGACCTGCAAAGCACCGGGCGGTCCGGGGCATATGGAGCCTGTCCTCCAAAACATACATGGCGCCCCCGGCGATGGTCCCGTCGGACCTTTGACGGCGGTGACGCAGGACCAGCACGGTTTCGGCATAACGGGTTGCCATGCCCAATACCCCGGTGAGCCAGCACCAAAATACCGCGCCTGGGCCCCCCAGCGCCACGGCGGTGGCGACCCCGATGATATTCCCGGTGCCGATGGCGGCAGCCAGAGCGGTGGTCAGGGCGCCAAAGCTGGTTACGCCGCCTCCGTCCCCACAGAGACTGTATCGGATCCCCTGGAGGGTCCGTCGCTGGATGCCCCGGAGTCCCAGGGTAAAATATAGGTGACTGCCCATTAGCCCCAGCAGCAGCGGACCGCTCCACAGCGCCTTTTCCAGCCATAAAATGACCTGCACAAATCCCCACCTCCTGCCTTTTGTCATAGCATATGAGAGTGCGTATGGGGGTATGACACATAATGTGAATAGTTTTGTAATAAAATTTAAATATTTTCGTCGAAAATCGCATAAAATATGATAATAATGCCAAGTATTTACTGGACAAACGGGAGAAGAATTCGTATAATGAGGGTGGATCGCAGCCCTCCGGATTGCAGGAGTCCGAAGGGCAGTCCATTCTCCGAGAAACAGAACGGCCCCGTGCCGAGCTGCGTGGGGAGCTGATTGGTTCACCAAACCCGCTTTGCGGTACATACCCCCTCCCGATCAGTTCCCCAATCTCCCTCATCCAATGAGAAATAAGACCGACAGGCCGCCCGGTTTCGGGCGGCTTTTTTGCGCCCTGCGCATGTTTTTTGGGAATCGGGACATACTGAGTCCGAAAAACTTGAAGGGAGCGAATGTGCTTGGAAGACGCGATCAAAGTCCAGTCCGAGATCGGGCCGCTGCGCCGGGTGATGCTGCACCGGCCTGGGGAAGAATTGCTGAATCTGATGCCGGAGCATCTGGATCGGCTGCTGTTTGACGATATTCCATATCTCCAATTGGCGAGAGCGGAACATGACCGGTTTGCCCAGCTGCTGGGAGAGCAGGGGGTGGAGGTGGTCTACCTGGAGGATCTGACGGCGGAGGCCCTGGGGGAGGAGACTGTCCGGGAGCAGTTTGTGGCGGACTATCTCCGGGACGCAGGCATCCGGGGCAGCAAGCGCCTGGGCCGAATGACGGAGTATTTTCTAAACCTCTCGACGAAAAACATGGTGCTGAAAATGATGGCCGGGGTTCGAAAGGCGGAGATCTTCGGCTACGGAAAGAAAAATCTCACGGACTATCTGGAGGGAGACTATCCCTTTGTGATCGATCCCATGCCGAACCTCTACTTCACCCGGGACCCCTTTGCCTGTATTGGCACCGGCGTTGCCCTGCACCACATGTATAGCAGAACCCGAAACCGGGAGACGCTGTTTGGGGACTATATCTTCCGCTATCATCCCCGGTATCGGAATGTGAAGAAGCTCTATACCCGCCAGCAGGAGCCCACCTTGGAGGGCGGGGATATTCTGGTGCTCAGCGCCCAGGTGGCGGCGGTGGGGATTTCCCAGCGGACGGAGCCCTTTGCCATTGAGGTTCTGGCCAAGTCCCTGCTGGAGCTGGGCTTTACGCAGATTCTGGCTATAGACATCCCCAAAAGCCGCAGCTTTATGCATTTGGATACGGTGTTCACCATGGTGGATCGGGACAAATTTACGGTTCACCCCAATATCCAGGGCAGTATGGAGGTTTTTGTGCTGGAAAAGGGAGCGGATGGGCATCTGACCATTGCCCCGGAGCGGGCGCCCCTGGAGCAGATTCTGATGGAGCACTTGGAGCTATCCCAGGTGACGCTGATTCCCTGCGGCGGCGGAAACGTCATTGACGCAGCCCGGGAACAGTGGAACGACGGATCCAATACCTTTGCGGTGGCGCCGGGGAAGGTGATCGCCTATGACCGAAACCAGGTGACCAACCAGATTCTCCGGGACCACGGGGTGGAGGTTCTGACCATTCCCAGCTCGGAGCTGGCCCGGGGCCGGGGCGGCCCCCGATGCATGACCATGCCGCTGGTGCGGGATGATATTACAGGATAATCAGGAGGAATTACCATGCCGGTAAATTTAAAGGGCAGATCATTTTTAACGCTGATGGACTTTACCCCCCAGGAGCTTCGCCACCTATTAGACCTGGGACACGACCTGAAACGGAAAAAACGGGCGGGGATCCCCGGGGCGCTGCTCCGAGGGAAGAATATTGCCCTGCTCTTTGAAAAGACCTCCACGCGGACCCGCTGTGCCTTCGAGGTGGCGGTTCACGACGAGGGGGGCAATGTAACCTTTCTGGAGCCCGGAAGCTCCCAGATGGGAAAAAAGGAGTCCATGGAGGATACGGCCAAGGTGCTGGGCCGGTTCTTTGATGGAATCGAGTATCGGGGCTATGACCAGGCCGTGGTGGAGACCCTGGCCCGTTACAGCGGGGTGCCGGTGTATAACGGCCTCACCGATGCGGACCATCCTACCCAGATCATCGCGGACTTTATGACCATGGAGGAGCATATCGCAAAGCCGCTGAACCGCTGCAAGCTGGTGTTTGTGGGGGATGTGCGGAACAATATGTGCTATGCGCTGATGTATGGCTGCTGCAAACTGGGAATGGACTTTGTAGGCTACGGCCCGGAGGAGCTGATCGGGGAGGTGGACCAAGGAGTGCTGGAGCAGGTACACCAGGAGGCGGAGGCCTCCGGCGCCAAGATTCTGCTGACCAGCGACCCGGGGCAGCTTCAAGGGGCCGATGGGGTGTATTCCGACATTTGGGCCTCCATGGGGGAGGAGGACAAGATTCCCCAGCGGGCCAAGCTCCTGGCGCCCTATCGGGTGGATCGGGCGTTGCTGGAGGCCACAGGAAATCGAGAGGTGCTGTTTATGCACTGCCTGCCCTCCTTCCATGACCGGGAGACGGTATTGGCCAGGCAGTGGCTGGAGCAGGGGGTGGATATCCGGGAGGTCACCGACGAGGTGTTCCGAAGCCGAAATTCTGTGGTGTTTGATGAGGCGGAAAACCGGATGCACGCCATTAAGGCGATTTTGGTGGCGACCCTATGAGCGGCCTAAAAAAGAAAATCGTGGTGGCGCTGGGGGGCAATGCCCTGGAGGACAAGAGCCTGCCGCCCACGGCCCAGTCCCAGGCCATGGTGGTCCAGCGGACAGCGGAATATTTGGCGGAGATGAGCTGCGCAGGCTATGAAATGGCTGTGGTTCACGGAAACGGCCCCCAGGTGGGACGAATCATCCTGGCCTCGGAGACGGCGGCCCAGGTGACGCCTCCAATGCCCTTTGACGTGTGCGGAGCCATGAGCCAGGGGTATATCGGCTATCATTTGCAGCAGAAGCTCCGCAGTGCGCTGTTGGCCCGAGGCCGGGACATTCCGGTGGTGACGGTGGTGACCCAGATGGTGGTGGACCCGGAGGACCCCGCCTTTTCCAATCCGACCAAACCCATCGGCCCGTTTTACACCCGGGAGCAGGCGGAGAAAATCGCCAAGGAGACGGGATATGTCCTCCGGGAGGACGCCGGGCGGGGATGGCGCAGAGTGGTGGCGTCTCCCAAGCCTCGGCGAATCGTGGAGATCGGCACCCTGCGGACCTTGTGGGACTCCACCATTGCCATTGCCTGCGGCGGTGGCGGTGTCCCGGTGATGGAAGGGGAGCACGGAGAGCTGCAGGGGGTGGCTGCGGTGATCGACAAGGATCTAGCGGCCCAGCGGCTGGCCGGAGAGATGGGGGCGGATATGCTGCTGATTCTCACAGAGGTGGATGCGGTGTCCGTTGATTTCCGAAAGCCCACGGAGCGGAAGCTGGGGACCGTCACGGCGGCGGAGATGGAGGAATACTGCCGTCAGGGGCAGTTCGCCCCGGGGTCTATGCTTCCAAAGGTCCAGGCGGCCCTGGGCTTTCTGCGGGAGAATCCCGCCGGGAAGGCGATCATCACCTCCCTGGACCGAGGGCTCCAGGGGCTCCAGGGAACCTGCGGTACCACCATTGTGGCGGAAGGCGGCGACAGCCGGTGAAACAGCTGAAAATGCCGTCGGCTTATACCATATTGATGGTGCTGATTCTGGTGGTGGCGGCACTGACCTGGGTGCTGCCGGCGGGGCAGTATCAATATCTGGGCAATGGAGAGCCCATCACCGGCTCCTATGCCCAGGTAGCCCGTCACGGACAGGGACTCATTGACGTGGTGCGGGCGCCCCTCAGCGGACTGTACGAGGCCATTGAAATTGCCGTGTTTATCCTCACGGTAGGCGGATTTTTAGGGGTCATGGGAAAAACCGGCGCGGTGGATGCGGGAATTGCCGGGATCGTGGCCCGCCTGGGAGACCGTGGAGGCGTTCTGATCCCAATCCTTATGGCAATCTTTGCCCTGGGAGGTACCACCTTTGGCATGGCGGAGGAGACCATTGCGTTTTATCCTCTCCTGATTCCTGTGATGGTGGGAGCGGGCTATGACACGGTGACGGCCATCAGCGTAATTCTTCTGGGGGCTGGGGTTGGCGTCCTGGGTTCTACGGTCAATCCCTTTGCCACGGGAATCGCCTCCGGCTTTGCCGGGGTGACCATGGGCGAGGGAATGGGCCTTCGGCTGATTATCCTGGGAGGCTCCTTGGTGTTGAGCATGGGCTTTGTGATGTACTATGGCAAAAAGGTCCGGGAGGATCCTCAGGCATCTCTGGTGGCGGCTCAGCGGGAGGAGAATCTCCGGCATTTTGCCGTGGAGCGGCAGCATGCTCAGGGACTTACCCGCCGCCAGCGGCTGGCACTGTGGCTCTTTGCGCTGACCTTTGCGGTGATGATCTACGGGGTGATCCCCTTTGCGGATATGGGAATCACGGGAATTCCAACCCTGGGGTGGTGGTTCCCGGAGCTGTCGGCGCTGTTTTGGTCGGCGGCGGTAATCACCGGAATTCTGTGCCGGGTGGGAGAAAAGGAGATTGTGGCCGGCTTTGTGGCCGGAGCGGCAGATCTGCTGGGAGTGGCCTTTATTATCGGGATTTCCCGGGGCATCACCGTGATTATGAACAGCGGCATGATTACGGACACCATCCTCCGCTGGGGAGAGGAGGCCCTGTCCGGGATGAGCGGTACCGGATTTGTTTTGACGGCATATGGGATATTTCTGGTGCTGTCCTTTCTGATTCCCTCCTCGTCGGGACTGGCAACCTTGTCCATGCCCATTATGGCCCCGCTGGCGGAGATGACCGGAGTGAGCCGGGGACTGATGGTGACGGCCTTTCAGTCGGCCTCGGGGCTGGTCAATTTGGTGACGCCTACCTCAGCGGTGGTGATGGGGGCCCTGGCCATTGGCCGGGTCAGCTACGGACTGTGGATCCGTCATATTTGGAAGCTGCTGCTGGCCCTGGCGGCGGTAAGCGTGCTGTGCCTGGCGATAGGTGCCATGGGATAGGGAAACGCCATAGGAAATGCTCGGAGCCATTCCTGGGGAAGGGATGGCTCCGGGCGCAGGGCGGTACATATTCGGATAAAATGTGTAGAGATTGTGAAATTATCGGTTGCAATATAGGTGAGATGTGATAAAATGTACAGGATACCAATGGGTGTCGGGCCCCGAAAACCCGGCAGAACGGAGCGAATCCATCTATGAAACAGCTAAAGCAAGTGGGGCTTCCAATGGCGTCCATCCTGCTGATTTGTTTTTATCCCTGTGCATTTATGTTTTTTCAAAATGCCGGTGAGGCGAGAGCAGTCGATATGCTCCCGTTCTTCGGTATTTTTCTCGCCACTGCGGCGGGGATGTTCCTGCTGGCGGATGTGGTGCTGAGGAATGTGGCCCGGGCGGCGGTACTGGCGGATCTGGGGGTGCTGGCGGTGATCCACTTTACCCTGATCTGCAACGGCATCAAAAGGCTGCTGCCGGGCTTTCACAATCTGATTTTCCTGGGACTGGTGGGGCTGCTCCTGCTGGGACTTCTGCTGCTGTTCTGGAGAAAAAAGCCCAATATGACGGCAGTGTGCGGGCTGCTCAGCCTGGTATTCGCGGCGCTGACGGCGGTGAACCTGTTTCTGGCGCTGCCTACGCTGATTGCGGCTGCTACATATCACCGGCCGGAGGCGGCTCTGGACCGACAGCTGCCCCAGATGAGGTTTTCCGGGGAGAAACGAAACGTATACTATATGATCTTCGATGAATACGGCGGGTCGGAAAATCTTAAGCACTATTTTGACTACGATAACGAGCCGTTTCTGGAGGAGCTGGAGGCACGGGGGTTCTCTGTGTCTCGGAGCAGCCGGAACCGGGAGTCCTGCTGGACCGTCACGCTGGTGCCCAATCTTTTGAACCTGGACTATGTGGTGACTGACGATATTCCCATCAACAGCCGGCTGGAGTGGATGGACGATCCGGCGCTGTACCGGATGTTCCGTCAGAACGGATACCAGGTGAACCTGGTGAATCAGAACGGATTTTTGGGGGAGACGGGCTGCCACCTGCTGTCCAAGCCCCAGCACGACGAGACCATCTCGGACTATCTCTACGCCAACAGCATCTTCTGCCAGATTCCAAAGCTCAAATGGGTCATTGAGGCGCAGGTGCTCCACCGGGGACAGGAGGGGCCGATGGAGTCCCTGGAGGATGTGTGCCAGGCCATGGAGAACAGTTGGACCCAGGCCCGGAATCGGCCCACCCTGACGGTGGGGTATTTCGTCACGCCCCATGCCCCCTTCCTGTTCGATGAAACAGGAGCGATGCTGCCCAAGGAGCGACAGAACGACTGGACGGATCCGTCCCTGTACCTGGCAAAGCTCCAATATACCAACGATATGATTCTTCGGACGGTGAATCACATTCAGCAGGAGGACCCGGATGCGGCGATCCTGCTGCTGGCGGACCACGGGGCCAGAACCCCTGGCCATCTGGTGAATCAGTACGGAGGCCCCTGGTTTGACACCGAGGCAGAGATTCCCTATATGGAAAGCGTGCTCTGCTGCGCCTACGTTCCCGGCGGGGACATCGACGTGGAGGGGGACAATGGAATCAATGCCCAGCGGAAGGTGCTCCGGACGCTGTTTGACGTGGAGCTGCCCCCGCTGCCGGAGCCCAGGGACTACACCATTCCGCCGGAATATATGCCGCCTCCACCGGAGAAGGACGGCCACCGGGAACCGCCCCGGAGGCCGGGACCGAAGGAGGGAAGCCATGGATAATTCAAAACCCTCTGCCCGGTGGAAAAGCCCCCTGCTGGGAGGCCTGGCGGTGATTCTGACCTGTCTGTATCCCTGCGTGTTTCTCTATGCCCAGAATGCCGGAGAGGCCAACGCTCGGGACATGATGCCGTTTTTCCTCCTGTACCTGGGGACGGCAGCGGTGGGACTGCTGGTGACCGGGGTCATGCTTCGAAGATTTAGCTGCGCGGCGGTGCTGACCTGCATCGGTATGCTGGCGATCATGAATTTCTCCATGGTCACCAATGGGATAAAGCGCCATGCCGGCTGGTTTCAGGACAAGTATCTCCTGGTGCTTCTGGCGGTGGTCCTGGTTGGACTGCTGGTGCTGCTCTGGCGGAGGAAACCAAATCTTACGGCGCTGTGCGGCATCATTGCCCTGACCTTTGGGGTTCTTACGATGATGAGCCTGATTCAGGCGGCGCCGAAACTCCTTAAAACTGCCTCCTATGATCCGCCGGAAACCGGGCCGGACCACGAGACGGTGACCTTTTCCGGGGAAAAGCGCAATGTTTACTATCTGCTGTTTGATGAATACGGCGGAGACGAGAACCTGGAAACCTATTTTGGCTTTGACAACAGCGGCTTTTATGATGCCCTGGGGGAACGAGGCTTTTCTCTGTCCCGGACCAGCCGGAATACGGAGTCCTGCTGGACGGATACCCTGGTGCCCAATCTTCTGAATCTCAGCTATGTGGCCGACGACAGTATGCCGGAGAAGGTCCGGCGGGAGTATCTGCGGACACCGATGCTGACCCAAATGTTCCGGGACAACGGATACCGGGTCAATCTCATCAATCACCGGGCGTTTCTGCGGCTCCAGGGGGTCAGAGAGCTGACCAGCGGACAGACAGAGGACAATATTTCCCAATATCTGTTTCAAAACAGTATTTTCTGCAAGATTCCCTGGATCAAGGACCAAATTACCCTATGGATGTTCCGGAACTACCGGGACAGCTATCAGGGACCGCTGGAAAATGCCCTGTCGGCGCTTTTGTCCTGTACGGAAGCGGCCAAGGACGGGCCGACGCTGACGGTGAGCTACATCCAATGCCCCCATGCGCCCTTCCTGTTTGAGCAGGACGGCTCCATCCGCCAGGACAAGAGTATGTACTGGTATTGGAAGGATGACACCCTGTATCCCGGACAGCTGCAATATCTCAATACGGTGATTCTGGAGGCCGTTGACCGGATTCAACGGGAGGATCCCCAGGCGGTGATTCTGCTCCAATCGGACCACGGGGCCCGGGTGCCGCTGCATATGGTAGAGCAGTTCGGCGGGCCGCGTTTTGACGCGGAGCAGGAGACGCCTGTGATGCAGAGCACCCTTTGCTGTGTGTATATTCCGGGGCAGACCATTGAGATCCAGGGGGACACCTGCATCAACGCCACCAGAAAGACCCTGGATGCGGTATTTGATACCGGACTGGGGACCATACCGCCGGCGACCGGCTATGTGCTCCCGGAAATATACAACGCCAAGGAAGATGTGTCTGAGGACCATCAAAACCGAGAGATCAAGAAATGAGGAATGGAACCCATGTCGTTCATCAATACCTACATTGGGACCCCGCTGGGATGGCTGATGTGGCTGTGCTACCGTCTGGTGGGCAGTTATGGCATTGCAATCCTGCTGTTTACCCTGCTCAGTAAGGTCATTCTCCTGCCCCTGTCTGTGGTGGTGCAGAAGAACTCCATCAAGATGATTCGCCTGCAGCCGGAAATCAACCGCATTACGGCCAGCCACTACGGAGACAAGGACGCAATTACCGACGGAACCATGGAGCTCTATAAGCGGGAGAAGTACAGCCCGCTGTTGGGCATGGTGCCGATGATCATCCAGATCGTTTTGGTGCTGGGACTAATCAATGTGATCTACAATCCCATGCAGCACCTGCTGCGGGTGGACCCGGCGGTGTGCAAGACCTTTGTGACGGCCACTGCATCCCTGCTGGGGGTGGACGAGTTGGGCAGCGGCGCACAGCTCAAGGTGCTGGAGGCCATGCGAGATCCTGCGAATTACGGCTACTTTATGGGCCTAGCGTCGCAGCTGCCCGGAGTGGATATTGCCGGGATTATGGAGCAGGCGGGGACCGTGGACATGTGGTTCCTGGGAATCAACCTGGCGGCAGTACCGCCCATTATCAATACCACCCTGCTGGGGCTGGTGCCGCTGTTTTCCTGCCTGTCCACCTTCCTGCTGTGCTGGGCCCAGAACCGGGACAATGTGCTGCAAAAGGAGCAGAGCTTCTGGAGCCGCTGGGGCGTGGCGCTGTTCACCGTAGCCTTTTCCACATACTTTACCTATCTGGTGCCTGCGGGTGTAGGAGTCTACTGGATTGCCAGCAATCTGTTTGCCCTGGCCAATCTCTACTTTATGAATTTCCTCTATCCGCCGAAAAAGTACATTGACTACGAGGCCCTGGAGGAGAGCAAGCAGGAGCTGGCCGCCATTAAGGAGCGGGAGCTTCAGCAGAAGAAAAAGCTGGAGCCCTATAAAAAGAAAGAGCACGAGGATTACAGCCGCTTCCTCAAGGGGAAGGAGCCCAAGACCCTGGTGTTCTACAGCGAGGGCAGCGGCTTCTACAAGTACTTCAAGGGGATGATCGAGTATGTGCTGGCCCACTCCGATGTGACCATCCACTACATTACGTCGGACCCGGAGGACCCGGTGTTTACCATGGGCAATCCACGGCTCGTGGGCTACTACATCGGCGATATGAAGCTCATCACCCTGATGATGAAGATGGATGCGGATATGGTGGTGATGACCATGCCGGATCTGGAGACCTACCATATCAAGCGCAGTCTGGTGCGGAAGGACATTGAGTACATCTACACGGACCATGGCGTCAGCAGCGACAATATGACCCTGCGGCCCCATGCGCTGGATCACTTTGACACCCTGTTCTGCGTGGGGCCTCACCAGATGGAGGAGGCCCGGGCCATTGAACAGCTCTATGATCTAAAGCCCCGCCGACTGGTGCAGGTGGGCTATGGCCTGCTGGATGAAATGACCGCCGCCTGGGAGGCCAAGGAGAAAACCCCCAACGAGAAAAAGACCATTCTCATTGCCCCCTCCTGGCAGAAGGACAACATTATGGACTCCTGCCTGGACCGGCTGATTGAGCAGTTTTCCAGGCTGGACTGCCGGATCATTATCCGGCCCCATCCCCAGTACGTGCGGCTCTATGGGGAGAAGATCGACGGACTGATTAGCCGCTATCAGGACCGGATCGGGGAGGATTTTGTGGTCCAGACGGATTTCTCCTCTACGGACACCGTGTATATGGCGGATCTGCTGGTGACAGACTGGTCCAATGTGGGCTTTGAGTTTGCACTGTCCACCTTAAAGCCGGTGCTGTATATCAACACACCCATGAAGGTCATGAATCCGGAGTATGATAAAATCGACGTGGTGCCCTTTGACATCCGCATCCGGGGACAACTGGGAGGCGAGCTGGAGCTGGACGGGCTCCAGGAGGCGGGAGCCATGGCAGAGGATTTGCTCTCCCGCCCGGAAGAGTTCCGAGAGACCATCCAGGCAGTGAAGGAAAAAGAAATCTACAACCTTGGTCGGGGGGCCGAGGCGGCGGGCCGATATTTGGTCCGGCGGATTGAAACCATTGAGGCCCGCCGGAAGGCGGAATAACAGGAGGAATTTTCTATGAAACATTTGAAGAAACTCATTGGACGCAGCTACTATGTGTTCTTTATGGCGCTGCTGTTTGCGGCTCCGGCCTTTGCCTATCTGGACCCGGGCACGGTGAGCTATGTGGTCAGCATGATTGCCGGACTGTTTATTGCTGGCGGCGCGGCCATTGCCATTTTCCGCCGGAAGATCAAGCTGTTCTTCCAGAACCTCGGAAAGAAGAACAAGAAGGAAGCCTCCGCAGAAAAGGGAGAGACCGGAGCAGACGTGGTCAATCCCATGGAGGATGTGGTGGATCCCATGGCGGAGGATTCTCAGGACAAGAACTAAAGCCCAATGTCAACGGGTGACGCCCCGGCGCCTGGGAAGGTGTGCTGGGGCGTCCGAATTTCGGCCCGGGCCGAGACGGCCCGGGGGAACCAATTATCCATGGGGGCGGTTGCGCATGGAACGTGCGAAGCGAGCAATTATTATGGCGGCAGGGATGGGCAATCGGATGCGTCCGGTTACGGAAACCACCCCGAAGCCGCTGGTTACAGTGAAGGGCCGAAGAATGATCGATACCATCATCCAGGCCCTGCATCAAAATGGCATCTATGAGATCTATGTGGTGGTGGGATATTTAAAAGAGCGCTTTGGGTCGCTGCCGGAGGAGTATCCGGGACTGACCATTGTGGAAAACCCGGACTATCTCACGGCCAACAATATCTCCTCCCTGTACTATGCCCGGGCCCATCTGGGAAGCTGTGTGATTCTGGACGGAGATCAGCTGGTGGAGGACCCTGAGATCCTGATGCCGGAGTTCTCGCGCTCCTGTTACTGCGGCATTTGGACGGAGCAGCCCACGGAGGAGTGGCTGCTGACCCTGGACGGGCAGGGGGTGGTGCGCCACTGTAGCCGTACCGGCGGAGACCGGGGCTGGGAGCTGCACAGCGTGTCCTTCTGGACAGAGGAGGACGGGGCAAGCCTGCGAAAGCATCTGGAGTACCAGTACGATGTGGCCCGGAACCGGGACATCTATTGGGATGACGTGGCCCTGTTCTGTTACCCGGAGGCCTACCGGCTGGGCGTCCGGCCCATTCGGCGGGAGGCACTGGTGGAGATCGACAGCTTCCAGGAGCTCTGTGACCTGGACGAGACGTATCGGGCCGATCAAAAGTAAAAAAGCGTACCTGGAATCTTCCGGGTACGCTTTTGCCTATGTCATATGATGCAGCCAATCCGGGGCGGCGGTGAAGAAGTTGCGAAGGAAGGGGACCTTCAGCAGCAGCCAGCAGAGCCCCCAGCTGATTCCGAGAACCACCACTGCGGTCAGTGGGGCCACCGCGGTGAAGCGGACCAATGCAGGCCAGTAGTCTAGCAGGGCCTCAATCAGCAGCCAATGGATGAGATAGATTCCCAGGGAGCAGGTGGCCAAGGATTTGGTTGCCCGCTGAAGTCGTTTTCCGGGGTGGCAGGTCAGCAGCAGGAGACTGACAGCCCCAGTGAGGAGCAGGGTAAAGGGGTCACCGTAGTTGTTGAACACCGGGTCGAACACCGTCTGACGGACCTGGCAGCGCGCCATGGCGAACAGCGTCAGAAACCCACCGCAGAGAAGGATCACGGCTGCGGCAGGCCTGCGGTATTTGGACAGCTCCTGGAGGTGGTCGCAGAGGTAAGCGCCCAGCGCCAGATACGCCAGGGAATACCAGTAGTAACAGCCAAAGTAGTTCACATACCAGAAGAACTGCCGGGTGCCGGTGTGGCCGGTGCGGCCCAGCAGCCAGCGGAGCAGATATTCCAGATCATTGAGAAACAGGTTGCCAAAGGTCAGCAGAAGCAGCAGACAAAGGCCATAGCGGTAGACTTGCTTGGAGCCGCTGCGGAGCCCCTGGAGCACCGGCATCAGCAGGGTCAAAAACAGAAAGGTGGGAAGGTACCACAGGTGCTGAATGTATCCCACGGAGAGGGCTTCTGCAATCTCCAGAAACTCCCCGGGGGAGCGATGCTCTCTGCGCAGGACCAGGACAGTCAAAAGGGAGACTGCCGTCCAGCACACCGTGAGAACGGCCAGATGGACGCAGCGCCATATGTTTTTTCGGAGATTCACCGGGCGGCGAAGGGACAGGGCGCCGCTGGCGGTGAAAAACAGCGGCACACAGACGCTCATCAGGGTGCCCAGCCCATAGATCAAAATGGGGAGAAGCCTACCGGAGAGCACATCCGGGGGGTTGCGAAAGGTGAGGTGGTAGAGCACCACCAGGTATAGACCCAGGGATTTCATCAGATCCAGGCCGGCGATTCTTGGGGAAGACTCCTGTGTGTCCATATGATCCCTCCTATTCTTCGAAATCATACTATCATATTTTCCGGGCAAAATCAATAAAAGGGCATATTTTGCGGAGGATTCTCATGTGGATGATAAGAAGATGGGACGGAATTTGTGCAATGTGCTAAAAAGAATAGGAGGATCGAACATGGGATTGACAGATACCACAGCAGATGTTATACTTTCTGTGAAGGAATCGTGAAGAATGTTTCGGAAATGTTAAAGAATTGGTTACACCCGTTTCACCGGCGAATGCTGGTTTACCTTCTTTCTTTCACCCCTTGCCCGGGGTTGGACTCCCCCGGACAGGCAAAAGGCCTCCCCCGCCGGGGAGGCCTTTTGCGTGGGGGAACCCTTGAGTTTTGTGGGAGAATGATCTATAATATTGTTTGCGAAATCATACCGTGACAGGGGGACGTGACCATGGCAAAACGAGGGGCCAGAAATACCCGGAGCAAGATCATCTCCGCGGCTTGGGAGCTGTTTTACGAAAACGGCTATGACGACACCACGGTGGATGACATTGTGGAGCGGTCCGGCTCCTCCAAGGGGTCCTTTTACCACTATTTTGCCGGGAAGGACGCCCTGCTCAGCTCCCTGTCCACCCTGTTTGACGAGAAATACCAGACACTGACGGAGACCATGGACCCGGAAATGAACCGGTTCGATCAGCTGATGTATCTCAATCATGAGTTGTTTTTTATGATTGAGAACTCCGTGTCCCTGGAGCTTCTGGCGCGGCTGCTGTCTACCCAGCTGGTGACCATCAGCGAAAAACACCTGATGGATCAAAACCGCTATTATTTTCGGCTGCTTCGGAAAATCTGTATGGAGGGACAGCAGCGGGGAGAACTGCGGGAGGACATCACACTGCCGGAGATGGTGCGGGTGTATGCCCTGCAGGAGCGGGCGCTGCTGTATGATTGGTGCATCAGCAATGGGAATTATTCCCTGAGCCAGTATGCCGCACAACAGCTGCCGCTGTGGCTGGGTTATTTAAAAAAATAAAAGTGAAATATTTTATTCAATAAATCGTATCGACTATAGTCTAATTAAAATCTGCTGATATTTCAACGAAAATTGGAGAATCAGCAGATTTTTTGCGACAAATAGAATGTACTTTGTTCTGCATTGCAGTCTACTAAATGACATAGTATAATTGTCCCCATAACATTGGAAGGGGTAACGTAATGGAACGCAAAGAAATTCTGATTCTTGCCACCATTGTGCTGTATCTTGCGGCCATGGTGGTGATCGGTGTGATCTGCTCCAAGCGGAATAAATCCACCGACGACTTTTATTTGGGCGGACGAAAGCTGGGCCCTCTGGTCACGGCGATGAGCGCCGAGGCATCGGATATGAGCTCCTATCTGCTGATGGGGCTGCCCGGTCTGGCGCTGCTCAGCGGTATTGCGGATGTGGGCTGGACGGTTATCGGCCTGGCTCTGGGTACATATCTGAACTGGCTGATTGTGGCCAAGCGGATTCGCCGCTATTCCCAGCACATCGGGGCTGTGACCATTCCGGACTTTTTCTCCAGACGGTTTCACGATGAGAAAAACGTGCTTTCTCTGATTGCCGCGGTGGTGATTATCGTATTCTTTATTCCCTATACGGCTTCTGGCTTCAACGCCTGCGGCACGCTGTTTTCCAGCCTGTTCGGCATTGACTATTTTACCGCCATGGTGGCTTCGGCTGTGGTGATTGTGGCCTATACCACCATGGGTGGCTTCCTGGCGGCCTCCACTACGGATCTGATTCAGTCCATTATTATGACAGTGGCGCTGATTGTGGTGGTATTCTTCGGTATCCATGTGGCCGGTGGCTGGGATGCGGTGATGACCAATGCTCAGGCGCTGCCTGGCTATCTCTCCATGGTTCAGAGCTATGATGCCGCCAGTGGTACCGCCACGGCCTACACGCCCATTACCATTCTCTCCACCTTGGCCTGGGGCCTGGGGTACTTTGGAATGCCCCACATTCTCCTGCGGTTTATGGCCATTGAGGATGTGAAAAAGCTCAAGACCTCCCGTCGGATTGCGTCCATCTGGGTGGTGGTTTCCATGGCGGTGGCGGTGCTGATCGGCGTGGTGGGCAACGGGATGATCCATGCAGGCGCCCTGGAGGAAATTCCTGCGGCGGATTCCCAGCGGATCATCATTAAAATCTCCGCACTGCTGTCCACCTATGGGGTGCTGCCTGCCATTGTTGCCGGTCTGATTCTCTCGGGAATCCTGGCGGCCACCATGTCCACGGCAGATTCCCAGCTGCTGGCAGCGGCCTCCAGCGTCACCCAGGACCTGCTGCAGGGCACCTGCAAGATCAAGCTCAGCGACAAGGTTGCCATGATCATCGCCCGGGTGACCGTGATTATGATTGCGGTGATCGGCATTATCTGGGCCAGAAATGAGGGCTCGGTATTTACCATTGTCTCCTTTGCCTGGGCAGGCTTCGGGGCGGCCTTTGGGCCAGTGATGCTTCTGGCGCTGTTCTGGAAGCGCAGCAACAAGTGGGGCGCCCTCTTTGGGATGATCGCCGGAGGCGCCATGGTATTCCTCTGGAAATATGGAGTGCGGCCCATGGGTGGCATTCTGGACATCTACGAGCTGCTGCCTGCGTTCCTGGTGGCCATTGTGGTGAATGTGGTGGTCAGCCTGGCCACCGGCAAGCCGGATTCGTCCATTCAGCAGGAGTTTGAAGAAGTCGCGGCAATGAAGGATTGATAGAAAAGGATCCCGCATCGAATCGATGCGGGATCGTTTTTTAGCCTTCGGCACTTTCGGAGGTGGCGTTTGCCTGAATGGTGGATACCGCCGTGGGCGTGGTGATGTCCAGGTCCTCTGTGGTGGTTACGGTGTACCGGTCCACCAGTTCCGTCAGCTTATCGTTGTAGGTCTGATAACGTAGATCCTGTTCTGCACTGGTTTTCCAGTAGTAGTTGTCTGTGGCGCCGACGTAGTACATAATGTGATAGCCATAGCTGGTCTTAATAATGGCGGTATCTCCGGCCTTCCGGGACTTATCAAAGCACCAGTCGTTGAACTCCTCCACCATCTGCCCCGGGTACACGTCCTGGTACAGGCCGCCGGAGGTGTTGGAGCCGCCGTCGGTGGAATAGGTGTTGGCCAGCTCGCCAAAGCTCTCCTCGGTGGCATCGCCGGATTTCCATTCCTTGTAGATCTCCTCGGCCTGGGCTTTGGCATCGGCCCAGGCGGCCTCCTCGCTGGCGGCCTCGTCGGCGGAATCCTCTGCGGCGGAGCCCTCCAGGTTGGTGGAAGTGTCAGCGGGCTGGATGAGAATGTGCCGGACGTTTACATTGGGCAAATCGGACTTCTCAATTCCGTAGGCGGTGAAGGTGTCGCTGTTGTCATCGTAATAGGCTTCAATTTCTTTGTCCGTAAAGGAGAGCCCATTGTAGATCTCATTGGAATAGGCAGTGACAAAGTAGGAGTCATAGAGATACTGCTGGAAGCTATCCTGGGTGGCGGATTCTCCGTAGGAGTCCCGAATATAGGCCAGCACGTCGCCGTTGCCGTCGCTGTCCGTGAAGCCGGCCTGCTGGGCGTAGTCGGTCATGGAGGAGATGGTGCTGTCGTACTGGCTCTGATAGTCCTCCGGCATGGTGAAGCCCGCATCGGCAGCGGCGGCCTTCAGCGCCTCAATCTGCTGAATGGAGGCGCAGGCGCTTTGGATAAAGTAGTCCTGCCAGGTCATATCGTCGCTGTACTGCTGCTCGTCCAGGGACTTGGAGGCGTCGAAGCTGAAGCCGTTGTTTTGGACATAGTAATAGTACTCGCCCCAGAAGTAGTAGCTGAATTCCCTGTTGGTGAGCTCATCTGCATCCTGACCGTCGGCATCCTGAATGGTGACGGCCACGGCATCGGCATCGAAGTTGTCCCGATGCAGCGCTTCGGTGATTCCCGAGATAAAGCCGGGCATACTGCCGGTTTTGGAAAGGGTGGTCAGGGTCACAGCCAGACAGACCACTACAATTAGCAATAGACCGATAATCGCCGTGAGCACAATGGCCAGGGTGGAGCGCTTCGTTTTAGGCGGTGCGGAGACGGCGTCTTGGGCGTCATCTTCGGATGGCTCCGACTGGGTGTCCGTACCCTCCTCGGTGGCTTCCTCGGGGTTCTCCTCGGGGTCCTCCTCCGGGCTCGCCTCGGCGTCCTCTTCCGGGGCTTCCTCGGTGGCCTCTGCATCCTCCGGGGGGAGAGCACCGTCCTCCGGGGCCGGCGCAGAGGACTCCGGGGCCGTGTCTACCGGGTCGGCAGCGGAAGCGGTCTGCTCCGTGTCTGCCTCCTGGGACAGCGGTGTGCCGCAGTCAGAGCATATTGTCTCATGGTCGGTAAGTTCCCGGCCACAGTTGGGGCATAGCATAAAAACAACATCCTTTCTGTAGGTGCCGTACTGCCGGGGGCAAATACGGCTGGGGCAACGGCGCGGAAGCAAACTGCAGCGCGACATTGCCAGCAGGCACTATTATACCAGATGGAATGGGAAAAATCTGCCCCAAACCAGGGAGAATCTGTGAATTTTTTATAAAAAGTTTTCCCGCTGCCGGGTCAAATTCCCGGAAGGAGCACAGGGGAGTGTTGCCAAATGGCCCAATCCCGGGTATAATGGTATCAGCCCGGAGACTTTTATGGGATTTGTCCCGCAGAAGGCCCGGAAAATAACCGTGAGAAAACGAAAAAGGAGCAGTACCATGTCTGTCTATACGGTTTCTCTCCAGCACCTGACCAAGGAATTTAAGCTGGAAATGCTGTTTCAGTCCTCGGATTTTGACAAGATTCAAATTATCGTGGAGGATGTCAACCGGCCGGCCTTACAGCTGGCAGGCTTTTTTGAGCACTTTGAGCCGGCGCGGCTTCAGGTGATCGGCCTGGTGGAGGATACCTACCTGGGGGGCATGACGCCGGAGCAGCGGGTGGTGGCCTTCGACCGGCTGTTCTCCTTCCGTCCTCCGGCACTGATCTATGCCCGGGGGCTGGAGCCCTGTTCGGAATGCATGGTGATGGCCCGGAAGCACAACATCACCATTTTGCGCAGCGACGAGACCACCTCGGAGCTGGTGTCCACCACCATTGCCACCTTGAAGCACTATCTGGCGCCTCGGCTCACCCGCCACGGAGTGCTGGTGGAGGTCCACGGCGAGGGAATGCTGCTGCTGGGAGAGAGCGGCGTGGGCAAAAGTGAGGCGGCCATTGAGCTGGTTAAGCGTGGACACCGGCTCATTGCCGACGACGCGGTGGAGATCAAGAAGGAGGGCGCCTATCTTCTGACCGGCTCTGCGCCGGAGCTGATTCGGCACTATATTGAGCTTCGGGGCATCGGGGTGATCAATGTGGCCAAGCTCTTCGGTATGGGCGCGGTGAAGGATGCCTCCAATATTGACATGGTGGTGAATCTGGAGGCCTGGCGGGAGGACGTGACCTATGACCGCCTGGGCATTGAAAACGAGTTTACCACCATTTTGGGGGTCAAGATCCCCATGCTGACCATTCCGGTAAAGCCGGGACGGAATCTGGCGGTGATTTTAGAGGTGGCGGCCATGAACAACCGCCAAAAGAAAATGGGATATAACGCGGCCATGGAGTTTACCGAGCAGATCAATCGACACATTGACGAGACCATGGCGGCCAATCAGGAATAATACGGCTTTTGGCGGGCGCTTGCAAACTGCGGGCGCCTGCTTATGCCGCGGAGCCTGTAGACGTAGAAAGGAGAATCGGACGCAATGGAAAAGCCTTCAGGCGCGACCCTGTTGACCGAGGGGAGCATTTGGAGAAAAATTATTGGCTTTGCCATTCCGCTGTTTTTGGGCAACCTGTTTCAGCAGCTCTATAATACGGCGGACTCTCTGATTGTGGGAAACTTTATTGGAAGTGAGGCCCTGGCGGCAGTCAGCTCCTCAGGCAGTCTGATCTTTTTAATGGTAGGGCTGTTTAACGGGGTGGCCATGGGTGCAGGGGTGGTAATCGCCCGGTATTTTGGCGCCAGAGACCCGGAACATCTGCGGCGGGCGGTCCATTCCACCGTGTTTTTCGGGGCGGTGTCCGGTGTGATTCTGACGGTGCTGGGCATCCTCCTCACGCCGCTGCTGCTGCGATGGATGGGAACGCCGGAGGCGGTGCTGCCGAATTCCATTTTGTATTTCCGGGTGTATTTCGGCGGAGTGCTGGCAGTGGTGCTCTACAATGTGGCCGTGGGAATCCTTCAGGCGGTGGGTGATTCGAAGCATCCTCTGTACTACCTTATGATCTCCTCCTGTGTCAATGTGGTGCTGGATCTGCTGTTTGTGGCGGTGCTGGGCTTTGGTGTGGGGGCGGCGGCTCTGGCCACGGCCATTTCCCAGTTTCTCAGTGCGGCTCTGGCCTTTCGGCGGCTGTGCAGAGAGAAAACGGAGTATCAGGTGGTGCCCAGCCAGGTGCGGTTTGACGGCCCCATGCTTCGGGAGATCCTGCGGATCGGGCTGCCGTCAGGGCTGCAGAACTCCATTATTTCCTTTGCCAATGTAATCGTCCAGTCGTCGATCAATCGCTTTGGCGCGGCGGCCATGGCGGGCTGTGGAGTTTACTTCAAAATCGAGGGCTTTGGCTTTCTGCCCATCACCTGCTTTGCCATGGCCATGTCCACCTTTGTCAGCCAGAACCTGGGGGCCCAGCGCTATGACCGGGTGCAGAAAGGGGCCCGGTTCGGCATTCTCTGCTCCATGGCCGTTGCAGAGGGGATGGGAATCATCGTACGGCTGCTGTCCCCCTGGCTGATGGCGGCCTTTAACCGGGATCTCACGGTGATCCAGTTCGGCGTGACTCAGGCGAGAATCGAAGCCGTATTCTGGCTGCTTCTGGCGCTGAGCCATGTGATGGCGGGAATCTTGCGGGGAGCGGGCAAGGCGAAGGTGCCCATGCTGGTGATGATGACCTGCTGGTGCATCATTCGAATCAGTTACATCACCGTGACCCTCCACCTGATTTTTGACATCCGGGTGGTATTCTGGGCCTATCCCATTACCTGGACCCTCAGCTCCCTTGCCTTTGTGTTCTATTATTTCCGGGCAAACTGGCTCCACGGAGGACGAATCGGAGACATGGCCGGGAAGGGCTCCAAAGCGGGAGATGCCGTGCAGACGGGCTAGATCCGTCCGGCGGCTGTAATCTGTTCCTCATGATGCTTATGTTCTATAGACATGTGGCGCCGCCTTGCAGTGCAAGGCGGCGCCACAGCTGTTCGGCGAAGCCCCTTCGCCGGACAATATTATTTTGCCAGAGCCAGGGTAAAGGTAAAGGTGGTGACGCCGTCCCGGCTGGTGACGGTGATGTCCTCTCCGTGGCTGCCCAAAATGGTTTTGACGATGTACAGCCCCAGACCGACACCGTCCTTGTCCAGGGAGCGGCTCTTGTCAGATTTGTGGAAGCGGTCGAAGACCAGGGGGAGCTCCTCCGGAGGGATGGTGGGGCCGGTGTCGGCCACACTGACCAGGGCCTTGCCTCCGGAGGTGGATACCGTCAGCAGGAAGGGAGAGCCCTCCTGGGCGAACTTTACGCCGTTGTCGATGAGATTGTAGATCACCTGGGTGATGGCATCTTCGTTGGCCATGACCCACACGGCCTTCTCCGGCATGTTGACCTGGACGTCCAGATGCTTGTCCTCAATTTTCTGCTCAAAGGTCAGCAGTGTGCGACCCAGAGCCTCGGTGACGTCAAAGCGGGATTTTTGCAGAGCCTCCCCGGTGGCCTTCAGCCGGGAGATGTCCAGCATACTGCGGACCAGACGGCTCAGCCGCTTGACCTCGTCAGAGACGGACTGCATGTAGTAGGAGTACTTCTCCTTGGGGATGGTGCCGTCCAGCATGCCGTCCATAAAGCCTGCTATGGTGGTCATGGGGGTTTTCAGCTCGTGGCTTACATTGGAAATGAACTCCTGTCGCAGAGACTCAGACCGCTCCAGGCTACAGGCCATGTTGTTAAAGGCGGTGGCCAGCTCGGCCACCTCGTCTCCCGCACCGTAGGGGTTGATCCGGGCGGAGAAGTCGCCGTGGGCAAACTGCTTGGCGGCGGAGCTCAGCTCTCGGAGCGTCTCGGTTTGACGGCGGGTAATGAGCATGGTGGCGATCATGGCAATAAGCAGCACCACCACGGCGGTGAGGAGAAACAGACCAATGATTCGGTTCATCATGTCGCTCATGTCCTTGGTGGCGGTGGAGACTACCACATACCCCAATAGATCCCCGGCACCTGCGGAGCGGACGGGAAGGGCATAGAGATACCGATCGTCCTCGTAGATGCCGTTGAGCACTCCGGTGGTATAGACATAGCCGTCCTGGCCCAGCTGCTGGAGAAACTTGGGCTCCAGGGCCTTGCCCACATGGCCGCAGTAGAATTCGGAGCAGGAACACAGGACTACGGTGCCGCTGGTGTCCGCGAGAATCACGTCTGTGGCGGAGGCATTGGCGCCGTAGCTTATAGCCAGCTGGAGGTTCCAGTCCATGGAGGTGGACAGGGAGGACTGGGAGCTGACAAAGGCGGCAACGGCAGAGGCGTTGGTGGACAGGGAGCTTTTTTCCTCCCGAATCATATGGTTATAAAACAGGCTGGAAAAGCTGCCGCCCAGCAGAAGAAAGCTCAGCAGAAGCATTCCTGCGGTCAGGGCCATTTGTCTGGAAAAAGAGCTTCTCATGAAGCGGACACCTCGAATTTATAGCCTACGCCCCAGACGGTTTTGAGGTCCCACTGATCGCTGACCCCCTCGAGCTTTTCCCGGAGCCGCTTGATGTGGACGTCTACGGTACGGCTGTCGCCAAAGTAGTCAAAGCCCCAGACCTCGTCCAGCAGCTGATTCCGGGTGTAGACCCGGTTGGGGCTGGAGGCCAGGTGGAACAGAAGCTCCATCTCCTTGGGCGGGGTGTCCACCTTCTTCCCGTCGACAATCAGCTCAAAGGCGTCCATGTCGATGATGAGCTTGTCAAATACCAGCCGGCGGCCGGAGGGCGCCCCGCCGGAGGTGCGGCGGAGCACCGCCTCCACCCGGGCCAGAACCTCCTTGGCCTCAAAGGGCTTGGTCACATAGTCGTCTGCGCCCATTTTCAGCGCGTTGACCTTGTCGTTGGTTTCACCCTTTGCCGTGAGCATAATCACCGGCGTTTTGGACTCCTGCCGGATGTTTTTCAGAACCTCCCAGCCGTCCATCACCGGCAGCATAATGTCCAGAAGAACCAGGTCCGGCTTCAGCTCCCGGAACTTCTCCAGGCCCTTGCCGCCGTCTGCGGCGATGGTGGTGGCGTAGCCCTCTTTTTCTAAGTACAGATGCAGCAGATCTGCGATATTGGGGTCATCCTCGATGATGAGAACCGTCTGTGCCATAGGGATTCCTCCTGTCTTTTACAGCGTTTTCCTTGGATCCAACCGGGCCGACGGCACCGATTGGATGGAATCGTCTCTCAAAATATTATAGCGGATTTCATCCCGGAAGGATGAAATTTTTGTGAATAGTCACTGAGCGTTCCGGACAGCATAGAATAGAATACCGAGGAAAGGAGCCGCTGTTCCATGATGATCGTTGCGTTTTTACTGGGAAGCATGTTTGGCGGCCTGCTGGGCATCTCCCTGCTGGCCATTTTGCAGGTGGGCGCCGACGGGAAGTGATTGGCCGTTAAGTACGGCCTCTGCCAGATGGTCCCCTTCGTAGCGGAGCTTCAGGGAGAAAAAGGGAACCCGCTGCTCCAGCAGACCCAGGAAGATGTCGTCGCCCTCCCATTTGGGGATGGAGCGCAGATGCTCCTTGGAGATCCACTCCAGGTCCCCTTCGTCGCAGACCCGGAGGGTGCCGGTGAACCGGTCTGCCCAGAACAGGTGCATATATTCCGTTGGATACTGATTGGAGACAAAGGTCACAAGCCCCCGGTATTCCGGGCGGATCAGGGTCAGTCCCGTCTCCTCCTTGGCCTCCCGGAGGACGCAGTCCTCCGGGCTTTCCTGATCTTCAAACTTTCCGCCAATGCCGATCCATTTGTCGTGGTTCAGGTCGTTTTCCTTTTTGACCCGGTGAAGCATCAGATAGCTTCCGTTCTGCTCAATATAGCAGAGGGTGGTGTTGATGCCCTGCATGGTGATCCCTCCGATTTGCCTCAGAATGCGAAATTGCCGTCCAGGAACACCGGGACCTCCCGGCCGTCGTGGGTGGTTCCCACAATGGACAGATCCTGGGTACCCACCATAAAGTCTACATGATTGATGGACTGATTCAGGCCCAGGTCCTTCTGCTCCTGGGGAGAGAGCAGCTCGCCGCCCTTGACGCAGTTGGGATAGGCGGAGCCGAAGGCCAGGTGGCAGGAGGCGTTTTCGTCAAAGAGGGTGTTGTAGAACAGAATGCCGCTGTTGCGAATGGGAGAGTCGTAGGGAACCAGTGCCACCTCACCCAGATAGCTGGAGCCCTCGTCCACGGTAATGGAAGCTTGCAGGGCATCCTCACCTTCCTCGGCGTGGATGTGGACGATTTTACCGTCCTGGAAGTCCATATAGAAGTTTTTGACCAGGTTTCCGTCCAGCGCCAGCGGCAGCGCGGCGTAGACTCGCCCGTTGACGCCGTCATAGCGGGGGGCGGTGAAGATTTCTTCGGTGGGCATATTGGCCACAAATTCTACGCCCTTTTGGCTCAGCTCGCTGCCTCCGGCCCAGACGTGGTGCTCCGGCAGGGTGATGGTCAGGTCTGTGCCCAGGCTGTTGCGGTAGTGGAGAGACTGGAAGTTGTAGTCGTTGAGAATTTTGCTGCGGGCCGCGGTTTTTTGGCAGTGCTCCCGCCAGCGAGCCACGGCGGTGCCGTCGCCGGAGATGCGGCAGGTCTGGAAAATGGCCTCCCACAGCGCGTCAATGGCCTCAGACTCGGATTTGTCCGGGAACACCTTCCTGGCCCAGGATCCGGTGGGATGGGCGCCGATGGACCACTGAAAGGCGCCTGCGGTCATGGCATCGTAGTAGGGCCGGGTGGGCTCTCCGCAGGTTCGCTGCCAGGTCTGGATTCGGGCGGTATCCACGCCCTTGAGCAGCTCCGGGTCACTGCCGATGATATTGAGAACGGGACAGCCGGTGGCCACAAAATAGTTGAACTTCTCCTGAAGATAGGAGGGGTATTCTGAAAAGACGGCGTTGTCCGCCTTGAGATAGCGCTGTCGGGTGACAAAGTCGTCGCTCCAGTCCACAATCACATCCCGGGCGCCGGCGTCTAGGGCAGCCTGGACGCAGAGCCGTACCAGCGGCGCGCATTCCACGGGACCTGCGATTCGAGGGGTCTGCCCGGGCTGGACATTCATGCCCACCTCCACCAGAAGGTGGGCGTATTCGTTGAGCTTTTCTTCAAAATGCGGAAGCATGATCATTCTCCTTTCCAAGGCCCTCTGGACCTGAATCCATTATATCCGCCAAAGAGCGAAAATACAATGCCTTCTTCCGGCTCCTGGGTGGCTCAAAGAGAAAAAACCCTTACATTTCAAAGAAAAATGTGCTATACTAGATACAGTACACCAGGAAGAAGAATCAGGAATGTGTTGACTCGCGGCGGAATTTGGAGGTTAAGATGGCATCTATGAATTTGAAGATCGGAGAATGTGTACACTACGGCGCCCATGGGGTTTGTCAGGTCTGCGGCCGGGAAACCAAGGAGCTGGGAGGAAAGCGGCGCAGCTATTTTACCCTGCGGCCCACAGGGCGTGAGAATATCCTGCTGTATTTGCCGGAGGACGCAGAGCCGGAGAAGGTCCGGCTGCGCCGATTGCTGTCCCGGCAGGAGATTATGGAGCTGATCCATCGGGCAGGGGAGACCCAGACGAATTGGATTACGGACAGCAAGGTCCGGCGGGAGGCGTTTACCAAGATCCTGCACGAGGGCGACGCCCTGGAGCTCATTGGTATGCTCAAGGCGATTTATCTCCATGAGGAGGCGCTGCCCCAGGGCAAACAGCTCCCCATGAGCGATCAGGAAATGCAGCAGGCGGCCAAGCGGCAGCTTTACAGCGAAATGGCCTATGTGCTGTCCATTGAGGAGAGCCAGGTACAGCCCTTTATTATGAATCAGCTGGAGGGAGAGGTGTAGCCGACGCCTTTCCCGGGACTTCGACCGAGAGAATGTGCTACGATGGTGGTGCAGCTTACAAATCGAGTATCCATAGGAAAAAAGAACGCACTGTCAGAACCGGGACGGTGCGTTCTTTTTTGGCATGGCACATTTGAACGCAAATTACGCCAGGACAGTTAACAATTTAGAAATAATTGCACAAAAACATGAGGTACATTCTGTTGGGTATGAAGGGTTGACAGAACATATCGTAGAATTTATAATTGCCTTACAGCACATCCTGTAGGACGGCTGAACCTTCCCGCTGGGACCAAGCGGGAAAATACAAGGAGGAGAAATGATGAAAAAGAGAATACTGCCCTGTGCGGTGGCCGTTTGCCTGATGGTTGGGCTGATGGCCGCCTGTGGAACGGACGTTGCCTCCACCACGCCGGCATCTGGAGAGGTGTCGGTGGCGGAGGTCACCAAGGCGCCGGAAACGCCGACCCCGACGCAGACACCGGAGCCTAAGGTAGAATCTGCGGTGGAGTCTAAGGTGGAGCCTGGGTCGGCAGAGGAGGTCTCTGAGCCGGAGAAGAAGACCTGCACGGTGACATTTTCCGACGGACAGACCTTTGAGGCCACGGTGGGAGAGGACTTTGTGTTCTTCTTTCAGTGTGACGCCCCTGGAGACATGGGAGAGCCGAATCCCGGAGAGGAGGGGGCCGGCATTACCACCTCCGACGGTACCGTTACATACTCCAATGTAGGGCTGGGTGGTCCCTTCCGGTATCCCACCAGTGAAAAGGTCACCATTTCCGGATTCCAGGGAGACTTTGAGGTGACCATCACCGAGGCAGCCACAAACATGGGCGCCACCTACACCATCTATACCGAGGAACAGGACATTGCGGATGCCATCGCTTTTGCGGAAGAAATGGCAAAGCAGCAGGCGGAGAATCCCATGCCTGCCCCGGAAGGATAATGAAACCATGCCCCCACTGATGGCCAGTGGGGGCATAGGCTTGTCAGAAAAGCCTGGAGCCGATCTGACAGAGATTTTTCACAAGCTGAGCCAGGCCAGAGGATCGTCCTCTGGCCTGGCTGTTCCTTTTTTATCCCCTCGGAGGTGGACCGCCGGGGCCACCGGGAGGCGGCATTCCCGGGCCACCGGGAGGCGGACCGCCCGCGGGCATGGGCGGAGCCTCTACCGGGCGAGACGCTGTGGAAAATTCCACCACAACGCCTTCCATGCCGCCCTGGAACACCATCTTTCCCTCCACATTGCCCGACGGGTCAATTGTACCCTCATAGCAGCGGATCAGGCCGCCCTGCTCAATGCGGAAGGCGAACGCCCCATTCCGGATCTGGGCCGGCTCCAAAAACGGCACTGTGGCCCACTGCCCTGGGGCAATGTCCACGCTGGCGGTTTGGGCGTCAAAGTCAATGGTGGTTTCCCGCTCGGCGCCAGGGGTGTGTTCGTAGACCATATATGTCACAAAAATCCCTTCCTTCTCAAAAATATAGGCGGAGACAAACGCCTCCGCCCGTCGCAATCCTATTATAGTACGTTTTCGAAGTATCCGCAAGAAAAACTCAGTGCCGGGACATAAATGCAACAATCTCGTCCCATTTTGCACCCACAGAGCCCTGTACAAACCCTGGCTTCCCGCCGCCGCGGCCCTGTAAGGCTCCGTTAAGCTCCTTGACCCAGGCGCTTAGGTTCCCCTCCGGCTGCCCTACGGCGTAGCGATAGCCTTGGGCCTCATCTCCGGAAAACACCGCCGCTCGGCCTCCGCAGGTCTCCTGAATGGCGATGGCTGCCCGCCGAACTCCGTCCGGTGTCAGCCCCGGAAGGTTCACCAAAACGTCGCCTTTTCCCCGCAGCTCCTCCGCCTTTGCGGCAAACTGGGCATTCTCCATGGCAAAAAGCTGCTGCTTCTTTGTCTCCAGCTCCGCTGTCAGGTTCTCCACCGCCTTGGCTGTCTCCCGCACCTTGGCGGACAGCAGCTGGGACACCTGGCGGTTCTGGGCCACAATATCGCAGAGATAGCGGTAGGCGCGTCCGCCGCAGAGCATCTCCACCCGGACGCCGCTGTGGAATTTCTCCACACTGATTAGCTTCACCAGTCCAATCTCTCCGGTCCGGCGCACATGGGTCCCGCAGCAGGCGCAGATGTCTGCCCCTGGGAATTCCACAATCCGGACCTGCCCTGTGAGCTCCTTCTTGCTGCGGTAGGGGATTTGCTTCAGCTCCTCCGGGCTGGGATACCAACATTTCACCGGAGTGTCCAGCCAAATCCGCTGGTTGACCTCCTGCTCTACCGCCTGGAGCTGCTGCTCCGTAAGTTCACCGGAGAAATCAATGGTAATCATCTCTCCACCCATGTGGAAGCCCACGTTCTCGTAGCCGTAGATTCGATGGACAACCCCGGAGACCATGTGTTCGCCGGAGTGCTGCTGGGTGAGGTCGAAGCGGTAGCCCCAGTCGATTTTCCCCTGGACCTGGGTCCCAATCTCCAGCGGCGCATCGGTGTAGTGCAGCACCTGTCCGTCCTTTTCATGGGTATCCGTTACGGGAATGCCGTTTAGGGTCCCTCGGTCTCCGGGCTGTCCGCCGCCCTCGGGGTAAAAGCAGGTACGATCCAGCACCACAGCCCAGCCGGACTTCCGGCGCTGGCAGTCGGTCACCACCGCGGCAAAGGTGGTCTGATAGGCGTCCTGATAAAAGAGCTTTTCTGTTTCCATAGGTTCCTCCCAAGAAAAATGATACAAATCAGAAGCGCCGGGGCCCTCTGGGGCCTCCGGCGCCTGTCGTCAGGAGACCTGGCGGCCGAAATGATAGTTCACCACATTGGAGCGCTCCGGCTGCCGGGAGCCGGTGGGTGTCTGCTGAGACACAGGCCCCTGGGGCGGTTGGGTTTGGTACGCCTGGGCCTCTTGCTTCTGCCGGTCCAGCAGGTCAATAAACAGGTCTAGATTATATCCCGGATCCAGTCGCTGCTGCATAATGCCAATGAGCAGCCGCACCGGCCCGTGGCCATAGGTGCTGCAGTAGCGTTCCTCTGCCCGCTGGAAAAACCGGGGCAGCTCCGTCTTGCCCGCCCGCACTGCGGCTGCCACCTCCGAGGGGCAGCGAAGATAGAGATAGAAGCACCGGCTGTCGGTGATATACTCCTCCAGCATATCCAGGCGATTCAGCTCCTGCTGATCCTCCACATCCACCCGGACATAGCGCTCGCAGGACGCACGGAACATCCGCTCCGCCTCTGCCAGTTTTGCGCCGGGATTCTGCCCGTTCCACTCCCGCAGGAACGCAATGGCCTTTTCCTCAGAGATTGCTTTGATGATCATGCCGCTTCACTCCTTTATATCATTGGGTACACAACAGAACTGCGGGCGCCCCCGACTTTCTCTTTTATTTTACTTTTTTCCCGGAGAGAATGCAACGGGAATTCCTGTTTCTACGGCAAAAACTTTTCCCTATGGTGCCAGTCCCGTTAGAAGGAAGCCCTTTGCCGCCACACTTTCAGTGAATCCTACCAAGCAGAGCCGGGGTATTCGCCGTCCCTTTTTTCAGAATTTTGAGGGATGACGCCAAGATTTTTGGCCGGTTTAAAATATTTTTCCATTTTCTATTGACATTCCCCTTAGGGGAACTTGTATAATGAGCATGGAAAGGAGGTCGATTCCCATGAAAATCAAGGACGTCAGCCTGAAAACCGGTCTCAGCAAGAAGACCATTCGCTTCTACGAGGCCGAGGGGCTGGTTACACCGGAAAAAACCTATCAGAACGGCCGTGCCTATCGCTCCTATTCCGAGGAGAACCTGGAGACGCTTAGCAAGATTGCCGTACTGCGCCGGGCCAGATTTTCTGTGGAGGAGATCCGGCAGATTCAGCAGACCCCGGATCAGATTCCGACCATCTTCCAGCGCTATCGAGAGCGCCTTCACAGGGAACAGAAGAACCTGGCACAGGTTCTGAAGGTTGCCGATGCTATAGAGCAGACATCCCTCACCTCTGAGGCCGTACTGGTGGCCCGGATGCAGCCCGTGACGGCGGAGCTTCCCCTTCCTGCCGCAGACATGCATCCCCACTTCCGCTATCTCGATCTGTTGGAGGAGAACATGATGAAAAAGAAGAAAAAGATCAATATGACAGAGGACGAGTTGAGGCAGCACCGCATCGCCGCGGAAAACGCTGCACTGTACGCAGGCTTCAGTGTCCAGAACAACGCCGGCAACAACGTGGCATCCGGTGGTAAGGGCGGCGGCTTTGACATCAGCAATGCCCAAAAAATCGCCGCCTATAATCTGCTGATGAACAACAAGGACGACTGATCCTGTCCCCGATGACACACTGACCAGCGGCATATACGCTACCACCGCCCGGACGACTGTCCGGGCGGTGGTGAGCCTGTCGGAAAAGCCGGGAGGCTTTTCCGACAAAGGGACTGCGGCCTGATGCGCGCATTTTTGTGCGCCCCGGCGCACAAAAGCCACACTGTCAGGCCGAGATGTATTTTCCGCCATGTACACGCCCCGGCGGAAAATGATCTGATCTTATTTCGCCGCTGCGGCGGCGAAACTCTGCGAGGCTTTTTGACAAACGGCACCGCCCGGACGACTGTCCGGGCGGTGGTTTTTAGCAGTAGAAGTCCTTGATTTTCTTGGCGCGACTGGGATGACGCAGCTTTCGGATGGCCTTATTCTCAATCTGGCGGATCCGCTCTCGGGTGACCCCAAAGATCTGCCCCACCTCTTCCAGGGTGTGGGTCCGGCCATCATACATGCCGAACCGCATCCGAAGCACGTCGGCCTCTCGCTCCGTCAGGGTCTGGAGAATCTCGTTGAGGGCCTCCGCCAGCAGCGTATTGGAGGTGGCATCCGCCGGTCCGGGGGTGTTGTCATCCTCCACAAAGGACCCGATGGTGGTGTCCTCTTCATCTCCTACAGGCGTATCCAGAGACAGGGTATCCGCCGAGGTCCGGGTAGCCTCAATGACCTTTTCAATGGGAATATGCAGGTCCTCGGAGATTTCCTCCATGGTGGGCTCCCGGCCCAGCTCCTGCACCAGCTTCCGGTTGCATCTGGTGACCTTGTTGATAACCTCCACCATATGTACCGGCACGCGGATGGTCCGGGCTTGGTCAGCAATGGCCCGGGTAATGGCCTGGCGAATCCACCAGGTGGCGTAGGTGGAGAACTTGTTGCCCTTGGTGTAGTCAAACTTGTCCACCGCACGAATCAAGCCCGTGTTGCCCTCCTGGATCAGATCCAGAATATGCAGCCCCCGTCCGGAGTATTTTTTCGCAATGGAAACCACCAGGCGAAGGTTGGCCTCGGTGAGCTTATCCTTGGCGTATTTATCTCCCTGGGCCACACGGGCCGCCAGATCCTGCTCTTCCTCCGGGGACAGCAGGTGAATCTGACCGATCTCCTTGAGATACATCCGAACCGGGTCGTCCAGATTATACTCGGCAGCCAGCTCTACCGGGTCCACCAGCTCCTCTTCCTCCTCCATGGGCGCGTCCCCGGCCGGATCCAACTCCAGCTCCGCGCCCACGATCTGAATTCCAAGGCTTTCGATGGTGTCATACACATGCTCGATCTGCTCGGCATCTATGTCTAGCTTTTCCAGCACGGCGAGAATTTCAGAGGACTGCAGGGCGCCGTTTTTCTGTCCCTTGGCCAAAAGGGCCAGCACCGGCGTCTTTGCCTCCTCCGTAAGCTTTGCTGTGGCATTATTTGCGCTTGCCATATTGCACTTCCTTCGGTATAAGAGAAGTCCTTCTTAGTCAGCTAAAATCATCCAAAACTTGGAATCTATGTGCATGGCGCACTACGCTGATTTTAAGTTAGGCAACTGCTATAGTACCATATTCCAAAAAATAATGCAAGACTTTTTTGACTTTCCTCCTTGATTTCCTGTGATTTTCTGCTATGCTAAAGGGGAAAAGCGCCGATCCTCGGCATATCCTTGAGGTGATATATTATGACAATCGCAGTGGTAGGCATGGGCCTTATTGGCGGCAGTCTCTGCCGGGCCTTTAAGCAATACACCCCCCACCGGGTGCTGGGATGGACCCGCAACCAAAAAACCGTGGCCTTTGCCCGTTCCGTAGAGGCCATTGACGGTCCTCTGACGGATTTGCGGGAGCCGGATGTGGTATTTGTGGCGCTGCCGCCGGAGGCCACCATCCGCTATCTCACGGAGCATGTGGGCGATTTTCGCCCGGGGACGGTGGTGGCGGATATCTGCGGCGTGAAGCAGCCCATTATCGACGCCGCAGACCGGCTCTACCACGACCACGGCATCCGCTATGTGGGGACGCATCCCATGGCCGGCAAGGAGGTGGCCGGATTTGCCAACTCCGATGTGGACCTCTACAAAAACGCCAGCTATATTATCACCCCCACGGCGCTGACCGATCCGGCTGCGGTGGAAACCCTCAAGGCCCTGGCCTCCGCCATCGGCTTTACCCGGATTGAGCTCACTGATCCTATGCGGCACGACACCATCATCTCCTACACCTCACAGCTGGCCCATGTGGTGTCCTCCGCCTACATTAAAAGTCCCACGGCGGCCCTGACTCTGGGCTTTACCGCCGGCAGCTTCCAGGACATGACCCGTGTGGCTAAGCTGGATCCGGACATCTGGACCAGCCTGTTTGCCATGAACCGCGGCCCCCTGCTCCAGGAGATCAATACCCTGCTGGACAATCTCACCGTCTTTCGGGACGCCCTGGCCGCGGAGGATCTCTCCCAGGTTCACGCCCTTTTGCAGCGGGGCCGGGAGCTGCGGGAGGAAGTGCTCCTCCGGCAGCATCAGCAGCACACCGGCACCGACTGACCGAGCCCTATCCAATCCCCTGGTTCACATCCGGGGGATTTTCCATATATTCCACAAATTTTGACCTGTTTCCCACTGGAACTTTTCCCTGAACTTTCTAAGAATCAACCATTTTGAAAGGAAATTTTGTCAGTTTGTGCGGTGCGGTTGACAGACGGCCTTCCGTTTTGTATAGTATCCCAGTCGGTATATTACCAAGATGTTACGAAGCCTTTGAGGCAGTGTGTCGGCTTTATTCGATTTGTGCATAAATTCTGTTGCAATTAAACTGGATGAATCGCCACGCTTCCCGCATAATCGTCTCGACATTTTGGAGATACCCCTGTCACACACGGAAAGGAGTTAAACACATGAAACAGACAAAGTTTCTGGCGCTGATTCTGGCGCTGGCAATGATGCTGGGTCTCATGAGTGCCTGCGGCGACAACAAGTCCAGCGCCGCTTCCACCGCCCCCGCATCTGCCAAGGAAACCACAGCAGAAGAGTCCAAGGCCCCTCAGGCTCCCGCAGACTCTGCAGAGGAGACCTCCGCGCTGGAGGGCGGCGCCACTGTGGCCAAGACCGTAGGCGATCCCTTTGAGGCCATGGACCAGGAGTTCATCACCTATCCTCTGGAGGGAGACAACACCATCACCATGTGGTACTACATCCCCGGCTATCAGGACTTTATGGATTCCAACTACAGCTTTAACGCCCTGAAAACCGCTGAGGCGGCCACCGGCGTAAAGCTGGAATTCACCGAGGTCAGCGCCCAGTCTGCCAGCGAGCTCTTCAATGTGATGGTGGCCGGCGGCGACTACCCCGACCTGCTGCCCGTTATGGAGTACTACTCCGGCGGCCTGTCCAAGGCCTATGAGGACGGCGTCATTGTTGACATCAACGAGTACATGGATGACAACATGCCCAACTATCTGGCAGTTCGTGACTGCCTGGACGAGAAGACCGTAAAGGCTACCTTCACCGAGGATATGACCCTTGCCTTCTATCAGATCAAGGACGGCACCTACTCCGGCAACGGCCTGGTTTCCCGCGCTGACTGGATCAAGGCACAGAACGTGGCCTTCTCCGGGGATGTGATCGGCCTGGACGAGTTCACCGATTACCTCCGTACCATTCATGATGCTTACAACTGCTCCAACACCCTTTATATGTATGACGGCACCGTGGGCCTTATGGAGGCTGCATTCGACACCGAGCTGCCCGTTCTGAAGGGCGACGGCTTCATGACCTCCATCACCTCCGCCATCTTCCGCAAGGGCGACGAGGTTATGTCCGGCTGGACCACCGACGGCTACCGCGAGTATCTGGAGTGGGTGCTCCAGATGATGGACGAGGGCATTATGGCCAAGGACTTCCTGTCTCTGGACACCGACCGCGGCGTTATGAATAGCCTGCAGGCTTCCGGCGCCATCGGTGTATGGCAGTCCAACGCCGACAAGATCAGCGAGATTATTGATTTCTATGGTGCTGATTATCCCGAGCTGGAAATCACCGCAATTCCCCGTGTTGCGCAGGATCCCACCGCACAGTACGTCTGGAACGATGAGACCGCTCTGGTTGCCACCAACGCCGGCTTCTCCCTGTCCTCCAACTGCAAGAACCCTGAGCTGGTTTGCCAGTGGGAGAACTACTTCTGGACCACCGACGGCTACTATCTTGCCAACTACGGCACCGAGGGTGAGAGCTATCATATGGACGGCGACACCCCCGTATTCGACTGGGATCAGCCTGTGACCGTGACCGGCCGCAACGCTCCCAACGCCGAGATGGCACAGCAGCTGTTCACCATGATCCGCTTCGCTTCCTTCTATGTGGACAACGACATGCTGCTGGCCACTTTCCCCCAGACCGGTCTGGACGCAGTTGAGCTGTGGACCATCGACGGTTCCACTGATGACCGCAACTACCCCTCTGCTGTGAAGAACACCTTCACCACCGACGAGTCCCTGGAGATTGCCAACTACGAGTCCGACCTGCTCACCTATGCATCCGAGCAGTGCCTGAAGTTCCTGGATGGCTCTCTGGAGCTCAACGACGCCAACTGGAACGAGTTTGTAGACACCTGCAACTCCATGGGTCTCCCTGAGATCGTGGCAGTGTATCAGAACGCCTACGACGAGTATCAGGCCGGCGACCGCTAATATGGCAACAGGGCCCGCTCCCAAGGGAGCGGGCCCTGTTTGTCGAAAAAGCCGGAAGGCTTTTCCAACAAACTAAGCCAGGCCAGAGGAACATCCTCTGGCCTGGCTCAGTCATATAGGATTACTTGTCCTGATAGAACACCTTCATGGCCTTCCGGGTCATGTAGCAGTCCATTTTTGAGACCACCTCAATGGGAGCGTGCATACTGAGCACCGGTACACCGGTGTCCAGGGTGAGAATGTTGCGGTTGGCCATATACTGGGCCACGGTTCCGCCGCCGCCGGCGTCTACCTTGCCCAGCTCGCCCATCTGCCATACCACGCCGCCTTCCTTGCACAGCCGGCGGATTTTGGCCACGAACTCGGCCGGAGCATCGGAGGAACCGGATTTCCCTCTGGCACCGGTGTACTTCATAAAGCACACGCCGCAGTTCAGGTGGGCGTTGTTGGCCTTCTCACAGGGCTCGGGATAGCTGGGGTCGAAGGCGTTGGTCACGTCGGCGGAGAGGCACTGGGAATGCCGGAAGCACTCCCGGAGGGGTGCGCCCTGGGCCTGGCACAGGCAGTCCATAAAGTATTCAAAGGCCTGGGACTCCATGCCGGTAATGCCCATAGAGCCAATTTCCTCCTTGTCGGCCAGACAGCAGACGGCGGTATACTCCGGCACGTCCTCCAGGGCCAGCAGAGCGTCCAGAGCGGCGAAGGAGCAGCTGCGGTCATCGTGGCCGTAGGCGGCGATCATGCTGCGGTCAAAGCCCAGCTCTCTGGCCTTGGCGGCGGGGACCATAATAAGCTCTGCGGAGAGGAAGTCCTCCTCGGTGATGCCGTACTGCTCCTGGAGGAACATCAAAATGGCGAGCTTTACGCTGTCGCTGCCCTCGTCCTCGGGGAGGGGAACGGAGCCCACCAGCACATTGAGATTTTCACCGGAAACGCCGGCGGCCAGGGTCTTTTTCATCTGGTCCTCTGCCAAGTGAATGAGAAGGTCTGTGACAATGAAAACAGGGTCGTCGTCCTTTTCTCCGACGCAGATCTCCACCAGGGTGCCGTCCTGCTTCACCACCACGCCGTGAATGGCCATGGGAACCGTGGTCCACTGGTATTTCTTAATGCCGCCGTAGTAGTGGGTCTTGAAAAAGGCCATCTGGTCCTCCTCGTAGAGGGGGTTGGGCTTGAGATCCAGACGGGGGTTGTCGATGTGGGCTGCGGTAATCCGGGTGCCCTGGCTGAGGGGCCGCTTGCCGATGACTGCCAGGTTGATGGCTTTGCCGCAGACGGTCTGGTAGACCTTGGTGCCCGGGGTCATCTCCATGCCCGGGGTATAGGGCCGGAACCCATGGGCCTCGGCCTGACGGGTGGCCTCCCGAACGGCTTCCCGCTCGGTCTTAGCGGCGTTCAGGAAGGAGATGTACCGCTGGCTGTAGGCCTCCATGGCGGCCCGATCCTCCTGGGAGATCACGGCGTAGCCATTGGTGGGCTTGTACAGCAGGGCCTTGCGCTGAGCTTCATACTTGGATTCGCTCATCTGTAACATCCTTTCTTATTGTAAAATAGTATCTAACAGCTGATCGCACTGACGGGCAAAGGCCTCCGGCGAATCAGCGTCGTTAAACAGGGTATAGTCGCAGCGGCTGGAATAGTATTCCCCGGGCTGCTGGGCGGAAATACGGAGCCGGGCGTACTCCTGGGAAATGTGATCCCGGGCCATCAGCCGCCGGACCCGGGTCTCCACCGGCGCGACGACGGCAATGGTGTACCGGCAGCGCTGGGGCAGTTCTCCCTCCAGCAGGTTGATGGCATCAATGGCGGCCAGGGGAACCCCCTGGGCCTCGGCCTCCCGGAGCCGGCGGTCCGTTTCTGCCAAAATAAACTGCCCGGTGATGTCGTTCAGATCCTGGAGGGCCTGGGGATCGGCAAAGACAATGCGGCCCAAGGCCTTCCGGTCCAAAACGCCGTCTCGGATGACCCCGGGGAACCTGGCGTCCAGGGCCCTGCGGAGGTCGTCGCTGGTTTCCAGCAGCTGGTGATAGACGGCGTCCAGATCCAGCACACAGCCGCCGCGGGCTTCAATGCGCTGAAGGGCGGTGGTTTTCCCGCTGCCGGTGGGGCCGGTGATGCCGAGAATGATCATGGAATGTCATCTCCTTCTACCATGTGAAAGCCGGCGGCCTTTTTCAGCCGATTGGCCACGGCGTAGGTCACGCCGCCGCCTACGGGGCAGCGGGCGTAGATGGTCTTGATGTCGCTGCGGTCCAGCTCCCGCAGGGCTGCAAACAGTCCCTGGGCCAGCGTTTCCGGAGCGGACGCTGAGCCGTAGGCCAGGGCGGAGCCCTGGGGGTAGAGGTTCAGTTCCTCCTGAAAGCACAGGACCCGGTCCTGGGGGCCCAACCGGGAGCGAATATAATGGGCGGCCCCCTGGGCGGAGCCGGTGACGATAATCACATCCCCGGCGGGGGTGTAGTGAGTGTATTTCATCCCCGGGGCCCGAACCACGGCGTCCTGGGCTACCTCGCCTACCACGGCCTTGTCCACATCCAGAACGCCCAATACCTCCCGGAGCAGCTCCGGACCGATGCCGCCGGGGCGCAGCAGCCGGGGTCGGGGGCCGGTCAGGTCCACAATGGTGGATTCCACGCCCACGGAGCAGGGGCCGCCGTCCACCACGGCGTCGATTTTCCCGTCCATGTCGTGAAGCACATGCTGGGCGGTGGTGGGGCTGGGTTTCCCGGAGGTGTTGGCGGAGGGAGCGGCAATGGGGACGCCGGCGGCCTGAATAATGGCCCGGGTCAGGGCGTTGTCCGGGCAGCGGATGCCCACGGTATCCAGACCGGCGGTGGTGCGCCGGGGCACCACCGGGCGGGCCGGAAGAATGATGGTCAGGGGACCGGGCCAGAACCGCTCCATCAGCACCCAGGCGGCCTGGGGTACGTCATGACAGAAATCCTCCACCTGGTCCGGGCCGGACACATGGAGAATCAGCGGATTGTCCTGGGGACGGCCCTTGGCCTGGAAAATCTTCAGTACCGCATCAGGGTCCAGGCCGTTGGCGCCCAGACCGTAGACGGTTTCCGTGGGAATGCCCAAAAGGCCTCCCTGTTGAATGATCCGGGCGGCCCGGGACAGGGTCTCCGGGGCATCCGCCTGTAAAAGCTCTGTTTTCATCGGTCCTCTTGCTCCTGACTGAGCTTCTCCGCCTGGTCGGCGGTGATCAGCCCATCGATGATCTCGTCCAGGTCTCCGTCCATGATCTCGTTGATGCGGTACAGCGTCAGGCCAATGCGGTGATCGGTGACCCGGGACTGGGGAAAGTTATAGGTGCGTATTTTTTCGTTCCGCATGCCCATGCCCACCTGGCTTCGCTTTTCCGCGGAGACCTGGGCCGCCTGGGCCGCCTGCTGCGCCTGATAGAGCCGGGAATAGAGAATCCGCATGGCCTTTTCCCGGTTCTGGACCTGGCTCCGCTCCTGCTGGCACTCCACCACAGTGCCTGTGGGAATATGAATCAGCCGAACGGCAGAGGAGGTCTTGTTGATGTGCTGCCCTCCGGCGCCGGAGGAGCGGAACACCTCCATTTTGATGTCGGCGGGGTTTAGGTGGACCTCCACCTCGTCCACCTCCGGCATCACCGCCACCGTGGCAGTGGAGGTGTGGACCCGGCCGCCGGATTCCGTTTCCGGCACCCGCTGCACCCGATGCACACCGCTTTCAAACTTCAGCCGGGAATATACGTCGGTGCCGGATACCAGGCAGATGACTTCCTTGATGCCGCCCAACTCCGTTTCGTTCAGGGAGGTGATCTCCAGATTCCAGCCCCGCTTCTCTGCGTACATATGGTACATCCGGAACAGCGAGTGGGCAAACAGGGCGCTTTCCTCCCCACCCACGCCGGCGCGGATCTCCAAAATAATGTTTTTGTCGTCGTTGGGGTCCTTGGGGAGAAGCAGTAGCTTCAGCTCCTGCTCCAACTGGGGAAGCTGGGCCTTGGCTTCGTTTAGCTCCTCCTGACACAGGTCGCGGAGCTCCGGCTCCTGGGACTCTGCAAGCATCTCCAGCAAATCGGAGACGGTTTGCTTCTGGCGGAGAAACCGGCGATAGGCGTGGACCACAGGCTCCAGATCCCGCTGCTCCTTTAACAGGCGGGCCGCCTGCTTGGGGTCGTCATAGAAATCCGGCCGGGTGGTCATATCGCCCAGCTCCAGATAGCGGTTTTCCACCACCTTTAATTTATCCAGCATAATCTGTCCTCCTGCAATCTTGAGACACTATCATATCACATCCCGGCGTCAGGCGCAACGGCCTGATACACCCGGAACAGCACCTGGGCGGTATCGGAAAGGGACTGGGCCTGGGCGGCCCGCCGGGCGCCCTCCTGGGTGATGCGCCAGACGTGAGGGGTCATCCGCAGAAGCTGCTGCACCTCGGTGCCGGAGGTGAGCTCCACGGGAAAGCAGAGCGTTTCCTCCCGGAGCAGCCGGAAGCCGGGATAGTCCAGGGCGGCCTTGGGGGCCTTTTCCGTGAGTCGGGCGTAGATCAGGGACTTGAGCCCCAGCAGATGGTCCCGGCCTGCGGTGACCTCCAGATAAATTCCTCCCGGTCTTAAGACCCGGAAAAACTCTCCTGGAACACACAGGGCGAACATGCTCATCACCAGATCCATGGAGCGGTCCCGTACCGGAAGATGTGCGGCGGAGGCGGCGGCCCACAGGGCCTGCTTATTCCTCACGGCGGCATACCGCACTGCGTCCTTGGAGATGTCCACCCCCAGGAAGTGACCTGCGGGACAGCGGGCCTGTAGCTGGGTCATGTAGTAGCCCTCGCCGCAGCCTGCGTCCAGCACCCAAGGCGCCTCCGGCAGCAGGGGCAGAGTCAGCGCCAGCAGCCTGTCCACGATGGGCTGGTAAAAGCCCTGGTCCAGAAAGTCTCGCCGGGACTGGACCATATCCCGGGTGTCCCCGGGATGCTTGGAGTGCTTTTGCGTCACCGGAAGTAGGTTAACATAACCCTGCTTGGCAATGTCGAAGCAGTGCCGGGCGGGGCAGACAAAGCTGCGGTTCTCCCGGGACAGAGGCGCCCCACAGATTGGGCATCGCAAATAGGCTGTTTCCATCAGCAGTTCCTCATGAGCCGCACAAAGAATTTGGCGGCATTGACGGTGTTTACGGTTCGGATGCGTTCATTGTTGCCGTGGACCGTGGATTTTTCCGCGCTTGTGACTTCCTTGGCGGAGAACCGGTACACATTGGGGCAGATCTCCCGCCAGTGGCGGGAATCCGTAGAAGCCACCATCAGATACGGGGTTACCACAGCCGCCGGCCAGGTGGCGTGAATGGCCTCCTGGAGAATATCCCAGCCCTGGGTCAGCGTGGAGTCCGGCTGGGGATCCGAGCAGAGAGCGGGAAGAATCTCAATGGAGGGGTCCCTTATCATACGCCGGAGCCGGGCGATTACGGAGTCCCGGGTGTCCCCCCACAGCAGCCGCAGATTGGCAAACATGTCAGCCTCCGAGGGAATGACATTCCCGGCGGTGCTGCCGCTGGCCTGCGTCAGGGCAAAGGTGGTCTGGGAGGCTGCACCGATCATGCCGCCGGTTTTCCGGAGCCAGCGAAAATACAGAGGCCGCAGGACCTGCCGGTTTGCCAGCAGCAGCCGGGTGGAGAAGCCGCAGTACCGTCCCATGGTGTCCACCAGAAGCTCCAGGGCCGGACCGGACCGCTGGGGAAAGGGATGTCGCCGGATCCGGTCCATGGCCCGGCACAGCCGAGGCAGGGGGTTGTCCCCGGTGGGGACCGAGGCGTGGCCGCCGGCACTGCGGGCCACAAAGCGAAGATTGGCCGTTCCCTTTTCTCCGATGCCCACCATGGCGCAGGTCACCGGGGCGCCGGGGAAAAAGCCGTCCATAATGTCGCCGCCCTCGTCCAGAACAAAGGCGGGGGTGATGTGCCGTGCCACAAATACGTCCCGAATGGCCGGGGCAGTGGGGCCCATGATCTCCTCCTCTCCGGACAGCGCCAGGTAGATGTCGCGGGCAGGGGTGAAGCCGGTGGAGATCAAGTAGTCCATGGCCTCCAGTACGCCGCAGAGCTGATTTTTCATATCCAGTGCGCCCCGGCCCCAAAGAACGCCGTCCTCCAGCACGCCATCAAAGGGGGGCTTGTCCCAGAGCTCGGCGTGAGCGGGAACCACGTCGTAGTGGGAGAGAAACACGGCGGGCTGCTCCGGGCTGCGGCCCTTCCATCGGAGGAGCAGGCCGGTGGTGTGGATCCGTTCCACGGTGCAATGGGAGAACACATGGGGATAGCATTCCGGCAGCAGTCTCCGAAATTTTACGAATTCGGCCTCCTCTCGGAGCTCCGGCGTGGAGACGGTGCGGCAGCGGATCATACGCTGGAGGTGTTCCACGGCGGCAGAGGCGTCAATGGGAATGTCCTCCGGGACAACAGGGGCAGGCACCGGAGGACGGAACCGCCAGGTCCGGAGAAACAGGGCTCCCAGGAAAACCGCCAGCAGCCCGAGGAAAATCCAAAGTATCAGCATAGAATCCCCCAAATCTCAAAAAATACATACATATATAGTACATCATTTTGACACGGTGGTCAAATCATGCTATGATATAGTCAGAAAAATTTGGGGAGGAACCCGTGTTGGCAAGATTCAAGGACTTTATCGATCAGGTGACCTTTGAAGAGGTTTGGGCCCTGCTGTCGGCGGAGAGCCAGGATGTGGCGGAGTACCAACAGGCCTATGAGGATATTTTTCAGGAACTCAAGCAGGTGCAGCCGCAGGAAAACACCAGCCATATGACCATCAAGTTTGTTGTGGAGGAGGAGCCTCTGTGGAGCTTCTATTTTGAAGAGGATGATGCAGAGGAGGATGCGTCCCAGGAGACGGAAGAGCCCCAGGAGGGGGTGCTTCAGGTTTACGGCTTTGTGCCGGGAGATTCGGAGGGCTACGCCATTGGCCTGAAGCCGCCGGAGGTCCTGGTGGGACTGGATGTGGATCCGGAGACTGCGGAAGCCTATACTCCGGCGGAGATCGTGGCCCATTGCATGGCGGAAATGACCTATACCGCAACCATGGCCTCCAGTGCCTATGGCATGGAAAAGGACATGGCCGGCGGCGGCCTGCTGGCCAGCCAGACCTGTATGAAGGAAGATATCCAGAATATCGACCTGGACAAGCTCCGCCAGGAGCTGGGCGTTCTGCCCAAGCCCGATGAGGACTACAAAACCAAATACGGATTTCTGTTTTGAGCGGACTTTCGTCTGAAATGTCCCCCGCTTGGCGGGGGACATTTTTCGTATAAACTGCCCGAAGCTGTACATGATAATTCCAAGGAAGTGAGGAATGATCATGAAACGGTGGGGAAGACGAGTGGCGGCAGGATGGCTGGCGGCGGTTCTGCTGATGGGAATGGTTCAGGCGGAAAGCCCGGAGGAGCGGGACGCACAGCCGGTGGGCTATGTGGCGCTGACCTTTGACGACGGTCCTTCCGGGGACGTGACCAATCGGCTGCTGGACGGACTCCGGCAGAGAGGGGCCAGGGCGACCTTTTTTCTCTGCGGGTATCGGATGGAGCAATATCCCTCTGCGCTGGAACGGTACCTGCCGGAGGGCCATGAAGTGGGGGTCCACTCCACGGTGCACACCGATCTCACCAAGCTCACCGGGGAGCAGATTCATCGGGACATGTGGGAGACGGCGGAGAAGATTCGGCAGACCGTTGGGGTGCGACCGGTGGTTATGCGGCCCCCTGGGGGTGCGTATAATGAACTGGTGCAAAAGGAGGCGGAGGAGGAGGGGATGAGTGTGATCCTCTGGTCCGTGGACCCCAAGGATTGGGCCAGCCACAACGCCGGGGCGGTGCTGGAGACCATGGCGGACAATGCCGGAGACGGGGATATTATTCTGATGCACGATATGTGGAACAGCTCCGTGGAGGCGGCGCTGGCGCTGGTGGACCGGCTCCAGGCCAGGGGATACTGCTTTGTGACGGTCAGCGAGCTGGCCACCCTGTCGGGCCGGCAGCTGGAGGCCGGCGTGGTCTATGAGGATTTCCCGGGAAGCCGGTAAAAAAGTATTTCCTTTTGTGATTTTTATGGTATAATGTTTGGGAAAGAAACTATCCTGGGAGGATGAACAAAAATGCTTACCGGAAAAAACATTGTTATGGGCATTACCGGCGGTATCGCCGCTTGGAAAGCCTGCCTGATTCTCAACAAACTGGTCATTGATCTCCACGCCAATGTGGATGTGATTATGACCAAAAACTCCGAGACCTTTATCACCGAGCAGACCATCCGTACCCTGTCCCGGAATATTGTGACCCGGGACATGTTTAAGGAGCCTGCGGTTTGGAGTGTGGAGCACATCTCGCTGGCCAAAAAGGCGGACTGCTTCCTGATTGCGCCCTGCACGGCCAATGTCATCGGAAAAATCGCCAACGGCATCGCCGACGATATGCTTACCACCACAGTGATGGCCACCCGTGCTCCTGTGGTGTTTGCCCCTGCCATGAACGACGCCATGTATACCAATCCCATTGTCCAGGGCAATATGCAGAAGCTCAAGGACCTGGGACAGTATAAGTTCATCGAGCCCCACGAGGGTGTTCTGGCCTACGGCGGCAAGGGCACCGGTGAGCTGGCAACTGCGGAGGAAATCGCAGATTATATCGTAAACCTGATCGGCAACAAGTAATTTGGGAGGTACTGATTTATGAAAATTTCCGTTGTGTACTTTACATCCACCGGCCGCACGGCGGCCATGGCGGAGGAGATCAAAAAGGGCATTGCCGCCGCCTCCGGCGACATCGAGGTGGGACTGTTCCCCATTACGGAGCTGACCACCTACAACGAGGACAACGTTGCCTTCGTCAACGACTCCGCTGCGGTGATCGTCGGTACCCCTGACTATTATGCCGCAGAGGCCAACCAGCTCAAGACCTGGCTGGATACCTGCCCCTGCAAGCTGGCGGATAAGCTCTGCGGCGCCTACGCCACGGCAAACTTCCTGCAGGGCGGCGGCGACATCGCCATTCAGTCTGTGCTGACCCAGCTGCTGGTCAAGGGCACGGTGATCTATTCCTCCGGTACGGCCCAGGGCCTGCCCTTTATCCATCTGGGACCCATCTGCCTGAAGGGCCAGGAGGAAGCGGCGGCGGAGCTGTTCCAGACCTATGGCACCCGGTTTGCCAAAAAGGCCATGGAGCTGTTTGCGTAACATTCCATTGTCCTGACATAGGGCCGCCTGGGGCGTAGCCTTTCAGCGGCCTTTGTTCTCACAACAATAAAGGATTGAGAGGGTTTTAACATGAAAAAACGTAGAATCAGCCTGGTACTGGTGCTGGCTATGGTGCTGAGCCTGGTGCTGCCCATTACGGCAGGCGCCACCGATGTGCCGGAGCATCTGTCCGGCGGCAGAACCAACCCCTATTATCATGGGATGATCCAGCCGGAGCTTCCGGAGGTTCAGCCCCAAATCACAGAGGCCCAGCGGAAGGCGGCCAGCTATGTCTCCGAGGACCAGGCGGCGAAGCAGCTTCGGGATGCCATGGTACGCCGGGAGAGCACAGTGACGCTGTACATTGCCACCGAAAACTTCTGGTATGTAGAGGACAGCGAGGGATACATAACTGATAACTGGTTTGACGAGGATTTCTTTGGAAGAGCCTATAGCCAGGAGCTGGCTGAGGGCCTCTATGACGGCGACTACCTGAAGTGGAGCTGGGGACGTTATGACTGGTACATGGAGACACCCTATGCGAATCACTACATATTCACGGTAAGTATCTCTTACTACACCACCGCCGGAGAGGAGCAGCAGCTGGACCAGAAGCTCCGGTCTGTGGTGGACAGCCTTGGGGTCAAATCCATGACGGATTACGACGCCTACGAGACCCTGTATGACTATGTGACGGCAAACGTGACCTATGACTACGATGGACTAAACAGCTTCCAAGCAACGCAGGACTTCCGCTGCTTCACGGCCTACAAGGCGCTGATTCAGGGAACGGCGGTCTGCCAGGGCTATGCCACCTTGTACTACGCCATGTGCCGGTATGCCGGGCTGCCCTGCCGGGTTATCACCAGTGAGGACCACGCCTGGAATATTGTCTATCTCAAGCACATCTGGTACAATGTTGACAGCACCTGGGATGCGGAGATGAGCACCTGGAGCTATTTCCTGCTGGGCTCTGAGAATTTTGTAGACAATCCCAGCCATGTCAGCGAGGATGAATATCTGACGACAGAGTTCCAGCGGGCATATCCCATCAGCAGCAAGGATTATGACCCGGGCACGCCCTTTAACGATGTGGACCCCTCCATGTGGAGCTACGGCGAGATTAAGGAAGCCACGGACCGTGGCATGTTTAACGGCGTGGAGTCTTGGATGTTTGCCCCCGAGGAGCCCATTACCAGAGCGATGCTGGTGACGGTGCTCTGGCGGCAGCAGGGCAAGCCCACCGGCGCTCCGGTTTCCGCCTTTACGGATCTGGACAGATCGGAGTATTACGCCCAGGCAGTGGACTGGGCGGCAGAAAACGAAATTGTCAACGGTACGACGTTGACCACCTTTGAACCCGACGGCGTTGCCACCCGGGAGCAGATTGTGACGATTCTCTTCCGCTATATGAACCGCCTGGGCAAGGATACCTCTCTGCGGGACAGCCTTTCGTCGTTTAAGGATGTGGACCAGATTGAGTCGTACGCCCTGGAGCCCATGCAGTGGGCGGTGGGCAGCGGCATTGTTAACGGCGTCGGCGACAATATGCTGGATCCCAAGGGGGAGACCCTTCGGGAGCAGATTGCGGCGCTGATGGTCCGTCTGGCTCATAAGTATAACCTGTAATCGAAAATCCCCGGAAAGGGACAAATCAGGCCTCTGCCAAATTGGCAGAGGCCTTTTGCAATCTTCTTATTTTCCGGCGTAATAGTTGATGAGACAGCCGGAGAGGATGATGTCCCGTTCCTCCCGGGAGAGGTTTTTCAGATCCAGGCGGATGTCCCGCTTGCCGGCGGGCTGAATCAGGGTGCCGGTCACAAAGTCGGCATTCCCGGCCAGCGCCTCCCGGATGCCGGGTACATAGATGCGGTCTCCGGGCTGGATGTTCAGGGCTTCGATGTTCTCCACCGTAAAGGGAACCATGCCCCAGTTGATGACATTGGAGCGATAGCGCTTGGTGGCATATTCCAGGCAGATGTTGGCGCAGCCGCCCAGCACACGCTGACAGGAGGCGGCCTGCTCCCGGGCGGAGCCGTCTCCGGGCCGGATGGACATGACCACGCTGCCAAAACCGGTGACAGTGGGGTCATATCCGGCAAGCTGCTCTCCGGCGGAGGCAGGATCCTTCCGGCGCTGCTGCTCCACAGCTTGGATGGCCTTGGCCCGGGGCACATACTGGGGATCCTTCCGGCTCAGGGCAAATTCGCTCAGCCGCAGGGGATTGGACCGATAGGAGGAGGTTTCCCCGGAGGGAATCAACTCGTCGGTGGTGGTAAGGGGATCGTAGATCGCCGAGGCGACCTCCAACAGCAGATTCTCCGGCATGGGGATCTGCTCCGGCCAGTCGGCGATGTTGGGGCCAAATACCAGGGCTTCCTCCGGGTGGGGCTGGCCTACGCCGTAGTAGACTCTGGCCCGATAGGCGGAGTCGTCATAGCGGTAATCCATAAAGCTGGGATCCTCAGGAATCTCCGGCAGATCAGTAGCCGGGGTGATGGCACCGCCGTTTAGGGCGGAGGCGGCAATGGATCGGGCGTCCATCAGGGCCACATAGGACAGCTGACCGTCGCCGGGCTTGCTGCCCTCTCGGTTGGGGAAGTTCCGGGTGGAGTGCCGGATGGAGAAGGCGCCGTTGGCGGGCACATCGCCCGCCCCAAAGCAGGGACCGCAGAAGGCGGAGCGAATGGAGACGCCACTGGCCATCAGCTGCTGAAGGCTGCCGGTTCGGCTGAGCTCCATCATAACGGGCATAGAGGCGGGATAGGCCGAAAGCCAGAAGGCGTCGGACCCCAGCGGCGCCCCGTGGAGAATTTCCGCAGTGCGGGTGAGATTCTGATAGGTGCCGCCGGAGCAGCCGGCAATAACACCCTGATCGGCATAGAATTTTCCGTTCCGGATTTTATGCAGGAGACTCTCCGGCTGGGACTTCAGCTCCAGCTGGGTCCGGGTGCGCTCCTCCACCTGGTGGAGGAGATCCTCCAAATTTTCGTTGAAGGTGTGGATGGAGACGGCGCAGGAGGGGTGGAAGGGCAGGGCAATCATGCACTCCACCTTGTCCAGCTCCACATGGAGCACCCGGTCATAGTATGCGCCCTCCTGGGGATGAAGGGCCCGGTAGTCCTCACCACGGCCATGAATCTCCAGGGTTTTCTGTACGGTGCCGTCGGTCTCCCAGATGGAGCTGAGACAGCTGGTTTCCGTGGTCATTACGTCAATACCGCTGCGGTAGTCCATGGCGAGATGCTGGATGCCGGGACCGAAGAACTCCATTACGGCGTTTTTCACGGTGCCGGCGGTAAAGGTTTTCTCGATGATGCTCAGGGCCACGTCCTGGGGGCCTACGCCGGGCCGGGGGGTCCCGGTGAGGTAAATGCCCACCACCGGGGGCAGGTCAATGTCGTAGGTGCGGTTCAACAGCTGCTTTACCAGCTCCGGTCCGCCCTCGCCAATGGCCATGGTGCCGTAGGCACCGTAGCGGGTGTGGGAGTCTGAGCCGATGATCATTTTCCCACATCCTGCATATCGCTCCCGCATATAGGAGTGGATAACCGCCTGATGGGCCGGGACAAATTCGCCGCCGTATTTCTTGGCGGCGGACAGACCAAAGACATGGTCGTCCTCGTTGATGGTACCGCCTACGGCGCAGAGGCTGTTGTGACAGTTGGTCAGCACATAGGGCAGGGGGAAGCTGGTCAGGCCGCTGGCCCGGGCCGTCTGGATGATGCCCACATAGGTGATGTCGTGGGAGGCCATGGCGTCAAAGCGCATTTGCAGATGCTGCATATTGCCGCTTTGATTGTGAGCCTGCATAATGCCATAGGCCATGGTTTTTTCCCGGCCGGATTCCGGAGTGAAGCCCTTTGCGGCGCCCTGGGCCAGATCGACAAAATTCCCGTCGGCGTAATAGCCGCCGTGATCGTATACTGTAATCATTGGAAAACTCCTTCCGCATGCAGTCATGTTGAAAATATTCTAGCAAATCATTTCATTGATTGCAAGTAAATCCAAAGATTTCAGCTTTTTTTGCAATCCGGCAGAGGGACGAATGCATTTTTATGCAGGTTCTCCCAATAGAAAAACCGTGTTCCAGAGCGAAGAGCCCTGGAACACGGCATGGTGGTGCAAATCAGGCCTTTCTGAGCTTCAGCGTGCCGCCGGAAGCCAGCGTAAAGCTGCCCTCTTGACCGCAGACCGCCTCAATGGCGATGCCTGCGGGGGCGTCGATCTGCTGCAGATCTACCTGGCCCACAAGGGTGACCTTGGACTGGTTGGTGGCGGTCCAGGTGCTCTCCCCGTCGAAGTGGAGAATTGCCCCCTGAATGGCGCCGACCAGGTTGGTGCCGTTTAGATAGACATTCATCTCCCGATCGGGATCCTCATGGAGGATGGCCCCCTCCAGGTCAGAGTCCTTGATATGGACGTGAATGCCGTAGACGCGCTTGCCGCCGGTTTTGGTGGCGTTGGGGTCGGTGTTTACAATGGAGTGGACCAATACGCCGTTGTCCGGGATGATGTCGCTGGCGTCAATGTTCACAATGGCGTTCTGGCTGCGAATGGAGATGGCATCCTTGCCGGTGTTAATCACACTGTTTTTCACATTCAGGGTGCCCACCTCCTCGGGCATTCCCATGACGCAGTGGATATGGGCGAAGTAGCTGCCGCAGACGGCGGTGCAGTCGTCAAAGGTCATGTCGCATTCGCCGGCCATAATGCCGGCCTGATCGGCCACGTCAAAATCACAGCTGTTGAAGAAGTCATGGCACATGCCGTCGGCATAGGCGCCGTAGCCAGAGAGAATGGTCTGGACTTTGCAGTTGTTGGCCTCCAGTTTGACATAGCCCTCAGAGCCGTCGGTGGACAGAGCGGCCCAGCCGTCGCCGATAATGGTGGAATCGTAAAAATAGGTCTCGGAATTGGACTGGGTGCAGTGGGTACGGCAGTTTCCGGCAATCTCCAGGGCCGCGGGGGGACTGCCGGCATCCTCCAGATTGGCGGCGGCAGCACCGAAGGGGGCGCCGTGGCCGTGGAGGTAGCTGTTGTAGACATACATCTTGGAATATTGCTCCGTGGCGGTGCAGCAGCGGGCCTTGCCCACGGTGAGTACCTTGCAGTTCTTAATGGTCATCTCGGCGTGATCTCCGGCGAACAAACCGGAGCCCTTGCCGCCAAGGCCGTTGGAGTTAGAGTGGAGGAAGATGGTGGAGTCCTCCACGGCATATTTCTGGCCCTCGCCGGATACGGTGATGCCGCCGGCGTTGGGATCGTCCGACTCGATGTAGACGGCCTTGGCTTCCTTCTCGCCGATGGTGCCGGCGATAACAGGCGCCTTGTCAAACTGCCCCATGGTGAGCGTGCCATGTTCCAGCATAGCCACCGGGAACTTTGGCGTGTTGGGGCCGCCGGGAGGGCCTCCGGGACCGCCAGGACCACCCGGGCCACCAGGACCGCCGGGACCACCCGGACCACCAGGACCTCCGGGACCTCCGGGACCACCGCCCATCATTGCCATCATTTCCTCCAGTGTGGGCATCTTAAACGGCTGCCGCAGCGGAGGCTCATATTCAATTCCCTGAATCTTGGACATATCGAGAACCTTCCTTCGTCAAAGTATCTGACGGAAATGCTCCGTCGTGTCTATTATACAATACCGCCTGGAGGAAACTCAAGGCGAATTTTTCGAAGCCGCAGTATTTGTGCTGTTCTCTTTGCACCCTAAACCGTCCACATTTCTACTGCGCCCGCCTTGACGGAGGGGGGATTTTCCGCTACAATCAAGAAAAACACGGTGAGATGGGGGAATGGACAATGTATTATCTTGGGGTAGATCTGGGCGGAACCAATATTGCCTGTGCCGTGGTGGACAGACAGGGAAAAATCTTGGGCAAGGCATCAATTCCCACGGGTCTACCGGCGGCACCGGAGACCATTGCCCGGCGCATGGCAGAGTGCTGCCGGAGGGCAGTGGAGCAGGCCGGCTGCGCCATGGAGGAAATAGGCTCTGTGGGTGTGGGAACCCCGGGAATCGCAAACGCCCGGGACGGAGTGGTGGAATACAGCTGCAACCTGGGGTTCTCTGACACGCCTCTTGCGGGGCTGGTGGAGGCTCAGATGCACAAGCCTGTATATCTGGAGAACGACGCTAACGCGGCGGCCCTGGGGGAGTTTGTGGCAGGGTCCGGCCGAGGCAGCGATTCCCTGGTGGCCGTCACCCTGGGAACCGGCATTGGCGGGGGCGTGGTGATGAACCGGCGACTGCTCACCGGCTTTAATTTCGCCGGCGGGGAAATCGGACATTTCGTAATGGTAGAGGACGGAGAGCCTTGTGGCTGTGGCCGAAGGGGCTGCTTTGAGGCCTATTGCTCGGCAACGGCCTTGATCCGTCAGACCCGCCAGGCCATGGAAAACGCCCCGGATTCCCTGATGTGGCGGGAAGCCGGGGCGCTGGAGGCGGTGAACGGTCAGACGGCCTTTTCCGCCATGGAGCAGGGGGACAAGGCGGCCAGGGAGGTAGTGGATGCATATATCCGCCATCTGGCCTGCGGCCTGACCTCCGTGGTGAATATTTTCCAGCCGGAGGTGCTCTGTGTGGGCGGCGGCGTGGGAAATCAGGGAGAGACCCTGCTGAAGCCGGTGCGGGAGATTGTTGACCGGGAGGATTATGCCCGGGCCTCCCGGCGTCGGACCCGGATCGTTCCGGCGGAGCTGGGCAATGACGCGGGAATTATCGGGGCCGCCCTGCTGCCTCTGTACCGGTGAGCCCACTCAGGGAATCTTTTCAATGAATTCATCCAGGGTCAAAAAGCGGCTGATGTAAATCCGGTCGATGCGGTAATAGTCCCCGGCAATGGTCCAGACACCGCCGTTCATGTCAATGCCGAAGCTATAGTATTCCGGGGCCAGCGCCAGGGTGTCGTCGTCCCGCTCTCCGGAGGGATAGGCCAGGGCGTAGGGGAGCTTCCCTGTGATCCGGGCCAGGTCCAGCCGGGACTGGGCCAGCTCATCGTCCTGATCGTCATAGCTCAGAAGGCTCAGCTCCGTGTGCGTCACCGTGTGGCTCTGGATGTCCACCAGACCGGACTGGGACAGCTCCTGCACCTGCTCCTCGGTAAGGTAGTGCTCGTCCCCCAGCATGCCGGTAATGACAAACACCGTGGCCTTGACCCCGTACTCCTGGAGAATGGGGTAGAGCTCCGTATAGTTGTCGTCGTAGCCGTCGTCAAAGGTCAGGAGAATGGGCTTGTCATAGTCCGAAAGGTGGGGAAGATCTGAGAAGAAAATAGGGTCATAGCCGTTCTGGGTCAGATAGTCCAGCTGGGCCCGAAGGTCCTCCGGAGAGACAAACAGAGAGTTGATGCCCCACATGTCGTCGGAAACCGCATGATACATGAGGATGGGAACCTCCACCCCCTGGGGAATGGCGTCCCGGTCCACGGGAGTGGATACATAGACCGTGTCCTCCTCCTCGTCCCACAGAAAGGGAAGGTCCAGCTCCTGGGCCAGATCCCGGACAGGCAGCCAGTATTCCGTTTGAGCGCCGGTAAAGCAGATACCGCCCTCTCCGGTGTAACGGTCGATGCCCTGGTCCTGGCCGTTGACGGTGACGCAGGGAACCACAAAGCTCTCTCCGTTTTTCCTGGTGAAAGCGGCGGACTCCGTGCCTCCCTGGGACTGGAACCAGCCCATAGCGGCAGACAGGTCGGCGGCGTTAATCAGGGTCACCTCCTGAAGCCGCAGACTGGGAATGGGAGCGCCGTCCAGCAGCACGGAGGGGCCACTGGGGCACAGCTCCGCAAGAGAGGCAGGCAGTGGCTCCGGTGTGGGCGTAGGAGCCTCCAAAGAGGACGACTCAACGCTGGAATCGTCGTCGGCAGCGTCACTGGGGAGAACGGAAGGAGAGGCGCTGGGAAGAGCGTCCTCGGTGAGTCCCCAGGAGGAAAGGGTGGACGACTGGCTGCTTTGAGCGGACAGGCCGGACTGTTTGCCGGCGCCGCAGCCGGTAAGCAGGGCCAGCAGCAGGAACAGGGAAAGAAATCGTTTCATTTCGACACCTCCGTTTTTTTCATTGTATGGGCTGAGGCGGGAAAAGTCAATGTAAATGGTTAGAGCTCGGCGGAAATTTTGGGAATTCGAGGCTGGAGACGGCACAGGCCAGGACGGACTGTGCAATTTTTTATACTTTTTGTGTAATTTGAAGCTATCCGTTGACTTGAAGCCCTTGGGATGCTATGATAAACTTCACAGTATCTTCACAAAGGCAAAAGGTAGGAGTGTGAGTAAATGGCAATTATGGCAAAAACAGCCCATCGGAAGGATGGCGCGGAGCAGCCTGCGGTTAAGCTGGGAATGTTCCGCATTCGGGCCCCCTTTATCCATGCGCCCTGGGAGCTTCCGGAAATGGTTCAGGCGATTGTGGTGTTTGTCACCGGCGTGTCTGCGGTGGCCTATCTCCAGGACATTTTTGGACTGCCCTTCTCCATTGCGCTGTCCATCGTGTGCGTTCATGAGCTGCTGTATGTGTTCCAGAACATTATGGGCGATCCCATTGTAGGCGGCTGGATCACGCCGGCGATTCCTCTGGTGACCACCTGGCTGCTGGGATTTTCGGACACCACAGAGCGGATTCAGGCATTGATTATGCTACAGCTGATATTGGGACTGCTGTATTTGATTCTGGGTGTGACAGGGCTGGCCTCCAAGCTGGTCAATAAGGTCCCCGTGTCTGTGAAAGCGGGGATTCTCATTGGCGCAGGCTTCTCTGCGGTCATCGGAAAGTATGGTTTTGCCGCGGTGGAAAATGGCGGCATGGGCTTTTATGGAAGTCCGGTGAGCTTTTCTGCAGGCGTTCTGGCGGCGCTGTTTTTGCTGTTTTCCGTGGGCTTCAGCAAGCAGAAAAGCAAACCCGGCCACAAGGTTCTGAAATTTTTGGGGAAATGCGGGTTTGTGCCGGCGCTGCTTTTGGCCTATGTGGTGGGAATGCTCACCGGGGAGATCGGAACCCCTGTGAATATTCTGGCGGACGGCGTGATTTTTAACCCGATTCCGGGGCTGAAGTATGTGTTCCAGAATTTCTGCCTGGTGGCGCTGGGATTCCCCTCCTGGAATGTGATCTCCTCTGCCGCAGTGATGGCAGTGGTGGCCTACATCATCTCCTTTGGAGACATTGTTACCGGCACGGAGTTCCTGGAGGATGCCAAGCAGTATCGGCCGGATGAGGATGTCCGGGTAAACCCCAACCTCACAAATATCTGCTGTGGTGTGCGGAATGTGATTCAGAGCCTGTTCTGTCCCACGGTGACCTTGTCCGGGCCCCTCTGGTCGGCGATGATGGTGACCATCTGCGAACGGTATAAAACCGGAAAGGAAAACATGTATTCCTTCTTCGGCGGCTGTATTTCCTTTAACGTGTCCAAGTGGGTCTGTTGTCTGATTCTGCCGCTGGTGGCGCTGATTCGGCCCATTCTGCCCCTGTCCATGTCTCTGACCCTGATGATCCAGGCCTTCGGCTGCTTCTATGTGGCGCTGGGCCTCTGCAAAAACAATACTCAGCGAGGGGTTGCGGGGATTATCGGCGGTGTGCTGGCCATCACAAACCCGCAGACGGGATTGATTGTGGGCATTGTGGTGTCCTTTATCTGCGAATGGCTGCTGACCCGGGAATTTGGGGAGAAGGTCAGCCAGGTGGAGAAGAGCCCTGAGGATCAGGAAAATCACGCCTGAGCTTGCTGAAATGATGAAGTAATCGTAAATAATTTTTAAAATTCCAGAGAATCCGGCAGATTCGGCTTGCCAGATCGGGAAAAGTGGTGTATGATAAGGCGGCAAAATCGGTCGGAGACCTGAAGTTGGAGTGTTACGATGAAGCATCGCGGAATGGAACAGGCGCACAGCTTTCGCTTTCTTGTGGTTCGTGCAGTGATTACGGTGGCAGTGGTGCTGGCGGTTCTGCTGGGACTGAAGTTTAATGGAATCACCGTGGTGGAGCGGGATGCCCCCATTGGCGTAGTGGAGGAGGATGTGGCCCGGGAAAACGGACCGCTGATCAGTCAGTCTTAAAACGTAACCTAATGCCGGAAGCTGTCGCTTCCGGCATTTTTAATCAGAGCTGCGGTGAAGTGAAATACATTTTTAAAACTTTACCCATTAATAGGGAACATATGAACGCATAAGGACAAAAATAGTAGGTTAGATTCCACAAAAATGGTCAAATAAAACTTCTCTTTTGTGCATTGCGCAGGGAATGCCTTTTTCGATATAATACCTATATCTTGAGTAGAAGGAGGCAAACCAAATGAAAAAGAGAACTCTTGCATTGTTACTTTCCACGGCTATGGTTCTGGGGCTGTTGGCGGGCTGCGGTGGCAAAGCCCCCGACAATACCGCCTCGGCATCCGCCCCTGTGGCTGCCAGCGAGACGCCGGCCACGGAAACCGAGAAGCCCGCAGCCCCTGCCCCGGCATCTGTGGACTCTGCGATGTCGGCGCCGGAGACAGAGGAATTTGTCTACGAAGGGGAGTGGGCCAGCTATCCCCTGTGTGACCCCGGCACCAAGACCTTGACCATGTGGTGCGAATTCCCTGGCTTCCTGACTATGGTGGGCATTGACTCCTACAACAACTGCTCGGTCTGGGATGCGGCGGAGCAGGCCACCGGCGTCCATATTGAATTTACGGAAGTGTCCATGATGAACGCGTCCGAGCAGTTCTCCCTTATGTGCGCAGCCAATGATATGAAGGATATTTTAGGCGGCGCAGGCAGCTACTACGGCTCCACCGCAGGCGCCATTGAGGAGGAGATCATCATTGATCTGGCGCCCTATGCCCAGGAGTACATGGGCAACTATCTGACCATTCTCAACGATCCCCAGTATGAGTATTACAAGGAGAAGGCCTACAACTCCGAAGGGCAGTTGGCGGAGATCAGCTCCATTTCCGACGACTTCAAGCCCACCTCCGGCACCCAGATCCGGAAGGACTGGCTGGAGGCGCTGAAGCTGGAGGTCCCTGAGACCTATGAGGATTGGGAAAATGTCCTCACGGCGTTTAAGGACAACTATGGCTGCACCAATGCCCTGCTGCTTTCCGGCGTCACCCAGATGACAAACCTGGTGGCCGGTTACGGTACCGCCGGCGCTGCGGAGGCCGCCATGGGCTCCTCCAGCGCAGTGAATATGTATCAGATCGACGGTGTAATCAAAAACGGCTATCAGGACGACGGATACCGGGAATATCTGACCATGATGCACCGCTGGTATCAGGAGGGGCTGCTTTCCAAGGACTTTATCACCGCTTCCAGCGATGGCTCTCAGAACAACACCGACGGCTTGATCCTTTCCGGAGACTCCGGTATTTGGTTCTCTCAGGGCAACTTTATCACCCAGTATGAGCAGCAGGCCCGGGTTTCCGAGCCGGAGTTTTCGGTAATGGGGATTACCGATCCCTATTCTCCGGAGTTCAACCCGGAAAAGACCACCCATTTTACCGCGATGGGCGGCGGCAGTGCCGGTGGAAGCGGTGCGCTGAGCGTATCCACCAACTGCAAGGATGTGGAGCTGGCCTGCAAGTGGATGGACTACTTTTGGACAGAAGAGGGCCAGCTTCTGTGCAACTACGGCATCGAGGGCGAGGGCTTTGAATACGACGCTGACGGGAACCCCCAGTTCACGGACTTTGTGGTAAACGGCGGCAACTTCCAGTTTATGATGACCGGCTATACCCTGTCCGGGGTGCCTTCCCTCCAGGATTTCGACAAGTCCTTCTTCACCTATGGCGACAACGTCATTGAGGCCTTTGATACCTGGGGCAGTTGTGTGGATGACAAGTACACCCTTCCTGCGGCCATGACCCTGAATACGGATCAGAACGAGAGATATTCCGCCAAGTTCAATGACATCAACACCATGGCCGAGGAGCGAATCGGCAAGTTTATCACCGGGGAGGCGGACATTGAGACCCAGTGGGATGCCTTCCAGCAGGATCTGACGTCCATGGGCCTGGAGGACTGCATTGCAATCTACCAGGAGGCCTACGACAGCTATATGGAGCACCACGCAGAGTAAGTGATATTTAAAGGAGGCCCTACAGCCAACGCTGTAGGGCCTCCTGCTCGTACCCAAAGACTGCCAGGCGTTTGGACAGACAGTGGAAGGCCATTGCAATTTTCTGCGGAATATGGTTTAATGAATCCAGAAAGGGAGGGACAGAAGGATGGAGCAGCTGAAGGATTTGATGAAGCATGCCAAGCTGACCAAGACAAGTCGGGTGATTGGCGATTTTATTCTGGATCATGAGACAGACGCTTGCTTTATGACCTCAACGGAGCTGGCCCAGGAGCTGGATGTCAGCGAGGCCAGTGTCATTCGATTTGCCCGGGCCCTGGGCTTTACGGGATTTATGGATTTTCAGAAGCAGCTGCGCAAGTCCCACACGGAAAAGCTGGGGCGAATCTCCAGCGCAGTGGCCGTCCCCTATGAGCGCCTTCGGGTGAGCATGGCCACAGAGGGAAACGACTATATCCAGGAGTTCCTGCTCAACACCCAGACGAATATCACCTCTGTGGTGCGGAATAACACCAAGGAGACCTTTGATGCGGCCATTGACGTGCTGGTTCGGGCCAGAAGGAGATATATTGTGGCGTCCCGTGCCAATACCGGCGTGGCCGCCTACTGCAACCTACTGCTGCGGCACCAGCTCACCGATGTGATTCCCACCTGGGAAAGCTCTGTGAATGTCATTGACCATATGTGCGATATTGGGCCGGAGGACTGCGTCATTCTTTTCAGCTTCCCGCGGTACTCGGAAATGGACCGGCAGGCCCTGCAGATGGCGGAGGACGCCGGAGCCGGAATTATTGTGATTACCGATCGTCCCAGCGCGCCCTTGGCGCAGTTTGCCACCGTGCTGCTCACGGTGGATGTGGACACCAATACGTTCTTCAACTCCTATGTGGGGGTGCAGCTGGTGATGGAGATCCTTTGCGCCGGACTGTCCCGGAAAATGGGCGGCGCCAATGCGGAGAAGCTCCAGCTCATCGACCGGTACATCGGTCAGCTGGGCGTATACTAAGGAAGCGGCATAAAAGGATTCACAGACCAAAGGGGGCTGTCTCAGGAAGAGGCAGCCCCCTTTTAACACAAATTGATGAAAAATTGCACAGAATGCACAGTTTTTTATACTTTCCATTCCGGGCCAATGTGGTATAATGATATTACGAATCCAAACAAAAAAAGAAAGAAGGTTGTGGAAATGAACACCATTCAAGCGAAAATTCCGGCCTATGGTATGCCGCTGTTGGAGGGGCCGGTGAACAAGCCGGAAAAGGTCAATATGATGCCTCCTATGGAGGATATGCCCGGCGGCCCTGGGATGGATGAATTTGGCCGTCCCGAGATCAAGGAGCGGAAGCCCTGCCCGCCCACCTGCCGCCCCTCGGAGCATCCCGGCTCTGTGCCCGGCGCGGATGTGGAGCCCGGCAAGCC
>CAKSWT010000018.1 GCA_934512135.1 uncultured Oscillospiraceae bacterium
CGGTTTGGTTTGGTGCAGCCTTTTTGCGCAGCAAATTACCTTGTAAGTTCTACTTGACTTTTCTTAGCAGGTCTTTCGTTGGTTTTTCAATGCTTTGAAGCTCTTTCTGAATTTTCGGAGTCTCTTTTGAGATTTCGCCAATTAGCTTCAACTGCCTGCGTTTCTGCCGGATGGCCCGGTTCAGGTCGGCAAGCTGGGTATATATTTCGGCCTTTTCCCGCGCTAATTTCTCCCGTGGGATTCCGCACTCCCGGAGCAGCGTTTCTGCGGCCAAAAATCTTTCATACTCCGGCTCCACGCCGCTGAAGCCGTCCTCATAGAGCTGCTTCGCCGGAGCCAGGGCCTCCACATGGGCCAGCGCGGCATATAAGTCCCGCTGCTTTTTCTTTTGTACATTTAATATGGTACGCTGTTTGGTCAAGTCCTTTAATTGGTCCTCCAGCCCGCCCTGGAAAGCGTCCATCTCCGCTGCTGTGGTGATGCCATGTTCCCTTAGAAACTTGAATTGCTCCCGGAGCTGTTCAAAGCGCATGACCTCCTTTTTCAGCTTGGCGGTCATTTTGGGCGGATACTGCTGCTGTTTCACCTTGCCCAGAATGTACAGGTAGTGGACGTACAGGGCAAGGAAGCCCTTGTACTTGGGATGCTTTTTATATGGCCGGTACATAGGCCGGACAATATAAGCAGGCTTTTGTCCCATGGCGATGGCGGACAGATTCCCGCCGATGGCAGCCCGGATGCCATCCTCCGAATATTGGGGGTCCTTCCGCTCCGGGTACATGAAGTGTTCCTGTCCCCGGAGGCGAAAGCCCAGGCGATTCCCGTGCCTCAACTCATAGCCTATGTGTTCCATGCGCATAAAGAACTCACCGATGTCATTGGCGTCCTCAATGGCTGTTTTCAGGTCTGCCTCCAGCATGGAGCGGTAGGTAGGCTGTCCCTTGCTCTGGCGAAGCCACTCAACGTAACTCATAGCTTTGGCCTGTTCCCCCTGCATAATAACCGACAGGCCATGCTCCCGGCACAGCCTGTCCGAAATCGTTCGAATTTGAGAGTAGTATGTCTTAGCGTTGGAATGGTATTTTCCTGTGCCGTCCCAGCGAACGGAATTGAAAATAATGTGGGCGTGGACATGGGCGCGGTCTGTATGGACGCCAATGACCGCCTCGTACTCCCAAAGATGCTCCCGTACAAAGGCCTGCGCAATCTCCAGCGCCAGCTCCGGCGTGACCTCGCCGGGGGCAAAGGACTGAATAATGTGGTAATACTGGACTCCATCGGTCATATGGAATTGCTCCTTTGTGCGCCGCATTTCTTCGGGGGCAGTTTCCGGCGAGCAATACTGCGCCGCCACCAGCGTCTGTTCCTCTGTTTTATCTCCGTTGAGAATATAATTGATTGCCCCATTCAGGCCGCCCTTCCGGGCCAGAATCTTTGTGACTGCCATCAGGCATCCGCGATTGCCGCCATCAGGCGCTCCAACTTGGACAGCAGGAATTTGACCTCCTGTATGTCGCTTCTGGTGGCAAATCCCGCGTTGGCCTTTCGCGCAATCTGGTTGATGTTGACGCCGATGCGGTTGACCGCCAGATATAGCTCCTTCAGTTCCATCGGTCTGCGGGGCCGGATCTCATAGCCCATGAGCAGACTCCGCAGGTACTCCGTTTTTGTGAGGCCGGACAGGGCGGCGCCCTGCTCCAGCTTCTGATGCTCCGGCTCCGTGAGCCGGAGAAAGATACCATATTTTTTCGCGTGAATTCCTCCTTTTCTCCGCCCTATGGCGGCATTGGGGATTGGGGCGGGCCCCAACAGGCGCGGGGAGATATCTCCCTGCTATGCTTGCGCCATCGCCGCCACGGGCGGGGATGGCCTGGCCCCGCAGTGCGGGGCCGAAATGCGGTAGATTTTGATTGAATTTTTCCTTATGAATGCAAAAAGCCTACCAGGTGTCATTTCGACACCCAGCAGGCCGGATAAACTCAAATTTTGGGGTCCTAATTGCACCTGCAAGGGCTTATTCAGCCACGGGCGTCAGTTCCTTGGCGATCCGTTCCCTTGCCAATTCCGCATAGGTATCCGTCACCTCGATCCCCGTGGCGGAGTACCCCTCCAGCACAGCCGCGAGAACCGTTGTGCCCGAACCGGCGAAGGGGTCCAGGATATGACCGCCCGGCTCCGTGATTTTCACGATGTCCCGCATGAGCTGGAGGGGCTTTTCCGTCAGGTGAATGCGGTTTTGCGGATTGCCATATTTGAATACACCGGGCAGGCAGGGTACAGGCCGGGAGATGGACATGTCTCCATTGCTGCCCCAAACGATATACTCCGCCTGCTGCCGGAACCGTCCCTTCTGCGGCCTTGAGTTGCCCTTGTCCCAGACAGCGGTACCCCTCCAGATCCAGCCCGCCCACTGGAGGGCGTCAGTGGCCGCCGGGAGCTGCCGCCAGTCGATGAACATACACACCGGCGCGCCCGGTTTGCTGGCCTTTCGCGCCAGATACAGCCATTCCGCCGCCCAGCGGGTCCAGCTCCGCTGATCTTTTGCGTCCCCGTCAAAATTTGGGGGCGCATTTTTCATGCTGGAGTATTTCTTTGCGGTGGATTTGGTCTTTTCAGACTGCGTTCTTCCACCCGATGCGTAGGGCGGGTCTGTGATGACAGCGTCGAAGGCGCCGGGGGGATAGCCCTCCAGCACCTTCAGCGCGTCTCCGTGGATGATTTCCCACTTTGGTTTTATGATTTCAGTCAAATGATTCCTCCTAATTTTATATTTTTTACAGCAGCCATATTTTATCCGGGCCAATCAGCTCCTGATACAGCCGCGCACCCAGCTTCACACTCTGCAAAAATGTCTCTGTCATCTGGAGTGTGTGGAGTGTAGCTTCGGTAGCGAGGAAATCCTCCAATTCCCGGTACAGCGCCGGAGACAGCTGCTCGCTCAGGTCCAAATACAGCCGTTCTGAGCTGCGCTTTGCCTGCTTGAATTCCTCCGTGGCCGGCTCCGGGATGTGAATACAGCCGCTGGTGTAAAGTTCTTCTAAAATGCTCATAAGAGAGCCCCCTTTCCACACACAACAGCTACCACAGATCGAACCAAAAGTCCACGGGAATGGAAGAACAGCTTCGGCTTAATTTCAATCTCAGCCTCCGGCGGCCATCTCGCAGGCGTCCCAGAGCAGGTCGGCGCAGTCCGTCTGCTCCCACGGGGCATCCGGATGGGTGAAATGGCCGTAATTGCAGTACCTTGCAAAGATGGGTTCCGTCAGCCGGAGAATCGAGATCATCCCCGCCGGGGTCAGGTCGAACACCAGATCAATGGCCCGGCGAAGCACATCCTCCGGGTAAGCCCCGGTGCCGTGGGTGTCCAGCTGAACTGTAATTGGCTCCGCTTCTCCGATGGCATAGGTCAGGCAAACGGTGCAGCGTTCCGCGATACCCGCAAACACCAGATTCTTGGCGATATACCGGGCCATATACGCCCCGCTGCGATCCACCTTGGTGGCATCCTTGCCGGAAAAGGCCCCGCCGCCGTGGGGCGCAAGACCGCCGTAGGTGTCCACCATCAGCTTCCGGCCCGTCAGCCCAGTGTCTGCTTCAAAACCCCCGGACACAAATTTTCCGGAGGGATTGATGAAAACCAACGTGTTTTCGTCCAGCGGGAAGTCCCAAAACGCGGGCTGCACCACTGCTTCAAAGACAGCTTCCCGTAAAACCGACACCGGAACGTCCTCTTGATGCTGGCAGGACAGGGTCACCGAATGCACCCGCTTGGGGCGCCCGTGTTCGTACTCCACGGACACCATGGACTTTCCATCTGGCAGGAGGAACGGGAGCTTCCCACTTCTTCGCGCCTCCGTCAGTCCCTTTGTTAGCCGGTGAGCCAGTACAACAGGCAACGGAAGAAGCTCCTTTGTCTCGTGGCAGGCGTAGCCGTATACGATGCTCTGATCGCCAGCACACAACTCGTTTTCGCACGCAACTGCGTTTGCAATATCCTCCGACTGCTCGTGGACGTCAATTTCCACCTCATAATTCCCACTATAGCCAGTTTCCCGGACGGTTTTGCAGACAATGTGAGGCAAATCCGGCATCTCAGCGGTGGTAATCTCCCCGGCCACCAGAAATTTGTCCCGTGTTGCCAGCACCTCACAGGCCACGCGGGAATCCGGGCCATTTTTTAGGCAGGCGTCCAGAATGTTATCTGCAATGGTGTCGCAGAGCTTGTCCGGGTGTCCTTCCGTGACGGACTCCGCAGATAAAATTGTCTTATCGTTCATAGTCATCTCGTCCTTTCTTTTTCAGAATGTATGTTAATTTCTGTACTTCCCGCTGGGTCTGCCGAAGGGCCTGCTGCAGCGCCCGAACAGGCAAATTGTTCTGCCGAAAGCCCTCCCGGATGCCATCGTAGTAGGCGAAGGAGGGCATGGTGGGCAGGCGTTCCTTTTCTCGTGTCATGATGTAGGCCATGACAGCCAGCTCTGTCCCATTCTGCATTTTGACTGTCACCGTTTCCTTGTCATAGAGCTGCGGAAAGCCCTCGTACATGTCCAGATTTTTCTCGTCCTGTGGACTGATCCTCCAGAGAAGGCCGTAAACGGTACGATGCTTCTTCGGTGCGATCGTTGCCACACCATACCCCCGGCCATTGCCACGAAACAACAGCTCGTAGTTCTCCAGCGTGACCGGCCCCACCACCGTGGCCTCCGGGCAGCGGAAGGCCATCTGCTCCAGATTGATATTGCTGCCGTAGGCGAAATACAATTTATCTGCCATACACAGCATCCTCCAGAATCTCCAATGCTCCGACTGCTTCCAGTCTGTGAAGCAGGGAATAGGCTCGGCGCTCCGGGTTCCCGCCATCCAGGGTACAGGGCTGCCCTGCCATCCGCTGGATGTTGTCCTGGACAAACCGGATGTACTCTGGTACACTGGGAATGGGCCGGTTGGCCTCCAGCCGGAGCTGGTCTAAAATTTCCACGGGCGAGCCCGTGTATGTGCGTTCTTCGATGAGAATTCTTATCTCGCATTACCCCTTTCTGCGTTTTGCTTGTGTTTTTCATAGCTGTCCTTGTCATATCTCCAGGCCCGGTCACCCTCCAGATTAGCCAGCAGATGGTCACGGGTGTTCTTGAACTCTGGACCGTTGAGCCCCATCCGCACCAGCCAGACCCGGAAGGTGAACAGCTCGTTGTCGCTCTTTGTTTTGCGCATGACGCTGCTGCGCTGGTTGATGGCCTGGGCGGAAATGGCTAGACATAAGTTGACATAACTTTTAGCCCGCCCCGCGTGGAGAGTGGCGTTGAAGCAGCGGAATTCCACGGTGCCCCGGTAGAACATGGAGTGAAGATTGCAGGCGTAATATCTCGTCCAGTTATAATGCTCCGTACTTCCACCAGTATCGCCATCGTACCAAAGCTGCTCCAGCCGCGTTAAATCCTTGGTTTCTGAGGCGTTTAACTGCTTTCTGGCTTCCTCCAGCATAGGCTCCCGCACCTTCTGGCACCAGTGCTCCGCCCGGCTTTCATCCACCTGAAGGGCTTTGAACAGAATGTCCTCCTTGGAATACATGATGGACAGCAGATTTTTGAGGCTCTGCCGGTTGTGGTTCGCCCCGTCGATGTGAACGTGCATTCCACAGGAGAAGTTGACATAACCGCCAGCTCGCCGCAGCACGCGGATGCACTCCTGGAAGGTATCCATATCCTCATAGTGGAGGATGGGCGTCACGAATTCCACCTTGTATTCGTCTCCCGCGGATACGGAGCGGCCCCCGGACTTCTTCTCGGCGCGGATGCTGCTGTCCCGCATGAGCTTCCACACGCGGCCTTCGCTGTCCTTTACACCATGGGTATCATAGGCGGTGCCGAGGTGTTCAGCGGTGGTACCGAAATATTCCGCGAGCGCCTCCGCCGCTTTCTTCCGGGTGGTCCCCGTGAACTCAATCTCCACACCGAAATTCTGGTTTTTGATGCCGATCATGGTGTGTTGCCTCGCAGACTGTTATCCACCGCCTGAAGCTGCCGGGCGATGGCCTCCACCACGTTGACCGTGACGGCATTCCCGGCCTGCTTGTACGCTTGCGCGTTGGAGGTGACTGAGAGGAGCCTATCGATCTGGTCATCGTGAAAGCCCTGCAGCCGCAGGCACTCCCGCGGAGTGAGCCGGCGGATTCTTCCACAGGCGGTGACTACTCCCTGTGTGCAGTCGGTGGTCAGGGTATGGGCGAAGCCTCTCCCAACTCGGCCTCGGCGCGTGTTGCTGCCGGAGTAGGCGAGGGACACTGCGTCCCCCGGCACTGCCTCCGCAAAGCCGCGCTTGGTGGCTTCCTTGATGTACAGCACATCGGCCCCTTTGCTTTGGTTCACGAAGTACAGTCCATTCCCGCGACCGTCTGTTTTGGCAAGCTGAGTGACGGCGCTGCCCCTTGTGCTGTACACCCGCTTTCCCTGGGGACCTCCGAGGACCTGAACAGGAGCCGGTCCAGCTGCTTCTGGGACAGGTAGTATTTTTCCGGCACATCGGGGATCAAGATATCCGACAATGAACACGCGCTTTCTTGCCTGGGGAACGCCGTGATCGGCGCTGTTACACACCATCCATTCGACACCATACCCCAGGTCCGAAAGTGTACGGAGGATGGCCGTAAACGTCTGGCCTTTGTCATGACTAAGCAATCCGGGTACGTTTTCCAGCAGAAGATATGGAGGCCGTCTGGCTTCAGCCAATCTGGAAATCTCAAAGAAGAGTGTGCCTCTGGGGTCTTTGAAGCCCTCTCGCTTTCCTGCGAGGGAGAAGCTCTGACATGGGAAGCCTCCGCATAGGAGGTCAAAGTCTGGAAGAGCTGCGGGATCAATGTCTCTTGCGTTTGGATAAAAGCATTCCTCCTTCCGAATGTCGTGGATCGCCCGGTAACCGGCATCAGCGTATTTGTCGATCTCACAGTGACCGACGCACTGGTAGCCCCCGGCCCGGTCAAACCCGGCACGGAAGCCGCCGATGCCGGCGAACATATCAAAATAACGGATCAAGTCATAAATCACCTGCTTCTGTGAAAGGTATAAATCATCTGACATTTTTGCGTCCTTCATCGTTCCAGATCGCGGCTCTGCGCGGGTCTGCTGACCACGCTGAAGCTGTCATGCTCGAGATCCAGCGCCAGAGAACTGCCGTTTTCCCAGACAACGTGCACCTGGCCAATATCGTCGGTCATAGTCACCCGGCCCAGCAGGCCCTCCGGCATCTGTGGTTCTCCCGTTATGTGATGGAGCTGCACCACAGTGCCAACCGGATACCGGCGCTTAGCGAACTGAGCCTTTTGATGAAGCCGGTCCCATTCGTTCATATCAAAAATCACTTCCCTCCTGCAAAGCATGAAGAAAGCCGAGAATGGCTTCCTCGTCATTCCTGGCCTCCAATTTCTCTTTCTTCGCTGTAAAAGATATGTTGTTCAGTTCCTCCCGGAGCATCTCCCGGAGCGCAGCTGTGAGACGGCTATCCCTTTGCTGGGCCGCCAACGCCCGGCAGACTGCCTCCGTCCGGTGGCCCGGCGGAATGGCGGAGAGCGTTTCCCACGCCTGCCGCTGAATATCTACAGCCAGGTTCAACCGGAGATTGAGCCGCCTATACTCCGGCATTTCCGTCACGCTCCGACATTCGCTCACACAGCCGCTCAAAGGCTTTGGCGTTCAGGGATGCGTCGTCCAGCAGGAAAAGCCGGCTGAGGCCAACACCGGGCGGGACGTGGCGTTTTAACAGATTTGCGCCGCCCCCAAGGAGAATCATGGGCATGGCCCGGTAGTCCATACCGCACTCCTGGATGGCGGAAAAGAGCTGCCCGATGTGCCGGTCCGCCTCCGTCTGGATGATTGTCTTGACTGCCTCCGGCAGCTCGGGCATATCTCCCCGGAGAGCCGCCTCCAGCTGGGCGCTGGTCATGGAGATTCCGAGGCTCCTGCGAATCTGCTCCGCTATCTCATCCAGCAGACGGATCACGCCCAGTTCCATGCTGCGGCAGGCGGCGGCGTTGGGAATCTGGTTGTCGATGCGCATCAGGTCCACGGTCCATCCGCCAATGTCCGCCACGATCACAGAGGGGGCGTTTAAGAGTTCCTTCTGCATCAGAACGGCTGCATAGCCCTGCGGGAACAGCTTCACATCCCGAAGGGTGATGCTGTAGGGCCGTCCCTCAAAACGGAAACTGACGGGCTTCCCGTCACGTAGAAGATACTTGCGGAATGCCGATTTATCCCGCCCAAAGCTGGTCAGGGGCAGCCCCGCTGCCAAGATGATTTCCGCATTGGGCGGTTCCTGCCTTATCTCCAGTTCCATGGCAATGGCCGCCAGAGTCAGCAGATAGTAATTCTCCGTTTGTGTTTTGTCCTTCTGCAAGGGCTGCCGCCCGGAGCCTGCCACATAGTATTTCCCCTCGTATTCCAGAACACGTTCCATGGAATAGGGTTCATGGCCATAGACCGTCAGACCGCTGGGGAAACAGGTATGGACGGTTTTCATGTTGGCGTAGCCGTGGTCGATGCCGAGAATGATTGGCTCACTCATCTTGCATCGCCTCCCAACCGCTTTGTGCGCTTGCGCGTTTGTTCCAGCTCCGCTGTCAGGGGGCTGTAGAGCTTCAAAACCTGATTAGTATCTGCGTTCACACCATCACCTCCAATACAGCTTGCCCTTGAGCCGTTCCAGCGCCCGGACGCGGTGCTTCACCTTCTCCACAGAATTGTCCATGCCCTCCATTTGCCGCTGGATGCGGTGCTGGATGGACTGTAAGCGGGCGGCATCGTTACAGCCGGACACCACGATGTAATCCATCCCGCCGCGGCCGTTGTGAACCGCCAGCACCTCCCGCAGGCCGTCCTCGTCCCGGATGGAGGCCATCAGCCGCTGGCCCAGCCGCTTGCGGTAGCTCCGCTGAAGGGCGTCGTTGCTGCCCTGTACACCATATTTCGCTAAAATATCTGAAATTTCCTCGGCGGAAATTTCAAGATTCGCGGACAGCTTGTCTAAGATTTCCTGCTCAGCCTTCTCCGGAATGTCTGTCATGGGCGCACCTCCAATCTGTGGGGAGAACTTTTTCCTCCAAAATCTCCGCAATTTCGCTGAAATATGCCGCGATTGTCTGAGATTCACGGACAGTATCTTGAATCTCATCCAGCTTCATCCGGGCGCAATCGGCCCAAGTCCGCACCTTTTCCTCGCTTGGCTCCAGCTGAATCCCGTACTCAAAGGCGCGGGAATAGAGCTTCGCCAGCTTTGTCCGCTCGTCGATGGCAGCATCAACTCTGCGGAAGTTCTTTTGGGCTTTGGCCAGTTCCACAGCTTCCATGGCGGCCTGCTCCTGCTGCTTCGGCGGCAGCTCCTGCACCTGCCGTGTAATCTGATAGCCCTGATGGATGGACAGCTCGTTCTTGTCCATGGCGTCCTTGACGGCGGCGGGCGCGTGGGCGTCAATCTGCATGGCCTTGCCCATGGTTCGCTCGCCGATTCCTACCGTGTCAGCCAATTCCCTTCGCGTATCAATGGGCAAACTTTCCGGCAATGTTGCCGAAATGTCCGTGCGGCTGCCTTGGTTTTCTCTGGCCCGGCGCTCAATGTCCGGCTTCAGCTTCAGCGCGATCTGCGCCAGATCCCACTTCGTGAGATTTCGCCGCCCCTTCTGGGTGTCCAGCGCCCACTGCTTGGCCTCCAGCTTGTCTGCAAAGGCGAACACCAGCATCTGGAACGGAATGCTGTGCGTGTGGCAGATGCTCAGGCGATTGTGGCCATCGATCACCGTGAAATTTTCGTCCACGATGATTGGCGCGTAGCAGCCGTTGGCGAGAATATCCGCCTCCAGCACGGCGAGCTGTTCCGCGCCCAGCGGCGGCAGCAGCTCCGCGAACTCCTGCGCCACGATGGGCGATTTCTCTGTGCTTGTGTAAATTTTTCCTGTGTTTTTCAAAGGCATACTCCTTTCGACTGTAAAATTTTGTTTGCATACTTAGTGAGCAAGCGCGGGCATCACCTCCCTTCCAGCCTCGTTCCGGGCAAACAGGGCGTCGTAATAGGCGTCGATGGTGGCCGGGGCGTTGTACAGGGCCGTCAGCAGGTAGCGGCGCATATCCCGAATCGGTGCGGAAACTCGCCGCAGGCAGTCCAACACGTAGTCGATGTGGGTAAAATCCAGCGAAAGAAGCCGCTGCTTCACCGTTTTCGCGGGCAGTTCCTGCCGGTTGACGCGGATGGTGGGCGAGGTGTTCTGTAAAACATCGGCCCCCAGCGTGAAAATTCCATCCAGCGTCTCCTTGGAGTGGCTGTCCAGCAGGGCCGGATAGCCCCAGACCTGTTTCAGCTTCTCTTTCGCTCCATCACTCCCATCGCTCCCACCAACCTGCGTCTTTACCATTGCCGTAAAATTCTCCGATGAAGGATTGATAGATTCAGTCTCACTAAATTCAGTCTTGATATATTCAGTCTTATTTGCTGCTGTTTTTGAGCGCTCCGGAGCGCTGGTTTTGAGATAGCCAGCGGCTTTCTTTTGAGACATCCGGGCGCTGAAAACCGGAGGATTTTCGCGTTTTGGGACCTCTTTTCGCTTATTTTCAGCCGTCTGGGTGCTGGAATTCAGCGCGCTGTCACACTCGGAATCGTCAGTCTGCTCATTTTCAGATATCTCTACAGAAGCGTCCGCGCTTTTGGAAGCCTCGTTTTCAGCGTTCTGACAATCGGCGAAATCCTGCACATAAATGCGGTCAGGGGTCCCCAGCCACTGGCGCTGCCGCTGGATCAGACCGCTGGTTTCCAGCTCTTTCAGATGCCGCGATGCCTTGCAGTGGCCGCAGTCCAGCTGCTCCTGCACGTCCTTGACGCTGAAATAGATGTACACACGGCCCGCCTCGTCCAGCCAGCCGGAGCGCTGGGACAAGCTCACACGATCCAGCATCAGGCCGTAGAGTACCTTTGCCTCTATGGACAGCCCAGTAAACTGCGGATTCGTAAACAGCGCCTTTGGAACACGATAAAACGCGAATTGTTCGGTTTCCATGGTGTGATTGTCAGTTTGCAGCATAATAATTCCTCCAAATATTCAAGAATCGCCCGGAGCGCAAATACACTCCGGGCGTGAATTTAGTTCGTTCGAACGCCCCGCACCAGCAGCCGATGACTGTTGACGGCAATCGGCACACAGGTCAGCAGGGTTACATAATCCTCTCCTGGCACGATGGTCAGGTCGCTGGTGTCGCTAGGCAGCACGGTTTTAATTTGATCAATGATGTAGGTCAGCGTCTGATTGTAGACGTGGATGTAAAACACATCGCCTTGCTCAAGTTTCGGCAAATCGGTGAACAGCCGGGCACTGCTCATGCCGGAATGGGCGGCCAGAACGCAGTGCGTACTGCTCCCGCCCACGGGCAGAGATGTCTCCGGCAAATGGCCCACGCCCTTGGCGAGAATATCTGCGCCCACACCGTGGTAGATGGGCAGAAGGACGTCTATTTTTGGTATCTCCACATAACCCATGACGCCCTCGGCGGTGAAGTTCAGAAGCGTGTTGTAGTCCGTATTCTCGGCGGCGTCCTGCTCCACGAACGGATCGGACAGGGCCACGGTTTCCGTCAGGTCCTCGTTGTATTTTCTGGCCCGCGCCAGCTCCCGCCGGGCGTCCTCGTCGCTTAAATCGTCCGCGGCGCTCTCGTAGTCCGCAACGACTTGGGACTGTTTCCCGCTGCTGAGCCATTGGCTGACCGAGGGATATAAGAGCAGGGCGCACCCGAAAAGCAGGATGCACCCCGCCAATATCATGGGCAGACTCTTACGCATTGCGCCGCTTGCGGATATACAGTACGGTGATGACGCCAGCGGTCAGAACCGCGAAGATACCCAGCCCGTACAGGAGCATACTGCCCTGTCCGCCGGTCTTGGGCAGGTCAAAGCTCCGGGTGTTTGCGACCGTCAGGGGTACCAGCGCGGAGACGGAGCCGTTGTCCTCCAGCATGGCTACAGCCTTGTCGTTGACTTTTGCGGAGGCGGTCAGCAGGGCCTTGCCGCAGGTTTCGCAGAAGGTGGCGCTTTCACTCTGAGAGATGGTAACAGAGATGTTCTCGTCCAGAAGCGTGTAACCATCGTCCGTGGCGACCTCAGTGATGATATAGCTGTCATCCTCCAGGCCCTTTACCAGCAGCTTTCCGGTGGACACAGGGCTGAATCGTGTAGCCTCGGCCTCCTGCGTAGTGTGGCCTGTGACGTAGTATACATCGTCTTTCAGCTCCGCCTGAACGTAGTAGTTATCGGTGCTGTTTTTCATGAGAAACAGGACGTTGCTGAAATCTCCGTTGTTGTCACTGAACTCCTTCGTCAAATCCAGCCCGTAGGTGTAGACGTGACAGCAGTCCTTGAGGGTGTCATAGTAGTCCGTATTGGTGCGCTTCCAGGTCAGCTCCACCTCGTTGGGGTTGCCGGAATCGCCGTAGACCGTGGTGGCATCAGAGTTCACGGTGCAGGAATAAGTAATCCGAGCTGTGCAATTGGAGTAGCCACGGAGGGGGCTGGTAGAAGAATCATAGACAGATTCTGCGCTGTTGATTTCCGCAAGAGCCGCCTCCGTCATGGCAATGGTCATGCTGGAGCCGCTCTCGCTGCTGTAATCTGTGTAGCTGACGTTGAACTTTCCGTCCGACTCCGTCCATGTGGCAATGAGGTCGGTGCAGGATTTGTCCGTGAACCACTCGATCTTCACGTCATTTTTATTGTACTGGATGCCTTTTGACAGCTCGTCCACGAAGGTGTAGGTGGTCAGGGCAGTTGCGGAAGAAGAGATGGTGGGCAGGGTGGAAATAATCTGGTAGTCTACCGTGTCGCCATCGGAGGCTGTGGCGGTGTGGGCATAGCCATCGGCAATGTCATCGGCGGAACCATTATTTTTGCCCGTGTCAGCTTGGACCTCCCGGACGGTTTTTTCCAGGTCAGGACTTCCGGTTTCATTCTTTGGGTAGCACACCACGTCATAATTCCATGCGTCCCCGTCAATCGTGGTCATGGGCAGACTGACCAAAAACGGCGCGGTGGTATTGGTCACATTTTCGGGAACGCGGGTTTCCACCACAAGGTAGAGGCCCTGTTCGAGATTTTCCGCGCTGGTTTTGCCGTTTTCGCCCGTCTCCGGCATGGTGGTGCCGCCGTTGCCTGTCATATACGCCTCCAGCGCAGTCTTGGTCGTGGTAGCGTTTGATTCCAGAGCGGCAGAGAGGGCGTCAATCAGGGCGTCGCTCTCAAAATACGCTGCGCTATCCTCCGTTTTGTAAGCATTCTCGTCGCTCAGACTCAGCACCGCGAGGAAATCCTCGTCCGAAATTTTGTACAGAGGTACTACCCGGTGGGTTCCATCCGTCCCGGTTTCCTTCTGCATGGCAAGGTCTGCGACCTTCATATAGCTGAACTCCACTCCCTGAATGGCGTATTTTGCAAGGGCGACGTTGACGGAATCGTCCTGGAGCCCTGTGGAGACATAGGAGCTGGTTGACCAGCCCCCGTCTGCCTCGGCGCTTGTCATGTCGTATTTGTACAGGGTCAGGCTGGTGAACCGGCTGGTGTCAATGGTAGCGCTTGCCTCGTCCGCTGCGGACGCGCCCACGCACATGGAAAGGGCCATGACCGCGGTCATGGCCAAAGCGGTGATTCGTTTGAAAAGTTTCATGAAAAAAGCCTCCGTTTCGCAATTCTAACGATGTTTTTCTTGAAATAAGGGTATTTAAGGTTGAAAATAAAGGCATTTCCCGTCAGCGCCATCAAAATTCCCGCCGGGACAAACGGGAAGCCGTCCCCGCCGGTCTGGGGCAGGGTGTAGACCTTGCCGTTCTGAACAGTGATGGGCAGGGCGTAAAAATACGCTGTATCGTCAAAAAACTCATCCGGCTCCGCCGTGACCTCTCCCTCCGGATAGCTGACTGGGAGAACTCCTTCAAAAACGGGCTCGGTCAGCAGCGCATAGCCCGCCGGGGCCTCCACCTCGGTGAGCCGGTATTGGAGCGTATCGTCCGCCCAAAGGCCATCAAAGGTGACGATTCCGGTTTCATCGGTGGTCAGCTTGCCGTCCATGACTGCGCTGGAGCAGCCGCCCGCAGCCAGTTCCGCGCTCTGGAACACAGGTTTCCATTCTTCGTCGTCCAAATATTCCAGTAGAAATGTGGCCCCGGCGAGAGGATTTTCGTCAGAATCCTGCTTGGTGACGGTAATCGAACCAGGGCGGCGGGCATCCTCGCAGGTGATCTCCACGCTGTCGTTGGCCTTGGAAACGCTCCATGTCCCTGTGTTGGCCTCGTCCAACGTGTAACCGTGGGGCGCTTTTTTCTCCGTCCAGGTGTAGGTGACGCCGTAGACCAGATTCTCGAACGTCAGCTTGCCATCCTCGCCTGTTGAGAGAACAGTTTCAGAGCCATCGGAACCGGTCAGCGTGAACTCCGCGCCGGAGAGCGGCTCCGCCGAATCCCTGTCCACCTTCAAAATTGTGAGCTGGCCCGTCCAGATGTCGTTGTAAATCGGGTCAAGGGAAACAGTCACGCCGTTTTCATGGATTTCTGCTTCATAGACCGATGTATCTGCCTCGTAGCCCTCCAAGCCGGACTTCTGCTGGACGCAGTAGGTGCCGTAGGGCAGGTCTTTGGAGGTTCCGATTCCGTCCTCGCCAATGGTGACGATGTCCTTTTCGGTATCTTTCGTGGCGTCATAGCTTCCAGCGGATTTCAGCCACACATAGAACTCCGCGCCCGCTTCCGGCTGTTCCTTCCTAGAAATTGTATTCCGGGCGAACTTTTGAAGCTGGAGCTTACCCTTGATAGCGGTGTCCGACACGGTCAGGGAAATGCTGTTATCCGCGTCAGAATAGTGACTGTAGGCCGTTTCCAGCTCATAGACCGTCTCGTCCAGCGTGTACCCCGCCGGGGCCTTCGTCTCTTTCAGAGTATAGACTCCATCGGAATCCGTGCAGGGGAAGGAATCCGTGGTGAAGCCGCCGTTCTGGACGGTATAGGTGGTGACCGCCTCACCGGACTTATATAAAGTATATTCTGCGCCGTCCAACGTGGCATCCCCCTGGGCCGTGCCGGTTTCGGCGTCCACCTTCACCACCTGCGCTGACCAGAATTTCCAGGTGTTCTCCATTGTTATTTCAACAGAATCATTGCCGGGAATCGTGACGGTCTGGGCTTCCGGCAGCAGATATTGCTCACCGGGGCTTACTTCCTCCAGTGTGTAGGTTCCAACCTCCACATCATTAAAATACGCCTTTCCATCGCTCCTAGTGGCGGCGGTCAGGTCTACGAAGTTGCCCGCATCACTGGTGCCATAGAGCCGAAACGTAAAGCCCTCCACGGTGCCATAATTCGCGGACTTTTGAACCACCAAATTCCCCGTTTCCGGCGCATCGTCCCAGGTGAGCTTGATATAGGCCGCCACTTCGTCCGCGCCGCCCGCTGTCAAAACGGTCTGGTAGTCCGAATTCTCCCAAATAGTCGGGTCGCTGGTGGACATGAGCTTTTGGTCGGAGGTTCCGGTGATAACCTGATCCTTGATTTCTGCGTTGTCGGCTGGAACAGAGATGGTCAGGGTATTGCCGCTTTTCGTAAAGGTCACGCCGGAATAGCTGAATGTGAAGTGCGACAGGACACCGTTGCTGTCTGTGACGTTGGTTTCGTAGCAATTGGTGCTTTTGTTCAGCGTCAGCTCAATGGTTTTCGCTCCGCTGGAGCTGCTGCCCGCGAAGCTGGGGACGGTGCCGTCCGAAACACTGATGGCATTCAGAATCCCGTCATAGCATGCCTGATAGTCCGCCCCCAGCACCGCGTAGATTTTGCTGAACAGGCCGTAATCTGAGCTGTACTGAATTCCGCTGGAGTACCGGCATTTGCTGACAACCTCCCAGATCAGCGTCTGGGTTGCGGCGTACTGTGCCTGCTGGCTGTAGCCGTAGTCTACCTCCGGGTAGCCAAAGGCCAAAATCTGCTCAATGTAGCTTCTTTGCGTAGCATCCAGCTCCAGCAGCCAGTAGCTGTCACTGGCGGCGGAACTGGCGGAGTAGCCGGAGTAGGTTTTGCCATCGAGGGATGAAGTGTTCGGTTCGATGCAGTAGGAAAGCATGCCGTCGATGGTGTGATAGGCGATTTCGCTGGCGTAGTAGTAATGCCCATAGGAATGTGTGCCCAGCGTGCTGTAACGATTGCAGTACCATCTGGGGGAGGTATAGGCGGAAAACGTGACGCAGGTGCTTTTGCCCATCGTCCCGGAGCTGGAGGCGGCGGCCACGGCGCGGGTCAACAGCAGGCCGTCATTGCTGACTGCTTCCTCGGAGGCTTCATCCTCTGCGGCATCGGCGCTCTCTGTCTCCGGTTCGTCCTCCTGCACAGGCGGCGAGATTTGCGGTGAAACCTCGGCGGCGTCCGCGCTGGCTTCCTCCGCCGCTTCCACCACCGATGGCTCGTTGTCCGCCAGCGCCGCCGGGATCAGCCCCACTACCACAGCCAAAAGCAGCAGCAGGGCAATGGCCCGAAATTTGTGTTTCATATATGAAACTCCCTTCGTAAAAGATATTTATGTGAACAGCCAAAGCTGAAATTTTCTCTTGAAAACGCAAAAAAGCCCCGACTGCAATGAACGTAAATTGCAGTCGGGGCTTCGGCAAAAACTTGTTATTCAGTTATTGTTGACTCGGCAGGCGAGGGAGGAGCCTCCGCTTTCTCTGCTTCCTCCAACGCCTGCTCGATCAGGCCAATTACGAATTCCCGCTGGCTGAGCTTTGTGCCGCGCCGCTCCGATTCGACGGCGAGGTAGGCTTTGATACGCTGGAAAAGTTCTTCTGAAATCTGGAATGCCAAGGTTCTGGTGTTTGCCATGTCTGCTCGTTCTCCTTCAAAATATTCGGTTAGTATCTTTGTGACGTATTCGTTCAGCGTCAGCTCTGCTTGCGCTTGCCCCTCCCGCACCTTGCAGTGCAGATCGAGGGGAATCTGCGCACATAAATTTTTGGTTTCCATTTGTTTGGCCCCCTTTTCAACTGGCAAGCCAAGTATATTCGGAAGCTGAGAAAGAAGCTATTCAGCAATACCACAAAAAAATCCGACCCAAACGAAGCAGAACCAACAAACTTTTGGAAACCGTCCGAAAAACAAAAAAACTGCCCGCGACATCGAAAAAATTCATGTCATAGGCAGTCAAAACATACATATTTATGTAAAAACGCGAAACCTCAAGGGTTCGAGTCACAAATTGCTGTAAAAATTCGGAATAATATCTCCCTTTGCGTTATAGTTTGAAAAAGTATTTCGACTTCTAATTATCTAACTTTTCGACATAAAAATAGGCCGATTTTTGAGATAAAAACAGAAAAACCGCCGATTTCTCGGCGGTTTTGTTCGTGACATCTTTTTCATTCACGAAACATGGTGGACGATAACGGACTCGAACCGCTGACCCTGCGCACGTCAAGCGCATGCTCTACCAGCTGAGCTAATCGTCCAAAGGACGAGACTTATTATATCATGGTTCCGGCAAATGTCAAGTGCTTTTTGCAAATTATTTAAGGCTCCGGCAGGAGATCCCCCTGCCGGAGCGCAAACATCAGGTTCCGCCGTAGACCCAGGCCGTGGGCAGGGTCCGCCCGTCCGGAAGGGCCTGATTGGAGCAGCGGATGATGGACTCGCCCTTGTAATACATCATGGCGCTGGTGCCGCCGTCCAGATTCAGGGCCTGGACACAGCCATACTCCAGCATCTTCTCTCCGATGTCCTCGACGCCGCAGCCCAGGCTGTCGGACAGTCTGCCCTCTACCACAACCATCATGGTCTCCAGCCGCTTGGTCTGTCCCAGAACCGCCCGGGGATTGGGGCTGTTCCAGTCGCTGCTGATGATCTCCCCGTCGATGAGGACCGCCGGCTGGAACTCACAGGCGTCTCTGGTCCCCTCTCCCACCTGGGAGTCCGAGTCCACAATATACATTTTATTGTCGTCCCGCAGCTCCAGCCGCTTGGCCGTGCCGCTGAGCCGCTCGCCGTAGATTTCGCCGCTGCAAACCGCCAGTCCGGAGATCTCGCCGCCGTTGCCCTGGCCGTCCGGGTCGTAGAAGGCGCTTCCCGTGATGGCCAGAATGCCGTCGTGATAGTCGCAGATGTTGGCAACCGTCTGGCCGATGGTCCCCAGGGTATCCGCTGTGCAGAGCTTCAGTCGGCTGGTATCCTTGCAGATGGCCATAATGCCCCGGGACTCATTGGCCGACAGATACAGCCGGGCCAGCATAATCCCCTGGGAGGCGTTGATGGCCAGGACCTGATCTCCATAGATGGTCTGAATATCCGTCCCGTCATCCTCCAGGCCGCTTTCGTTGATGTCGATATTGGCCCAACCGTCCTCCAGCACCTCCGGGTGGTCCTGGACATACTGCTGCATGGAATCCCGGTCAATCTCCCAGAATATCTCAAAGAAGGTGTCCTCATCGGTCTGCACCGGGTCCAGATGCTCCGCCGGGTCGGACTGGGCCTCCGTCTGGGTCTCCTCCTGAGGAAGCTGGCTGGCGTCGATGGTTTCCGACTCAAAGGTGGGCAGCTGCTGCACCGTGACGTTTCCCCAGCCGCTCTCCTTTCCCAGCACCGCCGTATCCGACTCATACTGAGCACGCATTACGTCGTCGATCATATCGCTGGGGATCAGCGCCGTGGCCATCCATTTGTGGCTAAAGGTGGACATGGCGGTTTGAATATACATCACCCGCATCTTCCGGACCACAGAGAAATTAGAGTAGACTCCCACCAAATACACCACGCTGACGGCGGTGAGAAACACCAGAAGCCCATGGGCCACGGCACTGAGCACCGGGTGTCTGCGCCGTGGCTCCTCTTCCCAGAAATCCTCCTGGTCCGTCGCCTGGTCCAGCTCCTCCTCCAGCTCCTGGTCCTCCTGGGAGTAGTGATACCAATCCTCCGGAGAGGCCTCCGGCAGGGAGGCGTCAAAGGACCGATACTCCCGGTTGCCGTCGAAGGACCGATACTCCCCGGAATCCTGATAGGTGTCCAGGAGCACATCCTGGGGCAGCTCCTCCCCTGTCTCCCGGTCCGGGGTGTCCTCCGCCGGGTCCGCCGGGTCCTCCGTTTCCTGCGCTATCTCATGGTACGCATCCGGTTCCTCCGCAGGCGTCTCCTCAGACGCAAGGTCCTCCCGGCGGTGGTACTCCTCCTGAGGCGGGAGAATGCTCTGGAGGATCTCCGAGATGTTCTCCTGCTTCTCCGGGCGATAGCCCCGGGGATGCTCCCACTGGTCGTCGATTCCCATAGGTATTCCTCGCTTTTTCAATAATAACTGAATCATTTTATCACACTTCTCAGAGAAAAGCAAGCCATGGCCTGCCCCCCGGGGGCCGCAAAAAACGGGAGCAGCCGCTCCCGTTTCAGCAATCACCCGATAAGCGCCAGGGCCTCGTCGGTGTAGCCCACCGCTCGGAGGTAATCTCCGCCCAGACTCCGGTCTACAATCAGGGTCCCCTCCACGTCGGTGGAATAGGGGGCGTAGCCGGAGGTCCCAGGCTGAGTGATGCCCACCGCATGGGCAAACTGGGCGTAGTTATCGTTTACACCGGCCCCTGCGTGGCCCACCAGCAGGCAGCCCACGGAATTGGCCCAGCCCTCCCTATCGGTGGAGGTCTCCTCGGAGTTCCGGCGGTGGACCTGGATGCTCTCCTGATTGGAGACGGTCTCATAGAACTCCGTGGTGCTGGCAAACCGCACCACCTGGTCCTCCCGAACTCGAAGGGCCCCGTAGATGCCGTTGTGATTCACCGTGTCAAAGGCATAAATCCCGGACTTCAGCGTGGGCACGTCCATGCCGTCATTTTTCCAGGGCACAAAGGGACTGTCGGGAATGGTGGAGCAGGCGGTAGACACATAGACAATGGCCCCCTCCCGGACCACCACACACATGGCATCCAGGCGCTCCGCCGGGTCTGAGGACTCCCCTGCCCCCTCAAAGAGAAACACCAGGGTCCCGTTCCGCTGGTCCTCCGTCAGGGTGGCGGCATATTTGGAATTGATGAGGTGAAGGGCCTTGGCCGAGGCGGACCCCGCCTCCAGGCCGTAGTTCTCCATGGCGGCCTTGATCTCTCCCCCGGACACCAGGGCATAGGTCACCGCCTCGTCTGTGGGCTGAAACTGGGGCGCCGTACTGGCCGCAGCAATCACCTCGGCGGCCTTCTGGGTGGTCCCCTGGAAGGTGATGCCCCAGGAGCCGCTCTGGGTCTGGGCGGTCTCTCCGGCGTAGACGGCGGTGGAAATCATCATCAGAAAACAAAGAATCAGTGCTGGGATGCGCAGTTTCATGGAAAGCTCCTTTAATATAGTATACCGGGCAAAAACCCGTGTCGGTTGCCTCAGTAGACATAATTATAGCGAATCATCTCGATTCCTGCAAGAGGAAATTGATTTTTTCAGGAATTTCAGCGGTTTTTTGCACATTTTTAGCAAACATCCCTACATTTCAAACATTCCTCCTTGTCGGTATGTCATATTTTGACCATATAGCACAAAATGCACATATTGAAATTCATTTCAGACATTGACAAAATCGATACCAAACCGCATAATTTGTATGTCAAATCTTCAGTTTTGACGGAATTTGAAAAGGAGGAGTTATCTTGTCCAAAAAAAGCCCAACGCTTTACGACAAGGTAGACAATGTGATTGTAAAGATTCTGAAATACGTCTCCTACATCTCCGGCGTCTGCCTGATCGCAATTATGTTCGTGGCCTTCTTCAACGTGCTGGGCGAAAAGATCTTCCACAAGGGCATTCCCGCCTCCACGGAGATCATTCAGTACCTTCACATTCCCGTGGTGTTCCTGGCGTGCAGCTTTGTCACCCTGGATACCGGCCACACCAAGATCGATCTGCTGTCCCGTCACTTCCCCCATTGGCTCCAGATGCTGTTTACCACGGTGGGTAATCTCATCGCCGTATTCATCACCAGCTTTGTGGGATATCGTGGCCTGGTCCAGATGCAGAAGTTCTATTCCACCCACGCAAAGTCCTCTACCACCGGGTTTGGCTTTGCCAAGTGGCCCTTTGCGCTGATTTTCGCCATCGGCTTCTTCCTGCTGGCGGTGAGCTTCCTGTGGGCCACTGTTCGGCTCTATGTGAAGAAGGAAGAAACCAAGGAGGGTGAGGAATAATGGATTACGCTTCGATTGTGGGTCTTGTGACCTTCGCCGTGATGATGGTTATGATCTTCGCCGGCGTGCCCGTCTTTGTGTCCATGATGGCCTCTGCCTTCGGCGGCTTTATCGCCCTGTATCACGGCAATCTCACCATGATGCTCACAAAGTTTACCACCGCCCCCTTTGAGCTGGGCGCCAACTACAACTACGCCGTGCTCCCCATGTTTATGCTGGTGGGCGCCTTAGCCGGAGAAACCGGCATAGCAGGCGGCGCCTTTGCGGCCATGAAGGCCTGGCTGGGCCGGGTCAAGGGCGGACAGCTCTTCACCGTGGTGGCCGCCAACGCCGTGTTTGGCGCCTGCTCCGGCTCCTCTGTGGCCGGCAACATCGTCTTCGGCAAGCTGGCCATGCCTGAGCTGGAGGCCTCCGGCTATGACCGGAACTACTCCATGGGCTGCATCGCCGCCTCCGGCGCGCTGAGCACCCTGATTCCCCCCTCCATGGCCATTATCATGTACTGCCTGATCTCCCCCATCACCATGAGCGTGGGAACCGCGCTGATGGGCGGTGTGATCCCCGGCCTGCTCACTGCGGTGCTGCTGTGCGTCACCGTCCGGGTCATTGGCCGGGTTAAGCCCGGCTCCATTCCCCCGGCCTCCGGTGAGAAGATCCCCATGAAGGAGAAGCTCAAGAGCCTGCGGCTTCTGATTCCCATTCTCTGCCTGTTTGGCATTATCATCGGCGGTACCTTCGCCGGTCTGTTCACCGCCACGGTGGGTGGCGCCATCGGCGCTGTGGCCGTGTGCATCTACGCCATTGTCAAGCGCCTGTCCATTAAGCAGATCGCCCACAGCATCTGGGAGTCTGCCACCATGGAGGCCGGCATCTTCCCCATTATTGTGGCCGGTCAGCTCTTTGGCTCCTTTATCGCCGCCACCAAGCTGGCGGACACCCTGGCCAACATGATCGCATCGGTCCACGCCCCGGCCTTCTTCATCTTTATGCTGGTGGTGCTGCTGTATGTGTTCTGCGGCTGCGTCATGGACATTGTCTCCATTATCATCATCACCGTTCCCGTGGTGTTCCCGGTGCTCACCGCCGTGGGCTACAGCCCCTATGTGCTGGTTATCTGCCTGTGCTTTATGTGTGAGATCGCCGGTCTGACCCCCCCCATCGGCATGAACGTCTTTGCCACCGCCAACGCCCTCCGGGTCAATCCCTCGGAGATCTTCAAGGGTGTGGTGCCATACTTCATCTGCGAGCTGGCTGTGGTGATTATCATTGCCCTGTTCCCGGACATCGTTCTGTTCCTGCCGAAGCTGCTGGGCGCTCCGGGTATGTAGGTTGTTCCGTGCTCCGGCACGTCAACATAAAAATCTTTGAGGAGGATACAAATGAAACTCAAGAAAATCCTTGCTGCTCTGCTGGCCATTTCCATGGTCGCGGGCATGACCGCCTGCGGCGGCGACGCCGCCTCTTCCGCGGCTGCGTCTTCCGCTGCCGCACCTGCCGAGAGTGCTGCTGCCACCGAGGCCGCTCCTGCGGCCCCCGAGGCTCCCGCCTCTGCCGCTGAGGCCGCCGCTTCCACCCAGGAGGCTGCGCCCAAGGCCGACTCCATCACCTGTGATCCCCTGACCATCGAGTTCTCCACCATATACAACGAGACCGAGACCGGCGGCCAGATCATCAAGCACTTTGAGGAGTACCTGAACAACCTCACCGGCGGCGCCATCACCATGAACATCTTCTGGGGTGGCACCCTGTTCACCGATCCCGAGGCTCTGGACGGCGTCAACTCCGGCGCGGTGAACATGACCGCTCTGGGCCATATGCCTCACCTGGCTACCCTGAACTACCTGGCCTTCCCCGGCTTCGCCCCCGGCGGCACCAAGGCTGCTCTGGACTACTTCGACACCCTGATGTTCAAGGATCCCGAGACCTCCGCCCTCATTCAGCAGGAGGCTGCCGACAACGGCATCATCTATCTCAACGTCCTGGCAGGCGGCGCCAACGCCTTCTGCACCACCTATGAGTTCACCGATCTGGACTCCATGATCGCCGGCTCCAAGTCCTTCGGCAACATGGACGCCGCCATCTTCGAGGCTCTGGGCTTCCAGGTCACCTCCGTTGGCCCTGGCGACTGCTATGACGCCCTGCAGCGTGGTCTCATCGACTCCACCCAGATGGGCCTGGCTCCCATGGTGTCCATGGGCTGGGAAGAGGTTGCCAGCTACTGGGCACTGGACGGCACCTACACCGCCGGCAACATGTTCACCGCCAACCTGGAGTGGTGGAACGGCCTCACCGACGCCCAGCGTCAGGCCATTTCTCAGGCTTGCGACGAGGTGGAGGAGTACTCCGCCGGCATCTATGACGACTCCATCGCCACCGACTGCGCCACCATCGAGGAGAAGACCGGCAACAAGATGGTTCAGTTCTCCGACGAAGACATCGCTCGCGTCTGGGCCGCTACCTTCGACGCCAAGGCTGCTTCCGCTATGGATACTGCCAAGGCCAACGGCAAGGAAGAGGGCATGACCAAGATTCTGGAGAAGGCCGCTGAGATCACCGGCTACACCTGGAATCACTAATTCCAACCCCCGGCTTCGGGGGCGATAAAAAGATCCCCTGCCGCACCTGCGGCAGGGGATCTTTTTCTGCGGGAAAGGCTTTCCCCTTTCTTATTGCAGCTTTTCGCAGACCGACTCCAGCTCTCCCAGCGGGACCTCCGCCAGAAGATTTAAGGTGAAGGCCTCCCGGTTTACCTCCGGGGGCAACAGGCGGCAATAAAAGGCCCCGATCACCCGGTAATAGTCCCGGTATTGGGCCGCCAGGGCCTGGCCCCCGGGAGACAGCTCCCAGGCGCCTCCCTCCCGCCGAAGCAGCAGCTCCATGGTCTGGAGATATTCCAGGGCCCGGAGGGCGCTGGGCCGGGACACGGCCAGATACTTGGACACGTCCACACAGCGTACCCGGCCCTTTTGGCTCAGCTGGGCCACGGTGAGGAGATATTTGAGATTGGAGGCCGTCAGGCTTTGGTTGGTCATGGGTGCTCCCCCTTCCAGCAAGGCGGAATATCCGCCGAAATCAACCGGGAGACGTTGCGTCTCCCGGTTTTCGCATCTCCCGGTTCTTCGGTCAGTGCTTGGGATGGCAGCTTCCGCTCATGGCGCAGCCGCCGCAGCTTCCTCCGCAGGAGGACTTGCCCTTTCGCTTATCCCGGACCATACTGCGGATAATCAGGCCGATGATCCCAGCCAGGACCATCACCACAAGGATGGTGGAAAGATTGGCGGTAAGCCATGCGATCATAGAAACTCCTCCTTTGGAACGCTTAAACTCTCACGGTTTTGGTGAGCCGATCAGACTCCCGATAGGGCCGGACCAGGTTGAAGATCAGGAAGGCCAGCACTGCCAGGGCGCAAATCAGGCCCACGGGATTGACGTTGCCGGTGACTGCGCTGCCGATCTGATAGACGATCAGGGCAATGGCATAGGCAAACACACACATATAGCCAATGGCAAACAGGGTCCACTTGGGGCTGTTCATCTCCCGCTTAATGGCGCCCATGGCGGCAAAGCAGGGTGCGCACAGCAGGTTAAAGATCATAAAGCTGTAAGCGGAGAGCTGGGTGAAGTTCTGTGCCACGGCGCCCCAGATCTCGTCGCCGTTTTCGGCAACCTCCTCCAGGCCTCCGTAGAGGACGCCGAAGGTGGCAACCACGTTCTCCTTGGCAATCAGGCCGGTGATGGTGGCCACGGTGGCCTTCCAGTTGCCGAAGCCCAGCGGGGCAAAGATGATGCAGATGGCGGAGCCGATCTTCGCCAGCACGGAGTTGTCCATATCCTCCACCATGCCGAAGGCGCCGTTCTCCCAGCCGAAGCCCTGGAGGAACCAGAGAATCACAGAGGACAGCAGGATGATGGTGCCGGCCTTTTTGATAAAGGACCAGCCTCTTTCCCACATGCCCCGCAGGACGTTGCCTACTGTGGGGGCGTGGTAGGCGGGCAGCTCCATCACAAAGGGAGCAGGATCTCCGGCGAACATTTTGGTCTTTTTCAGGATGATACCGGAGATGATAATGGCGGCCACACCGATGAAGTAGGCGGACACCGCCACCAGGCCGCTGCCGCCGAACAGGGCGCCGGCAATCAGGCCGATAATGGGCATTTTCGCCCCGCAGGGAATGAAGCAGGTGGTCATAATGGTCATCCGGCGGTCCCGCTCATTTTCAATGGTACGGGAGGCCATGACCCCGGGAACACCGCAGCCGGTGCCCACCAGCATGGGAATAAAGGACTTGCCGGAAAGCCCGAACTTCCGGAATACCCGGTCCATAATAAAGGCGATACGGGCCATGTAGCCGCAGTCCTCCAAAATGGCCAGGAACAGGAACAGCACCAGCATCTGGGGCACAAAGCCCAGAACCGCGCCGACACCGCCCACAATGCCGTCTACCACCAGGCCGGTGACCCAGTCCGCCGCGCCGATTTCCTCCATGAGCCAGGCGGCGCCGCCCTGGAGCCATTCCGCCCCAAAGACGTCGTTGGTCCAGTCGGTGAGGAAGGAGCCAAAGGGCCCCATGGCCACCCAGTAAACCAGGTACATCACCACGGCGAAAATAGGCAGCGCCAAAATCCGGTTGGTGACGATCTTGTCGATTTTATCAGAGGTGGAGAGCTGTCCCTGGCCCTTCTTCTTGTAGCAGCCCTTGATGATCTCTCCGATGTACACATACCGCTCGTTGGTGATGATGCTCTCGGCATCGTCGTCCAGCTCCTGCTCTGCGGCCTTGATGTCTGCCTCTATGTGAGCCTTCACCTGGGCGGAGAGCTTCAGCTGCTCCATCACCTTGTCGTCCCGCTCGAAGATCTTAATGGCGTACCAGCGCTGCTGCTCCTCGGGCATATGGTGGACGGCGGCCTCCTCAATGTGGGCCAGGGCATGCTCCACCACCCCAGAGAAGGTGTGCATCGGCACGGTCTTGGTGCTTTTGGCGGCGGAAAGGGCGGCCTCTGCGGCCTCCAGGCAGCCGGTACCCTTCAGGGCGGAGATCTCCACCACCTTGCAGCCCAGCTCCCGGGCCAGCTCCTTGGTGTTGATCACGTCTCCGTTCTTCTTCACCACGTCCATCATGTTCACCGCCACCACCACGGGGATCCCCAGCTCCGTGAGCTGTGTGGTAAGATACAGGTTCCGCTCCAGGTTGGTGCCGTCCACAATGTTCAAAATGACGTCGGGGCGCTGAGTAATCAGATAGTCCCGGGCCACCACCTCCTCCATGGTGTAGGGAGACAGGGAGTAAATGCCGGGAAGGTCGGTGACGATGACATCACTGTGCTTTTTCAGCTTGCCTTCCTTTTTCTCCACCGTGACGCCGGGCCAGTTGCCCACGAACTGGTTGGCGCCTGTCAGGGCATTGAACAGGGTGGTTTTCCCGCAGTTGGGGTTGCCCGCCAGGGCAATTCTCACATTCATTGTTGCGTTCCTCTCTTTCAAAGATTAGACATTCCTAACCGGGTCTCAAAAAAATGGAGAACCCGCCAGATCACTGGACCTCAATCATTTCCGCGTCGGCCTTCCGCAGGGAAAGCTCATAGTTTCGCACCGTGACCTCCACCGGGTCTCCCAGGGGCGCCACCTTCCGGACATAGATCTCCACGCCCTTGGTGATGCCCATGTCCATAATCCGGCGTTTCACCGCCCCCTCTCCGTGGAGCTTTACCACCTTCACGGTCTTGCCCACCTTGACGTCTTTCAGGGTATTCATCTGCAAATTCCTCCTTTTATACCTTGCCCGGTCAGGGCTTTACCATGATTTTCTGCGCCATTTCACAGCTGATGGCCACCCGGGCCTCCTTCACCTGGACAATCAGATTGCCGCCCATTCTGGTGATGACCTTTACGGCGGTCCCTGCCACAAACCCCAGGTTTTCCAGGTGCTTCTTGACCTCCGGCTTACCGCCGATCCGCTCCACCATGGCTTCCTCCCCGGGGGCTGATAACGAAAGGGGCATCATAGCGCCTCACCCTCCTATTTTGGATTAGCTAATGCTAACCAACCGTGTTTTAAAAAGTTAGGTTTTCCTAACTACCGCCCCATGATACAACATCCCCGGTAGTTTGTCAAGACTTACCGAGGACTTTTTTGCATTTCGTGAAACTGCCAAAGACGTTGTTTGTCACGGCTAACTATTTTGTGAAAGTTGCGCCTTTTCCCGGCTCCGGGAAAAATTTTTTCAAAACCCCCTTGACAAACGGGACCGTTTGTATTATTGTAGCATTGTACTAAGCGACTAATACAGTAATACTCAGGAGGTGCTCTATGGAGTGGCAATTTCACAGTGACGCTCCCATCTATGCCCAGCTGGTGGAGCAGCTCACCCTGCGGATCGTCACAGGGGGCTATCTTCCGGGCCAGCGGCTCCCCTCTGTGCGGGAGCTGGCGGTGGAGGCGGGGGTCAACCCCAACACCATGCAGCGGGCCATGGGAGAGCTGGAACGGGACAATTTGGTGTTTTCCCAGCGAACCAGCGGAAGATTTGTAACGGAGGACACAGCCATGATTCAGGAAGCCAAACACACCCTGGCCTCCCGGCAGATCCAGGCCTTTCTCTCGGCCATGGACCGTCTGGGCTTCGGCCGGAGGGAGATTATTTCTCTGTTGGAGACAGCGGAAAAGGAGGAAAGCTCACATGACACCAATTCTTGAATGCCGGGACCTTTGCAAGTCCTACGGCCAGATTCCCGCCCTGGAACGGGTGAATCTCACCCTGGAGCCGGGAAAAATCATCGGTCTGCTGGGCCCCAACGGCAGCGGCAAAACCACCCTCATTAAGCTGGCCAACGGGCTGCTCCCCTGGAACAGCGGGGAGCTGCGCATTGACGGCATGGTTCCCGGGCCGGAGACCCGGAGCATTGTGTCCTACCTTCCCGAGCGGACCTATCTCTCCGACTGGATGACCGCCCGGCAGACCCTGGACTTCTTCCAGGACTTCTACCCGGACTTCCGCCGGAAAACCGCCGAGGAGATGCTGGACCGGCTGAACATCCGGCAGACCCAGAAGATTCGCTCCATGTCCAAGGGCACCCGAGAGAAGGTCCAGCTGATTCTGGTGATGAGCCGGGCGGCGAAGCTCTATCTCCTGGATGAGCCCATCGGCGGAGTGGACCCGGCCACCCGGGACTACATCCTCTCCACCATCATTGGCAACTACAATCCCCAGGCCACCGTGGTGATCTCCACCCACCTGATTTCCGACGTGGAGCAGATTCTGGACCAGGTGGTCTTTATCAGCCGGGGTCAAATCGTCCTGCACAAAACCGTAGACGAAATTCGGGAGGAACAAGGCAAGTCGGTAGACCAGCTGTTCCGGGAAGTATTCAGATGCTGAGAAAACTGTTGAAACACGAATTGATTGCCACCGGCCGAATGATGTGGGTCATTTACGTGGCCATGGCCGCCCTGAGCGTGGCCGCCAACCTCTCCATGCGCGTGATGTCCCTCAGTATCGCAGACTTTCTCCTGGTGCGGATTCTGCTGACTCTGGTGCTGGTAGCCTGGGGCTTCTCCCTGGTGCTGGGGGTCCTTGCCACCCTGGTGCTGATGGTCCGGCGGTTTTACAGCAATCTGCTCACCGACCAGGGCTATCTCATGTTCACCCTGCCCACCACGCCCCATCAGCTGGTGCTCTCCAAGCTCATTGTGGCCGCCCTGTGGCTGCTTCTGAGCATTTTCATGGTGGTGCTGTGCCTGGTGATTGCCTTCCTCTCCGGCGGCTTCCTCCAGGAGGCAGGAGAAATCCTCGGGGACATCTTCCAGACCCTCACCGCCAGATACGCCCTCAACGGCGTAGCCATTGTGCTGGAGCTGCTGGTCCTGGCCTTTGTGGCATCCGCCGCCAACATTCTTCAGTTCTACAGCGCCATGAGCCTGGGCTATGGCTTCACCAACCACAAGGCCCTGTGGTCCGTGGTTATGTACTTCCTCCAGAGCTTTGCCCTTCGGGTGATCTCCACCGTTCTCCTGGTGACGCCGCTGAACGCACTGAGCCTCCCCGACGGCGGCTTCCCCCTGACCACCATGCAGAGCGTCCACCTGACCATGCTCTCCCTCCTGGGCCTTGAGCTGGTGTTCTGTGCGATTTTCTATATTCTCACCGTGGTGAATCTGCAAAAGCGCCTGAATCTGGCGTAATCCCCACAAAAGCAGCATACGGTTTCTCCCCTCTGCGCCGTCCGGCCCTCCGGGCGGCGCTTTTTCCCGATCTTGACGGTACCAGCATACCACAGGCATAGGAGGATTTCATCCCGGAAGGAAAAAGGATTGACGACCAAGGACTATTACCTTGTTGTCGGTCTCTTTATGTCCGCTAGCAAAAGTTGATATTACAGCCGCACGGCTGGTAAAAGGGACGCCCTCGCGGAGAGCGCCCCTTTTTGCGTCTTGTGCTATGGCGGAAGACGTATCCGTTACAGACCCATCGCCGCTTCACGCTGCATGGCGCGGTCATAGGCGCCCTGCTTGAGATCTACCATATCCTGAAGCCCCATGCCCTCGATGGTGGAAACATAGTTGTCCCAGTCGGCGTCGATATCGGCGGCGCCGGTGATAAACTCCAGAATTCGGGTGTCGGTATAGGTGGTGATTTCCGCAGAGATTTGGGTGTATTCCGCAGTCTCCTCGGCGGTCATCTTTGCATAGGCGGGATAGTTGTAGGCACAGTCGCTGAGATCCTTGAGGCCCTCATAGACCTCCCACTGATTGTCGTTGAAGTCATAGAAGCTCTTGGACATGTCGTTGATGTAAGGGAAGAAGCTGGAGGCAGCGTTGGTGGCATACTTGTAGCTGGCAAAGAAGGAGGAAAGGCCGTCGGGGTTGTTGGTGATCAGCTCGGTGTAGGTGGGCTTGCCGTCTACCATGGTGTAGCTCTCACCCTCCACGCCGTAGTTGCTCAGCAGGTAGCCCTCGTCACTGTACAGGAACTCCACCATCTCCAGCAGAGGATCAATGTTGGTGCAATCGGCAGAGAATGCCCATGCGTCGTTGTCCTTCATGGTGTCGCACATGGAGGCAGGGCCGGTGTGCGGCTCGGTGGTTCCGTCGGTCACATAGGGAAGGACCGCCATTTCAAAGCTGTCGTCGGTGACATTCATCATAATATCAGAGGAATTTGCGGCGGAAACGCTGACCAGACTGTTGGTGCCAAGGCCAAAACCCAGCCGAGCTGCGGAGCTGACATCCTCGGACGTCTCAGAGAAGAAGTCAGAAGGGATCAGACCGTCGGTGTACAGGCGGTTCATGAATTTCAGATAGGTCTTCATGTTGTCGTCGGTCAGGCTGTAAACAGCCTTGCCGTCCTGTGCAGTGAAGGCGGAGCCAGAATAGAGCATTTCACCAAAGTACAGGTTCAGGCCGTATGCCAGATCCAGTACCAGACCGTCCGTAGAGCTAAGCTCAAAAAGCGCGTTCTTTTCGGACTTGGCCTTCTGGAGATAATCGTACAGCTCGTCATAGGTCTGGGGCGTGTCCATGCCGAACTCGTTGAGCCAGTCCTTCCGGATCACGGGACCGACAACCTCCTGCCCCACTTCTGGTGTCAGAGTGCAGATGGTGGGCATATAGCCGGAGTCGGTATAGGCCTGCATCAGGGAGTTGGTGTTCTGATTCAGGTACGCCCAGTAGTTGGGACACTTTTCGGGGATCACATCCGCCAGATCCTGAATGATGTCCTGCTCCACGGCGGCCTCCAGACCGGCGGTAAAGTTGTTCATTCCGTTGATGATATCGCAGTAGTCACCGGCGGCAATCATCAGGTTAAAGTTATCCTGCTCCGCAGCGCCGTTGGCGGCGGTGATATCAAAGTGGATGTTGGTAACATCCTGAAGGGTATCGAGTACCAGCAGCCCCTTCATGCCGTCCACGTCAATGACCTCCGGCGCAAAGGGCGCATAGCACATCCAGTAGGTATAGGTTAGGCCCTCCTCAGAGATGGGCAGCGTATAGCTGGGACCGGCAGGCGCTGCGGACGCTTCTTCCTCGGCGGAGGCGGCGGCAGGCGCTGCACTTGGAACAAACAGGTCGCTGCTCTTTTCCGGTGCGCTGTCCTCCGTCTGCGGTGCGGAATCGGATGCTGTGGAAGTGGCGGAAGAGGTGTTCCCGCAGCCCGCAAGCAGCATTCCCAGCATACACAGTGCCAGAATCGCAGCCAAAATCTTTTTCATGTGACACTCTCCTTTTCTGTATTCATTTGGGCGTCCGTCCCAGTGTGGTAAGCACCGGGGAATCACACAAACTACCCGCATTATATCAAATAGGCCATGCCATTCAATATTCGATTTTGCAAACGGTATATCTTATTTTGACGTTTTTTGATACCGCTCCATAGCCGCGGAATTCATAACGACCTTCAGCAGTCGCTCTGCACATTCCTCCAGAACGGAACGGGAAAGGACGCCGGACTGGACCTTTTTATACAGCCAATCCACCATGCCGGGGAAGCCAGGCATCAGCAAGTCGTTGCCCGCCTGAAGGCACTCCACTGCCAAGCCGGTGTCGCCCTCCCAGTCAGTAACCACGAAGCCCTCAAAGCCCCACTCGTCACGCAGAATGTTTTGGAGCAACTCCTCATGGGCGGCGGTCTGCTTGCCGTTTAAGGAATTGTAGGAGGTCATCAGGCTGTGGGGATGTCCCTCCTTCACGGCAATCTCGAAGCCCCGCAGGTAAATTTCTCGGAGGACACGCTCGGACATGACGGAATCGTCCTTGTCCCAGCGGCTGGTCTCCTGATTGTTGGCGGCAAAGTGCTTGATGCAGGAGGAAACCGGGTGATTCTGCTGGGCACCCCGCACCACAGCGGCGGCAACCCTGCCAGAGAGCAGTGGATCCTCTGCATAATACTCATAGTTCCGACCCGCAAGGGGATTCCGGTGGATGTTAAAGGCCGGAGCCAGCCAGACGTCCACCTTCCGCTCCTCTGCCTCGGCTCCCAGAGCATCTCCCAGCCGCTCTGCCAGCTCGGTGTTGAAGGTGCAGGCGGTAATGGTTGCTGTAGGGAAGGCCAGCTTATGGGTCTTCCCTGCCCCGATACCTGCAGGGCTGTCGCACATGGTAATGGTGGGGATTCCCAGGCGCTCTATGGTGGCGGTGTAGCCGCCCATGCCAGGGATCCATTCACTGAGAGGGCCAAGCTGGCTCTCTCTCGCCATCTGATCCATGGGGATTCCCTGCTCAATGTCCTTGTTCTGGGTCTCCACTGCGGAGAAGCCGGTGACATTGGCCCCCACCAGCAGCACCACCAGTTCAAAATCGTCGGCCTGCTTCAGGAATTCCTCCATGGTGACCCGTCCGGCCTTCACATCTGCCAGCTTCCATCGGGCTTCAGTCCCTATAATCTCCGGCCATGTGTAGCTGCCCTGCTTCATGGAGCCGTGCTTCTCCCCGGAGTTAGCGGAAATGGGGGGTGCAATGGGTCTGGTGCCCTCTGGGTCACGCTTGGACAGCTGCCGGAGGGGGCGGGTATGATGGTCAGGGGTCGCCTGATTGGAGACCTGCTCCAGAATCGTCTCCTGAGTCTCAAAAACTGCAAATGCCTCGTTGTGGAGAGAATCGCCGCCCAAGTAAAGGGTGTTCTCTCCCTGCTGGAGCAGCCATGCAGCCTTTTCCTCGCTATAGCAGGCAAGATCTCGGTTGGGAATCGAGAAAACCAGCGTTTCCCGCTCGCCGGGTGCAAGGAGCTTTGTTTTCTGAAACGCCACCAGCTCCCGGTCAGGCCGCTCCAGAGCACTTTCTGCTCCGTGGAAGTAGATCTGAATGACTTCCTTCCCGGGAACGCTGCCGGTATTGGTCACAGAAACCGCAAAGGAGATTCCATCGGCGGTTTTCGCAAAGCCGGAGGTCTCCCGGCTGAAGGACGTATAGCTGAGTCCATAGCCAAATGGATAGCGTACCGGGACACCGAAGGTAGAAAAGTACCGATAGCCTATATAGAGCCCCTCCTGGTACTCGGTATAGCGGCGGTTGCCAAGAGGGCGCACTACAGTCTCGCCCACGGGAACCATCTCATGGTTGCCCACACCGCCCCAGTAGGGGATTTGGTCTTCGTCTCCGGTGTACAGCTCAAAGCCGTCTGCCCAGGCGCCAAAGTTTTCAGAGGAGGGAATGTCCCGCCAGTTCTTCGCAATGGTATCCGTCAGCCGTCCGGAAGGATTCACATAACCCATGAGGATATCCGCAGCGGCGGAAGCCCCCTCCTGTCCGGGAATCCAGACCATCAGGACGGCGTTGGGTTGATAGACGTCCACCCACTCCATGTCCATCTGCCCGCAGACGTTCAGAAGCACCACTACCTTTTCAAAGTGCTGTTTCACACCCGCCATCAGGGCGTGCTCCTCCGGGGACAGATAGTAGTCGCCGGGTTCCAGCTTCCGGTCTCTGCCCTCCCCTGCCAGCCGAACAATGGAGATGATTGCCACATTGCTTTCTTTCCGGGCATTTGCGATCATCGCATTGGAGAGAACCATCTCCGGAATTGTACCCCGGCGCATATGGGGCGGCTCCTTTTCCACCTTTTTCTGCGCCTCGGCGCAGTACTCCGCATACTGAGCCACCAGAGCTTTGTTAATCACTGCGCCGGCGTTTTCCATGGCCTCCGGCAGCTTCACCACATAGTCCGCAAAAGTGGAGCCGGATCCGGAGCCCCCGTGGAGGAAGCCGATCTGTCCCACGCCGAACAGTGAGGCCGCTTCTCCCGTTCCAAGAGGCAGTGTTCCGTCGTTCTCCAGCAGCACCATGCCCTCAGACGCGACCTCCCGGCCAAGGGCAATTCGGGACTGTTCTTCGGGCGTGTAATTTTCAAAGCCCTTTCCAAATCTTCTGTTTCCCATGTCATCGCCTCCGATTATCTGGGTTCTATTTTGATAATTCCATTATATCGAAGGGCAAATCCACTGTAAAATGCCAAATAGTATGGAGGGTGTGCAAAAAAGTAACCGTATGGGAGATTGCTCCCATACGGCCTCTTACTACCATGCAGTAATCTCATCTGATTCATCAATCAATTTACTCAGCGCCCCAATGGCTGTCTGAATGCCGAGATTGTTTGACCGGGTGCTCCATGCAGCTACCAGCGTCACTGGCTCCAGCCCTACTTTAGGTTGAAATACAATGGCTGGGTCGGTACGAAGGTTGCTGTTCCCCGCCAGAATCGCACAACCGTAGCCCTGACGGACGTAAAATAACTGCTCATTGACAAAGCGCGCCAGTTTGTAGCGGAGATTCAGCCCCATGGTTTCATAGGCAGCCTTGTCTCTGGAAAAGGCTGCGTCGGAGTCCTCTGGGGAATTGAGAATCAGAAGCTGATCTCCTCGCTGCATCCGCTCCAGGTCCACCGCATCCCGGTGATGGGCGAAATAGGTAGGAATCTCCCGCAGGGGACGAAATAGGATATCCGGCTGTTCCTGAAGGTCGTGACGGAAGGTCAGGATGATGTCCAGCTCTCCCTCCAGAAGCTGCTGTTTCAGTTCCAGATAGCTGGCAGAAAACAGCTCCACCATGAGCCCGGGATACTCCGTCTGACACAGATGCAAAAATCTCGGCAGAATGTCCCCCAGACCATAGCCCTCCAGCATGCCGATGCGCATATGAACGCTGTCCTCTTGACCCATGGCGTAAATCTTCTGAAGAATCTCATTATAATTCACCATCAGAGAAGTGAACTCCTTGTGGAGCATAGCTCCCACCGGAGTCAGGCTCAGGAAATTTTTGTTTCGAAGAAAGAGCTTGACCCCCAGTTCCTCCTCCATGGCAGAAATCTGCCGTCCCAAGGCAGGTTGGGTGATATACATTTCCCGTGCCGCCACAGTAAAGTTCAGGCATCGAGCTGCCGTGAGAAAATACTGAATCTGTGAAAGTGTCATAGAAAGCCTCCTTGCAGTCGCTATACGAGCCTATTATGACACAAACCATAGAAAAGAGCAATCGGACAATAATGCTACAACTGCTTCTGGACGATGCCAACGCCTACCCCCGGACAGACAATTTATCTTGATGGAGCAGCAATGAATGCGACCTGTTTCTGCTCGGCTCCGGAACCTATGAATTCTTCATCGCAAGGTAACGGCGTGTCCGCAGGTCTGCCGAGGCTGTACTGTCCCGATGCTCCATCCGTTTACAGGTTCCTGTAGGGTGTGACCACAGCGCCATAGATGCCATAGTGGTACGCACTGGGCATGGGGGTAGGCATATCCATGGGTGCCGTAGGCAGCTCATAGTCCCTGTCCTCCAGATTGCCCATCATGGGTGTCTCCCCATCCGCTGCGGCACTGGGGGCCGGGGGTGCGGGCATTCCGCCCTTTCCATCAAACAGCGGATGGGAAATGCGAAGCCGGTTGATGAGGGTAGTGGCAATCTCCAACTCCAGTGTGTTCTCCCCGGCGTGAACCAGTCCCGACAAATCTACCATACCGCTGCGCTGGTTGACCGCAGGCAGGTGCTCACCATTGATCGTCCCGGCAACCACCATGCAGTCCCCGGTGTCCACCGTCAAAACTGCGCCGTCACATTCCGGCAGGGTGAACTCCGCCCGGTAGATGCCCTGCCCGGAAACATGTGAAAGGGCGTCCACACCCAGCACCGCAAGCTGTTCCTCTGTGGCAGGAAGTGCATCCCATGCTCCAGCTTTCTGGATGCCAAGTTTCAGCACCGTTTTCTTCGACTGGGTGGGCACCGCCGCTTCAGGATCCGGCCCCCAGGATATGATGGTGGTGTCGAATGCGTCCAGCGCCACCGGCTCCAGCATTTCTTTCTCTGTGACCAGCTCCGCATCGGGCAATAGGGCTACAATGGCCGCATCCCCTTCGGATAGCTTCAGCCTGATTTGAGTGCCAGCCTTTGTCTGTACATAGGGGATCGGCGTCATATTCCCAGTCCAGGCGTTGAGCACCACGGGCCTTCCGTCACCGGACAGAACTACCTCCGTCTCCATGGCCTCGCCGCCATTGTAGAAGAAGTAGTAGACGCCCATCTCATCCTGACGGCAGATGCTCTCCAGCTTGTCCCGGCGGTATTTGGCCCGGGGTTCGATGCCCTGGGCGGAAAGGCACTCCGCCGCTTTTTCCAGCGTGTCCACAAAAGCCACATTCTCCAATGCCCGAAGCTGCGCCATCAGGTCGGCGATTTTGCCGTCCTCCGAGAAGGCTCCGTTGGCTTTTTGCGGAATCTTCCCAACAAAGACCACAGGCAGACCGGACTTTGCCAGCGCCAGCAGCTTCTCCGCAGAGGGAATGGGCAGCATCTCCTGATCCACCACCAGCAGCGCCCGGTAGCCAGGCCCCTGGGGGCAGAGTTCGCCGTTCCGTACCACTGCTTCCGGCAGGAACAGATGGGGGTTGGAAATTATATCGTAGCTGTAGCCCCGATCCAGCAGCTTGGTATAGCCCCAGCCGTAGGCTCTTTGTCCCTTGTATATCGCCAGATCAATTCTCGGCCTGCCGTTTTGCAGCACCGCCTGAGTCCGGGCGATGTAGCTTGCCAGCTTGTATACCTCTGGCCAGCAGGGCTGACGATCCCCCCAGGGGTCTGCGAAGGCGTTCTGGAAGGCGTGCCAGCCGGGCCACTGACTGTATTTTCCGGAGACCTCCGTCTCGTAGGACACTCCGTGGATGACCATCCGGTTGACCCCGGCGGCCCAGTTGGAGTTCAGGGTGCCCACGGCACTCTTCCAGTCCAAACAGTAGCCCGCCATCAAATCTGCCAGAACCTCATCGGAGACAAATTTCCGCCCCGTCATGTGGACGCCGCCGGAGATGTTGCGGAAATACTCCCGCATTTCCCCGAAGCCCAGACTCTCTCCCTCAGCCACGTCCAGTATGCAGGAGGCTGCTGCGGTATTCACATCGCCACCGTAGGACTGAGCCCGGTACTTGTAGCCGAAACTATGGGTCCACTCCGTCAGCCGTCCCACATGATCCCGCAAATACAGGTCGTTCAGGGTTGTGTAGTAATCGTCCACCAGCAGACGCTCGATGCCTTTATCCGTCAGGAATTTCCATGGACTTCCCTTTAGACTCTGGAGAATGGGCAGATAGGGTAGAATATCATAGCCCCGCATACTCCGAAATTCCTCGGCAAACCGGTTCGTCCATGGAATGGTGGCGCAGGCCAGTTCGATGGAATCCTCAAAGATGGCCCCGTCGATTTTTCCCATCAGATTCCGAATTTCCGCGTCATCCAGAATGTTCTTCTCCCATACATCGATGATAGCATCTGCGCCCTCAGTGCTGTAGTAGTCCGTGGCATACATCTTGTCTGCCATGGGCAGATGCAGATGGAACATGGGCATGGAGCGCCCCGACAGGGTCTGTCCGGTGCCACGGGTGAAATAGGTGAACAGCAGCCAATCACCGATTTCCCATTCTTCCCCCCGACCTGCGGGAATTTCTGCTGCGTCCAGATCAATTTCATAGTAGTGCTGGGTGTCCGCCAGCTTGGGCTTCGAGCCGAATTTTGTCTCCTCCGGAGCGATACCCGCCGGGGTGGTCTTATCCAGAGTCCGGACAAACCGGGACACATCGGTCAGGGAAGCGTCCGACAGGATGTACTTCTCTCCTTTTCTGCCCACAATCTGCGCCTTTACCGCACAGAGGAAGGTATCTGTAAAAATAAAGTGCGCTGCGTCACCCGCATCATCATCACAGGTGCGGGTTTCTGGCAGGGACAGCTCCAGCTTTCCCCCGGAGGTGACCTTCGTGACCGTATATCGCAGCTCCTTCTGGGCAGCGGGATGGTTGGGGTCGATGGTATTCAGGGCCGGGGGCCAGTGGGCGGTGATGGTCAGGTCGATCTTGAAGGGCTCCGGCAAATCCGCCGCAGTCCTTAAAATGCGCCGCAGCATCTCCTTCCAGCGGGGCGTGGCCCAGCCGTACTCCCGCGGGTCAAACTCCGCGTACTGGGGCACCATGGCGATCTCCATGCCGCCAAAGCCAGCTTTATAAATGGTTCTCACATGGTGTTCAATCCGGCTGAGGTCTGCTCCTGCGTCCGGGAACCAGCAGCGGAACATCCCTCGGCTGTCCACGCCGGGCTGTTGGAATTCGTTCTGTATACTCATATCGAAGCCTCCTTTGTCTACAGTATAGGGATTATCCACAGGAAGCGCAATCTCCGATTCTGCAAAGAGTATATCCTTTTTTGTACTTATTTCTGATATTTTTTTCGATATTCCAGAGGCGTACACCCATACCGCTCCGCAAACCGTCGATAGAAGAAAGCCGTGTTCTCATATCCGATTGCATGGGAGATGTCTGTTACACTGATTGTCGTATCCCGCAGCATTTTTACCGCTCGGCTAAAACGCGCCGTATGCAGCAATTCCGTAAAGCTGCAGCCGGTGTATTTCTGGATCAACCGGCTTAGGGCGGTCACATCCATGTGAAGGTTCCGGGCCTCCTCCGAAAGGTTGATCCGCATTTTGGATTCCATGCGGGACAGGATGCCAAATACGATGGCCTGTTCGTAATCCAGCTGATTCTGAACGACCACCTGCTCTGACATTCCGGACAGATGCTGAATCAGCAGTTCCAGGGTAAGTTGCTGCAGATTTACGCTAATTCCCTTCATTTGCCCTATAATCAGGTTCTCCAGCAGATTCTCCACTATGGGCAAATCGCTGACATCGAACACCAGATAGCCAGACTGCAGTTTTGCATTGCTGAGATTGCCCATCAGGAAAACCGCCAGCGCGCTGTTTTCACCAATGCTGATTGCCGCATTGTCAAAAAAAGCAGGAATCAAAATGAAATTGATTGCAATATCGTCTATCCCAGCCGCCTTGATTGCGTGCTCTGTGCCGCGTCCGAGAAACAGGATTTGTCCCGCTTTGAGCACCAGTTCTCCGGTCCCGCCGATAATATGTGTGGTTTGGCCCTGGGCTTGATAGACCATTTCCACATACTCGTGTCCATGCTTCGGGAAATCCGCAAACCGGGTATGGGTCCGGATGCCAAACAGTTCGCCCCTGGGCAATATTTTTCCCGGCTCCACAATCGCCGCGCCAGTGCGATTGTATCTGGACATATCCACCGACTCTGTGTTCAAAAGCACTCTTTCCTCATCCGTCAGTTCAGAGAGTTTATCCAGCACGAATTTCCGCACGAAAATCACCTCCGCTTCATAATACCCGATGGCGCATTTTTCTGTCAAGTTTTATCAAAATCGGATATAGTATTTGAAAAATCCGATGTAGTATTTCCGATTTTTGCATGGTATGATGTTTCCACGGAAAGGCGGGATAGATGTGACAACGTATCACTTGGCAATTGACATCGGTGCCTCCTCCGGGCGGCATATTGTGGGCTGGATGGAGGATGGCGAAATCCGCACAAGAGAGGTCTACCGGTTCCCCAACGGTGTGACGGAACAGGATGGACATCTTGTGTGGGATATGAAAGCGCTGGTCAGTTCCGTAAAAATCGGAATTGCCGAGGCGCAAAAACAGTTTCCGAACCTTGCTTCTCTGTCCATCGACACCTGGGGCGTGGACTATGTGCTTTTGAAAGGGAGCGAAGAAGTTCTGCCTGTTTACGCCTACCGGGACAGCCGCACAGAAGCGGTGATTCCCAAAGTACATGAAATGATACCCTTCTCTGAGCTGTATCGCCATACAGGCTGTCAGTTCCAGCCCTTTAACTCCATCTATCAGCTGTACGCGGATCAGCTGGCGGGCAGATTGGAAAACGTCACCGATGTGCTGATGATCTCCGAATATCTCCTGTATAAGCTCTGCGGCACCAAGGCGCGGGAGTACACCAACGCCACCACCATGGGCATGGTGAACGCTCGAACCGGGAAATTTGATGAAGAAATCATCTCCCGCCTTGGTCTGCCGGGACAGCTGTTCCCGAAGCTCAGTCAGCCGGGGACGGTGATCGGAGAATACGAAGGGATAAAGTGTGTCCTCTGCGCCACCCATGATACCGCTTCTGCGGTGGAGGGCATTCCCATGGAGGGAAATGAACCCTACATTTCCTCCGGCACCTGGTCCTTGCTGGGGGTCAAAACGCCAAAACCCATTACAGACAGCGGAAGTGAAGCCGCCAACTACTCCAACGAGGGCGGCATGGGCTATAACCGCTACCAGAAGAACATCATGGGCATGTGGCTGGTGAATGAATTAAAGCGTGATCTGTGCCCGGATATGGCGTTTTCGGATATTGTAGAGGCCGCGGAGGAAAGCACCTGCGACCTGCTGGTGGACGCCAACGCCCCGGAATTTCTGGCCCCCAGGAGCATGAAAGCTGCCTTTGATAAGGCAACGGACGGCAGACTTAGCACCGTTGGGGACTACTTCCGCTGTGCCTACCGTTCCCTGGCAGTCAGCTACCGGGACGCCCTGACGGAGCTGGAACGCAACACCGTGAAAACCTACGAAAAGCTGTACATTGTGGGCGGTGGGGCGAAGAACCCGTTTATGAACCGGCTGACCGAGAAGGCCACCGGCAAACAAGTGATTGCTTTGCCCATTGAGGCCACCGCCCTGGGCAACCTGAGAATTCAAATGGAGGCAGACAAATGAGCTACGAAGAAGCAAAAAGGAAATATGCAGCCATGGGTATTGACACCGATGCCGCCATCGCCAAGCTAAAAACCGTCCCTGTTTCCCTGCACTGCTGGCAGGGAGATGACGTCCGGGGCTTTGACACCGATCCCAGCAAGCCCCTCACCGGCGGCATTCAGACCACTGGCAACTATCCCGGTCGAGCCAGAACCCCGGAGGAGCTGATGGCCGATTTGGACATGGTGCTGAAGCTCTGCCCCGGCACCAAAAAACTGAACCTCCACGCCTCCTACGCCATCTTCGAGGACGGCCAGTGGGCAGATCGGGACAAGCTGGAGCCGAAACACTTCAAAAAATGGGTGGATTTCTGCAAGGAGCGGGGTCTCGGCTGTGACTTCAACCCTACCTTCTTCTCCCATCCCAAGGCAAACGGCCTGACCCTTTCTTCTCCTGACCCTGAGATTCGGAAGTTCTGGATTGACCACGGCAAGGCCTGCATCCGCATTTCCAATTACCTGGCGGAAGAACTGGGACAGCCCTGTATTATGAACATCTGGACGGGAGACGGCTTCAAGGACATTCCCGCAGACCGGATGGGACCTAGAGTCCGCTACAAGGAAGCCATTGACGAGATTCTCTCGGTGCCGTATCATTTTGATATGGTCAAGCCCTGCATCGAAAGCAAGGTGTTCGGCATCGGCGTGGAAGCATACACCGTGGGCTCTGCCGAGTTTGCCCTCAGCTATGCCGCGATGAACAGAGACAAGTGCATTCCTCTGATGGACAACGGCCATTATCATCCTACGGAGGTTGTCTCTGACAAAATCCCCGCCCTGCTGGCCTTCTTTCCGGAAATTGCTTTGCACATTACCCGCCCCATCCGCTGGGACAGTGACCATGTGGTGCTGCTGGACGATGAGACCAAAGAAATTGCCAAGGAAATTATCCGCTGCGGTGGTCTGGAGGGCCGGGTAAAGATTGCCCTGGACTACTTCGATGCCTCCATCAACCGGATCTCCGCATGGATCGTGGGCTTCCGGAACATCCAGAAAGCCCTGCTCATGGCGCTGTGTACCCCTGATCTCACTGCCATGCAGAATGAAGGCAACTGGACGGAGCTGATGGTGGTTCAGGAGGAGCTGAAAACCATGCCCTTTGGAGAGATCTGGAACGAGTATTGCCACCGCTGCGGTGCTCCCGCCGACGGGGAATGGTTTGGGGATGTAAAAACATATGAAGCAGAAGTTCTGAGCAGGAGAGGATAAGCATGAAAGACATTTTTACTGCGCCCTTTGTCAGGGAAATGCGGGAAACCACCGGGAATATGTACCGCCTTGGCTGGGATGAGCGCAACGGCGGCAATATTAGTTTATTGCTGGATACGGAAGAAGTGGCCGAATACCTGAATCTGGACAGCGTGATCCGCACCATCCCCATGGGCTTTGACGCTACGCCTCTGATTGGCAGAATCTTCATCGTCACCGGTACCGGCAAGTATTTTAAGAACGTGGACGCCGACCCGGAAACCAATCTCGGAATCGTCCGTATCGCAAATGATGGCAAGAACGCTGAGCTTCTGTGGGGCTTCAAGGACGGCGGCAGATTCACCTCTGAGTTTCCCGCCCATCTTATGAGCCACATGGCGCGGCTCTCCGTTGACCCAGACAGCCGGGTGGTCATGCACTGCCATCCCACCCATACTCTGGCCATGAACTACGTCCATGAACTGGACGAGAAAAAATTTACCCACACCCTGTGGGAGATGTGCACCGAGTGCATTGTGGTGTTCCCGGACGGCGTGGGCGTCCTGCCATGGATGCTCTGCGGCACCAACACCATCGGAGAAGCCACCGCAGAGAAGATGAAGGAATTCCGGCTGGTGGTCTGGGGGATGCACGGCATTTACGGCGCCGGCAAGACCATGGACGAGACCTTCGGTCTCATTGAAACCGTGGAAAAAGCGGCGCAGATCTATATGCTCACCGCCCATCTGCCTCGTGTCAACACCATCCGTAATCACCAGCTCAAAGAGCTTGCGGAGTACTTTGGCGTAAACTATCGCAAGGATTTTTTGGAGATGTGAGCCATATATTGAAGAAAACAAGTTATCAGGTATAGCAGGGGAAGCTGCCAAGATTAGTGCATTGCGGACTTTTCTTGGCGGCTTTCTTTCTACCCATGGTGTGGTGTTTGGAAATCCCCGTGTCTGATGATTGGCGACGGCGACGGCACCTTCCGCCCCGACGGTTCGCTGACCAGAGCGGAGATGGTGCAGGTCCTTTACAACTGGGCCGGAAAGCCTGAGATAACCGGCACTTCCCCGTTCTCCGATGTTCCGAATGATGCGTGGTATGCTAAGCCGGTCATTTGGGCGGCCAATGGCGGCGTGGTCAACGGAATTGGCGAAGGGAAGTTTGCGCCGGAGGATCCGGTTACTCGTGAGCAGCTTGCGGCAATGCTTTACCGTTACGCAGGAGAACCGGAGACTTCGGGCGTGCTGACCGACTTCGCAGACGGGGATGCGGTCAGCGAGTATGCAGTCAATGCAGTGAAGTGGGCTGTGCAGCATGACATCCTGCGCGGCGACGGAACACCTCGTAGTCTGCGGCCCACAGATGGAATCAAGCGGAGCGAAGTGGCCGCAATGCTGCATCGATATCTGGACAGAGCGTAAGACGAAAGCAAAGAAGGCAGAAGTAGTTTAAGGAAAATGGCTCCGGAAATCGGATTTTCTTCCCGATTTCCGGAGCCAAAATATTTAGGCGTTTCAATTTGGTTGCAGCGCCAAAATCATCGAGGATTTATGCCGCCTTCCCAAGATAGGAGTCCACTGCCTCCTGATAGAGCTCGGTGCAGCGGTCAATTTCATCCCCAAAGGAGTTTTCCAGTTCCGAGATAAAAGCATCCCATTGCTCCATGCTCCGGTCACCGGTGACAAACTGCATCACAGCCGTACTGCAATAGGAGGTCACATCGCTGAGACTGCCCGCATACTCGGTCTGAGCATCGTTGCTCCAGTCGGTGCCGGGGGCGAGATGGCTCTCATCGGTTCTGGCCCAGATGTCGATGGATTCCTTCTGCGCGTCGGTATAGGCCAGCGTATTCCGGACGGGGTCCAGAATGGAGCAGAAATCCGAAGAGGAGGTATACTTGATAACGGCAATGGCAAAGTTCAGACCGTCAGGGTTGTTAATGACCAGATCAGAAAGCTGGGGATCGCCGTTTTCATCGTAATCAAAGGTCTCCCCTTCCACGCCGTAGTTGGCAAGGAGAATGCCATCCTTGGAGTAGAGATAGTCCAGCAGTTGGGCCGCCAACTCAGGGTGCTTGCAGGTACCGGAGATAATGGTGCCAACGCCCACAGGGCTGGGATTGGCGTCGTCGAAGTGCATGCCGTCCCCCTCCTTCTGAACCGGTGCAGGGATGGGCTGTACGTTGCAGGACTCGTCATAGGCGCTGAGGGTATTCATGGCCATGGTGGACGACCACCAGATACCGGCGCCACCGCCGGAGATATCATCCGCAGAAGCGGTACCGCTGGCAGCGGCAGAGAAGAAGTCTGGGCTGATGTAGCCCTTGCTGTACCAGTCTGCCAGCTGGGTGATATAATCCTTGTAGCCGGGATCGGTGACGCTAAAGCTCACAACGCCGTCCCGATAGGTAAAGCCGCCAATGCCATCGGTATCGGATTCCGTGCACACGTCAAAGCCGGAGGCAACGCCGTTGGCGGAATAGGACAGGTTGGAAGGGCACCACATGGGATGTTGGCTGAGCCCTGCGGACTGGAAGGCTGCCAACACCTTGTCATAATCCGCAAAGGTCTTGGGCTGCTCCAGTCCCAGCTGATCCAGCCAATCCTGACGAATCACGGGGCCGGAGCTGGGGTACTGGCTCATGGTTACGGAGTTTACCGTGGCGATGTTTCCTTCGTCGGTGCAGACTGCCCGATAAACTTCCGGGTTGCTGTCCAAAAGATCGAAGTAGTTGGGCATGAGATCTTCAAAATCCGAGAGGTTCTGGATGATCTCATCCTCGACCAGCTGATCGAGACTGCTGGCATAGAACTTTGTAAAGTTAAACGTGATGTCCGGCAGCTGGTTGGCTGCCACCATCAGGGCCAGAGAATCCGAAGCGGTCAGCAGGTTTGCGGTGGTAAACTCAAAGGTGATGCCGGTGCGCGCTTGAAGCTGCGAATAAAGGGTAGCCTCCGTACCAAGATCAGAGATCACCGCCCCCACCGGCGGAACCACATAGTCCCACGCGGTCATGGTGATGCCCTCGTCGGTCAGGGGAAGCGATACCTCGGTGAAGCTGTTTCGGGCAATATCCCCCAGCATCTCTGCCTCCGGGGCTGCCTCATCCGCGGGGACAGCCGCCTCGGCTATCGAGGAATCTGTTTCTGCCGGTACGTTGGGGGCCTCCTGCGACTGCTCCCCAGGGACTTCTGAAACCGTACTGGCAACACTTTGACCGTCGGAAGCTGTGGACGCAGTCTGACCGCCGCAGGCTGCCAGTGACAGGCTGAGCATGGTACCCGTGAGGCCCAGCGCCAAAAGTCGTTTCAATTCTTTCATGGAATCTGCTATCTCCTTTCCCGTTTGCTGTGCCGATTATAAATCGGCATCTTCCTTGATGATTCGGTGTGGCATAGAGGCGTAGTCCGAATACGCCGTGGGAGGCTCCGGCATATCCGCCGGGAAGACCTCGTCGGACTTCCACTCCCACATAGAGCGCCGTCCGGTACCCATCGCCTTAGGAGGTCCTCCGGGGCCACCGGGACCACCGGGACCACCGGGACCGCCAGGGCCGCCAGCACCGCCGGGAGGCGGCATCATTTTCCGCGGCGCTGTCCAGGGCTGATAGAAGTCCGTATCAAACATAGGCCAGAGCACCATATGCCAGAATTTCCACTGGCCATCCTCCTGGATAAACTCCACCTCATAGCTTCCCCAGTTCCAGCAGCCCCCGTGACCGCTCTTGGTCTCCTCGCCGGGGCAGCGGAATACGGCCTTGGCGGTTTTTAGGTCATCCGCCACCTCGATCACGGCGGTATCCATGGCGTGGATCACCAGCTTACCCTGGAGCTTTTGGGCAAAGGCGGGGTCACTGCGATCCCCGTGGCCCTTGACATAGCAGTCATAGAGGCCCTGATACCCCAGATATTCTCCCAGCGGGAAGAGGAAATAGTCATCCTCCCGCTGGGCCCAGAGGGTCATATAGTCGATATTCCGGGAGGCGGTATGATAGTAGGCATATTTGCCCATGAGGTTCCGGCAGGCCTGAATGGCTTCCAACCGGTCCAGCTCATGATTCAGCTGTTCGAGTGTCATTGTTTCCATATTCAGTCCTCCTTGATGCAGGAGCCAACGTCCGCAAAGGTCTTATAGGGCAGCGGGGGCTCAGGATGTCCCGCCGGGGCCATGGCCGTGGGGCTCCATTCATATACGCCGGTGATGGGCTCGGCTTTGGAATTGGGATTGCCCTGGATGCCCGTGGGCTCCATATCGGTCCAAGCCTTGTCATAGGGGCATTTGAACATGGGTGCCAGCTCTAAATGCCAGAACTTCCACACGCCGTCCTCCAGAATGAAATCGACGCCATATCGTCCCCAGCACCATTGAGGCTCCATCCCGCCGGGGTGCTCCCGGCTGGGGAAGGTCTCGTGACCCGGAGAGATCCAAGCGCCCTTGGCGGTCTGTCCATCCTGGGCCACCTCAATGATCTCCGTGTCCATATCATGAATGGCCGCAAAGGGCAGTCCGGGATCACCGGCAGCCTCGTCTACGGTGCCGTGTTCTGCCAGATAGCACTGACGGACACCTTCAATGCCGTTGTATTGACCCCAGGGCATCCGAAGGGCGCAGTCGTCCCGGTTGGCCCAGAGATCTACATACTCAGCGTGCCGCCCGGCGGAGTGATAATAGAGATACTTTGCCATCAGATTCCGGCAGTCCTGCGCCGCCTGAATTCGAGCAAAGCCCAGCTTCAGTTCTTCCCAGTTTCTCATTTTGCCACCTCCGCAAATTTGCATCCGTCATAGTGGTCATAGGGCAGCGGAGGCTCCGGCTGATGAAGCGGATAGGGCTGACCATATTCCCAGACGAGGTCAGGGTTCGGGCGGTCTGCATGCTTGCCGGCCGCAATCTCCGTATAGTCGATGTGGATCTTGGTCCAGGGCGTGTCATAGGGGGTCTTGAAGATAGGATAATACCGGACCTTCCAGAATCTCCACTCTCCGTCCTCGAAGATAAAGTCTCCCTCTGCCTTTGTCCAGCACCAAAAGCAGGTTCCGTCGGGCAGGGTCTCGTGACCCGGAGATACCCATGCAGCACGGGCAGTCAGCGCCTCGCTGTCCACCTCCACCATGGCGGTATCAACCTCGTGTACGACCATATGACCTTTGAGCTGGTCCAGCTCCTCCGGCTTGTTCCGGTCTCCATAGCCGTCTAGCTCATAATGGCGGCGGACGCCCTCAAAGCCGTCGTAGATACCCCACGGGGCAGCGATCAGACAATCCTCCCGGCGGGACCATAGCGCCAAAAGATCACCGGTACGGAATGCGGTTTCATAGTAGGAATGCTTACCTATCAGGTTCAGGCATGCCTCATGGGCTTTAAGCCGTGCACACAGCAGGGTAAGCTCCTGAGAGATTTCCATAGCTTGTTACCTCCTTCATGCTTATGCCCCCTATTATATCGAACCAAAACTATTTGAACAAGCAACAATATGGTGCAGGATTGTCAACTGTGCGGTTGACAATCAAATGGCATCTTGATAAAATAGAAGCAGCGGAGAAGAAAGGGTGATTGCTATGACGGATACGGACATCCGTGTGTTTTTATGTGTCGCAAAACAACTAAATTTTTCCAGGGCCGCCGAGGAGTTGTTCCTGACGCGGCAGGCGGTCAGCAAGCAGATTGGAAAGCTGGAGCAGCAGCTGGGCGGACCACTATTCGTCCGGGGTAGCGGTGGTCTTGCCTTTACGGAGTCCGGCAGGACCTATTACGAGTTCTTTCAGCGGACCATGCAGGAGTTTGACGAGATCGGCAGGCGTCTGAGCCACAGCGCTGAGGCGGTAAAGCCCATCCAAGTGGGCTATGTGCCCGGCTGTGCGGCGGCCCTGAATCAGATTATTTCGCTGGTACAGTTCTGCCAGAGCCACGATCATCTTCAGTTCAACCTGGTGTGCTGTGAGCCCATGGATATGCAGAGCATGCTGGAGCACGGGGCGCTGGATGTGGCCATCAACTTCGATCTCCAAGGGGCTCACGGCTCTGCACTGACGGCGATGCCCTTTATCTCCTCTCCACGGCTACTGCTGGTGTCCCGGCTCCACCCCCGTGCTTCCACAGCGCGGAGCTATGAGGAATTTCAGTCGGATCCCCTGCTGGGCTGGCGCCGCAGTAACGAAACCATGGAAGATGCTGCGGTCAATCTCCGAAAAAACAGCGGTCAGTATGGCTTCCGGGCCAAGGAAATCCGCATTCTCCCCAATTTGGAATCCGCCAACACCGCCCTGCGGCTGAACGAAGGGGTGGCGTTGGGTACTCGGTTCAACACCATCTCTGCCAGCCCAGATCTGGCTGCTTTCCCCCTGAATCAAAATGTGGAGCTGCTACTGATCTGGCGAAAGAACGAAATGGACCCCGGCATTCTCCGGTTTGTCAAAAACGTCAAGACCCAAAAGCTGCCGCTCCTGATTTGAAACAGCACAAATATGTATGGGCCGCACCTTTTGGGTTTCGGCCCATCACTCTTATTTCGGGTGGCTCTCGCCGTCAAAGTTATATTTGTCACATAGTACAATAATGCGGTTCGACATAATTCTATTTTGTGGAATCCAATCGTTGAACTTATTGGTATTTCATGTTATAATCTGTTATATTTTTAATTGGAAGTGTTGGTCGTGTTTGTGACAGATATTTCGAGGTATAAGATTCGTAAGGCGATGCAGAAAGCCGGGTATGATCTGTATTCTCTAGCGGAAGCTGCCGATATTCCCTGCACAACATTACAGGATATTGCCAGCGGCCAGCACAACGACATATCATTGTATCATATCTGTAAAATGGCACGAGCCTTCGATATGCCCGCCGCCGAGTTTATCGACAGTATGAGTATCGCAAAAGACACCTTCTTAGATTAAACAGGGTCTGGACTGAGTCCAGACCCTGTTTCTGTTGTGCGAAAAAATAGTGTGACAAATCGGAAAATTTGTCACACTATTGTCACACTATTTTTTGAAAACGCCTAATGCTAAGTGACATAGTTTCCTCCATAACACATATTTTATAAGTTATGTAATTTATTTCGGTACAACAAGGTTTGCTTAAAAGTGACGCAAAAAGTTCCTAAATTAAGGTGAAACAAAGAAAATGGCCATATATTTACAAGAAAAAGTTTCGTCCGTTTTTGACAAGCGGACGAAACCTTGTGTTACCACAACACTATAGATGCAGAATTTAGCTTTTAATCGCTGATTTTCAGATGACGAAGAGGCTCCTATTGGGTAGAGAAAACCACAGCAATCTCACTGTACTTTTCTCTGAGCTTTGCGTTTTTAGTGAACTATCGGTTGCTCAATTTCCCTCCCGCCACGCAGGGACACGATAATCTTCTCTGCGGACACGACCTTGACGGTATCCACTAGCTGGCGAATCAAAGATTCGTTCCACTCGGTAATTTCGGCAGACGCTGTTTCCACAGCAGTAACGGCATTCTGCACACGCTGCATTGCCTGAGCATTTCCCTGGCGCTGCTCTTGAATTAAAGTTCGTTTTGTTTTTAGTGCTGCCGCTTCATCCATGACCACTTTGAGTTGATCTGTAAAGGCGGATGCATCCTCTGCACGGGCGGCCCCGGCAACCAATTCCCGTGTTTGGTCATTCAGCTCCGACAGTCTGCGCTCTATATCCACCAGACTCATATTTTCGCCGGAAAATGGTACCAACTCCATTTCCATTGCTTCTGTAATTTTCTGAATCAGCGCCGGCTTATTGCTCATCGCGGCGTTTAATGCAGTCAGAATTGCTTTTTGGAGGGGCTCCTCATCCAACGTTGGTGAGTTGTGGCAGTATTTTGTTCCGTAATCCAATCGGCTGACACAGCGCCATACCACCCGCTTCTTACCATTCCTTGACCATGTGCATCGGCGGTATAAGGTCCCACATTCTCCACAGACAAGCCGCTCCGAAAGCGCATATTTGCTTGCATAGCTGCTTTTTCCGGTAGGCGCGTTTTTCTTTGAGGGACTTCTCGCAGAAGTGCGCCGAGCGAGCTCTGTTTGAGCTGCCTGGAAAGTACTTCGGTCAACAATTCCCTCGTGATGGTTTTGTATCAAGTACATGGGAAGCTGGCCTGTATTCTTAATTACCTTCCGGCTGATACAGTCACTCGTAAATGTCTTTTGGAGCAGTACATCACCACAGTATTCCCTATGCCAAAGCCATGAAGGCAGCTGGGGTACAGGCAAAAATCGAGGTGGTAGGCGGCTTCCATAATCCCGAGCACATGGAGCGCTTTCTGGCAGAGGGAGCCTGTGATCTGATTTCCATGGGACGCTCCTGGATTTGCGACCCGGAATATGGGAAAAAAATCTTCTCCGGCAACACGGAGGATATCATTCCCTGTGTCCGCTGCAATAAGTGCCATGTGCAGAATGAGACCGGCCCCTGGCTGAATGTCTGCTCCGTGAACCCCATCCATGGACTTCGGGCCAGAATGAGCCATATGGTGGATCCCTCAGGGCTGAAAAAGCGGGTTGCTGTGGTTGGCGGCGGTCCCGCAGGCATGATGGCGGCACTGACTGCAGTGAAGCAAGGACATACTGTAGATCTCTACGAAAAGAAGAATCACTTAGGCGGTCAGCTATGCCATGCAGAGGCCCTGCGCTATGCAAATTGTGCGCCGGAGTTTAAGCTATTGGGTGACTGCAATATTCCAGCCAATATGCAGGCAGCCATTCGAAGCGGCTTTGCGGCGGCGTCACTAATCTGATTTCCTGCCAAGTGCGGGAGCCTTTTCGAGACGCCAAACCGGGTTTTCAGGATTCTGAAAACCCGGTTTTGTGCTGCGTTTACAGGCTCCCGTTTTGCAGGCGGCTCCCAAACCACCGCAAAAACCACGTTCAAGAAGTTCGGAAAAATGTCTGCCTTGATTGGAGCACTGCTCCATAGCATCCGTTTTATCCTTGCTTTTTCGTGAAAAACCACATATACTTAAAGCAACAAGGGGGTGTATCTATGGACATTGATACCCTGAACTATTTCATTAACGTTGCGGAATGTCTAAGCTTTGCACAAGCCGCAAAGCGGCTCTATGTCAGCCAGTCTACCCTAAGCAACCGAATTGCGGCATTGGAAAAGGAACTTGGCGCGTCTCTGTTTGAGCGGACCACCCGTTCCGTCTCATTGACTTCCGCCGGGGAATACTTTCTCGCCGAAGCAAAGAATATCACCAATCATTTGGGCGAGGTCACCCTGCACACCCGTGAGCTGGCCGCAGGTTCCCAGGGATCCTTAAAAGTCGGGTATCTGGATTTCTTGTGTTATGACATTGTGGAGCGAACCATCATGGACTATCACAAGACGTACCCCGATATCAGAATCGACATTGCCAAGATGAACTACCCCACGCTGCTGAAAAATATGAATGATATGAGCGTTGACATTGGTCTGCTTGTCCAATCGGTAGACGGACTGCCCCAAGCCCTGCGTGGAACGCCGCTGCTCACCTCCCGGCTGCGCGTTTTGATGCGGAAGGATCATCCCCTTGCCGCAAAAACCTCCATTAAGCTCAGCGAAATCAAAGACGAACCGCTGTTGATCGTTGAAAAGAAAAGCGCAGAAGTATTAAATGAGATCATTTCCATGATCTTTGCGCGGCAAAACATCGTTCCGCATATTGTTCTGGAGTGCTACGGCCCGGAGGAGCTTGCCATCGCTGTTACCAGCGGCATGGGCATTGCAGTCGTTTCATCGTTTATGACGGCCTCGATTAAAAAGAGTGACTTCCTCTGTACCGTACCGCTCAGCTATATCCTGGATACCACACAGATGTGCTTGGTTACCCACCGGGACAACCCCAACCCCTGTATTCTGAGCTTTCTGGAGATGGCGCGAAAAACCACACAGGAGCTTTGCGCGGAGAATCCTTCCTATGCCCGCGCTTAGTCTGCCAGATTATTTCGATTTCTAGGATAATACCTGATTTCTCTTTGTTTTTTCGTCGTGGATTTGAAAACAATCTTCTTGAGTTTCGTCGAATTTAACAATTTTGCACCCAGTTTATTTGCAAATTTGCAAATAAACTGAGTGCTTTTTCAGCCAACGATACAAAATATGCAGCGATTTACCCTCGCCGAGAATGATTTTGACCAAATTGACAACGAAATCTGATTTATTATAGAATGAGATCGAAAACGAATCTGTTCTGGAGTGCAAACATATGAAAAAAATAGATTTCTTCACACATATTTTGACCCCACGCTACCTGGCCGAACTGGACAGCCGGGGAATTCAGCACCACCCCACAACACCTGCACAGATATTGACAGATATCGCATACCGAGTGGAGGTCATGGATGAATTTGCACCCGGAGATACCAGCGTCGTAACCATGATGGGGCCCGACTTGGAGAGTATGGTGGACGAACCCCTTTCTATAAAGCTCTCTCAAATTGGCAATGATGAACTCGCCGGTCTCTGCCGGGATTATCCCGAACACTTTATTGCCGCCGCAGGAATGATTCCCGTAGGCAACATAAAAGCTGCGCAACGGGAATGCCGCCGGGCAATTGAAGAGTTGGGCCTCAAGGGGATTCAACTCAGCAGCAATATTCTGGGGGAATATCTGGATTCTAAACGGCTTTACCCGCTGTATGAGATGATGGAGTCATATGACCTGCCCATTTGGATTCACCCCGTCTTTGCACCTGGACCGCTCAATGCGCCCTTCGACATAGAGCTTATGCTTGGCTGGCCCATGGACACCAGCATGACCATGTTCTATTTGGCAAAGTCCGAGGTCTTTGCGCGGTTTCCAAACCTCAAGTTTGTGACACATCACTGCGGCGCGTTCATCCCGGCGTTTTATCCCCGGCTTAAGGCGCAATACTTTGATAACCCAGCCTATCTCGTGACCCCGGTTTCCCAGGAGGAGGCTGCGCGACACACAAATCTGAAACGATTTTATGCGGATACCGCCATATATGGTGATTGTACAGATACATTAGAGCTGGGATGCCGATTTTTTGGCGTGGATCACATTCTTTACGGCACAGACTTTCCCTCTATGACCCCCGAGGAGCTTCCTCGCACCATTGCCTCTGTGGAGCGCCTCCCCCTATCCCAAGCCGAGAAGGAGCAGATTTTCTACCGAAATGCTTTAAAGCTGCTTCATCTGGAATAACCGTTGTACCACCGCTGCATATGCGGCTGATAAATATTCTAAGGAGGATTTTGAACATGAAAAAGAAATTTGCCTGGGTCCTGATTACAGCCCTGATTCTTGGGTTGTGCGCCTGTAGTGCCGGAAATACCGGCAGCTCAGCAGCTGCCAGCGGGGAGACCACCCAGACTGTGCCAGAAACGCCGGCTGCGGAATCGACTGCCGCAGATACGGCCTCTGCGGAGCTTTCCGGAAGCGCCACAGAGGAACAGCTCAATGATGTTGCCGCACGTTTGGAGGCGGGAGAGGAAGTGCTGGTTGGCTATGCAGTCAACACGCTTGCAAACCCTGCGCTAAAGCAGACCATTGACAATGTTCAGGGATTCCTGGAGGATATGGGCTGTACTGTGTCCGTGGTGGCCTGCGAGGGCGACACTGCCTTGATGATCAACCATATCGAAAACTTTATTGAAATGCAGGTCGATCTGATCATTGTCGCCCCCATTGACCAGGACGCGATGAAGGATTCTCTGCTGAAAGCTGAGGCCGCCGGCATTCCCGTTATATTTAACGGTCAGTACCCGGCATACGCAGATGAGGTTTCCGGCGGCGGCGCCACGGATTATCCCGAACTGGGCGTCCAAACCGCACAATCCGCACTGGCTTGGATTGACCAGCAGTATCCCGACGCAGGCGACGGCGAGATTCATGTAGCGATTCTTGGTTTCAACAACACCTACATCTTTAAGCAGACCTACGACAATATGCTTTCGACCATTGAAGCGGATCCCCGCATCACGGTCAGCTATACTGCCACTGAACATAATTCCATTGACTCCGGCTTCAATGCAGCTGCGGAAGCGATGACGATGGACCCCGAGATTCGCGTTTTCCTCTGCTACCAGGATAGCCCCGGCATTGGCGTGGCGAACTATCTAATGAGTCAGAGCAGCCTGAATATGGATGAGTTCGGCGTATTCTGCGGCAGTTATTCCGAAACCTCCGCTGAAATGGTAGACGATTCATTCAATCCTATGCGCAGCATCCTTTATTACGGAATCTATGGAAATGAAAAGGAAACGATCATGGGGTATGATATTTTCTTTGCAGCCCGTGAGGTCTTACTCGGTCATCAGAAGCAGTGCTGGCTGATTATGGATATGTGGAGTTACGACTCCTTTGGTTATGACCTTTTGATTGACCATCCCGAAAATGATAACATTTACAATTAAAAAATGTAGCTAATATCCATGGGTGGCATATCAGGTCCCTTGGTATGCCGCCCATTAGGCATCGGAGGAAGCAGCGTGGAACAAGATATTATTTTAGCCCTCAAAGATATTACAAAAATCTATCCTGGTGTTGTTGCGCTGGACCACGTCTCTGTGGAATTCAGGCGTGGGGAAATACACGCGCTCTGCGGTGAAAATGGCGCAGGAAAGTCAACACTGATCAAGGTAATTACCGGCGCAATTCAGCCGGAACACGGCAAAATCGTGTTGGATGGCACTGCATACAGTGCTATAACTCCAGCTCTGGCACGGGCCAGCGGGATCGAAGCCATTTATCAGGAATACAACCTAGTAGACACTATGTCTGCGGCAGAAAATATCAGCTTTGGCCAGGGAAATGGGAAATTTGTCAATTACAAGGCCATGAACGAAGCTGCCCGCCAAATTTTTGATCGTTTTGGTGTGGATATTGATCCTAAAACTCTAGTTCGAAACTTGACCAGCGCCAAGCGGCAAATCGTTGAAATTGCAAAGGCGGTTTCCAAAAATGCAAGGCTCTTAATTATGGACGAGCCGACGGCGCCGCTTACCAATGCAGAAATCGAGATATTGATGGATATCATCGCGCACCTCAAGCGGGAGGGCGTTACCATTATCTATATTTCCCATCGTCTAGACGAAATTTTCCGAATCGCAGACCGTGTTACCGTATTCCAGGATGGGCAATATGTCACAACAATGGATATCGGGGATACGAATCGGGCTCAACTTATCAAATACATGGTGGGCCGGGAGCTTTCGGAGGCTTACCCCTGTCTGCGCAAGAAAACACAATCAAGCGGCGTTCCCGTTTTGGAGGTTCGCAATTTAACCGGGAACGGGGTCAAAAACATTTCGTTCCAGGTTCAAGCCGGTGAGATTCTTGGAATTGCAGGCCTGGTGGGTGCCGGGCGCAGCGAGATCATGAAGGTCCTCGTGGGCGCGGAGCAGAAGCAATGGGGAAAGGTCCTGCTCGGTGGAAAAGAAGTGGAGATCAAAAGTCCCGCACAGGCCCTGGAATACGGAATTGGCCTCGTCCCCGAGGACAGAAAGCGGGAGGGCTGTTTTCTACTGTACGGCGTAAACTGGAATATTGTGATTTCCTGTATACGGAAGATCTCGCGAGGACTGTTTATTGACCGAAGGCAGGAGAAACGGATTGCGGAGACATATGTCTCCAAGCTCCGGATCAAAACCCCCTCCGGCGGACAAAAGGTATTGAACCTCTCCGGCGGCAATCAGCAGAAGGTCGTAATCGCCAAAACCCTGGCAGTGGAGCCAACTGTTTTGATTTTTGATGAACCCACCAGAGGCATTGACGTAGGTGCGAAGCATGAAATCTATGAATTGATGGATCAGCTTTGCGCCGAAGGGAAGGCAATTATCATGATTTCCTCTGATATGGAGGAATTGCTGGGTATGTCAGATCGGATTACGGTCCTCTACGAAAAACAACTCTCCGGCAATGTTCCAGCGGACCACATGACCCAAGAATATATTTTGGAAATGGCTTCAGGAAGCCCCCATGGCTCAGATAACTGATGTTAAGGAGCAATGCATTATGAATGACAAAAAGTCTTTTTTTGATAAGGAACGAGCGGTCGATTTCATCAAGTCTCACATTATGTACCTGATTCTGATCGTCATTATCCTCGTTTTTACAACGCAATCATCGCGATTTCTAACCGCGACCAATCTCAGGAACATCATCAATCAATCCTCATACTATATTATCATTGGCGTAGGCGTTGCACTTATTATGCTGTCCGGCGGGATTGACCTATCTGTAGGCTATCAGATGTCTTTGCTGGGTGTTGTAATGGGTATGCTGATGGCCAATACAACGCTACCACTCGCTGTGATCCTACTAGTCACTGTGATTCTGGGCTGTATGATGAGCTTGCTTAACGGCATACTGTTTATCAAGATTGGCGTTTTCCCTTTTGTGATTACGCTGGCAACTCAATATCTGTTCAACGGCCTGTCATACAAGGTTTCAAATTCTCAAACATTTGTATCGTTCCCGGAGACATTCAAAATTTTTGGCCAAGGAGAGTTAGGACCAATTCCCGTTGCAGTGATTATCATGGTGATTGTTGTGATCATCGGTTCTATTCTGCTTAATCGTACCTATACAGGCCGGTATATCTACGCTATGGGCAACAATGTAGAGGCTGTGAAGCTGGCAGGTGCAAATGTCACAAAGCTGAGGCTGCTTGTCTATGGCCTTGCGGGACTGTTTACCGCCATCGGGACAATCGTATACGTTTCCCGTACCGGTTCAGCCTCCTCGTCCATGGGTCCCGGCACGGAGTTTACACTGATTGCCAGTGCTCTGCTGGGCGGCATTAAAATGGGCGGCGGCGGCGGAAAAATGTCAAGTATCGTTCTGGGTGTGCTGATTCTGACGATTATCCAGAACGGAATGCAGATGATGCAAATGGACCAGTATTCCCAATATATTGTCAAAGGTGTCGTTTTGGTTGCGGCCATTTGGTTTGACGCATCTCAAACAAAGCGCGTACTGAAGCAAGCCAAGCAGGTAAAGGGGGAGCCGCCCAAGGATATCGATACACCGGTCGCAGCCCAAAATGATAACTAATGTGAGGAATGACAGATGAGAAAAATCGCAATTGAAGAACATTTTGCTACCCCTCGTATGGTGCAAGATATGCAAGCCTGGGAGCAAAGGCTCGATATGCCAAGCATTATGGGCGAAAATTTTGTGAAAAATAAACTCGCAAAAATTGATGCACCTTTTGAGGAGCACAGGCTGCCAACTATGGATAAAAACGGGATTGATATTCAAGTCCTATCGGCCAACTGGCCTGCTGCACAGGGCTATGCAGACGCGCCTACAGCAATTCAAGCGGCCCGGGAGTTCAACGATGCTGGCTATGAACTCATGCAAATCGCCCCAGAGCGGTTCCGGTGTTTTGCAACATTGCCGCTGCAAGATCCGGATGCTGCAGTAAAAGAATTGGAGCGCTGTGTTAACGATTTAGGATTTGTGGGGACGATGATTCAAGGACACTCAGATCTGCACTATCTGGATGAGCCACAGTTCGATGTGGTATGGACGGC
>CAKSWT010000019.1 GCA_934512135.1 uncultured Oscillospiraceae bacterium
GCCGTCCATACCACATCGAACTGTGGCTCATCCAGATAGTGCAGATCTGAGTGTCCTTGAATCATCGTCCCCACAAACCCTAAAGGATAAAACGGATGCTATGGAGCAGTGCTCCAATCAAGGCAGACATTTTTCCGAACTTCTTGAACGTGGTTTTTGCGGTGGTTTGGGAGCCGCCTGCAAAACGGGAGCCTGTAAACGCAGCACAAAACCGGGTTTTCAGAATCCTGAAAACCCGGTTTGGCGTCTCGAAAAGGCTCCCGCACTTGGCAGGAAATCAGATTAGTGACGCCGCCGCAAAGCCGCTTCGAATGGCTGCCTGCATATTGGCTGGAATATTGCAGTCACCCAATAGCTTAAACTCTGGCGCACAATTTGCATAGCGCAGGGCCTCTGCTTGGAGAGGCTTACTGCCGCCGGATACTACCACACTGTCTGCCGGAATCGTGTGCAGCTTACCGTCCTTGTCTGCATATACCACACCGTCCGACCGAATTTCCTTTGTAAATGCGTTCAGAATAAAGTCGAAGTTTTTCGCCTCTGCGCAGGCGTCCAGAACAACCTCACGATAGTGAATCCGATCGCAGTCCGGGGCAATTTCATGCTGACGCGAGAGAACGGTTACGGTGTGACCGCATTCGCTCAGGTACAGTGCCGTCTCAGTGCCGGTTTCTGCACCGCCAATAACCACAACATGCTGCCCAAGCTGCTCCTGTTTTCCGTAAACATCCAGCGCAAATGTCACATTCTCTCCGTCAATTCCAGGAATCGGGAGCCGATTTGGCTTAACGCCCAGAGCAGCAAATACGACATCGTAGTGCATCGCCTTCAGTTCCTCAGGGGAGATCTCCCTGTTCAGGTGAATGTTCACGCCATTCTTTTCGCACTGATGAATCAGCCATTCCTTATAATCCTTCAGGGGCCACTTGAAGGAGCTGTAATCTGCATGGCATAGCTGACCGCCTAAGTGATTCTTCCTTTCGTAGAGATCTACAGTATGTCCCTGCTTCACTGCAGTCAGTGCCGCCATCATGCCTGCGGGACCGCCGCCAACCACAGCAACCCGCTTTTTCAGCCCTGAGGGATCCACCATATGGCTCATTCTGGCCCGAAGTCCATGGATGGGGTTCACGGAGCAGACATTCAGCCAGGGGCCGGTCTCATTCTGCACATGGCACTTATTGCAGCGGACACAGGGAATGATATCCTCCGTGTTGCCGGAGAAGATTTTTTTCCCATATTCCGGGTCGCAAATCCAGGAGCGTCCCATGGAAATCAGATCACAGGCTCCCTCTGCCAGAAAGCGCTCCATGTGCTCGGGATTATGGAAGCCGCCTACCACCTCGATTTTTGCCTGTACCCCAGCCGCCTTCATGGCTTTGGCATAGGGAATAACCAGGTAGTTTTCCCGGGTGGAATTAAAGCCCGTGGGATGGCTGTTCATGCACGTATCCGCACGAATCTGCACCACGTCCACATATGGCTCCACCATCTTTACGAATTCGATGGTTTCCTTTTGGCTCATGCCGGGCATCTCTCCGCTGACGATGATCTCCAGCAGTACGTCCGGGCAGGTTTCCTTGACTGCCTTGCACTCCATGATCGCCATCCGGCAGCGATTTTCCAGACTGCCGCCGAATTTGTCGGTTCTGGTATTCAGGATTCCATTCATGAATCGGGATGCCATACAGCAACCATATGCCAAGGGGATGGATGCCATCTGGAAGCCGTTTCGATGGAGATAACGAACCCGATCCCGGATATCCTCTACCATGGCCTCAATCTGCGCCTCGGAAATCTCCTTGCCTTCTTCTGCTTCTTCGTGCTGATCCCAGGCGACTTTTCCGCCTACTACATTATAGCCGGGCGGCTCATCGGGCCGAACGCCGATACAGGGCATTGCACCGTAAAATTTGATGATCTCTGCAATTTGGGACATATAGTTTTCCACAGATGGATCATCCCGGTCAAAAATGGGATAGCGGCATACATCCCCCAGAGGCGCTTTCCGCTGGATCTCCTTCTTACCGAAATAGGGACTGACTGTAACAATTGCCGCACCACTCTTTGCCAAATCCTCATAATAGGTGATGGTGTCGGGCGCTGGATAAGTCTCTGCGCTCTGCAGAAAATGGGGGATGGCATTGGCAGATTCCATGCGATTCTTGACCACATACTTGCCAATCACCAAGGGGGATAACAGGGTGGGGAATTTTGTTTCCATAGATAATGCTCCTAATTTCAGATTGCTGAGGCAGGGAAATGGCGTGTTCCATCTCCCTGCCAAAACGGGGGCTTCTTATGCCCAATATGCGTCGTAGCCTGCCTGATAAATGTCAAGGACAGTCTGAAGGCCCATATTGTACTGCTTCTCCACAAAGGCATCCCACTCTGCGTCGATGTCCTTCTGACCAAGGATAAATGCAGGAATCATCTCACTGATATAGGTACCGATGTCGGTCAAATGGGTGTTAGCGGTGCTATTGTCGTCCACAGAGATATAGTTGGTTACATAGGTGGGCATCTCCCAGGAATCCGCCAGCGTTGCAGGGGTATTACTGACCCAAACGGTCTGGGTTTCCTTCTGGACTTCCGTATAGTAATTGTCATAGAAGCCGAAGTAATCCAGCAGGCAGGTGTAGATACCTGCGCCTAGCATACCGGTGCGAACGTCGTTATAGTTGCCGGCACGGGGCATGGTAGGACAGTGGTCAAACCAATCCTTATTCAAAACGATTTCGCCGTCTACCACGTCGTAGCTGGTGCCCTCAATGCCATAGTTCATCAGAGTGGCCCCCTCATCGGAGAATAGATAGTCAGTAAACCGGCAGATCTCTTCCAGATACTCGGTGTCCGCCAGAATCGCCAGGCTGTTGTCAGAAAAACGGCTATAGGTGCTGCCGGAGAACATCACCTGGTCGCCCTTGTTGATGGTAGGCTCGGTCAACGGTGCAATCGCAAAATTTTCGTCCTCAGCCTGACCATAGAGGTTGGGAATATGGTTGACATTTCCGTAGAAAATGCCGTAGTCACCAGTCGCCTCACCGGCGTCAAACATATTGCGGTCGCTGATACTCAGGAAGTCGGTAGTGATCAGGCCGTCCTCATACCACTGATGCATCATCTTGAGGTAATCCCGGAAACCGTCCTCCACCGTTGCCATCTTTACGGTTCCCTCCTGGGCATAGAGGGGGTATTCATTGTCGCCGACCCAAAGTTGACCGTTTACGCCGTAGCCGTAGGTCATGCCGCCGTAAATGTTCACGCCGGAGCTGAGCAGACGAAGTACGCCATTGTTCATGTTATACTCCTGCTTCATGTCCATCATCACGTTGTGCCAATCATCATAGGTAGTGATATCACTGACGTTGTAGCCCAGTGCTTCTGCCCAGTCGGCACGAATCATGGGCCCCCACATAACAGGTGCATTGTCCTGATAAATCTTGGAGATAAAGTTGATGTTGCCGTCCAGATCCGTGCAGTTCCGGAGCAGCACCTCGTCCTCGTCCAGATATGCCCTATAATTGGGCATATAGTCGTTGATCGCGTCGGTCAGGTGCAGGAATACGCCGTCGTTGACACCCGCCTGAATGCCGCCGGGATACTGCTGGTTTGCGTTATCAATGACATCACACCAGTCGCCGGATGCAATCATCAGGGCGCACTGGCTGCCGTCAAAGTCTGCAAAGGTCCAGTTGATATGGACATTTGTGCGCTTTTCCAGCTCCTGCAGGGTGATATTTTCGCTGATGTCATCCATCATGGACCAGAGGTAGCCGATGTCGCCGGTATACCAGTCCAGCTCGATCCTGTCGTCAGAGATGGGAAGTGTCACCGGATAGCTACCGGGTGCCAATGCTTCAGTCTCCGCTGTAGATTCAGCTGCTGATGCTGCCGCACTGGGAGCAGCTGCGTTATTGGTCGGCGCGGCATCCGGCTTGGATGCCTGACTTTCTGTGGAAGCTGCTGTGCTTTTTTCAGTCGAAGCTGCTTCGCTGGATGTTCCGCCGCAGCCAGAAAGCAGGGAAACCAGCATCATCGCTGCAAGCAACATGGCGAGAAGTCTCTTTTTCATTCACATAACCTCCTGTAGAATTTTCAAAATTCTCGTTTTCCCGTACTCGAATACATCCGCATTGTAGCGAAGGATGATTTCAAAGTCAACGAAATCGCCGAAAGTCACCAAGACAGAAGTTGCATATCTCCATGCATTTTTGTTATAATACCAGGAAAATGCTAGAAAAAACTCGTATGCCTTCTGGTTTCGCCGTTGCTCTAAAGCGAAAGGATAAATTTTGGCTTGCAAAAATCCGCCCTCTCGTATTATGATAGAGGAAAAGGAAAACGGAGGACTGGTTATGAACTTCGTTCAGATCAATTATTTTCTGACAGTGGCTAAGTGCCTGAGCTTTACCAAGGCCGCAAACCTTTTGTACGTTTCTCAGCCTGCACTGAGCCGTCAGATCATCATGATGGAGGATGAACTGGGCGTCAAGCTCTTTGACCGCAATAACCGCAGCCTCCAATTGACGCCCTCGGGGCGAATAATGGAGGAAGAACTGAACACCATTTTTCTCAAATACAAAGGCGCTGTCATCAAAGCCAAAGCCGCAGCAACCAATCTCACCTCCATGCTTCGGGTGGGAATTCTGGACGGAATCGCCGTGGAGGATCTTTTATCTGCGCCCCTCCGTGAAATGCAGCAGGACCACCCGAACATCGAAGTGGCACTGTTCTCCTTTGGCTATGAAGAGCTGGTGTCCCGGCTCTATGACGGAAGGTTGGACTTGATTTTTACCCGGAAATTCGACGTGGAGCAGCGCAACGACATTGAATATCGGGTGATCGAAAAGACCGAGGACTATCTCATCGCCAGAAAGGGCTATCCCCGGGACAGCAGAAAACGGCTTACTGCGCGGGATTTACAGTATGATACGCTGAGTATTGTAACGGAAACTGAGGATGATATGTCCATTCGCTCTGTGAGCGAGTGGTTCCAGCACTGCGAGGTGCTTCCTAAGCTCAAGGAGACACCTTCCTATCACGCCTGTCTCCAGTGGGTCAAGGCAGGACTTAGCGTCACCATTGCCGACCGGCGGAGCATTCTTCCCTTGGAAGGCATCGTAAAAATTCCGCTGGTTCAATTCCGCGACCCCAGTCTGGTGCTGGCTTGGGCAAGCGCAAACTCCAACGAAGCAAGAGGCTACTTTACGGATATGGTTATGCGGGCAGAGCGGGATCCCGGCAAAGAGTATTCCGCTCACGCAACCGATCCCTATATGTAGCTTTTCCTGATACCAATTTCCAATATGGCCATACGCTTTCGTTATGCCGTGTTTTTTTAGGAATAATTTTTACGCCAAAACATTTGAAATGTTCGGAAAGCTCCGGAATAATCAAATGTTTTGGCGCTTTTTTATGATTATTGTGCCATTCTTGACAGTATTTTTCCCCGTCCGATATACTAAAAGCAACCCACAAGGACGCTGCGTTCGTCGGAAATCACCTATCATTGATTTGCGTTCGATCCAGCCTTGCACAGAAAGGAGCTACTTATGAGCAGACAATTTCAGCACCTGCTGTCTCCGATTCAGATCGGAACTCATATTCTAAAATCCAGAATGATTGCCCCCCAGGCTCTGCCCCATTACCTGCAGGGCTCGGAGCCATATCCCTCCGAAGCCATCATCCACCACGTATCCAATATTGCCAAAAACGGCGCTGCCATTGTTGCCTTTGGAGCATGGGACGATACCGATCAGCGAAAAGCAGGGGGCACTGCCAGCCATTTTCCCATGTTCGACTATTCCGATCCGTCTAACGAAACCTATGTATGTAAGCTGGTGGACTGTATCCACTTCTACGACTCCCTGGCGTCCATCTATCTGATGCCCTTGGAGATGCCCAATTTCCAGCCGAAACCTTCTATGGATAAGCCGTTTCCCATGTGGTTTAGCCCGGTGGAGAAAGTCTCAGAAATTACCCAGGAAATGATGCAGGATATGATTGATCTTGCCGTGAAGAAAGCCCTTTATTTCAAGCAGCTTGGCTTTGACATGATCTCTCTGCAAATGAGCTACCGGGAATTCATGCACATCGGTCTATCGAAATTTTTCTCTCCGCTGACCAATGACCGCACCGACGAATACGGCGGCGATGCGGTTGGGCGCGGAAAGCTGGCGCTGGATATGTGCCGAGCCATTAAGGCAGCCTGCGGAAAGGACTTTCTCATTGACCTGTGGATTGCAGGAGAAGAAGAACCGGGCGGCATTACCGCTGAGGACACCGTGGCATTTGCAAAGGCAGCCGAGGGGATTGTGGATATTCTCCAGATACGGGGCGGCAATATCAACCCGGTCCACCCCACCGGCTTCAACTCCTGTGAAAGTGAGCCTGTGACCCTCCATGTGGCAAAAAAGGTCAAGGAAAGCGGTGCAAAATTGGTTGTGGCAGCTGCCGGCGGTTACGGAGACCCTCGCTACAACGAGTGCTTCATCGCCGAAGGCATGCTGGACATGGTAGCCATTGGGCGGCAGTTCATCTGTGACTCCAACTATGGGAAAAAGATCTACGAGGATCGTCCTGAGGATATTGTCCCCTGCCAGCGCTGTGCTAAGTGCCATGTTCCCTATGAAAAAGGTCCCTGGATTTTTGTCTGCTCCGGCAATCCCACCATGGGCATTTCGGACCGCCTGGACAAAATGGTTTCGCCTGTCACCTGCGTAAAGAAGGTCGCCGTTGTTGGCGGTGGAATCGCCGGGATGGAAGCTACATTAGAGGCCAGTCGCCGTGGGCATCGTGTCACCCTCTATGAGAAAAGCAGCCATTTGGGTGGTCAGCTCACCCACGCAGACTACCCGGAATTCAAATGGCCCCTCCGGAACTTCAAGGATTACATGATTCGCCAGGTATTAAAGGCCAATATCACCCTGAAACTTGGCACCAAGGCAACCCCTGCCACCATTGCCGCCGAGGGCTATGACGCAGTGATCGTTGCCATCGGCGCGGAACCCCAAAACCTGAACATTCCCGGCGCAGACAGTAAAAAGGTCATGATGCCCATTCATGTGTATGGCCATGAGGAGGAGTTAGGGAAAAACATTGTGGTAGTCGGCGGCGGGGAAATCGGCGCAGAAACCGGTTTGTATCTGGCAGAATGCGGTCATCAGGTTACGCTGTTGACCCGGCAGGATCGGGTTGCCCCGGATGCAACCTGCACCCACTACCGTGAAATGTTTGAGGAACGTTGGCTCCGGGAGAAGAATTTCCATTTCCTCACCAACGTTCAAATCGAAAGCGTCACAGATACCGGCGTGATCTATCGGGACCGGGAAGGGACGCTCTGTGAGCTACCCGCGGATACCGTGGTCATCTCCGGTGGGCGTACCGCAGATACGGAGTTTGCCCTAAGCTTCTATGGTTCTGCCAATGATTTCTTCCTGGTCGGCGACTGCAAAACACCCGGAAATGTGCAAAAGTGTATGCGAATGGCCTACGCTGCCGCTACGCGAATTTGATCCCACTATAACCAAAATGGATACCTCCATGGGGTTCTTGAATGAGAAACCGCCTTTTTTCATGCTAAAATAAGCGCAATCACCACTACAGAAAGGATGAATTCTATGCCCGCTTTACTTTCCGGACTGAAATCCCCCCTTGTCATTCGCGGAAAAATGCTCAAATCCCGATTTATGTATCCCATTGCCCAGGTACACTTTCTCCAGGGACCGGAGCTTTATCCCGCTGAGCCCACCGTTTCCTTCTATGAGAAAATCGCCAAGAACGGCTGTGCGCTTGTTCTGACCCAAGACACCACCAACCCTGACCAGCGCAAGATGCCCGGTCATGATACCCCCCATTTTTCCATGTGGGATATGGAAGATAAGGCGTGCCAGAACTATTTCTGTCAGCTGACGGAATTTGTCCATATGCAGAGCAGCTTCATTGGTGTGGAGCTGTCTCCTGACCGCGGACTACCCTACTGTGTCAACGATCCCAACCAGAAGATCGACTTTCCCCACCCCGGTTCCGAATCTCCCGAGGCGCTGAAGCTCAAGGAGGACTTCGGCCCCTGGATGGATGCGGGTCCCGAAGGCCGCGCCCTGCCAAATCCCGATTGGAATCCCGCCCCGAAGAACGTCTACTTTACCGAGGAAAAGATGGACGAATACATCGACATCATGTGTCAGAAGGCGCTCAAGTACAAGAACCTGGGCTATGATGCCGGCCTGATTGATATGGGAGACCACTTCTACATTGGTCAGTTTCTGGAATCCTACTGCAACTTCCGCACCGACGAATACGGCGGCTCCTTTGAAAACCGGATGCGCTTTGCCGTCAAGGTCGTCAAGGAGGTTCGCCGCAGACTGGGCAGCGACTTTATTCTGGTGGGCAACATGCCCGGCACCAACGGCATGCCCAGAGGTCCCATGATGGGACTAACTGATGAGGAGAGCGCGCAGTTCCTCAAGGCCATCGAACCATATGTGGACATTGCTTTGATTCGTGAGGCGGACTGCAACTTCCCTCTGGAACCCAAGGAGTCCGAGACCATTCCCTATGCGAAAAAGATGAAGGACATGGGCGTCAAGATCAAAATGGCATGTGCGACCCCCTATATGGATCTTCAAAAGATGGACGATGCCATTACATCCGGCTCCTGCGACATCATCATGTCCGCTCGCATGTTCCTGTGCAATGATGAATTAGGAAAAATTCTGGAAACAGGAGAAACCGACGATCTGGTTCCCTGCATTGAGTGCGGCGTTTGCCGCGGGACCTCCCCTGTCAAGGACTGGATGAGCCACTGCACCATTAACCCCAAGCTGGGAATCGAACACCGTGCAGCCCGTCTGGTTCGTCCGGTGGAAAAGCAGAAGAAGATCGCGATAATCGGCGGCGGTCCAGGCGGCGTAACCTGTGCCCTGTGGCTCAAGGAACGTGGTCACACTCCCGTCATCTTTGAAAAGGCAGATAAGCTGGGCGGGCAGGTCAGCCATTCCAATCAGTCCAGATTCAAGTGGAAGATGGAGCGGTATCTGGATTATCTTCGGCATCAGGTGGAAAAGCAGGGCATTGCGCTTCGCCTGAATACGACGGCAACCCCCGAGACCATTGCCGCCGAAGAATTTGATGTGGTCATTGCAGCTACTGGCGCGCATCCCAAGGCGCCTAAGATTGCCGGAGTCCAGCACGCCAAATACAACCCTATCAATGTCTATGATCATCTAGAGGAAATCGGTAAGCGGGTGGTTGTGATTGGCAGCACCTCTGCGCCCACCGAAGCCGCGCTGTTCCTTGCGGACAATGGGCATGAGGTAACACAAATTGGTCGTCAGAACATTGTTGCCTATGACCTCAACCCCATTCATCAGCGTGCCTATTATAATCTCTGGGTAAGAGACTTCGGCGTGACCGAGATTCACAACGCCGTTACCACCGACATTGCCCCCGGCAAGGTCACATATCGAGATTCCGACGGCGCCATCCACGAAATTCTCTGTGACGACATTGTTGCCGCCGGCGGTATGGAGCCAAACAGCAGTGCCGCAGAAGCCTTCTACGGATGCGCACCGGAGTTCTACGCCATCGGTGATTGCAGAAGCATCGGCACCATGCGAACTGCCATCCGTGATGCGTATACATTGGCAATCCGAATCTAATTAGAATCTAAAGGAGGAACTTTTCTATGGCAAATGAAAAAGGTTATGTCGTTGTTCGTGGCGGCGTCAGCGGCGCAGGAAGATATATCAGCCTCAAGATGGCGGAGGCGGGCTATGATGTATTCGCCCACACTGCTGAGGCCATTCACAATTTCCGCGGCGATATTTTAAAAGAAGAATGCAAAGCCTTAGGTGTCAGCTGCGCCTATGATGACGGCGATCCGAATGTCTACGAGAACGCTCAGAAAATCGTCACCGATGCAGATCGGGAGCTGGGCGGAAAGATGATTGCATACATCAATAACGACGGCGTTTGCGGCGGCTCCCGGCTGCCCAAGATGACCTTTGCCCAGTATCGGGAGGAGCTGGATATGCACTTCCTGGCCCTGCTGAACTGCGCCAAGACCGCCGCAGAGCACATGGCAAAGCAGGGGGGCGGTCAGTTTATTACCACCGTATGCCTGATGCCGTTTCCCGGTGAAACCCCGGATTTTTCCTTTGAGATTTCCCTGTACGAAGCCTTCACCCGTTCCCTGGCGAAAACCTATGCGCCGATGAATGTGCGCTTCAACACCATCATCTCCGGTCCGCTGAACTACCCGCAGGATCCTCCCATGCCTGGCTCTGCCCCGGAGCACGGAGAGCACGCTGTTCAGTTTGCTCCTGTTATGGCGCAGGAATCTCCCGATGAATTCCTGAACATGATGGTCAACGTGGTTCAGTCTCCCGGTATAAACGGTCAGGTTTTCGCCCTGAATGTTCGGTTTTAACCCGCTATGAACTACCCACATATGCTCTCTCCCTGGCGGGTGGGTAATGTTGTGCTGCGAAACCGCCTCTTTTCCGCTCCCATGGGACTGCATTGCCTGCAAGGAAGCGAACAGCATCCGACAAAGGCAATCATTCAGCATTACGCGGAAAAGGCGCGGGGCGGCGCAGCGGTTGTCACCTGCAGCGGCACCCGTCCTTACTCCATGCCTCCAACGCCGGGCTTTATCTGCTATGACCTGTATGCAAAGGATACACAGCACTATCTCAGTCAATTGGCAGACGCCATTCATTTCTATGGTGCCAAGGCATCCATGGAGATCACCGTTGCACCCAGGGATGGCAGCTTTCAAGCCTCGGCGGGCAACTCCATCCCCGGTCCTGGCAATCAGATTTCCAAGGAAATCACATTGGAAGCTATGGACGAGGCAATAGATAACCTGAAATTGCAGGTTGTTACCCTGAAAAAGCTGGGTTTTGACATGATCATGTTCCATGTCGCCTACAATATGGGGTTGCTGGGCAGCTTCTTATCTCTGCGGCTCAATCGGCGCACGGATGAATACGGTGGCTGCATCGAAAACCGGGTTCGCTTTCTGAATCGCTGCTGCGATGCGGTACACGAAGCAGCCGGACGAAATTTCCTCATCGAGCTGCGGATGTCCGGTACCCTGCCCCAGGAAGATGGCTTTGCCATTGAGGATGCCTGCCGGATGGCAAAGGCGATTACGGGTCATGTGGATCTAATGCAGGTACATGCTCCCACGGAATGGCAGGCACACCCCATGAGCTTTGAGCCGCATCATCCCAATCTGTGGATGGCTGATGCCATCAAAAAAAGCGGCGCGGAAATTCCAATTGTCACCATTGGCGGCTATCAGGATCCCGATGAAATCGAAGCGCTTCTGGCTGCGGGAAAAGCCGATGCTGTCAGTATGGCAAGGGGCTGGCTGGCGGACCCCTACTTGGGAAAAAAGGCACAGGACGGAAACGCCAACGATGTGGTTCCGTGTATTGCCTGTATGCGGTGTCACGATTCCGCCTGCATCGAGGGGACCACGCTGGTCTGTTCAGTGAATCCACGATTGGGCATTGAGCAAAATTTTCTGCCGGAACAACCGGTTTCTGTTCCAAAGCGTGTAGCCGTTGTCGGCGGCGGTCCCGCAGGCATGATGGCAGCGCTTACCCTTTCTGATCGTGGACATACCGTAACACTGTTTGAAGGCTCCGATCATCTGGGCGGTCAGCTGAATTTCGCTGATTTTGCTTCGTTTAAGTCCTCCCTTGCCGCCTTTAAACGCTGGCTGATTGCACAGGTGCAGCGTCACCCAATTACAATCCGTTATGGAATCCGCCCCGAGGCTCGGCAGCTCAGCGCTGAGGGCTATCAGGTTGTAATCGCTGCATTGGGGGCTGTCCCTGTCACCCTTTCGATTCCTGGTATCGAAAATGCGATTCCTGCACCGAAAATTTTCTGTGATACACCCCTGCCTGGTCGGCGAATTACAATTATCGGTGGCGGACAAGTGGGCTGCGAATCCGCACTGTTCCTTGCACAGCAGGGGAAAATCGTCACCGTAATCGAAATGCAGCCAACGGTACTGTCTGATGCATCCCCCTCCTACCAGAGCAGACTTCTCCGGAATATCACAGCCTTGGGTGACCAGATTCAGCTCATCACAGATGCGCGCTGTATTTCCATGGGGGCAGAAACCTGTTATCAATGCGCCGACGGCACCCAGCATACCGTCTGCAGTGACCACGTTATCCTGGCTGCCGGTATGAAGCCACAGACGGAGCTGGCCCTTTCCCTGTTTGATCCCAACTACGAATTCCATATGATTGGCGACTGTTTGCAAACCGGGAATGTCCAAAAGGTCATTCGGTCCGCGTATTCCGTTGCCCTGGAGGTTTAATGTACCCATTTTCCCCAATAAGAATGGAGGTTATGAAATGAAAAACCGCATACGGCTCCTTGCTATGGTCCTGGCACTGGGACTTTTCAGCGCCTGTGGAGCTGCCCCAGCATCGTCTACTCCTGCTTCCACCGCGGCTTCTTCGGTAGAAGTCACTTCCACCAAAGACATGCCGGACGCTCCGACCGTCAAGGATGTGACTTCTGCACAGGACATGGCTTCTGCCGAACTGTCTGAAGCTGAGCCGGAAGAAGCTGTTGTCCAGCGCGTTGATTGTGAGCTTCCCCTCTATGACGGCGAATCCTTCACCTACTGGACCGTTCTTCAAGGCATGGACGAGCCCAACGACAGCTTTCTGTTCTGGAATCAGCTGGCGGACGCAACCGGCATCACCATTGAATTTGTCAACGCCCCCGAAGAAACAGCCATGGAGAAATACAATCTTATGATGGCAACCGGCGACTATACCGACGTGATCTATGAGCGCGGCTTGACCACGGGCACCTCCTCCAGCTGCCCCTATAACGGCGGCTACGCCAAAGCCATTGTAGACGGCGTTTATATGGATCTCACCGACGCGATTCAGGAAAAGTGTCCGAACTATTGGAGTATTTTGCAGGAGAATCCTGGTGTTTACCGGGATCTGGCGCTGGACGATGGTACCCTCTACTGCTTTGCCGCAATTATGGATGAGCCTTACGGCCCCAATCAGGGCGCCTGGGTGCGGACAGATATGATGAAGCAGGCTGGTGTGGAGGAGATTCCCACCACGGAAACCGGCTGGCTGGATCTCTGGCGCGCCATGAAATCTGCGGATGTGGTACAGCAGCCCACTCGTGCAAGTAACCTGGGCGATTTGTACCCCAACATTGCGGAGGCATACGGCACCACCGCTTCCTCCAACTTCCTGATTGACCTGGAATCCGGTTCTGTCTTTTATGATGTGACCAGCAACATGTATCGGGCTTATCTGGAGTACTTCCGACAGGTCTACGCAGAAGGAATCGTTGACCCTGACTTCTATAGCGTCAGCGAAACCAGCATGGCTGACATTGACGGCGGTCTGATTGCCACCTATGAGTGCGTACTGGGTGCAGCCAATATGATGACCACCACCAAGGGCATGGAAATGGCAGCCGCTCCCGCGGTACATCTCAGCGACTATGCTGTCAAGCAGCCCAAGCTGGTGAACTATGAGGACTGGAATTCCAGAATTACCACCGGCACCTGGTGCTGTGTCAGCGCAAACACCGAGAAGCTGGACGTTGTACTGGATTGGTTTAACTTTACCTACAGCGACTACGGCATTCAGGTTTGCAACTACGGCTTTGACGAGGGCGTGAGCTATGATGTTCTGCCTGATGGCAGTCTCCAGCTGACTCCAGCCATGCTGGATCGTGATGAAAACATGGTGGTTGGACGGATGCAGTACACCATGCGGGAAGGTCCCACCTATGAGATTGCAAAAATTGAGCTTCCTGTTTCCTCCGATTTTATCCGGGATTCCTACAACACCTGGGGCGACTTTGACAAGGATGCCGCCATCTACAGCACCATTCCTGCCGGGGTATCGCTCAGTGAGCAGGAAAGCACCGCGGTTTCCAACATCATGGGCGATATTGAAACCTACGTTTCTACCGTTACCATGCAGTGGATGACCTGCGCATCGGAACTCAATGATGCGTCCTGGAACGAATATGTAACGTATATTGAGGATTCCGGCATTGCCGATGCCATTGCTGCCTATCAGACCGCCTATGACCGCTATCTAACCAAGTAATTCTATCCAATCAAGGCTCCTCGGGCCAATGTCTGAGGAGCCTTCCGTACATTTTCGGAGAAACGAGGCGATTTTATGGAAAACACAGGACGAATTTCCGATCCGAATCAGGGGCGCATTCTGATGCAGACATTGGATGCAGCCGCTCTGGAGCAGCAACAGGAGCTCTATCGAAATGCGCTTCCTGTTTTTGTGAGGCAGGGAATACTGAACCAGAAGGCAGCGGATGCCATCGAGCCGCTGATCGGTCTTCCTATGGATGATATTATGCACCTGGTGACACCTTACGACAGGGCGCAGAAGGCAGGCATTATCACACAGGCACAGCTTGTTCCCATGCGCCAGGAGATTACACGGCAGATTCACAGTCCAACCGCAAAATGCTCCGGCACCGCAGCACACGTTTATTCCGACGCAACCTCTATCACAGGCTGCACCCTCTCCACAGAAAACCGAAACGAAAATGTTGTTAAATCCATCTCCGGCGGCAATGTGGTTTTGGAGCGCGTGCAAATTGAAAAGCGCGGAGACACCAGAAACCACATTGAAGGCAACTTCACCGGGCTAAACGCTGCCGTACTGGCAGAGGGCGGACGAATTTCCATTTCAGATTCCCAGATTATTTCCCATGCCATTGGCGGAAACAATGTGTTTGCCCATGGAGCCGACAGTCATATCACGCTGAACAACGTACTGCTGGACGCCTATGGCGAAGCCTCCAATCGGTGTATTTATGTCTCCTTCGGCGGTCAGGTGGATGCCGAGCACTGCGAAATAATCTCCCGCGGCTCCATCAGCTCTCCCGTGGCAACGGATGTCGGCGGCGGAACCATTCGTCTGAAAAACTGTGTTGTAAAGGCGTTGGGCAATCACTGTGCCGCGCTATACTCCACCGGACGAGTTGAAGCCGAGCACTGCGTTTGCGTTGCCCCGGAAACCGAGGGGATGATTATTGTAGGCAGCAATTCCATTTTCCTGCGGGACAGCCATGTGTTCAGCGGGCAAAACCAAGGTGTAAAATTTGCCTCCGAACTGGGGGAATCTCAGGGGAAATTCACCATGGAGGGGGGCAGCCTTACCGCCGCAGAAGGGCCGCTGTTCCAGGTGGAGCTGGACGCCCGGATTGTTCTAAAGCACGCTGCCATTGCGGTGCCCTCCGGTCAGATACTAAAGCTGTATCGCGGCTTTTCTCCGCCGGGAATGGAGCAGCCGGAACCGGGTCAGGGGCTAATTCAATTGGAGCTGGAGCAGCAGCAGCTGACCGGCACCATAGAAAGCGACCGTGACCACGCACTGACGCTTCATCTGCGCAACGGAAGCCTATTGACCGGTTCCGTTAACGCGCCGGACTCCACGGTCATCCTCAGCCGTAGCAGCCGCTGGATTCTCAGCGGTGACAGCACCATTGGGACGCTTATCAATGAAGATCCCAACAGCGAAAATGTCATTTTGAATGGTTTTGCGTTAAATTGTTCCCTTTGAGGGTGTGCCCCATTGAGCATTCAAACTATTTATGTTACGATCACCATATCAACCGTTAAGGAGTGAACGCACAATGAATCACCGCTACGCACATATATTAACCCCGGTTCGGGTGGGCAATTTGATCCTGAAGAACCGACTGATCAACTCCAAATCCATCCCGGAGGGACTGCAATGTCAAGATCCCGCTGGGTACATGACCGAGCAAACCATCTCCTTTGCAGCCAATCTTGCCAGGAACGGCGCCTCTATTGTCACCTGTTCCCCGGGCATGTTCGGAATCTTCAAGGGCCGTACTTTTTTCACCAGTCCCTGGGACATGGAGGACCGCAACATTCAGGCAAACTTTCGCCGGATGATCGAGCGAATCCATCAATACGGCGCTGCCGCCAACGCATCGACCATGTGCAACGTCCCCAACGACGTTTCCATTTCTGAGCTGCATGATCGGTCCATCGTCCCCACCGAGTTTTCCCCCGGTCCGGAATCTCCCTTTGATATGGAGGGAAAACTGCCCCCGGAAATCACAAAGGAGCAAATTCGGGAATTCATCGACCAGTTCACCCTGTGTGCCGTCCGGCTCAAGGACCTGGGCTTTGATATGATCAACGTCTACGCCAGCTATAACGCTTCGCTTCTGGCAAAATCCCTGTCCCCGATTTTCAACCAGCGTACCGATGAGTACGGCGGATCGCTGGAGAACCGCGCCCGGCTCCTGATAGAGCTGCTTGCCTCCGTCAAAAGGGCCTGCGGCAAGGATTTCCCCATCGAATTGCAGTTGTCCGGCTGTGAAAACATCCCCGGCGGTTATACCCAGGAGGATTTTGTCCGTTACTGCAAGCTTTTTGACGAAACCGGGCTGGTGGATATCATTCAGATACGCGCATGGAGCGGCGACATGACCCATGCCAGCTCCTACAACTGCAAGAAGGATTACCCCACCAATCTTCATTTCGCGGAGCTACTGAAAAAAGAACAGCTCCACGCGTTGATTGCTCCCGTGGGCGGCTTCCAGGACCCTGATCTGATCGAGCGCTTTTTGGCAGAGGGACGGGCCGACCTGATTGCCATGGGTCGGGCCTTTATCTGTGATCCCGACTATGGCAGAAAAATTGATGAGGGCCGCGGGGAGGATGTGATTGCCTGCCTCCGGTGCGACAAATGCCACAGTGGCATCTGCGCAGTTAACCCTGCCATTGGTATTCAGCCCAGCCTGCTCAATCAGGATACCCCTGCACCGTCCGCACCCAAAAAGGTAGCGGTTATTGGCGGCGGTCCTGCCGGACTGAAGGCAGCAGCGGAATGTGCAGCCCTTGGTCACAGCGTCACCCTTTACGAAAAAGAATCCTACCTTGGCGGTCAGACGCACCATGCGGATTTCATGCCTGACAAGTGGTGCATGATGGACTATAAAAACAGTCTCATTCGCGCCTGCCAGAATTACGGCGTTCAACTGCTTATCGGGACAGAAGCAACGCCCCGGCTGATTCGTGCCGGGAACTATGATGCTGTCATCGCCGCCTGTGGTTCTGAGCCGAAAACAGGTCCCGTTCCCGGCAGCACCTTGCCACACGTTTGGAAACCCTTCTCTGTATTTGGACATGAAAAGGAGCTGGGCGAACGCGTTGTGGTGATTGGCGGCGCTATGATTGCCGTGGATACGGCACTATATCTGTGTCACACCGGTCACAAGATAACGCTGGTCACCCGAAATCGCGAGGTTGCCTATGACAATACCAGCCACAGCCATTTTCAGTTTAATGAATCACTAGAAGCAGAACCGAATTTAACCATGATTACCCGCGGACAGACGCTGAACATTACCCAGCAGACGGTCACCGTGGAAATCACCTCCGGCGGTGCCCCCGATTTTGCTCCGCCCGGTATGCCCGCCCCAACGGAACCACCAGTGCCTGAGACGACAGAGATCCATGAGATTCCCTGTGATAATGTTGTATTTTCCGCAGGCCGTCGTCCGCTGATTGACGAATGCATGGCGTTTGCAGGTCTTACTCCCAAGTTCTTTGTTGTGGGAGATGCCAATATGTTCTCCGGCGATCCGGTTCAGCGGCATCCAGGCGAGATCTCCAAGCCGAATCCGGACACCACTTCTCACGGGATTCGCCACGGTGTACTGACCGCCTGCGCTGCTGCAAGGATGATCTGATTAAATTCTGGTCCCGCTTTCGCCATTGATTGCAGGAATATGACGATAAGTGGAGGATTTAAAGTTATCTGATATCTATTGTGTTGCGACAGCACAAATCGCCGCTGATTTCTTACGAAATCAGCGGCTTTTCCTTGTTTTCCGAACTTTTTGAGGATGGTTTTTCAGGGGTGTGGTGGGGTGACCCAAACGCTGACCCATTCCCCGGAAAATAAATCGTTCTTTGATCCAAAGATCGGAGCAGGGCTACAGAGCCCTGTGTGAATCAAGCTGCTTCAGCTGATCGGAAAAATAACCAAAGCGGTTTAGCAGCGTTGCCATACGAAGGGACAGTACGTTATCCAGATTGCTCAGGTCGGTGGAGAGGAGCTCCTCGATTTTGGCAAGGCGGCTTCGCAGGGTATTGACGTGGATATCCAGAATGCAGCTGGTCACCTTGTAGCTCATGTTGTTGGAGAGGAAGGTTTCCAGTGTGGCGTACAGCTGGGAGCCGTGGCGGCGATCATGCTGCAAAAGCGGAAGCATCAGCGAATGAAACAGCTCGTCGATATAGACCTGATTGATAAACCCGTCCTGATTGGTAAATAGCTTGACAATGCCGATTTTGCTGTATTGCAGAACGCCGGTGGTTCCGGTGCTGTGCATATAACCCACGGCGAACATCCCCTGCCGGAGGGATTGCTTCAAGGCCCAGTAGGGATTCTCGTGGCCGATACCGATGGTGAAGTGCTGGTTGTTGAAATATCTGATCAGGGCGGTATGAAGCTGAAGGGCATATTCTGAGGGAGTTTGTGTGATGGCCCGGTCAAGCAGGAGAACCCAGCCGTTGCTGTGCATAAAAAGCCGCTGATCCATGGAGGTGAGTCCGATGTGAGCCAGATAATCCGTAAAGCCTGCAAGGGTATCCGGGCTGTTAAACAGTGTGGGATACTGATGATTGTAGATGTATACAACGGAATACCGATCCTGTAGCGGGAAGCCCAGACTGTAGGAGATGGAATTCCGGCGCTCGGAGTCCTCCTCACGGAGACTCAGCAGATCTTGCAATACCACGGTTTTGAAATACAGATTCGATTTTTTTTGCTGTAAATGCATGCTGTTGCGGAGGGCATAAATGGAGAGGATGATTTCCAAACGGCTAATCAGCTGGGGGGTGAGTATGGCGCTGTGTACCGGCTCCCGGAGAATCAGGTAGAACGAGGGGGAAAGCCGCAGCTGCATGGAGGGGATAATCAGATACCGCCGACCACTCTCATCGTCGGGCTTCAGGTAGTGGTATGCGCTCATGGTAACGCCGCCGAAGTTTTCTCCAATGGGGGCATAATTGATCAGATCCCCTCGGGTCAGCTCGGGAAGGGAGTCCCAGTCAGAGGGGTTTCCGGCGGAATCCGTAATCCGCAGGTCGCTTCCGGCAAAGGCAATGGACAGCTTGATGACCTTATAAATCACCGCACAGAGATTGTTGGAGGCGGTTGGATCTGCCAGATAATTGATGACGTCGCTTTGAAACCGTGTGTTCTCCACGATATAACGATTCTGGGATTGCATGATCTTGCGCTGAAGCTCCACGATCACATCGCTCCATGACGTGGTGTTGCTCACGAATATAACGGGAATGCAGCTGGCAGAGAGCATTTCCCGACGCTCCTGGGTAATATATCGCTTGAATTTTTCCTGGGTAATGAGACATGCAATTTGCTTCTGTGCCAGAAGCTGAATGAACTCCGGAGTGAGGCAGGTCGTGATGACTCTGGCAATCAGAACGGCCTGTCCTTTATGCAGCCATGGGCCGATGTCGGGCACATCCATGACGGTGGGGGATGTGATGCGGTTGTCCAGCGCTGCCGGGGGCATAAAGGTGTCACAATCCGCAAAGGGACCGTCAGTGAGCAGAGCTCTTACGGTGATAAAAGCGTTGTACTGAAATTGATCGGCTTTGGCTGTGATTGGCTCAGACATGTTCAACCTCCATATATTTATAGTTTCATACAGCAAAATGATAATCTGTCAATTGGAGCAACACCATACAAATACGCCATCGGATTCCAACGGATCTCCCCGCCGGAAATGCATTCGTAAGTCTTTGAAATACACAGAGTATTCCTACGGTTTTACACCTTTTTCTGACGAAAAACTCTCGTTAGACGATCTTGCCGATTTGCGCGGTAATGCCTGAAAGTGAGGATGTATAAAGGTACAATAATTAAAATATATTTTGTACCATTATACAATAGTGAGCCAGGGTGTCAAGGCTTATAATGAGGGTGACAAAGGAAAAAAGAACGCATGGAGGAGAAGTTCAGCATGGAGCATCGAAAGAAAATCGTCATTGCCTTGGGCGGAAATGCATTGCAGTCCAAAAACAGTGATGCAACCGCCGAGGCACAGCTGGAGGTTGTGAAAAAGACCTGTGTATACATAGCGGAGATCAGCTGCAGTGGGTATGAGATGGCAATTGTGCACGGAAATGGCCCTCAGGTCGGACGGATTATTCTGGCAAGCGAGCTGGCACAGCAGGCTGTTCCTGCCATGCCCTTTGATGTGTGCGGCGCAATGAGCCAGGGATATATTGGCTATCACCTGCAGCAGTGCCTGCGTCAGGAGCTGAAGCGGCACAATCGAAAGGTCTCCGTGGCCACCCTTGTGACCCAGATGGTGGTGGACGAGAAGGATCCGGCGTTTCAAAATCCCACAAAGCCCATCGGAGGCTTCTACACCAAGGAAGAGGCGGAGCAGATCGCGGCGGAGAAGGGCTACACCATGAAGGAGGATGCCGGGCGGGGCTACCGCAGAGTTGTGGCATCCCCGGTGCCCCGAAGCATCATCGAAATCGACGCCATCAGGGACATGTGGAAAAATAATATCGTCATTACCTGCGGCGGCGGTGGCATCCCGGTGGTGGAGCATCCCAACGGAACCTATCAGGGGGTGGCGGCAGTGATCGACAAAGACTATGCAGCAGAGCTTCTGGCCGAAGCGGTTGATGCCGATGTGCTGCTGATCCTCACTGAGGTGGAAAAGGTGGCCATCAACTACGGAAAGCCCAACCAGCAGTGGCTGAGCCGGCTGAATCTTTCGGATGCTGTCAAATATATAGAGGAAGGGCAGTTTGCCCCTGGCAGCATGCTCCCCAAGGTACAGGCCGCCATGAAGTTCGTTCGCGCAAACCCAAACAGAAGAGCAATCATTACATCGTTGGATAAGGCAATGGACGCGCTCAACGGAGAAACGGGCACTAAATTTGCCTTCGCGTAAAGGAGTGCGCCCAAATGAAAGAGGAATATACCCCGAAGCAAGTTTTGAAATTTATTCTGCCGTCGCTCTTAGGTGTGTTCTTTTTCCTGTATCCGATTTATCAAAACGGCAGTCTTACCATCCCCTTGGGAATCATCTGCAATGGCGTCACAAATCTGATTGCCCCCATTGCGGAGTATCTGGTTCTGATTTTTGTCCTGATTTCGGCAGTTGGTGCGCTGGTGACCAACCTACTCAAGCCAAAATGCATCCTGGACAGACCGTGGTTGTCGAAGTTTTTCCTGTGCAGTCCTGTTTATCTGATCTTTCGAGTGTTCGGCGCAGTGTGTACGGTGCTGGTGGTATTTCAGGTGGGACCTGAATGGATAATTTCCCCCAGCACTGGCGGAACCATGATCGGGCTGGCATGTACCATCATGGCATGGTTTCTGTCCGCCGCGTTCCTGATCCCGCTGCTGACGGATTACGGCGTAATGGATTTTGTAGGGACGCTGATCAGCGGCGTGACCAAGGCACTGTTCCGGCTGCCGGGGCGGTCTGCGGTGGATCTTCTGGCCAGCTGGATCGGCAGCAATAACGTTGGCCTCGTTCTGACGCTGGACCAGTATGAACGGGGATACTATACCAAGCGAGAGGCACTGTTTATTGCCAGCTGCTTTTCCGCGGTGAGTCTGCCCTTCTGCCTGGTGGTTTCCGCCATGATTGGCGTGGACAACCTGTTTCTCAAAATGTACGCCACGCTTTCCATTACCGGTGTGGTGGTGGCAATTATTATGTGCCGGGTTCCGCCTCTGTCCAAACAGAGCAATGCATATTATGCGCCGGTGGGCTGTCAGGTCAGTGAGGATATCCCGGAGGGATGTACCAAGCTGCAATGGGCGTTCCACAGCGCCATCCAAAAGGCGGAAACCGGGCCAAGCGTCGGTACCATCCTGAAGCGGGGACTGAATACATTCTTCAGCATCATCCTCTGCTCGGCGCCGATTCTGATGGCCTTTGGCACACTGGCTACAATCCTTGCCAACTATACCCCCGTATTCGATTATATTTCCATGCCTATGAAATGGTATCTCAGTCTGCTTCAGGTGCCAGAGGCCTCGGCTGCCGCCTCGGCAACCATCATCGGCTTTATCGATATGTTTCTTCCTGCGGTGCTTGCTGCCGGTATTGCCAGCGTCAAGACCAGATTCATTATCTGCGTGCTGTCACTGGTACAAATCATCTATATGACAGAGGTGGGGGTGCTCATTCTGACCTCCAAGCTGGAGGTGAAGGTCTGGGAGCTTCCGGTCATTTTCCTGGAACGAACCGTCATTGCACTCCCTGTCATTGTGCTTCTGACCAATCTGTTTGGCATCTCGTAGCGGTTTGGTATCTGCTCCGCCAAGGGCCCTGGCGGATGATGCAATAGGAATCTTGTAGAACTTGAAAAGAAAGGAACTGGTATCTCATGAAAGGGAAAGAAAAAAAGCAAAGAAAGGGCTTAAATTCCTTTGTTGTCATCTCCTTCGTCATTGCGATCATGGCCATTCTGACCTGGTTTATTCCGGGCGGTGAATACGAGCTGGATGAGGCCGGCTATGCCATTGCCGGTACCTATAGCCCCCTGCCTTCCACGGCGCAGGGCATCTGGGACGTCATCAGCGCCCCCATTGTCGGCATGGTTGGCGGAAAGGGCGTCAGCGGCGCCATTTCCATCTCCCTGTACATTCTGTTGTTCGGCTCCTTCCTGCGGATGATGGATGAGGCCGGCGTAATCAGCAACGCCCTGGGCGGGATTGCGAGAAAGTTTTCCACCCGATCCTATGTCCTGATTTTTATCCTGACCTTTGTGCTGTCCTTCCTGGGAACCTCTCAGGGTGCCTATGAGGAATGTGCCATCTATGTTTCACTGTTCCTGCCGGTGTTCCTGAGGCTTGGCATGGACACCGTCACGGTCATGATGATTTCCGTGTTCGGCACCCAGGTGGGCTGCCTTGCCTCTGCAATTAACCCGTTCTCCACGGGCATTGCCTCTGACATCGCGGGAATCTCCTTTGGTGACGGCATCGTTGCCCGTCTGGTTTTGTTTGTTCTGATGACTGCCGTTGTTGCCGGCGCCATCTGTGTCTATGGCAACAAGGTTCGGAAGAATCCCGAAAAGTCCGTCCAGAACTATCGCCGCAGTGAGGATCTGGCTGAATTTATGCAGTCCGATGAGCAGCAGGAGGACAAGAATTCCGGAATGAGCAAGGGGCGCCAGAATGCGCTGCTGGTCGTGTTCATTATGACCTTTGTGATTATGATTCTGGGTCTGTTCCCCTGGACCTCCATCAATGAAAACTTTACGGTATTCAACAGCATTGCAAACTGGATCAACACCACGCCTGTCATCAGCACCGTGATCGGCAGCAGCGTGACGCCCATGGGCGACTGGTATTTCACCGAACTGTCCGCCCTGATGTTGGTTGTCAGCATCGTTGCCGGCCTGATTGCCGGATTTGACATCAACAGAATCATCAAAATCATCTGCGCCGGTGCCGCGGATCTGGTGAGCACCGCCCTGATCGTACCGATGGCTCGGGGCATTCAGGTGATTATGACCTCCGGACATATCACCGCCACCATCCTCCACACCACAGAGGTGACCATGGGCTCCCTGCCCACCATTCCCTTTGTAATCGTGATCTTCTTCGTCTACCTGGCGTTTGCCTGCCTGCTTCCCTCCTCCACCGGTCTGGCCGGTGCAACCATCTCCATTATGGTTCCTCTGGGCACCTTTGCCAACGTTCCGCCCTATGTCATGATTATCATCTACAACATGGCGCTGGGCCTTGCAAAGATGTTTACCCCCACATCCATTGCGGTAATGACCTGTAGCGAGGTTGCGCATATCCAGTATCTCGACTGGCTGAAGGCAGCATGGAAGAGTCTGGCTGTGTTTGCAGGGGTTTCACTGGCCTTTGTAATCGTTTTGACAATGATGGGGTGATGGGATGAAAATTGTAATTGCAGACTATCCTGAACTGCTTATGCCCACCCATGACCTTGAGAAGGCTCGCCTTCTCAAGGGGCTGGGAGAGGATACCGAGATCGTCGTCTATGAGTATGCCGATGCCCGGAGAGAAGAATTCCTGAATCTCATGGCAGATGCAGATGCCCTTTTGGCCGGCTTTATTCCCATCGATGATGCTGCAATGGCAAGGATGCCAAAGCTGAAGATCATCTCTATCAACGCCACGGGATACAATGTGGTAGATCTGGAGGCAGCCAACCGGAGAAGGATTGCAGTGTGTCCCGTGGGAGAATACTGCACCATTGATGTGGCAGAACACACCATTGCCATGATGCTGTCTCTGGTGAAGAATCTCAAGGCCTATTCCAACGCAATTGACCGCAGACATTTTTGGGACTATCAGGTGGTAGCTCCCAATCAGCGGATCAAGGACATGACGCTGGGCATCTTTGGCTTGGGAAAGATCGGCACCTCGGTTGCCATGCGGGCCCGGGCGCTGGGTATGAGGGTAATTGCCTATGACAAGTATGTCAATCATATCTATGCCGAGCGCTTCTATGTGCACCTGACAGACGATCCCGGAGAGATCTTTGAGCAGGCCGACGTAATCTGTAACCATATGATGCAGACGGAGGAAAACCGGGATTTCTTCAATATGGCGGCATTCCGCCGAATGAAGAAGCGGCCCTATCTGATCAATGCCGGACGGGGCGCAGCCGTTGTGGAGGAGGACCTCCTTGCGGCACTGGATGCAGGGCTCCTTCGGGGCGCTGGACTGGACGTCCTGCGTGATGAGCACCCGGATGCCCTTGCAAAAAATCCTCTGGTTGATAGAGACAATGTAATCATAACTCCCCACTCTGCCTTCTATTCCACCAGCGCACTGGAGGATTTGCAGATAATATCCAGCGATAACATCGTGCATTATCTGCTTGGTGCGCCAGAAAAAGTATTTAAGCTTGTCACAACGTTTGACGTTTGACGAAATCTTATGATGAGGTGAAGTTACATGACAAAAACTGAATTGGAGCAGTCCTTTAAGGGCAAGCATTTCCTGGCCCTTGAGGACTTTACCCCGGAGCAGATTCGTTATCTGATTGATCTTGCCGAGGAGCTGAAGGCGGAGAGAAAGGCCCATAAGAGCCAGAAGGTGTTGGAAGGCCGCGACCTGCTGCTGCTCTTTGAGATGAATTCCACCCGCACGCGCTGCGCCTTTGAGACCTCCGGCTGTGATCTGGGCATGGGAACCACATTCCTGTCCAACTCCCACTTCGGCGCCACGGAGACGGTTAAGGATTCCATGCGGGTATTCAGCGGGATGTATGACTGCATCGGCTACCGGGGCGCAAAGCACAGCACCCTGAAGCAGATGGCTGCATACAGCGATATTCCCATTATCAATGGCTATACCGACCATCAGCATCCCACACAGATGCTGGCAGACCTTATGACGCTGGACGAGGTCTGGGGCCGGGAAGGGTATCTGGGCAAGACCCTTTGCTTTATCGGCCGGGGCGGCGCGGTGAACAGCTTCTCTTATGGTGTCCTCTGCGCCATTATGGGCATGAACTTTGTCTACATCACTTCCGATATGGAGCTCGATGATGCAGTTGCGGGACTGTCGCCTGCCGAGCAGGAGACCTTCTATAAGTTCTCGCCCAAGGGTGTTGTCTCGCCCAACTGGAATACAACGATGGATCCGGTGAAACGCAAGATTGTGGAAGACCTGTATGCCAAATACCACCCGGAGTGCACCTTCCTTGAAACGACGGATGTCAACGCCATCAAGGGTGTGGACGTGGTGACAACGGAAAACTGGGGCTTCTTCACCGATCCGGTGGAAACCTGGCTGCCTGGCATCGTCCGGTTCCGTCCCTATCAGGTCAACCGTGAACTGATGGAACGCACGGAAAATCCCAACGCCATTGTGATCCACATGCTGCCTTCCACCCATAACATGGATCACTCCTCCGGCCAGCGGCTTCTGTCCGTAATTGAGGATCCCGAACTGCGGGAGTTCCTCAAGGGCGGCATGGAGGTGACGGACGAGATCTTTGAGGAAAATGCCCGGTACATTTTCCGTGAAGCCGAGAACCGAATGCATACCATTAAGGCCGTAATCAAGGCGGTCACCCAATAACAATTCAACATAACATAAGGAGAAAATGACATGGATTACAAGAATTTCAGATTCCCTGGTGAGTTTGAACCCCAGCAGGCAGTTGTGTTCGGCTGGCCCGCTATGGCAGAGTGCATCAAGGGCTACTCCCTGCACAAGGCGTTCGCGCAGATGATTCGAATCGTTGTGGAAAAGGCGAAGGATGTCGTCGTCTATGTCAACGTTCCCAACGCCACCCACATGGACAGCTGCACCGCTGCACTGGCCGAGGAGGGGGTCGATGAGAGCAAGATCGTGTTCACGACCTATCCAGATGGAAGCAACTGGGTTCGAGATTATGGTCCCGACATTATGGTGGATGACCACGGCAACATGCTGCTGGCCAACCCCCGGTTTAATATGTACGGCCAGAGCACCCCGGACAGCCTGACCTCCTCCCTGTGCGCTCGCTTTGCCCCCCATTTCGCGCTGGAAATGGGCTGCCGCGACTTTAACAACTCCATGATTATCACCGAGGGCGGCGATAAGGAGTTCAACGGCAAGGGCGTTATGATCGCTCTGCGGGATACCGAGTGGACCAAGCGCAACCCCGATATGACACTGGAAGAGGTTGACGCGGAGATGAAGCGGCTGTTCAATCTGAAGAAGATCATCTGGCTGGATAAGGGCGCCTTTGACGATGAGCTGACACTGTCCGGCGTGCTGGACTATGTGAATGGAGAGCCGGTTTACCGCTCCTCCTCCGCCAACGGACACACCGATGAGTTCTGTCGCTTTGTTGACTCCAATACGGTCATTCTGGCCGAGGTAACCGAGCAGGAGGCCAAGGGGCTCAACTCCCACCGAATCAACCGTGAGCGCTTTGAGGCTGCCTATGAGATTCTCAGCAAGGCAACGGATGCAGAAGGCAACCCCCTGAAGATTCTGAGAATGCCGGTACCCGAGCCCTTCTATGTGTATTCCAAGCCCGGCGACTGGATCAACGACACATGGTGCTGCCGCTACGGCGAAAACGACGAGGTGCTGGGAGACGGAACACCCATGCCCCATGGGGATATGGTTATGCAGCCGGCACTGAGCTACTGCAACTTCCTGATTCTCAACAACATTGTAATTGCCCAGAACTACTGGGAGGAGGGACGCCCGGAGAGCATTCGGGAGCGGGACGAGCGGTGCCTGGCCGTGCTTCGTGAGGCGTTCCCCGACCGGGAGGTTATCCCCTTTGTCAGCACTGCTCTGAATATCCGGGGCGGCGGCGTCCACTGCGCGAGCAAGAACATTGCAAAGGTCTGATTCTGCAAGCGGGAAGGCCGCAGGTTACGCCACAGAGCCCTGAAGCCCGAGGAAACATTCAAAAGATGAGAGGCGCTGTCTTAAGCCGGCTTTGATAGCCGGGAGACAGCGCCTTTTTATTCATGTCCGAGCTGAGAATAAACCCAATATATACTGCTAACTAGGTATGTGAGTCGAATATACCGTCGAATCTGTTCGTGACTTTCATTAGATTGATCTGCCAATAACTCGCGTGAAGATTTACCATCTAACTTCTGCAACCCGGTTGCAGAAGTTAAATCCGAACGAGTACCTTGTTTGCGGCGTATTGCATCCAATCGCATTTTATACGCAAACGCTTTTTCACTCGGTAGCGTATATTCTCGCTGGACGTTAGAATCCACCATAACTATAATCGCCTCCTCATCATCCATATCCCGGATTATTGCCGGTATCTCTTTCAATCCTGCCAACTCACACGCCCTCAAGCGCCGATGGCCGGATATAATTTCATAGCCGCCTTGCTGTCGAGGACGCGCTAAGATCGGCTGGAGGACACCTCTTTCAGAAACACTCTGTAATGTTTCTGCCATTTCAGGATCATCCCGAATCTGAATTCCCTATAGAACGCAAAAAAGGCCAGGACATGTGAAGTTTCATGTCCTGGCCTATGTTCTATTATTCAATTATTCGGTGTCTAATTCTGGTTTTTCTCTATAGTTCCCACATAGTTCCCTAGGGGCTAAATAATAAATATATTATCAAAAAGAAAAAGTCTTGAAACCATTGCAGTTTCAAGACTTTTTTGTGTTATCGCAACACTATAGCTGCACTGCTATCAGCGGTTCCATATGCAATCTAATTATTCTGCATGCAATTTACAACATCTTTGCCGCGCTCCAGCCGGACACAACTGCCTTATGGACATCCCCTGCCCGATTGCAGTCCCCCAGGAACCGCACCAGCGGCGCCGTACCGTAAAAGGCCATGGCCGCCTGATGCCAGGGCTCCGTGCCCGTAGCGCAGATCACCAACGGTGCTTCTGCGGTCTTAGTCTCCCCCTCCGCGCCGACATAGGTCACACCGGACTCGGTGATCTCCACATAGGACTTCACTCCGGTCTCATAGGAGAAGCCTTGCTGATGCCGATAAGCGCCCTCCAGCATGGAGATATAGTGGGCGTGTGGTGCGTCGGCGGCCAGCATCCGCTGCCGGGACAGGAGCTTTACCTGCTTGCCCTGGCGACAGAGATACATGCCGGTCTCCACAGCGGTCTCGCTTCCGCCCATGATAACGATCTTCTCCGGCAGCTCTTGGGCATGGCCAAAGACTTCCATGGGCACCTTTACATTGACCCCATCTGCCCCCGGAAGGTCCGGGCGCTTGAATTTCGGGCCAATGGCCACAAACACTGCATCGGCATCCATGGCCGCCACCTGCGCAGGGGATGCCTCAAAACTCAGCCGCACCTCCACACCATTTTGATAGAGCTGGCGGATCAGATAGTTCTTGTAGTCCTCCAGGGGCCACTTGAAGTCCGCATAGTCCGCATGGAGCAGCTGGCCGCCCAGTCGGGAGTTCTTTTCCATTAGGGTCACCCGGTGGCCCAGCTTGGCTGCCGTCACCGCCGACACCATGCCTGCAGGACCGCCGCCAATCACCACCAGCTTCTTGGGGGTAGTCTGCCGGGGGAACAGCCGCTCCAGCTTATCCTCCAAACCGATTTCCGGGTTCACGGAACAGTAGGAGCGGAATTTATCCGTGTCGTTGGGCACATGGCACTTGTTGCAGCGGATGCAGGGCCGCACATCCTCGCCCCGGCCTGCATAGAGCTTCTCGCCGTACTGGCTGTCGCAGATAAAGGCCCGGGCCATGCAGAGCATATCCGCCTGATTTTCCTGGATGATTTTGTCGCAGAGTGCCGGATCCTGGAGCCCCGCCGACACGCCCACCAGGAGCTTTCCGCCCCGGGCCATCACATCTGCCTTCACAGCGGCAGCAGCAGCCAGATTGGGGCATGGATTCTGCCGGGTGGAGGTAAAGCCAATGGGATGCTGGGGATCCTGCTCCCCCTGGCGGATGGTCAGGAGGTCGATCTTCCCCTCTGCCAACCGGGACAGCTCGATGGTATCCTGGATGGTGATGCCTCCGGCCTCCTCGCCGCTGACCAGGCATTCCAGCGGGAAATCCCGGCCCAGGGTCTGCTTCAGTGCATCGAAAATCTCCAGCAGCAGCCGCGCCCGGCCCTTTACGTCGCCGCCGTATTCGTCGGTACGATGGTTGCACAAGGGAGACAGCAGCTGGCTTACCGGTCCGTTCCGGTAGGCGTTGTGGAGAGAGAACATCTCAAAGCCCAGCTTCCGAAGGAGCTGTGCCTCCTCCACCACGGAGTCAATGTGCATCTGCATATCCTTTTTGGTGAGGTCGTCACACACCGGCTTGGAGCCCGGTCCGCCCTCACCGGGCTTTGGTTCAAAGGGCTCGTCCATGTGGGGCCGCAGTTGGAGCCCCATGGGACTGGTCATGGCCACGGAGCCATAGAGCCGGATGGCATCGATCATTTGACAGAGATAGTTGTGGGTAGACGGGTCGCCGATATCCAGGGTGGAGAAATGGGCCGGGGTCATGTCCACCAGCTTCAGGTCCGGCTTCATCGGATGGGGATGCTCCAAGTGGTTGATGTGAATCACGGCCGCACCGTTTCTGGCCCGGTTTGCCATCAGGGTGATCCACTTCTCCGTGGGGAAGCTCTCGGTGCCCTGGATAAAATGCGGGGTCGCCGCCGAAGAAAGCAGACGGTTTTTCATCAGCACGCCGCCCACCTGCAGAGGGGACAGCATGGCGCTGTATCGGTTTTTCATGGGGTTCACTCCTAAGTAATAGGATGGGTTCAGCGTGCCAGATAGCGATCCAGGGCATCCTGGTAGATCTCCACGCAGCGCTGGGCGTCCATGGCCTTCATATCCTCCACAAAGGCGTCCCAGTCCTCCATGGGCTCGTCGCCGATGATGAACCGAATCAGCTTCTCGGAGATCATGGTGGACAGATCCGAGTAGATGGAGCTGAGCTCGTTGTTCTCGTCCTCGGTCATGGTGATCTCCGGCAGCACATAGGCGTCGTCAATGTTGCTGGACCAAATCTTCTGGGCCTCCAGCTGTGCATCGCTGTAGAGGCTGAAGGAGGCGCTGGTATCCACCACCGTGGGCACCATTACCATGGTGTAGAGCAGCTGGCAGGTCTTAAAGGTGTCGCCGTTGGGATTTGCGGTCATCAGCTCCGTATACTGGGGCTTGCCGTTTTCGTCCAGGGTGTAGCTCTGACCCTCGATACCGTAATTTGCAAGCAGCACGCCCTCATCGGTGAACCAGTAGTTCACCCACTCCATAACCACCTCCGGATTCTCACAGGTGGCCGCCACGGAATAGCTGGTAAGGCCTGTGCGGTCAGCGTCGAAATGAGTCTTATCGCCGGCCTTCTGCACCGGGTCGGTAATGGCTACACAGTGGAAGCCATCATCGTTGGCATTGTCGTCGTAGGACTGCATCTGGCTCACATCGCCAAACCAGATGCCGGTCTGTCCGGAGGTGACATAGCCCGCCAGATCCGGGCCGTTGGTATCCGCTTCACAGCTCACAAAATCCCGGCTGATGAGGCCCTCGGAATACCACTGGTTCAGCAGGGTGACATAGTCTCGGAACCCCTCCTCCAGCAGGGAAAATTTCACTTCCCCGTCTACCTGATAGAAGGGATCGGTGACGCGGCCCCGGGCGTTGGCGGTATAGCTGAGCACCCCGAAGCCAGATGCAAAGTAGTTGTTCTGCGCAGAGATGGTGTTGGGCAGCAGGAAGGTATATGCCGGGTCGTAGGCGTCCTTGAATGCGGTCAGCACCTCATGCCAGTCGTCATAGGTCACAGGGGTGTCCAAATTCAGGGCATCCAGCCAGTCCTGGCGGATCATAGGGCCGGTGGAGGGGCCCAGATCCTCGCTGAAAAAGGAGGTCAGCTCCACCACGTAGCCGCTGTCCGTGAGGGAGTCCTGCTCATCCTGGGCCGTGCGGGTACGGTAGTAGTCATAGTCCGGGGCGTATTCCAGGTATTCCGACACATCCATCAGAATGTCGTCGGCCACGGCCACCTCACCGCCGCCGGGATAGTTGGCTGCCGCATTGGGGATCAAATCTGGGAGCGTTCCGGCCGCCGCCCACAGGGTCAGCGCCTCTGCGTCTCCCATGCCGCCGGAGGCTACAAACTCCACATGGACGCCGGTGCGTTCCTCCACCGCCTGAAATACGGTATGCTCATTAAAATCTGTGAATCTGGTCCCGACGCCGCCGGGCATATCAAAGGACATGGTGATGGTCAGATCGTCCCCGGAGAGGGGATAGGAGATTACGGCGCGGGGCGCTTCCGTCTCCACTGCGGAGGCTTCGACAGCTTCGGTAGCAGAGGTTTCGGTCTCCTGAACCGGTGCCGCAGCAGTCTCAGCGGGTGCTTCCGGAACGCTCTGGTCGGGCTGGACAGTGCTTGCGCCGTTATTGCCGCAGGCACATAGCGACGCCGCCAAGGCTCCGCTCAAAAGCATTGCAAGGATCTTTTTACATTTCACAAGAACTTCCTCCTAACATATCTAAGATATGTCCAGTATATCGGACCGCAGTTCTTTCTGTAAACCGGCAGAATCTGACCAGACTCCGTCAAAATCTGAACCTCAATCCCGCTTTTCCCGGTATGCCGAGGGCGTGCTGCCGGTGACGCTTTTAAAGGTCCGTGCAAAAGTCTGATCGCTGAGATAGCCCACCTGCAGCGCCACCTCCCGGATTTTTAAATTTGTTGTTCCCAGCAGTACCATGGCTTGGGCAATGCGCTTATGCTGGAGATAGGGTAGCACCCCGGTTCCCTTCTCCCGCTTGAAAATCCGGGAGAGATAGGAAGGACTGATCTTGAACATGGCAGACAGCGCATCAATGCTGAGATCCGGGTCTGCATAATGCCGGTCCACATAGTCCGCAATCCGCAGCGCTCGGCTTGCCCCCAAATCCTCCTGGGCACGGGAAAAGTAGTCGCATAAGCCCAGCGCCACTGACCGGAAGGTGGCAGAAAGCTGCTCCGCTGCCGGTGCGTCCATGATCTTACGAAAAGCATCCAGCTCCGAGAGAAAATCCGTGTCGCCTCCCGAGGTGATCTCCGCCGTCATCTGGTTCACCAAGCCCAGCAGCCGTCGCTTCTCAAGCATCAATGTATTTCTGCTGTCCAAGGCGCCGGAAGCAGATCGCAGTGCCAGTGCCTCCAGGACTCCGTCCCGATCTCCCTCCAAAACCCGGTTTATGAGCCGTCGGTCCCGCTCAAAGGTGGTATCCATGCGCTGATAGGTGGCTGCATCCAGCTGATCATAGGACAGCGCCCGGTTCTCGATCCGCTGCATATCAATGATACCCAGCACCTCCAGCACCTCATAGTAGCCGTCGTTCAAGCCTCCCATGCCGTGCTTTTCCCGGCTGACACTCACTGCCACAGCATGGACAGGACAGAGCCGCTCCACCAGCTGCCGCCCCAGCTCCAAGGGCTCAGCGCCATCCGCCCGGTTTCTGCACAGTACCGCAAAAAATACGTCATCCTGGAACAGCTCCCAGGCGTCCCAGCCTGGGGCGTCTGTCAGAAAATCCCGGGCAATCCCGTGGATATCCGGCTCCGGCGGCGGTATCCATCCGTCCCCCTGTGGCCCCGGGCCGCAGACCCGCAGTCCCAGCACCGCAAACTGCTCTGACCGGAAGCAGATACCAAACTCTCGGAGCAGCTCCGGCAGGGCCTCTACCTCTCTTGCCCGGCCCTTCAGCAGCCGCTGAAGCAGGGCGTCCCGTACCGTATCATGAATAAAGCGCTGCCGATCATCCATTTGCGCTGCCTCCTTTCGCACAAAATTGCACTGGTTCTAGTATCGTCGGAATTTGACCTTCTGTCAAGAGGGAAGCAAGCATCACGCAGAGCATCCCGGCTATCGGGCCGCGCCATGAGATGGGTGGTGATAATTCCAGCTGCCTGAACAGAAGGCTCCTCTGGGCTTTCCATCGTCGCAGGTGTTTCCTCCGGTGCGGTAGTCGGCGCTTCTACTGCCGCTGTAGCTGCTTCTGATGCGTCCGGAGTGCCACAGGCAGTCAGCAAACACAGGGTCAACACTGCTACACATCGTCGTTTCATAACCATTCCCCTTCATTTTATAGTGTTACAGGCCAGTTCTGCCCGTAAACGGCTGAAATACTTTGATTTCGCACCTTGCGAATTCGCAAGAGCATGGGTATAATGGATGCATTCTAACAAGGGAGGAAGCACCATGCTGTTCGGCCCCAATATCCACCCCGAGCGTCAAAAGCTGCGGCTGATCCAGCTGATTTCCCAGGATACCCCCTCTACCCCCAACCAAGATGGGCAGCGGTTTTGTGTTTTTTTGCGGTATGAGCCGGACGGTTCCGAGCCGCGGCAAATTCTTCTGGAGCAGGAGGCGGATCAGGCCATGGCACAACTGGGTCTATCCGGCATTTCCGTCTATTATGGGGGCGAATTGGTGGTGCTGGTGAAGTCGCAGGAGGGTCAGAATGCCATTCGAAGGCTCCTTGGTCATATCGATGCGCCCTATGCCTATGTGGTCTCCCCGGAGGTCACCGGCGAAAGTCTGATTCCCCGGGCCTATCGCATTGCCCAGACAGAGCTTCGCCAGCGTCTGTTTCGCAATCAGCGTCCGGCCATGTTCCTATCCAAGGAGGATCCCAGCAGCAGTGAAGCGCCTCTTTCCGCGCAGGATAAGGATGCGGAACGGCGGCTGTTCCTCAAATTGGTGAATCTGGACTTTGACGGTGCCGCCATCTGCGCTCAGGAATTGCTCAACACCCTGGGTATGGCGGGGAGCAACGATATTGCCCTGATGAAGCTCCGGTTGTTTTGTCTGCTGGAAAATGCCGCATGGTTCCTGGCCTTCCGTTCCGGCAAGGATCAGTGTATGTCCCACGTTACGCCCCGCTACCTGGGGGATTTTCTTGGCGCCGAGAACATTGACAGGCTCTTAACCCACACCGCCGCCTTTATCCGTCTGCTGGAGCGGGAATTTTCCCCGTCAGACAGCAGCTCCTCCCAGTGGATAAACCGCATTCTGGCCTATATCAGCGATCACTATATGGAGCCTCGGCTCACCGTTACCGCCATTGCCCGCCACTTTGGCCTTTCCCCCCAGCAGCTTTCCAGGGATTTTGGACGGCTGGTTGGAACCTCACCCTCCGCTTACCTGATGGAGATTCGGCTGGACCGGGCCAAGCAGCTTTTGCGGGATACCGGTCTGAGCAACGAGGAGATTGCCGCCCATGTGGGCTTTGGCAGTCCCCGGCGGCTCTATCGCGCCCTCCAGCATTCCGATGGTGTTACCCCGGGTCAGTATCGGAAGCAGCAGCGCTCCCCCTTGGAGGAGTCAGAGTAGATTGCTCCGTTTTAAAATGTCATAGTTTGTTTGAAAACGACATTGTTGCGTCCGCAGAAATCCCGTACACTGGTCTTAGCAGTTTTGCTAAGACCAATTTTTGCCCATATCGGCAGGAACGGAGGAACTATGAACCGAAAAAGAATTGCAGCAGTCTGTTTGGCAATTGCCATGCTGACCGGATGTCTGACCGCCTGCGGCGAAACAAGTAATTCCGCAGCACAAAATACGTCATCTGTCCCAGAGAAGGTCACCTCCGCTGCACCGGTGCCGTCTTCTGCGCTCACAGCGGAGTCGGAGGACAGCCAGAGGGAGGCTTCCTCCGTTGCACCGGAGGAAGCGGCGGACCGGGCTGGCGTACCGGACCTCAACGCAAAAGCCAGCGAGCTGGCATCCTACACCGCAGAGGGCTATGACCTCCCGCTGTTTGAGGCACCCCTGGAGCTGAGCTACTGGATTCCCATTGAGCACGACCTTGCCAATCTGGTGTCCAGCTATGCGGATATGGAGAGCTACCAGTGGATTCAGGACAACCTGGGGGTCAGCATCCACTGGACCCAGTGCTCTGTGGAAGCCAAAAGCGATCAGTTCAATCTGATGGTTGCCGGCGGCGACTACTGCGACCTCATCGACGGCGTATTTGAACTGTATTCCGGCGGCGACGATGCTGCCATTGAGGACAATGTGATTCTGTCTCTGGACGATTACATCTATGACTACATGCCCTTCTATGCCTCTTATTTCGTCAACGACGATCTTCGAAAGGCCGTGCTCACCGATGCCGGACACTATGGCTCCATCTATCAGATGCGGGCGGAGAAGTCCGCATCTCTGACCAACGGTCCCGTGGTTCGTCTGGACTGGCTGGAGGAATGCGGGCTCCCCTATGACCGAGACAATCTGCCGAAAACCATCGACGACTGGCACGAAATTCTCACTGCATTCCACGACAAATACGGCGCCGTGACCATCTGGGATCCCACCGGCGTGGAATACATCGGCGCCTGGGGCATTTATGCCTCCATGCCCGGCGGTCAGGGACCTTGGGCATCCAATCTGGCGGACGGATTCTACTATGACAAAACCGGCGAAATCTGCTATGGTCCCACCGCAGACCGGTTCCGGGATTATATTGAAACCATCTCCCAGTGGTATGCTGAGGGTCTGATTGATCCCGATTTCATCACCAGCGGCGGCCGAAACTATGAAACCGCCATGTTTACCTCAGACCGTACCGGTCTTTGGGGTGCCAACAACCTGCAGGAGATCATGGTCAATGTGCCGGATGTGGAGAATATTCTGATGGCCATTCCCAATCCCGTTATTGATGAGGATTCCTACGTCTACGGCGGCTTCAGCAGCTATACCATGAACAGCGCCACCGCCGTTTCTACCCAGTGTGGCGATGTGGAGCGTGCGCTGATCTTCCTGGATTGGTTCTTTACCCCCGCAGGCAGCCGCATGGGTACCTACGGCATGGAGGATATCACCTATACCCTCACCGACGACGGTCAGTGCCAGCTCACCGATTTCGTCACCAACAACCCTGATGGACTCAGCGATAAGGTTGCCATTTGCCTGTACTCCACCTTCGGTGCCTATCTCTATGACCCCAGCTTTGATAGTGTGGGCATGACTCCCACCAAGGAAGCCTTCTATGAGGTTTGGAAAAGCAACTGGGACCCTGAAAACTGCGTCATTGAAAACGCTGCCTTTACCTCCGAGGAAGCCGCCGAGCAGACCTCCATTCTGGCGGAGATCGGCACCTATGGCGGCACCGTATTCCTGGAGTGGATCACCGGCGTCAGAACGCTGGACGATGCAAGCTGGCAGGAGTATGTTGACACCTGCAACCAGCTGGGGGCCGAGCGTGCCCTGGAGCTGGAGAAAACCGCAGTGGAGCGCTATAACAGCATCTAACCGACCGTGAAAGAAAGGAACATTCCATGCATCCCTACAGCCATATTCTATCCCCCATTCAGGTGGGAAACCTGCTGCTGCCCACCCGTCTGACCTCCTCGGCAGGGGCCCATTACAGCCAGGAGCTGCCCAACCGGGCTTTGAACGGGGCATCCGTGATCTACATCTCCCATATTATGCTCAAAACCGGTCTGCTTGCTTCGGTGGCAAATCCCAACGGCGTGGACGGACCCGGCGGCCCCAGAATGTCCGACAAGGACCGAAAAGAATTTGACGCGATTCTCGCCTGCCTGGAAAAGATTCATCATCTCGGCTCCTATGCCGTTACCATGCCCATGGGAAACATGCCCCGTCGTCCCGGCGAGCATGGCGGTCCCGGTGGCCCGGACGGCCCCGGTGGTCCGCCCATGGACAATCGCGCACCCGGCGCAGGCCCGGAATCCGAGGGCGGCGGCGATATGCGCTATGACCCCAACGATCCCGAAAAGCAGCTCTATGCTGAGCGGGAAGGGGTCATGGGCCACGACATCGGTTGGATTTCCGAGGAAGCCATCTGGGATTACATCAATTCCACCGTGGAAAACGCCGTGAATCTCAAGCGGTTTGGCTTTGACATGCTGAGCGTCCACTGCGCCTACCACAACAATATTGCCGACGAATTCTGGTCCACCAAGTGCAACCACCGCACGGACCAGTGGGGCGGCAGTCGGGAAAACCGCGCCCGTCTGATTCTCACCATGTTTGACCGGCTCCGCAAGGCCCTGGGACCGGACTTTCCCCTGGAAATCATCCTCACCGCAGAGGGCATCGGCCACAAATACGAGGACACCCTGTGGCTCATTGCCCAGCTGGGGAAAAACGTCGATGTGGTACACATCCGCACCGATTATAAGGATACTCAGCATCCCATCGGCTATACCGTCACCCGGGAAATGCCCTCGCCCAATCTGGAGATCACCCGGCGGCTGAAGCACGATCTGGTGGCCCGGGGCATTGACACGCTGATTCAGGTTTCCGCAGGCTTCTGCAATCCCGATCTCATGGAGAAAACCCTGGCAGCCGGGGACGCAGATCTGATTGCCATCCATCGCTTCTGGCATGCCGATCCGGAATTTCTCAAAAAGATTCAGGAGGGCCGGGGCGAGGATGTGGTCCCCTGCGTCAAGTGCAATCGCTGTGGCAAATGCCCGGTGAATCCCTCCGAGGTGTTCGACGACGCCACCCGCGCCCGGATTATTCAGCCGGTAACCAAGAAAAAGAAGGTTGCCGTGGTAGGCGGCGGCCCCGGCGGTATGTATGCGGCAATGCTGCTGGCAGACCGAGGCCATCAGGTAGCCCTTTATGAGCAGAAGGAAAAGCTGGGCGGCCAACTGCGCCATGCGGATATGGTGGATTTCAAGTGGCCCATGGCAGACTACATCGCCTGGCTGGAGCGGCAGCTTCGGAAACGGGAAAACGTCACCCTGCATCTCGGCATCCGTGCAACCCCCGAGCTGCTGGCCCGGGAACGGTATGACGACGCTATCATCGCCATCGGCCCCCGGTTCCGGAATCTGAATATTCCCGGGCTCACCGAGGAAAACTCCTGCCATGTGCTGGAGGCCTATGAGCGCGCCGACACTCTGCCGGAGCAGGTTGCCATCATCGGCGGCAGCGAAACCGGCACCGAACTCGGCATTTATCTTGCCAAAAAGGGCCACAAGGTAAACGTGATGACCCGCCAGGGGATGCTCTGCCCGGAGACGCCCCACTCTCACTATGTCATTATGATTATGGATTACTTCAAATCCATCCCCACATTTTCCTATACCACGTTTGTAACGCAGTACCTGGCCTATCAGGACGGATTCCTCCACTATCTTGCCAAGGATGGCAGCGAGCAAACCGTTCCGGCGGACTTTGTGGTGGTCTGCGCTGGTTCCAAGCCCATGCATCAGGAGGCCATGACATTCGCAGGCTGTGCCGGTCAGGTACATTACATTGGCGACTGCGTATCTCAGGGCAATGTCCACGACGCAGCTTTAGCCGCCTGGCGTACCGCAAATCAGATTTAATAAAGGGAGATTGTTTGTATGAAAGGAATTTATATCATTGAAAATCCCACGAAGGAAGCGCTGAAACCCGCTGGTGGCCCCCCTCCTGGTAGTCCTCCCGCCGGTGGTCCTCCCGCCGGTGGTCCTCCTGCCGGTGGTCCTCCCGCCGGTGGTCCTCCTCCTATGGGCAGGCCGATGGCAACAACCCTCACTTTGAAATGGGACGGAACCACCGCCCTTTGGGTCAATGAAATGGGGCAGGAAGTCGTGCCGGAGGTTCTCAAAGAAACCGCTGACACCCTGACCTTCACTGCAATGGCCGGCCCCGCCCCCATTGAATGGACCATTCATAAGGACGGAGACAGCTTCACCGCCGTCTCCCACCGCGGTGCGGATATTCACGGAAATCCCCCGGTGGATACTAGCTGCAAGGTAAGCTATCAGCCGCTGTAATTTGCGTTTTGAATTAAAACAATGTACGCCCACGTTGACGGATTATGCACCGTAAACGTGGGCGTATATGCGCAAAAGGATGACGCGCTGAGTAACTATGGTTCTGCACGCGAATATTATATAGCGGGAGATTGCACCGGGCCGGAAGATGTGATGAAGGCTACACGGACAGCTTTTGCGGCCACAGTTAAAGTTTGAGAAACGAACAAGTAATTATGCGAAAGTCAGGGAACGGAGGCATAATGCTATAGCGCAAAAAGCGGGCGGGAGGCTACTCAATCTGTGGGTAGCCTCCCGTTCCTAAGTTTTGTTCCTGCTGTTTGTTCCAGTCTGCAGAAATGCATGCTATATCAGACCATATTCCCTGTGCTTAGGAGAGAGGGCCGTAAGAGAACGTGTCTGCGAAGACGCGATAGGGTTCCGGCACACGGGGAATATTGACCGGGGCCCGGCAACCGGAATAGCTCGAATAAAGCAGACCGGGGTGGGTGGGAACCTCGTCGATGCCAAGGCCGGCGGGGTAGATCGACATTCCCTTATCCGGATCAAAGGTTTCTCCGGCGGGGGAGATGAAATCCGTGCATACAAAAAGGTGCCAGAGCTTCCATGCTCCGTTTTCCCGGACCAAATCCGCAGCCAACTTTCCGTAAGCCCAAAGGCCAACGGGGCCGCTGTTGTCTACTGCCGTTACCTGTGCGGAAACTGTCCAGAGTCCCTTGGCACTTTGAAAATCTTCTGCCAGCTCGATACATGGGGTGGAGAGCGTCTGTAGACTGAGGGTATTGGTTCCATACCGCAGCTCATCCTCCTGACCGGAAAACTCGGGCTCCAGGGAATCAAGCAGCTTGTCGTAACGGGCTTTTCTGCGCTGCTCAGCGCCGGCGTAAAGTCGTTGAAGCGCTTCGTAGCCCACAAAGCTACCATTGTTCTGCGAAAAGCTGGGGGATGCAGCTTCCTTACACCAAAGCCGTTCCAACTCCAGATCCAATTGCCGGCGGCCAAAATACAGGCAATGCTCACAAAGGAGGCTGTTGATCTCCTTGACCGCAATATACCGTGCGGATTTTTTCTCTATACTGTACATACTGATTGCCCCCTTATTTCAAATCGCTGAAGCTGGTAAAGTCCTGCACCGGGAGCACAGGCACATTCATAAAGTTTGTGCCCGGATCTCCGGGAGGCGGGCCACCAGGGCCATGCTCGGGATGGAGCTTTTGCTCCAGGGCCTGATGCCGGGTCTCATAGTCTGTCCAGCCGGTCTGATCAATGGGAAACCGGCAATCCATCAAGTTATTGAAGTTGCAGATTTTATACTGTCCGTCGCTGTCCAGATCAAAGTCCACCGTGTACCGTTCCCACATCCACATGGGACAGTTAATGAACCGGTATACGTCGTTTGGAAGCGTAGGCGCCACATAGCCAGGGGTAAACCAGAAGGCCCGGACAGCGGTACCGTCGGCGGAGACCTTCAGAATTGGGGTAGAAAGCACATGGACGGAAATTTCCTCCAAATAGCGGTAGTCGTGGCAATGCAATGCTGCATCTGGGTGCGTCCGCATACGGCGATGATAGCCTGCTTTTGCAGCCTTTTCTTGTCCCTCCACATAGGCTTCCATGACGCTTTTCATCATTTTCCAGTGATGTCTTGAGGGATCGCTGTGCCAAATCTCCTCCAGTTCATCCCGGTGCGTACCTCTGGCGTGGTGGTAGCAATGCCGAGCCATGGCATTCTCGCATTCAAACATAGCCGCTGCCCGGCGAAGCTCATTACTCACAGGAGTTCCTCCTTTCTGCTCTGCATAAAGGGCTCCGGCCCATAGCTGAAAGTTTCCTCGAAGTGCTCATAGGGTACCGGAACGGCAGGATATTGACTCCAGCCATAATCAATACTGTAAAGATGGACAGGAAGGTCATAGCGCCGCTTCAGGTCCCGGCCCAGCGGGAGCCCCGCGGCGGCGGGATTCGCCGGATAGACGGTAGCATCTGGCAGCGGTTTTATACCAGTGCCTGGGATATAGGCATGGCCCATCTCAAACCGGAATTCGCTGCCCCGGAATACATGCCAGAGCTTCCAGCTCTCTCCCTCCAGAATAAAATCTGCTGCATAGCGGACATAGTGCCAACTAAGATGCATTTGGCCGTCCGCTTCTGACTGCGTATCCACGCCGGGGCAATACCACATGCCCTTGGCAGTTTTTCCGTCTCGAGCCACCTCAATGAGCGGAGACATCAGGTTAAATCGTTCCATAGCGCCAGCGCCCGGGACGGCGGGAAAGGGCGGATTTACAGCCTGCAGCAGATTCAGGTCTGTCTGACGCATTTCCTGCCGGTTTTCGACCCAGTAGGCTCGGACAGCTTCCCGGCCCACCATAAAGCCTTCGTTCTCTCCCAGGGAAATATCCTTCCGCTGGGACCAGATCTCGTCAAACACGGCACCTTCCATGGCAAGTTCCTGATAATAAAGAAACCGGGCCATCAGATTTTGACACAGATAGGCATCCCATGCGGCGGATGCCCGTTCCTCATCTGTTAGGTTAAAGTGTGGAATCATAGTGGCAATTCTCCTTTGCTTGTGTGTGGGGACGAAGGTTGACAAATTCCCAGGACAGAATTACAATGATGGATAACATCAGGATAAGGAGACTCGTTTCATGAGGCAAGCCATCAAAAACCAAAAACCGCTTATCATTTCTATCCTTGTGGCGGGATTGATGCTGCTGGCCCTGGAGGCAGTCGCAGCGTTCCGCGCCCCAGGAATTGTAACAGCGGGGGTCCTGGTTGCTACCATCCTACTGATGGGGCTGAGCGGAGGGCTGCTTCGAAGACTGTTTCAAGTTATCCAGATGCAGTTGGTGCAAGAGGAGCCCATTGGCTGGCGGCAGGACAGTCGGCAGCTGCTTGGGTTTATTGAGCGCCTGCTGAAGGGCTGCGAAAACCAGCGGATTTCCGGCGTTCAGATCCCGACCCAGTCACCGTTTTTTGTGGTTCTCGGGGTAGAAGTCGTCTCTGTCCCCCAGGGGGATGCGGCGACCACAGAGGAACTGGCCCGGGCGGAGCTGGAGGTTTGCAGCTGCCTTTCCGCGTCCTTTTCCCGACACTATTTCTGGCCCATGAATATCGATGGGCGGCTGATCTGTGTGGTAAATTTACAGGCGGACCCCCTAGACCCATTGCAAACCAACGCCATGGAATTAACAGTGCTTCCGCTGGCAAAGCAGTCCATTTCAGAACTGCGGAGCCGGGGGATTCGAATTCGCGTCGCCACTAGCGGGCTGACCGTAGGTACGGAAAGCCTCAGCGTCGCATATCAGGATTCCGTGGAAATATTCGATCAGCTTCTGCTGCGCAGTCCGGAGGAGGACATTGACTTGATCGTGGTAAATCCCAGAGCTGGGAATAGCCAGGTCAATCATGTAACTCGCTCCCAGACGGAACGGCTGTTCGTTAACTATATCACAGTGCATGATTTTGAAAACGCCAAGCTGGCACTGATGAAGCTCATTGAATATGAGGGGACAGAGCAGTCCTTTTCCACCATTTTAAAGCAGCTCACTACGAACCGCCTGGCCTGGACTCTGGATGTGCTTTCCGGGTCCCTGACCCCGAAGCAGCAGGAGGCCCTCAGTCAGAGCTTGGAGGAAATCAACGAGACTGCCTATTTTGAGGAACTAAAAAAGAAGATCGATAGCTGGTTTGATCTGCTGAGCGAGAGCGCTGTGCCTCAGATGAAGGATTCCATCGTGCCACGAGTCATGGAATATATCAGCGAAAACTGCTTTGATTCTGAATTGAACGTTTCTGTGGTCAGTGAGAAACTCGGAATCAACGCATCCTACCTATCCAACAGCTTCCACAGCCAGACAGGGATCCGTCTCACAGATTTTATCCATCAGCAGCGGCTCAAGAAGGTGAAGCAGCTGTTGCGGGAGACAGATCTGACCATGGCACAGATTGCTAAAGCCACCGGTTACTATAACGCCATTGCCATGAGCCGTGTATTCAAGCGTTATGAGGGAATCACGCCCTCGGCATACAGAAACAGCTAGGTCCACTGGGAGTGCGGCGATGCCGCACTCCCGTTTCTATCAGCGTGCCAAATATCTGTCGTAGGCAGCCTGATAGGCGTCAATCATATCCTGAATTCCCATGTCCTTTAACGTCTCAATAAAGGCGTCAAAGTCGGAATCCGTATTCAGTGCACCGGTAATAAACTTCACATTGGACTCCTCCAGGTAGGTGACAATGTCGCCGGATACTCGGTTGATGGTATCCGCCTCTTCTGTCTTCAGCGCCAGCACCGAGGCATCCAAAGTATAGGCATCATCCATATTGGAGGTCCACAGATCACAGCAGTCCTTCTGATATTGGGTGACGGCAGAAGCTGTTCTGGTGGCATCAATCAGAGAGGCAACTGTGGTCAGATGCAACTCCACCGCCTGATTTGCGCCAATATTTTCGTCCTTCATAATGAGATCCGTAAGGGCGGGCTTTCCGACATCATCATATACAAAGGTTTCGTTCTCAACACCATAGCTTGCCAGCATGGAGCCTTTTTCGCTGAACATGTAGTTAAAGAGAGAAAGGACCAGATCCAGATCGCTGCACTGGGTGGTGATGACCTCTATCTTGCTGATGGTAATGTCGCCTTCCTCATAGGGCGCGGTACCGGTATGGATGATATCGCCCTTCTGCTTGACCAGGTCAGTCATGGGCAGCCATTCGTAATCCGCATCGGCATTTCTGGTTTCCAGTTCACTGCCAGAGCCCATGGCAACAGAGGCAGCACCGCTGGTAATGACACCCTCCAGCTCACCGGGATTGCTATAGACATAATAGTCCTGATAAATCACCTTTTCCTGATACCAGCGCTGCATGGTGGTAATGTATTCTCGGTATTCCTCTGTGAGCGGTGCGAATGTAACCTGCCCATCCACCTGGTAAATGGGGTAGTTGATATCCGGGGATGTGGTCAGCTTGGCGTAGGTGCCGAAGCCGCCGGCAAAATACTGCCCAAAGAAATTCTTATAAATCAGTGCACCCTGGACGCCGGTCTGGTCATAGATGGACTTGACGGTTTCCTCAAATTCATCATAGGTTACGGGAATTTCTGCCCCTACTGCTTCCAGCATATCGGACCGAATAGAAAGTCCCTGCCCGTTATAAGCGTTTCCGGTGGTCAAAGTATAAATTCCGCCAATAATACCGGTATCTGTAGTGACATCCCGCTTAACATCCGGATTCTCCTCCAGAATCCGATAATAGTTGGGGACGGACTCCTCCAGATATGGCGCCAAGTCATAAACGATTTCTTCCTCATTTACGGCATAGTCCATTCCCAATGTATAGAAGTTTGTGAAGGAATCAATAATATCCGGCAGGTCGTTTGATGCCATCATCAGATTGAAGGAATCCACTGCACTTTCGTTGGACACTGTTGTAAACGTAATGTCGATACCGGTGGCCTCAGAGACGGCTTTGTTTGCAACGGTGTTGGTATAAGTGCCGCCTTCCAGATATGGCATTTGGTTTGGAGAGCCCGCATACCAAACCGTAACCTCAGCAGGTTCCGTTGTCAGCGGCAGCGTAATGGCTGTTTCCTCAGGAACCGCAGCAGTCTCACGCTCACGCTCAGATGCTTCTATGGGTGTGGGTGCAGTGTCTTCCGAAGCAGGCGTGGATACCTCCACAGTTTCTCCGCCAGAAGCTACAGATATCTCCTCGGCGCTCTGGCTGTCACCACATGCAGCAAACAGCCCCAGGCAGAGAGACAATGCCAGCAGCATGGACAAGAATTTCTTTTTCATGTAATTTGACCTCCTTTTTGTGTCGTTGGACTTGTGTGATCACGGTTCCATTATATCGGGATGAAGGAAATCGGTTCAAGGAACAATAACTTGGATGAATTGCAGGATTCTTGGATAGACCAAGTCCCAAACAAAGCCAAGAAATACGCAAAGGCTCAAATTTCTGATAGACTCTGCCAATGGATGGCCGGCCTCTGCCAGATAGTCCTTCCAAGCCACGCCAGTTCCTTTGTCACCGTATGACTGTCTACCATCAGAATCATTGTACATACAGCCTTTTGCCCGGTTCCTGTGGAGAACCGGGCACTTTTCATAACCGTTTTAATCGGGGAACTGTTCTTCATAGGTTCCTGCCTGAGGCATAAGACGGCAAGGTACAGGAGGCGCCGTTGAAAACAAAAATGCCTATCGCAGCATCTCCATCGGAGCCGATGCGGTAAGCATTCTGCGTGAAAAGAAAAAGGAGGACGGAGGGCGAAGCGAGTATGTATTCCTGTCACCTACAGGTGGCTCCATGTCCCCGGACGGTGTTCCGAAAATTCCTCATGGCAGGGCTACCGGAACTGAGATTTCATGATCTCCGACATGCCTTCGCGCCTGTGGCCCTCCAAAACAGCGTGGACATCAAAACCGTGTCGGGAATGCTGGGCCACTTCTCGGCTGGGTTCACGCCGGACACTTATGCCCATGTGACTACAGCGGCGCAGAAGAAGGCAGCGGAGACCATGGGAGAGGTGCTGGAGGGATAAATGTAAAAGGCAACTGCCGCAGGTGGACTTTCTGCGGCAGTTGCTTTTCGAGTTTGAGAACAACAGCCTGTTTTCACGAAAAGCAATGTGATTTTCTTATAAAATAAATCAGCGACGATATGCTCGGAATAGCAACCCATAACAGGAAGATAGCGGTAGATGCCATTTCTGCCTTTGAGATTGTCAGATTTGCCGCCAAAATCAACAAAACGCATGGAATTGAAATATATCCGATCATTCTATGAGCAATATTCCACGTTTCTTCATCCTGCACAGTCCAAGGCAATCGTAAGCCCGTATGTCTGTTAAACGGTAATTTGGGGCTGATATAACCGCCGAATAACACAACAATGCTCGCAACACAAGCAGCAATCCACTTTTCACCGCTTGATGATAATTCTACTGCATTGGACTGTTCTAAAAAGACAATTGCCAGCGCAATTATGAGAATAGTGAGATCGAATATCGTTGTGAAACGCAGAGTGCGTAACCTCAAATCATCTGTTGAAATGACAGTCATCAGCGCAAGGTTCCTATACAAGATTATCAGTGATACGATCATACAAGCAGACATCAAAAGAATGGAAAATAGTTCGTTTTTTACTATTAGCGCGGCTATCATAGCAGCAAAAGACATCAAAATTATCGTACCGCGCTTCTTATTTGCTTGTCGCAAAATATCTTCTCGCTTGTTCTTTTGTGCAAGCTCTGCATTTAGTCTGTCAAGCTCGTCAGCTAAACTCTGAATACTTTCATTCTTTGGTTCCACACCAAGGAGTTGATTTACAGGCACATCCAAGGAATCTGCGATCTGTATCAGCATTTCTGCGTCAGGCACAGAACGCCCATTTTCCCATTTCGATACTGTCTGCCGAACAACATGAAGCCTGACAGCTAGTTCTTCTTGACTAACGCCTTGTTTCAATCGGGCACGCTTGATATTTTCGCCTATCATAATTTCACCCCACTCGGTCTTTTTGACCATAGCATTTCTTGGCCTTTATTGTAGTTCATTCGCCAGCGAAACACAAGCAACGTATTTTAACATTCGCAATGCAGCACGGTCTATCCACACTTGGAGTTTCACTCCCGTATGGGTCACCGTTTGGGTCAGCCCATCATACCCCTGAAAAAAACATTCTAAAAAAGTTCAGAAAGCAAATCAAAACCACTAGTAAACTAGTGGTTTGCCCAGGCCCTAGAAGGGCCAGCCTCGTGCTGACCCCTCAAGGGGCTTGAATATCTATCATCGCATCACTATCACGAGCAGCCACTCAAAGTGGCTGTTCTTTTTTGCTTACTTACTCTTTTTACCCGTGAACGGGTCAGTGAATTCCTTGAGCGAAATCTGATCCTCCATTACATCTTTTTCGAGCTGATCCCGGATATACTCCTGAATAATCCGCTCATTTTTTCCGACTGTATCGCAGAAATATCCTCTCGCCCAGAAATGCCGATTTCCGTACTTGTACTTCAAATTCGCATGTCTGTCAAAAATCATCAATGCACTTTTGCTCTTGAGCGTTCCAACAAATTGTGCTACACTCATGTACGGAGGAATACTCACCAGCATGTGAATGTGATCCGGGCATGCTTCTGCCTCTATGATTTCTACCTTCATCTGACTGCACAGTTTTCTCAATATTTCTCCAATATCTCGTCTGAGTTCCTTGTATATTACCTTTCTTCTGTATTTCGGTGCAAATACTATGTGATACTCACAACGATAACTTGAGTGCGCCGTATATTTTACTTTGTTCTTCATTTGTCAATTACCTCCTGTTAGTTCTTCGTGATGCGGCTGTCAAACCATCACCATTCTAACATGGTATAATGGTCCCATAATTTCAGACCACAGCTCGAAAAATTATCGTGAACATGGTAAAATACAGCAAGAAAGTGAAA
>CAKSWT010000020.1 GCA_934512135.1 uncultured Oscillospiraceae bacterium
GATTGCGTACAAGTTTCCTATTGAGCAAAAGGTGCTCACGCAATTTGATGAATGCGGGGCATCTGTCGAGACGGTTGTCTTGCTTTCCAAGGGTGAGGTCGACTCGAAAAAGATTCGGGTTGAGTTTTCCTTGGAAGATATGGATATGTCCGAATTTCAGGATGGGGCAACCTACACCCAGATCAAAGACTATGTGCTGGAGCATAGCGGGTTAAAGGTATCCAACCTGTATATCTCACAAATTAAGCGAAAATGTGGGATTGGGGTTGGTAAGAACTATAATTTGCCGAAGTCCGAGGATTCCAGACAGCCACAGTGCCCACCGGAAAAAGAGAAAGCAATCCGAGAAGCATTCAAATATTTTGGGATAATCTAACATCCCGCAGAATGGAGGTTTCTTATGGATAGATTGATTTCTTGTGAGTTCAACATGGATAACGCCTGTGTGGAACTGAAATTCTTAGATGGCAGCATGATTGCCATTGATACCATTGCTGTCGAGAATGAGGTTGCCGATAATATGTATCAGCGGTCAGAGCGCCACGCTTCACATAGCGGTATGGTATTCAGTCGCTTCTCATAAATCTGTTTCAGCGGATGATCGTCCGCAAGTTCCCGCTGTTCTCTGCCTTTCAGGTTACCGATCTGCCGGCAGGTGCGGTGCAGCTTGTCCCCCGGTGCATAGCCACCGCAGTATTTGGTGTGCCTTGCGTTGGTGGTCAGAAACCACTTGCCGCAGATTTTGCATTTCTTCAGTGCATGACCAACACATATGCCGAGCCGGTAAGCTAGACCGCGAGGTCATAGAGGCATGGGACAAAAATGAAAAATGACGACGGCAGCACCGGCGGGCATTGGACGATAGCCCAGACTACCGAGGCGGCAAAAAGCGCCGGAGTGGTGATGGAGCACGTCACCCCGGAGGAGTGGAATATCGCCATGAATATGGCGTACTCCGACTATTGCGGAGTGGCCACCAAGTATGGGTGCAGCAAGGTTGAGTTTTACGCAGACCTGGCAAAGGCGTTTTTGTTTGACAAGGACGGACCAGGGCCGGAGGCAAAGCTGGCGGCATACTACTACGGGATTGTGGCGGAGTAATGCTAACAATAGCGCTAACAATAAGCAGTATTTTTGCGTAACTCCGTGTGATTATTGGTCATCCCACGGGGTTTTATAAGATGCGAGAAGCCAAACAAATATAGCAAAAAAGTACCACATTTACACTCGAATCTGTGTAAATGTGGTATTTTTGGCGCGGAAGGAGGGATTTGAACCCTCGCGCGTGGATTAGACGCCTACTCCCTTAGCAGGGGAGCCCCTTCGGCCTCTTGGGTACTTCCGCATACCATATGGAGGAGAGGCTTGGCGGAGAGAGTGGGATTCGAACCCACGGTCCCATTGCTGGAATCACCGGTTTTCAAGACCGGCTCCTTAAACCGCTCGGACATCTCTCCGAATCGACTGTGTTATTCTATCAGCTTCCCTGCTCTTTGTCAAGGGGAAAAGGGAAACTTTGTGCATCCTCCATTGCGTTTCCCCTGCGCTTGGCGTATACTAGATAGGAACACGCAGAAATGGGGAGAATGACTATGGAACCACTTGCCGAAAATGTACACCTGACAGCAGACAACACCGCCGTGGAAATCCTGGATCAGACGCTGCTTCCCGGAGAACGGCGCTTTATCACCCTTCGCACGCCTGAGGAGCTCTATCATGCCATCGCCTCCTTGCAGGTCCGCGGTGCCCCGGCCATAGGGATTTTTGCCGGATATGCGCTTTATGTCCTGGCCCGGCAGATTCCCACAGGGGACCCCGCCGCTTTTTATCAGGCGATAACCCAGAAGGCTCACTACCTCTCCGCTTCCCGCCCCACCGCTGTCAATCTCAGCTGGGCCCTTAGACGGATGCTGGGCGCTGCGGAGCGCCATCTCGCCCAGTCCCCTGACACGCTGCTGGAGGCACTTCGACAGGAGGCGGTCTCCATTCAGCAGGAGGACATTGCCATGAACCGGGCCATCTCGGAATTCGGTCTGTCCCTGCTCTCTCCCGGAGACGGAATCCTCACCCATTGCAACGCCGGTCCCCTGGCAACCTCTCGCTATGGGACAGCCTTAGGGCCAATTCTGATGGGACAGCAGCAGGGGTATCACTTTCGGGTTTTCTCCGATGAGACCCGTCCGCTGCTCCAGGGGGCACGGCTTACCGCCTATGAACTGCAAAATGCCGGGGTGGATGTCACCCTGATCTGTGACAACACGGCCTCCCTTGTGATGAAGCAGGGCAAGATTCAGGCTTGTCTGGTGGGCTGTGACCGAATCGCCGCCAACGGTGACACCGCCAACAAAATCGGGACCAGCGGCGTCGCCATTTTGGCGCACCACTACGGCATCCCCGTCTATGTGCTTGGCCCCTCCTCCACCATTGACATGGCCTGTCCCACTGGGGCAGAGATCGTCATTGAGGAGCGGGACGGTCAGGAGATTGCGGAGAAATTCTATGCCCAGCGTCAGGCTCCCGCAGGTGTGAAGTGCTTTAACCCCGCCTTCGACGTAACGGACGCCGCCCTGATTTCTGCCATTATTACAGAGCGGGGCATTTTCCGCTATCCCTACACCGAGGCCTTTCGGGAGACTTTTGGAAAATAGAGAATCCCGCGCTTGCATTTCGACCTCAAACAATCTATAATACTATATAATCGTTGGATTATCGTCTATTTTACTCTGATGACAAGGCAGGTGACAGCATGAAAATTCACGCCTCTGCGGAGGATTATTTGGAAACCATTCTGGTGCTGTACGACCGGAAGGGCATGGTTCGTTCCATTGATATTGCCAATGAGCTTGGCTATTCCAAACCCAGCGTCAGTGTCGCCATGAAAAATCTCCGGGAAAACGGCTGCATTTCCGTCAGCCCGGAGGGCTATATCACGCTGCTGCCCAAGGGCAGAGAGATTGCCGAGCGTATTTACGAGCGGCACACCCTGCTCTCCACCTGGCTGGTCTCCCTGGGCGTCCCCGGCGACATTGCCGCAGAAGATGCCTGCCGCATGGAGCACGTCATCAGCGCAGAGAGCTTCGCTGCCATTAAGGCACATGTCGCACAGCACGGCACATCTGAATAACCCACCGGCCCGTCCTCCTCTGGAGGACGGGCTAAACTGTATCCAGCCGGCACAATTGTGCGGCATTTCCTTTACAGCAGGCGAAATCTGTAGTATACTGACCCTATCCCACCAACAGGAGGTGTTTCGATGGATTGTCCCATTTGCGGCCATAAAATGGGCGAAAACGACGCATTCTGCTCAAACTGCGGCAACTTCTCCCTTCCCATGAAGGACAGCAGCCGCGGCGTGCCTGTGATTGATCCGCCCCCCGGCACTCCCACAGAGGGGACCACAGTTGTCCCGCCACCCCAGACGCTTCAAGCATCCGCCTCAAAGCCCCACCACAAGGTTGCCCAGCGGCTGTATCCTCCTCCTCAGCAGAGTCCCGAGGAAAAGGTCACGCCCCCCTCCCCTCCGAAATCCGTCGCACCCCCTGCGCCGCAGGATTCACCCCGCCCGCCGGCGCCGATTGCACCCATAAAGGAAGTCACCGGATCGTCCGGAGCAACGAGGCCTGTAGCGCCCGCTGCCTCCGTCCCTCCCCCTAAAAAGCCGACAAAGTCCGATCACCCCAAGGCCCCGGGCCACGGCTGGAAGATCACGGCGCTGATTGCCTGTCTGATTGCGGTCATTGCCGCCGGTGCCGCCTCCTATATTCTTTACTCCACCTCCTCTATGCGTGTCCAGCTGAACAAGGCCCAAAAGGAAAGCGCCTCTGCCCAGGCTACCATCGAGGATCTGACGGCGCAGGTCTCCACCCTGACCGACGATCTCGCCGCCGCCAAGGAGGAAAACAAATCCCTGGGGAGCCAAACCGCACAGCTCCAAAGTCAGATCAACGAAATGGAGACCAGCGTCAATCAGAGCAAATACGACGCGGACAACGCCCAGCGCCAGCTGGATGACGCCAACGCCTCCTTGCAGACGGTCACAGAGGAAAAGGACACGCTGCAATCCCAGCTGGAGGAGACCCAGCAGAATCTGACCCAGGCCCAGGAGGACAACCAGACCCTTTCCGACCAGGTTTCCGCATATCAATCCGAGATTGATTTTTTTGACACCTATGTGGTCTTTGTGATGCTCAGCAGCTCCGACAAGTATTATCATCGGTATAGCTGCCCCAACTTTACCCAGAAGAACTTTCTGGCCTACAGCGTTAAGCTGGCGGAGGCCAACGGATATTCTCCCTGCCCGGTATGCTACGGCAGCGATTCATGACAAATTCCCCGTCTCGAACCTTGAGACGGGGAATTCTATTACAATGTGAGATTTCCGTGCAGCTCTCGCCAAGCCCCTGGCGTCATCTCCTCGTAGCGCTTGAAGGAACGGGTCAGGGTAAAGCGGCTGGAGAACCCAACCTGCTGCGCCACCTCATCCAGACTCAGCTCCGTATCGGAAAGCAGCTCCTTGGCCTTTCGCAGTCTGGCTCCATGAATGTGGTCCACCACGCCCAGCCCCGTATTTTGCTTGAGCATACGGCTCACATAGGAGGCGCTGACGCCCAGGGCGTCGCCGATTTGGTCCGCACAGATGCCCGGATCGGCATAGTGGGCGTCGATGAACTCCAGAGCCTTCCCCACCTTGCTGGACCGCTGCTTTTGCTGTGCCTCCTCATAGGTCCGCAGAGTCCGAATCAGCACCGAGCACTGCTGCCGCAGCTGCTGGGCGGAGGTCATATCCAGTAGGAGCCGGAACTGCCCAACCACCTCGGTCTCCTCCGCCTCGTAGTCCACCACAGAGATGGAGAAGGCGGAGAGCATCTGCTCCATATGCATAATCAGCCGGTTTTTTAGCAGATCCGGATACCGGGACACCGTCCGCAGCTCCAGGTCCACAAAGCTGTCCACGGTTTTTTCCAGCTGCTCGTAGTTTCGATTGGTCACCGACTGCATAAATCGCTGTTCCAGCTCCATGCGCAGAATTTTGTCGCTGAGCTCCACAGGATGCTCCGTCTGGTCATAGGCATTCTTGACCGGGCTGCTGTCTCCCATCAGCTCCGCATACATGGTAAGCTCCTGGGCCTCCTTATGGGCCAGGACGATTTCCTCCCTGCCGCAGTAGACCGTACTGAGCACTGCGCCGCAGACCAGGCCGTGGGTCTTCAGGTCCTCTATCGCAAGGCTCAGCCCCTTGCATATTTCCTCTGCCCTGGCCCGGGAAGATCTGTCCAGATTCTGCTGATCCACCTCTGTCACGTTGATCAGAATCTCCATCCCGTCCACCGCCGGGACAAAATAGGGTCGGCTGATTCCCTTGAGCCGCCGGGTTACAGCCTCCCGCATCCACAGATCCACCTGAAAGTACTCCGTATGGGGAATATGCTCCTCCTCGCAGTGAGGCAGATAGCCGGAAAAATCAATACACTGGAGCACGGCCACTGCGAAGTACCGGCTTTGCAGGTCCGGCATGGCCTCGGTGAGATCTCCCTCCGGCGGGACATCTCCATTGAGGTACTTCTCCAGCAGCCGGGTCCGACAGGCCCGATCCAGACCCATCACCGTGTTCCGCAGCTTGCCGTAAACCCAGTATATCACCCCGGCGCCCGCTGCCGTCCCCAGGATTGCAGCCGCAATTCCCAGGGCGAGCTGTCTCCTTGCCGCCACCAGGATCAGGCAGTTCCAAAGTATCAGGGCCGCCCCGCAGACCGAAACTACCTTCGCCCTGCCGGGAAGTCCGCCTGACTCCCACTGCTTTTTCAACGCGGCTCACCCCCTTTTCGTCTATTCTACCATAGGCCCTGCCTGTTTTTCAACCAGAAATGGCGCAGGCCGGAACCAGTTTTCCCTGATTCCGGCCTGCGCCGATCTATGGGAATGAATTGGAGGGGGTCAGTTTCTTCCGATGGTCTGATCGTCCACCAGGGACACCAGCACCAGCGCAATAACCGTCAGCACAGCCAGCACGCCATAGGCGGCAGCATAAGAGGCACTGCGGCCAATAATGCCCACAATGGACACGCCCAGGGCGCCCACTGCCGCAACCATAGGCTTGAGGACCTTGTAGGCCATGGGAAAGTCATAACGTCCCCAGATGGTGTTGGTCAGCGAAACCAGGTAGTTGGCCGCTCCCCCCAGCATAATGGCCAGGAACGGCAGGGACGCAAATTTAGTCGCTGTGGTGGGAATCAGGTTCAGCACAATGGCAATCACCGCCACCACCAGGGTAATTTGGATTGCCTTTTTCGGCCCCAGCTTGGCGTCCAGAACGCCGCAGCCCAGGGACCCAAAGCAGGCCAGGATTCCCGCAATACCAAGCATGGCGAAGATCACCGGGGCGGGACCGCCGTTGGCGTCCACAAATCCGGCCTGGATCATACGGGGAACAAAGTTGGTCATGATACCCAGACTCAGCAGCTCCATAATGCCCAGGGAAATGGCGATCAGCCAAACCTTTCCGGTGGAAAAGAGCTTTTTCACCGTCCAGGGCGAGTTCTTCATATACTCCAGGCCCTGTGCCAGCTCGGCCTTGGCTGCCTCGTTGTCAAACTTTCGGTTATTGTCGGGATATGCCCCTGCCTGCTCCGGATAGTCCCGGACAAACAGCGCCACCAGCAGGCAAAGAGCAAAGGAGGCCACTGCGTAAATGGTATACACCTGGGGCAGCCCCCCCTTGGTGACAACATTGCCCATAACCTGGGAGGTCACGGCAGCAGACAGCGGGAACCCAATGGTGACCCAGCCCATGGCCATGCCCTTCTTCCGGGGGAACCAGTTGGACACCACATTGAGGGAGCAGATGTAGCAGAAGCCCATGCCGCCCACGGCGGAGACTGCCAGACAGATGAAGTACACTCCGGGGGTGGCGGCATGGCCCCAAAACAGGCACGCCACGCCGGTAATCAGAAGGGAAACGGCCCAGCTCCACCGAATGGAGATTTTGCTGGAGAGTACGCCCCAAAGGGCTGCGCCCGCCACTGCAATCCAAGCCGTAATGGTCGAGAAGCCGTAGAGCATGCCGCTGTTCCAGCCATGCTGCATTGCAAACACATCAATGACCACGTTGAGGGAATCATTGATTAGCGAGGAGTCCAAAAAGATACACAGGAAAGTAAGGATCAAAATACCCCAGCCTTTTACGCCGAAGTTTGCGCTGATCAGGGATATGTCTTTGCCCTGGGTCTGATTTTTACTCATAACAATTCTTTCTCCTTTGTGGGAGCCGCCAAGGGACGGCTCCCGTCAGATACGCGGTTCAGAACGCCGCGCGCCAATCCGGGAAATGGGGATTACAGATTCATCGCTGCATAGTAGGCTTCCTTGGTGGCATATTCTACGGTTCTGGCCCGAACGCAGTCGCCAATCTCGGCGAAGTCCAGGGCAGTGCCGATAAAGGAGTCCGCCTCCTGAGTTTTTGCCTTCATGCCCGCAGAGAGCACCACGGAGTCGGCGGTGATAGTCTCCTGCTTGCCGTCCTTCTCATAGGTTACGGAGGTGGCGGTAAGGGAAACGCACTTTGCGCCGGTGAGGGGAACAAAATTGGGCTCGGCGGCAATCTCGGTGAGCAGCTCATTCCGGCCGGTGGTGGAAGCGTCGGGGGCAAGCTCAGACTGCATCTCCATCACGGTGACCTTCTTGCCCAGCTTTGCGTAGTGGAGGGCGGTTTCACAGCCCACCTGACCGCCGCCGATAAGAATCACGGAACTCCCCAGCTCCTCCTCGTGGCCCAGGGTCTCGATGGCCACCTTGGCCTGCTCCACGCCGGGTACCGGGAGAATCAGCGGCTCGGCGCCAATGGCAACCAGTACGGCGTCATAGCCCTGTACGGTCTCGGGGGTGGCCTTGGTGCCCAGCTTTACGTCGATGGGACGCTTATTTACCTGCCCGATGAGCCAGTTCATGTAGTCCTTCACCGGATACTTAAAGGAGAAGTAGCCTGCATAGTGGAGCATACCGCCAAGACGGTTGGAGGCCTCAAAAAGCGTAACCTGATGGCCCCGGTCAGAGGCCACACAGGCGGCCTTCATGCCGGCGGGGCCGCCGCCGATGACGGCAACCTTCTTCCGTTCGCCGGGCTCCTGGACCAGCTTTTTAAGGCTGGCCTCCAGTCCTGCGGTGGGGTTCACGGCGCACTGGAAGTGGTGGCCGTAAACGGTGGAGTCGTGGCAGCGCATACATTTGATGCAGGGCGTCACATCCTCGGTTTTGCCTGCCATGCCCTTGTGAATCAGCTCGGGGTCGGCAATCAGGCTCCGGGCCATGGTCACAAGGTCGGCCTTTCCGTCCTCGATGATTTTTTCGGCAGATTCCAGGGAATCAATGGCCCCCAGGGTGACAATGGGCACATGGAAGGTTCCGGTATTCTTAAAGGCCTCGGCCACACACACGTTGGGCATGGGAGGACGGAAGCCGCAGGGATGGACCCAGGTCATCCACTTGGGATTGTGCATACCGGCGGAAACCTGAAGAATGTCCAGATGATCCTGAATCAGCTGGCCGATGCGGATGCCCTCGTCAAGGTCGATGCCTCCCTCCTCAAACTCGGTTCCGGAGATGCGGACCTCGATGAGCAGCTTGCTTCCCACTCTTGCTCGGATGGCGTCCAGAATTTCAATGAGATACCGACAGCGGTTTTCCGTGGAGCCACCGTATTCGTCGGTGCGCTTGTTGGTCAGGGGGGACAGGAACTGGGCCAGGGGGACGGAGTGGCCAGAGTGGATGAGAATGGCGTCAAAGCCGCAGTCCACCAAGTCGGCAGCGGCCTGGGCCCATTCCTCCTTGAAGGTCTCCATGGCCTCCCGGGTGATCTCATGGCCGGTGGCCCAGCCCATGATGGAGCAGCCGTCGGAAACGGTATAGCCTTCCGGGAAAATACCAATCAGCTCCATGGAAATTTTCGCCCCATAGAAGTGTACCCGCTCCACCAACTCCATGAGCTTATTTCGGTGATTAGGCTGGTTCACGTCCCAGGCGGTGTTCTGACCGTCGTCAGCTACGTCCTTGCCCACCTTGAGACCGGCCACGGTAACCATGCCCACGCCGGCTCTTGCCCGGGATTCAAAGTAGGAAATGGCATCCTCAGAGGGATAGAGCTCTCCGTTTGACATGGAGTGCATGGTGGTGGGGGCGGAAACGATTCGGTTTTTCAGCAGCACATTGCCAATTCGAATGGGCGTAAGCACCTTTGGAATCTTATACATCGCACATTCCTCCTTACAGACTGGGGTCAATGAGAATCTTCAGCATACCCCTGCGGTCCTGACGATCCAGGCCCATATCGATGGCGTGATTCAGCGAGACAACATCGGTCACCATGCCGGGGAACTGCATTTTGCCGGAGGCCACCATGTCCAGATAAATCTGCACATCCTCCTGGGTGTAGGTGAAGGAGAACTGGAAGTTGGGCTCGTGGATGGAGAACTGACCGGGCACCAGGGCAGTCATGGGCTCCTGAATGGTGCCGATGATGGCCACCTGGCCGCCGGGCTTCACGCACTGATAGACACAGTTGGACAGGGACACCATATTCCCCGCGCACTCGTATACCACGTCGGCGCCGACAGGAGAGCCGAGAATCTTCTGAATCTCACCGGCCAGATCGGTGCATTCCTTGGAGTTGATGAAATAGTCTGCGCCGTAAGCCTTGATGATGGGCTCCTTGGCGGAAGAAGTGCCCAGCGCGATGATCTTATTGGCGCCAGCAGCCTTCAGACACTGAATGGCAGCCAGACCGATGGGGCCGGTGCCGGAAACCACCACATTATCGCCGAACTTGAAGGCGGAATTCCGCACCCCATGGAGGGACACACAGATGACGTCAAACAAAACGGCGTCCTTGGGATCAACCCCCTGGGGAACCTTCACCAGCATGGTGTGCTTCACGTCACGAACCAGCATATACTCCGCATAGCCCCCGTCGGGGCCGCCGATTCCGGCGGTACGGGGAAACCCATTGATACAGATATTGGTTTTTCCCTGGCGGCAGGAGGGGCAGTCCTCGGCGCAGTGGGAGGGAGGACCGCAGAGAATTTTATCCCCCACCTTGAAATCGGTAACACCCTTTCCAACCTCCACCACAGTGCCGACATTCTCATGGCCCAGCACCATGGGCAGATGCACAAAGGGCGGTACTGCGCCGGACTGGAAGAACTCCACGTCGGTGCCACAGATACCCACATAGTCGATTTTGACCACCAGCTGATTTTCCTGGGCCTGGGGAACAGGCTTTTCAATAATTCTTGCGTCTTTTTTCCCGTACAGTGCAATTGCTTTCATTTGGGTTTGACTCCTTTCAACATGCGTCTTTTTATTCGGGCTTGGAGGACTGGATGAACTCCGCGTATTTCTTCTTCCGGGCCTTTGCCTCGGGGGTCTGCATGGCAGCACGGGCCTTTCCCTCGTTGCGCTGGATGTCATCCCCGTGGATGAACTTGCCGGAAATGGAGTCATGGGCGTGGGGGATCCACTTTTCTGCGTCAAATTCAAAGACATACTTGCCGTCAACGTTCTTCATGACGCCCTCGGTGCCGCAGGTGCAGCAGATGGCCGTGCCGTCCTCCTGGAGATAGAAGTTGTTGCCACGGCAGTGGGGACAGATTCCGGCGGGGCCCTTATAGTCCTCACCGATGATGCCATGGGGTACCTTCAGGGTGCCGTCCTCCACCTTTTTGGCCGCTTCTGCAATGTTCCGCCCGATTTGATGGGCCCGGGCAATAGCCTGGTCGTTCATTATAATGTCCAGGGACCACTGGAAGCACTCGTTGTCAATCAGCGTCCACTTGGGGGTCATGGCCTGGGTGGCGAAGTCGCACTGGATCCGGGTTGCCCAATCAGACCCGCCGATGCCCATGTAGGACACCACAATATCCTTTAAGTACTTTGGATCAATGGGCTTGCCGCCTTGCTCTGCGATCTTCTGGGCAATCATCACATTGCCCCGATCCAGCCGGGGACCAAAGCGGTCCATCACCGTATGGAAGATGCCAGGGGCGCACTTTTCAAAAATGGGTACCGCCCAGACAATCCCGTCGGCCTCATACATCTTGTCCACCAGCCACTGAAAATCGTCCTTCAGGACGCAGGCGTTGCCCCGTCCGGAGAACAGGCTCATGACACAGGCCTTACAGCCGGTGCAGTGGTGGATGTTCAGCTTGTGGAGATTGATAAACTCAATTTCTGCGCCCATTTCCTTTGCGCCCATCAGGGCCTCCTTGCACATGGCGTCGTTGCTGCCGCCATTGGTCCCTGCGGAGATTCCGAGAACTTTCATAGGAAGTGCCTCCTTCAATTCTGATATGGGGTTTGTTTCTGACAAGTTCAGTATACCTGGTTTTTCTTCCCTTGTGAAATATCCAAATCAGCAATATTCATATACCAAACGGAATACTTGAAAGTTTTTCTGGATTATTTGCACAAATTTCATTGCGGTGGTTTGCACAACATGATACAATAGAGGAAAACTTTATTTCACAGCTCGGAGGGACAGCGCCATGAACCTGACGAAGATTCGGTATTTTATCGAGGTGGCCCAGTGTGGGAATTTTTCCGAGGCCGCCCGGCGACTCTACACGGCACAGCCCAACGTATCCAAACAGATTGCCCAAATGGAGCAGGAGTTGGACTTTCCTCTGTTTATTCGCAGCAAACGATCGGTCCGGCTGACTCCGGCGGGTCAGCTGCTCTACGACCACATGAAGGACCTCCCCGAAACACTGGAGCAGCTATTCCAGCAGGCCCGTCAGCTCTCCCGCCGGGAGGAGGCCCACCTGAGCATTGGAATTCTGGAGGGCCAGGAGGTCAGCGCCCTGCTGCTGACCCGGCTGAATCTGGCCCAGGCCCTGTATCCCAATCTGGAGCTGGAGCTGGAGCGAAACTCCTTTTCCAATCTTCGCAACGGCTTAAAATCCGGACACTACGACATAATCGTCACCCTGGACTTTGACGTGGAGGAGGAGCCGTCCTTTCACGCCGTTTCCGTATGTCCTCAGCCTCCGGCCATTGCCATCCATCAAAGTCATCCCTTGGCCAACCAGCCAAAGCTGGAAATCGCCCAGCTGAGGGATGAAAACTTTGTGGTGATCTCGCCGGAGGAGTCCCCTGTGGGCTACGACCGTCTGATTCGTCAATGTCAGAGCGCCGGCTTCACGCCCCATATCGTCCGGGCGCTCCGCAGTCTGGAATCTCTGATTCTCTGTGTGGAAATGGGCATAGGCATTGGTCTGCTGGACCAAAACACCCGGCTCAGCCATGACAGCGCCGTCCGTACAATCCCCATTCCCGGCTCCCATATGTGCGTGGTGGCAGCCTGTCTTCAGGACGACTATCGCCCCATTGTGAAGCAGGTTCTGGCCACTCTCCATGGCAAACTCCAGCATAACCCCAAGTAGTCCTTGGCATCGTCCCGTACGGAGCAGCAATTTCTCCGTACGGGACATTTTATTTGCAACAGTTTCCCCATTTTTGCAGACAATGAGAGTGTCAGCAGCTGACGAAAAAGGAGGGATCCATGGTTGGATGATCATAAACTGCTCCGGCAGCTCCGGCGCGGCAATTCCCGGGCGCTGGAGGACGCCATAACGGCCTACAGCGCCTATGTGATGACCGTGATTCGCAATCGAAGCCGGGGGCTTCTCAGCCCGGAGGACCACGAGGAAATCGCCTCGGATGTATTTCTGGCCCTGTGGCGCAGCGCCGATCGGATCTCCCCTCAGTCTCTCCGGTCCTGGCTGGGCGCTGTCGCACGGAATCGAACGGTGGATTTTATGAAAAAGCACCGGCAATCCGTACCGCTGGAGCACCAAGTCATTGAAATTCCGGATTCCGCCTGGGCGCACCTCTCCCAGCGGGAGCGGACAGGCGCAGTACGGCAGGCGCTCTCGGCGCTCTCGGCCGCAGACCGTGAGATATTCTTTCGGTATTATGACCTGGCGGAAACCTCTTGCCAGATTGCCGCCGCCATGGACCTGAACCCCGCCACCGTGCGCTCCCGGCTCAGCCGGGGCCGGGCGGTACTGCGAGAAGCATTGATACAAGGAGGCTATGACAATGAAGCTGAATCTTGATACCGTTCTCCGCCACGGGGAACCCCAGGCCTACGACCTGCCGCCATTGTCTCCTGACGAGATGGAAAGGATTCGTGCACTCACTATGAAAAAAATACAAGCATCCCCAAGCATCCGTGGGAAAAGGCCCGTGCGGATTGCCCTGGTGGCCGCCGTGGCTGCCGCGTTCCTGTGCGGCTCCGCCTTTGCGGCCTATGAGCTGGACTGGTTCGGCCTCCAGCAGATCTTCGGGGCGGATGCCGCTCCGGTGGAGGACTACGCCGTGACCTATGGTTCCTCCGACGTCGCAGATGTCACCCAGCCCGGCTACACGCCGGCGGAGCAGCAGATGATCTCCGACGGCACCATGATGGTGCCGGATCAGGCGGCGCTTTCGGCTGCCGGCGCATCCGCCTCCACGGAGGATTTCACCTACACCCTGGAAACCATGCTGGTATCTCAGGACTCTCTCTGGGCCGTGGTCCGAGCAGACGCGCTCACCGATGAGGCGGCGCAAACTCTCTCTCAGGGGCAGGATGATCTGGCGCTGGAGCAGGCCATGCTGGAGCGGGCGGAAACCGATGAAAACGGAAACGCTTACACCTCCTTCGAGGCTGTTGAGGATCTGCCGGACTTCCGGCTTCAGGCCATGAACAACAGCGGCCAGGGCCATGACAAGGAGCTGAAAAACGGCGGCATGGGCATGACCCTGCTACAGGCCGAGGGCAGCACCGGCTATTTCCTCCTCACCAACAGCGGCGGCCAGTTCGCCCTGGGGGACCGGATCCTGTTCCACGAGATGGTCCACAATGTGGATCTGTTCGAGGTGCCGGTCACCGAGCTTCTGGAGGGGGAAACCACCATCTCTCTGGATGAGGCGGTTTACAAGGATAAGGGCTATGTGCTGGAGCAGATGACCGTTACGCCCCTTTCTCTCGCCATCGACGGCCACTATACCGTGTCCTCGGATCAGAGCTGGCCGGAGGTGTCCATTACCCTGAAGGACGGCACCAGCTTCGACCTTGCCAGTATCCAGAACGGCTATGCCCATACGGACTATGGGACCTATGGCTCCCTGTCCTCCGCCGGCACCTCTGGAGGTTCCGCAGCCGATCCCTTTATCCGGGATACCTGGATGTTCTCCAAGGCGCTGGCGCTGGAGGATATCGACCACATCACCGTGGACGGCAGAGATTATCCCATCCAATAACCCTGGAGCGCCCCCGGAACAAAGGTTCCGGGGGCGCTCTGCTGTGGAAAAAGCCGGGAGGCAATTGGGTCAGCCTCATCGAGGACATCGCCGCTGCGCCATGTCCTCATTTTCTTTTCCCGGCGCAGGATTCCAGGTTTGACTTTTACGCAATTATGAGATACTATATTAAAGTGCCTGGCCCATTCTTTGCGAATGGGCCTTTCCCCGGCCGCAGGGAATTTCCCGGAGTAGATTTTGCGGCAGAATGGAGCTTTATGATGAAACACACCAAAAAAGCCGCGGGCTTTCGGAGCCGTTGGGGCTTTATTCTGGCCTCCGTGGGCTCTGCCGTGGGTATGGCAAACGTCTGGGGATTCCCCCATAAGCTGGGCAGCAACGGCGGCGGCGCCTTTTTGCTGATCTATCTGCTGTTTGTCTTTATCTTCAGCTATGTGGGACTTCCCGCGGAATTTGCCGTTGGCCGCAGAGCCGGCACCGGCACCCTGGGCGCCTATGAAAACGCCTGGTCTACCCGGGGGAAGGCCGCCGGAAAAGCCGGACGCATTGTGGGCTGGCTCCCCTTGGCCGGTTCTCTGTGCATCGCTATTGGCTATGCCGTAATCATCTCCTATGTGCTGAAGGCCTTGGTGGATTCCATCCTGGGCACCCTGATGACCACCAATCCGGAAAGCTGGTTTTCCGCTTTCTCCGGCACTCCCTTTTCCGTTGTTCCCTTTCACGTTGTGGTGGTAGTGGGTACCCTTCTGACCCTGTTTTTAGGCGCCCGGAGCATTGAACTGAGCAACAAGGTCATGATGCCGCTGTTTTTCCTGATTTTTCTGATTCTGGCCATTCGGGTGGCGCTGCTGCCCGGCACGGCGGAGGGCTATCTCTTTATGCTGCTGCCCCGCTGGGAGGCTTTGAAGGACCCGCTGGTCTGGATCTGGGCCATGGGACAGGCCTTCTTCTCTCTGTCCGTCACCGGCAGCGGCATGATTGTCTATGGGGCCTACCTCTCAAAGGAGGAGGATGTGGTCTCCGTCGCCCGGAATACTGCCATTTTTGACACCATTGCCGCATTGGTGGCCTCCCTGGTGATTGTCCCCGCCTGCTTCTCCTACGGCCTGGACGTGGGCGCCGGTCCCAGCCTGCTCTTTGTCACACTGCCCACCATTCTGCAGGACATCCCCATGGGCCGCCTATTCGCCATCATTCTCTATGCCGCCATGATCTTCGCCGGAGTCAGCTCTCTCCAGAACATGTTTGAGGCCGTTGCGGAATCCCTGCTCCACCGTTTTCCCAAGCTGAACCGAAAAATCGTCCTGCTGCTTCTGTGTGTGCTGTGTCTGGGCTTTGGCATTGGCATGGAGACCATCTCTCAGTGGGGCCCCTGGATGGATTTGGTTTCCATCTATATCATCCCCATTGGTGCCACTCTGGGTGCCGCATCCTGGTTCTTTGTGATGAAAAAGGACGATTTGCTCTCCGCCATCAACATCGGCAGCCGCAAGACCCGGGGCGCCCTGTGGTATGCCATTGGTCGCTATGTCTATGTTCCGCTGGCCCTGGTTCTCTGCTGCATCGCCCTGTTTAAGCAGATTGCATTCTGATTTTACCTGACCCTTCCGCAGATTTTACCAAACCGCGGAAGCAGATTTCATCTTTTCGTGATATGATGTCTTCCGTAAGAGGAAAACACCCAAAAGGAGGAAGTTTTTATGCCCTCTACCTATGCCCACTACCGCTTCGGCGCCACTGTGCTGGACATGCTCAGTCCTGAGACCAGACGGATTGTCGCCCGGCACCCTGACCTGTACTATATGGGACTCCACGGTCCTGATCTGCTGTTTTATTACAAGCCCCTTGGCACAAACCATGTCAACGCCACCGGCTATGGTCTGCACGATCACACGGGCCTGGAGTTCTTTTCCGGAGCAGCCCAGCGGCTGTGCCAGCGGCCGGATGGTGAAGCGTATCTGTCCTATACCTATGGATTTCTGTGCCATTTTGTGCTGGATTCCGTCTGCCACGGCTACATTGCCCAGGCCATGACGGAGACCGGCATCTCCCACACGGAGCTGGAGTCGGAATTGGATCGGAGTCTGCTGGTCCGGGACGGCTTCGATCCAGTGACCAAGCATCTGACCGATCATATTCACCCCAGTCCCCAGAGTGCGGAGATTATCTGCCGCTTCTTCCCGGGCATCCGGCCCCAGGAGATTCTCAAGGCCCAGCGGGCCTATATCTTCTACAACAATCTGCTGGTGGCTCCCTCCGGGCTCCACCGGGGGCTGATTTTCGGTGTTCTGCGCCTGTCGGGGCACTATGAGGACATGCATGGGCTTGTCATCAACCGGCAGCCCAACCCCCATTGCCGTGCCACCACTGCACACCTCTACCGGCTCTATGAGCAGGCCATGCCCACCGCTGCCGCACTGATCGACGGCTACCGGGACACCATCTCCGGGGCAGCGCCCTGGGACAACCAGTACCGCTACACCTTTAGCGGCACCGTGAAACAGGAGGGCTGAATCCATGAAATTCCGACTGACTGCCGATGAACGCCGTTGGATCCTTTACGATGTGGGCAATTCGGCCTTTACTCTGCTGATTGCCACCATCATGCCCATTTACTTCAATCACCTGGCCTCCCTGGGCAATGTTTCCGACGCCGACTACCTGGCCTACTGGGGCTATGCCGCCTCCATTTCCACGCTGATTGTGGCCATTGCAGGTCCCTTTGTCGGCACCTTTTCCGACAAAAAGGGCATGAAGAAGAAGCTGTTTGCCGCGGTCCTTCTGTTGGGGGCCATAGGCTGTGTGGTGCTGGGCTTCGCCAAGCAGTGGCTTGTGTTTCTCATCATCTTTATCTTGGCCAAGTCCCTTTACTCCGTCAGCCTCATTATCTATGACTCCATGCTCTCCGACGTGACCACAGAGGACCGAATGGATCAGGTCTCTGCGCTTGGGTATGCCTGGGGCTATGTTGGCAGCTGTATTCCCTTTGTGGCCTGTCTGATTCTGGTTCTGAAAGCCGATTTGTTTGGTCTTACCATGCAGTCCGCCATGACCATTGCCTTCGGCATTACGGCCCTGTGGTGGGTGGGCGTTACCATTCCCCTGCTTCGGCACTACCGGCAGACCCACTACACCCAGGAAAAGCAGTCCGCCTTTCATGTGTTCGCCGGAATCGGCAGCACCCTCCGGGACATCGCCCAGAACAAGGCTGTACTGTTCTTCCTGCTGGCATTCTTTTTCTACATCGACGGGGTATACACCATCATTGAAATGGCAACGGCCTACGGCTCCGCTCTGGGACTGGACACCACAGGGCTTCTGCTGGCCCTGCTGGTGACACAGCTGGTGGCCTTCCCCAGCTCTATTATCATCGGACGCCTTTCCGGCAAAATCTCCTCCAACACGCTGATTTCCCTGTGCATTCTGGCTTACTTTGGCATTGCGCTGATTGCCGTGTTCATGACCTCCCAGCTTCACTTTTGGATTCTGGCCGTCTGCGTGGGATTGTTCCAGGGAGGCATTCAGGCTCTCTCTCGCTCCCACTTTTCCAAAATCATCCCTCCGGAAAAGTCCGGCGCCTTCTTCGGCATCTACGACATATGCGGGAAAGGAGCCTCCTTTACCGGAACCTTGGTCATCAGCGCCGTCACCCAGATCACCGGAAGCGCCTCCCTGGGCGTGCTGGCCATCAGCCTGTTCTTCCTGATTGGTCTGTGGCTGTTCCGAATTTCCGTGAAATGCCACGCCGGCAATCTATAAGCCTCCCATTCTGACCAAGAAGGGACTGCCTGTGATAGGCAGGCTGATCCGGCCGGACCTCCGGGATGGCATACATGGCCTTCTCGGGATGCGCAGCACAGCGGAGATGACATGCCTTCTAATACTCCGGACTGCACACCCCCGGTAATATCCCGCCGATGTTGTGCCGGAGAAATGCCGTCCTGGTGTCGGAAGGCCCGGGTCAGCGGACTCTGCCGGGATATGCCCGACCATGTGGGCGCCTGACCGAGCCATCGACGAAATATAACTGTACTTCTCCTGTAGCTTCCGCCGCGGGTACTCCGTATTTGGAGTACCCGCCGCGTCTTTCTTTGGCAAAATTAGCGCAGGTTCCGCAAAAGGAATTGCAAATCCATGAAAAACCGGGTATAATATGAGAACATTATTTGGAGTTTCACATGGAAAGGATGTTTTGATATGGCGGAGATCTTCGAAGAGTCCTCCAACTTTATCCACAACTTTGTTGCCCAGGACATTGCCCCCGGCGGCCAGTTTGAAGGGATGACGGTGCACACCCGGTTTCCACCGGAGCCCAACGGTTACCTCCACATCGGCCATTGCAAGGCCCTGATTATTGACTTTGGCACTGCCGTGAAATTTGGCGGCCTCTGCAATCTGCGGATGGACGACACCAACCCTGCCAAGGAGGACACGGAATATGTGGATGCCATCCAGGAGGACATCCACTGGCTTGGCTTCGACTGGGGCGACCGGTTTTTCTACGGATCGGATTACTTCGAGCAGACCTATCAGTATGCGGAGGAGCTGATTCAGAAGGGTCTGGCCTACGTCTGTGAGCTTTCCCCGGAGCAGTTTAAGGAATACCGTGGCGATCTGACCCATCCTGCCGTCTCCCCCTACCGGGACCGTCCCATTGCGGAGAGCCTGGACCTGTTCCGCCGGATGCGTGCAGGAGAGTTTCCCGAGGGCAAGTATACCCTGCGGGCCAAGATTGACCTGGAATCCGGCAACATCAACATGCGGGACCCGGTTCTCTACCGAATTCGCTACATCGAGCACCATCGCCAGGGCACCAACTGGTGCATCTTCCCCATGTATGACTTTGCCCACCCCATCCAGGACGCCCTGGAGGGCATTACCCACAGTCTGTGCTCCCTGGAATACGAAAACCACCGTCCCCTCTACAACTGGGTTGTGGAGCATGTATCGGTCCCCTGTCACCCCCGTCAGATCGAGTTTGCCCGTCTGAACATTAACTACACCGTGATGAGCAAGCGGAAGCTCCGCCAGCTGGTGGAGGAGGGCCACGTCTCCGGCTGGGATGACCCCCGGATGCCCACCCTCTGCGGTCTTCGCCGCCGGGGCTATACTCCCGCATCCATCCGGAATTTCTGCGAGCGCATTGGCGTCTCCAAGGTCTATTCCGTGGTAGAATACTCCTTCCTGGAGCATTGCCTCCGGGAGGACCTGAATGAGACGGCCCACCGGGTCATGGCCGTAACCTATCCCGTTCCCATGACCATCACCAACTACCCCGAGGGCCAGTCGGAAACCTTCGAGATTGAAAATAACCCCGGTCATCCGGAGGACGGCACCCGTACGGTACACTTCTCCCGGCGCCTCTATGTGGAGGCAGAGGATTTCCTGGAGACCCCCGTTCCCAAGTACAAGCGTCTGTATCCCCAGGGACCGGAATGCCGGCTGAAGGGCGCCTATCTCATCCGCTGCACCGGATGCCGCAAGGATGCCAACGGAAATATCACGGAAATTCTCTGCGAATACGACCCGGAGTCCAGAGGCGGCGATCCCGCTGACGGGCGGAAGGTCAAGGGTGCTACTATCCACTGGGTTGACGCAGATACTGCTGTGGATGCGGAGGTCCGCCTCTACGACAACCTGTTCTCCGATCCGGATCCCGATGCACCGGGAAAGAACTTCCTGGACTGCCTGAATCCCAACTCTCTGACCATTGTGGAAGGCGCCAAGGTAGAGGCCTCTCTGGCCAGCGCCCAGCCCGGCAACAGCTATCAGTTTATGCGGCTCGGCTATTTCTGCGCCGACAAGGACTCCACACCGGAGCATCTGATTTTCAACCGCTCTGTCAGCTTAAAGGACAGCTTCAAGGTAAAGAAATAAACACCAGGTCCCCGGCCAACCGGCCGGGGACCCTTCCTTTATTCGATGTGCGCACGGGACCTGCGGTGGCGAAGCACCGGTCCAAGAACCAGAAGCACCACGCCCATAGCCGCCAGACCGATTCCCAACCCCTGAAACACTGCCGTTCCGGAGGATACCGTGGCACTGTAATATGCACTGCATCCCGCCCCAATCAGGCAGTCTAGACCAAACACCACAAAAGCGCTGGAGCTGATGCTCAGCTTTTCTAGGTCCCGCTTGTCATGTCCCGGCAGCAGTCCCATCCGGGAAAACACCGGCAGCAGCACGGAAAACAGTGCCGCCAGAAGCATGACCTCCAGGGGCAGCAGCAGGGAGTTTTTAATCAGGCTTTTCACCAGGTAATAGAGATAACCCTTTCCAAAGAGGATCTGGCTCCACAGACTGCCCATCCCCACATTTACCACATAGTTCACCAGAAACTTTGCGCCGAAAAGCCGAAGCACCGTGATTTTTTTCCGATAGAGAAACAGACTGTAAATCACTGCGGCCAGCATTTCGCTGAGAAGATACCCGGGGAAATAGGCGCCGGAGGGAAACAGCATATAGTTCAGCGTGTCTGTCACCGCCGCCGCCAGCACTCCCAGCACCGGCCCATAGACGGCGCAGCCCACCGCCGTAATGAAGAACGTGAAATAGACCCGGAGATTCTCTCCCACAGACACATAGAAGCCGCCTACAATGATTCCCAGGGCACAAACCAACGCGGCAAATACCAGCCTGCGAAGGTCCTTTACCTCACCCCAGGCGCTGCGCCAATAACCTTTTTGTTCCACAAAAAATCCTCCTTTATATGGCATGTTGCCACATAGAGGAGGAACTCCGGTATGCGGCAGCGGGATGCGAGATCTGTACGGCAAAAGGTTTCTTTTTTCGTTCCAGAGACAACTCCCCGTTCTCTGGACACTTAACCCACAGGTCTCTACTCTGCCAATATTACATACATTATTATACTCCCGCATCCGGCAAATGCAAGGGGTAAATCGATATTTCCCCCGGAGGATACAAAAAACATGCGATATGTAATCATACCGCATGTTTTTCTCATCCAATGATTTCCACATTGACATGTTCGCCTTTGCGCTGAGCCACGGACTTAATAATGGTACGGATCTCCTTGGCGATCCGGCCCTGACGGCCAATGACCTTGCCCATGTCCTCCGGCGCAACGCGGAGTTCCAGCACGGTTTCCTCTCCAGGAATCTCCGTCACAGAGACGGCCTCCGGATTGTCCACCAGATTCTGTGCCATATAAAGAAGGAGCTCTTTCATGTTCATTCCTCCGGATTAGAGCGCGCCGGCCTTCTTGAGCAGGGCACGCACAGTGTCGGTGGGCTGAGCGCCATTCTTAATCCACTGCTGAGCCTTCTCCACGTCCACGTCAACGGTGGCGGGGTCGGTCAGGGGATTGTAGGTACCGATCTCCTCGATGCAGCGGCCGTCACGGGGGCTGCGGGAGTCAGCAACAACGATTCTGTAGAAAGGAGCCTTCTTAGCGCCCATTCTGCGCAGTCTGATTTTAACCATGGGTGATTCACCTCCATAAGCATTTCTTCTCAATCTATCGTACAGTTGGGGCCGAAGCCCACTGGTTACGAACAAACTCAGCGGAATCCTCCGAAACCGCCCATACCACCAAAGCCGCCCATGCCGCCGAAACCGCCCCGTTTCTGGAGCTTTTTCAGCTTCTTGTTGGCGCCAGCCCCGGTGAACTGCTTCATCATCTTTTGCATGGCGTCAAATTGCTTGAGCAGGCTGTTGATCTCCTGGACCTTGACCCCGGAGCCAGCGGCGATACGCTGCTTTCGGCTGTGGTTGATACAGCCGGGATTTTCCCGCTCATAGGGCGTCATGGAGAGAATGATGGCCTCTGTGTGGGCCATGGCCTTCTCGTCCACCTTGACATCCTTCAAGGCACCGGCATTCATACCGGGCATCATTGCCAGAATGTCTGTCAGGGACCCCATAGACTTCAGCTGAACCAGCTGATCGTAGAAGTCCTGAAGGGTAAACTTGCTTTTGCGGAGCTTCTGCTCCAACTCCTCGGCCTTTTTGCGATCCATGGCGGCCTCGGCCTTTTCAATCAAGGTCAGCACATCGCCCATCCCAAGAATCCGAGATGCCATCCGCTGGGGGTGGAAGGGCTCGATGTTGTCCAGCTTCTCTCCGTTGCCCACGAACTTGATGGGCTTTCCGGTCACTGCCTTCACCGACAACGCCGCACCGCCACGGGCATCGCCGTCCAGCTTGGTAAGCATCACGCCGTCAATGTCCAGCTGCTGATCAAAGGCGGAGGCGGCATTGACCGCATCCTGGCCGGTCATGGCGTCCACCACCAGCAGGATCTCATCCGGCTCCACCGCGGCCTTAATGGCGGAAAGCTCCTCCATCAGCGCCTCGTCCACATGAAGCCGGCCTGCGGTGTCCAGGAACACCATATCGAAGCCTTCCTTCTTGGCATGGGCCACGCCGGCTTTGGCAATGTCCACCGGGTCGCTTTGGCCCATCTGGAACACCGGGATTCCCAGCTGTCCGCCTACGACCTCCAACTGCTTGATTGCAGCAGGACGATAGACGTCGCAAGCCACCAGCAGCGGTCTTTTCCCCTGCTTTTTCATCAGGCCTGCCAGCTTGGCCCCATTGGTGGTCTTACCGGCGCCTTGGAGGCCCACCAGCATCACCACAGTAGGGGGCTTGGAGGAAATCTTTAGCTTTGCGTTTTCACTGCCCATCAGAGCAATCAGCTCTTCATTGACGATCTTGATAATCATCTGGGCAGGGGTTAGGCTTTCCAGCACATCGCTGCCCACGGCCCGCTCTGTGACCTTTTTGACGAAGTCCTTGACCACCTTATAGCTGACGTCAGCCTCCAGCAGTGCCAGTCGGATTTCCCGCATGGCCTCCTTCACGTCGGATTCCGTGAGGCGTCCCTTGCTTCTGAGCTTTTTAAACGCAGCAGAGAGCTTTTCTGTTAAACCTTCAAAGGCCATAGGTTCACTCCTTCAGCCGCGAGGCGGCATGGTCAATATCGTCGGCAATGCGCTTTCCCTGGTCACCCAAGGCTCTGGCCTGTTGGGCCGCCAGCCCCAGCTCTTCCAGGGCAGCCTCGATTTGGAGGCTTTTTCGGACGGCGCCGATTTTTTCCTCCATCTCCTGCATCAGCGTCTCAGCCCGCACCAGGTTGTCCCGGACAGCCTGACGGGAAATTCCCTCCAGCTCTCCGATCTCTCCCAGGGAGAGGTCCTGGTTGTACCGGAGATCACAGCAGAGCTGCTGCTTCTCGGTGAGCATTGCGCCATAGGTGTCAAACAGCAGGGCGCAGGTGAGCACATCCCGTTCCATATGGTCCCTCCTGTAAAGGCACAAGACTTAACAGACTGCATTATACTCTATCCCCCGGGGAATGTCAAGAGAAAAACCTTTACAGCTCAAAAATTTTCGTTGCACCCCCAGACAAAGGGTGATACACTATTGCCAGAGGTGAAGGATCCAATGAGTGATACCGTACGTTCCCTGCTGGAGGCCGCAGAAGGCCGGTACGTCTCCGGCGAAGCCATGTCTGCCAAGCTGGGTATTTCCCGCGCCGCAGTCTGGAAGCATGTAAAGCAGCTCCGGGATCATGGCTACAAAATTGACGCATCCACCAATCTGGGATACCGCATGGTTGGTCGTCCGGATTTGCTGTCTTCGTCTATGATAGAGGACCTTTTGGCGGGCCATCCCTGGCAGGACCGGATCACGGTTCTGGAAACGGTGGACTCCACCAACAATCTGGCAAAACGCCAGGCGCTCCAGGGTGCGCCTGACGGTGCCATCTACCTCGCCGACGAGCAAACCGGCGGCAAGGGACGGCTGGGCCGGAGCTTTGTCTCTCCCCCGGGCTGCGGCATATATCTTTCCGTGCTGCTGCGTCCCGACTGTTCCCCGTCGGCTCTGCCCCATGTGACGGCCATGGCTGCCGTAGCCACCTGCAACGCCATAGAAGCCGCCTGCGGCGTCCGTCCGGGCATCAAGTGGACAAACGACCTGATCTTGGGCGAGAAAAAAATCGTGGGAATCCTCACCGAGCTCAGTGCCGAATGGGAAAGCGGCACGCTGGAATCTCTGGTCATTGGCATTGGCATCAACTGCAACCACAGAGAATCGGATTTCCCGGAGGAGCTGCGGGAAAAGGCTGGCTCCATCGCCATGGTCACAGGCCACAGCGTCAACCGAAATCATCTTGCCGCCAAGCTCATCGAAAATCTGTACACCCTTTCCCAGGGACTGTTCCGGGATAAGGCCCAGTGGATGGCGCAGTATGCTGCGGACTGTACTACCCTGGGGCGTCAGGTTCAAATCATCCGTGGAGACAGTGTTCGCCATGGCGTCGCCACCGGCATTGACGAAAACGGCGCCCTGCTGGTACGATATGACAACGGAGAATCCGGCATTGTCTTTTCCGGTGAGGTTTCCGTCCGCGGCGACCGGGGGTATTTATAGGTGTCAACCGCAGGCCCCCCGCTCCCCGAGGCCAATTGGGTGGGCATGGCGTAGACATACTCATTCATCCATTTTGGGGGATACTTTTTATGGCTTCTGTTTATACGCAGTATGGCGGACTGCTCCACGACTTCGTTGATGCGACTCACAAGATGCTAGGCGATAATCTGGTAGGCATATATCTGCATGGCTCGGCGGCGATGGGCTGCTTTCATCCTGGGTCGAGCGATATCGACCTGATCGTGGTGACAAAGGACGCGCTTGATTTTGACACGCGCCGCGCATATATCGATACCATGGTTACACTAAGCCGCTGCGCGCCGAAAAAAGGACTGGAAGTCAGTGTGGTACGGCGCGCGGTATGTAACCCCTTCGTATATCCAACCCCGTTTGAATTCCATTTTTCGCCGATGTATCTGGACGTGTGCGTAAACGCACCGGATATGTACGCGCAAAGCACCGGCCACAGCGACTCCGATTTGGCGGCGCACTTCATGATAATTCGCAGACGCGGGCGTGTGCTGTTTGGTGAAGACATCCCTGCCGTGTTCGGGGAGGTAGACCACAAGTACTATATGGACAGCATATGGGGCGACGTTCAAGGGGCCGAGGCCGACATACTTTCCGATCCGGTCTACATTGTCCTGAACCTTCCACGGGTGTTGGCATATGCGCGGGAGGGCTTGGTCTTATCTAAGGCAGAGGGCGGCAGGTGGGCGCTTGACCATCTGCCTGTCGGATTTCAGACGCTTGTGGAACAAGCGATGTGCGAATACGGCGGTGGGGCCCGCATGGGTGCGGACAGTGATACACTCACTGCCTATGCGCGGTTTATGCTTAGAGCGATACGCCAGGCGGCGGAGCTTGGCTGACATACCCTAGCAAAGGGCATTTCGTGTCGTGCCGGAGAGAACGAATCGCAAACCAAATCCAGAATGTATTTTCCGAAAACGATACAAGAAAGAAGCGGAGGGCCCCGGTTTCGGGGTTCCTCCGCTTCTTCCTTGAAACGCCGTCTGATAGGGCGTCAAAAGAATGTGTTTTTATTCTGCGTAGCCGACAATCCGGAATTGAATTTCCCGCCCGGTTTTTGTCTTTCTGCGGCTGACCAGCACCGCCGCAAGCAGGCCCAAAAAGAAGCCGACCACGCCTCCCAGGACCCCGGACCGCCCTGCTGCCTCTACGCCGAAATACCCGGCAAAGAACAGCACCACCGGCAGCGCATATACCAGCAGGATTGCGGAAAAGACCGCTCCCGTGGCCGCCTCGATCACCACCCGGTCTCCAGGCTTTGCCCCCAGGGAATTTTCGGCGGTCACAACGACCTGCTCCTTTGCGGCCATGGCACCACACCCTCCGGCGCAGCTGCTGCAATCTCCATGGCAGGCCGTTGGCCGGTCATAGGCCACCTGCGCCCTGCCCTCCCGGGTGGAAAGCACCGTCACTGTCTGTCTCATGATCCTGTATCTTCTCCATCCGTGGTCACCGCCGGAGAACTGGTAACCTCCACCGCTGTCTCTGTGGAGGCCTCCGAGAGGGTCACCAGAACACTGTAGCTACCCATGGCGCCCACATCGGAGACACCGTCCACATAGATGTCTGTATTCACCGTAAACTGTCCCGTTCCGCTGAGTCCCGACAGGTCCGCCACGGCCCGGACATTGCTGGCCGTCAGGGCATCCACCGTTTCCGCCGGCCCACGGATCTGGACCTGGAGAGACAACGTCCCCACCTGGGCCTGCAATCCCTCCGGCTTATTGGTCACGGAGATATTGGTGACCCGGAAGGTCTTGGTCTTCAGGTTTTTCAGCTCCACCGAGACGGTTGCCGTGGTATCGGTCATATTGGTGAGACCGTCGGCAATCACCACCTCGAACTCCTTTTTCAAGGTGGTCTGGATGCTGGATAGGTCCACCGTCCCCAGCGTAATGGAATTCAGTCCGGAGAGCACCTCCGGATCCCCCTTAATGGTAACCGTGCTGGGAGAAATATCCCACACCGCATGGTCCACGGTGGCGCCGCCGCCCTCGATGAAGTCCACGCGTAGCGGGACCTCTTTGACCATATACACCGGCATCATAACACCGATTTTATCCACTGTGGCGTTGTTGACCGTACATTTCAGCTCATCGGATTCCACCACGTTTCCGTCTGCATCCATCAGAGAGAAGGACAGATTATCCGACACCGTTTTGCTTACATTTGTGCGCTCCAGCACCACCTGAGCCCAGGCCACGGAATCCACCAAATCTCTGGGCCCGCTGACCTGAAGGGAGTCGTACTCCAGCTCAATGGCCTCCTGGGTATAGCCCTCGGCCACATCGCCCTTGAATACCGCCCGGACCTCCACTTCCTTGGTGGCCAGCTTATCCACGTTGATGTTAACATAGTAGCTGGAGCGGCTTTCCACCTTGATTTCACTGCTACTCACCGTCTCCGGAAACTCGATCTCATAGGGCAGCCGCCAGGGGCCGGCGCCGGTGACCTGGCTCAAATCCGCCGTGACCGTAATATTGGAGCTGTTGAGCTTCAGCAGATCCTGCCGCTTTCCATAGAGCTTCAAATCCACCATGGTATCTCTGCCCTCGCTGAGCACCAGGTTCCGGTCTGAAAACAGTCCGTCCTCATTCACAAAGGTCACCGGAATATTCCGAATCCACTGACTGTCATCCGGGGTCACGCTGCTGACCACATAGATCCAAAGACATACTGCGATCACCAGGGAAAGCAGAATCGAAATGATTTTATTTTTCCTCATGGCCGCTCTCATCTTTTCCTTTCTTTGGTTGTTTCAGGAACTTCAGCATCCGATGGTGCACCGGCAGCTTTTCCTCCTCCACCAGCACTTCCTTCAGCGCCGCGGTAAGGGTTTCCGGCGTCAGATACCGCTTTAGACTCCCGCCGGAAACAAAGGAAATCACGCCGGTCTCCTCGGAGACCACCACCACCACCGCATCGGAATGCTCAGTAATGCCAATGGCGGCCCGATGCCGGGTTCCCAGATCCCGGCTGAGATTTGGATTTTCCGTCAGGGGCAGCACGCAGCCCGCCGCCGCAATTCGGTCATTGCGAATGACCACCGCCCCGTCATGGAGAGCAGCCTTGGGGAAGAAGATATTCTTCAGCAGCTCTGCGGAAACTGCGGCATCCACCATGGTTCCGGTCTTAAAATACTCATCCAGGCTGTTTTCCCGTTCAAACACAATCAGGGCACCGATCTTCTGCCGAGACATCGTCCGACAGGCAGCCACCGTCTGCTCCACGGTGCGGGCGGAATCCCCCACCTGGACCTTCGGCACCAAAATTCCCCGAATGGAGCTGCTGCCCAGCCGCTCCATCGCACGGCGCAGCTCCGGCTGAAATACCACCACCAGGGCAATCAATCCGATTTCTATGACCTTACCTACAATATAGTTGACCGTATTCAGGCCCACCTCGCCGGACACATAGCTGAGCACCAGCAGAAACACGATGGCCTTGATGATCTGTGCCGCGCTTTTGGAGCGAGACAAATTCAGCAGCTTGTATATAATCAGTGCGACAATCAGTATATCCAGAATATCCGTCGGAAAATTGATGATGGTGACCAGCCGACAGATGTTGTTCCATATCAGTTCCAGTGCATTCAAATCTTGCATCTCCGTTTCGGTTGCGGATTACGCAGGTTAACATATCGTAGTTATTATACAGAACCAATCAGAAAATGGCAAGGGCGGTGCAGGATTTTTTTCAGATTTCCGAGAGATTGCCGGTCATTTGCGACAAAACCCGGGTAAATACCCGAATGTCCGACTCCCGATTGTGGGGACCTATGCTGACCCGGAGGGTTCCGGTATCTAAGGTCCCCGCCGTTTCATGGGCCAAGGGTGCGCAATGCAGGCCCGCCCGCAGGGCGATCCCAGCCTCTGCCAGATCTCCGGCCAACAGTGTGCAGTCCATTCCCTCCACCACAAAGGACTGTGTCCCCGTCTGATGAGCCCCGGAGAAGGTCCTCACGCCCGGAATTCGGCGCAGCCGGGCCTCCAGCATTTCCCGCATACTTTGTTCTCTTTCGCAGATGTCCTCCAGGCCCATGGCCCGCACATACCGCATTCCGGCCAGCAGTCCTGCCGCACCGGGAATATTCTGCGTTCCCGCCTCCAGCCGGTCCGGCAGAAATTCCGGCATTTCCATCTGCCGTGACACGCTGCCCGTTCCCCCCTCCAAAAGCGTTTTGGCCGGGCGGCCGCACAGAAGCAGCCCGGTGCCCTGGGGTCCCAGCAGTCCCTTATGCCCCGGCATGGCCACAAAGGCCGCCCCCCAGTTTTCCATGGAGACCTCCAGCGTTCCGGCCGACTGAGAGGCGTCCACCACCAGCGGGATTCCCCGCTGACCGCAGAGCCTGGCCACCTGCTCCACCGGCAGTATCCACCCAAATACATTGGACACATGGGTCATAACGCAGACCTTGGTCTCCGGGGTCAGCAGCCGGTCAAATTCCCGCAGCAGTGCCTCGTCCTGAAACAGCCCACCTCGCGCCACTGCCGTTTCCGCCCCCAGGGCATACAGCGGCCGCATCACCGCATTGTGTTCCATCCCCGACACCACCGCCCGTTCCCCCGGCCCCACCAGAGATTTAATGGCAATATTTAGCCCGTGGGTGGCCGACGTGGTCAAAATTACCTGCTCCGGCGAGCAGTGGAACAGCTCCCCCGCCGTGAGCCGCATCTCGTAGAGCAGCTCTGCCGCCTGATCCGCTGCCGCCCCGCTGCCCCGCCCGGGAGATGCCAAATGCCCCGCCGCCCAGGCCATGGCCCGAATCACGGCGTCCGGCTTTGGCAGCGACGTGGCACCGTTATCCAAATAGATCACAGCGTCACCTCCCTGCCGGAGTTTCCCTCCACCCGATAGCTCCGTTCATAGGGGCTGCTCCGCCCCCGGAGCTCCAGCGCCGCCCCACGGCCATGGGCTTCGGAAACCCACAGGCCATAGCCGCAGCCCCTTCCCGCCAGGAAAGTCGGCGTCCGTCCCAGCCTTGCGGGAATTCCCGCCGCCTTGAGAATGGATGCCCCCTGGCGGGCCTGGGTCTGTCCCCGATAGGTAAAAAAAATCATGCTCATAGAAATTCCTCCCATGAGCATGATATGTGTGGTTGGATGTTCCGTGAACCTCAGGGCTCCAGCAGGCACACACAGTGGGCCGCGATTCCCTCTTCCTTTCCGGTAAACCCCAGCCGTTCCTCTGTGGTGGCCTTGAGGTTGATCTGATCTATGGAAATCTCCAATGTCTCCGCCAGATTCCTCCGCATGGCCTCCAAATGGGGTGCCAGCTTGGGTTTCTGGGCAATAACGGTTGCGTCCAGATTCCCGATTTGATAGCCCTTCTCCTCGATCAGGCGACGGACCTCCTTCAGCAGCAGCAAGCTGTTGATGTTCCGGTACCGATCATCCTGGTCCGGGAAGTGCTGTCCAATGTCCCCCAGGCAGGCAGCCCCCAGCAGGGCGTCCATCACCGCATGGGTGAGCACGTCCGCATCAGAATGTCCGTCCAGCCCCACATGCCAGGGGATCTCCACGCCCCCCAGAATCAGCTTCCGCCCCGCCGTGAGCCGGTGCACATCGTATCCATGACCTATTCTCATTGCTGCCTCCTCCTGGAAAGTATGTACTCTGCCAAATGCAGGTCCAGCGGCGTGGTGAGCTTCAGGTTTTCCTCGCTGCCCTGGGTAAGATACACCGGAACGCCCAGCGCCTCCATGGCGCTACAGTCATCGGTGTACTCCACGCCCTCCTGGCGCGCCTTTTCCCAGGCTGCCAGCAGCAGATCCCGCTGGAACACCTGCGGGGTCTGAACGGCCCGCAGCGCTGCCCGGTCCGGCGTCAGGATCACCCGGCCGCTGTCCTCCACCACCTTCACTGTGTCCTTCACCGGCACCGCCGGAGCCGCCGCATGGCACACCGCGGCCCGCTCCACCGTCCGGGTGATAATATCCGCCGTCACCAGAGGCCGGGCTCCGTCCTGAACCGCCACCAGCTCCACGGTCCGGCTCACCGCCTGGAGCCCATGGCGCACCGACTCCACCCGGCTCTCCCCGCCAGGGACCACCTGGCAGACCTTATCCATGTCCCGGAGCAGCGCCCGGACGGTATCCACTTGGTCCTGCCGCGCCACCACTACAATCTCCTGGATACAGGCAGCCTCCTGAAACACGGACACCGTACGGCGGATCACCGGCACGCCGTCCAGCTCCCACAGGATCTTGTCGATCCCGCCCATTCGCTGACCGGAACCGGCTGCCACAATCACCGCACCGCAGACCGGGGCCTTTGGCTCCCGTCGGAACCGTCCCATCAAACCTCCGCCTTTCTCAGCTGTTCCAGCGCCAGGAGAATCCCCAGGCGACCGGATTCATAGGTAATTCCCCCCTGAAGATAGGCCATATAAGGCGCACGCATGGGGCCGTCTGCACTGAGCTCAATGGAGGCTCCCTGTACAAACGCTCCCGCCGCCATAATAACCTGATCCTCATAACCGGGCATCGCCCAGGGCTCCGGGGTCACATAGGAGTCCACCGGGGCCCCCATCTGGACGCCACGGCAGAAGGCCCGCAGCAGCTCCGGCTTTCCAAATTCCACCGTCTGCACAATGTCCCCCCGATGGGAATCCACCCGGGGTGAGGTTTTATAGCCCTGATTCTCCATGGCCGCAGCACAGAACACCGCAGTTTTCAGGGCCTGGGCCGTCACGTGGGGGGCCATGAAAAAGCCCTCATAGAGCAGCCGGTTCACATCCTGGCTGCATCCGCACTCCCGGCCAATTCCCGGGCAGGTCAGCCGCATGGCTGCTGCCTCCACCAGGTCGCTGCGCCCTACAATATAGCCGCCGGTGGGGGCAATGCCGCCGCCGGGGTTCTTGATGAGACTGCCGGCCATAATATCGGCTCCCACCTCTGTGGGCTCCGTCTCCTCAACAAACTCCCCATAGCAGTTATCCACAAACACCAAAATATCCGGATTGGCCGCCTTGGCCGCCTGGATGATCTCTCCGATCTCCTGAACCGTCAGCGCCTCTCGAACAGAATACCCCCGGGACCGCTGGATCATCAGCAACTTCGCATTCTTCCTCTGCACCGCCGCCCGAATTCCCGCAATGTCCGGACGCAGCTCCGCCGTCATGGGGACCTCCTGGTACTCCACTCCCATCTCCAGAAGATTGCCCGGCGCATTTCCCGTGACGCCTATGACCCCCAGCAACGTGTCATAGGGGGCGCCAAAGGCGGAGATTACCAAATCTCCCGGCCGGAGGATTCCGGTAATTGCACAGGTAATGGTGTGGGTCCCGTTGACAAACTGGCTCCGCACCAGGCCGGCCTCTGCGCCAAAGACCCGTGCGAAAATCTTGTCCAGGGTATCCCGGCCCAGATCGTCGTAGCCGTAGCCGGTGGTTCCGATCAAATGGGCCGCACTGACCCGGTACTCCTGAAAGGCCGCCAGCATTTTCTCCGCATTGCTCCGGGCCACCCGGTCGATCTCCGCAAAGGCCGGCGCACAGCCGGCCTCTATCTCATCGGCCAGTGCTCTCGTTTTCTCTGAAATCAGCATAATTTACGCTCCGTTTCTACCGCCAAGTCGGAAGTTATGATAGGCTCTGTACCACAGCCTGGAATCGGTTTCCCCGCTCCTCAAAATTCCGGAACCGGTCAAAGGAAGTGCTGGCCGGAGACAGGATCACCACGTCCCCCGTCTGGGCTCTGGCTGCGGCAGTGCGGATTGCGTCGTCAAACTCCGCCACATCCAGAATCTCCGGATTTGTCCCGTCGTAGCCGGGGACTTTTTCTGCCGCAGCACGGATCTTCCCGGCGGTCATCCCCGTCAGCACCAGCAGCTTCACATGCTCCCGCAGCTCCGGCCCCAGGTCGTCGTAGCCAATGCCTTTGTCCTTGCCGCCAGCCACCATAATCACCTTTTGGTGGAAGCTCCGCAGGGCTGCCTTCGTCCGATTGGGGGAGGAATCAATGGAGCTGTCGTAGAACTTTACCCCATCCTTCTCCCGCACCAGCTGGATTCGATGGGCCACCCCTCCGAAGGTCTTCGCCAGTTCTGTCATGGTCTCCCGGGTCACCAGGCCGTCCACGGCACAAAACGCCGCCATATAGTTTTCGATGTTGTGCACTCCGGGAATCAGAATATCTCCCGCAGGAAGAATCTCCTGCTCCCGATCTCCCTCCACCCGGCAGATCATCTGGTCGCCCCGGAGATAATAGCCCCGCTCCGGCCGCTGCCTCCGGGAAAACTGCAGCACATGGCCCTTGGCCTTGGGAACAAATCCGTTGGTGATCTCATTGTCCAGATTCAGCACCACCGTGTCCGCCTCCGTCTGATGGAGATAGAGGTTCTCCTTGGCGGTAACGTATTCCTCCATGTCCTTGTGAATGTCCAGGTGATTGGGTGACAGATTGGTGACCACCGCCACATGGGGGCTCTGGGTCATGCCCATGAGCTGGAAAGAGCTGAGCTCCAGCACCGCCACATCCTCCGGCTGCATCTGCTCTGCCTGGGGCAGCAGCGGAGCGCCGATATTGCCGCCACACCAGACGGTTTTCCCGGACATCTCCAGCAGCTTCGCAATCAGCGTGGTGGTGGTGGTCTTGCCGTCAGAGCCGGTCACCCCAAAGATGGTGCAGGGACACACCTCAAAAAACGCCTCCATCTCTGATGTGACCACCGTTCCCTTTTTCCGCAGCGCCATCAGCTGGGGACAAAAGGCATTGAGTCCAGGCGTCCGAAATACCACATCCGCCTGGATGTTCTCAAGATAGTCCTCCCCCAGCGTCAGCACGGCTCCCTGGCGCTCCAGCTCCAGGGCCTCCGGCAGGAGCTTCTCCCGTGGAGTCCTGTCCCGGCACTCCACAGGAATCCCATGGGCCAGAAGCATTTTCACCAGGGGGCGGTTGCTGATGCCCAGTCCTATGACGCAGACCCGCTTTCCCTGGAGTCCCTCAAAATATTCTTTTACTGTCATTGTCGATCAGTCCTTTAGTGTTTTCGTTTGCCAACATAATATTGTACACGAAAAAAAGAATTTTTGCAATGTGTTTGACAAGACAGGGAAAGTAAAGTATGATAGAAGTGTGACCTGGCCGGACAGCCGCGGAAGGTGTGCCGAAAGGCCCCTTGTGAGGAAAGTCCGGGCTCCATAGGGCAAGGATAACGGGTAACGCCCGCCGTAGGCGACTACAGGAAAAGTGCAACAGAGATATACCGCCTCTGTTCGAGCCATCACTATGTCAAACTTTGAGCCGTAGTGCTCGCCTGATAGTGCATCTGGCTGTGCAGAGGTAAGGGTGGAAAGGCGAGGTAAGAGCTCACCGGCTGCCGTGTAAAAGCGCGCAGCCCTGTAAACTCTATCCGGAGCAACACCGCAATGGGGGCAAGGCTGGCCCGGCTGTCCCCGACTAGGTGGCTGGAGCGTATCGGCAACGATGCGCCAAGATAGATGGCTGTCGATTACAGAACCCGGCTTATAGGCCAGATCACCATTTGGGAGACGTTAGGGACCGCTCTGACGTCTCCCCTTTTTGGCGTGGCGCATGATTTCCACGCGCGGAAAGGGGCGCACCACGCCCCAGCATTTCTCCAGGCCATGGACCGCTGTCATATCGATTTTCCCCAGCTCCCGGACCAGGTGTTTTCGTCCTCCACTCTCTCACATATTGGCAATTTTAATGGTGAAACAAGTCATTTAACGCATTTTACAAGTTATTTATGATTAAACTATTGTAAACCACTACTGTTTCATTTAAAATAATATTTGCCAATATATTGTGAGGGAGTTGATGATGGATGAAAAAGGGAATTCAGCCCAGTGGCATGGCAACACGGCAGAAGATTCTCAGCGCATCCCTGAAGATCTTTCTGGAAAAGGGCTACGAAGGAACCACCGCCAAGGAGGTCGCACAGCTTGCCGAAATCGTCAATGGCTCGCCATTTTTCCAGTTTGGGAACAAGGAGGGCGTCCTGTTGGAGCTGGTGAAGCAGATTTTCAGCCGTCAATTCCAGGTCAGCCAGGACTATCTCGGCCCCAATGCAGGCCCTCTGCTGCTCTATGCTGCCCACACCGGTCTGCAATTTCACATCACCGAGCTCTCCGCACCCCTTCGGGAGCTGTATGTCATGGCCTACACCCTAAAAAGCACCGCTGAATTCATCTACCAGGACATGACTCCCCGGCTGATTCGGACCTTCCAGTCCTATCTGCCCGACGCACAGCCCAAGAACTTCTATGAGCTGGGGATTGCCTCCGCCGGAATCGCCCGGGGGTATATGGACCGCCCCTGCGACCTGTATTTCACCCTGGAGCAAAAGCTCCGCCTGTATTACGCCTGCTGCTTTAAGCTCTACGAGGTTCCGCCGGAGCATTATCTCCCGGTGATTGAGCGGGCTCTGGCCCTGGATCTCCACGGCCTGGCGGAGAAATTTGTCCAGGACGCAATCACACAGTCCGATGCCGGTTTTCAGGCCGCCATGGCCCACTAAAAGGAGAATATTCCATGGAACTATCCCAGCTTATTGCGGATCAGCGCCGCTTCTTTCACAGCGGAAAAACCCGAAGCCTCGCCTTTCGGGAGCTGATGCTGGATGATTTGGCCCGAAAGATTCGGGAGATGGAGCCAGAGATTCACGCCGCGCTGGCCTTCGATTTGGGCAAAAGCGCCTTTGAATCCTATATGTGTGAAACTGGTATGGTTCTCAGTGAGATTCGCTATATGAAGCGTCACTTCCGCAAATTTGCCGCCCGCCAGCGGGTCCGGACGCCTCTGGCCCAGTTTCCCTCCCGGAGCTATGTGCTGAAGGAACCCTATGGGTGTGTGCTCATCATGAGCCCCTGGAACTACCCCTTTATGCTGACCATGGAGCCCCTGGTGGATGCCCTGGCCGCCGGAAACACGGTGATTCTCAAGCCCAGCGCCTACTCCCCCGCCACCTCTGCCGTCATACGCTCCCTCGTCACCCAGGTGTTTCCCCGGGAGCTTGTGGCCGTCGTGGAAGGGGGCCGCGCCGAGAATCAGCAGCTGCTGGAGCAGCAGTTCGACTATATTTTCTTCACCGGCGGAACCACAGTGGGAAGGCTGGTCCTCCAGAAGGCAGCCCAGCACTTCACCCCGGTGACGCTGGAGATGGGCGGCAAAAGCCCCTGTATTGTAGACGAAACCGCTGACCTCAAGGTGGCCGCCAGACGCATCGCCTTTGGGAAATATCTCAACTGCGGCCAGACCTGTGTGGCCCCGGATTACCTGCTCATTCAGCGCTCCGTTATGGAGTCCTTCCTCCCGCTGCTCTATGAAGCCATCAAGGACATGTACGGAAGGGATCCCCTCCAAAATCCGGACTACGGCCGCATTGTAAACCAGCGGCATTTTGTGCGTATTACGGAGATTCTGGACGGAGAGACGGTACTCTATGGCGGGCAGTGGAACCAGGACACCCTGCAAATCGCCCCCACCGTGGTGGGACCGGTCAGTCTGGATGGCCCGGCTATGGGGCAGGAGCTGTTTGCCCCGATTCTTCCGGTGGTTCCCTATGATACGCTGACCCAGGCTGTGGAGCTGGTGGCATCCCGCCCAAAGCCCTTGGCCTTGTACCTGTTCTCCCGGGATCGTGGGACGATCCGCTATGTCCAGGAAGCCCTCAGCTACGGAGGCGGCTGTATCAACGACACCATCATCCACCTGGCCACCTCAGAAATGGGCTTTGGCGGCGTGGGCATGAGCGGCATGGGCAGCTATCACGGCAGACGCGGATTTGACACCTTTACCCATGAAAAAAGCATGGTATCCAAGGGCTGCTGGCTGGATCTTCCCATGCGCTATCAGAAATACACCCCCTGGAAGGAGCGGCTCCTCCGCATGTTTCTGCGGTAATCTACAGCCCCGGAGCCGCCTTTCCCCCTCCGCTGATAAAATACACCCCCTGCAAGCCTGGTGCAGACCTTGTTTTGCTGGCTGCTTTATCAGATGAAGTCCACCGCCGCCTCGGAGAAGATGTTTGTCCACCGGAACACCATGGACCATCGCATTGCGAAAATACAGGGAATTCTGAACCGGCCATGGAACGATCAGGCCTATGTATTTCAGATGCTCTACTCCCTATACCGCGTACTGCAGCGGGAGCATCGGCTGGTGTATTATTGAGACAAACCGCCGGAACCATACATCAGCGATGGTTCCGGCGGTTTGTCTATCCGTTCCCATTCTACCACGGACCCCATAAAATTCTCGGCTGCCATATCGCCCGGCGAGGAAACTGTGACTTGCCATACAGGCCATGGTTCGTGTAGAATAGAAGTAGACGCCATACGACATGCGAATCAAACGCAAAGGAGCTGTTAACACCATGCTCGATTTATTTCTGAAAGAATTTGAAGCACTCTGCCAAATCCCCCGTCCCTCCGGCCACGAGGAGGCGGTCTGCCGGTATCTTATGGGCCGACTCCGGGACATGGGCCTCTCCCCTGTTGCAGATGGAACATACAACCTGGTATGCGACGTCCCTCCCACAGAGGGGATCCCGCCAACGCCACCCCTTGCCCTTCAAGCCCACATTGATATGGTTTGTGTGGGAGCCAAGGACTATTCCCCCGAAAACGATCCCATCCACACGGTGATTCGGGACGGCTGGCTGTGCTCCGACGGTCGGAGTACCCTGGGCGCAGACTGCGGTGCCGGCGTGGCGGCCATGATGGCCCTGCTTTCCGGTGGCCTTCCCCACGGGGCTCTTCGGCTGATTTTCACCGCCGACGAGGAGATGGGACTGGTGGGCGCCAGGCAGATGGACCCTTCCGTTGTGCAGGACTGCGTGGGCCTGATCAATCTGGACGGATTCCACGGGAATCGGGCCGTGATTTCCAGTGCCGGGGGATACCGGCTGATCTTCCGAAAAACCTGCCTGACCCTCCCGTCCATGCTGGACCAGGCCTTCCGGATCCGCATCTCCGGTCTGCGCGGAGGCCATTCCGGAGACGACATCGGCGAGGGACGCGCCAACGCCGCCAGGCTGCTTCTGTGGCTTTTGCAGTCCATCGAGGTCCCCTGGGACCTGGGAGAAATCAACGCCCGGGGAACCTTCAATGTGATCCGCACAGAGGCCTCTGCCGTTATCGCCGTAGGCCGGGAAGACCAGGACCAATTACAGGCCGTTATTTCTATGTTTGCCCAGGGAATTTCGGACCTCTACCGGGAAACCGACCCGGACATTCAAATCACAGTGGAGCCCACGGATATGCCCCCTCAGGTCTTTCCCACAGACGCACGGGACGACCTGCTGGCTCTGGCGGGTATCATCCCCTGCGGCGTAGATAGGATGCATCCCATTTGTCCGGACTGCGTAGGGAGCTCTGGAAATCTGGCCAGCCTCTGGGCACAGGCGGGAGAAATGGAGCTGCGCTCCTTCCTTCGAAGCTGCTCCAACGACTATCTGGATGAACACGGCGCCTACTACCGATCCGCCGGGCGGAGCTTCGGTTTTACCGAGGAGGAGATGCGCTATCCCGCCTGGCCTGGGGAGGAGCACAATCCCATGGCCAAGCGCTGCATCGAAATCGCCGCAAGACAGGGACGGGAGATGACCATCGGCGCCGTCCACGCTGGGCTGGAGACCTCCGTATTCCATGCCTTCCGTCCGGACATGCCTGTCATTTCTCTGGGTGGAGACGTGTTGGACCCCCACACGGTTCTGGAGCGTCTGGGGCTGCAATCTGCCCTGAACCTGATGGAATTGATGCGGGAGATGATTCTGCCGCTGAATCACACGCTGAATTGACAAGTAGTCCCCACCCATGTTAAGATGTGTCACAGTCTGTAGAAGGAGGACGAAACCATGACAGAGGACCTCGGAAAAAACGCCCCAAATATTGACAGCTCCCTCCGACATATCCTTCGTGTCCCCCGGGAGTGCTTTGAATGCAGTGGAATTGTCGTCAATGGACGACGGATAAAATCGCTGGTATTTACCACAGATCTGGCAATCATCAAAAATTGCGACGCAGACGCCGTGTTTGCAGTATACCCCTTTACCCCCCAGCAATCCATCTCCAGCGCAATCATCAGCGCCGCCCATGTACCGGTATTCTGCGGAATCGGCGGCGGCACCACAACGGGCATTCGAACCTTGACCCTGGCAAAGGACGTGGAATCTCAAGGCGCCATGGGCGTTGTGTTAAATTCCCCGGTGACGAACCTGAATCTGCTGGCCGTCAGTCGGGTTGTTGATGTTCCGGTGGTGATCACCGTGGTGAACGACAGCACAGACATTCAGGCCAGGCTGGATGCAGGCGCAGATATTCTCAATGTGGCAGGGGCGGATAAAACCCCGGAAATCGTGGCAAAGATCCGCACAAACTTCCCGGATGTTCCGATCATCGCCAGCGGCGGCAATCAGCCGGAGGCCATTAAACGCACCATCGCCGCCGGAGCAAACGCAATTACCTACACCCCTCCCTCCACCAAGGAGCTGTTCCGGGAGATGATGGCGAAATACAGGGAGATCTAGGCCCCCCAATGCGGTATGGTCTGCCATGTACATGCCCCGGCGGAACATGATTTTCTCTAATTTCACCGCTGGGGCGGCGAAACGCTATAAAGGCTTTTGACAAGCTGACCGTGTAGCCCATGGGGCTGCACGGTTTTTCCTATTGTCAGCCAAGATTTGACTGGACACAGGGACTGTGCTATGATGAGCAGGTAATCATTGCCGCAGGGACGGCGGAACTTGTGACGGATTCCATTGGAGGTTTATGATGACAATCAGAAACGCAGACTCAAAGGACAGCATCGCCATCGCCCAAATCGCTGCCGAAGGGCTGGGCTACCCCTGTTCCCCTGAAAGGATCGCCAACAATATTGCCAGGCTGGATCCATCCCATGCCAGAGTGTATGTGGCAGTTCTTCAGGGCGAAGTCGTCGGTTTTGTGGAACCGCAGGTGTATGAAGCGATATATTTTGCACCTCTCGTCAATATCCTCGGTCTTGCCGTCCGGGAGTCCTGTCGTGGAATGGGCATTGGAAAAGCCCTGATGGAGGCCGCTGAAGGCTGGGCAAAAGAAATCGGCGCAACAGGTGTTCGCTTAAATTCCGGAGCCAGCAGAACAGAGGCCCACGCATTTTATCGCCATATTGGTTACACATCAGAAAAACAACAGCTTCGGTTTTTGAAGGAATTTTAAAGGGGAACAAACTACCCGTGGTTGAATTGACACAGAATACGGGCACCACAATATGCGGCATAGACAAAGCAGCCTGTATCGCCATGGATCTGGAGGGCATCATGATAATTTGGATTAACGGCGCTTATGGGGTTGGGAAATCCACCACTGCCGAGGCACTTCACAAACGCATTGCAAACAGTTTTATATTTGACCCGGAAATGGTCGGGAACTGCGTAAGAGAGACGAAGCCGGACAGCCTGTGGCAGGATGATTTTCAGGATTATCCCGCATGGCGGCAGATGACGTATGTGCTTCTCAAGGAGCTGTGTGAGACATACAGCGGAACGGTGATTGTCCCAATGACCATTCTAAATCCCGTTTATTTTTCCCAGGTGATCGAGCCGCTCAGAAACGAGGGGATCCAGGTGTCCCACTTGATTCTGGAGGCAGCCCCGGAAACGATTGCCGCCAGAATTCTTGCCCGGAAGGAGGACGAAACCTGTTGGTGCTATCGTCAGATTCCCCGGTGTGTTGCCGCCCTTCGGGATACTATTTCCGGAATAACAATTAACACAGATCAGAAAAGCGTCGATGATGTTGTCAGCGAGATTCTAACTTGCTTGAAAATCTTGTGAATTCATGTGAGTCCACGCTTATCCCATCTTGAAGCACAACTGCCGATCATTTTTTTGGTAGTGGCGGAGAGGACGAAACTCGAAATAAAAATTGCGAAGGAGAACCCGCAACATGGATCAGTGTATTTTTTGCAAACTGTTAAGTGATCATACCGTAAAAATGGTCTACGAGGACGATTTCACCGCAGCATTTATGGATATTGCCGGGGATGTGGATGGGCATATCCTCGTGGTTCCGAAAAAGCACACGAAAAATATTCTGGATGCAGATGAAATCACATTAAGCCGAGTTATGTCCACTGTGCAAAAAGTGTCAAAGCACTTGGTGGACAGCTGCGGCTATGAGGGCGTGAATCTGCTGAATGCCAGCGGTGAATGCGCTGGACAGTCCGTGCCGCATTTGCATATTCACATCATTCCCCGAAAGCGGCAGGATGGAATCGATGCTTGGCCGAAACTGAAAGGGGCAACCCAATCTGTAGACACCGTTTATCAGAGGCTAAAAAGGATGGACTAAATCAACGCAAAGGAGTGGAGCACAAAATGAAGCGAGAACTTGGTATTGCACGCTGCGGTCTAGTCTGCTGTCTATGCAGCGAGAATGACTCATGTCAAGGATGCAATTCCGGAAATTGTGGAGAAAAGAATTGCATCAACCGTAGTTGTTCCCAGGCAAAAGCCTTGAAAGGCTGCTGGGAATGTTCAGAGGATTGCAAATTGGGGCTGCTGCAAAAAATCAAGCCCTATGGATTTACGCAGTACATAAAGCGCTACGGAACACAGCAGTTGCTTGACCGATTGGAGGCAAACGAGCAGGCCGGCGTTCGCTACCACATCAGCGGTATTGTGGGAGATTACGATTATTTTGATGACGTGGAAAGCCTGATTCGGTTTATTGATATGGGATTTTCTCGCAACGGGAAGCCGTTTGGGGCGATATGAGCCAGGTCTCTATGCGTACACCTTGAAATCACAAATGCCAGAAAACTCCGGCTTTCTTAGGTTGAAAGCCGGAGTCCCTTGGCAAAAATGGCAACCGCCCCTGCCGTTCTGGCAAGGGCGGTTACACACAATATGGCAGGGGCACAAAGACTCGAACTCTGGACACTCGGTTTTGGAGACCGATGCTCTACCAACTGAGCTATACCCCTATATAAACTAACGAAATCATATCATTTTGGTGGGCCCTCAGGGACTCGAACCCTGGACCGACCGGTTATGAGCCGGTTGCTCTAACCAACTGAGCTAAAGGCCCATAATTTCAATCAAGTAATGCCGCCACCACTGTGACGGCATTACCGCTTGATTGGCTCCCCAAGTTGGACTCGAACCAACGACCCTGCGATTAACAGTCGCATGCTCTACCGACTGAGCTATTGAGGAATATCAATGTTGGCATTACCTATTTTCACATGCAGTCACCCACACACTATCGTCGGCACACACGAGCTTAACTTCTGTGTTCG
>CAKSWT010000021.1 GCA_934512135.1 uncultured Oscillospiraceae bacterium
CTTATCCCATGTGTACTCTTCCGCTACACGTTTCTTGGCTCTCCGGCCCATCTCTGCAATTTCATCTGCACTCATTTGGTCTACCTTATCAATCAATTTCGCAAGGCTGCCCGGTTTGCGGCTCCAATACAAAGCACAATCCTCTGCCACCTCTTTGTTGAACCCAACATCAACCAGTAAGTTCAAATCGGTACTTCCGAGAGCTTCAATCAGCGAGGGGTTCGTACCGCCAACCGTGTGACCGTGGAAATACGCATAAGCATTCTCTCGAATCTTCTTGAGCAGTTCCTGATCGTAGACAGTTCCAACAAATTTGATTCTCTTATCGCTCTTAAAATGCAGTTTTTTCTCCAATTCACTCAGGAACTTATCATTCACATTAGTGATGATAGCAAAGTCTTTCTCACTCTTGCTTTTCATAAACTCTCGGATCATAACTTCAAAAGAATTTTCCGGCACGAAACGACCGACAACAAGGTAATAGCCCTTCTTAGTCAATCCTTTTTCTTTATACCAGCTCACCAGTTTTTCATCGTCGTCAGCCAGCTTGCTGAGCGCCAAATCCGCACCATACGCAATAAATGTAGTTTTCGGATTTCTGCCCTCAGTACCTTTACCGTCATAGCACTCATGGATATACTTTTCGATATTCACAGAATCACAAATTGCAAGGTCACAGTACTTAACCATCATCTGCTCAGAAATCTTCCAGTACTTCCGAATCGGTGCAGACCACTTAGCTCTCATCCATTCATGCCCATCTGGATTCAAGTACACAGTGCCGCCCAGTTTATGGATTTCTCTGTAAAAGTGACCAGCGAAAGGCCCTATACGGCATGCCATTATGTAAACAATCGGATGAGGAATATGATTTTTCCTGATATGCTCGCAGCAAGCTTTCAGCGCAGCGACGTCATAATAGATAGCCTGTGCAGGTCCAATCTGAGGAACATCAATTTTGAAGCAATGGGCATTGTGGAGTTCAAACTCGTGGTCATTGATCTTTGTCACGCCATCAAACTTGCTCTCATCCATACAGCCATCACCATTGGCTTTACAGGCAACATGATATTTGATGTTCTCTTTATTCTGGTGATACTCCGTGAGCTTATAAACGAACGTTTCATAACCGCCATACGCTCCAAGACTTTTTGCACCAACTAGATATACATGCTGCACGTCTTTTTCTGAATTCATTCCTCTATTCCATCCTCGCTCTTCATGTTTCTCTTCTATCTCAACGCCGTAAACCAGACCTCACTCCAGTTTTCAGCAGATTCTACCTCTATTTTTTAGTGCCTATTATCACTGCGGCACCCACGAGATACGCATGCTGCACTTTGTCATTGAACTGCATTTTTCCATTCCATCCTCATTTTTATCGTTAACATCCCATTCGTTCTTTGAACAGAATGATTCCGTACCTTTTCTATGTCTTTATTCCAACCTCAATTCTGTCATTGCACGACAACAAGCCTGTATACAGATTGCAGCAGCAATCTATACGCAGGCTTACCTTCGTACCTCCTTATTCTGTTTTCCGCTCTACCAGCTTTCGCTGCGATGGGTTAAGTATAGAGCGCAACCAGAAGCCATTAGCACCTGAAGTCACGCTGGCCATAACGCACCATGACAGGCAGAAACAGGTTGAGATGAAAAGGTCAAGCCGCGTAAATCCGCATGAAATTAGGCTTTTCTCTGGTTGCCCATATTATTTCACCCTCCCTTTTAGTTGTAACAACACCCAGAACTCAAACACTCGATTTTGAGGCGTTTCATCCAGCGAAAATGGCGGATAGACTCATTCCCCTATCCATTGGCTGTCACCCTATCCTCACCTATAGGTTCAAATCTCCGCATCTACCAGTTCCTTGATACACAGTTATCCACTCTATCAAATCCAAAAATCCGTGTATATTCCCTTATCTCATCCAGCTGCACGGCAGCTGACCCTTAGGTGTCTGCTTTAGTATGGGCCAATTCTGGTCCTTCTCACTGAGTTTCAATTGGGTACCATCCGCCAAAGAGTATCCCTCTGCAGAAGCACACCCAGGATATTTCCCTTGGATTTCCGGCCACCTCACACCGATGTCAGGATCATTCCAGGCCAAGCCGCCCTCGTCGTTGGGATGGTAAAAATCGTCGCACTTATAGCAGAACTCCGCAGTCTCGCTAAGCACCAGGAATCCATGGGCAAAGCCTTTGGGGATCAGGAACTGCTTCTTATTCTCCTCGGTCAGCAGCACGCCGTACCACTTTCCAAAGGTCTTGGAGTCAGACCGAAGATCCACTGCCACATCGTAGACGCTACCCCGAATGGCGCGGACCAGCTTCGTCTGAGGGTACTGCTTCTGGAAATGTAGACCCCGCAGCACACCTTTGGTGGACATAGACTGATTATCCTGCACAAAGGAGATATCCAGCCCAGCTTCCGCCATATCCCGCTGGCTGTAGGTCTCCATAAAATATCCGCGGTCATCACCATGGACTGCAGGGGTGATAACGCAAAGTCCCTCAATACCGCCCATGTTTTTCTCTACTGTGATCTGTCCCATGATTACGCCTCGATCTCCTTTATGTATCGCTCCAGCGCATCTTTCCAATCCGGAAGGCGCTGGAAGCCCATATCACTGAGCTTCTTCTTCTCCAAGCGGCTGTTAAAGGGCCGTGCTGCCTTGGACACACCATATTCCTCTGTGGTCACAGGGATCACATTGGTGGAATAGCCCGCCTGATGGAAGATCTCACAGGCGAAGTCATACCAGGAGATATAGCCGCCCTCATTGGTAGCGTGGTAATAGCCATATTTATCGGTCTCGATCATATCCACCAGCAGCCGTGCCAGATCAAAGGTATAGGTGGGCGTGCCGATCTGATCCCTTACCACCCGCAGGGTATCATGGGCCTTGCCCAGATTCAGCATGGTCTTGATGAAGTTCTTGCCATTGACACCAAACACCCAGGCGATCCGTACAATGAAATACTGTTCCAGGATCTCAGAAACTGCCAGCTCACCGGCCAGCTTGGACTTGCCGTAGACATTCAGCGGCGCATAGTCCTTGCAGTCCGGATCCCAGGGCGTTTCTCCCTGGCCATTGAACACATAGTCCGTGCTGAGGTACAGGAGCTTTGCGCCAGCAGCCTTGCAGGCACCGGCAATATGCCGGGTGCCGCCCTCATTGATAGCGAAGACCTTCTGATAGTTTTCCGGCTCCTCCGCCGCATCTACAGCCGTCCAGGCTGCGCAATGCACCACCGCATCAGGGCGTAGTTCTGCGATTGTCTTGGCTACAGCTGCTTCATCGGTGATATTCAGCTGCACATAGGGAAGTCCGGTCACTGCCGTGCCGTCCTGGGTTCCCGCATAGGCCGGTGTGATATCCGTGCCCACAGCTGTATGTCCAGTTTTGGCCAAGCGATTCATGACGTCGTGGCCCAACTGACCGTTGACACCCGTTACAAAAACCTTCACTTCCGCTCCCCCTCAGCGATTTCCATACATCTTCTCATAATAGTTCTGGTACTCACCAGAGATAATGTTCTCCCACCAGGTTCGGTTGTCTAGATACCATTCGATGGTCTTCTTAATGCCGTCCTCGAACTTCGTCTCAGGCATCCACCCCAGCTCCCGATGGATTTTGGTGGGATCAATGGCATATCGCATATCATGGCCCTTACGGTCACCAACATGGGTAATCAGGCTCTCCGGCTTGCCCAGTTCTTTGCAGATGATCTTCACAATCTCGATGTTCTGCTTCTCATTGTGGCCGCCCACATTGTAGACTTCACCAACACGACCCTTGTGGATAATCAAATCAATGGCCTTGCAATGGTCCTCCACATACAGCCAATCCCGAACATTCAACCCCTCGCCGTATACTGGCAGAGGCTTATCATTTAACGCATTGGCAATCATCAGCGGAATCAGCTTCTCCGGGAAGTGATACGGGCCATAGTTGTTGGAGCAACGAGAAATGGTCACAGGCAGACCGTAAGTGCGATGGTAAGCCAGGACCAACAGATCAGCGGCAGCCTTGGAGCTGCTGTACGGAGAGCTGGTGTGGATCGGAGTTTCTTCAGTGAAAAACAGGTCCGGCCGGTCTAGCGGAAGGTCCCCATACACCTCATCGGTAGAAACCTGGTGGTAACGCCGGATACCATACTTGCGGCAAGCATCCATCAGAACACTGGTGCCAATGATATTGGTCTGGAGGAAGATACCCGGATCTTCGATGGAGCGATCAACATGGGATTCTGCTGCAAAGTTGACCACGATGTCCGGATGCTCTTCCTCAAAGAGCTTGTACACCGCCTCCCGATCACAAATATCCGCCTTCATAAATCGGAAATTCGGCCGGTCCATTACCCCTTCCAGTGTAGAAAGGTTCCCCGCATAAGTCAGCTTATCCAAGCAGACAATACGGTATCCCGGATATTTTCCCAGCATATAGAACACAAAGTTGGAACCGATAAAGCCGGCGCCACCAGTTACAATGATGGTCATAATTAACTCCTCCGATTTAGTGTAGCGTATCTATATATTTGTCGCTGAGCACATCCAGCAGATACTGCCCGTACTGATTCTTTTTTAGGGTCTCATAGACCTTCATTACCTCGTCCCGTCCAATCCAGCCGTTGAGATATGCAATCTCCTCCAGACAGGCAATTTTACGGTGCTGGTGTGTTTCCACCGTTTTGACGAAATTGGTGGCATCCGCCAGGCTTTCATGGGTACCAGTATCCAGCCATGTATATCCCTGGCCTAGCAGCTCCACATTCAGTTCGCCCTTTTCCAGGTAAATTCGGTTCAAATCCGTGATCTCCAATTCCCCTCGGGCGGAGGGTCTTAGGCCTTTGGCATACTCCACCACACGGTTGTCATAGAAATACAATCCCGTGACACAGTAGTTGCTTCGAGGGCATTTAGGTTTCTCCTCTATGGAAACCGCACGGCCCTGCTGATCAAATTCCACAATACCAAAGCGCTCCGGGTCATCCACATAATACCCAAACACTGTGGCGCCTCTTTTTTCTTCTGCATTTCTCACCGCCCGAAGGAGCCGCTCCTTGAGTCCATACCCCACAAAAATATTGTCTCCCAGCACCATCGCCGCAGAATCGTCGCCGATAAACTCCTCCCCTATAACAAATGCCTGAGCCAGGCCGTCCGGGGAGGGCTGCACTGCATAGCTCAGGTTCACGCCAAACTGATGCCCATCCCCCAACAGCTCCTGAAAGCGAGGCGTATCCTGGGGGGTGGATATAATTAGAATATCCCTTATTTCTGCATTCATCAACACACTCATGGGATAGTAAATCATCGGTTTATCATAGACAGGCAATAGCTGTTTTGATGTCACCATGGTCAACGGATACAGGCGGGTACCAGAGCCGCCTGCCAAGATAATCCCCTTCAACACACATACCTCCAGCTGATTTTTTCATCCATCCATCATTCCAGCACGATACCGCCGAGTACCGGGACGCCGCATCTCTCACACAACTCCTTTTCCCGACCGATCATCTCATACCTGGATACGTCAATCTGCTCTACCAGAATCACTGCATCCACATTGGGCACCACCGCAACTGACGTCACATCGTATGCAATGGAGGTACCAATTTTGCAGTCCAGCCCTTTTTTTCTGAGGCATTCCGCAATCGTATTCGTCATTGTCAAGCAGCGGTCCGTGCTGGAGTCTCCAGTCAAAAACACACTGCGCTTCTCCTGCTGCTCCATCAACACCCCGACATTGGCAGCAATCAGTTCGATCTGTTGCTGGTTCGTATAGGCATCATAGGGTCTCTGAAACCATTTTGCCCGTTTTTCTTCCCCCGAAATGCAGCCAACCACCGGCAGTTCGAACATCTCCGGAAGATCTCCGCTAACACGGAGCCTGCTTGATATGATGTAACGCAGCGCAGTCCAGCCGCACCCCACAGCAAGTCCCAGGAACAGGCCGATGAATATAAACTTCACGCTAATCAATTCCATTCAGCCTCCCTGCTGTACATTGGATTCGTCCAGTTCACGAATCAGTGCACTGTAGTATGCATTCTGTCCCTCACTAAAGCTCCCATTTAACCCATTTCCACGGTCTCGGGCTGCCATCAATTCGCTACGAATCCCGTTTTGGGTGTCCTGTACCCCACGATTGACCCCCAAGTACAAATTCTTTTGTACCTGGCTCACATCAAATTCGCCGAAAGCGTTCCGAAAGTTTTCTTTTGCGGCATCAAGCTGCTCCTCCGCAACCTCCACCAATTGGTCCCGTGTCTTTGTGTCTGCCGCAACAATCCTTACGGTCATCACTCCACCGCCGCTGTTCTCCACGCTCATAAAGTAGCCAAGGTCCGGGGCATCTTCCCGCTCTCCCAAAACCTTTGCAATCTTCCCTTTCGTCTCAGCGCTGGCAAACCACTGTGCATACTGCTGGATAATCGCGTCCCGCGTGCCTCTTGCCTCTGTTGTTGGAATCTCTGCAACGTAATGATCGTCAATATAATATGCTAGGGTGCAATACGCTGTATTCTGGGGATCAATCTGCATATAGGCCGAGCTCACATAGTCATTCAAATAATTCTGATACTGTGTTCTGTAGGCACAGTAGACTGCAAAGGTCTCATCCACAACAGACGCGTCCTGCTCCGTAAGTTTTTTTCGATACTCTGCCGCACTCAAAATAACTGGCGCTTCGCTCTCCTCTGCCGGTGCCTCTTCCGTCACTTCCTCCGAAGGCTCCGTCTCATCATCGGCGTGCCGAGCTTGGTATACTCCATAGAAATTCATGACAACCGCACCGACCACCATGCAAACCAGCAGCATTTTCCACCGTCGGCAACAGCGCCAAAGCAGGTCCTTCAAATCAATCGTGCTATCTTCCGTATTCACTAAAAAACTCCTTTTCCGTATAGATTACTCTGCGCCTTTTCTTGTGATAACAGCACCAATGGTTTTCAACATGATTTTCAGATCTGTCCACGGGCCCCTTTCTCGGATGTACTGTAAATCCATTTCCACCCACTGGTCAAAGTCCTTGATTAAATTTCGTCCCATACACTCGTGATAGCAGGCCAGCCCTGCCTTTACGTCCAGTCGATGCATCTGATATGCATTATACTGCGCAACCTCCCTTGGCAGGGGAGGTCTCGGTCCGATAATGGACATGTCTCCCTTTAACACATTGACTAGTTGCGGCAGCTCATCCAAGCTGGTGTGCCGAATAAAGTGCCCCACCTTTGTAATTCTCGGATCGTCCTTCATCTTGAAGGCCGGGCCGGACATTTCATTGAAGCACTGGACCTTATGAAGCCGTGCCTCGGCATCCATACACATAGAGCGGAATTTATACATCCGAAACTCTTTCCCATTCTTCGTGCATCGGTTCTGGGCAAAAATCACATCGCCCCCATCCTGGGCCTTTACCGCAATGGCCACAATCAGGAGCACCGGGCTTAAAACCACCAATGCGCAGAGCGATGCAACGATATCAAACAGTCGCTTGGTAAACTCGTACCCAAGTCTTCTCTTCTCATTCACCACTTTGCTTGACGACTCCATGTACTCTTCACAATCCATTCCACACAAACCCTTTTCATTGTTTTCCGTAGACCGGCACAACTACCCAGGCTTGTCTACTTTTTCTCTCATCCAATCCAAGTTGGAACGACAGCGTCTCCGTAACCGCATCTGCGGTCCGTTTCCTGGAGCATTCTCTCTGGTATCGCAGAACCACATTCGTCCTGTTTCGGTCCCCCGCAGAGAACTTGTGCCATTATACAATAATTGCAAGTACATTGCAATATGCACTCTCGCTAAAAGAATGGGTACCCAGGAAAAAATCACAGGCTACCACACACAATGCGCACCAGTTCTCCGCTTGATGTGGAGCCTCTGATTTCGTCTCTACGCAGCATTTCGGTATTTTCCCACGGCAAGATCTTGTCAGCTGAATGTGCATTACGCCATGTTATCGTAGGTCATGCAAGCCTGTCGAGGGGGATTCCCATTTCGCGCCCCATTTCGCTATTATTCTATCATTCTCTCCCCAAACAGTCAACCTCTCAGTTGGAATTTATGACAATTCAATCCATAATTTCATTTCCGTGTATTCTTGCGTCTGACCCAGAGCCTGTGAAAAACACAAACGCCCAGAATCCCTTTTCGCTCCATGGATTCCACCATAGATAAGTAGCCGCCGATTTCCTATGAAATCAGCGACAATTTGATGATATGTTGTGAATTACCCGTTTGACTGTACTTTGAATACAATGCTCCCGTAATTTCAGACCTCAGCTCGAAAAAACATCGTGAACATGGTAAAATACAGCAAGAAAGTGAAAAGAAGACGACACCATAACATGAAGAACATACACGCCAGAGTACAAGGCCAAGCTGGCCATTGCGGTTCTGCAAGGCGAGAAGGAACTCAATACCTTTGCAGTAGAGAACGGTATCGGTCCTAATATGCTGTGGAACTGGAAGGCGGAGTTTCTGGAGAACGCCGGTCGCGCCTTTGATGGCAGCCGTCAAGCGAAGAAAGCTCGCAGAAAGGAGGCCGGCCTGAAGAAAACGCAGGCTCAGATGCTCAGGACCATCGGTCAACTGACCCTGGAGCGAGATTTTCTTCAGGACTTCGTGCGGCTGGACGTCCGATTTCCAAGATTCCTTCAGAAGCCCAGAGAACACTCTACCCGGCGGCAGTGTGAGCTGAGCCTCACAGGCCACTGACCTTGACAGCCCGGTCCTGGCTGGTCTCACGGCTGTAGCGAGGGTGTGGAGTGGGTCGATCGACTGCGGGCGCCTCGCCCGGGCCATTGTACCAGCCAGCCCCCCGCCGGTCAGGGTAACCCTGCTCTGCAGGGCAGTTACGCTGTGCGCTGCGGTAGTAAGGTGGCTCAGGAGACACGATGGGGCGATGTGGTATCATCTGGTTCATGATAGTTTTTTCGTGATCAGTCTTGACTGGGGAACCATTATATAAGAGGCTATACGCTACATTACACAGCACAGCGCTGAGGCTGATTCGGAGTTGTTGAAAAGAATGGATTTGTTCATAATACTATGCTATAATTTATTAAGTGGAATAGGTTAATAAACTTGAATTTGTAGGGGCAACACAATATGAACTTTAATAAGGCAAAAGAGTTTATTTATAAAAATGCAAGGCCTTTGGATTGCGCGAGATGGCAGTATTTATTTGAAAATGGCAGCAGAGAAAATGTCTTGAATTTCCTCGCTGCGTATCAAAATGAAGATGGTGGTTTTGGACACGCACTGGAAGAGGATTGTTGGAATCCGGATTCTTCCCCGTTGCAGACATGGGCTGCAACTCAGATCATTCGCGAAGTTGGTCTGAAAGAAAAAGAACATCCGATTATTTTGGGAATATTGCGCTATTTGGAAAACACAAAATACTTTTATGGGCATCTCTGGACGAATAGTATTCCATCAAACGAATCGTACCCGCATGCACCGTGGTGGAATTATACGGTTGCAAATGAAGTAAATTATAATCCGACCGCATCCCTAATTGGCTTTATTCTTCTGTATGCAAGCCCAAACAGCAGCATATATCAGACAGCACAAAGACTGTTGCAGGAAGCTTACGCTTGGTTTAAATTACATTGCCCATTGGAATCCATGCATACAACTTCCTGTTTTGTTGAGCTATTTGAGAATTTAGTGGAATGTAACATATCAGGGATTGATTTATCTGAATTTGAAAGTTTGCTGCAACGGCAGGTTAAACATATTCTAACGGCAGATACCTCTGTATGGGCATCAGAATATGTCTGTAAACCATCTTTGATGATCCATTCCCACAACAGTCGATTTTATGGAGAAAATAAAGAACTCTGTAACTTTGAGTGCCATTTTCTTTCCGAAACACAGCAGGAGGATGGAACATGGGCTGTTACATGGGATTGGGGATGCTATCCGGAGCAATGGCATATTAGTAAACACTGGTGGAAATCTGATTTAGTAATAAAAAATATGAAATTTTATCTAAGCATGCAATAAGTGGGACATATTCTGCTGCGGGTTGGAGGTTTACACAGAATTTGGGGGAGACCCTTTTTCGTGATTAGTTTTGACCAGGGGACCATTATATTCCCGCTGGGCAGCGGTCAAAAAAGACCAAAAAAATTCATTCTCTCATCGCGGGTGTGGGTCCCGGCCCCTCCCGGGCCGTAATCTTCCCCCTCCCTCTTTCTTATCCAATTTCTTATTCTTATTCTTTTTCTCTTTCTTATTAGGCCTGCACATGTATCACATCCCACTGACATATGCCGGACACATGCTCGACATATGCATGACATATGCTCTGCCTATGTCATGCACCCGGGTGATTTTGCCTGATTTTTTGGCCGTCCTTCCCTGGTGGACAGCATTTGCAAGTTCTCCCAGGGAATATTTCACGGTTTTCTCTTTCAAACCCTCGAAAAATGTGGTATACTCTTAGAAAAGCCTTTCACAGAGGAGAGAGACCATGGTAGGATTTGATAACCAAAAATATCTCAAGATCCAGTCGGAGCATATTCTCCGGCGCATTGAGGCCTTCGGCGGAAAACTCTACTTAGAGTTCGGCGGAAAGCTCTTTGACGACTATCACGCAGCCCGGGTGCTCCCGGGCTTTCAGCCAGACAGCAAGATCCGGATGCTCCAGGAGCTCCGGGACGACGTGGAGATCGTTATCTCCATCAACGCCGCCGACATTGAGAGCAACAAGATCCGGGGGGACCTAGGCATCACCTACGACGAGGATGTCCTTCGGCTCATCGACATTTTCCGGGGCATGGGGCTGTATGTGGGCAGCGTGGTGCTGACCCGGTATCAGGAGCAGGCCGCCGCCAAAGCCTTTTTCCGGCGGCTGGAGGCCCTGGGCATCCGCTGCTACCGGCACTATACCATTGCAGGCTACCCCTCCGACGTACCCCACATCGTCAGCGACGAGGGCCTGGGGAAAAACGACTACATCGAGACCAGCCGCTCCCTGGTGGTGGTCACCGCCCCGGGGCCCGGCTCCGGCAAAATGGCCACCTGTCTGTCCCAGCTCTACCATGAGCACAAGCGGGGCATCACCGCAGGCTACGCCAAATTTGAGACCTTCCCCATTTGGAGCCTGCCCCTGAAGCACCCGGTGAACCTGGCCTATGAGGCCGCCACTGCGGACCTCAACGACGTGAATATGATCGACCCCTTCCACCTGGAGGCCTACGGCAAAACCGCAGTGAACTACAACCGGGACGTGGAGATTTTCCCGGTGCTCAACGCCATATTCCAGAAAATCCAGGGGTCCTCTCCCTACCGCTCTCCCACGGATATGGGGGTGAACATGGCGGGGTTCTGCATTGTGGACGACCAGGTCTGCCGTCAGGCCTCCCGGATGGAAATTCTCCGCCGGTACTACACCGCCCAGGTGGAGCGGCTCCAGGGAAAGTCCGGAGACGAGCCCCTGCGGAAGCTGGAGCTTCTGATGAACCAGGCAGAGGTGACCCCGGCCCTGTGTCCCGCCGTGTCCGCCTCCCTGCTGAAGGCGGAGACCACCGGGGCTCCCGCAGGGGCCATGGTGCTGCCCGACGGCCGGGTGATCACCGGAAAGACCTCTGACACCCTGGGCGCCGCCTCGGCGCTGCTCCTCAACGCCCTCAAGGCTCTGGGGGGCATCGACGACCACTATGACCTGATTGCCGCCCGGGTGCTGGAGCCAGTGTGCGACCTGAAAACCCGCTATCTCTCCCACAAGAACCCCCGGCTCCACACCGACGAGGTGCTTATGGCCCTGACCATCTCCGCCCTGACCAATCCCCTGGCCCAGCTGGCCAAGGAGCAGCTGCCCCAGCTCCAGGGCTGCGACGCCCACTTTACCGTGATCCTCAGTCAGGAGGACGATTCCCTCCTCCGCCGCCTGGGAATCCATGTGAGCTGTGAGCCGCAGTACGAGGTCAAGCGGCTCTATCACAAATAAAATTCCACTAAAAGTAGAGCAGCATTCTACTTTTAGCGGAGTTCCGGTAACCGTTAAGGCCGGGGAACGATGTTCCCCGGCCTTTGTTTTCTCTATCGTTTGATCGGTTTGTCTCTTACAGAATGTCCATGGCCGCGCAGAAGCCCTCGTAGGTGGCCTGCTTCACGGTCCGGGCCCGCTGGGCGTCTCCGGTGACCACAAACCAGGGGGTCACACCCTCCAGGCTCTTCACCACGGCGTCGTTGGACCGGTTGCCGCAGCAGTAGTAGACATAATCTGCCTCTGCGAACTGCTCCACGCCGTCCTTGTCCAGGAACTTCACGCCCTTGTCGGTGATCTCCTTGGTGGTGACGGAGCAGTCCAGAATCATGCCGGCCTTCTCCATCCGAGGCAGCAGCGCCGCCCGCTGAGAGGGATAGGAATCCTTACACATAGCGTCCCGCATCTCCAGAATCTGCACCTGAGCGCCGCACTCGCTGGCAAAGAAGTAGCCGGACTCGCAGCCGATGGCGCCGCCGCCGATGATGACCACTTTCTTGCCCTTGAGCTTCTCAATGTCCTTGTAGGCCTCCACGGCATGCTCTGCATGCTCCACACCGGGGATGGGGGGCACAAAGGGATGGGAGCCCACGGCGCAGATCACCGCGTCGGCCTGGAAGCTCTCCAACATCTCCCGGGTGGCCTCGGTGTTCAGCATCACCTTCACTCCGGCATACTTGCACCGGGCAACCAGGCTGTCCCGGAACCGCAGCAGGGACTCCTTATCCGTGTCCACCTCGGTGAACCACAGCAGACCGCCCAGCTTGCTCTCCTTCTCCACCAGGGTCACGTCGTGGCCCCGCTCCGCCGCAGTGATGGCGGCGTACATGCCGGACACACCGCCGCCCACAACCAGGACCTTCCGGCTGCCGGTGGGCTTGGGGGCGTTTCTCCAGCGCAGCTCCCGCTGACCCCAGGGGTTCACGGCGCAGTGCCACAGCTCGGGAATGGGCCGCACGTCCGGGTCAGAGGCCAGAGGATTGAAGCAGGAGCACCGGAGGCAGGGGGCAATGGTGTCCTCCCGGCCCATAAGGGTCTTGTTGACAAAGTTGGGGTCGGCGAACTGCTCCCGGCCCAGGGCCACAAAGTCGCACTTGCCGGCGGCCAGGGCCTCCTCGATCTGCTCGGGGGCGTTAAAGCCGCCTACTGCCACCACAGGCACATGGACATGCTCCTTAATGGCCGCGGCCAGATCCAGGTTGCAGCCGTGCTTGTCAAACATGGAGGAGAAAGCCTTGGTGTTCACATGGTCCTGATAGGAGCCGGAGGTCACATGGATGATGTCCACATAGTCCTGGATAATCTCGGCGAACTCGATGCCGTCCTCCAGGGTCATGCCGCCCTCCATCCGCTCGGAGCCGGACATCCGGTACTCAATGAGGAAGTCGTCGCCGCAGACCTCTTTGATCTTCTTACATACCATAATGGGGAACTTGGCCCGGTTGGCCATGGATCCGCCGTACTCGTCGGTGCGGTGGTTAAACTTGGGGGAGATAAACTGGTTCAGCAGCCAGCCGTGGCCACCGTGGAGGTTAATCATCTGGAAGCCCAGGGACTTGGCCACCCAGGCCACCTCTGCCCACTGTGCAGCGGTCTTTTCCATCATCTCCACGGACATCTCCTCCACCTGGACCCCGTCCTCCCGGACATAGGCAGAGGGGCCGATGGGGTTCTTGTGGCCGGGGATGGCGTCGGGATGGTTCATGGCGCCCACATGGTTGAGCTGAATGGAGGCCACGGCTCCGTGGGCCTTGATGGCCTCGGTGAGGGTCATAATGGATTCCATATGGAAGGTGGTCATGGGCTTCTCCCAGAGATTCAGGCCGTGCTCATGACGCCAGGAATACTCGTGGTCGATAAAGGACTCGGTGAGGGTCACCTCTGCGAAGCCGCCCCGAGCCTTGGTCTCGTAGACGTCGATGCCCTCCGGCGTGGGATAGCCATGGTCCACAATTCGGTTGGTGGTGATGGGAGAGGCGAACACCCGGTTTTTAAAGGTGACGCCCTTGATGGTCATGGGGGTAAACATATGGGGGAACTTGGTGCATGCCATTTGACAACATCCTTTCACTGCATAAATTTTTGTGTTTTCTTCTGACATCAGCATACCATGGCCTCCGGATTTTGTGAAGAAGGCACAAGAAAGTAAGGACCTTACCTGGAGGTAACTATATCGTCAGCGTCATGGCGTACAGCACCAGCAGATGGGTGGGGTAGAACACATAAAAAAGCCACTTATTTCCCTTCCCCTGCTCTCCGCTGCACCCGGCAATCAGCCCCACCGAGGCCATACAGCACAGCCAGTAGAGCACCGTCAGGCTCCCCTGTCCCGTAAGCCACACCAGGGTTCTGCCGTTCCATCCGTGCCAGATCAGCTGGAACAGGGTGATCCAGGCAGAGAGGTATAGGAGCTTTCCCTTTCTCTCCCGTATGTAATACAGCCCCAGTACCAGCGCCACGCCCCAGCCGTTGTAGTCGGTTTTCAGCACCCACCCCAGAGCCACCGCCCCCAGGGCAGTCACCGCCGGAAGGCACCACCGGGGCACATGGGGAATCCGCAGCCGCCCCACATACACCGCCAGCACCCCCAGCAGTAGGGTGAATATCACATTTTGACCCCGGAAGGCAAAAATCCCGTGGAAGGCCAGCTGAAAGGGTACCTCGGAGATCAGGGCAAAGCCTGCCATCCGCAGAAGATATTTCCCCGGATGCCCGGACTTTTCGCAGCCCACGGCGGTGCACCAGGCAAACACAGGAAAGGCGATTCGTCCCACCGCCTCCAGCCACACCTGGAGCTGCCAATCCAGAGCCATGCCCAGCCAGGGCCGCAGGGCCCCGGACCGCAGCACCACTGCAGAAAAATGGTCCAGAAGCATCACCGCCATGGCGATGAGCTTCAGGGTATACTGTGTCATAGCGCTTCCCTCCCCGGAAGACAAGGCGGGCAGGCCGAAGCCCGCCCGCCCGAAATCTTATCAGCTCTCCTTGGCCTCCGCAATGATGGCCTGCTGGGTGGCCATGGGGGCCTCCTCATAGCGGACAAACTGGAAGGTGAAGCTGCCCCGGCCCTGGGTCATAGACCGCAGGTCAATGGCATAGCTCCGCATCTCCGCCATGGGGACCTCTGCCTCCACCACCTGATCTCCGTCGCTGTTGGGGGTCATACCCATGACCCGGCCCCGGCGCTTGTTCAGGTCGCCCATAATGTCGCCCATCATGGCGTCGGGAATGGTCACCTGGAGGGAGCCAATGGGCTCCAGAATCACAGGCCCGGCCTGGGGGATGCCCTCCTTGTAGGCCAGGGAAGCGGCGGTCTTAAAGGCCATTTCCGAGGAATCCACCGGGTGGTAGGAGCCGTCCAGCAGAGTGGCCTTCAGGAACACCATGGGATAGCCTGCCAGCACGCCCTTTTCCGAGGCCTCCCGCAGGCCCTTTTCCACGGCGGGGAAGAAGTTCTTCGGCACGGCGCCGCCCACCACCTTCTCCTCGAAGGTCAGCTCCTCGGTCTGGCCAGGAGAGAACTCAATGACCACGTCGCCGAACTGGCCGTGACCGCCGGACTGCTTCTTGTGGCGGCCCCGGACGGTGGCGGACTTCCGGATGGTCTCCCGGTAGGCCACCTTGGGCTCCTTCAGCTCGCTGTCCACGCCGAACTTGGTTTTCAGCTTGGAGCACAGCACATCCAGATGGATGTCGCCGGCGCCGGTGAGGACCATTTCCTTGGTCTCGGCATTGTTCACCAGGGTAAAGGACAGATCCTCCTCCGCCAGCCGGGTAAGGCCTGCGGCGATCTTCTCCTCCTGGCCCTTGACCTTGGCGGAGATGGCCCGGGAATGGCAGGGGTTGGGATAGTCAATGGGCTTCACCGTCAGGGGACGGGCGGGGACGCACAGGGTGTCGCCGGTTTTCAGCGAGGCCAGCTTGGACACCATGCCGATGTCGCCGCAGCACAGGAGCTTGACCTCCGTGTTTTTCTTGCCCTTGACGGTGTAGATGTGGCCCAGCTTTTCAATGTCTCCGGTCCGGGGATTTTCCAGGCTCAGATCCGGGGTGGCGTCGCCGGAGATGACCTTAAAGTAGGACTGCTTGCCGTACTGATCGGAGATGGTCTTAAACACAAACAGCACCGGGGTCTCCTCCGGGGCGCAGTTGATCTCCACGGTCTCCCCGTTCTCGTTGACGGCCTCCTGGGGATAGCCCTCCAGGGGGTTGGGGGCGAAGTCCACCAGACCGTGGATCAGGGCCTCGGTGCCCAGTCCCGTCATGGCGCTGCCGCAGAATACCGGCACCAGAGACAGGTCCTTTACGCCCTGATTGATGCCCGCGATAATCTCTCCCAGGGTAAAGGGCTCACCGGAGAAGTATTTGTCCATATTCTCCTCGGAGGTCTCCGCCACGGCCTCGCAGAGGAACTCATAATATTCATCAACCTTGTCCTTGAGGCTGTCGGGGACCCCAATGTTCTGGGTCTTGCCCTTGCCGGACAGGAATGCGTTCTTATGAATGATGTCAACAATACCAATGGTCTTGTTGTCTTCCACAATGGGGATGACGATAGGTGCCAGGGTCTTGCCAAACTTCTCACGAAGCTGCTCAAAGGTCTTGAAGAAATCCGCGTGCTCCTCGTCCAGCTTGGAGATGTAGACGAACTTGGGGAGCTTGCGCTCATAGAGGTACTTCCAGGATTTTTCGGTACCCACACCGATGCCGTTCTTGGCGGAGACCACGATTACGCCGGAATCCACCACCCGCACGGACTGCATCACCTCACCGGCGAAGTCAAAATATCCGGGGTTGTCGAGAATGTTGATTTTGGAACGGCCGTATTCAATGGGGATAATGGAGGTGGAAATCGAGTATTTCCGCTTGATCTCCTCCGGATCATAATCACTGATCGTGGTGCCGTCTGCGGACTTGCCCAGGCGGTCGGTGCCCTTGGTGTAGAACAGCATGCTCTCTGCCAGAGCAGTCTTTCCGTCCCCACCGTGTCCAATAAAGCATACATTCCTGATGTCTCGAGCGGTATAGCTCATAATGAATTTCCCCTTTCCGATCCCTATTGCTGCCGCATCTCAAATTTGTGGAGCAGTGGATCCAGCCTTTCGGCTATGGGCTGATTATACAGGATGCCCCAACCCATTGCAATATTTCCCGCCGGATTTTGTGCATTTTGACATATGGATTTCAAACCGTTTGGTCTAAAAACAAGGGGCCGGGCCATTCCCCTGGACCCAGCCCCGGGATATTACGGATTTCTGGCCACATAGTCTCCCACCAGCCGGCCCAGGGTGTAGGCCATGCCGATGGAGACCCCCGCCACGGGCGTGGTGTACATAATGGGGAACCGCTCTCCGGAGCAGTTGCCCGTGGCGTACAGCCCCGGAATGGGCTCGTCGTCCCGGCTGGAGATCACCTGCTGATGCTCATCCACCACCAGGCCGCACACCGTCACCATCAGGAAGCCCACCTGCCGGATGTTTTCGCAGAAGGCGTAGAAAGGGGCCTTCTCCACCGGGCGGAGCTGCCGGGGATCCTTGGCAAAATCCTCGTCCACCCCCTTGTGGCACAGCTCGTTGTACCGCTCCACCGAGCGAAGGAAGTTCTCCCGGTCTCCGCCGGTAAGCTCCAGCCGGTCCGCCAGGCCCTCCACGGTGTCTGCCGACACCAGGAAATTTTCCGCCTCCTCCTTGGACCCCGGCGGTCCCATCACCGGGATCACCTCCCGGCCGGTTTTCGCCACCCGGGCCATCTGCTCCTCCAGCCGCCGGAGGCCCTCCTGATCTCCCATGTCCACGGCGGTGTGGTCCAGGGTCTGGCACTCCAGGTTCTCCCGCCAATCGCTGTCCCAGAGGGTGTACAGGCTGCCCTTGGGCTGCCGGGCCCCCTGGAGCCCTGCCCCCCAATAGCCCATGATTCCCTCATTGGTATAGCGCTTGCCGTGCTTGTTGAGCTTGAGGAAGGCGCTGCCGTCCATGGGGCCGCCGCTGCCCCCCACGCAGCACCACATGCCGCCTCTGGGTCCCGGCTCCATTTTGCCGCCGGCCCACAGGCCCATCTGGATTCCCTTGCCCTTCCGTCCCGCGGGACGATAGGGGAATTTCTCCCCCTCCTGGGTGAGGGCGGCATATTCTCCCAGCAGGTCCATCACCATCTCCCGGTTTCCGGAGAAGTCTCCCGCCGCCAAAATCACGCCGTTTCCCGCCTGGAACCGGAAATATTCCTTTTTATAGTTGTGGCCGACCAGCGCCGTGACCCGACCCGCTTCGTCCTGCTCCAGATAGTCCCCTGTGATTCCGAAGTAGAACCTGCCTCCCAGGTCCCGAATCAGCCCGTGGGTAAACACAATTGCCTCGGTGAGACTCAGGGGATTTTCCATGGGACGGCCCTGGGGCTCCTCCCCGGCCTCTCCCGGCGGCGGACCCATTTTGGAGTGGTCAAACTTGGTGTTTTTAAAAATGGCAGTACCCACATAGTTGTGATAGCCGTTGAGCTCCCCGGTGAACGCCTTGGGCCAGGGGTTGTCAAAGGTCATCACATCCTTGAGCTTCTCCGGCAGGGGGTCCACAAACCAGTCGAAGGTGGCGCCGGTGTGATAGGCAAACTGGCGAATCAGGGCGGGATTGGCCCGGTTCAGGCTCCGCTTCTGCCAGTCGGCAATGATGGTCACCGGGTCCACCTTGGGGGCGCCTCTTTTCTGCATAAACCGGGAGTTCACCGAGCCGTATTGGGCGCCGAACACCTGGAATCGGGCCTCCTGCTGCTGCTCCACCACCAGCACCGAGGCGCCGGCCTCAGCGGCGGCCTTGGCGGCGGCAGTACCGGAGTACCCTGCCCCCAGAACCACCACGTCGGCGGTGTAGGTTTCCACAATCTTCTCCTCGGGGACCGGGTCCATGGGAATGGCCCAGGTGGGATTCTTCTGCATTTGTCTCATCCTCTCCGCAAGCGCGCTTGCATGTCTTTGATGCTTCTATTATATGGTTCCCGGGGAGCCGAAACAACTGCCAAAATCCGCCCCGGCCTATCAATAATAGAAGAAAGCCCCTCCCGAAGGAAGGGCTTTTCAACCTTTTCAAATCCGAGGATCAGTCCGCAGGCTTCTGATAAAACCGTCCCGACACCTGCTCGGTGCGGATGGCGTTGATAAAGGCCTGGGGGTCCACGCTTTTCACCGCCCGAATCACATGCTTGCACTCGGCGCCGGACACCACGGAGTACACCACATTCCGCTCACAGTGGGCATAGGACCCCTCCCCCTCCAGCACCGTGGCCCCGTGATTGCTCACCTTGCTGATGGCCTCGCAGACGGCCCGGGGCTGATTGGTCACCACAAACAGGGTCTCCTGCTGATACTTTTTATAGAGCACATGGAGGGTCTGGGTGGAGACAAACTGAAAGATGATGGAGTACAGCGCCTTGTCCCAGCCAAAGAGGATGCCCGCCGCCGCCAAAATGCAGGCGTTGAGCCCCAAAACCAGATTAAAGGCGTCCATGCCCTTTTTGTCGGAGAAGAAGATGGCGATAAAGTCCGTACCGCCGGAGGTAGCGTTCATCACCAGACACAGACTGATGCAGAAGCCGTTAATCATTCCGCCAAACACGCTGATCAGCAGGGTGTCATAGGTGATAATATGCTCCGGGAGCATATCCGTAAACAGACCCGTAAGCAAAATCATCAGGCAGGAATACAGGGTAAACTTTTTGCCGATATAGCGAAAGCCGATGTACACCGGGATGGCGTTAAGCGCCACATTCACCACCGTATAGGGCAGGGTGATGTGGAAAAACAGCTCAAACACCCGCTGGATCAAAATGGTCAGTCCTGTGGCGCCGCCGGGATACAGTCCCCCGGTCCGCACAAAGGTCTTGATGTTGGCGGCCATAATCAGCGCCGCAATGGTCACCACAAGGATTCGTTTTCCGTCTTCTTTGAAGCTGAACTTCATGTTGCACCTCGTCTATCTCACCGAAAATCTTGCCCCCAGCTCAATGCCCAGGGCCAAAACCAACTGAATCGCCAGCAGCCGCGCCCCTCCGGGAACAGCCGTCCCCCCGGAGATTCCCCGAACCGCCAGCACAAACAGTACCGCCGAAAGCACCACCGATCCAAGGGTCACAATCCACGCCAGCCTGTAGCTCCGCCGGGCCGAGGCCACCAGTCTGCTGTAGGCCCCAATTCCGTCGGCCGTCAGGAACCCGCAGGTGGTGCCCCGGGCCATCAGCGACGGCTCAGAGAGCCTCCGTCGGGTCTCCACCTTGGGGCAGGCCATCTCTCCCAGGCTCACCTGGAACCAGGTCCGCAGAAAGGCGGGATTCACACAGAGATTCTTGGTGGCAGCCACCAGGGTCAGCCTCCGCTCCCGGGTCAGTCGCCGGAAGCTCTCCGCCGCTGTGGCCTTCACCCGATATTTGATGGCGAATACCCCCGCCACCTGGCCGTTCAGGGCGATAAAGATCCCCCCCTTGGGGGCCTTTTTCGGGGGCATGGCACCCATCAGCTGCATAAAGTTATAGGTCCCCACTGCCACCAGCACTCCGTTGATCCGGCCCAGCAGGCCTCCCTCCATCACCTGGAAGTAGCTCACATGGCTGGGCTGTCCCCCGCTCTCCCGAAGGAGCCGGGTAAAGGGCTCGCTCAGGCCGTTGTCCGCCCGAAGCACCAGAGACGCCCCGTAGTTGATAAGCAGCTCCGGGGTCTGGTTGCCATAGACCTTCACCCCCTTGTGGGTGATGGTCCCCTGGGGGAACAGGTCCCGGTCATAGATCAGCATGGCCTTCTTTCCGGAAAGGGCCTTGATGCCAAACCATCCCGCCACTGCCCCTCGGTTTCCCAGCACCCGGGAGAGCATGGCATAGGGCCGGGCGCAGCACAGCACTCCGGCCACCGGCATGGCGCAGGTGAGAAGGGTCACCAAAATGGTGAGATAGTTCCCCTGGGTTTTCGCCGTGAGATAGGCGCTGACCACCAGGGCCACGACCAGCAGCCCCGTGGCGTAGCCTGTCCAGCCGGCGTGCCAGGTGTCCATCTCCTGCTGGTGACGGACGAAGCCCGCCGTGGAGGCCGGGGCCTTGCCGATGCAGTCCATATGCTCCCACTGGTTCCGGGCCACCCGAACGCCGGTTCGTGACCGTCCCGTAATCACCGTGCGAAGGGACCGGACCTTGGCCTGCTCGGTCCAGGTGTCCGCCGTCCCCGCCAGACACCATCCCAGGGCCAGCAGGGGCAGCAGGGTCTGGGGACTTTTGGTCACTGCCGTATCCACCAGGCTCAGCACCGTCACCACCAGCAGCAGGGATTCATAGGAGAACCGGAGATAAACCATGTCCTTCCCCGCCCTAGCCACCCCGTGCCAGGACAGGCCCAGGCTCAGCACCGTCAGCAGCAGGCTGACCATAACGCCGCTCTCTCCCCCCAGAAATCCCAGCAGCATCCAGGAGAACCGTCGTCCCCCCAGGCTCAAAATCATCAGCGCCATCACAAGATAGCGAAGGGGCGACAGCATCCCGGAGAACCGGGCAACGGTTCCGTGGTGCTTCTCCGCAGCCTTCAGGGAGGCCCCCTGTTTGGGCAGATCCTGCCGCTGCCGGACCCGCAGATCTCCCAGTGCGGCCACCAGAACCTCCATGGTTCCCACTCGTACCGTGCTTCTGGGGATTTTCTTCTGCTTGGCCCCCGGCTGCTGGACCTCCACCTCCCGGATCTCCCCGGTGGTTTTCACATTGGGAACCGCCTCCGCGGGAGCGGACTCCTCCTTGGGGTCGGAGGGAGCCTGATCGGAGGGAGCCGGCTTCTTCGTGGGCTTTTCCCGGGGCTTTTCCTGGGGCGCCTCCGGGGCTGCCGGCTTCTCCGGGCCTTCCGGTGTTTTCGGTTTTTCCGGGGCTTCCGGCTCCTCCGAGATTGTTGGCTCCTCCGGGGTCTTGGACATTTCCGGGGTCTTGGGCTCCTCCAGGGTGGCAGACAGGGCCTTGGCAATGGCCTCGGCAATCTCTGCCTCCGACTCCTGACGGTATTCCGGCTCCTCCGGCTCCGTTACCGGCTCCTCCGGCTGTATTTCCGGCTCCTCCGGCTCCGTTACCGGCTCCTCCGGCTGTTTTTCCGGCTCCTCCGGCTCCGTTACCGGCTCCTGGGGCTGCTTTTCCGGCGTTTCCTGGGGCTCCACCGGGGCATCCTCATATTCCTTCAGAATATCCTCCAAAGCGTACATTCCGGAATTTTCGGCCCCACGGATCAGCCGCATGGTGTCAAAATTGGAATCCTCATTGGCCATGGAAACCAGCCTCACATTCTCTGTCGCAGCGCTTCATAGAGCAGAATCGCCGCAGCGTTAGACGCATTGAGCGAATTGATTCGTCCCCGCATGGGAATACTGACCATAAAGTCGCAGGCCTCGGACACCAGCCGTCCCATGCCCTCGCCCTCGGAGCCGATGACAATGGCGCAGGGACCGGTGAGGTCCGTCCGGTACAGAGGCGCAGCGCCGTCTGCCGCCGTGCCGTAGACCCAGACGCCCTGTTCCTTCAGGGTGCGGATGGCAGAGGCCAGATTGCTCACTCGGGCCACCTTCATGTATTCCACCGCTCCGGCAGAGGCCTTGGCCACCACCGGGGTCAGCCCGGCGTTCCGGCGCTTGGGGATAATGACCCCGTGAGCCCCCACGCACTCGGCGGTCCGCAGGATGGCCCCCAGGTTATGGGGGTCGGTGATCTCGTCGCAGATGACAATCAGGGGCGGCTCCCCCTGCTCCTGGGCGTAGGCCAAAATCTCCTCCACGGTGCTGTAGTCCATGGCGGCGGCCATGGCAATGACGCCCTGGTGGGCGCCGGTCTGGCTCATGGTGTCCAACTTCCGTCGGTCACAGTAGGTGACCACAGTCCCGGCCTTCTTGGCCAGAGACGCAATATATCGCAGGGTGCTGTCGGTTTCGCCGGAGGCCAGGAACACCTTGTCGATGGTCCGTCCGGCCTTCAGTGCCTCTGTGACGGCATTTCTGCCCTCCAGCAGGCCCTCGTTGGGTGTATCATTGAATTTCTGCATAATGCCTCCATGTAGTTCTGATTACCATACACAGGAACAAAGCCCTTGGCCCTTGAAATCCTTGACTTTCAAGACCTGCGGCTTTGTCTCGCACATGTCATTATAGCACACATCCATCCCCCAGGGCAACCTATAATTCGTCCCCCAGGGGACTTTTCTGCCGTTAACAGAAAGTTTACCAAAGCCCCAGGGGATTTTGTTGTGTTCTGCATAAAATTATGATATATTTTAGGTGTTGGGATGCACCTTGCACCCGGAAAGTCTCAAAGGAGGCGTTTTTATGAGCGCACCAGACAACCGTCGCCCCTCTGACAACGGCGACAAAAACGGCAACCGCCCAAAGTTTAACAGCATTCTCCCAATCGCTGTATTAGCGGTTATTTTTGTTTTGCTCATCAACTTTCTCTACAGCACCTATGCCGCATCCCGAATGGAGGAGATCAAATACAACGATTTTCTCTCCAAGCTGGAGGCCGGAGAGGTCCAGGAGGTGGAAATCCAAAGCGACCGGCTGCTGATCCAAACCAAGGAGCAGGCGGACAAGCCTGAGGCGGAGCAGCAGATTCTCTTCACCGGCCGGGTGGACGATGAGGAGCTGATTCCCCTGCTCAAGCAGTACGGGGTCACCTTCTACAGTGAGACCGTGGATGAAATCTCCCCTCTGGTTCAGATTCTCCTGTCCTATATTCTGCCCTTTGTGGTCATCTATTTCCTCTTTGCCTTCCTGATGCGGAACGTGGCAGGAAAGATGGGCGGCGGCATGAGCATCGGCCAGAGCAAGGCCAAGGTCTACATGGAAAAGGAGACCGGCGTCACCTTCGCCGACGTGGCCGGCCAGGACGAGGCCAAGGAGTCCCTCCAGGAGATCATTGATTTCCTCCACAATCCCCAGAAATACGCCGCCATCGGCGCGAAAATTCCCAAGGGTGCCCTGCTGGTGGGCTCCCCCGGCACCGGCAAGACCCTGCTGGCCAAGGCTGTGGCCGGAGAAGCAGGGGTTCCCTTCTTCTTTATCTCCGGCTCGGACTTTGTGGAGATGTTTGTAGGCGTCGGCGCCAGCCGGGTCCGGGATCTGTTCCAGCAGGCCAGCAAGCAGGCCCCCGCCATTATCTTCATCGACGAGATCGACGCCATCGGCAAAAGCCGTGACAACCGGATGGGCAGCAACGACGAGCGGGAGCAGACCCTGAACCAGCTGCTCTCAGAGATCGACGGCTTTGACTCCTCCAAGGGCGTGGTCATTCTGGCCGCCACCAACCGGCCTGAGATTCTGGACAAGGCCCTGCTCCGTGCCGGCCGCTTTGACCGCCGGATCATCGTGGACAAGCCCAACCTGGCAGGCCGTCTCCAGACGCTGAAGGTTCACACCAAGAACATCAAGCTCACCGAGGACGTGGATCTGAACCGGGTGGCCCAGGTTACCGCCGGTGCCGTAGGAGCCGACCTGGCCAACCTGGTCAACGAGGCCGCCCTCCGGGCGGTGCGTATGGGCCGTCAGGCGGTAAATCAGGAGGATTTAATGGTCTCCTTTGAAACGGTCATCGCCGGCACCGAGAAAAAGGGCACCGTCCTCACCGACATGGAAAAGCGCATCGTATCCTATCACGAGGTGGGCCACGCCCTGGTGGCGGCCCTCCAGAAGCACACCGCCCCGGTGCAGAAGATCACCATTGTCCCCCACACCTCCGGCGCCCTGGGCTATACCCTCCAGATGGAGGAGGAGGAAAAGTTCCTCAACTCCAAGGACGAGCTGATTGCCGAGCTGAAAACCCTGCTGGGCGGACGTGCCGCCGAGGAGGTGGTGTTCGGGGTCCAGACCACCGGCGCCGCCAACGACATCGAAAAGGCCACGGATCTGGCCCGGCGGATGATTATGCAGTACGGCATGAGCGACAAGTTCGGCCTGATGGCCCTGGTGACTCAGCAAAGCCAGTACCTGGGCGGACAGAGCGCCCTCAACTGCGCCGAATCCACCGCCGCCCAGGCGGACACCGAGGTTCGGGACCTGCTCCAGCGGTGCTACGAGGCCGCCAAGGCCATGCTCCGGGAGAACCGGGAGGTCTTGGACGAGATTTCTCTGTTCCTTCTCAGCAAGGAGACCATCACCGGAGACGAGTTTATGGCCTTCCTGAAAAAGCCCGAGGCCCTGACGGAGTCCTCCCAGGCGCCGGAAACGCCGGAGCCCCAACCGCCGGAAACCGCCCCGGATTCCTTCCAGGGCCCCGAAACCCAGGTATAATAGGCAAGGCCGCAGGCAACCGCCTGCGGCCTAAGTTTGTCTGATTTCACTGGAGCATCTCACAATATCCCACCTGCATATCCGTGAGGATATCCAGTGCGGAATCCGGCTCTATGCTGTTGTCATAGAGGAACCGGGTCAGCTTCACCGCCACATTGTAGGGGATCTCCGGCAGCCGCAAAACGTGACATACGGTGTCCTCCGCCCATGCGCCTACCAGCCGCATCTGGGCGCCTCTGTCCATCTGCTCCACACGATATGTCACCGTATGCTCCCGCTGACATGGCGAAATCTTTCCAAAGTTGCGGGTCAGAATCAAGTTTTCTCTTTTCATCCTGCACGATCCTCCTTATGATCCAATTGGGCGGGTTTCCATCATAAGCCTGTTGACATCCCGTCAATTTGGCCATTTTTGGAGGAAAACCCGTTGACAAGCATCCCTTATCTTGGTACAATAACAGGTGAACTACTGCGATTTACAGTTCAAACATCCCCTGATCGTGAAATAATTATAATATCAGAGGTACCAATTTGTCAGCCGTCCAAAGTGTCCGAATTTTTTCAAATTGATGGACATATTTTTCTGGTGCAAATCAGTAGATTTTGGCGAACTAAAGTTCTTCGCCTTTTTTTATCAAACCAGGGAAGAAATTTTCTTCCCAATGATTTGGTTCCACAGGAGTAGTTATTTTCGCCCCAATATGGGAGGTATTATGATGGAAGAGTCACGCAATGAGCGAATTGCCCGATTCTCAAGGATTTGGTGGCAGTCCCGGGCCGACGCCGGGAAGTCCCAGGAGTTTGTGGCCCTTGGTCTGGGTGTGTCAAAGAAGACCATCCAGAACTGGGAAAAGGGCATCAGCTCCCCCAATCTGTTTCAAGGCGCCGAGTGGTTCCGGATTCTGGGCCTGAATCCGGTGCCCTACTTTCTGTCCTTTCTCTATCCCCAACTCTTTGAGGGCATTTCCCCCGACGCCTCCGATGAGCAGGTGGCCATGGCCCTCCAGGCCCTGATTGACCAGGCCAGCCCCCAGGAAAAGCGGCAGCTTCTATTTTTGATGGCAGGAAAGCACGGCAGCTCCTGGTATGCCCTGCTCCAGATGTTCACCGCCCACTGCCACACCTCCATGCAGTCCCGGGCCTATACCGCCCGGATGATTCTGGATCACTACGAGGTGGAAAAGGCCACCGGAGACCTGATCTGTCCGGACAACGTCTCTCCGGACCTGGATGTGCTCCGGTCCGCCATTGAGCGGGGCAAATCCGCCGCCCAGCGGGGCGAATCCGGCTATACCAATATGATTACCGAAACCTGACCGTCTGACGCAGGCCCTTAGGGGTCTGCGTTTTTCGTCTCCGGGGGGTACGTTTGGAACATCAGGGCACAAGGCGATTCTTGCGCTGCACCCCGGTTTGTGATACACTGATTCTGTTGAATTCAAAATGATTGTTGGAAGGAGTGCATTCCATGTCAAACCGCTATTCTGCCCTGACTGCCCCTCTGCGGCTCCGGGACAAAACCCTAAAGTCCCGGCTGCTGTATCCGGTGGCCCAGCCCCACTTTCTCCAGGCAAATCAGACCTTCCCCGACGACCCGGTGGTCACCTACTACGCCTCCCGGGCCAAAAACGGCGCCGCCATTCTGCTGATGCAGGATCTGACCAATTTGGATCAGCGGAAGATGCCCGCAGACTGCGGCCACTTCGCCATGTACGACATCGACGACATCGGCGCCCAAAACGGCTTCACCTTTATGGCGGAGATGGTCCACTACTACGGCAGCTATATCACCCCGGAGCTAAATCTGGACAACCGTATGCCCCTTCAGGTCAATGACCCGGAGGTTCCCTCCCCCTACGGGGCGCCCCCCAATCCCTTTGCCATGGTCTCCAAGGAGGACGAGGACGAGGTTACCGCCGCGCCCGGGGAAAAACCTATGGAGGAGGGCATTTCCGGCGCTCCCGGCCGTCCCATGGCTGGGGCCAGAATGATGACCCGGTCTGACATGGACGAATATATCCGCCTTCACATCCAGCACGCCCGGCTGTATAAAAACCTGGGCTTCGACGGCGGCATGTTTGACTTCTGTCACAACTTTAACATCGGGAAATTCCTGACCCCCACCTCCAACTGGCGGACCGACCAGTACGGCGGCGACTTTGAAAACCGCATCCGCTTCCCGGTGGAGGTCATCCGGGCCCTGCGGGAGGCCATGGGAGAGAACTATCTCCTGGTGGTCAACGCCCCCAACATCGGCGGTCCCATGGGAATGGATCCGGCAGAGGCCGCGGAGTTCCTAAAGCGCATCGACCCCTATATCGACCTGCTCCAGGTCCGTGCCATGCACCCGGACCACGAACGGGTCACCGTCTGCGAGTCCGCCGAGCTCTCCAAGGCCCTCAAGGCCCGTGGGGTCAAGACCCCCATCGCCATCAGCACCTATTATAAGGACCTGGACTCCCTGAATAACGTCATCGCCTCCGGTGCGGCGGACCTGGTGGCCCCGGGCCATCTGTTCATCTGCAACGAGCATCTGGGGGAGATTCTCCGGGACGGCAACGGCGAGGATCTGAACCCCTGCATCGAATGTCACTGCTGCCGGGGCACCTCCTCCGTGGGAGACTGGATGAGCCACTGCACCATCAACCCGGAAATCGGCATGGAGCATCGGGCCAAGCGCCTCCAGGAGCCTGTGACCCGTCAGAAGAAGATTGCCCTGATCGGCGGCGGCCCCGGCGCCATCAAGTGCGCCATGTGGCTCAAGGACCGGGGCCACACCCCGGTGATCTTTGAGCAGTCCGACGCTCTGGGCGGCCAGATCAAGACCTCCGAATACCCGGAGTTCAAATGGGAGCTTCGCCGGTATCTGGACTTCCTCCGGGCCCAGGTGGCCCGCAAAGGCATCCAGGTCCGGCTGAACACCCGGGCCACCCCGGAGATGATCCGGGCAGAGGCCTTTGACGTGGTCATTGCCGCCACCGGTTCTACCCCCAAGCGTCCCGCCATTGAAGGGGCGGAAACCACCCCCTGGAACGGCGTGAACATCTACGGCCAGCAGGAAAAGCTGGGCAAGAAGGTCGTCGTCATCGGCGGCAGCTCCGTGGCGGCGGAGGCCGCCTGCTATCTGGCGGAGTGCGGCCACTCCGTCACCGAGATCAGCCGTCAGGGCCGCCTGGCCTACGACCTCAACCCCATCCGCTCCATCGGCTATATGAACCAGAAGGCGGACCAGCTGGGAGTTCAGGTCATCCGCAAGGCCAAAACCATAAATATCCAACCAGGCCAGGTCACCTATCTGACCCGCAAGGGCGAGACCTGCACCCTGGCCTGCGACGACATTGTGGCCTGCGGCGGCATGGAGCCCAACAGCGCCGAAGCGGTGTCCTTCCGAGACGCCGCCCCGGAGTTCTACATGATTGGCGACTGCCGTCAAAACGGCAATATGCGCAACGCCATCCGGGACGCCTACGCCCTGGCCATGCGCATCTGATTTCCCCGGAAAGCGTCAGGGAGGCGGTACCGTTGGTACCGCCTCCCTTCCTGGATCACTCATCTCCAGGCGCTTTTTTTGATCTCGTTATAGAGGGCCAGGCCCTTCTCCTGTCCCAGGAGCTTCCGCAGGGTGTTGCAGAGCACCTGCCGCTTGTTGTCGGCAATGAGCTGCTGAAGCTGCTGCTCCTGAAGCTCCGGATAGGGTACCAGCAGTGTCCCCAGCTCTACCCGCCGAGGCTCCTCCTGCTTCGTCCGAGGGCTGTGGGGCTTGCGGCCCTTCTGCTCCGGCTTTTTCTCCCCCCGATGCTCGGCCTTCTGCTCGTTCTGGGGCTTTCCCTGGAGCTTTTCCTTGGGTTGCTCCTGGACTTTCTCCTGAGGCTTCTCCTTGGGTTGCTCCTTCTCCTTATGCTGCTCCTGGGCGTTCGCCTGGGGCTTTTCTTTATGCTCCTGAGCGCTCGCCTGAGCCTTCTCCTGAACCTTCTCCTTATGCTGCTCCTGGGTGTTCACCTGAGGCTGCTCCTGGGGCTGAGGCTGTGCCTCCACCTTGGGGGCCGGTGGATTCCCATTCTCCTGGGCGGCAACCGGGAGGCTCTCCTGGGGCTCCTGCTCCTGGCGAGGATTTTTCCGGTTTCTGCGGTAGCGCTGGCGGCCACGATAGCTCCGGGTTCGGATCTGGTCGCCGGTGGGCTCCGTCTCTGCCGGGGCAGCCTCCACCTCATCGGCAGGCGCCGTTTCCAGGGCGATCTCCAGGGCCGCTTCCTCCACCGGCTCCGCCGTAATCATGGGCTCCTCCGCAACGACAGGCTCCGCCGCAACGACGGGCTCCTCCGTAGCCTGCGACGCCACAGCCTCCGGCTGAACAACCAGCAGCTGGGGCGTCTTGGCCTCGGGCTCCTTGTCCTCTCGGACATCGGCCTTGATCTCCTGGACCCGGAACTTCCGCTCCAGCCGGCCGGCGGCCCGGATGCTCTCCACACAGCGGACGCTGGGCTTCTGCTCGCTGCCTGCCCAGAAGCTGGCCACGAACTTATATCCCATATCCCGGGAGACGATGTAGTAGTTCCGCTCTGCCGCCTCCTTGCCCACCAGATACCCCAGCCAGGTGGAGATCTGATGATCCAGGGCATTTTTGCCCCCGACGGTGGCCTCGAAATAGCTCAGCTTACAGACGCTTTTCCCGATGAGAATGTGCATCTTCATGCTCAGGCTCTTGGAATTGTTGCTGTAGAATATAATGACCTCGTCCTCCGGGGCCAGATAGGTGATCCCGTTCAGGCCCTCGGAGGCCACGTTTTCAAAATCAATTAAATAAATATCCCGCATTACACTGGGTCTCCTTTACGCTGCTTCGGTGCTTGATTGGATCAGCGCATACATACCCACCAGGATTTTCGCGGTCTCCGCACGGGTGGCATTGCTCTGGGGATCAAAGAGATTGTTCCCCACGCCGTTCACCAGGCCAAGGCCGGCGCAGAAATAGATGTCGTCGCGAGAGGTGTCCTCCATCAGGTCGTCGTCGTCAAAGGCCTTCACCGCCGTCTTGGACTCAAAGCCCAGCTTCCGCAGGTAACGGGCCATAATGGTACACAGGTGCTGGCGGCTGATGGGGGTCTCCGGCGCAAAACTGCCGTCTCCCATGCCGTTGACCAGTCCCTGGTCCACCGCCCAGGCCACCACCGGAGCATACCAGGCCGTCTTGCTGACGTCGGTAAAGCCGCTGTCCTTGTCTGCATAGGCCGTCAGGTCCGCCTTGGAGAAGTTGGCCAGAGTCTGGACCATCTCCCCACGGGTCAGCTGGTCCTCAGGACGGAAGGTTCCCTCCTGGTCACCCTTCATCAGCCCCAGCTCGTAGGCGCCATTGACATAGTCATAATACCATGCGGACTTGCTCACATCCGGGAAAATCCCGGTGTCGTCAGACATAAACAGAGTGGCTTCCTCGGCGCGCCGGGCCACCAGACCGGGGAGAATCTCCCCGCCGGCACGACGCCACGCCCCAAAGGCCGCCTGAGCCCGTTCCTCGGTCCAGGTGGAGGGGTCGTCCTCCAGCATCTGCCGGAGCTGGCACCAGGTACCGTCCTCGCTGTTCTTGTAGGTCCACCAGCCGCTGCCCACGTTATAGGTGAAGTCCACCAGGGCGTCAAACTGGTTCTGATTCAGCGCAATGCCACTGCTTTTGCAGATGCCGTTGAGGAAATCCTCGGTGACCTTCAGGTCGTCCTGAAGCAGGGCCTCCCCCTGTTCCCGGGTGATGGTCACGTCGTCATCCTTGGTCCCCTCGGGCTTAATCTCCGGGAACATCTCCAGGGCCTTATCATAGGCGCTTCCATAGCCGATGGAATAGCGCTCATAGTCCCAGCAGCGCTTTTCGCTGAAGCCTTCATAGAACTGAATCAGCCGCAGGGCCTCTGCCCCGGCCTTCCGTTCCTGGACGGTCTGGGCGGGCTTTGCGGGGTCTGTAGTGCTCTGGTCCTCCGGAGAGATCTCCGGCGTCTTTTCTGTGCTCTCCCCCTGGGGGTCTGCGTCCAACAACTGCCGCCCGGTGATCACTCCGTAGCGCGGGTCCCGGACGCCGGAATCCTCCACAGGAAAAACCCGAAGGTCTGTCTTGGGGCCGTCCGCCGCCAACATGGGCAGCGCCAGAAGCGTGCACAGCAGCAATATGTAAAACACACGAAGCAAATTCTTGTTTAATTGTCTCATGGTTCCTCCCTCATATTCTTGTTACTAATTTGTCATTTTTATTATACACAAAACCTATGGATTTGCAAGCATTTCTCATCGGAATTGTCATAATTATTTTCAAATCAGCACAAAATTCATGGTTTTGGGGACCATAACTGTACGTTTAGCCAATATTATGTAGACGAATCTCCTCCCTTCTCCAGCCACCGGACCTTGGCCTCAGGCCGCCAAACCGGGCGAAGATAGGTCTCTCCGTCGGCGTAGCCCACCATCAGGGCGCACCGCACCCGACAGTCCTCCCCCAGTCCCAGGTGCTCCCGCACCTCCGGGAATCGGTCGCTGACCTGCCGGAGATAGCCGCCCCAGCAGGTGGAAAGCCCCGCCTGGACCAGCACCAGCTCCAGCTCCGCCATGCTCACCGCCGGATCCAGCACCGGGTTCAGGGCATCCTCCGGGCTCCAGGCCACAATGACACAGGGGGCACCGCAGGTGAGCAGATCCGTCCCCTTGGCCTGGAGCTTTGGCAGCTCCGGGGCCTCTCCGTACTTCTCGCAGAGCCCCAGACACAGGTCCCGCAGGGCCCGCACCTGCTCCACGCCCCAGACCACCGTCCAGGCATAGGCCCGCTGATTTTTGCCGCTGGGAGCAAAATTGGCCAGGTTCAGCCCCCGGGTGATGACCTCCTTGGGGGGCAGCTTCTCCCGGTAGTGCCGGACGGACCGCCGGGTCACCAGCAGCCGCTCCAGCGGGTCCTGGGGCATCTCCGGGTAGATTTCCTCCCGGGTCAGCTCCGTAAAGCCAATGGCCTCCCGGGGACATCCCGCCGCGCAGTGCATACATTGGATACACCGCCGCCGGGGATGGATCTCCGGATGCTCCCCTCCGGGGATAATCACCCCCATGGAGCATCCCTTGACGCACTTTTGGCAGTTGATGCAAAGGCTCGGTTCAATGTAGACCATAATCTTCCTCCTTATTGCCGGAATAGTCCCGGCCCAGTGACAGAGAGAAGGGCCGATCCTCCTCCACCGCCCGGAAAAACGCCTCCAGCTCCCCTGGGGCCGCCTCTGCCGCTCCGGCGCACAGCCGGTCCAGGCTCAGGAGATAGTGCTCCAGCTGGTGGTCCGTCTCCGGGGGCAAAATGGCCCCCCGGACAGGCCGGGCCGGCGGGATTCTGCTGGCGGCATTGAGCACATGGCGCACAGGCTTTCCCGCCCAGCGTCCCAGCTTAATGGAGGTCCAGCGGAAGTTGGCCAGGGCCTTTTCATAGATCTCCGAGGTCACCGGCTCCGCCATTTGGGCCGCCAGGGCAAAGAAGGCCGGGGGCAGAGGCTTTTTCGGCAGCGCATCCTGATACCCCAGCCGGGCGTGCCGGAGCAAATACCGGTCGTATTCCCCCTCCAGGGCAAAGTGTGTGTACTGTCCCTGGGCCGCAATCCGCTTTACAAAGGGATGGCAGCGGGAATCCAGCAGAAAATGCAGCAGATACCCCGCCGCAAAGGCCCGGGCATAGGGCCAGTGTTCCTTTACGGGACGGCGAAAGACCTCCATGGCCTCTGCGCCGCTGTGATGATGGATGTCCAGTCCCGCCTGGCGGATGGCTCCTGCGTGAAGGCCCTGTACATAGAAGTACAGCGGATCCGGGCCGAAGCCCCCGCAGAAAAAGACATCCTCCTCCCGTCGGAGCAGTTCTCCCAGCTCCTCCGGCACCAGCTGCTCCACCCGGCGGCAGAGCTGCAAATGGGCGTAGAAATTCGGCATAGCTCAGATCATCTTCTCCATCTGTTCTCTGGCATAGGCCTGATAATGCTCCACAGACCATGCCGTGGCCTCTCGATCCTTTTCATTGGTGGTCCGGACGATTCGTCCCGGCACCCCCATCACCATGGAGTTCTCAGGAATCTCCTTGTGGGGAGACACCACGGCGCCTGCGGCCACCACGCTGCCCCGGCCAATGTGGCAGCCGTCCAGCAGCACGGCTCCCATGCCAATGAGGCACCCCTCCTCCACCACACAGGAGTGGAGAATGGCATTGTGACCCACCACGCAGTTTTTCCCGATGACGGTGGGCAATCCGTTGGCGCAGTGGACCACGGAGTTGTCCTGAATGGAGGTGTTCGCGCCGATTTGGATGTGGTCCACATCTCCCCGGAGCACCACCCCATACCAAATGGAGGCGTTTTCCTCCACGGTGACGTCGCCGATCACCGACACGCCCTCCGCCACATAGGCCCCGGTGAGCCGGGGCGTCTTATCCCGATAGCTTTTCACAATCATATGCTTCACCTGATTTCAAAGGGTTTCCTCCATCCGAAAGGCCGGAATGCCCAGATGGGCCCGGTCCTTGGCCAGAGACTTCATGTTTTCCTGAGGCACATCCAGCTCCGGGGTCCCGAACACCTGGGCCAGCCACTGGAGGCAGTCCTCCATCCACCGGGCGGTGTGGGGGTTTTCCCGCACCGGGTCTCCCAGGGAGGAGGCCGGCGTATTCAAGGCGCTGGCGTGAACCCCATTCATATAGGTGTGGGCCTCAAAGGGGATATTGTGGGCCGCCAGGGCCTCCTGGAGCTTCAGGCCGTGCTCCACCGGCACCATCTTGTCCCGGTAGATGTTCCAGAGGAACACCGGCGGGGTATGGTCCCCCACCCATTTCTCCGGAGAGGCCAAGTCCCGCAGCGTCTCCAGGGGCCGGTCCCCGGCCAGGAGCCTGTACATATCCCCCTGTCCCTCCAGGTCCACGGTAATGCAGGGATAGCCCAGAATCAGCCCGTTGGGCCGTCCCTCTGCTCCCCGGCAGCCGGAGGCCGCCAGCACATCCTCTCGGTTCCACATGGTCCCGGCACAGGCCGCCACATGACCTCCCGCAGAGAAGCCGCATAGGGCCAGCTTGTCCGGGTCCTGATTCCAGTCCTCCCCCCGCTGGCGGATGAGCCGAAGGGCCCGGCATACGTCCCCCACTGAATTGGGAAAGGCGGCATGGGGGGCAATGGAGTACCGAAGCACATAGGCGTTGTAGCCCGCCGCCGCAAAGGCCGCCGCCACCGGCTCTCCCTCGCTGTTGCCGTGGAACCGGTAGGCTCCCCCGGGCAGCACCACCACCCCGCCCCGCTTGGGATAGTGTCCCGGCACCGTGGTCCACCTCTGGATGTAGGTGTAGAGCGTCACCCGGTGATCGCCATATAAGTCCAGTTTCTCACAGATCATAGGATTCCCTCCAAGGAAAAGTCCGGTAGATAGTCCTCCGTGGCGGCGGACCGCTCCTGCAAAAAGCCGTCCTCCAGCCCCAGCATATACATCCAGTCCACCACCGCCTGGTATTCCTCCTGGGTGATGGGCCGGTCAAAGGGGGGCGTATGCTTGACCCGGCCCGAGGGCACATACTGGGCCATCAGGCTCAGCATCACCGTCCCCTTGGGGAAATGCTCCGCCACATAGTCCAGAACCTTGAGGCTGTTCTGAACCTGCCCCGGCAGAATCAAATGCCGGATCATCACCCCACGGACCAGCATTCCCGCCCCGTCCAGCTGGCAGGGCCCCACCTGGCGCACCATCTCGTCAATGGCCCGGCAGGCCACGGGGAAATAGTCCGGGGCGTGGCTCAGCCGACGGGCAAGGTCCTCCTCGGCATATTTCAGGTCCGGCAGGTACACATCCACCTTTCCCTCCAGGGCCCGGAGGGTCTCCGGGGATTCATAGCCTCCGGTGTTGTAGACCACCGGCACCGGCAGCTTCGGGGTCAGCGCCGGGAGAATGGAGGGGAGAAAATGGGTGGCCGTCACCAGATTGATGTTGTGGGCTCCCTGGTCCACCAGGCTCTGGAAAATCTCCCGGAGCCGTTCCGTGGTAATCTCCGCCCCGAATCCTTCGTGGCTGATGGCCGTATTCTGGCAGAATTCACAGCCCAGAGAGCACCCGGAGAAGAACACCGCACCTGAGCCCCGGGTGCCGGAGATAGGTGGCTCCTCCCAGAAGTGCAGAGCCCCCCGGGCCGCCGTGAGCCGGTGGGACATGCCGCAGAAGCCCCGTTCGGCGCCGGTGCGGTCCACCCCGCAGGCCCTGGGACACAGGCGGCAGGCAGTGTAGTCCATTACTTGGCCAGCAGCTCCGCCACAGGCTCCAGCTCCGGCACCTCCGCCTCACAGATGCGGCCGAAGTCCGCCATCACCGACAGCTCCAGGCTCAGGGGCACCGTGGCCAGCAGCGGCGCACCCACGGCCTTGGCATGCTCCTCCGGCTCCGTGCCCAGAAGGATGCTGCCGCCCTCGGTCTCCAGATAGGCCTTGTTCTCCACCACCCCCACCACGGGGATCATAATCATCTTCATCAGTCCCGCAGACTTCTTCACCAGGAAATCGCAGAGATCCGAGGGATTGGACACACACACCGCCCCGTCAAAGGGGATGATGGTGCCGATCTGCAGGGGCACATCGCCAATGCCCGAGGGCATGTCAATGAGCATAAAGTCCAGGTCCTCCGACCACTTCACATTGAGGTAGAAGTACAGCGCCCCCTCGGCCATGTCCTTGCCGTAGGAGAGCAGCGGCTGCGCCGGGTCCTTCTCCACATTACCCATGGAAATAAACTCCACGCCGCTGTCCGCCTTCATGGGCAGGATATTCTGGCCTTGGGCGTCGCAGGGCTCCACCTTGCCGTAGAGATAGTGGATGGAGGGGTTTGCCAGGTCCGCATCCAGCACTGCCACCTTGTTGCCCATTTTTTGCAGCCGATCCGCCAGCAGGCAGGTCACCACAGACTTTCCGGTGCCTCCCTTGCCGCTGAATACCATGACAATGCGCTTTGCCTTTTTTGGGGTCTTTTGGTCAGCCTTTTCCTCAGAGCACTTGCTGCTGCAGGACTCGCATTTTCCGCTGCAGGAGGTGAAGTCCCCGCCGCAGGCCTCAAAATCCGCCATGTATTTCATATATTTCGCTTCATGCTCCTGCTGGAGCTTCTTCTTGTCCTCTGTCATGTCCGGTCCTTTCCGGCGGACGGGCCGCCGCAGTATTTTACCTGTCTAGTATATCATAAATCGGCAAAAAAACAACTGTCTGCCGCCGGGATGCTTGGACAGTTGCACAGGGCACTCAAATATAGTATACTGATTCTATCACCAAACAGGAGATTCTTTCATGAACAAGAATGAAATTTTTACCGCCGAAATCACCGGCTGCACCAGCCAGGGCTTTGGGGTGGCCCATGTTGAGGACCGGGCGGTCTTTGTCAAGGGCGCCATCCCCGGAGAGACCTGCCAGATCAAGCTGGTCAAAATCACAAAAACCGCCGTCTATGGCCGGCTGGAGCAGGTGCTGGTCCCCTCCCCCCACCGCACCGTCCCGGAATGTCCCCATTTCGGGCTCTGCGGCGGCTGTGACTTTATGCATATGGACTATGCCCTGGAGTCGGAGCTGAAGCGCCAGCGGGTGTCTGATGCCCTGCGGCGCATTGGGGGCGTTGAGCCCGAGCCTCTTCCTATGATTCCTGCTCCCTCCACCGCAGGCTACCGCAACAAGGTCCAGTTCCCCGTGGCCATGACAAAATCCGGCCCTGCCGCCGGCTTCTTCCGGGCCAGAACCCACGACCTGATCCCGGTGACCCACTGCCATATTCAGCCTCAGGAGGCGGAGCAGGTCTCCCAGGCCGTCCTCGGCTGGATGGAGCAATATCACATTCTCCCCTACGACGAGGCCACCCACGGCGGCTACATCCGGCATATTTTTGTTCGGAAGGCAGTGGTCACCGGCCAGCTGATGGTCTGCCTGGTGGTCAACAGCGAAACGCTGCCCAAGTCCCGCCAGCTGGTGGAGGCCCTTCGTGCCGCCCTGCCCGATCTTACCACGGTGGTCTATAATGTAAACACCCGGCCGGGGAACGCCATTTTGGGCAGCACCTATCACACGCTGTTCGGCCAGGGTTATATAGAAGACCGGCTTTGCGGCCTCACCTTTCGGCTCTCCCCGGCCTCCTTCTACCAGGTAAACCACCACCAGGCCCAGGTGCTCTACGAGACCGCCATCTCCCTGGCGGGGCTCACCGGCCGGGAGACCGTGCTGGACCTCTACTGCGGCACCGGCACCATCACCCTGGCCATGGCCCGGGACGCCGGGCAGGTTATCGGCGTAGAGGTGGTCCCTCAGGCCATTGAGGACGCCCAGAACAACGCCCGCCGGAACGGCATCGAAAACGCCCGGTTTTTCTGCGCCGACGCTGGACAGGCCGCCGCCCGTCTGGCCGCCGAGGGGATCCGCCCGGAGGTCATCACCCTGGACCCCCCGCGAAAAGGCGTCTCCCCGGAGGTTATCGACGCCCTGGTCCAAATGTCCCCCCAGCGCATCGTCTACGTCTCCTGCGACCCGGCCACCCTGGCCCGGGACGTAAAGCTGCTCACCGCCCGGGGCTATGCCTTCTCCCAGGCCACCGCCGTGGACCTGTTCCCTCGTACAAAGCATGTGGAGACGGTCTGTCTTTTGTCCAAACTCCATGAAGCGAAGCATCATTTGAACGTGAAACTGGATATGGATGAGATGGATATTACTTCGGCGGAGAGTAAGGCGACATATGAGGGAATAAGGAACTGGGTACAGGAGCAGTATGGATTTCATGTGACGAATCTGAATATCGCTCAGATAAAACAGAAGCATGGAATCATAGAAAGAGAGAATTACAACAAAGCGAAGTCGGAGGGCAGTAGACAGCCGAGATGCCCGGAAGAGAAGATTAATGCAATTGAAGATGCAATGAGACATTTTCAGATGATTAATTAAAAGTACCCTATATATGTGGATTTGAAGAGGTGAAATGGATGTCGAGTGAGATTTTTTCTATTTCAATGTTACGTCAGGTGATAGATTACATCGAAAAAAATCTTTTGGATGAGCTGACGCCAACCGATATTGCTGTGCATTTCTACATGAGCGAATCGTCATTGTCGGTGCTTTTTAAGACGGTTTGTGAGATGACGATCATGGAATATATGCGGCTTAGAAGGCTGTCTCTGGCATCGGAGGAATTGGTATCGTCCGATACGCCCATTATCCAGCTTGCATATAAATACGGTTATGAGACACCGGAAGCCTTTACCAAGGCTTTTTCAAGATTCCATGGCTTTCCACCGAGCTTTGTCAGGCGAGGTTTTTCTGTATCAAAGGTATTTTTGCCGCTGGAAATAGAAGTTAACATTCGGGGTGGCTTCAAAACTGTGGAGCTGACAAAAATATGTTCTGAAGGACAAGAACGTATACTCTCTGTAGAGTATAATACCCATATCTCAGATAAAGGAGGAAGCAATGTGGGTAACGGAGAGTTAAAATACCGGATTAATACCGGTAAAATGCAGTATAAGCGAGAATGGGAGATACTATGCTTGTTGGCGAAAAATTTACAGAAAGTTCGCATTCCGTTTAAGGTTGACGGGAAAACTTTGATCTTTGCGCATGGACTGGAAATACCGCTGAACAAGATATGTCTGACTTTTAAATGGAAGGATGAGGAAGATGTAAAGGAGTTCTTTCATACCAATACGTCAGCACAACAAATAGAAGATGGCTTTAAATTCTTTGATGTAAATTATGATGAATTGAAGGTAAGGTGCATGTTTTACGGAAATTGTCCTGGAGATGATGCCGACGAATTCCTGTATAAAAACACAGACCTTGTTCAAATGGACATGTTGAGAGTTCCCGTTCAATCACTGAAATTTTATTACGAAAATGCAGAGAAAGATTCGGAGTACTACAAAATGGTGGAGGGAGCGTTAAAGAAAAATGAGGGATGACAGTATTCAAAATAAAAAAGCATGGGAATACGATGCTTACAATTTTTGGGTCAGAACAGCCGGAACACCCGTGGAAAGAGCTTCCCGGGACAAAGAAAATCCGAAACGGATGCAGCGGGAAGCAAAGAAGCAGATGCTGGAAATAGGCATTGGTACAAAATCGCAACAGGCGT
>CAKSWT010000022.1 GCA_934512135.1 uncultured Oscillospiraceae bacterium
GATCGGCCCTAAAACGGCGATACTTTGGCTCAAATCCGGTCGGTAGGGTTTTTCGCCGGACGATGTCTTTTTGTCACACCTCAATTTTTGTACGAAGAACCCGAACCGTTGATGCGCCTGAGTTTTCTCAGGCGCATCTGTACCGTTTGGTAAACATGGCAAACCTACCGCTCGTGGATACAATGCACCACGCTTTGCAGGCGTGGTGCATTTTTTGCGGCGTTCGTCCTGACACACCGGGACAATGGGAACAGAAGAGACAAAATCATGAATGCCATTCTCCTGCTGTTGCCGAGTAGTATCTGATTTTGACATCCTCGTTTTCATTGAAATCACCGCGCATGATACTGTCAAGAGTATCATGCAGGAGGCCTTTGTCTATGTGGCCTGCAGCTACGGGACAGCTGATATTTTCAGTTTCCCTAAAGAATGTCTGTGCAACAGCCAAATAGTGGATAGCATCCAGAAAAACAACCGCGTAGATGGCCTCCAGAGGCCGCTGCTGCCATTCTTTTGCGATGGGCAGGATCTTCAGTCGTGTCGGACACCTCTACGCCGTAGATATCCCGCACATGAGCTTCAATGTCGCCGGTCGTCATGCCCTTAGAATACATGGAAGTGATTTTTGCCCCAATTTCCTGACTGATACTGGTCCGATTCTTCTTCAGAATGATTGGATCAAATTCACTTTTACGGGCACGGGGGACGGCGACCTCAACATCGCCAGAGCTGGCCCGCAGGGTCTTGCTGCTGTGACCGTTCCGGCTGTTGCCCGTGTCCTTATTCTTGTAATCATACATGCTGTAGCCCAGTTCATCATCCAGCTCTGCCTCCAGAGCATTTTCCATAAACTCGGCAATTGTCTCCTTGAACAGGCTCTGAATGTCATCCACGCTGCCAATGTTCGCTGGCTGCAACAGCTCACGAATCTTTTCCCTGCGGGCATTTTCTTCCGGCGTGCGTTTCTTTCTTGCCATAGTAAAACCTCCAATGTGGTGCTGCTATTATACACCACATTGGAGGTTTACACAAAATGTGGGATGGTCTCGTTCCACCAGTTCATCCCCTGCTGCTTTCAGGGCGTATTTCTGGATGTCATCATTCTGAAGATAGGCCGAATCCCAATCTGTTGCCAATGCGGCTGGCTGTGCGTTTCTATTGGTTATCCGCCGGTGGTCGCACCGCCGTCTACGATCAATGTGGTTCCGGTGATAAATGCGGCGGCGTCGGTTGCCAGATACAGCATGGCAGAGGCGATTTCCTCCGGCTGCGCCATCCGGTGCATGGGGATTTTGTCCAGCAGGGCTTCCGCAAGAGTCTTGTCCTCCAGCAGTCCCTGATTGATGGCGGTTGCAGTAAGACCCGGGCAAACGGCGTTGACGGTGATGCCGTACTCTGCCCATTCTCTGCCCATGGTACGAACCAGCGTGACCAATGCGCCCTTGGAGGCGCCATAAGGACCGTGATGCCCGCCGCCTTCAAACGCGCCGATGGATGCGGTGATGACAATGCGTCCGCCGCGCCCCTGGTGAATCATTTGCCTTGCCGCTGCTTTGGCGCAGAGGAACGTGCCCTTGAGATTGACGGAGACAACATTCATAAATTCTTCCTCCGTCTGCTCCAGCAGCGGGAGGACTGCACCGCCGATTCCAGCATTGGCAACGAAAATATCCACGCCGCCAAAACGGTTCACCGTCTCAGCAATCAGTTGGTCCACCTGCGGGCTTTGGGCAATGTCCACCTGAATCACGTGGACCCGTCCGCCGTTTCTTCTTATAACCCCGGCGGTTTTCTCGGCAGCAGCGTTGGAAATATCGGCAACCACCACATTGGCGCCGTAGGCGGCGAACAGCATGGCGGCAGCCTGACCGATGCCGCTTCCGGCACCGGTGATGACTGCAGTTTTTCCGGCGCAATCAAAGGTGGGAATCTGAACAGGATACATGATATTGCCTCCTTATCTTACAGGCAGCGCCCGTTATCCGTGACGATGGCTTGACCGGTGATGCAGCGGGACAGATCGCTGGCGAGGAACGCAATGACGTTGGCTTGATCCTCCGCCGTTGCAAAGGGAATGGAGGAATCCATATGCCGGTCTGTAATGGCAAAGAAATCTAAATCCATAAAGGCGTCCTCCCTTCCGTCCATACGATCTACGGCGGTGGGGCCGGGACAGACGGCGTTGCAGCGAATGTCGGTGCCTGTATACTGGAGCGCAATGTTTTTTGTCATGGCAATGACCGCTGCCTTTGCCGCGGAATAGCTGACGCCGGCATTGCCGTAAACCCCTGCAATGGCAGAGAGATTGACAATAGATCCGCTGCCCTGGGCACGCATATGGGGCAGTGTAGCCCGGCAGCAATACAGCACCGAGGACTGATTCAGGGCAATCATCTGATCCCAGAATGCATCGCTGCACTTTTCGGTGGTGGTGTGAAAATCGCCTGCCCCGGCGTTATTGACCAACACATCAATGCGCCCAAAGACCGTTACGACCTGCTCCACCGCAGCACTGCAATCCTCTGACTTTGTAACATCTCCGGCAATGGTCAGACAATCCGCGCCCAGTGCCTTTAATTCAGCGGCAATCCGATCCATTTTCTCCTGCCCCCGGGCAAAGATCGCAACCTTGGCGCCATGCTTTGCAAATACCCGGGCAGTTTCCGCACCGATGCCGGAGCTTCCGCCGGTAATCAGCGCAACCTTGTCTTTTAGCATTTCCATATCATTCCCTCCTGTATTTTGCTATCTCTACTATAAACGGGTTTGGGGGCAATGTAAAATAACTCTTTTGCCGCCCATTATAACCTGGAGAGCATACCGAGACGCGATATGGAAAGGAACTCCCCTGATTCGCTCCAAGTGAATCAGGGGAGTTGTCGTTTAGATCTCTACCGTATCAGGCAGCGTGTCGTAGGGCGTAGGAGGTGTGGGCTGGTCGCCGGGGTACATGGCGTCCTTGGAGAAGCCCCACCAGGTGGTAGCGGGCTTGGGCGTGTACATGGGACCGCCGCCAAAGCCACCGGGACCGCCGGGCCCCTTCATTCCCTTTTCGTCCATTTCCTTCTTCATCATTTCCAGCATCTCCGGCGGAATTTCCTTCTTGAGACCATAAGGCTCCACCTCTGTCCAGCACTTGTCATAGGGGCACATGAAAATGCTGTAGGTATGCAGATGCCAGATTTTCCACTGACCGTCCTCTTTCTTGAAAATCGCGCCATACTTCATCCAAGCCCAGAAGCCGTTAAGGGTTCCGCCAAAGGTGTTGCTCTCCACGCCGGGGGAGTACCAGGAGCCCATGACAGACTCGCCGTCGGCTGCAACCTCCACAATGGGGGTGGTGAGCATATGGATGTGCAGGAAGCCCTTCCGGTTGGCGTCGTCGTCTGCGTTGGGGTGGGAGTGGAAAAATGCTTCAATGCCATCGTCCCCCTCAAACACGCCGGACATCATCTCAATGCGGCAGCCCTCGGTCTTTGTGGCAAACAGGGAAGCAATCTTTTCCTGCTCGTCGGCAGCGTGATAGCATACATATTTTCCGATTACATTGCAGCAGTCAATGTATGCCTGAGTTCTCGCCTGGGCCAACTGTAATTCTTTCAGCTGTTCTTCCAGTGTCATATCTGGTTCCTCCTTATTGTGCGGTGTATGGCTTGTTAGCCAACGGCGCGCTGGTTATAGCGCTCCAATGCAGCCTGATAGACCTCGATAATGTCTGCAAGCCCCATTCCTTCAATATCTGCAACAAAGTCATCAAACTCGTCCACACTTCTGGTGCCGTTGATGAACTTTGCAACATTCTCATCCACATAGGTCTGGATATCGGCGAGGGGGCTGCGTGCGGTTTCGGACTCTTCCTCGGTCAGGGATACCGCGGGCAGCAGATTGTCGCCGTCAATTCCGGTCATCCATACATCGTAAACGGCCTTCTGCTCCTGGGTAAAGGTGGAGGACAGACGAGTCTCCATGGTATGGATGGGGGTTGTATGCGCATACAGCGTGAAAATTGCAGAGGCGCGGTTTGCAGGCAGATCATATTCGTTTGCCGTAATCAAATCCGTCCACTGGGGATCGCCGTTTTCGTCAAACGTAAAGGATTCCCCTTCGGTGCCATAATTTGCAACGATTGCGCCGTACTCGGTGAACCAGTAGTTCAGCCATTCCAGGGCAATTTCCGGATGTGCGCACTGCTCCGTAATCAGGGCATGCTCGCTGCTCTTAATCATGGACATGTCGGTGAAATGGGTCACGCCGCTGCCGTCGGAGGCAGGATAGTTGAATCCAATCAGCTTGCAGCCGTTTCCGGTTTCGGCTTCGATGGAAGCAATCTCGGCTGCAGTTGCGCCGATGATTGCGGTATCGCCGCTGTATACATAGGTATAGGTTTCCATGGGAAGGCCGGTGGTGCCGACGTTCATAAAGTCGGAGCCGATGATGCCGTCCTGATACCATGCGGCTGCCAGCTTCAGATATTCCTTATACTCGGGCTGTACATAGGTGTAGCGAACGTCGCCGTCCACCTGATAAAGACCGTTGATGCAATCTCCGCCGCCAATGCCGTATGCGGCGCTGAGGATATTTTCATAATTGCTATAGGTGAGCATAAGGGGATAACCGGCGCCATAGGTGCTCTTGCAGTCCCGGAGGAAATTGTCCATCTGGTCGATGGAATCAATGGATTTGTAGCCCAGGGCGTCCATCCAATCCTGACGAATGACGGTGCCGCCCATAACCGGGAAATACTGATCCTTGATGGTATAAATCGCAATCATAACGCCGTCGTCATTCACGGTAGCCTTGTAGTTGTTTTCATCGGCAGTCAGCATGGCGTAATAGTCCGGCGCAAATTCCTCAATCATGTCGCTGAGGTCAATGGCAATGCCATCGGCAATGGCTTCGTTATAGTTGCCGGTGTAATAGCTCAGCGCGCCGCCCAGAAGGTCGCAGTAATCGCCGGAGGCAACCATCAGGTTGAACTTCTCGCTGGCGGTCATCATATTTTCGGAGGTGAAGTTGACCTTGACACCCGTTAATTTCTCTGCGGTTGCAAGTACCGGGAACTCGCCAAATGCCTGGATGGATTCGTGGGGAGATTTAAAGGGCATCCAATAAGTCAGCTCCAGATCATCCCCCTCCAGCGGATAGGAAATGGTATATGCAGGGGCTGAGGATTCGGATTTCTCCTTCGTGGATTCCTCGGCGCTGGATACCGATGCAATCTCCGGCTCCGGCGTCGCTGCCGGTTCCGGCGCATTTGCCGCTACTTCCGTCGTCTGATCGCTGGACGCAGCGGCAGCGCTTTCTGCTGTTTGGGAACCGCAGCCGCTGAACACCGCAACAATCAGCGCAAGGCACAGCAGAAGCGAAAACAGCTTTGTTCCTCTTTCCATGAAAAAACCCTCCTTATATAATCCTGTGGAATTCTTGTTCCTACAGATATTATATAAGGAGGTTTGCCAATCGTCCAAGTCGAAAAAGTTACTGTCATCAGTCGTTTTTGGAATGGCGCGTCAAAGCGGGGGAAATGCGCGATCAGACCGCTGCTGTGCGGTTTGGAAGAAATCAATAAAGTAGTTCAGCAGCAAGTCTGCGCTGGTGGAGAGCTTTTGGTTTTTAGCCCGGTTGATTCCAATGGTGCGGTAGCAAATGGGATTGCGAATCCGCAGAAATTTGACGCTGACCTTTCCAAGTCCTTTGATTTCCGGGGGAATTTCAATGGTATTTACCGCAGAAACCCCTGGGATAAATGCAACGCCGTAGCCAAACTGCACCAGCTTTCTGGTCATTTCGTTTTCGGTTACTTCAAAGGCGATGTTGGGGGTGAAGCCTGCCAGATTACAGAAAAGCTCCATCTGCCGTCTGCTTTCGGATTCGCTTTGCGGCATGATAAACGGCTCTTCCCGGAACATGCTGAGGTCAATTGCCTGACCGGAGGTAAACGGCATGTCCTCCGGCACCATCAACAGGTATTCGTCCTGCATCAGCGGCTGCCATTCTATGCGTTCGTCCTTCATGGGCGCAGTGTTTACCACAAAATCCAGGCTGCCCAATGCAAGCATTTCCTGGGCGGAAATGGTGCTGCTGGCGGGAAGCCGTACCGGAATGTCGGGATGTCGATGATGGAAGCCCTCCAGAATCTGAACAAAGATTTCCGGCAGTGTGATGGTGAGGTTTACGGCGTTTTTGCGATTCTCGCGAATTTCCATCATGCGCTGGCAGGTGTGGTCATATTCCGTTAAAACGCTTTGGGCAAACCGGCAGAATTCCTTTCCGCAATCGGTCAGCGTGGTGCCTTTTTTCGTCCGGGCCAGCAGTTCCAGCCCCAGCTCCGCTTCCATGGCGGAGATGGATTTGCTCAATGCCGGCTGGGTAAGGTGCAATTCTGCCGATGCCCGGGTGAAGTTTCCGGTGGTCGCAAGGACGGTAAAGTATCGAAGCTGCTGAATATCCATGTGTGCATACTCCTGGCGTTGAATAAAATCAATGATTCATCCGGAATCGATCCCGGTATTCTCTTGGTGTGATGGCTTCATAGCGCTTGAAGGTAGTGGAGAAGCTGGAACTGCTGGTATATCCCACTTGTTGGCTGATTTCCGCAATGGTATCGGTGGTAGTTCCCAGCAACTGCTTCGCCCGGCTGATTGCCCTCACCTCTTCCCTTATTATACGAAAAGTTCCCACACTTGGCGAGAACTTTTTTGACAGGCTGACCCACTCCCTTTTCTGAAAGAGAGTGGGTTTCACATTCATTGTAAAAATGAAGCCGGGAAATGTTCTGCGCCAATCAGCCAATGCATGTGTACACAGAGCCGGGCTGCCTGGGAAGTCCTTCTGATGTGAAATAGTCCTCCAGAATTTCCTCCAGGAAGATTCTAGCCTTTTGAAGATCCCGGCTATGGGGACGGGAATCCAGGTTTCGATGCCAGACCTCCTGAGAGACCTCCTCCGGTACCGGAATGGCGCCGCCGTTTTTCTGGTCCATAACCGCCTGATGCAGCAGGGCCAGAGCATCCTCGGAAAGACCGGAAAACACCGGGTCTGCCGGGTTTCGCTCATATTTGCCGATTCGCTGCGCCACCTCATCCGGGCTGAGCCCTAATTCAGAGGCGAGCAGATCAATGGTGCTTTTGGGCGCTTTTCGGCCCGGGCAGGCGAACTTGCCGATGACGCCCAAAAACAGATATTTTAAATACATGGACTCCAGCTCCAGCGCGGGAAGCGCCTCGGAAGGGCCAAAGGTTTCGCCGGAGTAGGTGACAAATACGATGCCCAACGGAGCACGCTCCGGCTGGAACAGCGAGCCCGGAAAGATCAGTTGATTGCTGTAGAGCCGAGGCGGATCCACATCCACCAAAGCCAGATGCCGGGAAACCAACGGCGAGGGGCTGCCGGAGATCACCGGGGAGCCAAGCAGGACCAAATCGTAGTGATCCAAATAGATGCCCTGACCGGGCAGATCGGTGTCCTCGTCCAAATGAACCAGATCCGGGACCCAGCCGTATTCGGTTAGGACGTCCCGAAATATAAGAGCGACCTTCTCCGTATTTCCGGTGCTGGATGCATAGAGAATCAGTGCGCGGTTAGCCATGGTGGGATTCCTCCTTGATATTGCTGTATTTTTTCCGGTACTGGCTGGGGGTCATACCGGAAACCCGACGAAAGAGGGTGAGAAAATAGCTGTAGTTTTCATACCCAACCTGTTCTGCCACCTGTCCCACGGGAAGGGAGGTGTTGATCAGCAGACCGAAGGCGCGCTGCATCCGCTGCTGTAAAATAAAGTCGGAAATACTGGAACCGGTTTCCTGGCGGAAGAGCCGGGCCAGATGATTTTGACTCAGATGAACATGATCGGCAATTTCCTGTCGGGAGAGATTTTCGCTGAGGTGGGCGAGAATATATTCCTTTGCCTGCTGGGTATAGCCTTGGCTTTTCCGGCGCCGGTCCAGATCATCTGACAGGGCAGTGACCGCACTAAAAATCCAGGTGAGGGTGTTGGCGATGGAGTCTGGGGCCTCACGGAAGCAGCGGGCATTTTCACTTCGGTCAAAGAGTACATGGGCCGGTACATGCTTTTCTCCCATGACGCTGTAGAGCAGCTGGATAAAGTCCAGGTGGAATCGGCGCAGGGCCTCGGCGCGGAAACTGTGCTTTTCCCCGAGGAAGAAATCGGCAGCCTCGGTTAACAGCCGGTCAAAGGCTTCGTCCACCAATAGATAGTGCCAGTGGGTGAGGAGGGAGTCAGAAATGGGATGAAGGGTTGTTTCCTCGCCCAGCAGCAAAACCTGACAGCTGGAGAGATGCTCCTGCTCCAACTGCAACAGCCGGTCTACCATGGGATTCAGGGAGGCGGCAGGGACCGGGTTCCCCACATAGCAGCCAGCCTCACAGGGAAGCCCTTGGCTGCACTGTTCCATAATACGCTGACAGATTCCGGCGACCTGTGGCTGCGTTGTATTTCCGGTGAGAATCGTCAGCAGATGCCCTTCGTCCAGACGGAGGCAATCGCCCATGGAATCGTTTTCGAGCAGCGCTTGACGGAGCAGGGCTTCCATTTGCTTCAGCGTTCGGTATTTGTCGCGCCAGTCCGGGTTTCCGTTCCACCGACGGATGCCCAGCAGCACAGGCAGCGTTGTAAGCTGGGGAGCCGGCGCATTGCCCAGCAGCAGTTCCTGCCAAGGAATCGGCTGGGCGGCAGATTCGACCATGGGTTCACCTCCTGTTCGGTATGCTTCTCGTTCATTATACCTGGTTTTGTCAGCAAGCGCAAGCGCCCGGCAAGGGAACCCCCTTGCCGGGATGTAATTACGGGTCAGGCTGCATAGGCGTCATAGACTTCCTGATAGATTTCCACAACGCGATCAATGTTCAGGGTTTCCATCTGCTGGAGATAGGCATCCCAATTTGCAAGATCGTCAGAGCCAATGATGAATTCCGTTACCTTGCCGGTGGCATAGGTCATGAGATCACCCATGATGCCTGCCATTTCGCCGGCTTGGGCGGCGCTCATCTCCGTGGTGGGCATGGTGTAGGCGTCATCCGTGTTGCTGTCCCAGATGCTCCGGGCCTCAATCTCCTTTTCACTGTAGGCAATGTCGCTGCGGCTCTCCTTTTCGATAAAGGGGCCAATGGTCAGGGTGTACATCACCTGGGTCTCCCGCATGCTGTGATCGGGGTTGTTGTATACCAGCTCGGTATACTCGGGGGTACCGTCTGGGCCGAATTCCATGGCTTCCCCCTCAACGCCGTAGTTGCAGAGCAGGCTGCCTTCCTCGGTGAAGAAGTAGTCCATGTACTGGAGCGCCAGCTGAGTGTCGTGGCAGGTGGTGGTGATGGACCAGGAGTTGTCGCCTACCAGGGTCTTTTTGTTTGCAAAGTGCAGGGTCTGACCTTCTGTCATGACCGGTGCCGCCATGGCCTGGATCTCTGCGCCCTCTTCTGCCATCATAGACTGAAGCAGGTCCATCTGAAAATAGTCACAGGTGAATACGCCGCTCTGGCCGGTGGTGGTCTTGCTGGGGTCCAGTCCGTGGCCGGTGTTCTCAATGTAGAAGTCGGAGCCAAGGAGCCCTTCCTCGTACCACTGGTGCATCATGGTCAGATAGTCCTTGAAGCCATCCTCGACCCAGCCAAATTTCACGTCGCCGTCGACAACATAGACGGGATAGGAACCCATAAAGGCTGCATAGACGCCGCCAACGTCAAAGGCGGAGCAGATTTCGTTCTCGTCCAGCACGCCGGTATAGGGGATACCCAGGGCTTCGATGGCGCCCTTTTCGTTTTTGAAGGCGGTGAGGACATCGTGGAGATCGTCCAGGGTAACGGGCATATCCTTGCCCAGATCGTCGAGCCAGTCCTGACGAATCACAAGACCTGTGCTGGACTTGGTATATTCGGCCTCCAGACGCTGGATTTCCACCAGACGGCCGGAGGGAGTGGACACCTCGGCAAGGGTGTCGGGATCCTTGGTGATGTTGTAGTAATAGTTGGGGGCAAATTCCGGCACCAGCTCGGTGACATCTACCAGCACTTCATCCTCCACGGCCTTGTCGATGCCGCCGGTGTAGTAGCTGCTGGCGTTGTAGAAGAAGTCGGGATAATCGCCGGATGCCACCAGCAGATTAAAGTTGTCCGATGCGGTGGTAACGGATTGGAGCATAAAGGTCAGGCTCACGCCGGTTTTCTCCGCCACGGCCTGTAGGACGCTGTTCTGGCCGCCGGCGAGATAGGTGGCCATAATATCGGATAGATCCCCGGGGAAGGAATACCAGAGAGAAAAGCGCTCAGGTGTGTCGGTGAGGGGGTAGGATACCTCGGGAATCTCAAAGACGGATTCCTGAATCGATTCCGCACTTACGGGCTCTCCGGGAGCGGGCGTTTCGGCTGCGGGGACAGCAGTCTGTGCATCGCCGGAACCGGAGGATGCAGCGGATGCAGCGGATGCAGCAGATGCAGCAGATGCGGCGGAAGAGCCGTTGCTGCCGCAGGCGGTCAACAGGGAGCCAAGCATGGCCAAAACCAAAAGCGTGGATAACAAGTTCTTTTTCACAAAAATAACCTCCTTAGCTGATGCTGATATATTCGCCGCCGTACTCTCTGCGGCCTGTCTCGGAGGGGAAGTAGCCTTTTACCACATTGCGTACAAAGATCTTTGCAGACTCCTTGTCGTCGGCGTTGGGGCGCGGCTCCCGCTCGTGGGGCATGATGCCGGCCTTCTTCACCAGAGCCTTTTCCTCGGGGCTCATCTTTGCCATCTCCGGCGGCTCGTGAATGGGGCCTTGCTCCCCCATGTTGGCGGCCTGCCGGATCTTGCCCAGAATGTGAGGGGGATACTTCTTGAATTCCTCTGCCTTGGGGTCCTTCTTAAAGCGGCTGAGCAGTTCGGAGGCCAGGTCTACAGACAGCCCCAAGTCGTCGGCGATGGTGTCCACAGAGGCGTGGTGCAGCTCGGTGCCCAGGCAGGCGAACTGACCGATGGTCTGGATGTACAGGTTCTCCAGGTACAGCTTTTCGATGGCCAGGGTAGCCAGGCATTCGCTGGGACCGGTGGAGGTGCCGCCGTAGGTGCAAAACTCAATGGCGTAGGGGGTGTAGTCCGGGGCTTCGGGACGCTTGAGTCCGGGCATAATCAGCCGGTCGGAATACATCCGGGGGGGCATGGAGGCGGTAAGACCCAGATTTTTTCCGATGAGGGTGGAGGGCAGTCCTGCCATAATGGGGCTGCCCACAAACAAAAGATCGTAATGGTCAAAGAAGACGGGATTCTCCACAAAGCTGGTTTTGTTGGTGATCTTAATGGAGTCGACCGTCCAATTCATTTCCTCCAGCGCCTCCCGGAAACAGCCTGCAATTTTTTCGGTGTTGCCGGTGACGGAGGCGTAGAGGATCAGTGCCTTTCTTGCCATACTATCGCATCCTTCCTGTGTTTTTTCTTGATGCCATCAGTATAGCGCCATATCGGAGAAAAGCGTAGAAAGAAACTCTGCTTTTCTCCTCCAATAATTGTGCAACCCACGGGCATGCACAATTATTGAATAGAAGAGCATGGATTTGTGCATGCCGGAACAGGGCAGTTTTCGATATAATAAGGCTATATAAAAGGAGGAATGCCCATATGAACGGAACATATGAAATTACACTCCCACTGCCCGGGGGAGAGCGAAAGAGCAGTTTAACCCTTTCGGGTAAGCCCGAAAAGCTCAGCGGCACCCTAACCAACCCCTATGAGCCGTCCACCCTTTGCCCTGTGGAAGGAGCGGTAGAAAACGGCGTTTTGATCTGCCGCACCATGGTGGGGCGGACGGAATTTATTCTTTCCGGACCCATGAAAGCGGAGGGGCTGGAGCTGTGCCTAACCACCCATGAGACGATTCCGCTGGAGCCGGGGAAGCGGATCTCCGGAACGCCGGGACAGCTGGAGGGCGAATATCTGGTGGGGGTGTATTCTCCCGGCGGTGTCAAGGAAAACCATTTTGTGATTTGGCGGGAAAACGGGACCCTGGGCGGTGAGATGTATTGCCTGATGGACGAAAAGACCCTGGAGTTTTTGAAGCACATGATGGGAGGCCCGGGCGGTCCTGCACCTGAGGGTGAAATGCCCCCGCTGCCCAAGGTGGGAGACAAATGCGACGTCAACCCCTTCCTGTCGGTGACGGGAACCCCGGAGCGCTTTACCGTGACCACCCGCACCGGAAGCGGCTCACTGTTCTGCTTTACGGGGGCCCTGGAGGAGGATCATCCGACGCTGACTCTGCATGTTACCGATGAAACCAATGGAATTCGCGCGGTTCCGCAGTGAATGATCAAAAACGGCAGTGGGAATTCCCACTGCCGTGCAGTTTGTCAAAAAACCTCGTTGAGCTTCGCCGCCGGAGTGGCGAAATAGAGTCAAATCATGTTTCACCGGACCCTGTGGTATTTGTAATCGTCCGAAAAACGGAGCTGCTGTAAGCTGACAGCCCCTGGTTTTTTAAATGCGCAGCACAATGCTGCCGAAGAAGTTCCCGGAATCCAGCAGCTGATGGGCCTGTCGTACCTCCTCCAGAGAGAATACGCCGCCTACATGGGGCTTGATTTTTCCGTCGTGGAGCAGCTGGAACATTTCCTGCTTCTTTTGACGGAGCAGCTCCGGTTTATCGTCGAAATAGTGGAAGGAGAATGCGCGGATGGCGGGACAACGGCCAAAGCGCTCCACCATCGCTCCGATCAAGTCTCCCGAGGGGGAGCCCTTGGTGTTGTTATACATCAGGACGGTGCCCATGTCCGCCAGGTAGTCCAGCTCCGGAATGAGCCCGTCGCCGATGGACTGATCCATGATAATATCCGCACCTTTGCCGCCGGTCAGAGAGAGGACGGTATCCTTTACGTTTGCCGCGGTGTAGCAGAACACCTCCGCACTGCTGATGGAGCGCAGATAGCTGCATTTTTCCTCTGTGCTGGCAGAGGCGATGATCCGAAGTCCCAGCAGCGGCCCAATCTGGCAGACGGCTGTGCCAATGGAGCCTGCCGCGCCCTGAATGTACAGGGTTTTACCCTGGGCCTGGGGGAAGCACTCTGTCAGCATGCCCCAGACAATCAGAGAACTGGTTGCGATGGCGGCCAGCTGAGGATCGGTGCCTTCGGGGATGGCGGTGACAAATCGGAGGGGGGCGGTTTTGTATTCGGCGTAGCAGCCGCAGCCTACAGGATGCTCCACATAGACCCATTGGCCGGGTTCGAATTCTGTGACACCTTCCCCCAGTCCGGCCACAATGCCCGCACCGTAGAGGCCGGGATAGAAGGGGAGAATGTGGTTGGTCCAGGGGTAGCTTCCGGACCGCATCAGCTTGTCTGGCCGGGAGATTCCGGCACTTTTCATCTGGATTAGGACTTCTCCGGTGGCAGGCTGAGGAATGGGCGCTTCAAATAGCTCCAGAACCTCCGGACCGCCGTGCCGGAGCAGTTTTACTGCTTTCATAAGTATGACCTCGTTTCTGTGATTTGTCGCGGTCCCCCACGGCACGGTGAGAGAATTGAATCAGGACCGCAATTTACGGTGCGTCCCGCTGGAATCTTCAGGACGATTGTACCATGATAGCCGCTGGCCTTCAACTCTTTTTTGTGTGCGGAAATACGGAGGAATTGTCCCGTCTGCCGAATACCATGTGTTATCACGAAGGCGTTTTCAGGAAGGTCGTTCTGTGGGTAAAATATAAGGGAAAGGCGATCAACATGGTCACGGCTTCTGACAGCGGCATGGTCAGCCATATTCCGGATACGCCGAGGAGCTGAGGCAGAATCAGAATGAATACTGCCACAAGGATGAGGGAGCGCAGGGAGGAAATCAGCGCGGAGATAAATCCCCGGCCCAGCGCCGTAAAATACCCGGAGAGGAACACGTTCCAGCCGATGAAAAGAAAAACCGGGCAAAACAGCGTTAATCCATCCCAGGTCAAGGTGAAAACATGTCCGTCTGCCACAAACAGGTGGATGATCTGCTTCCCGCACACCAGGGAAAATGCCAGAATCAGCAGGGAACTGACGGCGATGGTGACAAAGCTGTACCGGGTTGTCTCCCGGATTCTTTCATCATCCTTCGACCCGATGTTGTAGCTGACAATGGGGGCGGTGGCGACGGCAATTCCCATGTAAAAGGAGATAAAAAAGTAGTAGATGTACATGATGATCGTGACCGCAGCAACGCCATCCTCGCCAAAGTACCGCATAATAATCAGATTAAACAGAAATGTGGTGATTCCCGTGGACATTTCCGTCAGCATCTCGCTGCTGCCGTTGGTACAGGATCGGAGGAGAACGGCCCAATTGGCCTTGGGCTTGCAGAACCGAATGTGGCTGAATCTCAGGAAATAGACCAATCCGATCAGCATACTGACCAAAATGGACAGGAAGGTTCCCCAGGCGGCGCCAAGGGTGCCCATACCCAGCAGCGCCACAAAAATATAGTCAAAGACAATGTTCAGCACCAGTCCGGTGAGAGACATCAGCAGCCCGATGTTTGGCATGCCGTCGGTTCGCACCAGATATTCAAAAAACAGCTTAAAGGACATGGGGATGCTTCCCAGAAAGATGACAAAGGCATAGGGGAGCACATGAGGAAGCAGCCGCCGGCTGCTTCCCAAAAACATACAGATGGGCTTCAGAAACAGAATGCCCGCAATGGTAAACGCAGCGGCAAGCGCAAGCAGGATGAGGCAAATGAAGGTGAAAATCTCATTTGCCTCCCGGTCCCTTCCCTGGCCCAGCTTTTCACCGATGATGGCCCCGGCTCCGGTGGCCAGCATCACCGAGGTCCCGAAGATGACGCAGGTAACGGGAATGACAATATTGATTCCGGCCAGGGCGTCGGAGCCGGCGAATTTTGATACAAAAAATCCGTCGATGGTGGTATAGAAGGATAGGAAGATCATGGCCAATACAGAGGGCATCAGGTACCGTAAGAATTGTGGATACGTCAGTTTCGCTTCAAAGCATGTCATAAATCAAATCTCCTGCTTGCTAATTTTTTACGATGACTATATAATAAAGGATATAGTAACTATACTGTCAAGGAGAGATTTGCGTGAAAGACATGTTTTCCATTGGAGAACTTGCCAGGTATCAGAATATTTCCAAGCAGACCTTGATTTATTACGACAAAATCGGTCTGTTTCGGCCGGCCTATGTAGACCCCAATAATCAATACCGATACTACGCGGCAAAGCAGATTGACTATTTGGACACCATTTTGATGATGAAGGAAATGGGCTTTTCCCTTCGTGAGATTCGGGAGCATATGAAAAACTATACCATCGACAGGTCGCTGGTTGCGCTGAGGAAGCAGTTAACGGTGCTGGAGCAGCAGATCACCTACTTGCAGCTGATTAAAAATCGCCTGGCCCACCGATGTGAGCAGATGGAAAATGTAAAGGAGTTTCATGAACGAAATCAGGAGGTGATGTGCAAGGAGGTGACAGAGAAATACCTTTTGTATGCGGAGGTGGAATTCCCTCAATCCTTTCGGGAAATCAGCATTGCCACAAAGAAGTGCTTTTCCCAGGCCATGCAGGAGGAGCTGCCGATCTTCTTCCAAACCGGCGTGATGGTCCCCTACCGGCACATTTTAGAGGGAAGATATACCGAGGCCAGCATTGCATTTCTGCCTATTGAAAAAACGGAAAAGGCAAGAAATATCAGATATCTTCCCAAGGGAAGGGTGGCGTGTATCTACCACTGCGGCAACTATCAATCGGTGGATGCGTCCTATCAGAAGCTGCTGAAATTCTGCCGGGAGCATCATCTGGAGATTGTCTCCGATGCATATGAGTTTTGTATCAACGACTACATTTCCTCCGGGGATGAAAATGAGTACATTACGGAGATCTTTTTCTATATTCGTGAGAACAAGGAGTGCGTACCAGAGAGGTGATGCGGGAATATGATGTATACAAGCGAGTATGATTCTCCCCTGGGGAGGATTACCCTGGTCTGGGACGAATCTGCCATTGTGGGCCTGTGGTTTAACGGACAGCGGCATGCCGGAACCGTCCGGGAAACGGTGAAACGGGAGAAATATCCGCCGGAATTGGCACGGCGGTGGCTGGACCTCTACTTTTCCGGGGGAGAGCCGGATTTCCTGCCGCCGCTGCGCTGTGATGTTACGCCCTTTCGGAAGCTGGTCTGTGATGTGATGAGGACCATTCCCTATGGACAGACTGTGACCTACGGCCAGATCGCCAGGGAAATCGCCAGACAGAAGGGCGTTCCCAGAATGTCGGCCCAGGCAGTGGGCGGCGCAGTGGGCCATAATCCAATTTCCCTGATGATTCCGTGTCACCGGGTGGTGGGGACAAACGGCAGCCTGACCGGCTACGGGGGAGGACTTCAGCGGAAGGTCCGGCTGCTGGAGCTGGAGGGGGTGGATATGAGCCGGCTGTTTCTCCCCAAGAGGGGAACGGCGCTGGAATAGAATCCAGGAATGCCAAATTCCCAGCGCTGCATCCTGGTGATGTGGCGCCCACTGCTCCGGTGTGGTTTGCCCAAAGGGACGGTTGCAAGGAATGGAGCGGGATGATATAATTCAGAAACAAGGGGCGGATCATAAAGACAAGGCCCCTGACAAAGGAACAAAGGAGTCATATCGTGCCCAATCACAACCTTCACCCATCCACCCATAGGCCCCGGGACCTCAGTACGGCGGCCCTTCATATTCTGGCCATGGTCCTAATGCTGATGGATCATCTCTGGGCCACTCTTTTTCCGGCCCAGGACTGGCTGACCTGTGCAGGACGGCTGGCCTTTCCCATTTTCGCCTTTCTGGCGGTGGAGGGCTATTTTCACACCCACAGCTTCCGGAAATACCTTCTGCGGCTGCTGCTATTTGCAGTGCTCTCCGAGGTGCCCTTTGATCTGATGTACGGGGGAACGTGGTTTTACCCGGTGCATCAGAACGTAATCTGGACGTTTTTGATGGGTCTTTTGGGCATCCGGCTGATGGAGCAGGCGCGGAGAAGCGGAAAGCGCTGGATCTATCTCCTGGTGTCCGTCGCAGTGGTGGCGGCGGGGGCGGTGCTGGGGACAGTGTGCATGGTGGACTACTACGGCGCCGGAGTCCTGACGGTGTTTAGCTTCTACTTTTTCCGGGGACGGAAGTGGTGGTGTCTGCTGGGACAGCTGCTGGCGCTCTACTGGGTCAACGTGGAGCTGCTGGGAGGCCTGATGTATCCCATTCGGCTGCTGGGTATGGAGCTGGAGCTCTGCCAACAGGGCCTTGCGCTGCTGGCGCTGCTGCCCATCTGGCTCTATCGGGGACGTCAGGGCTACCACAGTAGGCCGTTCCAGTACCTGTGCTACGGGTTCTACCCCGTCCATATGCTGGTGCTTGTGCTGGTGCTGCGCTGTGTAACCCGGTAAGACAGACCGCCCGCTGACTGCCATTGTGCAGCCAGCGGGCGGTTTCTAGGCTAGTTGTGGATTCCGGCTCAGCCCTGATCCTCCAGGTACCGGGCATAGGCGCCGGCATAAATTTCGTCCATGCGGCCCAGGCCTGCGCCTTCCAGGTTCGCAATGGTCTGGCGGTAGTCGTCCTCGGTGAGGTCACCGGTGACAACACGGGAGGCGGCCTCGGTGAAGGCGGTGAGCACGTCGCCGGCCAGGGTGAAGTACTCGGTCATTTCCTCGGCGTCCAGGGTGCAGGCAGAGGGAATCAGCATGGTGTTGTCGCCGTATTCCGCAGTCCACAGCTGGTAGGCGGCGGTGGCTTCGGGGCAGTACTGGAGATCCAGGAACTGCTGCTGCTGGTCCGTGGGCAGCCACTGTGCGCAGGTGTAATACACGTTGGCAATGTCAAAGCTCATGCCGTCGGGGTTGTTGGTCATCAGATCCGTGTAGGCAATTTTGCCGTCGGCATCCTTGGTGTAGGTGAGGTCCTCAACGCCGAAGGCCACAAGGTCCTTGCCGGGCTCGGTGTAGCAGTAGTTCACATACTGCATGGCAACCTCGGGCTCCTTGCAGGCGGTGGTGATGAAGAGCTTGCCGTTCATGGCAACCACGTTGGACATGGTAACGTGTACGTCAATGTCGGAGAGAGCAAAGGGAATGGCCTTCCAGTTGGGATCCTCGCCGTTTTCACGGAAAGCGGGGTCGGTGTACTTGCAGTCGTCCTGCCATACGCCGCACTTGCCGGAGTAGTAGGAGGACTCCCAGTTGCCGTATTCCTTACCGGTGGTCATAAAGTCGTCGGTGATGATGCCCTCGGCAAACAGGGAATGGAGGTAGTTCAGGTAGTCGATGAAGCCCTCGCTGGCATAGCTGCAAATCAGCTCATCGCTGTCCGGAGCCACTCGCTGATAGCCCACGCCGCGGAAGCCCATAAAGCTGGTATTAAAGAAGGGGGCCAAACCGCAGTCGCATTCGAAATTCACCAGCAGGGCATTGTTGGCGCCCTTTTCGGTCTTAAAGGCCCGGAGCACATCTGTCAGCTCGTCAAAGTTCTTAGGCGCTTCCAGATTCAGATCCTCCAGCCAGTCGCCACGAATCAGGAGGCCCTGGGAGACCCGGTCGATGCAGCGACCGGCAAACTGGCAGATGGTGCCGTCGGTGTTGTAGACGCCGTTGGCAAAGTCGGGATCGGCGTCCAGCAGCGCCTTGAAATCCGGGGCGTTGTCCGCCAGAAGCGGCTCCATGTCCAGCAGGATGTTGTCTTCAATGGCGCCCAGCAGGTTTGCGTCGTACTGGGAAACGGTCTGACCGAACATATCGGGCAGATCGCCGGAGGCCATCATCAAATTCATCTTTTCGGAGTAGGTGGACTCACCCAGCAGGTTGAAGTCAATGGAAACGCCGGTGGCTTCCCGCATGGCCTCATGCGGCGGGGTGTCAGCATAGGTCTTGTCGCCCATGGCTTCGGCGGCGTTCATACGCAGAACGGACACCATGGTAAAGGTGTGGTCGCCGGGGATGGGATACTTGATGGTGACAGCAGGTGCAGCAGTTTCCCCGGTGCTGGCGGCATCTTCAGGGGCGGAGTCCCCGGGGGCGGGGGCTTCCGGGGCGGCAGATTCCACCGTAGGCTCTGCGGAGCTTACGGTGGCTGCGCTGGAGGCAGCGGGAGCGCCGCAGGCGCATAGCGCTGTCAGCATGGAAGCAGCCAGCAGCATGGATAACAACTTCTTTTTCATTATGGTTCCTCCTTTGGTTCTTTGGGCGGAAAAGCGCCACGGGGCGATCCGTCTTGCGGGGAGTGGTCAGTTCCGCCGTGTTCTGCCTCCATAGTATCATGATTGCAGCCCGTTGACCAATGCCGGAACGGTATGTGCTATAACATTTGCGTAATACTATCGTAACAAAATGGGCAAAAAAGGCAAAAGAATAGAATATTTACCCTCCAGATGTTGCGTCTCCTACAGAAATGTCCTGCTTCCGCAGCAGGTTCAGCGCTGGGACTTAGGGCTCGTCGGTTTTTCAATGGCGCTGATGGGGCAAAGATCGAGCAGGTGCCACAGTGGACACACTGGGCTTGGTCAATCTCATCGTTTTCGTCCCCAGGGTAAATGCAGTGGAGCGGACAGTTCCGAAAACAGCGAGTGCGCAATGCGCTGAACCAAAGATCCTGGGGTGAGATAAAGCCGGTCACCCGGAAACCCAAAAATTCAAGAGCGGATGACAGAAACAAGGCAAGTCAGTGGAGGCGAGAACCTCATGACTTGCCTTGTCTGGGTTTTATGCGGGAAGGGTACCCGGGGGCCGAAGAAATTTATGCTTCCAAGTCCGGCGCATAGGCCTCGTAGAGGCGAATCAGCTCATAGCGGCGCGTGACATCCGCTTTCTGGTAGATATTGTGGATGTGGGCCTTGACTGTGCCCATGGATACAGTCAGGGCGTCGCTGATCTCCTGATTGTTCATGCCCTGGAGGACCAGGGTGAACACCTCCAGCTCCCGTTCGGTCAGGTAGAGCTGCTGTGCAAATTTCAGCTTTTTGTACTCTGCCTGGGTGCTTTCCGACGAAACGGTGGAGGGGAACCCAAGGTGTTGAGGATCGTCTGCCGGCGCATTGACGGAGCCGTCCTGGGAGGCCCGATCCTTGGGCAGACTGATCCCGCCTCGCCGCAGGAATCGCAGAAACAGGACGTAGAACATTACGGTGTAGGAAAGCCGAAGGAGATCTTCGCAGTGGTTCCTGCCGTAAATGCGCAGATTGCCGACAACATAGTTGTCCACATGGAAGATCACATAATAATCCTCTATGGCAATCAGCACCGAGAATACAATGGTTACGATCATGGTCAGGTTCAGAAATTTCTGGTGATCCTTTGTGAACAAACCGCACCGGGGAATGTCCCACAGGGCGTAAATGCAGGCAAGAATCAGAAACACCTGATAGGCCGTGTAATAGAGGAACACCTCTAGGGCGCCCATTTTCAGCATGGGAACAAAGATATACCACAGCCCCAGCAGCAGCACCACGATGGCGTGAAAGGGGGAGACGGGCTTATTTTTTAGCGCGGAGTAGGAGAACATGCTGAAGAAGGCCAGCCCCAAATAGAATACCGTTTTAATGGAAGGGGACCGCACAAACATCTGATTGTACCATTGGGAAAAGCCTACATGAAATTCGGTCAGATCCACAAGAATGGTGTCCAACAGAAAAAAAAGAAACAGTCCAATCACCGGGATGCCGATCTCCTGTCGGCGCATCAAGGTCATACATCCGGCAAAGGAGATCACAGAGGTAAATGCCACGATCAATAGGGTGTTGTAGCAGTAATGCAGCACGGAAATTGCCATACGTCATTCCCCCAAAAAGATAGTCTGCGGGCCGTTGCATCCACTATAGCATATTCGCCTATTTTCCGCCAGACCCACCAAGTTTATTCGCCTAAACCCCCGGGACAACGTGGGGATGTTTTGCTGATTCGGGTTGCTTTTTTCATGGTTGCGGAGGGAAAAATGGGGCGAAATTGAAGGAATCTAAAGGGAAAAATTCCGGAAAATGAAAATAATTTTTCGTTTTCTAAGAAGAAATTGTGGAACATGCATAAAAGTTTATAGAAAGTTTAGGGCAATTCGGGGAAAATGTCAAAAAGAATCGATCCGGGTGTTTAGGAAAAGCCAATTGTGAACCAGCGGATGCCCATGCTATGCTTGGGCCAGTTCGAGGGAAACGGTTCACCAGGCGTCACCGGGGCCGAATCTCTCAAATACCCGCGGATCTTCGGAGAGGGCAGCGCCCCGCATCCGGCGGTCCGGAAGGAAACAACACAATTACATATGAGAAAAGAGGACAATTATGGACAAGAAAAAATTTAGTCTCGCATCGGTCCTGCTGTCTGTCATCTGCGTGGTCTTTGTCGCGGAGGCGGCAGCACCGGTAGCGGCCATTGGCAACAGCCAATTTTTCTGGTGGGTCTTTATGATCGTCCTGTTCCTGATTCCCTATGGGCTGATTTCTTCGGAGCTCGGCACCACCTATCAGGGGGACGGCGGCCTCTACGACTGGATCAACAAGGCCTTCCCCGGCAGCCGCTGGGGCGCCCGGGCCTCCTGGTGGTATTGGCTGAACTTCCCACTTTGGATGGCCTCCCTGGCGGTTATGGTTCCGCAGCTGCTGGACTTCGCCTTCGGCATTGAGATCGGAGTCGTGCCCAGCCTGTTCATCCAGCTGGCGTTTATCTGGATTGTCACCTTTATTGCCTTCTATCCTGTCTGTGACAGCATCGTCATTTTGAATGTCTGCGCAGTGATTAAGGTGGTCCTGGCAGTGCTGGTGGGCACCATGGGCATCTACTTTGGTGTGACCAAGGGCTTCGCCAACGACATGAGTTTCTCCACCTTCCTGCCCAGCTTCGATCTAAACAGCCTCTCCTTTATCTCGGTTATCATCTTTAATATGTTGGGCTTTGAAATTGTCTGTACCTTCTCTGAGGACATGACCAATCCCAAGAAGCAGATTCCCCAGGCCATTGTCATCGGCGGCTTGCTGATTGCGGGCATTTACCTGCTGGGCGGCTTCGGCATCGGCGCAGCAGTGCCTGTAGATCAGATCAACACCGACTCCGGTCTGCTGGACGCCTTCACCGCCATGGGCATTGAGAACAAGATCTTCCTGGCGGCTGTGGCGCTGCTCTTTATGATCACCCTCTTCGGCAACATGATCTCCTGGTCCATGGGCGTCAACTCCACCGCCGCCTACGCTGCGGACAACGGCGACATGCCCGCGGTATTTAAGAAGCGCTGGAGCAAGAACGATATGCCCACCGGCTCGGCCCTGATGACCGGCATCATCGCCAGCATCATTGTGGTCATCGGCGTGGTTCTGACTGTGGTGGCTCCGGAGTCCGACCTGTTCTGGACCTTCTTCTCCCTGAACCTGGTGCTGTTCCTGATGAGCTATCTGCCTGTATTCCCGGCCTTCCTGAAGCTCCGCAAGGCGGATCCTGACACAGAGCGGCCCTTCCGGGTCCCCGGCGGAAACGGGATGCTGAAGGTTATGGCCATCGTCCCCATGATCCTCATCGCCCTCTCCATTGCCTTTACGGCCATCCCCATGAGCGCTGACGCAGTAGCGGGCACTCTGCCCATCACCATCGGTGCTGTGGTCTGCATCGCCCTGGGCGAGCTCCTGATCTTGCTTCGCAGGAAGAAGCAGTGACGAGAGAAAACCGGTGTCCTTAGACGCCTGGGGACACCGTGCAAAACAAATCCATCAACATAAATTATCATAATCAACAGGAGGAAACTTATCATGGCTAAGAGAATTTACAACTCCACCCCCAAGCAGGATGGCTTCCGTATGCCCGGCGAGTTTGAGCCCCACGATCACATCTTTATGATTTGGCCTGAGCGCACCGACAACTGGCGTCAGGGCGCCAAGCCCGCCCAGCGGGCCTATGCCGAGGTGGCCAAGGCCATTGCCAAGCACACCCCTGTGACCATGCTGGTCAACAACACCCAGTTTGCCAATGCCCGGGCCCGCCTCCCTGAGAACATCCGGGTGGTAGAGCTGTCCAGCGACGACGCCTGGTGCCGGGACTGCGGCCCCACCTTCGTGGTCAACGACAAGACCGGCGAGATCCGCGGTGTGGACTGGATCTTCAACGCCTGGGGCGGCTTGAAGGACGGCCTGTATTTCCCCTGGGCAAATGACGACATTATGGCCCAGAAGATCTGTGACCTCCAGGGCATCGACTCCTATCGTACCGATGCGGACAGCTGCCCCGCAGGCCTGGACTTCATTCTGGAAGGCGGCTCTATCCATGTAGACGGTGAGGGCACCCTTATCACCACCGAGATGTGCCTGCTGAACCCCGATTCCGGCCGGAACTATCCCGACCTGACCAAGGAGCAGATCGAGATGATGCTCAAGGAGTATCTGAATCTTGAGAAGATCATTTGGATCAAGGACGGCATCGATCCCTACGAGACCAACGGCCATATCGACGACGTGGCCTGCTACATCCGCCCCGGTGAGGTGGCCTGCATCTGGACCGAGGACGAGAATCATCCCTTCTATGCCGCAGCGCAGGCTGCCTACAAGACCCTGTCTGAGGCCACCGACGCCAAGGGCCGCAAGCTGAAGGTTTGGAAGATGTGCATGACCAAGGAGCCCTGCTACCTCAAGGACGCAGACTCCATCGACACTGCCACCGGCGCCATCCCCAGAGAGGAAGGCGAGATCTCCATCGCCTCCTACATGAACTTCCTTATCACCAACAACGCCATCATCCTGCCTCAGTACGGCGACGAGAACGACGCGCTGGCCGTAAAGCAGGCCCAGGAGATGTTCCCCGGCTACACCATCGAGCCCGTTATGACCACTGAAGTGGCCTACGGCGGTGGAAATATCCACTGCATTACCCAGCAGCAGCCCAGCGTCCGCAAGTAACGCCAGGCCTGTGGGACAGGCCCCTATTCCCGGGGGAGTATGAAAAAGAACTGTTCTTGCCCTGTTATCATACCTCCAAAATGATTAACAGACTTCCTTTCTTGTGCCATCAATCTTCTACACTTCTCCCCCTTTTCTCCGGGCGGCGGAGAACCCCCCTCCGCCGCCCACTCCCTTCACCACCTACAACTTCAATCAACAATTAGGAGGAAACTACAATGAACAAGACGCTCCGTCATTTCATCGATACCAGCGATTTCACCAAGGAAGAGCTGCTGGATATTATCCACCTGTCTCTGGAGATCAAGCAGTGCATCAAGGCCGGCTATTATCCCCCGCTGATGAAGGACAAGACCCTGGGCATGATCTTCCAGCAGTCCTCCACCCGTACCCGTGTTTCCTTTGAGACTGCCATGAGCCAGATGGGTGGCCATGCCCAGTACCTGGGGCCCGGCATGATCCAGCTGGGCGGCCATGAGACCATCGGCGACACCGGCAAGGTGCTCTCTCAGCTCATCGACGTGGTGATGGCCCGCGTAATCGACCATAAGACGGTGGTGGACCTGGCCAACGCCTGTACCATCCCCGTGCTGAACGGCATGTCCGACTACAACCATCCCACCCAGGAGATCGGTGATATGTGCACCATCGTGGAGAATCTGCCTCGGGGCAAGAAGCTGGAGGACTGCAAGGTGGTCTTCGTAGGCGACGCCACCCAGGTCTGCGCTTCTCTGGCCATGATCACCACCAAGCTGGGCATGAAGTTCGCCCACTACGGCCCCAAGGGCCATCAGCTGCCCGACAGCCCCAGCGCAGCCTGCCTGCCTGTGATCGAGAAGAACTGCCGTGAGAGCGGTGCCACCTTTGAGTACGGCGACGACCGGGAGCTGGTCCGGGGTGCGGACTTCATCTACACCGACGTGTGGTACGGCCTCTATGAGTCCGAGATGCCCAAGGAAGAGCGTGTCCGTATTTTCGGCGACTACCAGGTCAACCGGGATATGATGCAGATGGGCAACATCGGCTGCAAGTTTATGCACTGTCTGCCTGCCACCCGGGGCGAGGATGTCACCGACGAGGTGGCCGACTCCGAGTCCTCCCTGTGCTGGGATGAGGCCGGCAACCGCCTGACCGCCATGCGTGGCCTGCTGGTGTACTTCACCCAGTATCAGCGGGAGCAGGAGAGCAGCGAGCTCAAGAAGGCTGCCGCCAGAGAGGCCCTGGAGAACTTCATGGCAGAGCGGGACCTGATCTAACGAATAGGAGGGAATCACCTTGGAGAAGATCGTCATAGCCTTGGGCGGCAACGCCCTTCAGAGCAAAAACAGCGCGCCCACCGCCGAGGCTCAGCTGGAGGTGGTGAAGCAGACCTGTGAGCGTATCGCCGACATCAGCGCAGCCGGCTACGAGCTGGCGCTGGTCCACGGCAACGGCCCCCAGGTCGGGCGCATCGTCCTGGCCAGCGAGACGGCGAAGGACGTGGTTCCGCCTATGCCCTTTGACGTCTGCGGCGCCATGAGCCAGGGCTACATCGGCTATCACATCCAGCAGGCCATGCGCTATGCGCTGGCCAAGCGGAACCTGGGCATTCCTGTGGTCAGCCTGGTCACCCAGATGATCGTAGAGCGGAATGACCCCGCCTTCCAGAATCCCACCAAGCCCATCGGCGCCTTCTACACCCAAGAGGAGGCCGAGGAGCTGTCCAAGACCAAGGGCTACATCATGAAGGAGGATGCAGGCCGTGGCTGGCGCCGGGTGGTGGCTTCGCCGCTGCCTCGGAAGATCGTGGAGATCGACCAGATCCGCCAGCTTTGGGACAAGACCATCGCCATTACCTGCGGCGGCGGCGGTGTCCCCGTGGTGGAAAATCCCGACGGCACCCTGGAGGGTGTGGCTGCGGTCATTGACAAGGACTACGCGGCGGAGCTCCTGGCGGAGCAGATGGACGCAGATGTGCTGATGATCCTCACCGAGGTGGAGAAGGTCGCCATCAACTGGGGAAAGCCCAATCAGGAAAATCTGAGCCACATGTCGCTGGCAGATGCGGCCCGATATGTGGAGGAGGGACACTTTGCCCCCGGCAGTATGCTGCCCAAGGTCCAGGCCTGCATGAGCTTTGTCCGTTCCAATCCCAAGAAGAAGGCGATTATTACCTCGCTGGATAAGGCCATCGACGCCCTGGAGGGCAAAACCGGCACAGTGGTCACCTTCGCATAACTGAACAAACCCATGGGCTTCCCATTCCTCGAAATATCGCCGAGCGAAGGGGGGCCCATGTTCTGCGTCATTCCACAAAAAGGAGCGTTTTCATGAGAAATTTGATCAATATCACCGACCTGACCCCTGAGGAGATCGACCAGCTCATTGCCGTGGCCGAGGATATTCAGGAGAATCCTGTGAAGTATCAGAGTGTCTGCGCCCATAAAAAGCTGGCAACTTTGTTTTTCGAGCCCTCCACCCGGACCCGGCTGTCCTTTGAGGCGGCCATGCTGGAGCTGGGCGGCAGCGTTCTGGGCTTCTCTGAGGCCTCCAGCTCCTCCACGGCCAAGGGCGAGACCGTCAGCGACACCGTTCGGACGGTTTGCTGCTATGCGGACATCATCGCCATGCGCCATCCCAAGGAGGGCGCGCCCTACGCCGCCAGCAAGAAGGCCACCCGGCCCATTATCAACGCCGGAGACGGAGGCCACAACCATCCCACCCAGACCCTGACGGATCTGTTGACCATTCACCGGGAAAAGGGCCGGCTCACGGATTTCACCATCGGCTTCTGCGGAGATCTGAAGTTCGGGCGGACAGTTCATTCCCTGGTGACGGCCTTGGCCTGCTACCAGGGCATCCGATTTGTGTTCATCTCTCCCGAGGAGCTGCGGCTGCCGGACTATCTAATTGAGAACATCCTGAACAAAAAGCATCTCCCCTATCGGGAGACCTCCAGTCTGGAGGAGGCCATGCCCCAGCTGGATTTCCTGTACATGACCCGGGTGCAGCGGGAGCGGTTCTTCAACGAGGCGGACTATGTCCGGTTGAAGGATACCTACATTTTGGATCCGGAAAAGCTGACCCTGGCCAAGCCGGATATGGCAATTCTGCATCCTCTGCCCCGTGTGAACGAGATCACCGTGGACGTGGATGAGGATCCCCGTGCCCGATACTTTGAGCAGGCCCTAAACGGAAAGTATATCCGTATGGCCCTGATTATGAAGCTGCTGGGACTCAGCGCCTAACGAAGGAGGACAGACGATGAATATTGACGCCATTCAAAACGGATATGTGCTGGACCACATTCAGGCGGGCGCCAGCCTGGACATTGTGCGCCTGCTGAAGCTGGACCGGCTGGACTGCTCCGTGGCCATCATCAAAAACGCCCGCAGTACCAAAATGGGCCGAAAGGATATTATTAAAATCGACGAGCTCATTGATCTGGATTTTGATGTGCTGGGCTATGTGGACCCGGACATTACGGTGGACATCATCCGAGAGGGCAAGCAGGTGGAGAAAAAGCATCTCACCCTGCCCAAGACCCTGACCAATGTGATCCGCTGCAAAAATCCCCGTTGCATCACCACCGCAGACGCCACCCTGGACAGCGAGTTTATGCTGACGGACCCGGAAAAACGCCGCTACTGCTGCGTCTACTGCGAGACGGAGTACCGCAGATAAACCGCGCCCACAGGCCACCAAGAAAAGAGATGACGAATTATGTCAACGGGACTTTTGGCGATTGGGATCATCGCCATCATTATTGTAGGGGCCATCGCCACCAGACGGTGTACGGAGTTCCTGCTGCTGGGCTCTGTGCTGGGGGCGTTTATCCTCTACGGCGCCCGGGGTTTGCCGGAATGGATCGGGATTGTCCAGCAGGTCGTGGCGGAGAACGCCTGGCTGTGGCTGGTCTGCGGCCTCTTTGGCAGTCTGATTGCCCTGCTCCAGGCCTCCAAGGGGACCTTCGGCTTCTCCAAGGTGGTGTCAAAGCTCTGTACCAATGAAAGGCGTACGCTGCTGACCTCCTTTATTTTGGGCATACTGCTCTTTGTGGATGACTATCTCAATGTGCTGACCATCGGCGTCTGTATGAAGGGCGTCTACGACAAGCGAAAGCTGCCCCGGGAATCCCTGGCCTTCATCCTCAACTCCACGGGAGCCCCGGTGTGCGTGCTGCTGCCGGTTTCCACCTGGGCGGTGTTCTTTGGGTCCCTGTTCTATGAGGAGGAGATCATCTCCAGTCGGTACAGCTCCGGCATTGACGCCTATATCCATGCAATTCCCTTTAGCTTTTATCCAATCCTTGCCTTGCTGGTGGTGTTCCTGTTCTGCCTGGGGGTAATCCCCAAGCTGGGGGCCATGAAAAAGGCCTTCCGCCGGGTGGCGGAGACCGGAAAGGTATACAGCGACGCCAGTCGCAGGCTGAACCAGACCGATCCCACTGCAGCCGAGGGAGAGGGGAATGTGTGGTTCTTCCTGATTCCAATGCTGGTCTTGGTGGCCGTGGGCGTAATCACAACGGATATTCTTCTGGCGGTGGTGGTGGCCCTGGTGGTCTGCCTGGTGCTGTATGTTCCCGCAAAGCTGATGAGCATGGAGGAGTTTTTTAACCATACGGTTTCCGGCTTCTGTGATATGATGTCCATCTTCTTTATGCTGGTGGCGGCCTTTACCTTAAAGGAGGTCTGCGACCGGATGCTGCTGACGCAGTTTCTGGTGGCCCTGGCGGAGCCGCTGCTGTCGCCCCGAATTTTTCCGGTGGTGTCCTTTCTGCTGCTGGGGATCCTGGCCTTTGTAACCGGCTCCAACTGGGGCATGAGCGCCGTGGTGACGCCCATTCTGCTGCCCATGTGCGCGGCCCTGGGGGCAAACCCGGTGCTGACCATGGCGGCTATCGTCTCCGGCGGAACCTTTGGCAGTCACGCCTGCTTCTACACAGACGCCACCATCCTGGCCGCCAACAGCGCCGGGATCGACAACATGGAGCATGCCATTTCCCAGTTGCCATATGTGATGATTGCTGCTATACTTTCTATTGTGGGCTTTTTGGTAGCGGGCTATCTCATGTGAAGAAGCGGGAGGCGTGAACATGAAAGAGAACAAGTTTGTCATGACCATTACCAACCAGTTTTCCAGTACCGGCCGGGTCATTGCCCAGAAGCTCAGCCGGCTGCTGGAGGTTCCCTGCTACAATGAGTATATCATCCGGGAGACCGCCAAGACACTGGGGCTGCCGGAGGACGTGGTGGAGAGCACCGAGGAGCGGAGCAAGCGGCAGGTAGCAGATGCCTTCTTTCCCACGCTGTTCCAGAGCCACGGCAGCCGGACCAATGACACCCAGGACCGCATTTTCGAGACCCAGAACCGGATTATCCGGGCGTTGGCGGAAAAGGAGAGCTGCATCATTGTGGGACGGTGTGCAGACTTTGTGCTGGAGGAGCATCCGAACGCCGTCCATGTGTACATCTATGCCCCCTACGCCGACCGGGTGAAGCACTGCATGAGCTGGAAGCAGGTGGATGAGGAATCCGCCCGCCGAATGATCGCCCAGCAGGACGAAAACCGGATCGCCTACCATATCAACTACACAGGCTTCAGCCCCGATGACAAGGGGCATAAGGATCTGCTGGTCAATGCCAGCCTCTTGGGCACCGACGGTACGGCACAGCTTCTGGCGGAGCTGGTGCGCAGGCGCTTCGACCTCCCTCAGGAGGAACCTCGGCCCCATCGCCTGCCCCGGCAGCACCGGTGGTAAACAAAAACACCGCTGATTTTATCGGAAATCGGCGGTGTTTTGTGGTTGGCCCCAGGCGTCCCGGTACGCCGGGGATGCGAACAAGGCCGGGAGTGCCGCTATCCCGCCGTATCATTTGTCGCCCCGGAAAACGGTTGAAAAATATTCTTGCCTGCGGTACAATAGAAACGGTTAGATTTCAATTCGTACAGGAGTGATTTATTATGACAAACGCATACCCCCATCTGCTTGCCCCCATCAAGATCGGCAGATTCGTGCTGAAAAACAGAATGCAGTCCTCCAACTCCCTGCCCCACTTCTCCCAGGGGCCGGAGGAATACCCTGCGGAGGGCACCATGGCCCACTTTATCGGCCGGGCCCGCACGGGAGCCGCCTTTGTGACCCTGGGCGGCTTTGACGACAATGTGGACAATCCGCCGCTGCCGGACACCTTGGATGTCTCCCATTTTCCGGACTTTGACATGCACAATCCAAAATGTCAGAACTACATCGTAGAAATGCTGGAGGCCATGCACTATACCGGCTCCATCGTCAGCGGATCTCTGTTCTCCGCCAACAAGAAGTTCCGCTATGTCAACGAGGCGGGACAACTGGAGATCATCGACGCCAATGCCCCCCAGGTGGGTGCCGGGGCCACCTCTGCCATGAACTATCAATTCGTGGGTGACGAGATTTCCGTGGAAAACCTCCATAAAATCGCAAAGAGCTATGCCCAGCAGGCCAAGCTCTATCAGCGGCTGGGCTTTGACGCCGTGACCATCCACATGAGCTACCGGGCGCAGCTCCCCGGTCAGCTGCTCTCTCCCCTGAGCAACACCCGTACCGATGAATATGGCGGTACTCTGGAGAACCGTGCCCGGTTCCCCCTGGAGATCTTTTCCGAGATTCGGAAGGCCGTGGGGAACAATATGCTCATTGAGATTCAGTTTTCCGCCCAGGAGCCGGAGGGCGGCTACACCATTGAGGAGGGCATCGAGTTCCTGAAGCTGGCACAGGAGTATGTGGACATTGTCCAGGTCCGTTCCGCCGAGGGAGACCCCAACCATCCCATTCCCTTTGAGCTCAATCCCACCCCCTTCCTGGAGCAGGCCGCAAAGATCAAGGCCGCCGGGCTGGACGTTGTGGTTTCTAACGTGGGCGGCTGGTTCTATCCGGAGATGGCGGAAAAGGCCATTGCGGAGGGAAAGCTGGACATGGTGGCCATGGCCCGGGCCTGGATTTCCAACCCCAACTACGGTGATTTCCTCTATGAGGATAAGGCGGAGGATCTGGTGCCCTGCCTCCGGTGCAACAAGTGCCATGGCCGGGGGAAAAACGACATTCTCACCACCGTCTGCTCCGTGAACCCCAAATTCGGCTTTGAGGTGGTGGATCGGTTCCTGCAAACCGCGCCCAAGGGCCGGAAGAACATTGCGGTCATCGGCGGCGGCCCTGGCGGCATGCGTACCGCCATTTACCTGGCGGACCGGGGACACACCGTTACCATCTATGAGAAGGAGGACAAGCTGGGCGGCGCCATCAAGCATGCGGATTACGTTCCCTTTAAGTGGACCCTGAAGGACTATAAGGACTTCCTGATCCGTCAGGTGGAGAAGAAGGGCATTCATGTGGTGCTAAACACCGCCGTTACGCCGGAGATGGTCCGGGATCGCTATGACACGGTGATTGCCGCCGTGGGCGCCCAGCCTGTGATTCCGCCCATCCCCGGGGCAACGGGGGACAATGTCACCGTGGCCACCGACGCCATTATGCATTCCGAGAAAATCGGACAGAATGTGGTGGTCATTGGCGGCGGCGAGGTTGGCGTGGAGACCGGCATGTTCCTGGCCCAGCAGGGGAAAAACGTCACCGTCATCGAAATGCGGGATGAATTGGCGGCGGACACCACGGTGATGCACTACCGCTCTATGTTCTCTGCTGCCTGGGAGGCGATTCCCACCTTCCACTATGTACTCAACGCCACAGCCAAGGAGATTGCTGCCGACCATGTGACCTATACGGACAAGGAGGGGGTTGACCATGAAATTCCCGCCGAGTCTGTGATCCTGTCTGTGGGAATGCGCAGTAAGACCGACGAGGCCCTTAGCTTCTACGGCACCAATCCCGGCTTCTACATGGTGGGTGACTGCCGGAAGCCTGGCACCATTCAGACCACCAACCGTAGTGCCTATGTAACGGCCAGCAATATTTAAACGGCCGGGCTTGCCCGGACTGCGGTGAGAATGCAACAAGGAACCCCCAATGCCGGCGGATGTGCGGCATTGGGGGTTCCGATTATGAGACAGGGATGTTCATTTGTTAGCCTTATGGAGCTTCGCTGGGACAAGCCGTGGATGCAGTCAGGGGGTGTGACGAAAAACCCTTCTGCCAGTCCCTTCAGGCGCTGTATCAGCTTCTGGGGCTCCTTCACCGGCTCGGCGGGGGTGTGAGGGGGTTCCCGGCAGAATACAGCAGATGCCCCGAATGATAAGCTGGACCTCCACGCCTGCGCGGGAGGCTTCCGCCAGTTTGTCAATGACCTCCCGTTCCGTGACGGAATTGGCCTTGATGCCAAAGGGGTTTGTACGTCATCATAAATACCTCATTTTTGTTGATTACCGTGAAAGCTCTACCCGAGTGTGTTCTGAAAAACACCTGGGGGAAAGGCCCGACTCGGCGGCCCTTGGGCAAGGTGCACCATGGCGCAAGCGCCCATCCTGCATGTGTATTCTAGTATAATGGTGCAATGTAAACTGCATAAGCCCGACTGCGTAAAATTCAGGTAAAAAACTGGGAAGCCGGGGCAGATTTAAGAGCCGTCCGACAGCGTATGTCGGACGGCTCAAATTTGCCGTTATGGGGGAGAGGCTCTTAATCCAGGGTTCGGTCGTAGGCCGTTTGGACCAGCTCTGTCAGTCGGCTGAGATTCATGGCCTCGATGGAGGCAACATAGCTGTCCCAGACCGTGTCGTCATCCACATCCAAATCGCCGTTGATAAACTGCAGCACACTGGTGGACACATGGGTGAGAATGTCGCTGTAGATGCTGGCGGCCTCCTGGCCCTCCTCTGCGGTAAACTGGGTGGCGGAACCGAGGATGTTCTCCGGCCGCTTGTTGGTTTTCCAGGCGTCAAAGCAGGCGTTCTCCCGGTCCCCAAACTCAAAGGCCAGCCGCGTGTCCACCACCACGCCGGCCAGGTCCTTGGTGGACAGCACCGCAGAACCGATGACGGTGGCCCCATAGGGCTCAAAGACGGCAGGGTCAAATTCGGGACGGCCTTCTGCATTGAAGTCCCAACTCTCCACCTCATGGCCGCTGCCCTTTTGGTAGCCAAAGTTGTAGAGCAGGCTGCCCTGGTAGCTGTAGCCGTAGTCCAGGAATTTCAGCGCAGTTTCTACATTTTCGCACTGGGAGGAAATGCAGAGAATGGTTGCATAATTATCCACCAGGGTGACCTCCTCGAAGAAGGGAATCTCCTGGCCGGAGGTTTCTGCCACATCCTGCACCGGCCACCAGTTGCAGTCCGGGTCGTCGTAATCCGAGGCGGCCAGTACCGAGTAGTTGCCGCCAAAGGGCTGATTGGAGAACATATAGCCGGTGGCGCCCTTGGCACAGGCAATGGCAGTCAGCTCCCCAAAGGGGTTGACCATTCGATTCTGCATATTCTCAAAGTCAATGAGACCCTTTTCATAGAGCGTATGGAGCCAGCTTAGGAACTTCCTGGTGCCGTCGGCAGTGGCACCGTAGACCACACTGCCGTCCTCCTGATAGTAGCCGTTGAGGGCGTTGCCGCTGAGGCCGTTGGTGGACAGCTCCGCCATGGAGCCAAAGCCTCCCATGAGCAGTCCGTCGCTCATGGAAACGGTGTTGTACAAGCTCATAGGCTCCAGACAGGCCTTCTCTGTTTTGAAAGCCTCCAGCACCTTAGTGAGCTCATCGTAGGTGGTAGGGACGTCCAGATTCAGATCCTCCAGCCAGTCCATGCGGATGAAGGGGCCCATGTCCTGGGGATTGGCCACCTCGTCCTTGATGGGGTAGATGGCCAGGAACTTCCCGCTGTCCTGGACCTCCCCAAAGAGCTTCCGGTCGGAGTTGATAATGGTCCAGTAGTTGGGCATGTTCTCCTCCAGCCGGTCACCCAGATCCAAAATAATCTCCTGCTCGTAGGCCGCATCTACACCGGAGGTGTAGCTGGACATGTTCATTAGGTCCGTGTAGTCTCCCGAGGCCAGCATCAGGTTCAGCTTGTCACTGGCGGTGGAGGCGTCCACCACGGTGAGCTCCAGATGTACGCCGGTCAGATCCTCCAGGGCGGACCAGATCTGGTGGTTGTTCAGATCTCCTCCGGGCAGGTAATTCAGCGCGCTGGATTCAAAGCCGAAAAAGTAGGTCAGTGTCTCCGGCTCCTCCACCACAGGGAGCGCTGTGGTCAGGGACTTCAGCATATCCTGAAATCCCGCAAAATCCATGTTGGCGTTGGATTCTGTGAAATCAAGGTCGGCTGTATCCTCCGGCAGGGCAGAATCCAGGATGGAGCTGGACGCTGCGGACGCTGCCGGCTCTGGGGTGGGGGCTTCCGGGGGTGCCATGGTACTTTCCGGCTCGGACGGCCCGGATGAGCGGCTGCTGGTCTGGGCACCGCCGCATCCCGACAGAAGGGCACAGAGCATGGCCAATCCCAACAGCAAGGCTAACAATTTCTTTTTCATGTTCATTCCTCCTTGTTGATTATCCCTTGGTCAGTTGGATCCACCCTCAGTATACGGGGCGCTCCGGTGGGGCGCAAGAAGCAAAAACCGCACTTTTGGTGCGATTTTTGGGACAAGTGACGGTTTCGGGACAAAGGAAACGGTCCAGGACCGCCTGAGGCGATTCTGGACCGAATCAATTTGGATTACTGGACGTTAAACACAGCGCCCAGGCTGCTGCCGCCAAAGGAGTCTACCACCTTGACCGCAACCTTGGAGCCGGTGTCATGGAGCACAAAGCACTCGGTTGCCGTGATGGTCTCGCCGGGCTGAATGTCCACGGTGTCGTTGTCGTCCTCCGGCACAGATGCATCCGCAGACGAGGTGGTCAGCTGGATGTTGTCCTGCATAGCGGAGAGGTATGTGGCCATCCAGAAGGAGGTGGCCTCCTGAGAGTTGTTGGTGAACTCGAAGTACACACGAAGGAGCTTCGTGCCGTCCTCCCAGCCGTCCACCACTTCGCTGTTGAGAATCTTAATGGCGTAGTCATCCTTGTAGACACCCTCGGAGGGGAGACCGTCCACAAAGGCGGAGCTGTCAGTGGCCTGAATGCTGTAGTCCTCGGCAGGACGTCCCTGAAGGGCCTTGGGATCGAACTTCATGGTGACGGTGTCGCCGTTGTAGCCCTGCTGCAGGGTGAACTCCACAATGCCGCCGTCGGCCTTGTAGTTGTATTCCCGGATGCAGCGGATGGTGGTGCCGGGCATAATGTCCAGGCTGCTGTTGCCATCCTCCGGCGCATGCTGGTCGTAGGGCGCATAGGTACTCACCAGCTCGAAGCCCTCCTGATAGGCCTCACAGTTCATGGCCATGAAGAAGCTGGTGGGCTCGGTGGAGTTGTTGGTGAAATCAATGTAGACCCGAATGGCATCCTTGTCGCTGGAGTCCTTAAAGGACTCTGCGCCCAGAATATCCACATGGTAGTCGCCCAGGTCTGCGGAAACCGGTGCAGGATCCCCTTCGCTGGTGGCTGCGTCAGGGGCAGCGGGAGCGGCTTCCGTGGTGGACTCAGGGGCAGGGGCCGCAGAGGTCGCCGCAGGCTTGGGAGGCGGCGTGCCGTCGCTGCGGGTAAAGGTCATTTTGGTGGAGCCCTCGACCAGGGTCAGGGTGTCGCCGTTGAGCACATAGGGGAGGGAGTCCTTGCCGTCGGTGAGCTTGCCGTCGGCCCAGGTCAGATACTGAATGTCCTCTCCTCCAACGACCAGGTAAGCGGTGCCATCCTCCTCCATCACCAGATAGAAGAAATCAGAGCCCATGCCCATGGCTTCCAGGTCGGCCTTGGTGAGGGTCTCACCGCCATCCTCCAGGGTTTCGATGGTGTAGTAGCCAACCTCGCCGGGGGTGGTGACGGGAATCTCCTTGCCTTCCTGGATGAAGTACATGTTCATGCCCATCAGCTCGATGTGCAGCACACCGTCCTTCAGGGTGCCCTTGGCGGTTTCGTCGTCTACGTCTACGGTGATGTCCTCTCCGCTCAGGGTGTACTTGATGGAGCCGGTGGTTCCCTCAATGCTCATTTTGCCCTTGCCGCCCTGCTTCAGCTCCAGGGTGGAGGTGCTGGAGAGGACCTCGTCGGCCTTCATTTCTACGCCCAGCATCTCCACTGCATAGCAGGTGTAGACGCCCAACAGGCTCTCGTCATAGGTGGGTCCGCCACAGGCGCAAAGACCCAGGAGCATTGCTACGGTCAGCAATGCGGATAGTACTCTTTTCATCGTTTCTCTCCTTTCAATAACGGGAATCGAATTCGATTTCCCGAGGTGGACCTTTAGCCCATGGCGCCGCCGCAGTATTCGCAGCAGCCATTGGCGTCGGGAATGGTGGTTGCGCCGCAGTAGGGGCAGGTGGCCGCAGTTTTGGGGGCGGCGGCCTGGGCAGCTTCCTTTCGGACCTGGGTGCGGATGGAGGTCAGCGCCCGCTTGATCTCCTGTCCCATACGCTCATAGTCCTGATAGTCCACGCTGCGCTTTCCGGGGGTGACCCCGGTGTTCTGCCGGCCGGTGACCTCGACCTCTACCGTGGAGCGGTTGAGCTTAAACTTGATCTCGTCGAAATAGGGATGATTCACCCGGATGATGATGTAGAAGTCATAGCGATAGGTGAAGCGAGGGGGAGCATAGCTCACCCGTTTGGTGTTGCCGTCCTTATCCTTGATCTCCCGCATTTCCTCCTGCCGGTTCTCGGTGATGTCCAAATCACATCCGGTGACCTGGGAGAAGGAAAGCACATCGGGGTTGGCCTCCTGAAGGTTTCTCGCCGAGGTGACCATAAACTGCTGCTGATCCTCGTCCAGCAGGACGTTCATGGTCTCGCCAAAGCTCCGGGTGGTGTTGAATTTGGCGACGGCCTCCCGGTTTGCCTCCCGGTACTCAAGCTGGGCCTTGATATCCGCCACAGTGGAGTGCCGCCGCTCATTGAACCAAGGGGAGAGCTTCCCGGCGCATTCCTTGCAGCAGTTGCCGTCCTCCAGCTTTTTGTTGCCCAGCAGGCCGATTTCTCCGCCACAGATGTCGCAAGTTTTTTTCTCAAACAGTTTTCCGAATAAACCCATAATGATCGAACCTCTTTTCCGAAGATTAGGCGTTGGCCGTATCCGTCTGCATATTCTTTCCTGCGCCGACGATATAGAGCACCGGCAGCACCAGGCCCAGAACCAGGCTGCTGAAGTTGAAGTCGCCGCCGCCGGCTACGCCTAGGATGGAGCTGGCCACGCCCAAAACGGCCACCAGAATGCCCCATACCAGACAGGTCTTTGCCTTCTGGGGCTTTTCGGCGTTGACCACGCCGACAATGCCGGCGATCAACTCCACAATGCCACCGACCAGGAACAAAATGGTGCTGGCAAAAAGCATGGCGGTCTGGGCCTCTCCCGACACCAGATAGTGCAGCGCTGCTACGCTCAGCACCGCAACGATTCCAAGCACAATAGACAGGGCACCGCCGATGATCATCAGGATGCCGGTCACTTTCAAGAACTTATGTCCGTTCATACACGTACCTCCTGAAACAGATGTTGTGTCGTTTCTTCATCGGTGTTTTGGGGAATTACTGCACGTCGGCCTGGTCAAAGGGGTCGCCGCACTCCGGGCAGAACTTGGGGGGATGGGCCGGGTCTTCCGGCTCCCAGCCGCACTTGTCGCACTTGTAAACCGGGGCCGCCGCAGGCTTGGGAGCGCCGCACTCCGAGCAGAACTTCCCCTTGTTCACCGCGCCGCAGGCGCAGGTCCAGCCCTCGGGCTGGGGCGCCGG
>CAKSWT010000023.1 GCA_934512135.1 uncultured Oscillospiraceae bacterium
GATTTGTGGGGATTCCAAAGGGCCCTCCCTTTGGCGCATCTTTCTCCATACTTTCTGTGCGAGCAGAAAGTATGGCCGTCGGAGACACGTCGTCGCAAAGTCCGCTTTGCCTCGGGCTTCCGCTGGTCGCCCTCGACCCGCTTCCTTGCTCCTCCTTTCCCCAGCAAACCCGCTTCGCTGGGCTTTGCCGGGGTCCCCGCTGGGCAGCGAAAACAGCCGCTGGGCAGCGGAAAAGCCCTTAGGCCTTGCCGCTGCCCCCCAGCTCCGTCAGCCGCCGGAGATGCTCCTGAAGGCTCCCCTCTCCGGGCCGGGGAATCTCATAGACCTGGCGGCACCGGAGAATTTCTCCCCGTCCTGCGGCGTCCAGGCCCTCCAGGGAGGCGGTGCGGTAGGCCACCCGCTGGGAGAAGCTGTGGGTAATCAGCCCCTCCAGCAGAGAAAGAAACCGCCACCAGTGGAGCCGGGTCCGGGCCAGGTCCAGGCCGTAGCACCGGTAAAACTGGGCGTAAATGGGCCCTGCGTCCAGCAGCAGATCATAGGGCACCGGGCCGGAATCCTCCTCTGCCGGCGGGCGGCCCATCCGGTAAAAGGCCCCCACGGCTTCCAGGGCTTTTTCCACATGTTTTGGCCGTTTTTCCGGGAACCACAGGGCAAAAAAGGCCGATTCCGTGAGTTTTCCACAGGAAATCAGCCTGGTGTAGGAAATTCCTGTGGAAAAATCGGTGGAAATTGGGTAAATCTCCTGGTCTATCAACACTCCGTTGGGGGGCCGCCACAGGTCCCAGGTCATGATTTCCCCAGGGCCTCCAGCTTCTCCCCCTGGGCCTCCCGAAGGGCCCGCAGGGTATAGCCCAAAAGCTCCACCAGCCCCAGCCGGTCCACCGGCTCCCCCTGGGCCAGCAGCTTCTCTCCCGTCTCCTGGCCGAAGAACCGGAGGAAATTCTCCCGGTCCTCCTCCAGGGTGTGGGGGGCGTCATAGTGGGCCACCGCCTCCTGGAGCTTCTCCTCCAGGGCGTCTCCCAGGTAGAAGGTCACCTCCACCGGGTGGTCCGGGAAGTACCGCAGAGTCACCGCCCGGTCAATAAAGGTAAACATATCCATATTGGCCCTCCTTAGGCGTAGGTGTAGGCAGAGGGACGGCCGCTGGACTTCAGCTCCACCTCAAACTCCCCGGGAGCCGAGGCGGCGCCGCCGCCGTCGTTTTTCACCAAAATGGTCATCAGTCCCTGCTCTCCGGTTTTGGTGCCGCTGTGGAAGTAGACGTACTTCCGCTGTACCGCGGCGCCGGTGCCGAATTTGATCTCCGGCTTGCAGCAGAAGTCCTGGAAGGTGTCGGAGATGTACCGGGCGCCGGAAATGGAGAAGGTCCGCTGGGCGGCGGTTTTCATGGTGCTGTCCCCCTCCAAAACGTAGCTCCGATCCTCGCTTTTGGGGTTCAGGGCCGCCCCCACGTCCTCAATGTGGACCCCCACAAAGGCGTAGTCCCCCGGGGTGGCGGCGTCGCCCTCCTGGGTGCAGTCCACCGCCAGCACCATGTCCCGGCCGGTGTATTCCCCGGTGGCCTCGGCGGCGGCCAGGGTGGTCATGTAGTCTTTGAGTGTCATAGATGATCCTCCTTTGTCGGTTGCGGCCTGGGGCCGCTGGGTGGATGGTTGGTTGTCCCGCTGGGCCATACTTTCCGCTGCGTAGCGGAAGGCGTTTTCCGCTGCGTAGCGGAGGACGTGTCTCCGACGGCCATACTTTCTGCTCGCACAGAAAGTATGGAGAAAGATGCGCCAAAGGGAGAGCCCTTTGGAATCCCCCCAAATCTGGAGTGCACCTTTCTGTGGTTTTTCTCCTCAGGGCAGTGCTTTCCCGTGGCCGTCAAAAAACCTCCTGTTTTTTGCGGCCCGCTGATTGTGCGATGCACTTCTTGTCCGATCTCTAGGGGGCTCCTACCGTCGGACAATGGAAGTACAGCCTACAGCGTTCGCCGCTGGGAGCAGAGCGAACCAGACGGCGGCGGGGTTGCACTGCCAAAGGAGCGCACCACAGGACGGGGCAGCTGTCCTTTGTGGGTTTACAAAGGGCCGTGCCCTTTGTTGGCTCTTTCCCCTATTTCTGTCCACACAGAAATAGGGCCCCCGGAGGGCGTCCTCCCTCACGCTGAGGGAAATATGCCGTCGGAGACACGTCCTCTGCTACGCAGCAGAAAAATTGGCCCCCGGAGGGCGTCCTCCGCTACGCAGCGGAAAAGCCCCTCACTGCGGGTGGGTAAAATACTCCAGCGTCAAGGTCAGGCGGTCCGCCTGGAGCCCTCCCTGCTCCACCTCCACAGGCAGAGCCCGGCCGGTGATTTCCAAAGACAGGGCTCTGGCCCCGGGGCCCAGGTCCGGCAGAGGCAAGGACAGGGCCTCCAGGGTCTGGAGCTGGGCCCGTCGCCGGTCCTCCTGGCCCCAGCCCTGGCGGAGATAGAGGGAAAAGGAGCAGATTCGCCGGGCGGTGCCGCCTAAATACCGGGTCTCCCGGGCGCCCGGGTCCTGGCGAAGGAGCATATCCCCGGGCTCCGGCCCCAGATCCTCCAAGGCAGGGGCCGTCCCCAGGGCAGCCTCTACGCTGGCCCCTACGGCTTCCAATACGGTCATCGAACTTCACCTCCCACATAGGCGGCCAGCTGGCTTAGCAGCTCCCCGCCCTGAGCCTCCAGCATCCGCCGGTGCCAGTGATCTCCCCGAAGGGGGTCCCGGTGGCGATAGGGCCGGTAGAACTGGGGGGCGGCGTAGGGCTGGGGATAGATCACCGTGGCCCCTCCGGGTCCCAGATAGCCGGTATTTTTCAGCAGCCCCGTTCGATAGGGCACATAGGCGTCGCATCGGGCAAGCACCTGGCGGCCCAAATAGGCCAGCGCCTCTCCCCCGGGCCCCAGCCCCCGGCGCCGGGCAATGTCGGGAATGTTGACGGTGATGGTCATCGGCTTGTCACCTCCCAGTGGTCTAAGGTGCTCCCCTGGCGGTGTACCGTCAGGGTCTGGATGATCTCCATGGACCGGGACAGGGCCTTGAGGGGCCTGCCGTCGGGCTCCGGTCCCTGGCCGGGATAGATGCCGTCTCCCGGGGCAAGCTCCAGGTCCTCCTGCCAGGGAATCAGCACCTGGGAAACTCCGCCGTCCTCCCGAAGGTACCCTCCAGAGGGGTCGGCGCTGTGGACCCACCGGGCGTAGGGCACCGTCAGCTCCCGGCGGCGCACTCCGTCGGCGGTGGGGTGATAGAGCGTGATGATGGGCAAGGTGTTTCTCCTTTCTTGTTGCAGGTGGGGTTCCGCTGCATAGCGGAGGACGTTTTCCGCTGCGTAGCGGGAAATGGGGTCCCCCCTGGGGGCTCACACCCCTCTGGCCAGCAGGCCGGTTTCTCCCAAATACTGACGCAGAACCGTCAACAGATTTTTCTCCCGGCTGCGGCCGGTGTCCCGATAGCTCCGGGACCACTGGCCCAAGGTCTCCGACTGGAGGGCCGGATTTTCTCCGGAGGCCAGGTACTCCACCATGTGGCGGAAGCACTGGAAGATCAGCTCCGCAGTGGGGCCGGTGTCCTCCGCCTCCCGGATCCGGCCTCGGCTCTGGTGGAGCATCATGGCCCAGACCTGATCGGCGCAGTGGTTTAGCACCTCCCCGGTGAGGGTGCCGCCGGATCGGCGATAGGCGGTGAGTAGGGTTTCTATGGTCATGGAATTCTCCTTTCTGTTCCGCTGCCCAGCGGAGGACGCTTTCCGCTGCCCAGCGGAAGGGGCGCTCCGCTGGGCCCCATTTCTGTGTGGACAGAAATGGGGGAAAGAGCCAACAAAGGGCACGGCCCTTTGTAAACCCACAAAGGACGGCTGCGACCTTCTGTGGTGCGCTCCTTTGGTGGTGCATCCCCGCCGCCGTCTGGTTCGCTCTGCTCCCAGCGGCGAACGCTGTAGGCTGTACTTCCATTGTCCGACCTTGGAAGTCTCCTAGAGATCGGACAAGAAAACCGCCGCACAAACAGCGGACCGAAAAAACCAGTAGGGTTTTTTACGGTCTCGGAGAAGCACTGCTTGACGTAGAAAACCACAGAAGCAGGCACCCCAGATTTGTGGGGATTCCAAAGGGTTCCCCCTTTGGTGACTCTTTGCCCCACCTTTCTGGTCAGTCAGAAAGGTGGGCCGTCGGAGACACGTCCCCCTCACGCTGAGGGGAAAAAATCACTTACGCATGGCGATGCACATAGCAGAGCTTAGGCTCACGGACCCGGAAGCCGGAGTTCATCTCCACCTGAGCCCGGGACCCCACAAAGCTCTCGCTGTCCACCAGCCGGGCGGTTTCGAAGTTGGTCACCGCAGACAGGGCGCTGTGGTGATACACCACAAAGTCCACCTTGGAGAAGTCCACGGTCTGGAGGGTGTCGGTGTGGTCAAAATACTTGGCGGAGCCCTGGGCCATGGCGCCGGCCTCCACCCAGGTCATGCCCAAAAACTGGCCCACGTTGCCGGTGGCAGCCATGGCGTCGTTGGTCACCGGCATAAACTCGCTGCCGGCGGCCTTGAGCACCAGGGCGTAGAAGGCGGGGGAGCAGAGCACCACGTCGGCGGTGCCTCCCTGGGCCACGATTTCCGTGCGGACGTCAATGACCATGTCCTTGGCGGTGGACACCGTGGGAATGTCCGTATCCGCAGACTGGCTGGCCTCCTTCACCAGGCAGGCGATGCCGCTGGACTGCCAGCCGGCCTGAACCTCGTGCTGCGCCGCCGCCAGGCTCTCGTCCCGGAGATCGGCGCTGACGGAGGCGGCCTGGACCCCGTAGATTTTCCGGGACCGCTGGAAATTGTTGTTCAGCCGAATCAGCAGCAGATCGTCCTCCACCTCCTCGTCGGTGAAGTCCCGGCCGGGCATCCCGGGGGCGATGGTGGTGGAGGTGAGCTTGTGGACGTAGACGCCTCCTGCGGGACCGGCGCACTGGCTGTCGTCGCAGGTCACCCCGGGCACCAGCACCGAGGCATAGTACAGATTGGCCTCCAGCTTGTCGCTGTAGCGCTCGTCCACGTGCATGGAATTGTAGGTAATGGACATAGGTTCTCCTTTCTCAGTGGGTGGATGTTCTTACAAGTTTGGTTTCCCCTCAGCGTGAGGGGGGACGGCCTCCGGCGGCATATTTTCCCGCTGCCCAGCGGAATGGGGCCTCCGGCGGCCCCATTTCTGTGTGGACAGAAATGGGGGAAAGAGCCAACAAAGGGCACGGCCCTTTGTAAACCCACAAAGGACAGCTGCTTCTTTCTGTGGTGCGCTCCCTTGGTGGTGCTTACCCGCCGCCGTCCGGTTCGCTCTGCTCCCAGCGGCGAACGCTGTAGGCTGTACTTCCAATGTCCGACCTTGGAAGTCTCCTAGAGATCGGACAAGAAAAGCGCCGCACAAACAGCGGACCGAAAAAACCAGTAGGGTTTTTTACGGTCTCGGGTAGGCAGCCTCTTGGTGTAAAAAACCACAGAAGCAGGCACCCCAGATTTGTGGGGATTCCAAAGGGCTCTCCCTTTGGTGACTCTTTGCCCCACCTTTCTGGTCAGTCAGAAAGGTGGGCCGTCGGAGACACGTCCCCCGCTGGGCAGCGGGAAACAAATTTACCGCCTCCGGTACCAGGGATTATTCCGATACCGCCGTTCCACGGCCTCCTCCTCGGCGTTTTGGGGCTGCCCCTCCGCCGCCGCCGCAAACCGAGGCCGGCCGCCGTTGTCCCGAAAGAGCCAGGGCCGCTCCCGGCGAAGCCCCCTCACCGCCGCCGTCAGGTCCTCCTCCCCGTCCCGTTCCAGCAGCAGCGCCACCAGCTCCGGGTCCCGGGCCTCACAATTTTCCGCCGCCTGGGCCAGGCGATACCGGCGAAATTCCAGGGCCTGAGCGGCCATTTGTTCCTCCAGCTGGGCCACTCGAGGGTCCTCCGGGGGAGCCTCCGGGGCAGAATCCGGGGCCCGCTCGGGAGAATGCTCCGCCACCGGAGCCTCCTCAGGGGGCTGTTCCAAAGGGGAATTCTTGGGCTCCCGGGGCCTGGGCGGGGAGGTGATCTGGTAGGCCAGGGCCTGGAAATCCAGGGCATTGTCTCCATTCCGTTCCATAGGCAACTCCTTTCGGGGACGAAACCGGGGCCCTGTTGCCAGCGCCCCGTTGTCCTCTTGATTATTTTGGATAATACCATTTTATCAGGGTTTCCCCGGGAAATCATCCCGGAAATGTTGCAGATTTGTGGCAGAAATGTCCCAGGAAAATCCCATGGCTTCGCCGCCCCCTCCGGGGATATTTTTCCCACTGCGTAGTGGAGGACGCGCTCCGCTGGGCCCCATTTCTGTGTGGACAGAAATGGGGGAAAGAACCAACAAAGGGCACGGCCCTTTGTAAACCCACAAAGGACGGCTGCTCCCTCCTGTGGTGCGCTCCTTTGCGTGTGCCTGCCCGCCGCCGTCTGGTTCGCTCTGCTCCCAGCGGCGAACGCTGTAGGCTGTACTTCCATTGTCCGACGGTAGAAGTCTCCTAGAGATCGGGCCGGGAGACCTCAGCACAATCAGCGGGCCGCAAAAAACAGGAGGTTTTTTGACGGCCTCGGGTAGGGACTCCTTGGTGTAGAAAACCACAGAAGCAAGCACTCCAGATTTGTGGGGATTCCAAAGGGTTCCCCCTTTGGTGACTCTTTGCCCCACCTTTCTGGTCAGTCAGAAAGGTGGGCCCCCGGAGGGCGTCCACTGCTACGCAGCAGAAAATATGCCCCCCTCCGGGGCATATTTAGAAAAATTTCAACTAACCCTTGCCCTCGTCGTGAAAATACCACTCCCGCAGGGCCGCCCCCTCCAGCACCCCCGCCTGAACCATCTCCAGCCGTCGGGCAAACTCCGTGCCGGTGTCCTCAAACACGCTGTCCCCGAAGGTAACTGACAGTTCCGCCTCCCCAGGGGGGCACAGTTCATACAGATCGCAGAGGGCGTCCATGGCGACGAATAGCTGGTTCAGCGCTGGCAGAATTCCCAGCCGCTGGATGGTTCCACAGGTGTGATAGGTGGTTTTTTCCCGAGCCACCACCTCAGTGGCGGTGGTGGGACCTCCGGAAAGGGCCTCCAACCGCAGGGTTCCCGGGGAAAGACGGCACTGATTTTCCAGCAGCCGCAGCAGCGCCCCCAGCCCCGTAAGATATTCTTCCGTACGGATGGCGGGGGAGTAATCGTCAAAGGGCTTCACCTGTTCCTCAGGGTCCAGCACCAGGTAAGTGTCACTAGATAAGTCCTGATAGCCCAATGCCCCCGGCACCGGCTGCCCCGTCAACCCCGGCAGGGCCTGGCGCTCAATGATCCGCTTCCGTTTCCCGGAATGCAGCTCGTAGAGCAGCTCCCCCCACAGCCGATCGAACTCCTCCATGGTGGATTCTGCCCCAGAATACAGGCTTTTCGGGAGTGGGGAATCCAAATCCCCGTTGAGGGGCATCTGTAAATACCCAAATAGTGGGCCTGAAATTCCCTCAATGGTCACTGATTTTTCCAGCCCCGCCCAGTCCTCCAGGGAATCCAGAGGCACCTGCCGCCAGGCCCCCTGGGCGAATTCAAAGGCCCGATTGGTCTGGAGGAGGGTCCCCTCCCGAAAATCAAAGCCCTCCAGGCGAATCAGCTCCCGCTGTCCCACCTGCCGGTGGTCCAGAAAGTACCCCGCCGAGGGAATGCCATTTCCCTCCAATCGTGTGGGGTAAAACCGGTCCCCGGGGATCAGCTCCAAAACCAGCTCTCCCTGCTCCGCCCGGGGCCGAAGAATGCAGCAGCCCAGGGCCGCCGCCCACTGCACCCCCTGGGTGAGCTTGGGTTGGAATTTTTCCAAGGTCTCCCGGAGAAACCGGGCCCGTTGTCCGCCCTTCACCGACAAATATAGCTCCGATGTAGCCAGTGTGGCCACAGTTCCGGTGATGGCCCCGGCGATGCCCGTGGCGTGGGCCCCCTTGGCCCCCGCCCCTCCGGACAAAAGCTGCCGCCACCGGGTGATTTCCCGGCGCCGCCCAGGGGAAATCAAGGTCGTTTCCTGTAAATCCAGCATGGGATCCCTCCTTAAAAGTAACTATAATTTCCGCAAAATGGTCATCACGAAATACCGCATTTCGTCCATGGCGTGGTCATACTCCTTCACCGGCCGATCCTCCGCCGCCTCCTGGTCCCAACGGTACCGGCTCAGCTCCTCCAGCAGAGATGTACACCGTGGGTGGACTTTCAGCCGCCCATTTTTCAGGTACTCCCCCACCGTTCGGATGCCGTCCAGCACCCGATTGTCCGCCTTTCTCAGGGAAAATCGCCCCGCCCGGCGGATCAGGGTCAGGAAGCTCAGGGCCGAAGGATCCACCACCACCGCAGAGATGGGATTGTCCGCAGCTAACGCACACAGCGCCTCATAATACTCCCCGTCGGTCCGCTGCTCCCCCGCCTTCCGGCTGTCATGGTAGTATTCCCGAAGCCGCAGCGCCCGTCCCCCCAGGTCCACCGCCCAAAGACCCATGGAGCAGGGGTTCCGGGTGCCATAGTCCACGCTGATGTAGTACCGAAGAGGCCCGGAAAGGGAATCAGCAGTTACTTCCTCTGGCTGAAAAGGGTAAACCAATCCCTGAGCCGCGCACCATTGTCCCAGAACAAACCGCCGATAGAACTGCCCGGCGTACATTCTGGCGTACCGTTCCCGGACCTCCGGCGTCAGCGCTGGGTTGTCCTCCATGGTGAACTGTAGCCGAAGAAGCCGCTTTTCCGCCGCCTTCTCCACCCACTCCCCATAGAACCAATGCCCGGGAGATTCCGGGTTGCAGCTGAAAAAAACCTTGGAATTTGGGACAGAACACCGGGCCACCGCCTGTTCCACAAAGCTCCGGGGCATGAGCACCACCTCGTCCAGCAGGACCCCAGCCAGGGTGATCCCCTGAATCAGCCCGGCGCTGGACTGGTCCCGTCCCCCGAATAGGTAGTAATAATTTACCGTTTCTCCCTTTCGCACCAGCACCAGGTTTTCCTGCCGTCGGAATTCAAAGGTAAATATCCCTCCCAGCCACTCCGGGAGGAGATTTACCAAATTCCGCCGCAAGCTCTCAATGGTCTTGCCGCAGAAGGCGAAAACCTGCCCGCTAAATCGGGTCATGCTCCAAAGAAGGAACCCCACCGCCAGGGACATTGTCTTTCCTGACCGGACAGCCCCGTCGCAAATAATGCCGTCCCGATGGCAATATTCCTCCTGGAGCCACCAAAGCATGGCGATTTTCTGCTTGGGAGACAGAGGCTGATAGATCATGAATTGTCCTCCTCACAGGAACATTTCAGCCCTGCCGCCGCCTGCTGAAGCACCTCCAGCAGGTTGTTTTCCGGCTGCTCCGGGGGGATTTCCGGCGGTTTTTCCCGCCATCGCTGGGGGCTGCGGTTCTTCAGGTAGAAGATCTGCGCCGACAAATCCGGGGGCACCGCCTTCTCCGTGGTCACGGTTTTTGCCCCCTTGTCTGTCTCCTCCACGCGGACTTCCCGCACCGTCATCCCCAACGCTCGCTGCAACAGCGCCTCCTCGACCTGTTGAATTTCGTCCAATCTTCCCCCTCCTTCCCTGTCCAAATCTCAAAGTCCACCGGAGTATTCCACAAATCCTGCCTTGTATCGGGCCTCCCCGTCCACAGGATAGTACACCAGCCACCGGCCCTCCACCTGCCCCACGCAGGGGCAAGATTCCCAGGGATTCAAGCTGCCAACCTGGTTCCGCAGGTCCGTGTCCGCGAAAACCGGCTCCGGGGTGGACCCATTTTGATAGATTTTTGCCAACTCAAAGCCCTCCTCTTTGGAATTTTCATAATTCGGGTGGCCGTAGCCCAGAATATAGCCGCTGTCCAAGGGGTATCGCTTCTGAAATACACCCCCGCCGTTGGCCTCCAGACCGGCCTCCCCGGAGGTATTTCCCTCGATGGTGTGAACGTAACCGTCGCTTACATACTCCACCAAACCGATATGGCTTTCGTTGTGGAACACAATCACATCCCCGGGAACCGGGCGATAGTCCCCACGAAGGTGCCATCGGCCTTGCTCCTGGAAAAAAGCACGATGGGCAGGGACGTAAGCGTACCTACCCATCGCAGTTCCTTCTCCTACCTGATCGGCGCACCATGACAGGAACATATCGCACCAAGGTTGGCCGTTCAAGCCGTACCACGCCCCGAATTTGGTGAAATTGCCATAGCCCGCATTTGCAAACTTGTTTTCTAACTGGTCGTCGGACGCCTTTTCCAGGTACCCCACCTGGTCCAGCGCCACCTGAATGATTGGCAGCATCCCGTCGCCTCCTTTTCTGGATGCTACCATTGTATCAGCCCCAAAGGGGGATTTCATCCCGATTCTGTCCCAAATTTGTCCCGGAAAAATCCCACATCATGTATTCTTCGCCATAGCTTCCAGCTTTTTTATGGCTCTGAGTTCATCCTCCCCCGGGGTGTATGGCTCCCAGGTCATGGATTGCCGCTGCACCCTGGCGGTTTTGGAATACTTCTGCAAATCATTTCGCTCCCAGCTTTCCAAGCAGGCCCGCCAGTTCACCATGTGCCCACCGTGGAGCATCCACCCGCAGGCCTCGTAATAGTTGAAAAATCGCTTGGGATCCACGGTCAGTCCTTGTTCGTGACAATAATCCTGAATCTGTTCATAACTCGGCGTAAGCGGCGGGGGCGGGCCATCCCCGGAGGTTGATTCCCCCTCCCCCTCCTTATCCACTTTCTTTTCCTTTTCCTCTTTCTCTTCCTCTTCCCTTTTCCTTTCCACTTCCTCTTCCTCTTCCGTCATTTTTTCGCATCGTTTTTCTCCGGATTTTTTCCAAATTTTCGTTTCATTTTTGTATTCAATTTTTCGTTTTTTTGCGTTGGATGCTCTTTTCACAGAGCGTGCAAGGCTAGGAAGAATCAAATTCCACATCGCTTGACTAATGCCAGTAAATTGCGGTTCCCCTCCCGCAAAAGCATACGCACAAACCGCGTCATACAGCGCCGCCTGTTCCACCGGATCCGGCAGCTGACGAATGGCCTCGTAATAGCTGCGAAAGAACATAAATCCGTCAATTTGTTCCATTTTTGACCTCCTCCCAGCCAAAAAGGGCCATGGTAAACCGCCGCAGAGCCCGTTCCTTTCGGCGATACACCGTGGAACGCTCCAAATTCAGCTCCTCGCAGAGGCGATCCGCCCCGCCGGACAGAGGATTGATGTAAAATCGGTCCAAAATCAGCTGCTCCTCCCGGGTGAGAGCCGACAGGGCCTCCTCCATTCCCGACACATATTTCTGGGTTTCCCGTAACTGCTGTTCAAGCTGTTCCTGGTAAGTAATACTATCCACCAAATATTCCTCCCGGCGAGATCCGCCCCCGGCCACCGCCGCCCCGTCCGTTCTGGAGGAACGAACGTCTCTCCGTCGAGAACGAACCTGGGCAATTTGCTGGGGCAGCGCCACCAGCGCATGCCGCCGGACCCCATAATTTCGCAGCTTTTGCTCCGCCTCTTTTTTCCAATTCATAGCCAGCTCCCCTTTCCAGTCCCATTTATGGGACACGTTCTGTGGTACAATTTTCCTGTCATCGGAAGTCCCCCGGGGGATATTTCCTTCCCCCACCTGGAAGAACTCTACTTTTGGTAGAGTTTCCGGTGAAAAAATAGTCCCGGTTATCCGGTGGATGGGCCTACTATACTCCACTTTTAGTAGATTGTCAACGTTTATTTTTCGATTTCCCTTGACAAAACTCTACTTTCGGTATACAATCCAAGTATCATCGAAAAAAGGGGAATTCTACTATGAGTATTGCGGAACAGATCAAAGCCCTGCGGCAGCAGCACGGCCTCAGCCAGTCGGAGCTGGGCGCCATTGTGGGCGTCACGGACAAGGCGGTGTCCACCTGGGAGACGGGCCTGAAGGAGCCCCGCCGGGCCACGCTGGAAAAATTGGCAGCGCATTTCCATGTTCCAGTGGGCCAGATCACCGGGGACAGCCTGGACGACGGCGCCATCAAGTTCGCCCTGTTTGGGGACACGGAGGTGGACGACGTGGTGTATGAGGAGGTCAAGCGTTTTGCAAAATTTGCCAACGAGCAGTTCAAAAACCGTCCCTGAATCCCCGGACGTTGTCTCACTCTACTGTCTGGCGGAGGAATTGGACATCCCCGTGTACTGGTACACCATGGACAGCGAGGTGGAGTCTCTGGTGGTGGAGCTGGCCCCGGGCCACACGGCAATCGCCCTGGACCCATTGAAATTCAAGGACTTGCCCGACGAGAAGTACAAGCTGGCCCACGAATTGGGCCACAGCGTCACCGGCGCCCTCTACCGATTGGACACACCATTGGACGAGCGGGGCCGAAGCGAGCAGCGGGCGGACCGCTGGGCCATCCAGCGGTTGCTGCCCTTTGACACCCTCCGCCAGGCCATCCACGGAGGCCGGGACACCCCCTCGGAGCTGGCCGAATACTTCCAGCTCCCCCAGGTCCTGATCGAAAAAGCCATCGCCTATTACACCGGCCCCCTGGGGCTGACCTTCTGATTTCCCCCGGATTTTTGTTCTTATGTCAACCTCTTTTTCCGTAGAATTTCCAGTAAACAGGAGGGAATCATGGCCTTTAGGCCATGGAAATAGCAGTAGGGAAAGGCATTCGCCTTTCCCTACTGCCGCCGAATCGTAGAGATACGGCGGAGCCCAAAACTCCATAACCATATTATTTACACCCACATGGGAATGTAATCAGAATTTACTTTTTGGAGCGCTTCCGCCGATTTTTCGCCGCCACAAAGATCCGCCAAAACAGCTCCGGGCAGCATTTGTTCATCACCGCTCCAATGAACACAATATACATGCAAAAATACAGCCACAGCATCACCAGCACCATCATGGTCAGTCCGCCGTAGAGGGTGGAAAACTGGCCGATTCGGTTGACATAAATCGAGAACAGGGCGGAAAACCCCATCCACGCCAGGCTGGTAAAGGCCGCCCCGGGGACCTGCATGTAGAATTTCATTTTCTTATTTGGAAAGAACGTGTAAATCAGCATAAACACCGCCGTAATAATCAGGAACAGGGTCAGTCCCCGCTGCTCCATGATCCCGGCGAAAACCCGGGCCACCCGAGGGGCCTGGTCCTGGAGCGTCCCCTGGATGTGCTGGCCAAAGACCCGAAGGGCCAGGTTCACCAGCAGCCCAAAAATCAGCACCAGCATGTATCCAATGCAGATCACCCGCTTGAGCACGAAATTTCTGGTGTCGTTGACGTCGGCGATGGCGTTTAATCCGTCCAATAAACCCAGCATACTTTTGGAGGATGTCCAAAGAATACCCACCAGAGACAGGGACATCACCGTCAAATTGGGGAGCACCAGCTCCTGGGCGATGTTGTCCAGCAGGGGGCCGAAGGATTCCGGCAGAATCACGGCGATCATATCAATAAACTCCTGGGTACTCCAAGGGGTAAATGACACGATACTCAGTGCCAGCATCAGCAGCGGCGCCACTGCGGTCATAATAAAGAAGGAGGCGCTGGCCGCATAGGTGGCCACATGGTATTCCCCGAACTTTTTGGTGTAATACTGGGCGGTTTTCAGCACCCGCATCCTACCTTGGCCGGCCCAGGAAGAAGAGCGCCAGGGTCCCCGGCCCGGAGTGGGTGCCAATGGTGGGACCAATGGGCGCCACCAAGAAGTTGTGGATGCCGAAGCGTTCCTCCACCATAGATTGTAGGGTCAGGGCGTCCTCCAGGCAGTCCCCGTGGGAGATAAAGACCTCCTCCTGGTCAAATCCCTCCCCCTGCCGGGCCATGGATTCCACCAGCGCCCCAATGGCCGCCTTCCGGCCCCGGACCTTTCCCAGGGCCACCAAATGGCCCTCCTTGTCCACATGGAGCATGGGCTTAATGTTCATCAGGCTTCCCATCACTGCGGTAGTCTTAGATACCCGCCCTCCCCGGTGGAGATGGTGCAGATCGTCCACGGTGAAGTCGTGGACCACCTTCCCCTTGATGGCCTCCAGCACCCGGCGGGTTTCCTCCAGGGTCAGCCCCCGTTCCCGGCACTTGACCCCGTAATTCACCAGGAAGCCCTGGCCCAGGGAGGCGGAAAGGGAGTCCACCACCAGGATTTTCCGGTCCGGAAACTCCGTCTCCATCTCCTTGGCCGCCAAAAAGGCGGTGTCGCAGGAGCTGGAGAGCCCCGAGGAAAAGGCGATGTGCAGCAGATCCGACCCGGTGGACAGCACCTGGCGGAACAGCCGGCAGGTGTCCTCCAAATTGGCCGCCGAGGTGGTGGGCATGGCCCCCGCCCGCAGCTGCCGGTAAAACTCTTTCACGTCCATGGTTTCATAGACTTCCCCGTTCATGGTCACAGGGAGAGGCAGCACCAGAATCTCGCGTGCCTCACAATAGGACTGGGGCAGGTCAGCTCCGGAGTCCGTGGTAATCGCAAAGGGATGCATAGGCTCCTCCTATCGGTGGATGCGGTATTGCTCCCGCCCCATCTTAAAAATGCTTTCGCCCTTGGCGTCAATGGCGGTAACCACCGGTAAATCTTCAATCACCATTCTCTTTACGGATTCGCAGCCCAGGTCCTGGAATGCGATTTCCCTGGCCTCCTTGATGCAGCAGGCGATCAGGGCCCCGGCCCCGCCCACGGCGCAGAAATAGGCCTTTTGGTTCCGCCGAATGGCCTCCACCACCTCAGGGGACCGCTGTCCCTTGCCGATCATGGCGGTGAGCCCCAGATCCAGCAGCCTGGGGGCGTAGGGATCCATCCGGGAGGAGGTGGTGGGTCCGCAGGACCCCACCACCATGCCCTTCTGGGCGGGGGTTGGTCCGGCGTAATAAATCACCGCCCCCTTCAGCTCGTAGGGCAGGGGCTCTCCCCGGTCCAGCAGCTGGAAAATCCGCTTGTGGGCGGCGTCCCGGGAGGTGTAGACCACCCCGCTGAGCAGCAGCCGGTCGCCGCATTTCAGCTCCGGAATGGCCGCCTCCAGCTGGGCGGTATGTAGCTTAATGGGATTCATAGGCCCTCCTCCTCTGCGGGATCCGGCAGGGTGTCCGCCAGTCCACGGAGGGTCTGACCGGACTGCTCCAGCCCCTGGAACAGGGCTTTCACCTGCTGCTCCACCTGGGCCAGCTGACGAATCACCTCCGTCAGGGCCTCCTTGGAGCCTTCACAGGCCGCCTCCGCCTCCCCGGCAGACTGCCGCAAGATCTGGTCCACCTGGGCATAGAGCCCGTGGACCTTCTGGGCCGCCCGTCGCTCCGTGGCCTCCGCCCGGCGATAGGCCAATAGCTCCTGGGTATGGGGCTCCTCCGGCGAGAGAGGGTTCGCCGGAGAAGAACCCGAATCCTCCCCAGCGGACTGGGGCAAGGGATTCTGCTGAGATGCTCGGGCCGCCAGCTCCGCCTTCAGGGCCTGAATCTCCCGATCCTTGGCCTCCAGGGCCTGGCGATGACTTTGGGCCTCCCGGGTGAGATAGGTCACCACGTCGCCCTTGTGAAAGCCTCCCACCGCCGTGCGGAAGGAATACACCGGCTCGCTCATCTGGGGTCACCCCCCAGCTGTTCGTAACCAATGTTAGCTGTATCTAGGATACTACATATCTGCAATAATTTCAAGTCCTTTCCCATATAATCTCCTGTTTTTCCCACAAAAGTGATCTTTCCCGTCAAAGGTCATTATGCCCTCTGCCATAAAACCCAAAAATTTCATTTAGGTCAGATAATCCTTGAGCTTATTGGACCGGTTGGGGTTCCGGATTTTCCGCAGGGCCTTGGCCTCGATCTGCCGGACCCGCTCCCGGGTCACGTCAAATTCCTTCCCCACCTCCTCCAGGGTTCTGGGGCGGCCGTCCTCCAGGCCGTAGCGGAGCTTGAGGACCTTGGCCTCCCGTTCCGAGAGGGTGTCCAAAATCTCCATAATCTGCTGGCGCAGCATGGCCTGGGATACGGCGTCCTGGGGCTGAGCGCCTCCGGTGTCCTCAATAAAGTCCCCCAGATGGCTGTCGTCCTCCTCCCCCACCGGGGATTCCAGGCTCACCGGCTCCATGCACATCTGCCGGATCTCGTTGACCCGGGTGGGGCTCATCCGCATGACCTCCGCCAGCTCCTCCACCGTGGGCTCCCGGCCCAGGTCCTGCTGGAGCCGCCGGGAGGTCTGGGTGAGCTTGTTCATGGTCTCCACCATATGGACGGGGATCCGAATGGTCCGGGCCTGATCTGCCAGAGCCCGGGTAATGGCCTGCCGGACCCACCAGGTGGCGTAGGTGGAGAATTTAAAGCCCTTGGTGAAGTCATATTTCTCCACCGCCTTAATGAGCCCCAGGTTTCCCTCCTGAATCAGGTCCAGCAGCTGCATTCCCCGGCCCACATACCGCTTGGCAATGCTCACCACCAGCCGCAGATTGGCCTCGGTCATCTCCTTGGCGGCCTCCTGATCTCCTGCCGCCACCCGCTTGGCCAGCTCCATCTCCTCCTGGGTGGTGAGCAGGGGCACCTTGCCGATCTCCCGGAGATACAGCCGCACCGGGTCGTTGACCCCCGCCTCCAGGGCGGCGGCCTCTGTGGTGGCCTGGGGCTCCGGCTCCGGGGTCTCCTCCTCCAGCTCCGCCTCCAGGGCGGTGAGCTCCTCGGCGCTGGGGGCCTTCTCCTCCAGGGTGGACCCGGTGTCCGGCGCCTCCACGGTGATCCCCGCGTCGGTGAGGACGTTATAGGTTCTCTCGATCTGGTCCATATCCGCCCCCAGAGGGGCCAGTGCCGCCACCAGCTCCTCGGTGGAGAGCTTCCCGGTTTTCCTTCCCTGTTCCACCAGCCGGGCCTGCTGTTCCGCTAGGGCCTGATCGGTGAGCTTGTTCTGACTGGTCATAGGATCAACCTCCATACGCATTTTTGTCACGGCGGCGATTCAGTGCCGCCATGAGGTCCTTGCTGCCCCGTTTGGCCGCCTGGTCCCGGATCACCGATATGTAATCCTCCACGGCCCGTTCGTTTACCACGCTGTCCATTTTCCGCAGAATCCCGGTAATATGGCTCAGCTCCTCCGAGGAAAAGCTCCCCTCCATGGCGGGAACGGAGATGGTTTTCCCCTCCCGCCACCGGTCCTCCATCCAGGCGAACACCCGTCCCAGGAGAGGGGCGGAGAAGTCCTCCGGGGACAGCCCCCGGGTCAAATCCATCAGGCTGTTCTCCTGAAGAATCTGCCCCAGCAGCCCCTCCTCCGCCACCGCGGACCGGACGTCCTCATAGTGAAGCCCGGCGGCGGTGGGCTGTACCGCCTGGGCGGGCCGGAGATTTTCCCGTTCCTGGCGTTTTTCCTGGCGGCGAAGCCGCTGACGCCTGGCCCGGTCCACCTCCAGCTTCAGGGCCTCCGTGGGGACCCCGGCCATTTCCGCCGCCCGGACGGTGTATACCTCCCGCTCCACCGGCGAGGACAGCCCCCCCAAAAAGGCGGCGGCCTCCTGGAGGAATCCCACCTTTCCCTCGTCCTCCTTCACGTCGTACCTTCTTCCGATAGATTCCAGCTGATAGGTGGCCTGGTCCTGGGAGGTGTTCAGCAGCCGCTGAAAGGCGTCGGCCCCGTATTTCCCCAAAAACTCGTCTGGGTCCTTGGCTCCCTGCATCCGCAGCACCCGGACGGACACCCCGGTTTTCTCCAGAATTCCAATGGCCCGTTTGGCGGCGTTCTGCCCTGCCTGGTCCCCGTCGTAGCACAGCACCATATTCTTTTTGTACTTGGCCAGCATCCCCGCCTGCTCCTGGGTCAGGGCGGTGCCCAGGGAGGCCACGGCGCAGTCAAAGCCGTATTGATGCATGGAGATGGTGTCCATATACCCTTCGGTAAGCACCAGTATGTCCAGCTTGGTTTTTTTCGCCAGATTCAGGGCAAACAGGTTTTTCCGCTTGTTAAAGAGCAGCCCCTCCGGGGAGTTTAAATACTTGGGCTCGGACTGGTCCATCACCCGGCCTCCAAAGCCGATGACGTTCCCCCGGACGTCGATAATGGGAAACATCACCCGGTTTCGGAACCAGTCGTAGCAGCTCTCCCGCTGGCCCCCGGGCCCGTCGGGATTTTTGCTTTTCCTGACCCGAATCAGTCCGGCGTCCTGGAGCTCCTTTCTGGTGTATCCCTTCTCCTCCATGGCCCTGAGGAGCCCGTCCCAGCGATTGGGGGCGAAGCCCAGGCCAAAGCGGACAATGGTCTCCGGGGTCAGCCCCCGGCCTCTGAGGTATCCCAGGGCCTCCCGGCCCTCGGGGCCCTTGAGCATCCCGTGATAGTACCGGGCCGCATCCCGGCACAGTTCCCAGAGCCGCTCCTTGTAGCGGTAGGTAGAGGGCTCCTGGCTCTGGTCCTGGGGGACCTCCATTCCCGCCCGCTTGGCCAGAAACCGCACCGCGTCGGGGAAATCCAGTCCCTCCTCCTCCATAATGAAGTTCACCACGCCGCCGCCCTTGTGGCAGCCGAAGCAGTAGTAGATGCCCTTCTCCGGGGCCACGGAAAAGGAGGGAGTTTTTTCGTTGTGGAAGGGGCAAAGGCCAAAGAGATTGCTCCCCCTTCGGGTGAGGGACACATAGCTGCCCACCACATCTTCAATGGGGTTTTTCTCCTCCAATTCCTCCAAAAACGCCTCAGAAAACGCCAAAGTCCTGCCTCCTCTCATGGTTCCCCAAATATTTTCTTCCTATTCCCTATCGGACCTGCCAGGCGGAGGGAATAAAGATCTGGCTGAATTTATACACCGCATAGCTGTCGGTCATCCCCGCCACATAGTCGATCACCGTCCGCTGGATGCCGTCGAAGTCCAGCTGAGGGGTGAAGTCCGGGGGAATCTCCTCCGGGTGGCTGACGTAGTGGTCATAGAGGATTCCAATAATATCCGTGGCCTTGTGTTCCTCTCCCTTGGCAATGGGATTCCGGTATACCCGGTCAAACATAAAGTTCCGCAGATCCTCCATGGCCTGGGCAATCTCCGGGCTCCGGGCGATTTCCCCCTTTCCCAGGGAGCAGGCGATCACGTCCTGCACCAGGGTGTTGATCCGCTCCGAGTGGGTCAGCCCCAGCACCTCGGTGATGTCCCTGGGGATCTGAGAATTCTCCAAAATCCCCGCCCGCCGGGCGTCGTCGATGTCGTGGTTGATGTAGGCGATCCGGTCGGACAGCCGCACCACCTGTCCCTCCAGGGTCTCCGGGATATACTCCCCGGTGTGGCCCACAATGCCCATTCTGGTCTCGTAGCACAGGTTCAGCCCGTCGCCGTTTTTCTCCAGAATATCCACCACCCGCAGGGACTGCTCATTGTGGCGGAAGGGCTTCCCGGTGATTTCCGACAGGGCCCGCTCTCCGGCGTGACCGAAGGGGGTGTGGCCCAGATCGTGGCCCAGACCGATGGCCTCGGTGAGGTCCTCGTTAAGCCCCAGGGCCCGGGCAATGGTCCGGGAGATCCGGGTGACCTCCAGGGTGTGGGTGAGCCGGGTCCGATAGTGGTCCCCCTCCGGCCTGAGGAACACCTGGGTCTTGTGCTTCAGCCGCCGAAAGGACTTGGAGTACACAATCCGGTCCACATCCCGCTGAAAGGCGGTGCGGACCTGATTTTCCTCCTCCGGGCGCATTCTGCCCCGGGTCTCGGCGGCAAAGGCCGCCCAGGGCTTCAGCCGGAGCTTCTCCTCCTGTTCCAGTGTCTCGCGGATGTTCACCGTACCAGCTCCTTTCCCCCCAAGGGGTGTTTTTCTGCCTTTTCCCGCTGCCCAGCGGGACGCCTCCGACGGCATATTTCCCGCTGCCCAGCGGAGGACGCCCTCCGGGGGCCATACTTCCCGCTGCCCAGCGGGGACGTGTCTCCGACGGCATATTTCCCTCAGCGTGAGGGAGGACGCCCTCCGGGGGCCCACCTTTCTGACTGACCAGATAAGGTGGGGCAAAGAGTCACCAAAGGGAGGGCCCTTTGGAATCCCCACAAATCTGGGGTGCCTGCTTCTGTGGTTTTCCACACCAGGCAAGCCTCTACCCGAGACCGTAAAAAACCCTCCTGGTTTTTTCGGTCCGCTGTTTGTGCTGAGGTTTTCTTGTCCGATCTCTAGGGGCCTCCTACCGTCGGACATTGGAGGTACAGCCTACAGCGTTCGCCGCTGGGAGCAGAGCGAACCAGGGGGCCCGGGCCCTCCGGGGGCCATACTTTCTGCTCGCACAGAAAGTATGGAGAAAGATGCGCCAAAGGGAGGGCCCTTTGGAATCCCCCCAAATCTGGAGTGCACCGTTCTGTGGTTTTCTACATCAGGCAGTGCACTCCCGTGGCCGTCAAAAAACCTCCTGTTTTTTGCGGCCCGCTGTTTGTGCTGAGGTTTCCCGGCCCGATCTCTAGGAGACTTCTACCGTCGGACAATGGAGGTACAGCCTACGGCGTTCGCCGCTGGGAGCAGAGCGAACCAGACGGCGGCGGGAAAGCACCGCCAAGGGAGCGCACCACAGAAGGAAGCAGCCGTCCTTTGTGGGTTTACAAAGGGCCGTGCCCTTTGTTGGCTCTTTCCCCCATTTCTGTCCACACAGAAATGGGGCCGCCGGAGGCCGTCCTCCCTCACGCTGGGGGAAAACCTCCCGGGGAGGCGTCCCCTCACGCTGAGGGCGCCCCGCCCCGCATTACGTTCCCCATGTCCTCCCACCGGAGACACCCGGCGCTGAGCTCTCCCAGCCGTGCAAGATATCCCTGGGTCTCCGTCACCGGCAGCAGGGCCGTCAGGGTGATCTCCGCCCCGAAGTCCTGGTCCTCCAGGCATCCCCCCGCCAGCTCCGTCTCCCTTCGGACCTGTTCAAAGAGCCGGTAGGGGCAGGCGATTTTCAGTCTGTCCCAGGGCCGCTCCACCAGAATTCCCGCCTGATTCAGGGCCTCCTTGGCCCCTCGGGTGTAGGCCCGGGCCAGTCCCCCGGTGCCAAGGAGGATGCCTCCGAAGTACCGGGTCACCACGCACACCAGGTCCGTGACCCCCTCCCGCTGAAATACCTCCAGCATAGGCTGACCGGCGGTGCCCTGGGGCTCCCCGTCGTCAGAGTACCGCAAGGTGCCGTCCCGAAGCAGGAAGCACCAGCAGCTGTGCCGGGCGTCGTGGTAGTGCTTTTTCACCTGATCGATTTTCTCCCGGGCCTCCTCCTGGGAGCGCACCGGCCAAAGCTCCCCGATAAACCGGGACTTTTTCTCCACAAACTCCCCGGTGCCGTAGCCTGCGGGAATTCGGTATTCCATGGTCTCACCTCCCAAGGGGATGCTCCATCACGCGGACAAAATACTGCCGGTACCGTCCCGCCAGCTCCCGGTTCAGGGCGGCGTCCACCTGAATGCCCTCCTCCCGGTACTCCACCTCCAGCACCCGGGCCTCCCGGTGGAGCCGGTCCAGCTCACCGGCCTGGGAATAGGGCAAAAGGATGCTGGCCCGCACCACGCCCTTGTCCAGCTTTTTCTCCATCAGCTGCTTCAGATCCTCCAGCCCCTGGCCCTGGGCGGCGGAAATGGCCACCCGGTTTTCCCCGGTGGGGATGGCGCTTTTGTCCACCAGATCGGCCTTGTTGTAGACCTCCACCATAGGCACTCCCTGCCGGGCCAGCTGCCGGGCCAGCTGCTCCACCACCGCCATATGCTCCTCCCGCTGAGGGTCGGCGGCGTCAATGACGTGAACCAGCAGGTCGGCGTATTGCAGCTCCTCCAGGGTGGCCTGAAAGGCCTCCACCAGATGATGGGGGAGCTTGGCGATAAAGCCCACGGTGTCCGACAGCAGCACCTCCAGAGTATCGGAGAGGGTCAGCCGCCGGGTGGTGGTGTCCAGGGTGTCAAAGAGCCGGTTGTTGGCAGGAATCCCCGCCCCGGTGAGGGCGTTGAGAAGGGTGGACTTTCCCGCGTTGGTATAGCCGATCAGCGCCGCCACCGGCACGTCGTTTTTCTGCCGCCGCTGGCGCTGAACTCCCCGAACCCGCCGGACCTCCTCCAGCTCCTTCCGCAGCCTGGAGATTCTGGTTCGAATGTGCCGCCGGTCCGATTCCAGCCGGGTTTCTCCGGGGCCCCGGGTGCCGATGCCGCCTCCCTGGCGGCTCAGAGAGGCGCCCATTCCCGAGAGCCGGGGCAGCAGGTATTGATACTGGGCCAGCTCCACCTGTAGCCGCCCCTCCCGAGTTTTGGCCCGCTGGGCGAAGATGTCCAAAATCAGCGCCGACCGGTCAATCACCGTGACCCCGGTGATCTTCTCCAGATTTTTAATCTGCGAGGGGGACAGCTCGTTGTCGAAGATGACCATGGTCGCCCCGGTCTCCTCCACTGCGGCCCGGAGCTCCTCCGCCTTCCCCTCTCCCAGAAAGGAGTGAGGATCCGGGGCCGGCCGGGTCTGGAGCAGCCGTCCTACCGCCACACCTCCCGCCGTCTCCAGCAGGGCCTCCAGCTCCTGTAGGCTCTCCTGGGTGGCCGTCTCCTCCCGGGAGAATACCGCCGCATCCAGCCCTGCCAGAATGGTTTTTTCCGCAATGTGTTTTTCTTCCACCTATGTCATCTCCTTTGCTTCCCAGGGGCTGCCCCGGGGCATATTTTCCCGCTGCCCAGCGGAATGGGGCCTCCGGCGGCCATACTTTCTGCTCGCACAGAAAGTATGGAGAAAGATGCGCCAAAGGGAGAACCCTTTGGAATCCCCACAAATCTGGGGTGCCTGCTTCTGTGGTTTTCCACGTCAAGCAACTGCCCGTCCGTGGCCGTCAAAAAACCTCCTGTTTTTTGCGGCCCGCTGTTTGTGCGGCGGTTTTCTTGTCCGATCTCTAGGAGACTTCCAAGGTCGGACATTGGAGGTACGCACTACAGCGTTCGCCGCTGGGAGCAGAGCGAACCAGACGGCGGCGGGCAGGCACTCCCAAAGGAGCGCACCACAGAACGAGGCAGCTGTCCTTTGTGGGTTTACAAAGGGCCGTGCCCTTTGTTGGCTCTTTCCCCCATTTCTGTCCACACAGAAATGGGGCCGTCGGAGACACGTCGTCGCAAAGTCCGCTTTGCCTCGGGCTTCCTTCGGTCGCCCTCGGCCCGCTTCCTTACTCCTCCTTTCCCCAGCAAACCCGCTTCGCTGGGCTTTGCCGGGGCCCCGTTTCCGCTACGCAGCGGAAAACGTCCTCCGCTACGCAGCGGAACCCCCCTACCCTTTTGCTCTTTTTTCCAGGAAAAAAGAACAAAAAGGGGCTGTTCCACGCGCAGTGAAACAGCCCCTTGACGGGATACTTACTTCAGGCCAAACTTCTTGTTGAAGCGTTCAACACGTCCGCCAGTGTCCACCAGCTTCTGCTTGCCGGTGTAGAAAGGGTGACACTTGGAGCAGATTTCAACTTTGATATCCTTCTTGGTAGACCCGGTCTCAAACACGGCGCCGCAAGCGCAGCGGATAGTAGTCTGCTGATAATCGGGCTGGATGTCCTTCTTCACGTTTGTTCACCTCTTTCGGTTCCAGTACAGGGCGCAAAAGTCCCGTAATTTTCAAAGCTGGACTATTATATCACGGCTTTTCCCCAAAATCAAGAGGTTCCGTAAAAATTTTTGGTTTCCGGCTTTTGTCGGGGATCCAGGGCTCCAGCTCCCGGGCAAAGAGGGGATAGAGCCTGGCGCTCCGGTCCTCCAGGGCCCCATAGGCCTTGGCCTCCCGGGTGTTGGGCGCCGGTCCCGCCACCAGACAGGTCCGTTTTTTCCCCTGATGGAGCAGCTCCCGGCCCCGGGGGCCAAAGCCCAGCACCCGGAGATAGGGGCTCTCCAGAGCCATCTCCTCCCGGCCCAGCCCCAGGCATAGACACATCAGCCCCCGGCGGAGCCTGGCGTAGGCATACCGCTTGGACTTGCAGGCCAGAATAATCTCCTCCAAGCTGTTTTCCTCCCGGCAGGCCCGATAGACCCGGCTCCAAAGCCCTTCGGAGCCCAGGGCCATCTCCTCAAATCGCTCCCGGGGCAGGCTTCGGAGGATTCCCAGCATGGCCCTTTGGCCGTAGGCCAGACTGTGAAGGGATCCTTCCCCCCGGTCCAGCAGCTCCTCCCGAAGGGTCGTGGCCGAGGTCAGGGACAGATCTCGGGGCAGCGCCAAGGGCTCCATGGTCTCCCCCCGCCGGAGGATCCCCCGGCAGTAGTCCACCCCCAGGGCGCTGTTGGGCCTTTGGAGGCACCGGCCCCATTCCCCTGCCGCCAGCTCTCTGGCCCGGGCGAAGGACACCCCCTCCTGCAATCGCTGCCGGAGCTTCTCCTGAAACTCCCGGCTCTCCAAATAGGCGGCGCAGTCCATCAGCTCCCGGGTTCCCGGGCCCTCGCTGCCGAAGCAGAGGTAGTCCACCAGCCCCAGCCGGCCCAGATACCCCACGGCCCGGTCCGCAAAGTCCCCGGCGGACCCCAGGGCCCCGGTAATGGGCAGCTCCAGCACCAGGTCCGCCCCGGCTTCCAACGCCGCCGCCGCCCGCAGGGACTTGTCCCAAATGGCCGGTTCACCCCGCTGGACAAAGTTGCCGCTCATCAGGCAGACGATCCCCGTATCCTCCCCCAGGGCCTGGCGCACCTGCCGGAGCTGATGGCGGTGGCCCCGGTGAAAGGGGTTGTATTCGCAGATAATTCCGGCAGTCCTCACGAAAAAATTCCTCCTGGGTGGTGAAATTGGGTAAAATACCAGTTGTCCTAGGCGAGATTTTGTACTAGAATATAGAAGTGTACGGGCTTCCCCCCTATTATATCCGGGAACCCGAATATTTGCAAGAAACATTACTTTTAGGAGATGACAGTATGAACGTATTGGTTATCAACGCAGGCAGCTCCTCCCTCAAGTATCAGCTGCTGAATCCCGCCACCGGCGATCTGCTGGCCAAGGGCCTGTGCGAGCGCATCGGCATCGACGGCAAGTTCACCTACAAGCCCCAGGTGGCCGGCAAGGCCAAGCTGGACGCGGTGGACGTGGCCATGCCCACCCATGCCGAGGCCATTGAGGCGGTGCTCAATGCTCTGGTGGATCCGGAAAACGGCGTAATCGCCTCCATGAAGGAGATTGACGCAGTGGGTCACCGTGTGGTCCACGGCGGCGAGAAGTTCGCCTCCTCCGTGGTCATCACCGACGAGGTTATGGCTGCCATTGAGGAGTGCAATCCTCTGGCCCCCCTCCACAACCCCGCCAACATCATCGGCATCAAGGCCTGCCAGGCCAAAATGCCCGGCGTCCCCATGGTGGCCGTGTTTGACACCGCCTTCCATCAGACCATGCCTCCCAAGGCCTATACCTACGCCATCCCCTATGAGTACTATGAGAACGACAAGATGCGCCGCTACGGCTTCCACGGCACCTCTCACCGCTATGTGTCCCAGCGCTGCGCCGAGCTTCTGGGCAAGCCCATCGAGGACCTGAAGATCGTCTCCTGCCACCTGGGCAACGGCTCCTCCATCACCGCCATTGACGGCGGCAAGAGCGTGGACACCTCCATGGGTCTGACTCCTCTGGCCGGCCTTCCCATGGGCACCCGTTCCGGCGACATGGACGCGGGCATCATGGAGTTCATCATGAAGAAGTATAACCTGTCCATGGCAGACATGATGACCACCCTGAACAAGAAGTCCGGCGTGCTGGGCATCTCCGGGGTCTCCTCGGACTTCCGGGATCTGGACGACGCCGCCGCCCAGGGCAACCAGCGTGCCGCTCTGGCCGTGGAGGTCTTTGAGTACGGCGTCCGGAAGATGATTGCCGAGTATGCCGCCGCCATGGGCGGCGTGGACGCCGTGGTGTTCACCGCCGGTGTGGGCGAGAACTCCGCGGATATGCGTCTGCACTTTGTGGACGGCCTGCAGTTCATGGGCATCGAGATCGACCCGGAGAAGAACAACATCCGGGGCGAGGAGCGCATCGTCTCCCCCGAGGGCGCCAAGGTCAAGGTCCTGGTGATCCCCACCAACGAGGAGCTGATGATCGCCAAGGATACCGCCCAGCTGGTGGGCTAATCCCTCTTTGGAAAAGCAAAAACGTGCCTGTCCCACCCGGGACGGGCACGTTTTTTTGTTCCCCAAGAAACAAGCCCTCCCCGTGAGGGGGACGCCCTCCGGGGGCCCCATTTCTGTGTGGACAGAAATGGGGGAAAGAGCCAACAAAGGGCACGGCCCTTTGTAAACCCACAAGGGACGGCTGCTCCTTCCTGTGGTGCGCTCCCTTGGTAGTGCATCCCCGCCGCCGTCCGGTTCGCTCTGCTCCCGGCGGCCTCGCCTTGGTGCAGCCTTTCCCTTGTCCCGGTCTGGGGGGCTTGGCTCCGCCCCTTTGTCTGTCTCCTAGAGATCGGACAAAAAGTGCGCCGCACAAACAGCGGGCCGCAAAAAACAGGAGGTTTTTTGACGGCCTCGGGTAGGCAGCCTCTTGGTGTAGAAAACCACAGAAGAACGCACTCCAGATTTGTGGGGATTCCAAAGGGTTCCCCCTTTGGTGACTCTTTACCCCACCTTTCTGGTCAGTCAGAAAGGTGGGCCCCCGGAGGGCGTCCCCCACTACGCAGTGGGAAGAGGGCCCCCGGAGGGCTCCTCCCACCCCGCCAGGGGATACCGCCGCACCGCCCCGAAGACCTTATCCTTCAGGGCCGGGTACTCCCGGCTCATCTGGGCGATGAGTTCCTTGATCTCGTGGCGCTTGGAGTTTTTATCTGCGGGGCACTGATTTTCCACCACCGGGATGCCCTCCCGGCGGACAAACCCTGCAATGCTCTCCTCGGAGAGGTAGACCATAGGGCGAATCTGGGTGACCTGGGTCCGGTCCAGATAGGTCACCGGCTGAAAGCAGTGGATCCGCCCCTCATAGATCAGGCTCATCAGAAAGGTCTCCACCGCGTCGTCCTGGTGATGTCCCAGGGCGATTTTGGAGATCCCCCGTTCCCGAATGGCCTGATTCAGGGATCCTCTGCGCATTTTGGCGCACATGGAGCAGGGATTTTTCTCCTGACGAAGGTCAAAAACCACGGTTTTGATCTGGGTGGGAATCAAGGTATAGGGCACCTCCAGGGCCCGGCAGAACTCCGCCACCGGGGAAAAGTCCATCTCCGGGAACCCCAGGTCCACGGTGATGGCCTCCAGGGAAAAGGGCACCGGGTAGTATTCCCGCAGCGCCGCCAGAAGCCGCAGCAGGGCCATGGAGTCCTTCCCTCCGGAGACCCCCACCGCCACCTTGTCCCCGGCCTCAATCATCTGATAGTCCTCCATACACCGCCGGACCATACCCATCAGCTTTTGCATACCGCCGCCTCCAAACTGTAAATCGTAGGGGAGCATCCGAGAGAAATCACGCGATAATGCGAGCATTTGCGAGATTCCCTGGTGTTCCACGAAAAAACACGGGATTTTTCCTTGACAACCTGTCCTCCGGGTGCTAGAATAGCTGGGCGCGGGCAGGAATGACCCTATTGTAGCATGCCCGCAATCATTGTCAAATGTTTTATTTTAAATACTGGAGGAGACAGATATGTCCACTACTTTGGCAAAAAAGGAGACCGTCGAGCGCAAGTGGTATGTGATCGACGCCGCCGGAAAGCCTCTGGGCCGGGTAGCCGTTCAGGCCGCCACCCTGCTCCGCGGCAAGCACAAGCCCACCTTTACCCCCAACGTTGACTGCGGCGACTTTGTCGTGATCGTCAACGCGGCCAAGGCAGAGCTCACCGGCAACAAGCTGGATCAGAAGAAGTATCAGCACCACACCGGCTGGATCGGCAACCTCAAGGAGGTCAAGTATTCCACCCTCATGCAGGAGAAGCCCGAGTTCGCCGTGGAGCTGGCCGTAAAGGGCATGCTTCCCAAGAACACCATCGGCCGGGCCGCCATGACCCGCCTGAAGATCTACGCCGGCCCTGAGCACAAGAACGCGGCTCAGAAGCCCGAGCCCTGGACCGCCATTTAACGGGAGGTAACGAGTAATGTACGAGAGCAAAAGACAGTATCAGTATGGCACTGGCAGACGGAAGTCCTCCATTGCCCGTGTGCGCCTGTACCAGGGCGGCACCGGTTCCATCACCATCAACGGCCGTGACATCGACGACTACTTCGGCCTGGACACCCTGAAGCTGGTGGTCCGTCAGCCCCTGGTCACCACCGAGACCCTGGGCACCGTGGACATCGTCTGCACCGTCACCGGCGGCGGCGTATCCGGCCAGGCCGGCGCCATCCGTCACGGCATCGCCCGGGCCCTGCTCCAGGTGAACCCCGAGTACCGCGCAGCCCTGAAGGCCGCCGGCTTCCTGACCCGTGACCCCAGAATGAAGGAAAGAAAGAAGTACGGTCTGAAGGCCGCCCGTCGCGCACCGCAGTTCTCCAAGAGATAATTTTATTTGGAATGTGCCAAGTGCCTGTCCCACCCGGGACAGGCACTTTTTTGCTGCGTAGCGGAGGACGCCCTCCGGGGGCAATTTTCCCACTGCGTAGCGGGGGACGCCCTCCGGGGGCAATTTTCCCACTGCGTAGCGGGGGACGCCCTCCGGGGGCCCCATTTCTGTGTGGACAGAAATGGGGGAAAGAGCCAACAAAGGGCACGGCCCTTTGTAAACCCACAAAGGACAACGGCCCCTTCCTATGGTGCGCTCCCTTGGCGGTGCATCCCCGCCGCCGTCTGGTTCGCTCCGCTCCCAGCGGCGAACGCTGTAGTGCGTACCTCCATTGTCCGACGGTAGAAGTCTCCTAGAGATCGGACAAGAAAACCGCCGCACAACCAGCGGGCCGCAAAAAACAGGAGGTTTTTTGACGGCCACGGGGAGGTAGCTGCCTGGTGTGGAAAACCACAGAAGCAGGCACCCCAGATTTGTGGGGATTCCAAAGGGCCCTCCCTTTGGTGACTCT
>CAKSWT010000024.1 GCA_934512135.1 uncultured Oscillospiraceae bacterium
CCCGATGATTTTCCTGCCACATTTCCATTCCCCTCACCTCTTTCTTTATTATACAGAAAGCTCCCGCACTTGGCGAGTGCTTTTTTGACATGCTGGCAATTCCTGGCGGAATTGTGAAGTTTGGCGATGCCAAGTGAAGCAGCAGAAATTCTGCTGTGAAGTATCGTGCTTTGCACGAAGTGAAGCGAAGTGTGCCCCCTCACGCCCGCAGGCACTTCACGCGAAGCAGCTTCACGATGCGCAGCATCACTTCACGTGCGACAGCACACTTAACTCAAAAAGAACCAATTCGTCAAAGACAAATTGGTTCTTTTTGTGGTGGAGACGGAGAGGCTCGAACCCTTGACCTTACGGATGCGAACCAGACCGTGCATGGATCAAGGCTTCACGGGTTCATCCTTAATCAAGAGGCACAGGACGATGCCGATTACATTGAGTGCCGCCACGATGGCGTACGCGCCGGCAAAGCCGCCAAGCCGCTCCAGGCCGAAGGCCAGAATAGAAAATGTAAAGGAACGGATAATCAGCGAGATGACATTGATTATGCCCAGCGCACGGGCAAAGTCATGGCGGTTGAACAGGTTTCCGATCATGGAGGGCAGCAGATTCCCGATTCCGCCGATACCGATACCGATAAAGAAGACCGACAGATACATGGCCAGGTCACTGGCGGGGATGCAGCAGGTGAGTACTGCCGCCAGATACCAGATCCCATAAAGAACGGAGGCACGCTTGGTCCCGATTTTCTGGTCCAGCCAGCCAGTGACATAGCTGCCCACCAGCCCCAGCACCGCGGCCACGGTCATCATCCCGGTAGCTTTTTCCTGAGTCCAGCCGCCGGCGGTGAGACGGGGGATGAGCTGGCTGATGAGCGCAACAGTGACCAGTATGTAGATACCGAAGGACAAGCTGGTCAGCCAGACCTGTTTGTTGGTCAGCAGTTTGCTCACTGTCCAGGGAGATTTGTATTCGGCAATTTCCTTTAGGTTGGCCTGGATCTCTTCAGGGGTCAGTGCACCGTTGTCGGGGGTGCAGCCGTATTCCTCCGGCGCATTCCGTACAAGCAAGGCATACACCACCGCCACGACGATCATGATGGCACCAACCATGAGGAAGGAGCCGTCGACGCCCCGCAGACCGACAAAGAGCATCAGGATGGGGATGAAAACAGCGGAGGAGAGATTAGTGCCCATGGTGGCCCAGCCCAGCGCCAGTCCCTTGCGGGTGGGGAACCAGTGGGCGATCATCACCTGAGCGGCCGTGTTGCAGAAGCCGTAGGCCATAAAATTGACCAGTGCGGTGACGATGAAAAAGCCGGTCACTGAACTGACGATGCCGTAGAGCCCGTAGCTGATCCCACCCAGCACCAAGGCAATGGTGCCAACTTTGCGGCTGCCTAACTTCTGGATGACAGCCGTCCAGAATACTACACCCAAAATGCCGAACCAAGCGGCGGGAGTGGCAGAGGCGAGCAGCGTGTTGTAGTCCAGACCGTGCTCCCCGGCGAAATTACCCACGATCACATTCAGGCCATCGTTGACGGTGGCGGCGAAGAAGAAATAGCAAAGGCCTGAGATGACGATCATCAGCCAGCCTTTTGCGCCGAAGTCATTTTTTGTAGAGTGGTTCATCACAGTTCCTCCCTTCCAAATCTGGCTGCCGCTCCTCAAGTGAGGGGCAGCAGCAGGTGAGACTTGCCAAAATAAATTTCATGCCGGGCCGAGCGCATGAAGGGCAGACGATAAACGCCATTCATGGCCATTTTGCTGCGCAGGTCATCCTGATTGCGGATGACAAGCTCGATCTGATGTCCCTTCTGGAACACACAGGCGGCAGGAAGCATCTGAATATTGTATTCATAGACCTTGCCCGGCTCAATGGGCACCGGATCAGCCCAGGGATGGATGGGATGCTCGGGTGTGGACTTTTCCTCATCCAGCTGCCGATACTGCGCCCGCAGCGCGCCGGAGGAGATGACGAATTTCTCGCCGTTTTCATCCACGTCCAGCAGATCGGCATACCAGGTGGTATCGTCAATGTCGATGGACGCGAAGAGATTGAGGGTGATCTGTCCGACCACCTCCACGTCGTGATCCAGCACACCAGTGGAGTAATTGAGAGAATAGACCGTGGCATCCAGATAGGGGGCCTGCTGGTCCAGGATATCAGGGGCTGCGCCGCCGTCGGGCGCCTCCAGAGGCTTCAGGCCGCCGCCGGGCTGGAGGAAGAACTTGGTGTACTTCGTCCGCTTGAGCGGCCACTCATTTTCAAAGCGCCATTTGTTGATGCCCATGACATAGAGCTTGACGGGGGGCTCATCCATGATGCCGTTGTCCTTCCCCTTGAGCCAGTATTCATGCCAGCGCACCATCTCATCATGGTACTCGATGTAGGGCCGGACCGTGTTGATGGGTGGATAGAGGATCAGCTTCTTCTGATTATCCGGGGTGGAGACGGTGTTCCAGACATCCAGCGTGCCGAACTCATACAGGCGCTGGTTCCAGGGGGTACCCAGATAGATGGGGATATCGATTTTATCCGCTTCATCCTCATTGACAAATGCATGGGAGGAACAGCCCTTGTGGGGGTGCAGGGATTGTAGGAGGAAATCGAACATCACAGGGTTTTTCCGCGGATAGCGCAGGAAGGAATACCACTTGGTATTATATTTGTAATCCGGGAACTCCCGGGCTTCAGCCAGGCGTTCCTCCAGATCAGGCGCGCCGAACATCACAGGCGTCATAGGAACGTATTCGTAATTGGGTACGCCGGGAGGAGAGTCATTTCCATGACCGCCTGTCTCGATCATATAGGGGGCCATGATCTCGGTGGTGCCGGAGAAATAATCCCAGGTACCGCAGCCACATTCATCGCAGCGCAGCGCGGTCAGGTGAGGCGGTCTGGCAGCGCCGGCATGGATCTGCATGATGGAAAAGGCGGACGGCCCGATCATACCCACTTTCCCGTTGCACCAGGGCTGCGCGGCGATCCACTCCACCGTATCATAGACGTCCTCTTTGTTGAACCAAGGCTTGACGCCATATCCCTCGGAGTCGCCGATGCCGCGGGGATCTACCACAATGTGGATAAAGCCGCGGGGTACAGTGTAGTTGAAATTACAGGCCTCCAGAGATCCGTCCCAGAAGGGAGTGTCTAAATATTTTTGAGGATGCTCGGCCATCCAGGCAAATGCCTCGTTGGTATTTTTACACCAGTAAGCGTAAGCGAGCAGTACGGGAAATTTTTCGTCCCCGTCCACATCGGGGTGGTAGATATCGGCATACAGCCGGGCGCCGTCCCGCATAGGGATCTTAACGTCCTTTTCCAGCTTCACCCGATAGACAGGCTGAGTTTCCTCACCCTTGATGATCTCGGGATAACCGTCAAAGTACGTCCCTTCCACATTGGTCCCATAGGGAACCTTCTCTGCCGTGGCGAACTGATTCTTTCTCTGTACCACCAGTTCGTCAGCATTGTACACTTTCTGCCTCGTTGTTAGTTTGTCCATAATAGTCTCCTTATTTTGCGGTTTTTTCTGCGCCAATTTTCATGGCAAGTTTCATAGCGAATGGGGCCAGTACCAGCGATACCACCACCGCCACCACTTCCAGCGCCGGGAAGCCATGCAGCCAGGCAGCCGGATATGCGGGCACGGCGCCCACATTGATCAAAGTCATGAAGGTGTTCATGAAGATGGTGTTCAGCGTGGCGTTACACACACCATTCCAGAGCTTGAAGGCTCCGGAGCCGGGCTTGCCGCCCGACAGGGCCATGGCGGCCCGGAAGCTCAGGCCAGGGATGCGGAAGATCAGAGTGCTCAGGTTGCAGATGATCAGCGCCTGGGCCAGCGTGACTAGGAACATGGGGGGATTGATGTTGGACAGCCCCACATTCACGATCAGCGCGGTGGCCGCCATACACAGGCACATCACTGTGTTCATGATGCCGTAGGTAAAGATCACGCTCTGCTTCTTGTTCATCATAGCCCGTTCCCTCCCTTAGATCAGCTTGGGATTTCCGAACTGCTCGGGCGGCAGAGGCTGGACGGTGCCCCAGTGCTCATACAGCAGGCCGTCCTTGATCCGGTAGGTATCTACCACCAGGACCTCGATCTTACCCGGATCGGTGACGCCGTAGCCATGCATGGCCACCATGTCACCCTCTTCAATGATGTGGATGATGTTCACATGGAACTTAGGGAACATCTCAAAGACCTTGGTGAAGTAGGCCTTGAAGCCGTCGATCCCAGGAGGAACATCAAAATCGTGCTGGATATAGTCTGGATGCATGTAGCGGTCCACCGCCGACATATCGTGATTGTTGAAGAATTCGTCGAACAGGTTGATAATCAGCTTTTTGCCGTCGGTGGCGGTATCAGGGCGTTTTCTCAAGCTGGCAACGATTTGTGATTTTTCCATACATCATATCTCCTTCTCTTTATCAGTTCAGACGCAAGGCATTATGCAAAAGGACCAAATGATTCAAGGGAACCAAGCATCTCCTTGTTCAATATAGCACGGATGACGCTTTCCGCAAAATATCAGGTTCTCATATGGGTATGACTACGAATCATACCAAAATCACTCGTTAGTGTAAAGTTTTCTTTGGCAAAAATAAAAAGGGAAGCGATATACACCGCTTCCTGAGAAACTCAAATCTCGGTAAATGTGGTTTGACAAAAAACACATCCGATGAGAGGAGTTCCGAAGTTATGATGGCAAAATTGGAGCAGTAAGGTAAGGAGAGTTTCGGTGAGGCGAAGAATTCTATCCTGTCAGCGAAACAAAGTGGTGTATCGGGGCAAGGGGTACCGTCTCACCATGCTCAAGACCACGATGGGCGAAGTGGGATATCGGAGACGTGTATACCTACTGTCCGGCGAAGCGGAGCGGCACGTCATGACCGTGTACCTGCTGGACAAGGCTATGGACCTTGACACAGTAGGCCTTTTCAGATATACTGCCTGTATAATGGTGGTGGAGGCAGCCTCCATTGCCCAACGAGGGCCAGCAGCCCGCCCGCTGTGGGAGTATGGAGAGAAATATCTTCGCCATTATGGGAACCGGATGAAGCACAACCACACCTGTTGGTGCGTGATTGGAGCAAACAATCTGGTAGCCTTGCTTGCGCTGCGTCATACCGGCAGGCTCCGGCGTGTTCTGCGCGGCTGGGCGAGGACATATACATCCCACCACATACATTGTCCTCCGGCAAGATACATCCTGCCGCCCAATATTATCTGACACGCTTTGATCCACTGCCTGAGATGCGCTCCTACGACTGACAGCGGCCGGTTAAGTGCGCCGGAATGCGTATCCGCTCAAGTTTATCTCTTTGAACATATTTTCCTGCCTGATTTGACTGCCAGCCCTCTTGCCAACGATTTTGTTACACTTACAAATCATCCCGGCCCCTTTACTTCCAATTACGGGCTGTCTAAAATGAAAATAGAAGACAACGAATCGGACCGAAGGAGCGATGTCATGGATTTTGAACATTTGAACTATTTCCGCACAGTTGCCAGGCTGGGCAATCTGTCCCAGGCGGCCAAAGAGCTCTATATCTCTCAGCCTGGGCTCAGCCGCTATCTCACCAAGTTGGAGCAGGAGATCGGTGTCCCGCTGTTCGAACGCCGGAAAGGCCGGATCGTATTGAATACCTATGGACAAATCTTTCTGACCAATGTGAACAGGGCATTTGATTGCCTGGACTATGGTCTGGATACTGTACAACGCCTCTATTTCAGAGATCAAAATATTTTGTCCATTGCCTGTTCTATTGAGGATTACCTGACCGACCGGCTGCGAGACTTCTCCACGGTCTATCCCCAAATCGGGATCCGGCAGTTTTCATACTCCATCCCGGAAATTGAAATTCAGCTTCTCCGTCAGAATCTGGACCTTGCCATCTGCGCCCATCCGCCCCAGAGTGATAAATTAAAATATGAACTTCTCTCCCAATGTCCCTATGTGCTGGTTTGCTGTGCCGACACTCCTCTGGCCCGGACTGAGCGGCTGCCCTTGAGGGCGGCCGCAGAGCAACATTTTATCTGCGAAAATCCCCGACTCAACCGGAGACAACTGGAGGAGATCTGCAAAACTCACGGATTTATTCCCCATATCAGCCATGAGGTGGAAAGTGGATATATCCTGTATAATTTGCTGGAGTCCAACGTAGGGGTGGCGCTAATCCCTCTTGCGCATTATCTCAAGATCAATGAGCACATGCCCGACCATCATCTGCGGGCAGTTTTTCTGGACGATGAACTTCCTATGGCTGAAATCGGTGTCATGTATCTGTCGAACCGACCCTTTTCTCCTGCCGCAGTTCAGTTTTTATCCTTTCTGCACTTGTGTTCAGACAAAGAAATTGATATTATGCAGGGAATCGGAACCGCATCTGCCTTGGCTCATGCGGAAATTACACGCAATGATACTTAGGGAAAAGTCCACCCATCCTGTTTGCCCTTTCAATATTTTTATGCGCAAGCCATGCTTATCTGATGATTATGTATTTTTTTGTGCGGCACACTTGTCTCAGCAGTGTTAAATCGTTTTATATTTCAGCTAGTTTTAGTGATTATTAGACGTAAAGACGCCGCGAAACACCCCTTGCCTGCCTCACAACCCGGAGGTCGGGAGCTCAAATCTCTCCCCGCAACCATATTTACCGAAACCGTTGATATCAACGGTTTCGGGGCTTTCGTTATTCTATACAAAAGTGCAGGCTGTCTATTCTGCCGAAATTTTATAAAGAAGTTCAGGAATCCCCCTGTTTTGCCATTCCGTTGAAATATAATGGTCCCCCAGTCAAGACCACTCACGCAAAAATTATCATGAACCAGATAATACCATATCAATCCATTTTGACTCCTGAGCCACCCTGCTACCGTAGCGCACAGCGTAACTGCCCTGCGGAGCAGGGTTGCCTTGACCGGCTGGGATTGGGATATTCATTGAGGTAGATTTCCTCTGTTTTGAGGCTGCGGAACCACCGCTCAATCATCACGTTGTCCGCCCACCGGGACTTTCCGTCCATACTCTGCCGGATGCGAAGCTCCCTCAACAGCGTTTTGTAGGCGTTGCTGGTAAACTGACAGCCCTGATCGGAGTTTAGAATTGCAGGCGTCCCATGCGCTGCCACGGCGTCCCTGACCGCCTGAATCACATAGCCGGTGTCCAGGGTGTCGGACAGGTTCCAGCCGACAATCATGCGGCTGTACCACAATAATGGCAGTCAGATACATATGGCTGTGCTGCATTTTGATGTATGTGATGTCGATAGACCAGACCTGATTTGGAAGGAAAACGGCCTTGTTTCGGAGTAAATATGGCACAATTGTCTCCCGTAAGTTCCGCTTGGACAGATTCGCTTTTGGATAGATTGCCTGGATCCCCATCTCACCCATGAGGCGGTGAACCAGCTTTCTGCCCACAGAAAAGCCTTCATTTTTGAGTTGCCTGACCAGTTTTCTGGTGCCGATTCCAGGCATCTGAGTATGCCAATGGTCAATCCTGGCCATGATGGACTCCCGGCGCAGCTGCTCGTCCACGGATCGTTCTGCGGGTTTGTAGTAGACCTTGGACCGCTGGATGTGCAGCAGCACACACTGCCGCGATGGTATTGAGTTCCTTCTCACCTTGCAGAACCTCAATGACCAGCTTGGCCTTGTACTCCAGCGTGTATGTTCTTCGTGTCATGGTGTCGTCTCCTTTTCACTTTCTTGCTGTATTTTACCATGTTCACGATAATTTTTCGAGCTGTGGTCTGAAATTATGGGACCATTATACACGGAATCTGGGGGATACGGCATGAGGCGTTTCTCAGGCAGTATCGGCATAGTACCTACGTAACACTGCTGACGTCTGGGAAACTGGATGATTACCTTGTGGGAATCGACCAGTGCGCCGCGGAGATGGCTGAGAAACTCACAGAACGCGGAATTACGGAGGCGCTCAAATGGGATGATCCGGTTCGTTGGGTGCAGGAAATGAATTCTGTGAAGGCAGCGGTCCGGGAGATCGTTTGTGCAGAGATAATTGATGTGGGATAATGTGTGGGGGTGCTCCGATGGAGCACCCCCATTACTATGCCTATCTTGCAGCGTACACTTTCACTGATATGCTACAGCTCCACTGCCATATTTACTTCGTGGATTCCGTTTTCGTCCACCACATCCGTTTCACGAAATCCGACCTTCTCATAGACGTGCTTCGCATGGCCATTCCCAAAGGTATAGGTGGTGGTGACAACCTCGGCATGGTACTCTTGCTTGAGCATCAACAGCAAATCCCGCAGCGCCCGCTGACCGTAATGCCGGTTCTGGTAGGCGCTGTCGATAGCAAAGTTCCAGAGGAAGAAGCCATCACCCTCAAAGGGACAGAGCATGGCAAAGCCAACGCGCGCGTCCCCGCCCCAGATGTCGTAGGAGAGGATGTTCGGGTCGGTGAGCGCCTGTTCGATGCGCTCCGGCGAGGAAAGCTGCTTTCGGTCTGCTTTGGACAGGGTGAGTTGGAATTTCGTTGTGGGGATAAATTTCATGTTCAGAATCCTTTATACCAAAACACCGCAATTTCATCATTATGAAAATTCGTATAAAACCGGGTGTTGACGCCGCCGATTTCAAAGCCATTCTTCCGATAAAACCGCGCTGATTTTTCCGTCAGACATTTTCTGCATCAGGTCAATGGCATCGTCGCTGGGGCGCAGGCGCTCCACTGCATGGGATGCCAGCGTGTACTTTACATTCTTCTGATAAACAGGTGCCATAGGGCATCCCTCCTTTGGATTGAGTATACCGTACTTTGGGCTAAAATGCAACGTTCCGCATCCATGTTCTTTATTTGACTCCGATTGCCTGTAAAACTTCGTTTGTTGTGATGCCGTGATCCTCATATGCCAATTCGGAAAGCGTAAACGGCAATTCCGCTGAATTATGTAGCTTAATCAGAGAATAGTTTGTCCGCAGCCGCTCGGCATTCCTCTGTATGGACTCCCGAATGGACGGTCTCTGGATGCTTTCTGCATTTTCTAGTATGTGCTCTAATGTGCCATACTCCTGTAATAAGGCTGCCGCAGTTTTAGGCCCAACCTTATCTGCACCCTTAATATTGTCGGAGGCATCTCCGACAAGGGCTTTATAATCTGCGAACTGTTCCGGTTCAATCCCGTATTTTTCCCGGATATACATAGGCGTACAGAGGATCGTTTTCTCGCCTCGATAGCGTAATACCGAAACTCGGTCTGTAATGAGCTGAAAGAAATCGCTGTCAAAGGAGGAGATTATCATTTCGGTGCCATCTTCGCAGGTGTACACATATCCGGCAATCCAATCATCCACCTCACAGGTCGTTGTTTTCTTATGCCGAATATTCAAATAGTCCAGCGCTGCGTAAATATCCGGCAACTGTGAGAACGGCGTTTCCTCCTCCGGCATTTTGCTGTAATCGGTACGATTAGCCTTGTAATTAGGTTGAATTGCTGCTCTCGCGTTCTCGTGCTCTCCGTCAAACAGGACAGCAAGATGGGTGGGGGTTGTTCTACGGATTATTTTCAAAAGCGCACCGATGAAGCCAAGCGTCCCATGGATGGGCTTGCCTTGTGAATTGACGATCCGCGCAGGCATTCCATAAAACATTTGAAACAGCAGATTGCTGCCATCGACAATTAGTAAGCGGTTTATCACGGCACCAGCTCCTTGCCCATATAGTCTTCCGACAAAAAGTAATACCCCTGTGCCGGATAAAAGAGCCATGATTCCCAATAGTCTTGATTTCCGAGGTGGACAATCGCTCTGGTTTTTCCGCACTGAATGGCGTGCTGTTCCACTGTTTTCAGCAGCGCTGAGCCAATTCCGAACCGTTTGATGTTACACTTTACATATAGCCTTTGCAGTCGGACGTGATCGGTTTCGGGAATTGCGTGATAGCCCATACAGCCAATGACACGATCTTCTTCATTCAGCGCAAGATAAAAGGGATCGCCCTTATCCAGGTAATGCCCCTGAATATCCAGTAAATCCTCGTTCAAATGCGGAATTCGTCCCAAGGCGTTCTTTGCTTCCAGTACCATGAAAATCATGTCGTCACGATACTGACTGGAATACTCAATTATTCTCATAAGGCAATTCGACATAATCTCTGATAAACCGCTCATACTGCCAATCCGGGCCGTCAAACAGCACCTGCAGCAGCGCCTGCTGGAGCTCTGTCTTTTTCATCTTCTGGACGCGATGAATGACCTGCTCCTCGTACTCTTCTTCATATTCGTCATCCCAATCCTGTTCGATTTCTTCGATATACTGCTTTGCCTCCTGTGGGAATGCCGTAAAGTACACGGCAACCATATGCTTGCATACAAGCTGCCTGCCAGCGGCATGGGGACAGGTGCAGCTGGATTTTCTGGGATGAGCCAGATTGACCATAACGTCATAGCAACGGTTCTCGCTGCCTTGTACCTTCCCCAGCAGCAGGCCGTCCTCCGTCTTTTCAACCTGAATAACAGCCTGTGCTTCGTAATATTCATAGCCACGGTATGCGGACTGGGCGCTGGCCGCAGTAATGACGCTCATGTTTTTCCTTCCTTTCCTATTCTCAATGCCGATTTTCCTGTGTATATGTGTACTTTGGGACTCTACTCGCTTTGATCCATCAATTCCCGCATACATTTCGGTTCTATGTAACGCGCTAGAACCGGAACCGCCAACGCATACTGATTTTCATACCCTGCAAAGGATTCCTGCTTCATGAGCCGAAATCCGAATTTATGGTATAGCCGAACCGCCTGATAGCTCCACGGCTGAGTATGCAGGTAAACCGGAAACGCATTCTCTTTTTCATAGATGCTTAGTGCAGCCGCAATCAAGGCGGAGCCAATGCCTCTGCCCCGATACGCCTCTTTTGTGATAAGCCAGTGCAAGGAGGAAACAGGCGTACCATTCTGTTCGTCAACCCATGCAATGCAAGCACCGACTAAACCGCCGGATTCCTTGTCCGATATGAAAACACCGCGCCGAGCCAGCAAATTCGATCTGCTCAAATACGTTTTGGTAAAATATGCGCTTGCCTCCTGTACAGACGGAAAATCCCCGATTTCATGTTCCAACTCCGCCCATTGCTGTTCTACCCCGGATCTGTAGGAGTGAAGCTCAAATTGTGCCGGGAGCGCTGGAGGAGCAAAGACCGTGGGCGTATTCTTCTTCATAATGATGTTGTAATAGGGAATGCTTCTGTCCAGCATGGCGCCCCACCTTTCTCCGCCTGATTCCGTTTCATATACAATATGCTGCAATATTTAGGCAGAGCAGCTTGTATGCGCTCTGAGACACGATAGGATCACCGCTCTAGCAAAAAATAGGAATCATATTTCGTCCCATCATGCCCAATCAGCTTTTCCTCCGACTGCTTGAATCCCAGTGCTTTTAAGGCTGAAATCCGCTGCGTTGCCGCATCAACCGCTTTTGTTGCTATTTTATCACAATGAAAAAGCGCATAGGTCGGGCCGACGATCAGCTTTAGTATATTGACAATCTCCCCTGCAATTTCATAATCACTGCGAAGATCCAGTCTCAGCAAGCCGCAATTTGTAAAGTAATCCTTGGATTCTCGATGAAAAAGCTCTATCGTGCCGATTGCTTCATCCGCTGTTTTTGCTACAATCGTCCATCGGACAAAGCCCTTCCTGTTATACTCCCAAAGCCAATAATCAATCGCCTGTTCCATCCGGCTCTCAGTTGTGTAGTGAAAATCGTCGCCGCCGCAGTTATCGCTGTTAAAAAACGGAACAGATTTCTCATCAGAATAGACCTTTAATAGGTCGGATTTATCCTCTTTTTTCACCAGCCTCAATAGATAATGTTCATTTTCATAGTCGGGACAATTTTGATATACATCAGCCGTCATGCGAATCTACCTCCACCTTGGCGCTTTCTCTCCACCACTGCTCCAAAATCTCCATCTCAATCCAGTCATGCCACTGCCCGTGCAGTCGATAGGCCTCATGTCTGCGGCCATACTCCCGAAAGCCGATTTTCTTGTAACTGGCGATTGCCCGCTCATTGAAATCCAGCACGCTGAGGGCAATGCTGTGCATATTGAGATAGTCGAAGCCAAAGCCCACCAGCAGCGCCATGGCCTCTGTCCCATAGCCCTTGCCCTGATGCTTTGTGTCACCGATAAAAATTCCAACTCTGGCAGACTGGTGGAGCCAGTTGAAATCTCGGATTCCGCAATAGCCCAGCATCGTATCGTCTTCTAATGAGAAAATGCCAAAGTGATGTTCCTTTCCGCTGTTGTACTGCCGAATCCTCTCCACCTCAGATTCCACGCTGGAAAGCTGCGTGGGACTTCCAAGCTGCTGGGTCATGAAAAGGTCATTTCTCCAGCGGCAAAGCTGCGGGGCATCTTCGTCTTGCAGCGGGGATAGGTATATTTTCTGACCAATCAGTTTTTTGATGTGTTCCATGGTAACGTCCCTCCAATACAAGCTGTAACTGGGTTATGCCGAACCTCATTGCTTAAAAGGTTTGCTTTTTTCATACACGCACTGCATTGCCCCGAAGCGTTCTATCTGCTGCTTCATGGTAAACCCCAGCCGCTCCAGCAGGGCTCTGGAACGCGTATTGGCACTCTGGGTTTCTGCCACGATTGTTTTCAAGTCCAGCGTCTCCTCACAATATCGCAGCACTGCCTGACAGGCTTCAAAGGCATAGCCATAGCCCCAGAACTCCGGAAGGAACAGATATGAAAGCTCCTGATATTCCGGTTCATGGTAAGGCGAGATGTCGATGAATCCAATGAAAGTGCCATCCAGCAGCGTAACGGCAAAATACTGACTGTCCGATTTCTCCGTAGCCCAGCGCTCCAATCGTTTTTCAGCCCAATCCGCTGGCACAGGACCGCCCAGGAAGGCGCGAACCTGTTCATCGGTGAACAGCGGCAGGGCAGATTGAATGTAGGATTTAGAGAAGCTTCGGATTTGGCAGCGGGTTGTCGTTAAAATCATTTTGCACCTCATTCATGCGTTCCTTTAGAGTTCTAAGAAAATCATCTGCATCTGCATGGCTTTTGAAAACGTAAATTGTCTTATCTTTGAACTTATTCAGCCGCGCCAACACCTTCGGACGCTCCCGCTCATTGTATGTACGGATAAATTCCTCGAATTCCTCGTCCGGATGCTCAAGATCTTCCACCCACGGCATATCCGGGCGGGGCTTGCCAGCGCGCTGTCGAATGCCCTCCAGACAGATTTCTGTGGAGTAATCCAGAAGGAATACGGTGTCACAGACGGCAAGGCGCAGCTCCATGGTACTGCCATAATTCCCATCAATGATCCATCGAGGGAGAGGAAAAATCATTTGTTGCTTTGCAATCAGCGTATCTCTTGCATCATGCGTCCTGTCTGCATTCCAATACATCCTGTCAAGGTAGTATAGTGGAATACCTGTTTTTGCGTGCAATGCCCGTGCAAAGGTGCTCTTTCCGCTGCCAGGGCAGCCAATTATAATGATTTTATTCATTAGGTACTCCTATATCTTCCAAAACTAGTTTCATTGCATCCTCTAAAGCAAGCTTCTGTGTGAGTGTTTTCTCCGGAAGATAACCAATATAGTCCTTCTCCTTCCACCACTCCCGCATGGCCTCCGGGCCGAAATCCGCCCGGTTGGGCTTCGTCTCATGGCGGCGCAGCGTTTCCTCAAAGGGAATGTCATAGTAATAGGCATGAATGTTCTCAGCGGCGTATTCCGACTGGATGCAGTGGAACAGCGCCTCGTAGGTTTCAGAAAACAGAATGCCCTCCAGAATGACATATTCACAGTGCTGCCGCCCATATTGCACCAGATTCATCAGCAGGGGCACCGCAGGGCCGTCCTTGGTGTCCCGTGCCCAGAGCATGTCCCGGCGGATCACGTCCTGAGAAATCACCAGCGTTCCCCGGCCCAGCTTGTGCTGGAGCATATGGGCAAGGGTGGTCTTGCCGCTGCCGGAGTTGCCCCGGAGCAGGATGAGCTTGTGTCGGTTCTGGTCATGGTTCACGGTGGGCACGCCCCCTTCTATCTACAAAATTCTTTCGGCTTCATCATATCATAGAAAAGAAAATTCTGTCAATCATAATTCCCCCTGTTTAGCCCAATGCCGTTCCAGTCAATCCACCGCGCCAAGCTGCAATAAAATGAACGTCCCCATCCCTCATCACATTTTTATTGTGGTTTATGTACCTCAAAATCACATAATTATGAAAAAGTCCCGCCGGAGCCGCAACCTTGCCGCTCCGGCAGGACCCTCTTTATACCATCCTCCGACTAATCTCCTCCACGATCCTCCGGAACTCCGCTACCACTTCATCATACTTCTCCGCATCAATGCTCCCCAGCGCATGGGCCTTCCGGGCAATCTGGTTGAGGTGATTGCCGCAATAGTAGAGCTGCCGCATCATCGGGTAGAAGTCCGGAGGCGGCAATTCTCTGGGTTGAATTCCGTCGATGAGCTTCCGCAGATAGACCTCCCGACTCAGCCCGCTTTTCTGGACGGCGGTATTGAGGCGGTCTAACTCCGTATCTGTCAGGCGGAGAAAAATTCGGTTGTTTCTTGTTCGCATGATAACCTCCGATCTATGGGGTTACAGGGGCCCGCCCCTGTCAGGCTGCCTTTGGGCGTCCAAAGGCGATGCTTGCTATACGAGTCACACTTCCCCGCAGAGAACGTGCTTTCCGGCTTGGAGCAGCTCTTTAGCATGGACCGTTCGGATATTTTTCCCGTTCATTTTCACCGGAACGCACCGCTCCAGCAGCCGATCATAGACCCGCTCATGGGCCAAATTGGACGGATGCTTGAGCTCCTCCAGCGTCAAATTGGTGGTCACGATCATGGGCTTTCGGCTTTGATAGCGGGAATCCACCACCCCAAATAGCTGCTCCAGCGCATACTCAGAATTTCGTTCCGCGCCCAAATCATCTAGAATCAGCAGGCTGTATGTATTTAAACTGGAAAGGAAACGCTGCCGCTCCATGCCGTACATTCCGGTGACAGCACCCAGGATTTTCGCAAAATTCGTCATCAGTACCGGTACGCCTTGGGCCAGCAGCGCGTTGGCAATGCAGCCCGCAAAGAAAGATTTCCCGGTTCCAACGCCGCCCCATAGGAGCAGCCCCATATTCTGCGCCTTCATGGAGTCCCACTGTGCCACATACCGCTTCGCCAGCGTTAGTTCCGCTGTGTAGCCCAAATCATTCGCAAAGGTGTACTCTTTTAGGTTGGCGTTTTGGAGACTGTTTGCCCGCATACCGGTGACAAAATCCATCAGCTCCCGCTGCCTTCGCGCTGCAATCTCCTGATCCCGCCGCTGCTTTTGGCACTGGCAGAGCACATCCACCACCAGCTCTTTGCCGGGAAACGAAATTTTCGCCTGCTTTGCGGTGTGGCAATGAGGACAATACAGGAGGCCGTCTGCTAGATTCTCATAGGTGTCCGTTGTTTGCGGCATTACCGCAGGGATGGACTGAGCTAATACTTCGGTTACGTTGGTCACAGGCTGTCCTCCTCACTGCAATCATAGCTCCGCACATTCTGCCTTTCAGCTGCTTCTTTCTTCTTCGTTTTTCTTCCTATATTCTTATTAGTGGGCAGAATATCGCCTGCGTGACCGGCTGTTTTCTGGCTGTCATGCGGGTCATTTTCTGCCCCCGCGATGATCTTCACATAAATGCGGCTGGCCCGCCCCACACCCTGACGCACCCGAACAATCAGGCCCTGCTGCACCAGCACAGAAAGGGCGTGCTTCACCGTGGTTTCGCTTTTCCCCAGCGCCAACGCCATGCTATGAATAGAGAAGTAGATATAGACATGGCCCTGCGCGTCCGTCCAGCCATGGTTTTGCATGGACAGTCTGGCCCGGTCATACAGCAGCACATAGAGGAGCTGTGTGGTTTCGTTCATGCCGCTGTCCAGCAGGAACTTCGGGTATGGCATATAGACTGGCAGGCGGCTGCTTCGGGTAAGAAACTCCGTGGGCGGAATCTCGCTATGCTTAGACATAGCGCCCACCCGTGTTGTGGTCGATCCACGCGATCAGCTTGTCCTTCGGCACCAGCATCCGCTTTCCACTATGTAAGGTCGGGAACCCCTCCTGATGCAAAAGCTGATAAGCGCCCGCTCTGGAAATGCCCAAAATTTCCGCCAGCTGATCTGCATTCAAAATGGCCGGATAACCATCAAAATGATTGTTCATACGATCTCCTTTCTGGTTCTTGACAATATAGACGCAATAGATTATAATATTTTATATAGGTCGATTGCATGATTATTGTAGGATAGATACGATAGCTTGTCAATAGATCGATTGTGAACATTTTGTAACGTTCAATCTATGTAGGAGGGGTTCTATGATCCCGCATAAATCTTATCCCATTCCCTATGAAAAGATATGGGTTTCCGCCTATGCGGACGCAAAAACAGAGTGTTTCGAGATTCGCACCATAGACAAAAACCAGGCGGTTCCGTTTTACGACTGCTGGCACAAGGAGTATCCTTTGGGCACGGCAATCTCTGATTTTGTGTATCTGGATCTGTCCTTCCTATCCAAACACTTCCGCGAAATCAGCGCGCACATAGAAGCCATCAACGAAAATCGGGAGGTTGTGCCGCATTTTCAGGCGCTGTTTGACTACACCAGCTTTTGGCTCAAGAAAAGTCCGCTGCTGGCCCCGCTGTCCGCATCTCTGGAGCGGATGCACTTGATTCACGAGGAGGGACAGCGGCTGACCATGGAACCGCTGGAACGTCAGGCGGAATACTATCGCACCATCCAGCCTTGGCTCCGGCAGCTATCCGCAGAATTCTTTGAAACGGACGCCAATCAGGATATGCAGCAGCGGTATATGAGCGCCCAGTTCAAGGATGCCGCCACCTATCCCATGCTTCGGTTCCAAACGGTCAGCTTGGAGGAAGTTCACAAGGGCGGCCCCCAGCGCTGTCTATATGATAATCTGGAGGAACTGATGTTCGCCCCGGAGCAGAAGCCCGCGCCCCAGACGTTCTTTATCACAGAGGTTATCAACTGTCTGGAGCCGGAGGATTTGGTTCATTTTCTGCTCACCCGGTATTTGCAGGAGAATCTGCGGTTCCGCACCTGTAAATTCTGCGGAAAATACTTTGGTTTTACCGGCAACAGCAAGGTAGAATATTGTGAGCGTCCCATTGATGGCTCTGACAAGGCCTGTCGAACCGCTGGTGCCTTTCGGTTATATGAAAAGCGCAAGCTGGAGGACCCGGCAGTCCGGGAATATAAGCGCTCCTACAAGGCCCACAACGCCCGCATCCGCTACGGCATCATGACCAAGGAGGAGTTCTCCCAGTGGTCGAAGGAGGCCCGTGAAAAGCGGGATTTGTGCGTGGCGGGCAAGCTCTCTTTGGAGGAGTTTGTGGCCTGGCTCGACCAGGACAAGATCAATTAGAAGTCTCATAAGGCAAAAATGAGCCTCTGCTAATAATAGAAGCTCACTACGCTTTATTTTGATTTACAGCGAAACATATCAAGCACGGAAAGGAGACATTTTGTCAAAGAAACGTTCCAACGGTGAAGGCTCCCTGCGCCGCCGCACAGACGGCAGATGGGAATGCACCATTATGGATGGATATTTTCCCAACGGGAAACGCAAATACAAGAGCTTTTACGGCAAAACTCAGAAGGAAGTCAAGCAGAAGGTGCAGGAATACCGCACAGCGCTGGATGCCGGGTTAAAGTTGGATGCTAAGCTGACCTTTGAGGTCTGGTCAGAGCAGTGGTATACGGGACACCTTACAAGCATCTCGCCCACCACCCGCGAAAGCTACCGTTACAGTCTGAACATCCTAAATCAGGCGTTCCGCAACAAGGCAATTATGGACATCAAGCCGGTGGATGTGGAGCAGTTCTTGCAGCAGCTCCGAAGGGATGGCAAGTCCGATTCCACCCTTGCCAAGTGCCGGGGGATGCTCTATCAGATCATGAACAAGGCGGAGGCCAACGACCTGATCCGTAAAAATCCGGTGCGCTTTGCGGAAAAAATGAAGTCCACCGGGCTGAAACGCCCCAAGGATGCGTTTACCGCCGATGAGGTGACACTGCTCATGAAGCAGCTGCCCGATGACCGAATGGGCTGGAGCATCCGATTGATGCTGGCAACCGGGATGCGGATGCAGGAGATTCTTGCGCTGGAACCCCGGCACATCACGCCGGACGGCTCCTACATCTACATCCGTCAGGCGGTGAATCTGGTCAAGGGCACGCCCCATATCGGAATGCCCAAGTCCAGAGACAGCATCCGGGATGTGCCGGTTCCGGAGAACGTCCGGTACTGCGCCGTGCAGCTCCGGAATACCACCCGCCGGTTTATCTGGGAGGTGGGGAAGGCAGGGCAGCCCTGCAACCCCTCGTATTTCCGCAATACCTTCAAGGCATATCTGGATCGCATCCCCAATGTTCGGGTGCTGACGCCGCATTCCTGCCGCCACACCTATGTGAGCCAGATGCAGGCGCTGGGAGTGGATCTGTCCACGATTCAGAGCATTGTGGGCCATACGGATATCGACATGACCCAGCATTATCTCCATGTGCAGGAATCTGTCCGACAGTCCGCTACGCAGAAGTTCAGTGAGACGTTTTCGGTCAAATAGGTACATAGCGTGCCAGGGCTATTCTGGTCAAAATTCTGGTCAACTGGAATTCTGCTTCCATCTACGCTCTGCAAAGTTACCTAAAAAGTTCGCAAAACGCACAAAAAGACCCGAAATCCTACGATTTCAGGTCTTTCACATGGTGGAGATAAGCGGGATCGAACCGCTGACCTCTTGAATGCCATTCAAGCGCTCTCCCAGCTGAGCTAT
>CAKSWT010000025.1 GCA_934512135.1 uncultured Oscillospiraceae bacterium
TTTTCACTTTCTTGCTGTATTTTACCATGTTCACGATAATTTTTCGAGCTGTGGTCTGAAATTATGGGACCATTATAGAATCACAAAGACTACAAAAAAGTTCATGTTGACACTTTTTTATCTGGATCCTATGCCAAGCACACATCAATAAGACCAGTCTCAGGTGACAAAAAACGTGACGTAGACATCATTGTTGTGACATCCTATTCAGCAGATACAAATTCATCTGATGTTTTAACTGAGCTACAAGATGTACTTGCGCAGAAAAATGAATACAGCACTGCTGAAGTTCAGCATCACTCCGTCAGCATCGAAATGAGTGACATAAGCGTCGATGTAGTTCCAGTCATTGTAAACGAAGATAGCAAATAACGAGAATCATTGATTTGGCAACAAAAAACAGAAGTCAAGTCTCTACCAGTCCAATCAGACGGTTCAGAACTTGACTCCTATTCACGGCGGAGCACACGCTTGCGCTCGATACTCTGATGGTGTGCAGCCCATCTCTTTACGGAAAACGCGAGAAAAATAGTGTCGTCCACCAAAGCCTGTCTGCGCTGAGACCTGTTGAATCGTCAGATGCGTATGCAGAAGCAGTTCGCAAGCCATCTCCAAGCGAAGCTTGCAGACACACGCATTGAATGTCATGCCACACTCCTGCCGAATCAGCCGGGACAGATAGGATGGCGATATCTGAAAATGCTCTGCTATATTGGTTGCGCTGAGGCTTTGGTTTCGGCAGTTTGCTTCAATGAAGCGCATTATGCGGACGCCTGTCCCCTGCTTTTCTGTGAGTTCTACCGAAAACAGTTCCGCAATGGTCTGAAATGACCCATGAAGCTGCTTTGTCAGCTCCTCAAAAGAATTCACCTGCGATATTGCGCTGACGGCATGTTCTAACCTCTGCAGGGAGAGGTTCGGCATCCGGACCGGATCGAATTGCAGCTCGCTCCATATAACAACCAGATGAAATTGGTGATTTACCAGGGCAATCAAACGTTTCAAGGTGGTTCCCTGCTGCATATGGAGCCTTACAAATTCACTGAGTGAGGTCTCCGCTTCAATGAAGTTTAGCTGAGTAAGATAATCCAGGAAACTGCGCTCAATTGTATGCAAGCGTTGTTCTGAAATAGATCGGAATTTTTGACAAATACTATTATAATCACTGACCAGAAGCGTATTGTTTGGGGTATAGTCTCTGGCTTGACAAGCCTCTGTATAGAGCTGATACAAATCAATGCGACCAACTTGTACGCTGCTGATGGAGATCCTGTTGGCAAATCCCAAATGCATATCCAACACAGACAGTATATCCGTCATATCGCAGCAAAGCCGCTTTACCAAGTCTCCGCACAGGATGCTGGCATCTGAGACCGTGCTGCTTTTGGGACGCATTATTGCTCCAACGTCTGACTCGGCCCGGAAGCAGATCACGGACATGTAGTCTTTAAGCTCCCCCTCCAAAACTGAGGCCACCGTTTCAAGGTCGTGCTGTTGATAATAGGTTACACCCTGCTTGTCCAGAGGGGTGGCAGTTAGCCGCTTTGTGGGATCTGGCCGGGCGGACAGCAATGCCATGAGCATATAAGGAGAGTCCTGCTCCATATATAATTGCTCTGCCAGTGAGCGAATTGGGATTGGCTTACTCTGGTGCGTTATTATGGATTTTTCCAGCAGCGTCCGCTGAAGCTGCAGCTTGACGGAAGCCAGTTCCTGTGTTAACTGATACATGTCGCCCATATTGTTCACCTCAATGCTACTTTAGCAGAAATGCAAAAAAAGCGCAATAATTTCCCCCACTATTATCAAACATAGACCCTATCCGAATACCTATCCTCCGATATAATATTTATATCATCAAAAACAAGGAGGAATCATTCATGAAATCCAAAGGAATTGGAAGTCTGCTGCTGGCCAGTCTTTTGCTGCTGAGCTTGCTTGCTGGCTGCGGGAACTCCGAATCAGAGGCCGCATCTGTCTCCGAGCCAACAGTTGTATCCGCTGAACCGGCAGAGGAAACGCCGGAAGCTGAACCTGTGACCGAACCTGATATTTCGTCAACTGAACCACTTGAAGAAACACCGAAACTTTCGGAGAATCCGACCTTGCCTCTGGCAGAAAATCTGACAACCTTGACCATGTTCACGAGTGAGGTCAACCTGATGGGCCCCATGGCGTCCCTTGGATATACGGACTACAACGATTATGCATATATGCAGGAACTGGAGGCTCTGAGCAATGTCCACATAGATTTCACCTATGCGTCTTTTTTCACATATGGTGAAGAATTAAATCTGATGTTGGCCACTGGCGCTTACCCGGATATGATTAAGGGCCTGGATCTGAGCTTTTCCGGTGGTGCCGCCGCAGCTACTGAGCAAGAAATCTCCATAGATCTTACAGACTATATGGAAGAGTTTGCGCCCCATTACCTTCAGGCGGTAAATAACGCAGGTATGACCGAGGACGTCACCTACAACGGAAGGTATCTGGATATCCACGAGTTCTACGATGAATTTGAAATGGATCAGGGTATCTGCATCCGTCAGGATTGGCTGGATGAATTGAACCTGACTACTCCGTATACCTGGGAGCAGTTTTATGACGTACTCAAGGCGTTTAAATCCGAATACAACTGTTCTGATGCGCTGTTCTTCTCCGCCGAGTGTTACGTTTTGAATTACGGCGGATTTACGATTCCATACTTTGACTGTACCGGAAACAGTTTGCCCTACTATCATATTGATGGTACTGTTTACTGCTCACTTGCCACCGATGATTATCGCAACTATCTGGAGGAAATGAACCGCTATTTCAATGAGGGACTGATCAACCCAGATTTTATGTCCAACGCCACATCACGGTCCAACAGTGACAACTTTAATGAACAGATGCTGAACAACCAGATTGGCATCTGGGCGTCTGCCACCAACGGCTTCACCACGCTGGATTCCATGGAGATGGAGGATGGCTTTGAATCCTCTGCGCTGGTAGGTCCCGCAGACAATGAGGGCGACGTCAGTTACTGCGCTTCCGTTGTCAATCATGATTCAATCAACATTGCAATTACTACCGCCTGCGACGAAGTAGAGCTGGCATTGCAGTGGCTGGATTACTGGTATACAAAAGACGGAATCCTTCGCTATAACTACGGGATTGAGAATCAGGATTACACCGTCGAGGATGATGGCTCCATCACAATCAGCGACAGCATCCTGAACAACGATCTTGGTGTCTCTGTCAATGAGTATATGCGCAAAGACTGTGCCTACTCAATCTTTGCGGGGCTGGCATTGCGGCACCGCCTGGACTTCACCATGACAGACAAGCAATTGGAGGCATGGGATATTTGGACGGCAGTTGCTGACGGTTCCTGGAATCTGCCTGAAGCACTGACACTAGATACGGATGCAGCATCAGACGAAGCAGCTATGGCCTCTGACATTGCTACCTACGCCTCTGAGATGATTCCCAAATTTATACTCGGCAGCGCAGATATCAACGATGATACCGTCTGGGCCGAATATTGCAGCAGCCTTGAGAACATGGGCTTGAATGATTGTGTTGCCCTGTGGCAAAACGCCCTGGACGATTTCTGATCCTGACCAAATAATTGTCCTGCCGCCCATGGCAGTCTGACCGTTGGCGGCAGGGCATCTATATCATGTGAGGGGGTAAACTTCATGTCAACAAACTATTCACACATTCTGTCGCCGCTTCGCGTTCAGAACCATTTTCTTAAAAATCGAATCATGCTGACCAAATGCGTGTCGGGCGAACTGCAGGGAGCAGAGCACGCACCGGCGGAGAGCACTGTGCGCTGGATCACGGACATGGCAAAGAACGCAGCCATACTGGTGATCGAGGGAGGTTTTTTCCCGGAGTGTGCCGGAACTACCGCAGCCACAAATGAATACCACCTGGAGAACACTATGGTACAAAACGTGGTGCAGCGAACGGTACACCGCGTCCATGCAGAAGGCTCCCTGCTGTTGGCATCGCTGCATAATTCTCTTCCGATGCACTTCCGCATTTCTGAGATCCGGGATCGCACCTATTTCATTCCCGGATTGGCGCGGTTCGGCCCCTGGGATATGGACGATAAGCCGGAGGCCACAGTCCAGCAGCTGCATGAGACAGTGGACATGCTGATCCAGCATGCGGTGTTTTTCAAGAACATGGGGTTCGATGGAATTCACTTGTACATGGGACATGGGGGCTCCATTTTCTGCTCCGCACTGTCTCCTGTCCTGAATCAGCGCACGGATGCATACGGCGGCAGCCTGGAAAATCGTATGCGCCTTTGCGATGAGCTTTTCCAGGGCATCAAAAAAGCCTGCGGCGAGGATTTCCTGATAGCCACAAATCTGGCTGGTCAAGAAGGACTCCCCGGCGGGTATACAGTGGAAGACTATGTACAAATGTGTCGACACTGGGAAGGATTTGTGGATATCCATCAGATTGGCATGGGTATCATGGATCGTGCCGGCATTACACATCTGACCCCCAAGTCTGAGCCTGTTACTTTGGGATATGCGAAAGCGCTGAAGCATGCCGGGATCCAGGCCATTGTTTGTCCCAGTATTGATTTCCATGATGTGGACGACAATGAGCGATATCTTGCCGAAGGCAGCTGCGACATGATCGGGCTGGCCACGCCATTGATTGCGGAGCCAGAATATGTAAAAAAGCTCCGGTCAAACAAGGGTGAACGTATTCGCCCCTGTATCGGATGCGGGAAGTGTCATGGTGCCATGTGCTCAGTCAACCCGCGCCACGGGCTGAGCCATATCTGGGATACGCTGTTTGATGCTCCTGTACAAGTCAAGCGCGTTGCTGTGATCGGTGGCGGCCCGGCTGGGATGGAGGCTGCCATTGCCGCAGCACGGCGTGGTCATCAGGTGACGCTGTTTGAACGAGAGGGCCGCCTGGGAGGCCAACTGCGCCATAGTGACTATCTGCCCGGAAAGTGGCAGCTGAAGTCGTTTATGGATTATTTAATTCAGGAACTTCAGCGCAGTTGTGTGGACATCCGGCTGGGAACCGAGGCTGTGCCTGAAATCATACAGGGATACGATGCGGTCGTTGCAGCCTGCGGCTCCGATGGAAAGCAGCTAAATGTGCCGGGCGGCGACAGTACCTTCGTCTGGCAGCCTACGGATGTGTTCGGGAACAGCAATCGTCTGGGAACTAACGTCGTAGTCTGCGGTGGCGGTTCCATCGGTATGGATGTGGCGCTGTATCTGGCATCTTCCGGCCATCAGGTCACAGTTATTACGCGGCAGCGGGGTGTGGGCTTTGGTGCGGACTCTCACGACAAATCCGATATTGTCAAGGCACGTAAAATCGACAATCCCCATATTGTCTGTGAGACTACAGTTACAGAGATTCGTCCTGGTCAGGTTCTATGTGCTGGCCCGGATGGCACAAGGACAATTCCCTTTGACGACGTGGTTGTCTCAGCCGGGCGGACGCCGCGGCTTGACGCTTGTGCACAGTTTGCAGCTGTCGCGGAGGAATTTTATGTGGCGGGAGACTGCTGCCGTTCCTCGAACCCCATGAATGGCAGAATGGGTGCTAGCAAGACACATGTCATGCAGCCCTCCTTTGATATACAAAACGCAACTTTCACCGGATACACCGCCGGCAGCAGGATTTAAAAGGTCTGCTGGATTAAGAGATTTATTGGGTATTGAAAACCTGCGGGAGAACACTTTAGAGATTCTCCCGCAGGTTTTCTTTTGGTAATGGTTTCTATGGATTTTGTTCTATACGGCACTGTAGCCTGTACTGTCCCGGAGGCATTCCCACCGCCTTGCGGAAAACTCGCTGCATCGTTGAAATGCTGGCAAAACCGGTATGACTGCTTATTTCCTGCAAGGTCATCTCTGTAGTTTCCAGATCGTGCTTGACCAGTTCGATGCGAGAACGGCGAATATAGTCCGACGGAGAGATTCCGTGCTGCTTTTTGAACGATGCAGAGACGAGCGCCTGGCTCATATTGAAAATCCGCGAGAGCATGGAGACATCCAATGTGCTGTCGCATAGATTATCGTCAATAAACGCCAGAATTTCATTCCCCTGACTGCTTTTGGCTGCTGAATTATGAACGGATCGTTTTTGAGCTTCCATACGTGCCGCATGGACAAATGCTTCGAACTGCTCCTGTAGTTCAGACCTGGTACTCGCGGTGTTCAGCATATTGAAAATTCCATGCTTCGCAAGGAAGCTCTTACTTGTAATGTTCATGTCATCCAGCATCAGCACAAGCTGGTTCAGGAATGAGAAAAAGCGATAGTGAACAATCCGTAAGGAATGTACATCCGATAGCATAATAATGTAAGCGTAAACTGTAGTGATGTTATAGCCCGGCAGCACACATGGCTGTCGGGCGTATTTTATGCTCTTGGCACAAACGAAAAATGGTAATCTCCGAAGCGCATGGCCTCGCAAAGCCTACAAGTTATAACAATGGTTTCGCAGGAGGTCATCTTTGCCGTCCTCAGCGAGGCAGTATTTTGATTTGTCGAACCAGGGGACCGCAGTTGGAACTCCAGTGTTGGCTATCTGAGAGTAGACGGAGCTGTCTCATTTTAGGCAGCTCCATTTTAGGGTCGCGGTAGGTTTGCATAATTTCCGGTTGGATGCTTGTGGGTGCTCAGTTTCCCATGCCGACGTTCTTGGTCTGACAGTTTCGGCGGTACTGGGCCGGGGTACCCAGGCAGGTTTTTTGAAATGCCCGATACATGGTGGACAGGGTGCAGTAGCCCGCCTCCCGGGAAATCTGCTCCAGGCCCTGGGAGGGATGGGACTCAATCAGCAGTCTTGCCCGCTCCAACCGCTTGCTCTGAATGAATTCCAACAGGGACAGGCCGTAATAGGCCCGGAACTCCGCCGTCAGCTGGCTCCGGTTCACGCCCATATCCTCGGCGATCTGGGATACAGACAGCTCCATATCCCCGATGTGCTCCTCCACATAGAGGTGTACTGCCCGGAGGCGTCTCGTGTTGAAGGCCTGATTCAACTCCCGACGGCGCTCATGGAGCTGGGTCAGAATCTCCGTCAGGTTGGCCGTGTAGGCGCTTTCGCTGTCGCCCCCCATGATCCGTCCGGGAATCTGCTCCTTCTGGAGGAAGCTGTCATCAATCACAGCCTCTCCCGTCAGACGATCCAGGAGAATCAGGCTGAAGCTCTGCATCTGGCGGTGGAGGGACTCAATGGAAAAGGAGGCGTTCCGGCGGAGGGTTTGCACAATTTCTCGGACAGACTGCTCCACCTGAAAGTCCGGGCTTCCCAGCTGTTCCCCCAGTGCCGCAGACAGCCGTCGGTAGTCGTTGACCGAGTCATTGTCCCCCAGGGCGGTCTGCTGCTTCAGATCCAGAAAGTAGATTTGGGGTGATTCTTGGAAAAACCGGAGAAAATCCAGACCGTGACGGAGGGAATTCGCCGCATGAAAGATGCCCTGGCAACCCTCCTCATCCCTACTGATGAGGACGTGCACTGTGGGATCAGCCTCCATCAGCCGCTGACAGCAGCTATTCATCTGCCAGTAGAACCATTCCCCCTGGAGGGGCGGGTCAAAGATCAGAAGCCCGTAGAGGCAGCCGTCGGAGGTAAACAGATGCTTTCGGAATTCGCGGAAAATGGAGTGGATCATTTGCAGGAGGAAATTGGGCCTCTCCTGAAGGAGCAGATCCGCTGTCCACTGGATTCCGTTGTCGAACTGCACCAGAATATAGGTCATTTGATCCTGCAGGTCGATGCCGAAAAGCCGGAGCTTTTCCACCGCATCCCGGGCAGGCCCCATCTTGTTATGCAGAAGCACATCAAAGTAGTCGCCAATTCGCAAAGACCGTTCAATCCAGCGGAATTCCTCCTCCTTTTTTGGATGGTTTTCAAAAATATACACTAAAACACCCCATTCCCATTGAAATTTCTCGTATTTTCAGTATAGCTCATCCAAATTGCAAAAGCAATGATTTTCGTCAAAAATTACTTTTCCAAATTTCTTCGCCAAATTGCAAAGCACATCCACCATAATACAAATTGCGCTTTCTGCCCTTCATTTCTATAATGAAGATAATTACAACGTAATAAAATCACGATACGGGGTGAACCTATGGACTTTTCACACATCTTTTCTCCCATTTCCGTTGGAGGCCGGCAACTGAAAAGCCGACTGACCCACACCAAAAGCGGCGGCGGACTGGACGGCACCCCCAGCCAGTTCGAGCGCTCCACGGCATACTATGTGGCCATGGCAAAAAATGGCGCAGCCCTGGTCTGTGTCACCGTGGGCACCTGGCCGGACTGTGAGGGAAAGCGCAGCGTCATGTCCAATGTCTTCATGGACGACCCGGACATTCAGGAGGGGTTCCGGAGGCTGGTGGAGGCAGTCCATCAGGAGGATACCCTCTGTATGGCATCCCTGATGAATGTGGAGCCCCAGGAGCTGTCCATCTGCGAACTGCCCAGCTGGGACTTCGATTTTCAGGGAGACTACAACCCTAACTTCAAGAACAAGCCCGCCATTTCCACCCGGCGCATTGAGGGCATGATCGAGGATTTTGTCTATCAGTGCAGGGAGCTGAAAAAACTGGGCTTTGACGGCGCCACCTTCTACATGAGCTACCGGGCCTCCATTCTGGCAAACGCCATTGATCCGGTGTTGAACCAGCGGACAGATCAGTGGGGCGGCAGCACCCTGGATGAACGCGCCCGGCTCCCGCTGGAGATTTTCCGACGGGTCAAGGAGGCCTGCGGCAGGGATTTCCTCATTGAAATTCAGACCTCCGCCACCACCGAAGAACCCGGCTATGATCTTGCATACTGGCTGGACTTCTGTCAGCTCTGCGAAGGACTGGTGGACATCTTCCAGATCCGGGGCTGGGACGGCTCCTACACCCATGTGACGGGCTTCAACTCCACCAAGGAAAGTCCCTATAACCTGCAATTTGCCGAAGCCTTCAAGAAACGGGGCATCAAGGCTCTGGTGGCACCCGTGGGCGGCTTTGGGGATCCAGAGACCATGGAGCAGTTCTTGGCCCAGGGCAAGACCGATCTCATCGCCATGGCCAGAGCCTATATCGCCGATCTTCATCTGGCGGACAAGCTGAAGGCAGGCCACCCCGAGGACGTGACTCCCTGTCTCCGGTGTATGGGAAAGTGCGATTTCCCCTCCTGCGCGGTGAACCCGGAGTACAGCCTGCTGAAGTTTCCCGATCTGTTCCCCCCTGCCGGAGCACCCAAGCGGGTGGCCATCATCGGCGGCGGTGCCTCCGGAATCCGTGCGGCCATGGCGGCGGTACAGCGGGGGCATCAGGTAGAGCTCTACGAAAAGGATACAGAGCTAGGGGGGCAGGCGAAATTCGCAAAATACTGCGACTTCAAGTGGAATCTCCGGGACTACCTCAAATGGCTGGTGCATCAGGCGGAGACCTGCGGCGCGGAACTCCACTTGGGTGTAGAGGCAACACCGGAGCTGCTGAAATCCAAGGGCTATGATGCCATCGTATGCGCCATGGGCTCCAGGCCAAAGACCCTGCCCATCCCCGGAGCCGATGATCCGGCGCTGTTTTCCGTGGATCAGGTGTTCGGTCACGAGGATCAGCTGGGTCACCGGGTGGTGGTGGTCGGCGGCGGCCCATCCGGCTGCGAGACCGCCCTGTATCTAGCTCGCTGCGGCCATCAGGTGACGCTGCTGACCAGAAGCCAGCAGGTCTATACGGACAACACCCACTGCATTTATGGCGAAAAACAGGCCTATGTGAACGAAAAGAATCTCACGGTGGTGGAATTCGCCGCCACGGAGTCCATTGCCCCCACGGCTGTCACCGCCCGGGTGCAGACCAACGCCGTCCGGAAAAAGCTCACCTTCCAGACTGTGGGGAAGATGCTCCGAAAGCCCGCTCCGGCGGTGGAGAAAATCCCCGGCTTCCTGTATCCGGAATATCCCGATACCCAGAAGCTGCTGGCAGAGGCCCAGATAAAGCCTGCCGGTGGGTTTCCCCATCCCCCGGAGGCGCCGGAGCCGGATATCATTCCCGCCTACGAGCTTCGCGAATTTCCCTGCGACAGCGTGGTGGTATCCGGCGGACGTGTTCCCTGCCGGGAGGCCGCCGCGGCCTTTGCAGGCTGCGCCCCGGAGATATACGTAATCGGCGACAATGTCACCCCCGGTAGTATTCAGGAATGCACCCTCACCGCCTACGCTGCGGCCATGGCGCTATAATGTCGAGAACCCACAACGGGACTCAATAAATACTAGATCAGGAGGATTATCATGAAAAAGTTATTCGCGATTCTACTTGTGGCAGCTATGCTTCTGACCGCATTCGCAGGCTGTGGAGGAATCAGCACCTCCTCAATTCCCAATGAGACCGATTCTGCCTCCGCCCTTGCAGACGTCACGGAAGCAGAACCTGCAGTGGAACCCGAGCCTACCCATGAGGAAGCGTCCAAGCCAGACGTCGAAGAAGCCTCCGCCGAACCGGTAGGTGAAGCCCCTCAGCCCAGTCTGTCGTATCCTTTGGTCACGGATGGCAGCGAACAGGTTACCGTTTGGGTTTCCCTTCCGCCTCATGTAGCCCCCTACATGGAGGACGTATCTGAGTCTGCCGCCTATCGGGCAGCCGCTGAGGCCACCGGAATCAAGATGGTTACTACTACCGTTTCTGCAGCCGTGGAGGCCGAGCAGTTCCAGCTGATGTGTGCTGGCGGCACGACCGGTGACTATGACATCATTGTGGGCGCAACCAGAGCTTACGGCAGCGCTGATGCCGCCATCGAGGACGAAATCGTCATTGACCTTTCTGACTATCTGGCCGAGTATATGCCCGACTACTATAACTTCCTCCAGAGCGATGAGGAAGTCCGCAAGCTCCTGACCACCGATTCCGGTGCCATTGCAGATATTGCAGGCCGTGCCACCGGTGGTCGTCCCCAGGGCTTCGGCATCCGCAAGGACTGGCTGGATAAGTCCGGGCTGGATATCCCCACCACCTATGACGAGCTCTATAATGTACTCACCGTATTCAAAAATGACTACAACTGCCCCGAGCCTCTGCTCATGTACTCCACCGGCTTCCTGGACAACGACTTCCTGTGCTCCGGCTTCGGCATGACCCAGAACGGCTATTACGTGGAGGACGGTACCATTAAGTTTGCCTATCTGGAGGATTCCTTCAAGCAGTACTGTCAGTTGATTTCCAAGTGGTACGCTGAGGGGCTGCTCTCCAAAGACTTCCTGAACAATGTCCAAGGTGCCGGCATCTCCTACGATGCCCAGATGCAGGATGGCACCGCTGGTGTCTTTATGACCGGTGTTGATATTTTCTCTTCCAGCAGCGCCGAATCCGCCTCCGATCCCGACTGGGAGGCCGTACCCATGGCTGATGTGACTGTAAACAGTGGCGATACGATTACTATGGGCAACACCCCCAACAGCGATCCTCTCTCTAACAAGTGGAACGTGACCACCGGTGTTTCCGAGGAACGCATGGCAAACGTTTTGGGCTTTGTCAACTGGTTCTTTACCGAGGAGGGATCCATTGCCTGCAACTTCGGCATCGAAGGCGAAGGCTTTGAGTACGACACCGACGGTAATCCCAAACTGACCGAGCTGGTTACGAACAACCCTGAGGGTATGGGCTCCTTTATTGCCGAGGCCATCTATCTGAACTGGTGTGCCCCCTACACCTTGGATACCCGCTACTATGACAGCATCTATGATACCGAGGCGCAGGCTAGTGCAACGGATATCTGGAACAGCAACCGGAATAACTCTCAGCAGTATCACGGTGATCTGACCAGTGATGAGAACAGTGCTTATAATGCCGTCTACAGCGATATCGATACCTACATTGACAACATGGCAGTCTCCTTTATGACCGGCGCAGCCGATGTGAACGCCGAATGGGATACCTTCGTTTCCACGATTGAATCCATGGATATTGCCAGCTGCATCCAGATTAAGCAGGATGCCTATGACCGCTTTGTAAACAGATAATGAGACTGGGGCAAGGGCGTATCTCCTTGCCCCAGTTGAAAGGAGCTTTTCTATGGTAAAACAAAGACGTGCGCTGATTCTCTACGCGACCATGACCAAAAACACGGAGAAGATTGCCCGGTGGTTTAAAGAAACCTTTGAGGAATACAAGTGGGAAGTGACCATGCTGCGGCTGACAAATAAAATGGACCTGGAGGAGGTCCAGCCTCAGGTGTATTTCGACGACTATGACGTAATCTGCCTAGGCAGCCCTATTGTGGCAGGCTACCCGCTGAAGATTGTCAGCAAGCTGTTTAGCCTTGGTGCTCACAGCGGCCTGGAGGAGCAGACTGCCGCCACGGTAGAGGGCGGCGCGAAAGAGTTCTCCATGCCTGCAGGCGGCCCACCGCCCCAGGACGTGGAAAAGCCGGTTCCCAAGGAACTCCAGTGGCGTCGTTCCGGCAACCGTGGCCCCTATCCCGGTGCCATCTATCAGGACCAGTTCAAGCCCTTGGGCGTGGTATTTACCACCTACGGCGGAGGCTTCTACGGATCTGACGAGTGTACTGCCACTTTGGAAATTTTGAAGCTGTTCCTCCAGCTGAATAATGTTGCCGTAGTGGGCCGCTTCGCCTGCTGTGGCAAGGAGTTTGGCCCCGCTGGACTGAAACCCGGTGAGAAGCCCATGTTCAACCACGCCGAGGACGGCACACCCCTACCCATCCCCGATGCGGAGATTTACGAGAAAGCCGACGGCACCACCTTCAGCGCCACCTACTTCTTCCACGCCCGCATGTGGGATAAGCCGGGCCCCAGAGATGAGGCCAAGGCGAAAGCGCTGATTGGAGACCTGGTAGAGGACTACTTCTGCACCTTTGACGGCCGAAGGAATATGGTTGGATCTCAGTATATCAGCATCAGCTAAATCGAGGAGGATTCGTTATGAGGACAATTATTGCAAAGGCCCCTGCCTACGGTATGCCCACCCTGGCTGGTGCCGTCAACAAGCCCGAAAAGGTAAACGCCATACCCCCCGGACCCCCTCCGGGAGAGTTTGGTCAGGCTCCGGCAATCAAGCCCTGCCCGCCCACCTGCCGCCCCTCGGAGCATCCCGGCTCTGTGCCCGGCGCGGATGTGGAGCCCGGCAAGCC
>CAKSWT010000026.1 GCA_934512135.1 uncultured Oscillospiraceae bacterium
GACTCCTCCGTGGTCTCCTGCAAAACGCCGGGCAGGCCGTTGCGATCCATGTTCACCTTGCCCACATAGCCGGTGACGCCGGCCCGCTCCAGCTCGTCCATCAGGATCCATGTAGCCTCCGTGTGGAGCGAGGAGAACATGCACACCCGCGTGGTGCCGCTGGTGATGAGGTCGGTGGCCAGCCGCCGGTACACCCGGCGGGCATAGTCCGTGTCGGCGAACCGGGCCTCCGTGGGGAACGTGTAGGTGTTCAGCCAGTCCAGCAGCTGCAGATCCATGCCCATACCCAGCATGGGATACTGGGGCGCGTGGAGGTGCATGTCCGCGAAGGACTGCATCAGCAGCCGGTCGCCGTAGTCCCGCAGCTCCGCCTGCGCCAGCTCCTCCGGCAGCACCGGGTAGATGCCCCGGATCACGCCATCCTCCAGCACCATGTAGCCCCGCTCCAGAATGGACAGCTCCCCCATTTTCGGCGCGTGGACGATATTGCCCCGTAATACCTGTGTCATGCGTCATGCCTCCCGTGCAAAAATAAAAGGCGTTCTGACCGCTGTCAGAACACCCATAGTAGCGCCGTCGGCGGCGCCGTAGAAACGTCCCGCACCGTTACCGCGGGACTATATGAGCCATATTCTGTGACAATTGTAGCAGTTTTCTCCCCATTTTGCAAGCCAAAACTTTGAGAGCAGGCCGCACCCCGCACAACAGACGTTTCCGGCAAGGCTCCCACACAAACAGCTATCCCCCGGCTCCGCCGGGGGATAGCTGTTATACGGTGTTTACTTGCCGGGTCGTGCGGAGACGATGTTGCTGAAATCGCTGGCCGCCGTGCCCTTCACCGCCACGATCTTGTAGTAGTACGTCGTACCCGCCTTTGCGCCGGTGTTGACGTAGGAGGTGGAGGTGGTAGTATTGATCTTGCTGTACCCGCTGTTCTGCTGGGTGGAGCGGTACACCTGATACTCTGTCGCGCCGGGAACGGCCTTCCATGTCAGCTGGGGCTTGCCGCTGACGCTGGAATAGCCCACCGCCAGCACGGGGGCCACCTTGCCCTCGACAATGGCACTGAAGCCCATGGACTTGCCGGAAGCGTTCAGCGCCTCCACCTTGTAGTAGTACGTCGTACCCAGCGCCGCGCCGGTATTGGTGTAGGTCAGCGCCTTGGTGGTGTTGATAACGCTGTACGCGCCGTTTTTGGCCGTGGCGCGGTACACCTTGTAGGACGCCGCACCGCTGACAGCCTTCCACGTCAGCTGGGGCTTACCGCTGGACGCGGAGTGTCCCATGGTCAGCGTTGTCACGGTGGCCCGTCCGCTGACCACGTTGCTGTATGCGCTTTCGCCCGCACTGTTCACGGCCTTGACCTTGTAGTAATAGGTCACACCGGCCTTGGCACCCGTGTTGGTATAGCTGGTGGCGGTGACTGTGCCCAGCAGGCTATACGTCCCATTCTGGCTGGTGGCGCGGTACACCTTGTAGGAGGTCGCGCCGGAGACGGCGTTCCATGTCAGTATAGGCTTCCCGCTGGCGGCGGAATGGCCGATGCGCACCACTGGCGCGGCGGGCTTCGGCGTCGCGGTCTTGACCTGTCCGCTGACGATGTTGCTGTAGGGACTCAACCCGGCGTCGTTGACAGCCTTGACGCGGTAGTAGTACGTCGTACCGGCTTTCGCCCCCGTGTTGGTATAGCTGGTGGCCGTGGTCTTACCCAGCAGGCTATACCCGGAGCCCTTAGCGGTGGAACGATAGATGCGATAGGACGCCGCCCCGTACACGGCACGCCATGTCAGCTGCGGTTTCCCGCTGGCCGCAGAGTTGCCGATCTTGACCACCGGGGCGGACGGAACGCAGTGCAGCGTGGCATTGGTCAAGGGCTCGTTGCCATCCCCGATGAATATCTTTGCCCAGTCCTCTGCCGTTCCATCGTAATAGACGTCGGTGAGACTACAGTAATAGAACGCATCTCTGCCAATCGTCGTCACGCTGTCCGGAATGGTCACGCTGCTCAGATCGGTACAATTCCCGAACGCGCTGTCTCCAATGCTGGTCACGCCGTTGGGGATCGTCACATTGCTCAGCGCCCAGCAGTTGTAGAACATACCGGCACTGATTCTGGTCACACTGGTCGGAAGCGTCACGCTGGTCAGGCTGCTGCAGCTGGAGAACGCACCGCCGCCAATACTCTCCACACTGCTGGGGATCGTCACACTGGTCAGCTTATAGCAGCGGTAGAATGCATATTCCCCGATGCTGGTCACACTGTCCGGGATCGTCACGCTGCTCAGGCAGTTGCAGCCTTCAAAAGCACTTTCGCTGATCGTTGTCACACCGTCCGGAATCGTCACGCTGGGCAAGCTGCTGCAGTTGTAGAATGCATAGCTGCCGATGCCGGTCACCGTGTCAGGGATCGTCATACCGCTCAGGCGGCTGCAGCCGCGGAATGCACCGCCACCGATGACCGTCACCGTGTTGGGGATCGTCACACTGGTCAGGGCCTCACAGCAGTAGAACGCATATTTTCCTATACTGGTCACGCCGCTCCCGATCACAGCGGACTTGATGTACTGCCGGCAGATTTTCCAAGGTGCGGGATCACCGAAGCTGTCGCAGTCAGTCATTGCGCCTGTGCCGCTGATGGTCAGCGTGCCATCGGCGGTCATGACCCAATCGACGTTCTCGCCGCACGCGCCCTTGCCGTACAGGTCATCCTTAAAGTGGACGGCGGTTCCATCCGGTACATCATTGTGCCCGGCTGTTGCCAGCCAATCGATGCCATAGCCGCCGTAATAGATATCGGTCAGCGCATCGCAGCCGTAGAACGCATTGTTGCCAATTTTTGTGACGCCGCCGGGGATCGTCACGCTGGTCAGCGCCTTGCAAGTATAAAACGCCCCATAACCGATGCTGGTCACGCTGTCGGGGATCGTCACACTGCTCAGTGCATCGCAGTAAGCAAATGTATCGTCACTGATCGTTGTCACACTGCCGGGGATGGTCACGTTCGCCAGGCCGGTGCAGCCGTAGAACGCGCCGTCACCGATCATTGTCACGCTGTTAGGAATCGTCACATCGGTCAGCGCCGAGCATCGATCGAACGCATACATTCCGATGCTGGTCACGCCGTGGGGAAGCACCACACGGGTCAAGCCGATGCAGCCCTCGAAGGCGCCACCGCCGATATCAGTCACGCTGCCGGGAATGGTCACACTGGTCAGGACGGTGCAGCCGTAGAACGCACCGTCGCCAATGCTGGTCACGCCGCTCTCAATAACAACAGACTGGATGTACTCCTTAGCGGCAATCCAAGGTACGAAGTTATCGGAACCGCTATAGTCCGCCATCTCTCCCGTGCCGCTGATGGTCAGCGTGCCGTCAAGGGTCATGACCCAGTTGACGTTCTCGCCGCATGCGCCCCTGCCGTACAGCTCCTCCTTGAAGTGGACGGTGGTGTTTTCCGGTACGCGGGCATAAGCGCCGCCTGCGGCCAGCCAGTCAACGCCGGAGCCGCCGTAGTAGATATCGGTCAGCACGCCGCACATGCCGAACGCGGCGCTTCCGATGCTGGTCACGCTGCTGGGGATCGTCACGCTGGTCAACCTGGTAGCCCAGAATGCCCCCCCGCCGATCCTGACCACTCTATCCGGGATCGTCACACCGGTCAGGCTTGTGCAGCCAGTAAACGCATAGTCCCCGATACTGGTCACGCCGTTTTCAATGACAACGGTTTTCACCTGCGAGCAAAACCCATACCACGGCGCACCGTAGCTTTCGTAGTTCTGCATCCTTCCCTTGCCGCTGATGGTCAGCGTACCGTCATCAGACAGGCTCCACGTCACGTTATCGCCACAACTGCCGCTGTCGA
>CAKSWT010000027.1 GCA_934512135.1 uncultured Oscillospiraceae bacterium
GGCGTGGACTATACGCTGCGTGCGCCGTCTGTGGGAAGCGCTAGTACAGGCGCGTATGATTTAGAACGCGGCACGCCTCAAAGCAACGAATGGGATAAGATACTGGACAAGGGCAGCGGATACATCAAAAACTGGGAAGGAATGGATTCCTGGGGGCAAGATATTATGGAGGATTGGGATGTCAGTGCACACCGTGGGAACATGTCGGCCCGCTATTGGAATTGCAGCACTGACACGCTCTCCCAGCCATACCAAGGATTCCGCCCCGTCCTTGAGGTTCTGGGCCTTGACACGCTGGGCGCTGACGGGCTGAAAGCCGTTACCCTGGACCTTGACGGCGGTAAGCTGGGCGATGAGAGCAGTATCCAAATCATTGTAATAAACGGCAGCACATTTACCGCCCCTGCCTCCGACGGTCTGACCCGCCCGGACGGAAATACAGGCAGTTACTTTATGTGGCGTGACAACGACGGAAAGCTGTATGCGCCCGGTGATAAAGTTCCGGCGGACGTCACCACCCTTACGGCCCAGTTTGAGCCCACCACTTATACCATAACCATCACCACAGAAAGCGGCGGCACGGCTTCCGCATCTCTCGCCACCGCTGCGGCCGGTACGGAGATTACCCTGACCGCCACGCCCAGCGAGGGCTACCACTTCAAGGAGTGGCAGGTCATCAGCGGCGACGTGACCATTGAGGACAACAAGTTTTCCATGCCGGAGGGCAATGTGGAGGTCAAGGCCATCTTCGAGAAGGACGACCCCCCCGCACCCACCGAGTACACCGTCACCTTTGACGGCAACGGCGGCACGGCCTCTGTGGACAGCATGACCACCACCGATCATAAGCTGACCTCCCTGCCCGACGCCTCCCGCAGCGGCTACCGCTTCGACGGCTGGTACACCCAGGCCAGCGGCGGCACGGAGGTCACAACGGATACCGTATTCTCCGCAAATATCACCCTGTATGCCCAATGGACCAAAGTCTACGAAAATCCCTTTACCGATGTGCACGAGGAGGACTGGTTCTACGAGGACACCATGTTTGTCTATGAACACGGACTGATGATTGGCGACGGCGACGGCACCTTCCGCCCCGACGGTTCGCTGACCAGAGCGGAGATGGTGCAGGTCCTTTACAACTGGGCCGGAAAGCCTGAGATAACCGGCACTTCCCCGTTCTCCGATGTTCCGAATGATGCGTGGTATGCTAAGCCGGTCATTTGGGCGGCCAATGGCGGCGTGGTCAACGGAATTGGCGAAGGGAAGTTTGCGCCGGAGGATCCGGTTACTCGTGAGCAGCTTGCGGCAATGCTTTACCGTTACGCAGGAGAACCGGAGACTTCGGGCGTGCTGACCGACTTCGCAGACGGGGATGCGGTCAGCGAGTATGCAGTCAATGCAGTGAAGTGGGCTGTGCAGCATGACATCCTGCGCGGCGACGGAACACCTCGTAGTCTGCGCCCCACAGATGGAATCAAGCGGAGCGAGGTGGCTGCAATGCTGCATCGATATCTGGGCAGAGCGTAGTAGACAGCAATCCTCCCCTGAAAAACAGGGGAGGATTGCCTGCGCCCACGGCAACACAGGAATGCGGCAACGGTGTCTTGTGAGGACACCGTTGGAGCATTTGAATACAGGAGGGAACAGACGGTGGTTTTATCAAAAGGGAAGAAGGCTGACGGCCTATGAACTACATCCACATCACCAAAGAGAACATCGACAAGGAGCACATCTGCTGTGCCATGTCCGGCAAGCAGAGCCTTACCAAAAAGGAGTGGCTTAAACAGCGCTTTGATGAGGGGCTTGTCTTTTACCGCAGCGAGGAGCGGGGCAAGTGCTTTATCGAATATATCCCGGCAGAAAACGCATGGGTGCCCATTGCGGCAAGCGGCTGGCTCTACATCAACTGCCTGTGGGTCTCCGGTTCCATGAAGGGACACGGATACGCGAACGACCTGCTGGCGGAGTGTATCCGGGACGCCAAGGCACAGGGCAGGAAGGGCGTTTGCATCCTCTGCGCCCAGGGGCGGAAGCGGGAGTTTTTAGCCGATCCGAAGTTTCTGACCTATAAAGGCTTCCGGGTTGCGGACATATCCCACTGCGGAATCAATCTCATGTACCTGCCTCTTGCAGAGAACCCGGAGCTGCCAAGATTCAAGGACTGTGCCAAGCACCCCAAGATAGACGAAAACGGCTTTGTCCTCTACTACACCGACCAGTGCCCCTACACATACTACTGGGTGCCGAGGGTGCAGAAGATTGCCGAGGAACAGGGCATCCCGTTCAGGGCCATCCACATCACCGACAGGGAAGCCGCCCAGAGTGTACCTGCGCCGGTCACCACCTATGCCTTGTTCCGGGATGGTCAGTTCCTGACCCAGGCGATTCAGTCAGACAAGAAATTTCTGGCCCTGGCAGGGGACGGACGCTGATATAACGGAGAAACAACAGGAAAGCCCATCTGAACAACACCCCGTTTCCTAGTACAAGTATTTTGTCATACTTGTCTAACGAATGGGGTGCTGTTCATCCTGTTTTGCACAGTTCATACCTATTTACACCGCAGAAAAAGAAAAAAGAAATCCGCAAAAAAGTGCTTGACAAATCCAAGCCCAATGGATATAATAATCGTGCTCTGTGAGACGTGCTGGTATAGCTCAGTTGGTAGAGCAGCCGATTCGTAATCAGCAG